>NZ_DHOS01000060.1 GCF_002410825.1 Proteiniphilum sp. UBA5384 | reverse complement strand
ACTCTTATTTTCATGTACTTTTGTAATGAATAATAAATATCCAATTAATTAGGATAGAGACATGATGGTAAGTTGTTTTCAGCATGGATAAAAAGCTTGAAATAGAATCCTTGATAAATCTATCTAAGGGAGATCATCGGTCATACGAATTATTATTTCTCGCATATCACCCCAGGATCTATCATTTTTTATGTGGCTTTATAAAAAATGAGGAAGAGGCATATGATATGGCACAGGAGATATTCTATAAAGTATGGGTAAACCGTGAGTATATGTCCGAAGTCAAGTCCTTTAAGGCTTATCTGTTTACCATGGCGAGAAATATGATTTACAACTATTACGAACATAACCTTGTAAAAGAAAAATATACCCTTCATCAGTTGGCGAAAAATGAATTTTATGAGCCTGAACAGGATTTGTTTGCCAAAGACCTCTCTTCTCTTATCGACCTTGTTGTCTCTCAAATGCCGGCTCAGCGCCAGAGAGTTTATACTATGAGTCGGAAAGAGGGGTTCTCGAGTGATGAAATTGCTTCCCTCCTTCAGATTCATAAGCGGACGGTAGAAAATCATCTTTCCAATGCATTGAATGATTTGAGAAAAGTCATCCGGCATGTCTCCTTTTTATTTTTTTAAAAAAACATACATTTATTTGTGCGTCCTTATCCCTTTACCTGTCTACCTTAATATATACGTGAAATCAACCATGCGCAAAAAATGGATAAGGACCCTATTCGCATATTAATAACCCGTTTTTTTGAGAGTGATCTACCCAAAGAATCTGTTCTCAAGTTTCAGAAGTGGTTTATACGCCGGGAAAATATTGAAAAGAAGGAGCTGGTATTAAATGAACTATGGGAACAGGAAACGGCCAAAGCTGATAAACGGACCATACAAGCGTTGGGAGAAATGAATCGGCGAATTGGCAGTGAAAGAAAACGCATACATACATCTTTCTGCCGGCGGTTACTTCGTACGGCTTCTATCCTTCTGCTACCCATCATGAGTGGAGTGCTGACTTATTGGATTATGTATAACAGGCAAGACTCCTCACCCCGGCCTGTAACAACAATCGTAGAGCATATTGTCCCGGATGGGGAAATGAAACACGTCCTTTTGCCTGATAGCTCCAGAGTGTGGTTAAATGCTGGTTCTATGTTGTTTTATTCTGATGGTCTTAGAGGTACGAGCCGTCGCTTATTCCTGAGTGGAGAAGCAACTTTTCAGGTACAAAAGGATGAAAACCGGCCCTTTATCGTAAAAACTCAATATATGGAAGTAGAGGCACTAGGAACCATATTTAATGTAAAATCTTATGTGGATGAGGGAATGAATGCTGTTACCTTGGAGGAGGGTTCGGTACGGGTAGATGTGGATGGAAAGGTGAAGGTCTCGGAGGTAATCAGTCCTGATGAGCAGTTCACTTACGATCATCGACATGGAAAAATATCCAGGATTGAAGTCGATGCGGGATTGGTTTCAAGATGGAAAGAAGGATACCTTGTATTTGAGAATGCATCTTTTGAAGATATTATACGTACTGTGGAACGTCGGTTCAATGTCACCGTCTACTATGATATCAGGAAATATGGAGGAGGGGCTTTTTCTGTGAAGTATACCCCTTATGAAAACATAAGGCAGATATTGACTGTCTTGGAAACCTTGAATCCGGGGTTGCGGTGGACAATCGAAGATGACATAATTTATATTAAATAAGATAATGAATTGGATGGAAGGAGGTACACTCATGAAAAAAAGAGCCGGGAAGCTCATGTCGTAAAAAGCTTCCCGGGTTGAAATCGTTACATACTTACACAGTTAATATCCATGGAGTCAATACAGGGATAGTTGTATAAAGTGCTAACAATCAACTTACAAAATTATGAAAATAAATGATAAAAAAAACAGATTAAGAATAAATTATATGTGTCGGGTCTTATTGCTGTTAATAACCTTTTCTTTTTTTCTGACACAACTCTCTTGGGGACAATCCGTTTCCCTTCCGAATACCCGATTAACACTCAAGGCTGCTTTTACTGAAATAGAAAAACAGACGGAGATGTCGGTCGATTATAATCGTGAAATCATTGATATAAACAAAACGGTTTCAATACCTCAGAAAAACGCTTCGTTGAGTGATATCATGGCTGCATTGCTACGGGATACTGGATGTATTTATACCGTGCGTGAAAACCATATAATTATTGCCAAAGCGCCGGTAGCAGTACAGCCGACGATAAAAAAAACGATTTCCGGCACCATTGTCGATGAACAGGGTGAACCTGTTATAGGAGCGAATGTTATGGAAAAGGGTACCCTCAATGGTACCATCACCGATGTGGATGGCAATTTTTCCTTTCAGGCCGATCAGGATGCCGTTCTTCTGATTTCTTATATAGGATATCTTCCGCAGGAGATAAACAGTAGAGGAAGAACAAGGGTGGATGTCGTGCTGCGTGAAGATTTGAAAACCTTGGATGAGGTCGTGGTTATTGGTTACGGTACTGAGCGACGCTCTCTGGTTACCAGCGCTATTAGTAAATTGTCGGTAGATGAGGCTAACCTCCGACAAACGTCCAGCCCTACTCAATTACTGGACGGACGTATCGCCGGAGTGTCAGTCGGTAGCGGTTCGGGTAACCTGGGGAGTGGCGAAAAGATAAGTGTGCGTGGTATGGCTTCGTTAAATGCCAGTAATGAACCGTTATATGTGATCGATGGAATTCCCATCACCTCCCATAATGCCAACCTGTATAATTTTGGTGAATCGATGAGTGCCTTAGCCGGTATCAGTTTGAGTGATATCGAATCGATCAGTATACTGAAAGATGCTGCCTCCGCAGCCATCTACGGTTCACGAGCCACAAACGGCGTAGTAGTGATTACCACCAAATCGGGAAAACAGGGACGGTCTGATATAAGGGTCAATTACACTACGGGTTTCTCCCGGTTTCCTAATATGAGAAAACTTAAAGTGACTGATTCAGAGACTTATTTGATGCAATATAACGAAGGGGTTGATAATTACAATAAGCAGTATGGATTGAGTGTGGGTGATCCCAATTATAAGATATACTTGCAGAATCCTTTTGGAAATATGCCCGATACCGACTGGATGAGCCTGATTACCCAGACCGGTAAAATGCAAAAGGTGGATGTTTCTTTTTCCGGCGGGACTAAACAAACGACCTTTTATGTGGGAGCCGACTATTCCCATCAAACTGGGATTATCAGGACGAATAAGATGGAGAAGATTAACCTGAAGGTGAAAATATCCCATGAAATGAATAACTGGCTCGAGGTGGGAGCGAATACTTCTGCCAATTATATGAAAAACTATCAGGTCCCCGGAGCGAATCTGGGAACCACTATTATTGGCCGGGCAATACTTCAAAGGCCATTTGCCAGACCCTATAAACCTAATGGGGACTATTATGTAGGCGGTACGGATGATCTCAGGTTCCATAATCCTATGCAGATATTGAATGAACAGGAGGCATACATTGAAAATCTGAGGTATTTGGGAACATTTTATACCCAATTCAAATTCAAAGATGTCATGACTTTCAAAACTTCTTTGAATACAGATATACTGAACCTGTATGATTATACCTATTATAATGAAAACCATCCTTATGGAACGGGGGTGGGACGTCTTTTAGATTATAACAGGACTGTAACGAACATAATGATCGATAATGTCTTGAACTATCGTGATACCTTCGGGGATTTATCGGTGAACGGTATGTTGGGACATTCATTTCAGAAAATCGGCCATCGTGATATTAACCTTGACGGTAGGGGATTCCCCAGCCCTTCATTCGATGTAATAGGCGTTGCTGCGGAAATTGCCGGACATTCGGGGAACAATGTCGCATATGCGATGGAGTCCTATTTTGGTCGTGCATCTGCCGCTTACAAGGATAGATATATTCTGACAGCTACCTTAAGGACTGACGGTTCATCGAAATTTCATAAGGATAGGCGTTGGGGCTGGTTCCCGTCTCTTTCATTGGGATGGAACGTGTCGGAAGAGGAATTCATGGAAAATTCTGATATCGATTTCAAATTCAGGGTGAGTTATGGACGGACCGGGAACCAGGAAGGAATCGGTCGTTATGCTTATCAGTCATTCCTTTCGGGTGGTAATAACTATGGCAATGAAAGTGGTATCGCAACCGGTAATAGTGATTTTGGAAATGTGGATGTGACCTGGGAAAAAGCAGATCAGTATGATATCGGTTTCGACTTGTCTTTCCTGAAAGGAAGGATAAATACAATGGTCGATTTATATCAGAAAAATACTACCGATCTGCTATATAATATGCCGATGCATGCCACTTCCGGAAGAACCAATATCCTCACGAATATCGGTTCCATGCGGAACCGGGGATTGGAGTTTACACTCAATACACACTTCAGCATAGGCAAAGTGGATTGGTTGACGCAGTTTAATATTGCTCACAACAAAAATAAAATAACCAAATTGCTGGATCACGACAATCCTATCTCTATTGGAGGTAACAGAGCCTTGCAGGTGGGCAAGGAACTGGGGGCTTTTTATATTTTTAAACAGGAAGGAATATACCAGTATGATGGAGAAGTGCCCGCAGAGCAATATGCGATGGGCGTAAGAGCCGGGGATGTGAAATGGAGAGATGTAGACGGGAATGGAATTATCAATGACAGCGACCGTGTGGTTACCGGTTCATCCAACCCCGACTTTTTCGGTGGATTCAATAACACGTTCAAATATAACGACTTCCAATTCGATATGTTTTTTACATATATGTATGGTAATAATGTGTTCGCCCAGTGGCAGAACGATTTGTCGAAGGTAGGGCATACCAATGCGGTGATGCAGAGATATGTCGACAGGCGATGGACAGGCCCGGGGACAACCAATAAATATCCGAGATCAGTAGTAGGCGATACCAATAATACGAGAAATTCGACACGTATTCTGGAAGATGGTTCTTTTATCCGTCTTCGCAGTTTGACATTTTCATACAATATGCCGAAAAAATTTCTTGAAGAATATCATGTGAAAGGATTAAGATTATTCTTTCAGGGAGACAATCTATTTGTCCTGACCAAGTATACAGGATGGGATCCTGAAACCAATGACAATATGGATCCCCGTTTCTTTGGAGTTGCCACTTTAGGTGTGCCACAACCAAGAACTTTTAGTTTTGGTGTCAATCTTAATTTTTAATCTAAAAACAGAGAATTATGAAGAATTATATATATATACTCCTCAGCATACTCTTATTCACCTCATGTGGAGATGAGCTGAATCTTTATTCCAGGTCGGCCATCCCGCCCGAAGCGGTGACGGAAGGAGATTTACCCGCCCTGCGTATAGGAATGTATAATTTTGTACAGAATAAGCCCGGCGTACGAGCTTATATGATGCATGACATATTGGGAGGAGGAATGCAGACGCATACCGGAAGTGCAAGGGATTTGATCAATACTACTTTAAATCCGCTTAACACATATATACAAGGTGGATGGGACGGCTATTTCAATGCCCTTTACCAAGTAAATACGGTCATTGAAGTAACGGACAGGTTTTCTTCAGCCCAATCGCAACTGATAAAGGGAGAGGCGCTTTATTTCAGGGCTTATATTTATTTCTGCCTTGCTACCCGCTGGGGCGGGGTTCCTATTTTGGAGAAGAACACATTAGAAAAAGTTCCCCGAAATAGTCTGGAAGAGGTCTGGATATTTATTGACAAGGATTTGGAATTGGCCACAGAATTATTGACCGACGCTCCCAAATCATATTATTATGTTTCTAGAGATGCCGCAATAGCGTTGCGTGCCCGGGTTTCCCTTAGCAGTGGTGATTATACCAATGCTGTAAAGTATGCAGAATCATTGATTACTACGGGTAAATATAAACTCGATAGTTTCGATAAGATTTTTAGAAAGAAGGCCAATACAGAGATAATCTTTGCTTTTGAAAACCTTACCGAAGAATCATCTATCAATATCAGCGATCTTTATTATACTTACGATCATCCAAATAAAGGACAGGGAGTATACAAGCCGACAGATGCCGTTGTTGCCCTCTTTGTTGATGAAGATAAGCGGAAAGATATCACATTGATAAATGTGGGGGGACGTAATCTTATTAATAAGTATGAAAGTGGCCAGACAGGAAAGGACCCCGTAATTATTTCGCGTATAGCGGAAATGTATCTGGTCAGTGCCGAAGCACAAGGATTAGGAAACGGCATAGGTAGGCTGAACGAATTAAGGACTTTCAGGGGATTGGCACCCGTTTCAGCCGCTAATTCCAAGGAATACCTCGATCTGATCCTTGACGAAAGAGTGCGTGAGTTGATCGGGGAGAATTTTATGTATCATGATTATGTGAGAACAGGAGTCGCAGTAGAGAAATTAGGAATATTGCCGCATCAGGTGCTTCACCCGATACCGGGTAGGGAATTACAGAACAATCCTAATCTCAATCCTAATCCCGGATATTAATGTTGAAAAAATAAAGAGATAACACAATGAAAAATACTTGTTTATATACACTTATATTAATGGCTGGAGCCCTGTTAAGCAGCTGTAACGATAAAGTAGATTACAATAATCATTACGAAGCTATTCCCAGGACTCCTGTCGGAGAGAAGTTGGTGGAAAATACCCACCTGATAGCGCAGATTCATTCAGATACTACTTATAAGGTGACGGAGGGTGTGCAGGCAACTGAAATGGCATATACTAGTATGGATGGTTTTGCAATGAAGATTTTTATATTTGAGGTTGACCTCAATGAGACTTCGGTAGATATGAAAGTCTCCATGCCTGACGGAACCAATACTTATGCCATGCAGCCGATGACACAACAGGCTACTTTTATGGATAGGAAAGGGCATAAGGTTTGGGCCGGATTCAATGCCGACTTTTATAATATGTCCACTGGAGTACCCCGTGGTCCCGTACACCGGGAAGGAGTAGCGGTAAAAACAAATTTCGACAGTGGAGACAGGGGTATTTTCGCACTGACCGACAAGAAGAAAGCGTTGGTGGCTACCAGTAGTGAATATCCGGTAGTAAAAGGAGCATTGAACCTGCAGGAAGTTGTCGGTGGAGGAGTTTCGCTGCTCAGGGATGGAAATATTATTCCGCAAACCGATCAGACGGTAGAACCCCGCACTTGTGTGGGAATCTCGGCGGATAGCACGCAGGTATTTGTGTTGGCGGTAGATGGAAGAAATTTCACCTATTCTACCGGTATGAGGTTGGAAGAATTGGCTGAGGTGCTGGGAGCTTTAGGGGCTTCTACCGGTATTAATCTGGATGGAGGAGGGTCTACAACATTCTTTGTAAGAAATACTCCGGACTTCTCCGAGAATAGGTTCACGGTCAGGAACTGGCCTACCGATAATGGGGGTAAGGAGAGATCTGTGGCAAATGGAATAGTAATCATTACCAAAAATTCAATAAGATGATACACGTAAAATTCAATAAATATATCCATTTTTTGTTTTTCAGCCTGTTTGCCTTTCTCGTGGCAGCATGCTCTGAAGACCTGAGCGATGACTATTTCGATCCCGAAACGCCTGAAATATCTGCGGATCAAAATATAATAAACGTACCCAAAGAAGGCGGTGAATTCTCTGTGAATGTCACATCCAACCTCCCTTGGAGAGCAGAAGCCAAAGATACTTGGGTATTATTGGAAGATGCAAATAATTTGCAAAGTGGTGCTTTTAAAGTGAGCATAAGTATCAACCGGACTTTGGATACTCGTGAGACTGAAATACTGTTATGGATCACTGCCGATGAAAAGAAGGTGATAAAGGTTATTCAGGCTCCCAGTGAAGCAAGCGACCTTGTAGAACATTATTATGTGAAAGAGGATGGGCAGATCAACGCCGACGGTAAGTCATGGACAACCGCGACTACACTCGAAACAGCACTTGATAAAGCTATGCGCGGTGATTTCATCCATCTGGCCTCAGGAACTTATCTACCTGCCAGAACGCTTACTAATGGAAACGCCGGTGATCCGAAGGAAAAAACGTTTGAAATACACAGTAATATCACTATGATCGGAGGTTACCCGGCAGATGCAACAGATGATGTCACTCCGGATCCCGAGAAGAATGAGACAATCTTAAGCGGTTCAATCGGGGCAGACAAGGTCTTCCACGTAGTGGCAATCACTGCTCCTGTGGAAACCGGGCAAAAAGTTACATTGAAAGGATTGACGATTAAGAATGGGCAGGCAGCACCCAGTGGAACAGGAAGTGTCTCTGTGAACGGAGCCGGCTATTATAGATTCTATGGGGGAGGTGTTATTGTAGCTAAATCGGTGGTGGATATTATCGATTGTAATATAACCGACAATGCATCCGGCCTCCATGCCGGAGGAATGTATATATTTGAAGGTGCTAAAGTAAGGATGGAGAACTCTACCGTTCAAAACAGTAGTTGCCTTACCGGAAGCTCTAATGGCGGTGGAATTTTTGTGGATGCTTCTACCTTGTACCTGATAGATTCCAAGGTGATTAATAATGGTACCACCGGGGTGGGGGCAGGTATATATAGTTTTAATTCTTCTAAACCAACCTATACTTATATCTACAACTCACTAATTGCCGGAAATAATAATAATTCTCTTGGTACAAACATCGGAAGGAAAGGAGGTGGTTTCTATGGAAGGGAAAATTCGGTCACGGTGATGGTCAATACCACTATCCATGGTAATATTGGAGGGGTTGGCGCAGGTGTTGCCCTGCATGGTCCGTCAGGGAGTGCCAAACTCGATCTGATAAGCTGTACGGTTACCGGTAATGTGGCGCTTACCAACTATGGTGGGTATGAAGGACATGCGGATTGTGTGATAAATTTCCATAACTCCATCGTGTCGGGGAATAGTGGTGCTGCAGAAGGTTTTCGGCCAGCTACTTTCAGTAATTCCGTATTTGGAGGTACTGTCTATGGGGCGGATAACGCCGCTATCCCCGGTCTGACGTTTGATTACTCTTCCATGATTGGAGCATTGGCTGATAATGGAGGCAAGACCGCAACCTGTTTGCTTACCGGAACCGATAATCCTGCACGGACAAACGGTATGAGCAGTGATGACCTGAAAATATTCGGTACGCAGCTTGACCCTTCTGTGGGAGAGGAGATTATTACCAGTGATCAAATCGGATTGAGCAGAATAGGAAAAACTGTGATGGGTGCTTGTGTGAGATAAAAGATATTATAAATCAGTAAGGTGGGAGAATCGATTTCTTTAAAGACGGTTCTCCCATTATTTTGTTCACCCATATCTGAGTTTTTTAGAAAGTGGCATAATGGAAATAATTATGTATTTTGATTAGCTTTGTGTTTTTATCATAAAAAAGATCTTACCATCTTAATTCATATCGTAGAATTTTAGAATAAAACTAATATAAAAATACAGAATATGAGGAAGTTATTATTTTTTGCCATTTTGTTTCTGGCTGTACCATTTATTATTTCTGCACAACATCGGGCAGATCAACAACATTTGACGGATCCCAATTCATTCTCAATGATTTTATTGGGAGACCCTCAGGGATATTCGAAATATGATATCAACCAGCCTTTGTTTGAATTATGTACCGCATGGATTGCCGATAATATTGATAATTTAAAGATCAAGGCTGTATTATGTACAGGCGATCTCGTGGAACAGAATGAAAATATCGTGCGTAACCGGAAGATGTTGAACCAGACCAGTCGGGAGATGTGGGAAGCCAGCTCACGCGCTTTTGAGCGTTTAGACAATAAAATACCTTATATCATTTCCACCGGTAATCATGAATATGGTTACCGAAGTTCGGAGAATGGCAAGACCCTCTTCCCTACATATTTTCCGTTTGAGCGAAATAGTGCGTGGCGTGATATTTGTGTGAGCGATTTTCCGAACAGAAGCGGAGTAGTTTCATTAGAAAATTCGGCGTTTGAGTTTTTCGATCCCAATTGGGGGAAGCTTTTGGTAATTACTACCGAGTTTGCTCCACGGGATGAAGTCTTGGAATGGGCCAAAGAGTTGGCTGCCAAACCGGAATATAAGGAGCATAAAGTGATTTTTATGACGCACTCTTTCCTGCAAGAACGGACTGCCGAACGGATCAAAGAGGAAGGCTATGCCATCACGCCGCGAAATTGGGGGCAAGCGGTTTGGGAAAAACTGGTGGAACCTTCCGACAATATATTCATGGTGATCTGTGGTCACACCGGAAAACCCGGCGATTTTGATGATTCAGTGGCATACCGGGTCGATAAGAACTCAGCCGGGAAAAATGTCCACCAGATGATGTTTAATGTGCAAATTCTCGGTGGAGGTTGGGAAGGAAACGGCGGCGACGGATGGCTCCGTATTCTGGAATTTCTGCCGGATGGGAAAACCATCAAAGTGAGAACCTATTCGCCTCTCTTTGGCATTTCCCCTTCCACAAAACATCTTGCACACCGTACAGAGCCGTTTGACCAGTTTGATATTGTATTGGATTGAAGAAAACGCTATATCTTTGGATTGTCGGTACCTGTTTCTCTGTTCCGGCAATCCAAATTTTATGTAAAATAATAGGTTTTTCGGTAGGGTTATCCTTTAGTGAATCGTATTATATATCAAAGGGAAATAAATTCACGCTATGGATAAACGCAACAGGGAATTTGACCTGCTTTTTCAGAAATATTATAGCGAATTGTGTATTTTTGCCTATCGTTATGTGACTTCGAAGGATGTGGCGGAAGACATTGTTCAAGAGTTATTTTGCCATTTTCTGGAATCAGGTACGGTTTTTCGCCATGAAGATGGGGAATCCTCGTTGCGTTCTTATCTATACACGTGCACGCGCAGCCGCGCCATCGACTATTTGCGCCATGCCGGCAACCGTCACGCCCGGCTCGAGGATCATGCACATAATATTGAATTGGAATCGTATGTAGAAAATATGCTGATAAACAGGACGGAAGAATATGATTATCGAGTACTATTATCCGAAATCAATACGGCGATATCTGCGCTTCCCGTAAAAACAAAACGTGTTTTCCTGATGAGCCGCGCGGAAGAGATGAGCAATAAGGAAATTGCCATTTCGCTGGGAGTGAGCATTAAAGCCATTGAAAAGCATATGACCAAGGCCATCTCCCACATCCGGGCGCATTTGCAGAAAAACTTATCCATTGGTTGACAGGTGACCTTTTAATCTTTCAAACATCCGACGGGAATTACTCTCACGCCATCCGGGCGTGTGTAAGCAATAGTGGCCGCCTGTGATTACCATTAGCAAATCCGGTTCCCGCAACTCTAATTGGTTAATACTGTGTGTAAAGGTATAGTATTCTGTTCATTTAAACAAAACAAATCAGAACTTTGTTCCGAAGAGATACGAGGAATTGACTTATTATTTTCATGCTTTTATGCATGTTTTTTTTAATAATCTAAATTCCCGGTAGGGTTGTTGTCCTGTTAATCGTATTATAGACATGAAAGCAACAATTGAAGAAATAATCATCCGGTATCTGGAGGAGGAAGCTACCCTTGCGGAGCAGGACGAATTGTTGTCATGGCTGCGGGAATCTAAGGAGCATGAGCAAATGTTCCTGGTCTATTACGACGTCTGGTCGTTGCCACGCCAGCTCGCTTTCGATCCTCAGGTTGCGTTGAAGAAGATTTATCCGCTGAAACGTCGTTCGCGCAAGCGCGTCATTTGGTGGACGACATCCATCGCCGCTTCGGTTGCCATCCTGTTTGGCGTGTGGTTCCTGATGGATAACCAACGTCCGGAAACAGCCGATATCCGGTATGTTGTGCAACAATATAATAGGGATATTCTACCCTCGGAAACCGAAGATATCCGGCTTATCCTTTCAGACGAAAAAGAAGTGGCGGTGAAGGATAAAACTGAAACCACCATCACCTACCTCGACAGTGACATTGAAATCGACGAAGAGCAATCCCTGTCGAAAACCGAGGTGGCTGAGTTCAACCAACTCATCACGCCTTACGGCAAGCGGGGGACATTGGTGCTGGAAGACGGCACAAAAATCTGGCTCAACGCCAATTCGCGCCTTGTATATCCCGCACATTTTACCGGAGACAGTCGAGAGGTGTTTGTGGAAGGAGAGATTTATCTGGAAGTATCGCCCGATAAAAACCGTCCGTTTATCGTGTGGACCGACCGGATGAACGTGGAGGTGCTTGGTACCAGCTTCGCCGTTTCGGCCTACAAGCAGGAGTCACATTCGCACGTCATCCTTGCGTCGGGTGCGGTGAACGTCTATTCCGAAGAACACAAAAGAAAAAAACAGGCATTGTCGCCCAACCAGATATATGAACTCTCCACAAATGGGGAGGCAAAAGTCGCCCAAGTTCCCGATGTGACCAAATATACTTCATGGATCAACGGCATTTACCAGTTCGAAAGTGAATCGCTCTCCTCTATCCTCCACCTGATGGAGCGTTTCTACGGCCGGCAAATTGAATTGTCGGACGAAGCCGGAGTGCTCACCTGTTCCGGAAAATTGAGACTGAACGATAATTTTAACCGCACACTGCAAGGACTTTCACAGACACTTCCCATCCATATTGAAATAAAAGACAACAAATATTATATCAGTAAAATAGCAGAATAATCACCTCCTCAAAAACAGTTTGCCTATGAGAATATGAAACACAAAACACAAAAAATCGGAAAGTATCTTGCCATACCTCCCGATTACGAGACGAAAAATTAACTATTCTTCTAATTAACTTTTAATCAATGCAAATGTATAAATTTTTTCATCAAAAAGAGCAGGATAGACTCTTAAAAAAACAAAGATTTTTTTCTATTGCAGGTTGTGTTGTGCTGTTTTTGCTTTTTGGCATCCAAGCCATTCGTGCGGATGTAGGGCAGGAAAACGATAAATTACTCACCCTTAATATAAAAAATAGTACTGTCCGTCAAGTGCTTACCGCCATAGAAGAGCAGAGTGACTACACATTTTTCTACTATGACAATGCGGTGGATGTCAACCGTAAAGTTTCCATCAACGTAGTCAATCAGCCGATTGAGGCAGTGCTGGATCAACTTTTCAAAGGTACAGACAGTCACTACACGATTACCGACAAGCAAGTTTATATTAAACGGGTGGGCGAAAAAGCGGAAAAGACTGCCACACCCAAAGGGCAACAGCGCACCTTGACGGGTGCTGTAATTGATGCGGTCACAAATGAACCGTTGATTGGCGTAGCTATTCGTGTACGAGGTTCTGATACGGGCGTTGTTACTGATATTGATGGAAACTACTCTATTCAGGTTACTGCAAATACAGAATTGGAATTTACCTACGTGGGGTACAAAAATCAGGTGTTAGCTGTGAGTGATCTAGCTGTGATAAACGTCAGTATGGAATCGGCTGATGAAATGTTAGGGGAACTGGTTGTTGTAGGAGCCGGAACACAACGAAAGATTTCTGTGACAGGTTCCATCAATACCGTTAAAGGAGCAGATCTGAAACTTCCATCCTCTTCCCTGACAAGTGGTTTGGCCGGAAAATTGGCCGGTGTAGTATCCATGATAAATAGTGGAGAACCGGGGGCGGTATCCGAATTTTATATTCGTGGTATCAGTACTTTCGGCGGACGCACCACTCCACTGATTTTATTGGATGGTGTAGAAATTTCCGCAGGCGATTTAGACCGTATTCCGGCTGAATCCATTGAGAGTTTTTCTATTTTGAAAGACGCTTCGGCAACCGCGATTTACGGTGCCCGTGGTGCCAATGGTGTGATGCTTGTCACGACAAAATCCGGTATGGAAAATGCAAGAGCTACCATCAATGTCTCCATAGAAAACTCTTTCGTTTCACCTGTAAATAAAGTAAAGTATGCCGACGGGGCAACATGGATGGAGACTTATAACGAAGCACTTTTAGCCCGTAACCCCAATGCTTCACCCATGTACAGCCAAGATAGAATTGATAATACCCGATCGGGCATCAATCCTTATGTTTATCCTAGTGTTGATTGGTATGACCTTGTGTTCAAAGATATGACGATGAACCAACGAGTAAATGTCAATATACAGGGAGGAGGCTCCAAAGTAACGTATTATATGTCTTTGCAGGCAAATCATGATACAGGTCTGTTGGATATTCCAAGTTCCAATTCATTTGATAACAATATTAATCGGTGGAATTATACTTTTCAGAATAATATATCTTATAAGGTAACTCCTATTACCAAATTAGATTTGCGGATGAATGCCCAAATCGGGAATAATAAAGGGCCTAATTATTCTATAAGTGATCTGTTTAACTATACGTATAATACCAACCCCATAACATTTCCTGCAACCTTTCCTGCTTTAGAGGGAGATACGCATATACGCTTTGGAAATGCTTATTTATCCAGTAGCCGGTTATACACAAATCCCTTGGCTTATATGTCGAGTTCGTTCAGGGAAACCAATTATAACACACTGAACGTCTCCATGTCGTTGGAACAAAAGTTGGATTTCATTACCGAAGGTTTGAAACTTACGGCTTTGGTTAATTTTAAAAACTGGTCGGAATCACTCTATTCCCGTTCCATGACACCCTGGTATTATAGGGTTTCCGATGACGGATGGTCGGCAAATGCTCCCGACAAGTTCTTCATAGAACAGATTGGCCCCAATGGATCCGACTATATATCCCAATCGGATCTTACGCGCAGTTCAGACCAAACTTTCTATCTGGATACACGGCTAGATTACAGCCGAAAAATCGATGATCACTCTTTTAGTGCCATGTTGATGTATATGCAACGGGAATTTAGATCGAATATATTACCCAATAGAAACCAGGGCTTTTCAGGACGCCTTACTTATGATTATCTGAACAAGTATTTGGCTGAATTTAATTTCGGATACAACGGAACCGAGCGCCTGTCAAAAGGCAATCGTTTTGAATTCTTTCCGGCAGTATCTGCGGGTTGGGTAGTCAGTGGTGAAGATTTTTGGGAGCCAATGAATGATTACGTCGATTTTCTGAAAATAAGGACTTCTTATGGTTTGGTGGGCAGTGATGAAACGGGTTTGGATGCTGGAGCCGCGCATTTCTTATATCAAAACGAGGTGGCCATGAATAGCGGCTTTGGGTTTACCACGGGAGCTGCAGGAGAATATGGGCTTTGGGGACCAAACATTACACGTCTTGCTGTTGAAAATGCTCACTGGGAAAGGGTGAAGAAATTTAATATCGGATTAGACATTAGGATGTTTCAACAATTAAATCTGGCTGTTGAGTTTTTCCATGACCGTCGCGACCGGATATTGATGCAAAGAGCATCCTTCCCTGCCATTATGGGATATGTAGACAGCACACCCTGGAGTAATATCGGAAAAGTGGATAATAAAGGTATCGAAGTGAGCCTGAACTGGAGCAAACAACTCTTTAATGATTTCACGTTGGCAGCTACCGGAAATTTCACCTATGCGGCAAACAAATTTGTCTATAAAGATGAACCGGATTATCCTTACTCGTGGCAAATGGATACCGGCAAGCCTTTGAACCGCATGACAGGGTATATAGCTGAAGGTCTGTTTAAAGACCAGGCTGAAATTGATGCTTGGCCGGATATGAGTAGTTTTGGTAATGCGATTATGCCGGGTGATATAAAATATCGTGATATCGATGGAGATGGACGTATCACACAAGAGGATATGGTGATGCTATCTCCTTACGGGAATATTCCGCGCATTCAATATGGCTTCGGGGTGAATATGGTGTATAAGAAGTTTGACGTGGGTCTGTTTTTTAATGGATCCGCACAACGTAATATTATGATTAATAACATAGTTCCGTTTAATGCCGATGATTTTAACGGGGAACAGAATTTAATGAAATGGATTGCAGATGATTATTGGTCAGAATCAAATCCCAACGCCAATGCAATTTTTCCACGTTTGGGCATCACCAAGGCGCAAACATCAAGCAACACGGTGGAAAGTAGTTTTTGGATGCGAAGTGCCAATTTCTTGCGATTCAAGACTTTTGAATTGGGTTACAGATTTCCTTATTGCCGGGTATATGTAAATGGCGATAATTTGGCGGTTTGGAGCCCGTTTAAGCTTTGGGATCCAGAACTTTGGCATAACAGTTATCCTTTATCCCGCACTTTTAATATCGGTGCGCAATTTACTTTTTAACTAAACAAATAGATTATGAAACGAGTATACATTGGAAAGATTAAATTGATATGTATCGCAATGGTATTAAGCTTGTCAGGTTGTGATTATTTGGATGTAATCCCTCCCGAAACGGCTGACATTGACGATACGATGACTGATCCGGATGCTACCCTGCGGTTTTTATATACCTGTTACGGACGAATTCAATACGGTAATATTGATCCTATCTTTTATGGCAATATAGATGGCGCCGGTGATGATTTTGTGTTGCCGACTCTGTGGGGTAGCTGGTCTTCGTATGCACAGTGGGGACAAGTTACGGCCTATCAGGCAAATGAATGGGGGGATGGTTATCATTGGAAAAAACTCTATGACGGTATTGGGTTATGCAATCAATTTATGCAACTGCTCGATGAGCTGAACCCACCTATCACGCAGGATACAAAAGATCTTTACAAAGCTGAGGCAACTTTTGTGAAAGCATATTATCATATGCGTGCCTTACAATTATACGGTCCGATTCCGTTGATGGATGAATTGATGTCCCAAAATACGCCGACCGACCAGATTCCGGGACGTTCTCATTTCGATTATTGCGTGGACTATATTGTCAGTTTATTCGATAAAGCGGCAGAAACATTACCCGCCACTTGGAACTCTCAATATTTTGGTAGGGGTACTTCGGTTATAGCCAAGGCACTTAAATCCCGTTTATTGTTGTACGCAGCTTCACCTTTATGGAACAGTGATTCTTCGCCTTTTGCTAATTGGGAGAATAAAAATTTTGAAACGCCCGGTTATGGAAAGAAATTGGTGAATGCGACTTATGATGCCGCTAAGTGGGAGCGTGCGCTCATTGCGTCGGAAGATGCTTTGAATGCTGCTTTGGACGCAGGTTTTCGTCTATTTACAATTGATGACTCTGAAACTATTCGAAGACAACAAAGTATTAATCTTCCTAAGGTGCCGGGAGTAGATGGGGATACACCTGAAGGTAAGGGATTTTTGCAACGTGTAATGATGCTTCGATATATGATTACCGCCAGAATAACAGAAGGAAATAAAGAAAATATCTGGGGGGTGATGGCGGCTCAGGAAGCTAAGAACGGGGCTATTCCGCATTATGTGCATACCGATGATAACGGGAATAAAGTAGGATACTGGGGAGGCGTTTCTCCTACATTGTATACAGTTAAGAACTTCTACACCAAAAATGGCAAAATACCGGCTGATGATGTAAATTTTCCGGATGCTTCGGAATGGTTTAAATCGGCAAATATACCCGGAAATAGCGATGTAATAAACCTTCATAAAGACCGGGAAGCCCGTTTTTATGCATGGCTTTCTTTTGATGGAGATGAATATTCCTCTAATATGGTGAATTACGGTCCATTGATGATTCATGCCCGCGACCCTCAACAACAAGGCTACAATCCGTCCCTATGGGGAAATCGAAACTATTCGGTAACCGGCTATTTGACAAAAAAATATGTACAACCCAATCTTGTCTATTTGAACAGTGGAAGCCAGAATTTCGATAATGTAAAATACCCTGTAGCATTGGTCCGAATGGCTGAACTATACTTGAATCTTGCCGAGTGTCAAGCACAGGTGGGGGGACAATACATTGCCGATGCGCTGGAGAATTTGAATATTATTCGTGAAAGGGCGGGAATCCCTGAGCTTACGCAAGACGATATTGCGTTGTCAGGTAAAACGCTCATTGACCAGATTTTGAACGAACGCTTTATTGAATTTTTTGAAGAAGGACAGCGATACTATGATATCCGGCGTTATTTATTAGGTCCGGAACGCTTAAACAGTTCCAATTTTGAAGGGTTAAATGCTGAGATAGTTGGGCCTACATTCGAGCAGTTTAATAGACGTATTCCGATCAATCAACCTTTCACGTGGAACGACCGGATGTATGTTCTTCCCGTGCCTACCAAAGATGTGTATAGTAATCCTCAAATGGTTCAGGCTCCCGGCTATTAACCTAAAAATAATTGAAAGATGAAAAAAACAATACCCGCAATATTATTATTCGCGATAATAGGAATATTATTATTTGCTTGCAACGACGACTATGGCAAAAATATCTTTCCGGATAAATATCTCAAGATTCTTTCATTGAAAGAGAGTGGTTTTATTGATTTGAAAATGAATACAACACAAGATAAAGTAATAGATTCTATCCTTGTATTCAAAGGGGGGGGATACCCTAATTCGGTTTCCAATATGAAACTAAAAGTATTGACAAGGGAAGAAGCTGCTGCTTTTGGAGGATATGACGCTGATAATGTGCAAATAATACCGTCGGACGCTTACGAAATGATAGCAGACGAGAATGTCGAAATTGAACCGGAGGGAAGATACAAGTATATTCCTGTTACGTTCCAACCCCTCAAGATATACAATGCCATGAAAGAGTATGGCGATGATGTCGTTTGGTTGTTGCCCATAATGCTCGAAAGTGCCACCGATACTGTCAATTTAGCCAAGAACAAGATTTTATATCGTTTTGAAGTCCGAAGTCCTTTGGTCGATTGGACGATAGAGGACGTATCGAATGTCGAAATCACCTATCTTTCTTTGGATCTTCCAATTTCTGTAAAAATCGCCAATAGTGAATCAAACGTGCAAGATTTTATATGCGAATTGGATGTCTCCCAAAATGAGCAATTGCTGGAGGCCTATAACCTTCAAAATGGTACTGCTTATAACCTGCTACCAGCAGAATCATACCAGTTTGATCATTTTAGTTTCAACGCCGGAGAAATGATGGCAACCTCAAATCTCACACTCACTCGAAGCGGACTGCAAAGTGATCATGAGTATTTGTTACCGATGAAGTTGGGGGCATTGTCGACCGAAACATTTGATAAAACTGATGACGTTAAATATTTGCTGGTTTCCAATCCAAAATATTCTATAAAAGAGATGGACAAAAATAATTGGAAAATCGTGTTCACTAATGCTAATAGAGATGCGCCCAGGTTAATTGATGGCAATCTTGAAACGGCATGGATGATTCCATGGTGGATTGATGTAGCATATACAGATGATTATGACTACGGTTTCAAGGAATATCATGCTTTCACAAAAAGAAGGGATATGCCGAATGCTGCTGTCGTAATAGATTTGGGACGAGAAATCTCTTTCGCTGGAATGGGGATCGGACAGGGTACGTTAGATATGGGTGACCGGGATATGAAAGATTGTGAAATCTACTTGGCCGAGACGTTTACATTCGTTCCAGACGGAGACATGGCTAACTACAATAATGTGGAAAAAGGCAATACCTGGAAATTTGCGATCAACTGCACAAATATTCCGAATATTGGCGGTGGCCCTTATTGGTATGAATTATCTACTTCCGAGATTGATTCCGGTATCATTAAAGGACGGTACGTGAAAATACGTCCCACCGGAAGTCACCGGAACGACCCTAAGCTTTGCAGTTTCAGCGAAGTGTATGCAAAAGAAATAGTTGCCATAGATGGTGTTGTGCTCAAATAGCGATATTTAATTTAAGAATAACAATAAAAAGAATTATGAAAATAAGACTGTTTTATATCATTCTCTCGGCGTTTTTGTCGTTACCCCTTGTAGCTTGTAGCGATTCAGATTCGGATAAAACTTATCAAATGCACGATATTACGGAATATAACATCAATACCTCCGATATGGGTGTGCGCGATCCTTTTATCATTGTTGACCGCGAAAATGAGTGCTATTATTTGATCCGTTCGGCATGGACCGACGGCAGAGGAGCTTTATACGCTTATAAGAGCCTTAACCTGAAGAAATGGAAAGATGTTGGATATGTTTTTCAGGCAGAACCGGATTATTTGGGTACCAAAGATTATTGGGCACCTGATTATTACGAGTATAAAGGAAATTGGTATTGTTTTATCACAGTCGGAGGGGAAGACATTATACGAGGAACGACTATTCTAAAGGGAGGCTCTCATCCGTTGGATACATACAAACCGATATTACCCAACGATCAGCTAAATATAACGCCGATCGAAATGATGTCACTTGACGGTTCGCTCTATGTGGATGAGCAAGGTGTACCCTATATGTTGTTTTGCCGTGAATGGTTGCAAGTGCAAGACGGAGAAATGTGGGCCATGCGACTGAAAGATGATTTGTCGGGTGCAGCCGATGAGCCGTTTCTTTTATTTTCAGCATCACAGGCTCCGTGGACAATTAGCGGAGATGGTTTCAATTATGTTACCGATGCCCCCTTTATTTGGAAAGACGAGGAAAGTGGTAATCTGATTATGATATGGTCCAGCGGTTCTACCGGAGGTTACGCAATTGGACAATCCATCTCTAAAAATGGAAAGCTGGAAGGACCATGGGAGCATGATCCGCTGCCGATCTTTTCAAGCGATGGCGGACACGCGATGATTTTTTATGACTTGGAGGATAACTTGAAGATGGCATACCATGCGCCTAATAGTGGCGCCGAAAGAGTGCAGATTTCCGATGTATCCATTAAGAACGGGAAATTCGAGCGTTTTGATCCCTTTGAATATAACCCCGTATTCAATATCAGTTCAAAACCGTTTGAGGTTGTCTATCAGAATATACCGGCCGTTGATGCCGATTGGACACAACCTGTGTCTTCTATGTTTGACGGGGATGTGAACACAGGTTGGACAAGTCTCTTTTGGGAACCTACTGAAGGGACAGATTGGAGTAACAACACTTATGTCTATCCTGCTGATGCCATTTATCCACCTTATGTCATCGTAATCGATATGAAAAGGAAGTATGCGATTGAACAGGTGAATACGATGGTCAGAACGAGCAACGACCTATGGGACGATAAGATCAGGGATTTGGAATATTGGGTTTCCAATTCGGATTTACCCGAGAATCCGGAAGAATCTGATTTCAATGATACAGCCGGATGGGTTAAAATAGGAACGGCCAATTTTCCTGTTTCTTATAGGGGGTATCGAACAACTGATATCACTGAGGAGAACGGTGGGCGTTATTTGAAAATCGTTGTCACAGACCTACATTTTCCCGGCAACAATGAAGGCGCGCCTAACCATTTAATGGGACTTGTGGGATTTAAAGAATTAAATGTGAGGGGGCATGCTGTTAATTGATACATTTTATTCATCCACCGAAACAATAAAAGTTAATTAAAATAATTATCCAAATCTGTTTGGATTTCAGATAGAAAAAATGAAGAAAAGACTATTATTTGTAACTATATTAGTGTTATCTACTTGTAATATTTTTGCCCAATGGAAGCCTGTAGGCGATAAACTAAAAACCAAATGGGCATCTGAGATTGATGTCAACAACGTACTGCCCGAGTACCCCCGCCCTATTATGGAACGTACGGAGTGGGCTAACTTGAATGGACTTTGGGAATATGCAATTACCGAGGTGGGCAAAGCACAACCCAATTCATTTGACGGGCAGATTCTTGTTCCCTTCGCGGTAGAATCCAGTCTATCAGGAGTTCAAAAAGAGCTGGGTAAAGATAAAGAACTATGGTACAGACGCACTTTCAAGGTGCCGGGGAACTGGAAAGATAAATCTATCCTGCTCCATTTTGGCGCCGTGGATTGGAAGACCGAGGTGTTCCTGAACGGAGTGATGATCGGTTCACATCTGGGTGGATATACGCCGTTCAGTTTCGACATCAGCCCCTATCTGACATCCGGCGAGCAGACTTTGATCGTAAAAGTGTGGGATCCGACAGACGATGGATACCAAGCCATCGGAAAACAAAAGAATGCCCCTGAAGGGATTTGGTACACACCGGTTTCGGGTATTTGGCAGACGGTGTGGATAGAGCCTGTGGCAGCCAAGTCTATTTCCAGTGTAACCACAATACCGAATATAGGCGCCGGATCGTTGGCGGTAGCTGTGGACACACGCGGCACCGAAGCGGGCGATATCGTGGAGGTGATCGTCAAAGATGGTGCTACAGTGGTTTCTACCGCGAAATTTGCAGCCGACCAATCGGCAACAGTGGCCATTCTCGACGCGAAACTCTGGTCGCCGGATTCGCCTTTTCTTTACGATCTGGAACTGAATCTCTACTCGAAAGGGAAATTACAAGACAATGTGAAAAGTTATGCAGCTATGCGTAAAATATCTATGGGAAGAGATGCCAATGGAATCATGCGTATGCAGCTGAATAACAAAGACTATTTCCAAATGGGACCATTGGATCAAGGTTGCTGGCCTGATGGATTATATACAGCACCTACCGATGAAGCGTTGTTGTTTGACATAAAAAAGACCAAAGATCTGGGTTTCAATATGATTCGCAAGCACGTGAAAGTGGAGCCGGCGCGTTGGTATACGCACTGCGACAGGGAGGGTATTCTTGTTTGGCAAGATATGCCTAACGGTAATGGACATCAAAATTCACAATGGCAGATGAATAACTATTTTGATGGTCAAGAAATGATACGCTCAGTTGAGTCGGAGGCTGATTATCGCAGAGAGTGGAAAGATATTATGGATTACTTGAAACCCTATCCGTCAATTGTTGTTTGGGTTCCGTTCAATGAAGCTTGGGGACAATTCAAAACGGCAGAAATAGCAGAATGGACAAAAGCCTATGACCCTTCCAGATTAGTGAATCCGGCCAGCGGTGGTAACCATTACACTACAGGAGACATGCTCGACGTGCATCATTATCCTCATCCTAAAATGACCCTTAGAGACGATTCACGTGTAACAGTATTGGGAGAGTATGGCGGTATCGGTCTTCCACTGGAAGGTCATTTATGGCAACGGGATAAAAACTGGGGATATATTCAGTTTAAGAATGCCAAGGAGGTGACAGATGAATACGTGAAATACGGAGAACAGTTAATCAATTTGATCGCTGCCGGATTCTCTGCTGCTGTTTACACGCAAACAACAGATGTAGAGGGAGAAGTAAACGGGTTGATTACTTACGACAGAAAGGTATTGAAAGTGGAAGAAAACCGTTTGAAACAAATTAATCAGAAGATTATTGATAGTCTCAAATAAATTGAAATAGAGGGCAATGGTGAATGCCATTCGCACCGCGCATTATACCGACTCTTGTTTTTACAAAGAAACGACAAACAACTTGTTTGTAGGACTTTTTTAGTCGTAAATACAACGCTGCAATTATGAGTACGAGGGCAAACTTTGATTTGTCCTCGTACTTCTTTCAATTTAGGATACGCTTTTCATAGATGTATAACTTCATCAGTATCTCCAGATTTGGCATACATGTAGGAATTGATCTTTCCCTTTTACGTCAATACAAAAGTGGAACATCAGCGAGGCTCAAATGAGGAAAATAGAAACCGCGCTGCATAAAGTGGGTTCTGAATTGTCGGGTGTGTAATTGGTGTGACCGGACAACTGTCACTTATCTCTTATAAACTTCCAGGCGGGTATAATATCAATTTCTATCCCATCTTGGATTATAGTGTCTTCACTGTCATAAGTCACAATGATATTGCGTCGGCATGACAAATGTTTTTGTACTTTTATCAATGCCCTTATTTCACGCGCATACGTATCGCCGGAATGATTCATCGAATAACAAACCTGAATGGCTGTTTCCGCATCCGTAATATAGAAATCAACTTCGACGCCATGCTTATAGTAGAATACCATATCTTTTGTTCCGTAATGGCGTAAAAGTTCGATTGCCACGAGATTCTCCAACAAAGAAGTGCGTACATCCAACGCCAGTAATGAGATGATGCCGTTATCAATAAAGTAATATTTAGGGCTGGTTATTTTTTCCACCAAATTATCAGCGATATTACTTATAGGTAAAATCAAAAACGCTTCCCTCACGTAATCCAGATAGTTGATCACTGTCCCCTTTGCAACTTTTGTGCCTGTCGACGTGACAATGTTTGTAGCTCTTGTAAAGGAATATTCTTTCTTTGATGATTTCTAAGGTTGCCATGTTATTTTGTTCAACAAATTGAACAAATATACACATATTCTGTCCAATAAACAAAATAAAAGAGGAATTTTATCCCGGAAGAATACAGGGTATTGGCTTTGTCTTTTATCTCTGATAGCTGTGGCAACCACCAGGCAGATACATTTGCCATCAAGACAGTTGGGATGATTGAGGAGATGTACAATTGGAGTGACCAGCTCATAGCTATTTCGCATATCGGCAAATGGTAACAGATTGTTTTCACCTATGTGGAATTTATCTTTTCAAAGAGAAGGAGGTATTATTGGTGATTTTTTTGCTGAGGAGTATGTAAAATTGATTGATTTAGGTTATATTTGTGATAATACTAGTTTAATGAATATGGGAAACAAAGAAAATAGATGCTCGTATAGAAGCCGGTTTGAGTTCCATAGTACGATTAACAATCAGGTACCCATAATTTTATAAATTCTAATAAAGAATGAACATATCAAGAAGAAACTTTATCGGTCGTTCCGCGGCAGCGGTCGCTACAGGCATTGTTGCGCCGTCGCTTTTGAACGGACAAAAAATATTTGCAAGCCCGGCTGCTGCCAACGATAAAATTGGCGTAGCGCTCATCGGCTGCCGGGGTATGGGATGGTCGGACCTGTCCGATTTTTTGATTCATCCCGAAATTGAATGCCTGGCTCTCTGTGATATCGATGAAAATGTGTTGAACAGCAGGCTTGCTGAGGTGGAGAAATGGAAAAATAAAAAGCCGGCCGCTTATGGCGACTACCGTAAAATGCTAGAACGGAATGACATCGATGCCGTCATTATTGGAACACCCGATCATTGGCATTGCCTGCAAATGGTGGATGCTTGCAGCGCGGGAAAAGATGTCTATGTTGAAAAACCAATCGCAAATTCAATTGCCGAATGCGATGCGATGGTGGCTGCGGCAGAAAAATACAACCGGGTGGTGCAGGTGGGGCAGCAACAACGTAGCGGCGACCATTGGCATGAGATGAAAAAATATATCAACAGTGGAAAATTGGGTAAGATTGCCCAAGTGGATGTGTGGGCTAATTTTAATTATGCCAATATTTTGCATGCAGTTCCCGATAGTTCCGCCCCGGCAGGAGTCGATTTTGACAGGTGGTTGGGCCCTGCTCCCTTGCGTACATTCAATGAGAAACGGTTTCATGGCTTATGGCGCATGTTCTGGGATTATGGAGGAGGCTTGATGACCGACTGGGGTGTGCATCTTTTGGATATGGCATTGTGGGGAATGAATGTGGACGGAATGCCTAACCGAGTTTTTGCCTCCGGTGGCAATTTCGCTTATCCCGACAATATTGCCGAAACGTTCGGAGACCTTTCAGTTATTTATGAGTTTGATGATTTTACCATTCAATGGAACAATCTCGCGGGAACCGAAACCGGCCCTTACGGACGGAATTATGGGCTTGCTTTCAAAGGAACAAACGGAACGTTGGTCGCCAACCGCGAAGGGTGGGAAGTCCTTCCTGATCAGAATAAGATTGAATCGGTATCGGTGCAGCCTGATTATGAAGATCATAAAAAACATGTGGCTCAATTTATCCGCTGCATGAAGGATCGAGATATGCATACTGCGTGCCCTATTGAGAACGGTAGTCTTTGTGCGAAATACGCCCATCTTGGTAATATATCGGCACGGATTAAATCGGAATTGGTATATGACGATGGAAAGAAAAAATTCAACAATTCGTCCGCCAATAAATTCATCCGTCCAACTTACCGTAAGCCATGGATATTTCCGACTTTGTAAAATGAATTTTTAAACTATTATATCAAAATGAAACAAGTAAACATCTCAATCTTATTAGGACTTGCGCTTCCGTTCGTGGCTGTGGCGCAAGAAAAACAGTATCCCGAACGGGCACCCATGACACCGGAAATGAGCGAATATTGGCAACCGCAACCGCCGGTGGTCACACCCGGAAAAACAAGTGAACAACCTGTACCCGCACCTTCCGACGCTATTATTCTTTTCGACGGGAAAGATCTTTCGCAGTGGGAAAACAACCAGGGTCAGGCAGCTGGATGGACAGTTGCCAATGGGGCTTTCACCGTAAAAAAAGGAACCGGTGATATCCGTACGAAGCAGAAATTTAATGATTTCCAGTTGCATATAGAATGGCGTATCCCAGAAGGGATAGAGGGTAAAAGCCAAGGAAGAGGCAATAGCGGTGTGTTTTTACAGGGAATATATGAGATTCAGGTACTCGATTGCTACGAGAATGAAACTTATGTAAACGGCCAAACCGGAAGTGTGTATAAACAGACGCCACCATTGGTGAATGCCATGCGAAAACCGGGTGAATGGAATTCGTATGACATTATTTACACGGCTCCTACATTCAAAAAAGAAGGAAGTTATCGTACACCTCCGCGGGTAACTGTGTTGCAAAATGGTGTGCTGCTGCAAAATAACACCACCATATTGGGTACCACCGAATATATCGGTTTCCCACAAGTGAGAGAACATGGCGCGGGCCCCATCTCCTTGCAGGATCATGGCGATCCAGTCAGTTTCCGAAATATTTGGATAAGAGAGTTGTAAGGAACATGCCGATCTTTGAGCACCTGAAACCAATTATATAAGGAATGGGTGCGTGAGATGTGCTACCTCTCAAAACAACCCGCCCCCACCCGGTTAGTAGAGGACCACTCCCCCGATAAATACGACCATGTGGAGAGCGACCTGAACACTTGGCACCGCTACCTTCCGGGAATATCGAAAGGAAAAAGGAGTTCTTTACGACGGCGTAGTATGGTTTGAAATGATCTTATTGACAAGAATATTTCCTTCGTAATCTTTGTCGTAAATAATGTACCATAACGTATAATTGTTACGACGATAACGGTGCACGTATTCTCCGAAATGTTTATGTTCACGGTATTGGGCAAGAAAATGATATTTTTTATTCTCTATTTCATAGCATTGGGCAAGAATGTCATCGATATAACGCTCCACAAAATGAAAAGAAAGTTCGAATTTCTCCCAATGAAGCATACCCGTGAAAATAAGATTCAAGTCGGTATAAACTTGTTCATGAATATAGACCATGTTCTTTCAAGAGAGCCTTTGCCCTTTTCTTTGCTTCCACCCTGAACTCTTCCGCCGATACATAATTCGCAGGAATCACAGGTGAAGATTTGAGTTGAGTAATATATTCCTGTTGCGACTCGTTTAGTGTCGCAGCCTCGAATGTTACCACATCGGGGAAGGTCTTGAGGTAATCTATGATCTGTTGGCCTTCAGGCGTGCCGGCATCTATTTGTACGTTGATCTTCATTAATAAATATCCTTTCAAATACAAATATACATCATTTACAGTTAAATACGAAAGAAAAGTGGATCTTTAACAACTTCTTCAATAACTACTCAGGTCTATTCAGACCTCTATGTCTTTCCATTTAAAATCCAAATAA
>NZ_DHOS01000008.1 GCF_002410825.1 Proteiniphilum sp. UBA5384 | reverse complement strand
ATCTTCTTTTATGATTATACCAGGATTCAATATATTCAAATACTTACAGACTCATCAGTTCTTTTACTTTAAGCTTGGTCCCATAAACAAGCTTCGGTTCTACACATCATCTTAATCGTCCATTCTCGCTAGTGGTAATTCTTGATAAATTTGAAAATCAACCATCTCTCGTTGAAGTGATTTATAAAGCTTTTTTTACGCTTGATATATTCCCCAGGTAGAGTCAGGGATAACACTTTCCTTAAAAAAGGAAGAACTATAGGATGCAAAATATAAAACCATTTTCATGAACAATCTGATAAGGAATAATCAGAAAAATTATCTTTGCGACTGATACATCACTGTTACCGAATATGCAGTATCGTTGTTACATAAAACGTTACACTATAATGATTATTATCTACCATTAATATCTAATAGGAGCTTACGTAACCTGACGGTTTCTCAGATAGAGAGCATCATTATCGTAAAGTATAACAGTTTATTATTCACCAATGCACTCTAACCATGTATCAATGTGACTTTTGCAACCAAGAAAGTTGCTTTATCCAGTTGTTGCAATATATTGATTTTCTGTTAATTTCCAATTCGTTTTACTGCCTTTTCTCTTAAACTGCTCAATTCTTCTCTTGTCCGTGGCAGTTCTGTAAATTCTGATGGATAATCAGTCTCTATGATGTCGGGCATGGCTACCAATTCGCGCAGATATGCAATACGGCGGTCTTTCTTTTTACCCACCCTGTCTGCAGTAGGGTGAATTGATGTCATAATGGACACCCCTCTCTCATGCAGCATTCCATAAAGTTCTTCCTGTTCCGGGTCCACCGTGAGGCGGATATAGGCCATAATCTGGTTCCAGGGGATGGGCGAACTGTCATAAGCATCGAAATGTTCCTTTGAGCTGATCTCCACACAGAACATCCTGTCATTCACTCCATTTTCCCAGTAATACATTGCCTCTTTGAGCGACCTGACACTCAGCATGATATTTTTATAGGGATACCACTCACCTCCCTCCTTCAGCTGCTTGATATAATAATCCCAGGTATGAGGCCCATTGTCCTTGTTGTCAAGGTTGAAAACAGTCTTTTCTTTTCCCCACTCAAACATCTCCACTATTGTAGGAATCTTGTATGGAGTAACATTTCCGTCCCTATCCTTGAGGTTGAACTGTTGCAGCTCTTTGTAGGTATAGTCTGAAACCAGTCCCTCACCATTGGTGGTGCGCTTGATATCAGCATCGTGCATCAGCACCATGACCCCATCTTTGGTGAAGCGAGGATCGATCTCAAAAAAGGAGGGAATGAGCGAGAGAGTCTTTTCGCAAGACTCAATGCAATTCTCAGGATAACCAGGGAGCATTCCGCCACGATGGGCGCTGATTATAATATCTGCGTCAGACTTATAGGAGAAGTAGCCCTGTAATTCCTGCAGATTACTCACCTTTACAGTATGAAGTCCTTTTGCACTCTGGCAGTAAACTATTGAAAACTGAACAATAATCAATGAGAGGATAATAAATAGTTTTGTTTTCATCTAATACTTGTTTAATATTTTGATCTATCGCTTTAAGTTAAGTAAGGCTTGAGGGTAGTTTGTCGTAATGGCATACAAATTATTTTGTCAGGCAGCACTGAACCATAAAGCAATTTTCCAGGATTACACACTTTTAAACCGACACTTACACTCCTGTTTGCATCTGACAGAGAAACACAATTGGAGCTGCAATGAAGTAAGATTGTCAACAGCGTAACAAAATAAGAGAATTTTTCATTGAACATATGAACCCAATTCTACTGATAAAAAAGTTAGAAGAACATAAATAGTTAGTTTCAATTATTTCTAATTTCATCCAACAAGATTTTTGGATAATTAGTTGTTATAGCATACAATTTATCTATATTCGAAATGTACCAAGCCCTATTGTTATCAGTATCTACATTATAAACACTTATTCTGACACCGTTTTTCGCATAATCATCAATGGTATAATTTCCTTTTACTTCACCATTATTATAAAATATGGAAGATATGGAAAAATTTGCCCAATTATAACCATTCTGTTGGAAAGAAGAAGGAGACATGGATGTGTTCATATATCCACAAGACCAATCTCCTCTAGAAGCATTGATTGTTCGTTTGAGGACTTCAGCTCTACCAACAATAAATTCCACGAAATGATTGGCCTTCATTTCCCTGACTATTTCAGAAGTGCGTTCAGCACATCTTGAAGAGTATTCATTACCCTCACTCTGAGGAAGAGATGCTATGCTTTTAATATCGATCCATAGCATGATGGTACCGGCGTCAAGCACTCTCTTAAGATAATCTTCAAGTCTAGGGATTGTCTCACCGTTAGCCAATTTACCTGCAGCGATTATCTGTGCATAAGTGGCTTTCCAGGGATGCAATCCATTAATCTTATCCTCTCTGTCCGTATGCGCAACAATCACATGATTATCTTTGGTGATATAGACATCAGCCTCTGATGCATAACAACCGATGTCAATCGCATAATTAAGTGCTTCGATTGAATTGTCGGGACACTTTTTTTCCATTGACCCGCCTCTGTGGGCCACAACTTTATTATTTGCCTTTTTGGGTCTTCGCAACTGTCCAACCTGGCCGGGAGAGTTTCCCGGATCAACCGGGTCACTCTCTTCTGGGGAACAGGATAGGAGCAGAAGGCACAAAAAGAAAGCTCTAATTATTTTCAACATGTTATTGACAATTATTCTAATTCATGCTTATAATTTCTCACACATCGGAAGGGCAAAATTGCATTTCCATTATCTACATTCCTCATATCCACATATGTATGGGCATTATTATTAATAACAACATTTAATCTATAGGCTTTGGTCTCGTTAAACAACAAAGGTACCCAAACCTGCTTTCTTAAACCATACATTTGCCATCCTTGTTTCAAATATCTGAATCCAGTGGGGAAATAATTAAATCCAAATGCATCTGCACCATCTGCAATGGGGGTATTTTGCCAATGAGTAGTATTACGTAACCAGGCAGCCATATTATTAATTCCTTTTGATGTTGTCATAAATTGCTTGTATGTTATATTTTCGGCATTTACCGGATAACTATCTTCCTGAGATTTAACACTCATAGAATATGCAAGATCAAGCCAATCCTGAGCATTGGCAATGTGATAACCATATGGACATATCCCTTGAAGTTGCCATGTTAGTGTGGGGTGATTTGTCTCATCAATTGAATTATCTCCAGTCATCATAGCATTTGTAACATAGTCAATTATTATTTCATTTCCAGCAGCATCTACAATCTTATCACCTGCTCTCCAGCCGACAGGAAAAGTTTGGTTAATTGCACCGTCAATACCACCCCGTGCTACTCCTGTAAGCATCTCACTATATGAATAAATACGTCCATATTTATCATCTCCCTGTAGTTGTCCTCCGTTTTCAGCCTCTTCGTATGCCGGATTCAGCTTTGGATCAAGAACATGTTGAGGAAGTTCATCATTGGATTTATATCCTCCCGAAGCAGTCTGAGCCGATGGCACCAGTTTTCCTCCCAATTTTGGAATAATATTTCCTCCATCCCAGCGAATCGCTGCAACAATCCACTCCTTCATGGTTCCGTCACGCGCAATATATTTTCGTGTCGGGTATTCAGAGAGCATATGATCCGGCATACTGTTTTGCGTTGTAATTCTTTCAAGCGTATACTGCAGTGTAGTCAGGTTGATCAGCAATGATCTCATTCCATCAATATCGATGGCAGGAATAGTGATGTCTCTGTTATCGGAGTCTTCGTTTTCGATCACACCTATTCTACTGTCGGCTATCAAATAGTATTGCGGATATCTCTGTTCGTCAGCGTACCGTCCGATACGAAGTGTGCCATTCCGGAAATAGGCATCAATCCTGAAGAGGCCCTCTTCCAACTTTTCCATCTTGATTGCTTTACCTACATTCTTGTGGTCGGGAAGCGATGATCCCCAGATAAAACTAAATGTTTCAGGAGCCAATTGTTTTATGTAAACAACTGCCACAGCCTCACTTGTTTCAGGTGTTCCTACATGAATAAATATTTTAGCTTCTCGTTCACCTGCATCTTCAGCCGTATTCTCTGTCGGTACAATTTCAATGTGATTATTACCCTTATCCACTACATTGATCCAGTCGACACCCTCTGCCACTTCGATATGATAATCACTCATATTTGTGTCAAATGAGAGGGTCTTGGGTTTAATATCATCTGCCATATATTCCAATTGGGTGATTCCATTGTGGATATTCACATAAGCATCTGCCTTCTCTCCAATCTGAACAATTTTAAAATTATTTGCTGTACCATCATCGAGTGTAATGGTCAGCGTCATACTTCTCTTATAGTTCTTGTTGGGTTGCACTTTAATTTTAAGACCTTTCTCTGTCACATCGTCACCATCGAAAGTTATCGGCTCTATTGATGCCCAACTGTTTTCCTCCAATGATGCTATCCAATTGTGATATTTTTTTCGAAAGGGATTAACAGTTACAATAGCGTTTAAAACTTCATCCCCACTTTCAGTAGCTCCATCGGCCACAAATAGTAGTTCTGAGGGGAAAATACTAATACGAGTCTGATCAGCTTCTTGAACCAGATCTGATTCCGCATCTACACTACAGTTTGTCAAAATCAATGCAAGCAGTGTTAGTATAATTAAATACAAATTATTTTTCATATTAGTTATTATTTTTTTGGTATTAATTATTGACCCTGCCATCCTTCGGTTTGGGCTAAATTATAATTCCGATTTAATGCGGACTGGGTTATTGGCCAAAGTAAAATATTCTTTTTACTTTTTTGACTTGCGAGACTTTTATTGTAATCCCATACCTTATCAGTACGAATCAAAGTCCACCAAGTATTTGCTTCAGAGGCAAACTCCTTGATGTTTTCAGTAACAATTGCCTCGAGTACTGCACTATCGGTTTCATCATTGTAGTAGTTAATATTGCTATATGCTCTGTTGGTAATTACTCCTAATGAATTCAAAGCTCCAGTGTAATTCTTCCTGTAATATTTTATTTCCGCATCAAACAGATAAGCTTGTGCATAACGGTAGATAACAATATCAGAATCGAGCACTCTGGTGCCAGAAATCATCTGTCCGACAAATTTGTTTGCCCATCTTACTTCGAGTCCACCTGTACCATAAGGTCCATGCCCATATGTTACCGGTATTCGTATATCAGTAGGATCAGATGTAATAATGTTAATGTAGTCATCTGTATAAAGCCACCACTGATTCTCGCCTATAGGCACTTCTGTGTTGGCATAGGCAGGGTCGATATATCCTCTGTTCCATGTATGTTGTGACGGAAAACCACCTTCAGATTCTCCATACTCATTGGGAATTACGAATATAATCTCTTTACCCCGTTTGTTAGATGGGCTGAAAATTGCAGAGAATTCATTCTCAAGTCTTGAAGGGTTTAATGAGAGTGAAGAAATTGCTGATTCGGCATATGTTAAGTACTTATCACCTCCATTCTGGATCCTATACATCCACAAACCAAAATCTGCTTTCAACATTGCTAGAGCTGCAGGTGTAAGAATTGTCTTGTCTCCAGTTCCCGTCAAAAATTGTTCAGCCGCAACCAAGTCTGACTCAACCTGATTAAAAACATCTGCTTGTGGAGACCGGTGTAGATAGAGATCCTGAGAGGTTGATTCGAATCCTTCCAGTGCAAGAGGAGCATCTCCCCAAATCCGGCCGATCCAGAAATAGGTATAAGCTCTTATAAAATATGCGTTTGAAAGAGCAAAATTACGAGCTTCTTCATTAATCTCCATATTCTGACCATATTTGATAATCAGATTAACGAGATTAATTGTAGTATAAAGATTTGTCCAACTTGCATAGGGGTTTGTGGCTGACATTGTAGCTGAAACAACATCTGCTTGGTTATTGTTGAGAAGTGTCCCATGAGTCCCTGGGCCCCAAAGACCATTTCTATATTCACCCCAATAAATGACATTGGTCTTCATCGTATTTCTTAAATAATAGTAGGCACCATATGTTGCTGATTTCAAATCCTCCTCATCCTGCCACATATTTGATGCAGACAGGCGGTTGTCCTGGATAATATCCAATCTGTCGTGACAACTTGCCATGAATATAAATAGACTGAAAAGTACAAGTATATTTTTCTTTTTCATTTTATTTTAGAAGTTATTATTGATACCAAAAATTAGAATACCGCTTTTAACCCAAACAATATTTTTCTTGCAGGAGGGTATGGGTTATAATTCTTACTGTATGTATCGGCATAACTATACAGTCCACCTGTAGTAACAGCCTCTGGTGACACCCCTTTTACAGCTGTAAAATACATCAATGTGTTACCCGAAAGCGAAAGTGTAAGATTCTGCATACCAAATGATCTGATCAGTTTTGACGATAAATCATAGGAAAAGACAACATCTCTCAGAGCCAAGTAATCTCCCTTTTCAGTGAAAATATCTGATGTACGTCCATAGTTTCTGTTACCCCAATCAGGATCATTTGCAGTGAATCGCGCATATTTCGTATTGTCACCCGGTTTTTTCCATGCAGTTTTTACATCGTTCACAAGATTGTAATTTGCATTCCCCATAGTAGCCATAAAATAGCGCATTTGCATAGCATTGAAAATGCTATGTCCCAATGCGTAATCGAGGGTAATCGAGAGACTAAAATTCCTGTATCTAAAATTGTTTGTCAAACCTCCTGTTGAATGTGGGGCAACATAACCAAGCAAAAATTGGTCTTCGGCATTGATAATGTCGTTACCATTTGCATCTGTTGAAGAACCGGGTCTATTCTTCCATTCATAATCACCAACATCTTTTCGACCTGCCAATGCAGGATCGGAAGAAGAATTCAAACGATCGGATCTTCTGAATCCTCTTGAAAGGGCATCATACAATGCCGCATCAGCTTGTGCCTCGGTTTCCAGAATATGATCCACTTTGTATCCGTAGAAACGACCGAGTCGCTCTCCCTCGGCTATTCCTCCATACTGTGTACCATCACCCAATATTATTCCATTGATGCGATTACCGGGTATTCCATTGTCAGGTAATTTCAACACTTTGTTCATGTTGTAACTATAAGTGAAATCTGTGCTCCATTCGAAGTTCTTCTTCCTGATGTTCACTGAAGAAAGCTCAAAATCGGCACCGTAGAAGCGCACTTTCCCAATATTTGCGGTAGCGGTACTGTAGCCGGTAATATCTGGTAGGGTAATGTCAAAAAGCAGGTCAGAAGTAACCTTGTTGTAATAGTCAGCAATCACGCGTATCCGGTTATCGAAGAACCCAAGATCTACGCCAATATTAAACTGAGAAGTGGTTTCCCATGTTAAACCATGATTAGGCATAATTCCTAATGTAGTTGTTGCATTCCCATTGTAAATATTTCCGATGTTATAACTGCCATATGTATCATACAGACCTATTCCGTTGTTTCCCGTAAGGCCGTAACTTAGGCGCAACTTGAACATGTTCATATCTTCAACATTCCAGAATGGCTCTTCTGAAATCAGCCAGCCAAAAGAAGTTGCAGGGAAATAACCCCATCTGTTTTCTTTTGCAAACTTTGATGAAGCATCAGCACGCATGGTAAGAGAGAGCATATAGCGATCCAAGAAACTATAATTGCCACGTCCGAAGTAAGAGATCATTGCTTCCCTGGTTCTGGTATTTGTAGGATAACCACTGACAGACTCCGTACCGGCATTTAAAGTTGGGACTTTATCTGAAATCGCACCAGTCACAGCTGCATCAAGACTATTCACTTTATCATAGTTAAAATCATATCCGCCTAGTAGGTCTATTCTATGTTTATCAGCAAATGATTTCTTATAATTCAAATAAGTCTGGAAGTTGACACGGTTCAACTCCGAAAATCCCTCTCTTGTTTCCCGGAGAGTACTTATCGCATTTGCTTTTATAAATGAGTTGCTGCGGGTATGTCTGTTATGATTCGAAATCTGCACAACGGCATTTAATCCATCAACAATTTTCCAATTCAAATTCATATTAAAACTGGACCGTTTTTGTATATTGTTTCTCACATAATAGCGATCATAAAAAGCGGCCGTGATAGTAGTATTGTTTGTCCCAAGCGCAGGCGTCCCATCTTCCAGATAATCACGATGAGTGTTGGGAATGGAGAGTCCTCTGATTACCGTATTACGGGTATTACTGGGAAAATCTTCCATCTTAGTTTCACCATAATCGAAAGTAGTTGAAGCAGTAAGGTTTTTCACTACTTCAAAGGAGGTATTTCCATGAAAAGTAAACCGATCAAAACCTGTAGCCACCCCCATTCCTGAATCGGAAGTATACCCGGCAGAAGCAGCATAAGTCATCTTATCAGCACCACCGTTAACACCTACATAGTAAGACTGCCAAAGTGCATCTCCAAACCATTGTGATTGCTGATCGTTATCCTGGAAAATAATTGTTTTTGTAGGATTAACAGGATCAATAATAGATTGCCAACCATTGGGTACAGCTTCACCATCTTCAAGATAACGAGGAGTCCATTTTGACCCTTCATTATTTCCTGTACCAGCAGATTCTGCTCCATAAAGTACTGAAGGAAAAAGGCTTTCCTCCAAAGCGGGGCGAACTATTCTCAGATAATCTGCTGCATTCATCAGATCATATTTTCTCTCAGGTTGCTGATAACCTAACTGTGCATTGAATACAATCTGAGATTTTTTTGATGATGTGCCTTTTTTAGTTGTAATAAGAATCACACCATTCGATGCCCTTGAACCATATATTCCGGCAGAGGCTGCATCTTTGAGAATTTCAATCGATTCAATATCATTGGGATTTAAACCCGTCATATCTCTTTGTACACCATCCACCATGATAATCGGATCATTGGACTGGTTGATAGATGATCCTCCTCTAATAAGAAATCTAGGATTGGCACCTGGTTCCATACTAGTGGTTGCTACACGCAATCCGGATACCTTTCCTTTAAGATTTTCACCAATAGAATTCACAGGAGATCCCTCCATCTTCTCTCCGCTATATTGTCCAATAGCCGTTGTCAGGGTATATCTTGATTGCGTTCCGTACCCCACCACAACCACTTCATCAAGAAGACCTGTATCCTCAGACATTACAACATTCATCACTCCTGAGTCAGCGGCGGGTAATTCCTGAGTCAGGAAGCCGATATATGAGAAGGCAATGACAGATCCCTTGGGAACCTGTAAATTAAAATTACCGTCTATATCTGTTACTGTTCCGTTGGTAGTGCCCTTTTGCACTACGTTCACCCCAATAAGGGGTTCATTGTTCCCGTCTGACACATTTCCTCTCAGGGTAATGTTCTGCGCAGACAGCCCCATGATATTCAAGAAAAAAGTGAACATCAACAAGAAATTAATTCTTGCAAATTTTGTACTCATTATCATTTACAATTTATTTAGTTTTTTAATTAAGGTTGCAAAGGAAAACAACATTTTAAAATATTGAGAATTTTGTGCGTTAAAAAACTTCTACGATTCTACTGTCCAGGCGCCGGCAACTGTACACACTGCCGCGGCTTTATCCACGGCGGCACGGTGTGCCTTCTCCAGTGTATCTCCCTTTAACAGGCTGGTTATAAAAGCACCGGTAAACGAATCGCCGGCCCCTACGGTATCCACCACATCCACCCTAGGTGTCTCCAGAAAAGAGATGGTTTCCGGTGAAAGGATCATACTATAATCTGCACCTGCCGTTAGTATCAGATATTGCAAATCATAGGCATCTATAAGCCATCTACAGGCACTACTATCATCGATTTCATTCAGAGAAAACATTCTCTTTAAAATCATCAATTCATCTTCGTTCAATTTTAGAATGTTGCACAACCGTAAGGATTCCTCTATAAGTCCTTCGGTATAAAAAGGAGCTCTCAGGTTGATATCGAGAATTCTGAAAGCATTGACGGGCACTTGCGATAAAAATGCACGTATGGTCCCTTTCGATGTTTCTGAACGTTGTGCCAGTGTGCCAAAGCACACCGCATCGGTTTTTCTTGCAATCTCCACCATTTTCGCAGTAAATGGGATATAATCCCATGCCACCCCCTCGGTGATGGTGTATGACGGCACCCCCTTATCCAGGGCCACCTGTACAGTTCCCGTAGGCTGATCCACCTTTTCTATGAGAAGATGGATACCTATACCTTCAACAAGGCTTAGGATCTCGTTGCCCAGTGAATCGTCTCCCACGGCACTGATCGCGTAACCGTCGGCACCCGAAGCGGTGGCGTGATAGACAAAATTCACCGGAGCACCTCCTGCCTTTTTCCCCTCCGGGAACATATCCCAAAGGAGTTCACCAATACCGGCAATAACCGGCTTTTTCCTATTCCACATCATCAGCTGGTGAAGTTAGCATTTCCGAAAACTCAATTTTCTCTTCATTGGGCCCTAAGATGGTGAAGAACCGCACACCGTGTTTCCAGAAGGGAAGAAACTGCACCGAATCATGGATCATGGTATGCCCGGCGGCTTTTATTTCACTGAAAAGTGTATCGATACCGGTAACATCCATTGCGATGTGATCAATGGCCCCGGCTTTCATCTCAGAACAACCGTTCTCATAGGTTTCAATCGTCAGATTCTTCATCTGCAGAAAAGCCACCTTCTCTCCTGCCGCCTCGTTCACCGTTTCAAGAGCAACCTCAAAGCCAAGCCCCTTGTAGAAACAAACCGTTTTTTCAATGTCGTTGGTGGGGATACCAATATGCTGGATTCCGTTTATCTGTTTTTTTATATTCATAGCTCTCATTTATTATTCAGTTACCGGGGTGAGATTTTTAACCTCATTGGTCCTTGACCCATAGAGTGCATAACAGAGCATTACCAGTTCACAAATGATCACAATTGACCATGTCCATTGCCAGGATCCGAACAAGTCGGCCATCACACCCTGCAACACTGGAAATACCGCACCACCAAACACCCCCATCATAAATATGCCGGAAGCTTTTGAAGTATATTCTTTCAATCCGTTGGTGGAAAGGGTAAAAATACATCCCCACATCACAGAGTGGCAAAGGCCTACAGCAACGAGTATCCACAGGTTATTTAGCAGAATGGCGGTGATCGTGAGGATAATGGCAGCAACCGTTGTCGCCACCAGCTGTGTACGAGGTGATATCTTCTTCAATGTACCGGAGATGATTCTGCCAACCATGAGGCCACCCCAGTAGAGCGTGGCAAGCAGCGCAGGTATACCGAGGTCTACACTCCCAACCATCAGGTTGGGATTCCCGAAGAAGGAGAGCAACGCTCCCTCTTTTTCGATCTCCATCGCATGAAGATTGACATTCACCCCTATTGCCACTTCTGCACCCACATAGAAGAAAATAGCGATCACCCCCAGCTTGAAGTGGCTGAACGACCAGATACTCTTCTCAAGTTTTCTATCGGGATTAGACCGGATACCTTCAAGATCGGGCAGAGGCAGCCTGCTTGTGATAAGTGCAATAATAATGACACAGGCAGCAATTGCCAGAAAGGGGATCAGCACCTGTCCGGCTGTTACCTGTTCGAGAGGAATACCGGCAAACATCACTACAGTCACAAAGAAAGGGGCGATGGTGGTAGCAAACGAGTTAAATGAGAAGGAGATGTTAACCCGCTGTACCGGCTGCGTTCCTTTCAGCGGATAGGCCGATATATAGGGGTTGATTACTACCTGCAAAACTGCCGCCGATGTACCCATCATAAAGGAACCGAGCAGAAAAACAAAGAACCCGTAAGGGATAGTATCTGTTGAAATGCCCAGCACCAAATGACTATAGTTGATCGACATCCATGATGAAAGAGCATACAGAAGTACACCAGCCGTCATAATCCAGAGTGCCCGCAACACGGTCGTCTTAAACCCGTGCCGGTCAATCCATCTGCCTCCAAGCGGACTGTTGACAAGATATCCCAGAAAGAAAAAGAAAGAGATAAGCGTTGTAAATGTATTTCTCAGATTCTCTGCATCTGCCAAGAAGGCCACTTTCAGAGGTCCCTGACACTGTCCGTTTACGGTGGTCATAAATCCCACGATAAAATAGATAAATGTCAATACCAGAAAGGGAGCAATCCCATACTTTTGTGTTTTCATATAATTGTTTTAAATGCTGTTTAAAGTGTGAAAAACTGCAACAACCACATTCTTATATAATTGATTCCAAAAGAGTCAACACCCCTTTTTCTTTCAAATCGCGAACCATCTCCAAATAAACTTTCACAAAAGCATCCGCTTTCTTCAGGTCGGTACTATGAAACGGAGAAATGCCAAGAAAATCAATCGGGTCGTTACTCTCTATCAACTGCAAGTCCTCACCAGTGAGCCACGGATCGTTTATATCGAACGATACGCCCTTGTCATCGATTCTATATTTGAGGTAGTGGCGGTAACTGGCAATAGAAAAGGCAACACGCTTCATATCTGCCTTGTCGCGGATCATGCTGATCAGGTTGGGCATCACATACACGGGGTACTTCGATGCACCGTCAGCACAAAGACGGCTAATCTGGTCGCTTACCGAGCGGTTGCCGAAACGTTCAATTAGTGTCTGCTTATAAAGTTCGAGATCGGTATTTGCAGGTGCCGGCACATAGGGAGTGATGTCGATATCCATAAAGTCGCGCAACAGTTTCGCAAAGCGCTTATCATGCATCGCCTCGTCTACTTTTCTGTAACCGCTAAGGAATGATGGATATGACAGAAGTGTGTGCGAAGCATTCAGCAGGCTCAACTTCATGTTTTCAAAGGCAGTCACATCGTTGGTAAACTCTACGCCCACCTTCTCCCATGCGGGACGGCCGGCAATAAAATTATCCTCGATGACCCACTGGATAAAATCCTCGCAATAGACCGGGACATCGTCTTGTGTACCATTTTTCTTATTAAGTCTTTTCACATCATCGGGGGTGGTAGCAGGGGTGATCCGGTCTACCATACTGTTAGGGAAGGTGACATTTTCTTCCACCCAGGCCTCCAGCTTTTTGTCCTGTGCTTTCATGAATGAGGTGAAAACCCGTTTGGCTGTATCGCCGTTATGCTGCAGGTTGTCACAGGTAAGGAATGTCACCGGCCCTGCACCGTTCTTCATACGCCTGCGCAATCCTTCGGCCACATACCCAAAAACGGTTTTTGGGGTTGCGGGATTAGCCAGGTCAAACTGAACATCCTTATTATCAAGGATAAACTCACCAGTTGACCGGTCTACATTATATCCTCCCTCTGTGATTGTGCAGGTAATAATCTTCACGTTCGGGTCGGCCAGCTTCTTCAGCCCCATTTCGGGATCTTCCACAGCCCAGATCAGCTCTATCAATGATCCAATCTGATAGGATTCATCCACTCCCTTTCTTCCGCATACGGTGAGTGTGTAGAGGTTGTCCTGTTTTTCGAGCCCCTTAACAATCCTCTCATCTCCAGGGAGAAGGTTCAAGCCGCAGATACCCCACTCTTTCTGTGATGAGTCTTCCAACAGCTTATTTGTATAATACTCCAGGTGTGCACGGTGAAAATTTCCCACTCCAATATGAACAATCCCTGTTTTTATCTGGTCTCTTTCGTAACCAAACGATACTAAATTTTTTTTCACGTTTTTCGTTAATTTTTCTTGTTAATTTACAAATTAGTTTTAACAAATGTAAGCCTCTCCTTATTATCTCAGAAAGAAAGTATGTTAATTAATTTTGCAAACGTTCCCGCAAACGTTCCCATTGTTTGCAAACGTTTGCATTACAATTAAAATAATATCTAATTTTTATTTTGTTTCCTTTATTATATTTATTTTTTAATTATCTTTGTTCGTTACAAGGGGGTATTTTGTATTAAAATAATGAAGCCAAAACGCACAACAATAAAAGATATCGCAAAACATCTCGGCTTATCAGTTTCTACTGTTTCACGCGCTTTAAATGATAGTAAAAATATCAAAAAGGAGACTAAAGATCTTATAAGAGAGACGGCACATGCATTGAATTACAGGAGTAACCCCATTGGGCTCAGCCTAAAACATGGTGTTACGAACACAATCGGAGTACTGGTACCTGAAATGGTCACCCCATTTGCATCGGAGGTTATAACCGGTATTCAGGAAACCCTGAACAAGACCGGCTATAAAGTGATTATCGCACAATCGGATGAAGATCCGGTAAGGGAACGGGAGAATCTCCAGCTGATGGAAAATTTCATGGTCGACGGGATCATTATTTGTCCCTGCGATTACAAAACAAACAAAAAAGAATATCTTCGTTTGCAGGACAACGGCATTCCTATTGTGTTTTATGACAGGATACCTTTTGGTATGAATGTGCCGAATGTTATTGTAGATGACTATCGGGAAACATTTTTCATGATAGAGCATCTTATACGCTTGGGCCGAAGAAAAATCGTATATATACAAGGTCCTAATTATATTTACAACTCTGTTGAAAGAATACGTGGATACAAAGATGCCTTAAATAAGTTTAGCATATCCTATGATGAATCACTGGTCGTATATACGGGAATGACTTTTGATGATGGAGGCGTGGCTGCCGAAAAACTGCTAAATAGAGGTGTTAAGTTCGATGCAATTTTTACTTTCACTGAAACACTCGCACTTGGCGCTATGAACTATCTGAAATACAACCAAATTAAAATTCCTAAAGAAGTAGCGATGGCCAGTTTTTCAGGCACAATTCTCTCAACGGTTGTATATCCACAACTTACGAGTATTGAGCAACCCAAAAAAATGATGGGGGAAACAGCTGCAAATCTAATTTTGGAAAAAATAGCGAACCCTTCTGTTGCAAACAAAAAAATAATATTAAGCTCGGAAATTAAATTGCGGGCATCTACTGAAATTAGTCTGTTAAAGAAGGATATAGAAACTCAATAAATAACATACTATCTTTTGGGAAAAGAGAACTCTGTAAAACGCTTTTTGAGTGTGAAACAGCATTATTTTCCTATACAGAAAATGCAACAAATTTAATTTCAGCATTTTGCATGATTTGCGATACAAATTAAGAGTTACATTCTATTTACTTGTTTTTGATTATCAAATAGTTACGAAAATAACGTCTTTTCCAAGGATTATTCACTGGATATCAGATATTTGCATTTTCAGATTTGTACCGAGTTTGTACCGCATTTCCTTGAGTTTTAACCATAAACCACTATAAAATCCTATAGATAAATATATTGCATTTCCTATCTTAATTCAAAAAACACATTTTTACAGTTTTTCTTTTCTTTATTGTTTCTTTACCTTTTCCAGCATAAAAGAACTAA
>NZ_DHOS01000037.1:698-20909 GCF_002410825.1 Proteiniphilum sp. UBA5384 | reverse complement strand
CACACGTACCGCCAAAGTGCGCGTAGAGACAGCCAATCCCGGCATGGAGCTAAAACCGGAGATGTATGCCAACGCACTCATCAACGCTCCGCTTAAACAATATAACAATGAGGTTGTTATTCCCAAGTCGGCCATCCTCTGGACAGGAAAGCGTTCCATCGTCTACGTGAAACAGCCCGACACCGAGACACCCGCCTTCCTGCTTCGGGAAATAGAACTGGGACCGTCGCTCGGTGACGCCTATGTGGTATTGTCCGGCATCAACGACGGAGAAGAGATTGTGACCAATGGCGCATTTACCATCGATGCCAGTGCACAGTTGGCAGGGAAACGCAGCATGATGAACGATGAAGCAGGAAGGGCAGTAACGGGGCACGAGGGGCATACAATGAATGGGGCCACTCCAGCAAGTACAGCACCCCCCACGGGACATGAGGGTCACAACATGCAAGCCGCGGCTTCGGGCAGTGAGCATGCGATGCTGGCGGTGCAGGGTTTGTGCGAGATGTGCAAGGATCGCATTGAGAAAGCAGCAAAATCTGTCAGTGGTGTCACTTCTGCAAGTTGGGACATCAAGACAAAACAGTTGCATCTCAATTTTGATCCGGTAAAGACATCGGCAGATGCTGTTGCCAAAGCCATTGCCAAAGCAGGACATGATACCGATAAATATAAGGCAGACAAGGCAACATACGATGCATTGCCTGCTTGCTGCAAATACAGAGGTTAACAATCAAATTATTAAAATTTTAAACTGTAACAAAGATGAAAACAACAATTTTAGCAACATTCGCACTGAGTACACTCTTATTCATTGCCTGCAACTCAGGATCATCCGGCAAGAACAATTCAGCACCAGATAATGAAATGGAACACATGGAAACGGGCACCCAACACAACGAAACGGATCACATGACAGCCGGTGGTGCCCACGAAGAACATGCCATGCTCAATGTGAATGGAAAATGTGAAATGTGCAAGGACCGCATTGAAAAAGCGGCGAAGGAAGTGGAAGGCGTTTCATTTGCAAGCTGGGAGATGGAGAAACAAGTATTGCATTTGAATTACGATCCCGAGAAAACATCGCCCGACAACATTGCAAAGGCCGTAGCCAAAGCCGGTCACGACACCGACAAGTTTAAGGCCGACCAGGCAGCGTACAATGCCTTGCCCGAATGTTGCAAATACAGAAATTAATTAATGCAATAGATTTTTTTGGTTAGGGGGGAATATCCCGTTTGGATATTTCCCCCTGTTTAAATATGAAAAAAAATGGAACACACAAATGTGAATAACGACGGAAAACATGTGCATGATTCACACAGCCATCATGAACACGAGATGCACCATCATGCAATGCATGAAGGGCACGATATGCACGGCCATACACGCGTGACACATGATCACATGAATCATACGGGTGATGAAGGGCACGATCATGCCGGCGGACATTTGGGGCATATGGCACACATGGGAAACCTGAAGCAGAAATTCTGGGTGTCTCTCATCATCACCATCCCGATCATTTTGCTGTCCACTTTTATGGGTGAGAAACTACCATTTCAGTTTTCTTTTCCGGGATCAGACTGGGTTGTGCTGGTATTGTCCTCCATTCTGTTCTTTTATGGCGGTACTCCTTTTTTGAAAGGAGCCCAAATGGAGTTGAAGGAAAAGAATCCCGCCATGATGACCCTGATCTCAATGGGTATTACGGTGGCATACATTTATAGCGTCTATGCTTTTATTTCGAATCATTTCTTCCCGGATGCCGAGCACCGGATGGACTTTTTCTGGGAGTTGGCTACCCTGATTGTCATCATGTTGCTGGGACACTGGATTGAGATGAGAGCAGTAGGCAATGCCGGCAACGCACTGCAAAAGATGGCAGAACTGCTTCCGGGAAGCGCTCGTCTGGTAGATGAGCATGGTAATATTACCGATGTGGATCTCAAACAAATCCAGATCGGGCAACTGTTAATCGTCAACGCCGGAGAAAAAATCCCCACAGATGGTAAAATTGTGGAAGGGAACACCACTGTCAACGAATCGATGGTGACTGGAGAAGCCAAAGCAGTCAAGAAGACCAAGGGTGATAAAGTGATTGGAGGGGCCGTGAACGGAAACGGTACAATAAAGATTGAAGTGACAGGTACCGGTGAATCGGGTTTCCTTGCACAGGTGATGAAGCTTGTCAGTGAAGCGCAACAGGAGAAATCGCGCTCAGAGACACTCTCCGATAAAGTGGCCAGAGCATTGTTCTACGTGGCCGTCACGGTGGGTGTAATTGCATTTGTCGTTTGGCTGTTGCTCACGAAAAATGTAGATATCGCACTTGAGCGGCTGGTAACCGTACTGATCATCGCCTGTCCCCATGCACTCGGGCTTGCCATACCGCTGGTAGTGGCCCGTTCTACATCACTGGGTGCGAGCAACGGCCTGCTTATCCGAAACAGGGTTGCACTGGAAAAGTCGAAAGAGATCGCGGTGGTCACGATGGATAAGACCGGCACACTCACAGAGGGAGATTTTCGTGTTTCCGCTGTTGAGTCCCTATCCGAGAAGTGGAGCAACGACGAAGTTTTGCGCCTGATGGCATCGCTGGAGAGCCATTCCAACCATCCCCTGGCTATCGGCATTATGGAAAAAGCGGAAAAGCGGAATATTCGCTTTCCGGCACCTCAGAATGTAACGGTCATCAGTGGCACCGGTCTGAGTGGATCGGCAGAAGGCAAGCAGCTGCTGATCGTAAAACCAGCTTATCTTGATCAGCACAATCTGTCTTACGACAACAATCGATACCAGGAGTTGGCTCAGAAAGGGAACTCGGTAAGTTATCTGATTGTGGACAATGAAGTGGCCGGTATTGTCGCACAAGGCGATGAGATTAAGGAAGAAGCCAAAACCACTGTGGATGGTTTGAAACGGATGCACATTACGCCTGTAATGCTCACGGGCGATAATGAAGATTACGCCAAGAGCGTGGCATCACAGGTTGGCATCACCGAAGTACACGCAGAACTCCTGCCTCAGGACAAGGAAAAACTCATTCAATCCTGGCAACATAGCGGGAAGCCGGTCATGATGGTGGGCGACGGGGTAAACGATGCGCCTGCACTGGCCAGGGCAGATATTGGAGTGGCCATTGGTGCAGGAACAGACGTGGCCATTGATTCGGCCGATGTGGTACTGGTCAAAAGCAACCCATCCGACATCCTGCATTTTTTCTCGCTGGCAAAGAATACAACCCGAAAGATGGTGCAGAATCTCTGGTGGGGAGCAGGCTATAACATCATTGCCATTCCGCTCGCAGCAGGCGTGCTGGCTCCGGTAGGGATCATATTGAGTCCGGCCGTGGGAGCCGTACTGATGTCCATCAGTACCATTGTGGTCGCGCTCAACTCAATGACGTTAAAATTATCCTAGATATTTTGTTTTTTTATAGTATTTCTGCATCTTTGCAAAAGAGTTGTTGAAATTAGATGTTTTTGTTGTATAAAAGATCAAGCACATTAAAATGTAATATTTTCTTAACGGTTATGTAACATTTAATAACCATCTTTGTAACGTAAAATAAAATTGCGTAATAACAGCTGGTGAAATGTTTTTGCATGGATAAGCATCTTGAGGCAAAACACTTAATAAATTTATCAAAGGGTGATCATCGTTCTTACGAATTACTATTCCTTACCTATCATCCGAAGATCTATCATTTTTTATCGGGTTTCATAAAAAATGAGGAAGAAGCATATGATATGGCCCAGGAAATATTTTATAAAGTGTGGGTAAATCGCACGGCCATGAAAGAAGTCAAGTCATTTAAGGCTTATTTGTTCACCATGGCAAGACATATGATTTATAACCAATACGAACACAACCTTGTAAAGGAAAAATACAATCTCAGTCGTTTAAACCAATCTGAGACCTATGAGCCGGAAGAAGAACTGTTTGCCAAAGATCTCTCTCTTTTGATCGACTTGGTAATCTCGAAAATGCCCCTGCAACGTCAACGTATTTTTATGATGAGCCGGAAAGAAGGGCTTTCGAGTGATGAGATTGCTTCCCGCCTGAGTATTCACAAGCGGACAGTTGAGAATCACATTTCCAACGCGCTGACCGATTTAAAAAAAGCACTTCAATATGTTTCTCTCCTCTTTCTTTAACAATAACAAGAACTGCATTGTAGTGCACAACCAACCTGCATCGTTTCGTTATTTTTTCTAAAAAATATTTTATTTGTGCGTTTCCCGCTGAATGCCTGTCTACCATTATAAAGACTAAATCGGCCCGATTGAAAAAATCTTTCCATAGGCAGTGAACAAATAAAATGGATAAAAATTTTATTCGCATACTGATATTCCGTTTTTTTGAGAATGATTTTCCTCAAAAAACTTTTCTTAAATTCCAGCAGTGGCTTACCCGCGAAGAAGATAGCGAGCTAAAAGACGATGTGCTTCAGGAATTGTGGGAACGAGAAACGACAGAAGCCAATGCACGTACTTTACTGGCTTTGAAGGAAATGAATAAACGGATAAGAAAAGAAAAAAAATCCAGCCATCTGTCGTTATCGCGCCGTCTGCTTCGTATTGCCTCGATTCTGATTTTGCCTGTCATAGGTGGATTGACCACCTATTGGATCGTGCGTGATAACTTTGAATCAACCATTCCAAAAACGGAAATAGTAGAACATATTGTACCTGACGGAGAGATGAAGCAGATTCTTTTACCGGATGGTTCTGAAGTATGGCTAAATGCCGGTTCTATGTTATTATATGCTGATAACCTTCCCGGGAAGAATCGACATTTATTTCTGAATGGAGAAGCTACTTTTCAGGTTAAAAAGGATCCCGAACGACCTTTTATCGTGAAGACCCAACATATGCAGATAGAGGCTCTGGGAACCACATTCAACGTACGATCATATATAGATATGGGCAGTACGGCAGTTACCCTTGAGGAAGGGTTGGTCAGAGTAGGTGTCACCGGAAAAGTAAATCTGTCGGAAGTGATTCATCCCAACGAACAGTTTGTTTATGATCACCGTCTGGGAATAACCTCGTTATTACAGGTTGATGCTGAACTTATTTCAAGATGGAGGGAGGGTTACCTTGTTTTCGAGGATGCATCTTTTGAGGAGATAATCCACACGGTGGAGCGACGTTTCAATGTTATTATTCAGTATGATGTGAGAAAGTACGGAGGAGGACGTTTCTCGGTAAAATATACGCCTTATGAAAATGTGGAACAGGTATTAAACATTCTGGAAACATTGAATCCGGGATTAAAATGGCACAGAGAAGAGAATGCGATTTACATTGAATAATATGATGGATTGAGAGAAGGAGAAATGCGCATGGGAAAAAGAGCCGGGAAGCTTGTAGCGCAGGCTTCCCGGGTTGAAATCGTTAAATACCATACATCGTTTATATCCATGGAGTAAATACAAGGATAATTATATAAAGTACTAACAATCAGTTTACAAAATTATGAAAATAAATGAGAATAAAAACAGAATAAGGACAATTTATTTGTGTCGGTTCTTGTTTCTGTTTATAGCCTTTTCATTCTTCCAGACACAATCCTCCTGGGGGCAATCTGTTTCTCTTTCCAATAACAGGTTAACACTCAGAACTGCTTTTTCCGAAATAGAAAAACAGACCAACATGTCGGTCGATTATAACCGCGAAATAATCGATGTAAACAAAACGGTTACCCTACCCCGTAAAAGCGGTTCCCTTGCCAATATAATGACCGCACTGTTCAAAGATAGCGATTATACATACAGTGTAAAGGAAAATCACATCATCATCACCAAAGCTCCCGTGGTTGCACAGCCGCCGGCAAGTAAGAATATAACCGGTAGGATTGTGGATAAAGAGGGTGTACCCATCATCGGTGCTAACATCATAGAAAAGGGAACCGTCAATGGAACGGTAACCGATATAGATGGAAATTTCTCGTTTCAGGTAAAGGAAAACGCCACCCTCCAGATCTCCTACATCGGCTATCTTCCACAGGAAGTAAACAGCCACGATAATACCGTGGTAGAGATTATTCTGCAGGAAGATTCGAAAACATTGGATGAGGTTGTGGTGATCGGCTACGGAACAGAACGTCGTTCACTGGTTACCAGCGCCATCAGTAAATTATCGGTCGATGAGTCGAATATGAGACAAATCAACAGCCCCACCCAATTATTGGACGGACGTATTGCCGGGGTGTCTGTAGGCAGTAGTTCTGGGAACCTGGGGAGCGGGGAGAAAATCAGTGTGCGCGGTATGGCATCATTAAATGCCAGCAATGAGCCGCTATATGTGATTGATGGCATTCCTATTACAGATCATAATGCCAACCTGTTTAATTTTGGTGAGTCGATGAGCTCTTTGGCAGGCATCAGCCTGGGTGATATCGAATCAATCAGTATACTCAAGGATGCGGCCTCAGCAGCTATTTATGGATCCAGAGCCACCAACGGGGTTGTTGTAATTACAACCAAATCTGGAAAAGCAGGCAGGTCTGATATAAGAATCAATTATAGTACCGGCATTTCACAATTTCCAAATAGGGGAAAACTTAAAGTAACTGATTCAGAAACATATCTGATGCAATACAACGAGGGAGTCGATAATTATAATAAGCAGTACGGACTGAGCGTAGGGGATCCGAATTATAAAACATACTTGCAAAACCCATTTGGGAATATGCCGGATACCGACTGGATGAGCCTAATCACACAAACCGGTAAAATGCAGAAGATAGATGTATCTTTTTCAGGCGGCAGCCAGAAAACAACATTTTATGTAGGAGCTGATTATTCCCATCAAACGGGGATTATCAGAACCAATAAGATGGAGAAAATTAACCTGAAAGCTAAAATTTCGCATGAAATGAATAGCTGGCTTGAAGTAGGAGCTAACACTTCGGGTAATTATATGAAAAATCATCAGGTACCGGGAGCAAGTCTGGGATCCACAATTATTGGACGCTCAATCCTGCAAAGACCATTCGCCCGTCCCTATAAACCAAATGGAGAATATTACGTGGGAGGAACGGATGATCTGAGGTTTCATAATCCCATGCAGATATTGAATGAACAAATTGCATATCTGGAGAACCTGCGGTTCCTGGGTACATTTTATACCCAATTTAAATTCAAGGATATTCTCACATTCAAAACCTCACTGAACACGGATATATTGAATATCTATGACTATACCTACTACAACGAAAATCATCCTTACGGAACAGGTGTAGGTCGCCTTTTGGATTATAACAGAACCATAACCAACATAATGATAGACAATGTTTTGAATTATCGGGACATGTTTGGTGATTTTTCGGTCAACGGCATGCTGGGTCATTCGTTTCAAAAAATAGGGCATCGGGATATCAACTTGGATGGCAGAGGATTTCCAAGTCCATCGTTCGATGTAATCGGAGTTGCCGCTGAAATTGCCGGACATTCCGGGAACAACGTAGCCTACGCGATGGAGTCCTACTTTGGTCGTGCATCTACCGCTTACAAAGAGAGATATATTCTTACGGCCACGCTGAGGACGGATGGTTCTTCCAAGTTTCACAGAGACAGGCGGTGGGGATGGTTTCCGTCTCTTTCTTTGGGATGGAACGTGTCGGAAGAGGAGTTCATGAAAGAATCCGACATAGATTTCAAGTTCAGGATGAGCTATGGGAGAACCGGTAATCAGGAAGGCATCGGACGTTACGCTTACCAGTCGTTCCTTTCCGGAGGAAATAACTATGGTGGTGTGAGCGGTATAGCAACTGGTAACAATGATTTTGGGAACGTAGATGTAACCTGGGAGAAGGCCGACCAGTATGATATCGGTTTCGACTTGTCTTTCCTGAAAGGGAGGATAAACACCATGGTCGATTTGTATCAGAAAAATACAACCGACCTGCTCTATGATATGCCGATGCATGCCACTACGGGTAGGACCAACACGCTCACAAACATTGGTTCCATGCAAAACAGAGGAATCGAGTTTACGCTCAATACACACTTCAACATCAATAAAGTAGATTGGCTCACCCAATTTAATATCGCCCATAACAGCAATAAAATAACCCGCTTATTGGATCACAATAATCCCATATCGATTGGTGGCAACAGGGCATTGCAAGTAGGCCAGGAGCTTGGGATCTTCTACATTTTCAAGCAGGAAGGTATTTATCAATACGACGGTGAAGTACCCGCAGAGCAATATGCCATGGGAGTGAGAGCGGGCGATGTGAAATGGAAAGATGTAGATGGAAATGGGATTATCAACGACAGTGACCGGATGGTGACAGGTTCTTCCAATCCGGATTTCTTTGGAGGATTTAATAACAGTTTCAGATACAATAATTTTCAGTTCGATATGTTTTTTACCTATATGTACGGTAACAACGTATTCGCACAGTGGCAGAACGACCTGTCGAAAGTAGGACATACCAATGCGGTAATGCAGAAATATGTCGACCGGCGATGGACTGGTCCCGGAACAACCAATAAGTATCCGAGATCCGTGGTTGGTGATACCAATAATACAAGAAACTCAACGCGAATTCTGGAGGACGGCTCATTTATCCGTCTCCGTAGCCTGACCCTTGCATACGATGTGCCAAAGAAATTTTTAGAAAGATACGATGTAAACGGATTAAGACTTTATCTTCAGGGAGACAACCTGTTTATTCTGACAAAATATACCGGATGGGATCCCGAAACCAGTGATAATATGGATCCAAGATTCTTTGGAGTTGCAACTTTGGGAGTACCCCAGCCCAGGGTCTTTAGTTTTGGGGTCAATCTTAATTTTTAATCTGAAAAAAGAATGATATGAAGACTTATATTTATATTCTCCTGAGTATACTTTTATTTTCATCGTGTGCCGATTATCTGGATCTCTATTCCAGATCGGCCATTCCACCGGAGGCGGTTACTGAAGGAGACTTACCTGCATTGCGAATCGGTATGTATAATTTTGTACAAAACAAGCCCGGCGTACGTGCTTTTATGATGCACGATCTGTTGGGTGGAGGCATTCAAACCACGACGGGGAGCGCAAGAGACCTTATAAACAACACGTTGAGTCCACTCAATGCGTATATCCAGGGCAGCTGGGATGGCTATTTCAATGCTCTTTTTCAGGCAAATACCGTGATTGAAGTGACCGACAGGTTCTCTACAGTGCAATCCCAGCTTATCAAGGGAGAAGCGCTTTATTTTAGAGCCTATATCTATTTCTGCCTGGCTACACGCTGGGGAGGGGTTCCTATTTTGGAGAAAAATACGTTGGAGAAAGTGTCAAGAAATACGCTGGGAGAAGTATGGAATTTTATTGATCAAGATTTGGAACTGGCAACCAAATTGTTGACGGATGCACCTACATCCTATTATTATGTGTCAAAGGATGCGGCAATAGCTTTGCGTGCCAGGGTGGCCCTTAGCAGCGGAGATTATGCCAATGCGGCGAAATATGCAGAATCTTTGATTGTAAAAGGGAAATATAAATTGGATAGCTTCGACAAGATTTTCCGAAAAAAAGCCAACACGGAAATTATTTTCGCTTTTGAAAACCGCACGGAAGAATCATCCATCAACATCAGCGATCTGTATTATACGTATGATCATCCCAATAAAGGGCAGGGGTCCTATAAGCCGACAGATGCTACCATCGCACTTTTTGCCGATGAAGACAATAGAAGAGATATCACGCTGATAAATATCGGAGGCCGTACCACGATCAATAAATATGAAAGCGGTCAAACCGGACGTGATCCCGTAATTATCTCACGCATTGCCGAGATGTACCTGATCAGTGCAGAAGCACAGGGTTTGGGGAACGGTATTGCACGATTAAACGAACTAAGGGTTTTCAGAGGTCTGGCACCTGTCACAGCTGCAAATTCCAGTGAATATCTGAATCTGATTCTCGACGAAAGGGTGCGTGAATTGGTTGGAGAGAACTTTATGTACCACGATTACGTGAGAACGGGCGTAGCTGTTGAGAAATTGGGAATCTTGCCTCATCAGGTTCTCCATCCCATACCGGGTAGAGAGCTTCAGAACAATCCAAATTTAACTCCCAACCCGGGCTATTAATATTGTGGTATACTAAAGACGAAATACAATGAAAAAATTTCAACTATTTATATGGATATTCTTTGCAGTAGCCATCATTGGCAGCTGCGACGACAGTGTAGATTACAACAATCATTATGAAGCTGTTCCCCGGACTCCTGCAGGAATCAAACTGGTGGAGAATACAAACCTGATTGCAGCGATACACGCTGATAGCACATACAGAGTAACAGAGGGGGTACAGGTTACGGAAATAGCTTATACAAGCATGAAGGGCTCTGCGATGAAAATATTTATACTCGAAGTCGATCTCAACAACTCTTCTGTGAACATGAAAGTATCCATGCCCGACGGAATAAATCGTTTCGGGATGCAAACGATGACAGAACAGGCTGTTTACATGGATAGTCAAAATGAGAAGGTGTGGGCAGGGTTTAATGCCGATTTTTACAATATGTCCACCGGTATTCCACGTGGTCCCGTGCATCGCGATGGCGTGGCTGTGAAGACTAGTTTTGATAGCGGAGACAGAGGTATCTTTGCCCTGACGGATAAAAAGAAAGCACTGGTTGCTACCCGAATTGAATATCCTGAAGTGGTAAAGCGGTTGAAACTACAGGAAGCAGTCGGTGGAGGAGCCTCATTACTGAGTGAAGGAAATATCCTTTCCCAAACCGACCAGACAGTGGAACCCCGGACATGTGTCGGAATTTCAGCAGACAGCACGCAGGTGTATGTGCTGGCTGTAGATGGACGGAATTTTTCTTATTCTACAGGAATGCAGTTGGAGGAGCTAGCAGCAGTTTTAAAAGCTTTGGGAGCATCCACCGGAATCAATCTGGATGGGGGCGGTTCCACTACATTTTTTGTAAGAAATACACCCGATTTCTCAGCAAACAGGTTTACGATCAGAAACTGGCCTTCCGATAATGGTGGTAAGGAGAGAGCGGTGGCAAACGGAGTAGTAATCATTTCCAAAAATTAGTTCAAGATGAAAGTAGCATTCAATAAATATATCAATCTTTTATTCTTCAGTTTTTTGATGCTTGCCTTAGTCGCATGTTCTGAAGACATAAATGATTCTTATTTTGATCCGAAGAATCCCGAATTATCCATGGATCAAAATGAAATAAACGTACCCAAAGAAGGTGGCGAATTTTCTGTCAATATCTCGTCCAACCTCCCATGGAGGGCTGAAGCCAAAGATACATGGGTGTCGCTGGAGGGAGCGCAAAACATACAAAGTGGGGTGCTGACAGTGAAAATTACTATCAACAGAACATTGGCTGTCCGCGAAACAGAAATCGCATTATGGATTACCTCCGATGAAAAAAAGATGATAAAGATCACGCAGGCACCCAGCGAAGCAAGTGATCTGATTGAACATTATTACGTAAAATCGGAGGGACAAATCAATGCCGATGGCAAATCCTGGGCTACCGCAACCACACTCGAAACAGCGCTGGATAAAGCTGTCCGTGGAGATTTTATCCACCTGGCAGCAGGGATCTACCATCCCACAAGAACCATCGCGAATGGAAAAGCCGATGATTCCAAGGATAAAACGTTTGAAATACACAGCAACATAACCCTGATAGGGGGATATCCTGCCAATGCAGCGGAAGGATCAACATCCGATCCGGTAAATAATGAAACGATTTTAAGCGGTATGCTGGGTAGCGATAAAGTATATCACGCCATGGCAATTACTGCCCCGGCAGAGAACGGTCAAAAAGTCACATTAAAAGGATTGACCATCAGAGATGGACGTGCTGCGGCAAGTGGAACAGGTAGCGTAGCTGTCAATGGTGCCAACTATTTCAGATACTATGGAGGAGGCGTGATCGTGGCCAAATCGGTGGTTAAGATGATTGATTGTAATATAACCGATAACTCTTCGGGAGTTCATGCCGCGGGAATGTATATATTTGGAGGAGCCACAGTAAGACTGGAAAATTCTACCGTGCAGAACAACAGTGGCCTTACCACAAGTTCCAACGGAGGAGGAATTTTTGTGGATGCCTCCACCTTGTATTTAATCGACTCCAAGGTTATTAACAACGGAACCACCGGTGTGGGAGGGGGTATCTATAGTTTTAATTCCACCAGTTCCACGTACACTTACATTTATAATTCGCTGATTTCAGGTAACAACAACAACCTACTTGGCTCTCATCCCACAAGAAAAGGAGGAGGATTCTATGGCAGAGAAAACTCAGTGACTGTGATGGTGAATACAACCATTCATGGTAACACGGGGGGCGTTGGTGCAGGAGTGGCTATTCACGGGCCTTCAGGTAATGAAGCAAAGCTGAATCTGATCAGTTGCACGGTTACAGGTAATATAGCCCTGACCAATCATGGTGGATATGAGGGGCATGCCAGCTCTGTAATAAACTTTCATAACTCAATTGTATCGGGTAATGGAGGTGCTGTGGAAGGATATCAGCCGGCAACCTTCAGAAACTCACTTTTTGGAAGCACTATTTACGGGGCCGAGAACAATGCAATTCCCGGTTTATCTTTCGATCCTGCTTCCATGATCGAAGCGTTGGCTGACAACGGCGGAAAAACCAATACCTGTTTACTTACGGGAAGCAACAATCCGGCACAGATTTACGGTATGACCAGCGAAGAACTGAAAGCACTCGGTGAAGGATTTAATCCTCCTGTGGATGAGTTGATCATCACGAAGGACCAGATCGGATTAAGTCGGACAGGGAAAAAGACAATGGGTGCATGCGTTAAGTAATGCCATAAATACAATATCATTCCGGGAGAGCCAAAAACGGCTCTCCCAATTTTAATATGTTTACTATGAAATCAAAAAATATCACTTTTTTTTTATTTATTATTACTTTATTTTTCAGCATTGGAGCTTATGCACAAAAATCAAAAGTGCTGTCGGAGTATACCGGTTTGATAAAAGCAATTTATTCCGATGTGAATTATGGGGTTACGGATGGCGTAAAAAGTACCGAAATAGCTTTCGAGGCCACGAATGGGAAGGCGATGAAAATATTCATTCTTGAGGTGGATCTGCAACAACCATCCCTATCCCTGAAAGTTACCATGCCCGATGGAAGAAATAGTTACGGCATGCAACAGATGACCCGGCAGGCCGCATCAATGGACAGCGTGGGTCACGTTGTATGGGCGGGGGTAAATGCCGATTTTTATGATATGAAAACGGGTGTTCCCAGGGGAGTGCTGCATCGCAATGGACAAATATTAAAAACGAATTACGACGAAGGGAACAGGGGCTTTTTTGCCATAACGAAAGATAAAAAAGCGCTGGCAGGTACAAACAAGGAGTATCCCGGGGTATCTTCAAGCCTGCAATTGCAGGAAGTGGTAGGTGGTGGGGCCATTCTCCTGAAGAACGGAGTTCCTTTATCCCAATCCAATAAAACTGTAGAACCCAGAACCTGTGTGGGAATAACGGCGGATAGCACCCGGGTGTTTTTCCTGGCTGTTGATGGCAGAGATGTTCCCTATTCAAATGGGATGACCCTCGAAGAGTTGGCTATGTGTCTGAAAGCTTTGGGTGCTCATAATGCAATTAATCTCGATGGCGGTGGATCTACAACCTATTTCGTACGCCGCTTCCCCGCTTTCAGAGATGACAGGTTTGACATCAGGAACCGCCCTTCCGACTATAGCGGTGAAAGGGCAGTAGCCAATGGGATTGTCGTGATTTCGAATTTATAATATCAAACCGGATATCAGCCAGCCTACCGTAGAATCGTTATCGATTTATAGTCACATCTTTGAACATATAACCATTATCACTTACTCTTAAAGGTTTGCCGCTTTCAGCGGTCACGTTTTTAAGGATGACTTCCTTCGTGATGATATATGGATATTTTTCCACATACGTCTCATCCACCATTTGCTTATTAAAATTTGCAAAGATGGCGGGACCCATATAAGTCTCCGGATGGCCGGCATCTTCAATTTTAAGATTCTCTATGGTAATTTTTTCCGGCATATAGCAAGTATACCCGAAATCATGCTGACCGGAATTGGATCCGCCAATCAGGTTCACGCTTCCTGATTTCACACTGCGGGGTACAAATATGCAATCGCGGATGATAAATTCACCTTCCCAGGTGCTGCCATAATCGGAACGCAGGTTAATAAGATTGTTTCCTCGTATGGTAGAATTCTCCACAATAAAAGTTCCGCTGCCAATGGCATTTATTCCCTGATGTCCCAGCGTTGAATTTCGGATGGTGGCATTGGCCACACCCATGTGGGCATCGAACCGGGAGAAGGTGCAATGATCATATACCAGGTTCTTACAGTAATTGGATCCCATGATCCCCCAGTAAGCAGAGTTGTTAATATCATTCGTCTGGCTACAATTCTCGAATGTGATGTTCAATGCCCGGTTGATATTTATATCGTAGGTACCCATGGAGACTGGCACCCCGGCCGAACCGATGGTCTGGTATACTTTATGGCCGGTCAGGATTGTATTTTTCACCGTGATATGGGCACAGTTCGTGATACTGATGAAACCACCGTAGGGTGCACCATGCTCCCCTTCGTCGGTGATACGATGTTCCAGTCCATCCACAATCACATTGGATCGCTTAATCGCGATGCCCCGGGCATAGTAACTGTATTTCGAATCTTCCCTGTTCGCGATGGTTGTAAATTTTCCACCGGTAATGGTCAGTTCCGTTTCATCAATAGGAAGCACAACAATATCTGTAACCTGATCAAAATCCCAGATGATGGGTGTATTTGCATCCACTACACCGTTTTTATCGACAACAAACACGTCTGTTTGTGCAGAGCCGTTGTTTTGATTGGCGCCGTATCGGATATAGCGTTTTACGTTGGAATCGGTTACAGTCACGAGGCAAGAACCTGGCAGTGAAATATCCAACTTTTGTTGGTTTCTTTTCAATGAAGTAATGTTGGCGGGTTTAAATGACTGTTTGCCCGAGTTGACCGAGAAAATATGTGCGTTCCGGTCCTCCACGTGGGTGTCATCAATCATGAATGACGCAGTACCAAAATCGGTATTTGTCCGGACGTCAGCCGTCAGTTTTCTTGCCCCGATATAGTACGTAGCCTTGTCGTCGCCTTTTACGGTCAGGTTATGCTGATTGGCGAAAAGATGTGTTGCAACAATGGCTGTCATGTCATCGGTCTTTCCATCTCCTTTGGCTCCAAAATCGCTGTAACGGACCCATCCGTTTGCAATAAATTTTTTGATATCATCCTGAGAGGGTGTCCCCTTTTTGGATTCTGACTGGGTTTCGTCCGGGAGAATCCCTTTATCGGGCAGTGTCTGACAGGATATCTGGGTAAAGTTACACAGAAAGACAAGGGAAAAAATTATAAGGTATACTCGTTTCATGAAAAAATATTTGTAAAAAATTTAATAATAGTCTTCCGACAAATTTACAATTTTTTTTTTAATTCATGATATCGGCATTCCTTTAAAAAACTATTCCTCCATTAAAAATGAGATAGGGTCGGTAAGATATTCCATTACATGATAAATAAAGCGGGTTGTTTCGCCGCCGTCCACAATGCGGTGATCCACGGTGAGTGAAAGCGGCATGATATGACCGATCACAATTTCATTGTCTTTCACGATGGGTGTCTGCAATATTCTTCCAATCCCCAATATGCCTGCCTGCGGATAATTGAGTACGGGCGTGGCAAAAATTCCACCAATGGATCCAAAGCTGGTAATGGAGAAAGAACCCTCTTTCATCTCATCGATGGTCAGCTTCCGTTTTCTCGCCTTGTCGGCCAGTTCTCCGATCAGCTGCGCTATACGGAAGATCGACAAGCGATCGGCATCCCGTATGACCGGTACCACAAGTCCATCGGGAGCATCCACGGCAATGCCGATATGATAACGGTTGCGGACAATCATCCGGCTATTTTCAGTATCGATCTGTGAATTGAGTTGGGGATGTTTCTTCAATGCCATGGCCACCGCTTTCACAATAAATGCCAGATAGGTCAACTTAACCCCCTTTTCGGCAAACTTTTGTTTATACCGGTCTCTCACAGCCATTAATCCTGATATCTCCACTTCTTCAAAAACCGACATGTGGGCGGCATTGTGTTTGGCGTGAATCATGTTTCTGGCTATGGCCTTTCGGATCTGTGTCAATGGCAGGTAGGTCACATCCTCAGCTGCCGTTGCTTTGTCTGGCTGGGTGGGAGCAGCTCCCTGTATTCCAGTTTTGAAATTCAGAATATCTTCGCTTTTCACCCTTCCCGAGGGGCCACTGCCCGGCACGTTATTGATGTTAATTCCCATTTCTTTGGCCATGGCCCTGGCAACCGGTGTAGCCAGGGCTTTGCGTGACGGCACATTCAACGAAGCATCACCCTCTTTTGTACCTTCAATGCTTTCGGGCATTATGGCATCTTTCTCGGCCACTTCCATGGTTCCCACCACCGCACCGGCATCTTCTTCCGTCTCGGAAATAGGTTCGGTGGTCACATTCTCTTTCTTCTCTTCCGGCTGATGGCTTTCCTGTGCGCCACCGACAGCTTCGGTCTCAATCTCCACAAGTGGCGAACCCACTTTGATGACATCGCCCACGCTGCCATGCAGTAGTGCAATCATGCCCTGCCTGGGCGATGGGATGTCGGCCACCACCTTATCTGTCTCCATCTGTACAAGCGGGTCACCTTCCTTTACCTGTTGTCCTTCAGCGACGTACCATTCCAGGATGGTTCCTTCTTCGAGTCCTTCTCCTAAATCGGGGAAATTAAATGTATACCTCATCAGAATTTCTTTTTTTAAATGGTGTTGAAACCGCAATAGCCGGATTAAAAGTTGAATGTCTTTTCTATTTCGTAAAAAATACGTTCAGGGGAAATAATGAAATACTGTTCTCCTTGTGCCAGCGGGACAATGGTATCAAAGCCCATCACCCTGCGGGGAGGAGCCTCCAGATAAAGGAATGCTTCCTCATTGGTGATGGCGATCAGCTCCGAACCCACGCTGAATGATTCGTGTGCCTCGGCTACCACAACCATCCGGCCTGTTTTCCGCACCGAATTGCGGATGGTTTCCCTGTCGATGGGATAGATGGTACGCAGATCGATCAGTTCTACCGAGATGCCGGCTTCCTCGGCCATGGCAATGGCTTTCTGACATTCCCGGATCAACGCACCGAAGGCAACGACGGTGACGTCGGAGCCATCGTGGATCACTTTGGCCTTACCCAGTGGCAGGCTATATTTTTCGTCCGGCACCTCCTGTTTGATGGCCCGGTAAATTCGTTTCGGCTCCATGAAGACGACCGGGTCGTTGCTCTCAATGGCCGAAATCAACAACCCTTTGGCATCGTAGGGAGTGGAGGGTATCACTACCTTAAGCCCGGGTATGTGTGCGTAAAGTGCTTCCGGACTATCGGAATGATGCTCCAGTGCATTGATACCACCACCATAGGGGAAACGGATTACCATGGGCATCGTATATTTTCCCCGCGATCGGTTTTGCATCCGCGACACATTCGAAGCGATCTGGTTAAAGGCAGGATAGGTAAACCCTTCAAACTGTAATTCCACAATCGGTCTGAGACCGGAGACAGCCATTCCCAGTGCGGTACCCACGATACCCGACTCAGCCAGGGGGGAGTCGAACACCCGTTCCACACCATATTTCTTCTGTAACCCCTCAGTCACACGAAAGACGCCTCCTTCCACACCCACATCTTCGCCATAAACAACGACAGCATCATCCTCTTTTAATTTGATATCCAAAGCGTTGTTAATCGCTTTCACCATGGTCATCACACTCATCTCCTGTTCTCCTTCCAGCTTAAGAATTGTTCGTACTCCGACTTTTGTCTCTTGAGATCATCCGGCATCTCGGAATACATATACGCAAACACCTCGTTGTGCGGATAATGCTTGTTTTGTTCTGCATCGAGAAACTGCCCGTTGATCTGTTGTTTGTATTCTTCCGTCAGTTTCTCCACATCGATGTTCCATATTCCCTTTTTTTCCATATAACGTCTTAGTCTCATCAACGGATCAGTCAGCCCCCACTCTGTCTCTTCCTCCTTTTTGCGGTACTTGGTGGGATCATCGGAGGTGGTATGTGCTCCCAGCCGATAGGTAAACGCTTCAATCAATACAGGCCCCTTTCCTGAGAGAGCATACTCGGCAGCAGTTTTGTAGGCCAGATACATCGCAAAGAAATCGTTCCCGTCCACTTTGATACCCGGGATACCGAAAGCGACCGACTTCACGGCGAGGTTGACCGATTTCGTCTGTGACTTGACCGGTACTGAGATGACGTACTGGTTATTTTGTATGGTGAAGACAACCGGCACCTGCCACACACCGGCAAAGTTCAACGCTTCACTGAAATCGCCCTCCGACGTACCTCCATCACCGATAAAGGTAAAGACTGCTTCATCCTTTTTTTGGTATTTTACGGAGTATCCAATACCGGTAGCGTGGTGTAGCTGGGTTCCTATTGAAATGGCAATGGGCAATGTATGGTTGGCATTTTTAAAACTGCCTCCATGCTCATTTCCCAGATAAAAAAGAAACATCTCTTTCATGGTCACCCCTTTTGCCAGCAGGGTACCCATTTCCCGAAAGGCCGGCACCAGCCAGTCCTGCTCTCTGATGTGCATGCCGGCTGCGATGTGTATGGCTTCCTGTCCCAGGTTGGGCGTGTAGGTATACATGCGTCCCTGGCGTTGAAAAGAGATCGCCATTTCATCGGCTATCCGCTCATAATGCATCTGTTTATATGCATTAATAACGGTATCATCATCGAGCGTAGGCATATATTTCTGATTAATCACATGCCCATCATTGTCGATGAGAGAGAACATTTTATCTTCTAATGGATTATAGTCACGGAAAATTGCAGGTAAATCGTTTTGAATCATTTATCTGTTTTTTTGAAAGAATTTAAATTTCAGCTGTGATTATTCGCTGCGTATATAACAATTCGACAAAAAAATTGTTTTTGAGCATGAGAATAATCAGACAATTACAGCCGCTCAAAAACCATGTGTGTGGAAACTGCAAACCTGTTCCATATATTAATCACACCAATTGCCACAATGATTTGTGCAATTTCATGATCGGTAAAGATTCCTTTTGCCCGCTGATATGTTTCTTCGGTCAGTCCCTTGTCGGCAATACATGTAATTTCCTCAGTCATTTGCAAGGCGACTCTCTCTTCTTCGGTGAACAAGGGTGATTCCCACCAGGCGGAAACGGCAAAGAGCCGTCTATGGTCTTCTCCAAGCTCCAGTGCATCTTTGGTATGCATGGCAATACAAAAGGCACATCCGTTAATTTGGGAAGCCCTGATTTTGATCAACTCCTTCAGACTTTTGCTCAAACCGGTCTGATTCAAATATTTTTCGAGCCCCATCATAGCCTTGTAAGATTCCGGCTCAAGCTCATGTATGTTAATTCTTTCTGTCATTGCTGTAATTTTTATATAAAAAAATGGTAAACCTATTCAGATTATAAAAATCTGAATAGACATAACAAAAAAGCAACATAAAAGTTGGGTCACTCTGCAAAGGATTTCAAACTCGGGCCGTATGAACATTCTCCGCTCAAATCATGTTATAGCTTACAAAACCATCCGACAAAAACAAAACCGGAACAAAGTTTAAAATATCGCAACCGATGAGCTTAAGAAATCTCTTTGCACTTTTCTTTTCTATTATTATGTTAGCCCAATCAGGATGCGATGCCGACAGCCGAAATGAAGGCAAAAACAGGGATATCGGCATCATTCCTGAAGATACCATTCATTCTATTCCCAAAGAAAAGAAAATTGTGACCCAGGAGGATATTGTTTTGAAAAAAGATTTACAATATGATCAATATACGCTGGAGGATGAATATCCGTATCAGGATACGGTTCGCAAATTTCAATGGGAGAAGATAAAAAAAGAAATAGTTCGTGTGGAGAATGCTGTTTCCGAAGGAGGTTCCTGGGGTGTGTTAAGTAATTACAAAAATAAAAACGGGGAAGCGCCAACCATAAAAGATTTCGTGCGAAATGATTATGGACGGGTATCCGACCAACAGGGTGTGGAGCGCTATCAATCAGTGCCACTATATGATGCGGAGGGAGACACCACGCTGGTACGATATGGCCG
>NZ_DHOS01000037.1:360-544 GCF_002410825.1 Proteiniphilum sp. UBA5384 | reverse complement strand
CACCACGCTGGTACGATATGGCCGTGACGGCTGGCTGGTAAAAATCAATGGAAGCGACACCACCGACTTCCTGTCTGTGACGGGGGTATCGATGGAAGGAACCTATCTATTACCCAAACGGTATCTTCTTTCGTGGGGCGACAGCGCACTGTTTAATAAAGTGGTGGCGGTGGATGTTACCAAT
>NZ_DHOS01000037.1:0-209 GCF_002410825.1 Proteiniphilum sp. UBA5384 | reverse complement strand
GGCACGACAGTGTCCGTTTCAATAAAGTGATAGCAGTGGATGTGACCAATCAGAATATTGCTACACTCGAAAAAAATGGGAAGGCCTGGCATATATTGAGTATGAACCCGGCAACCTCGGGCGTCCATAAGCCGCCTCATGCCCATGAGACACCGACGGGGATTTTTGCCATACAGGAAAAAAAAGAAAAGATGCTCTATGTGAAAGAC
>NZ_DHOS01000076.1:6129-9583 GCF_002410825.1 Proteiniphilum sp. UBA5384 | reverse complement strand
AATAGCATCGGGATGTTTTTTCTTGATCTCGACATACTGCTTCATCATCGGTGTCTCTGCTATCTTCTTTGCCACGGGCTTCTCCTTTGTTGTTTAAAGAAGCGAAATTACAAAAAAACGGGGAGTTTCAAAGCGAATTTTCCTTTCTGATTTCCCCTGTGCAGCCACCCTGTCCCGGTTCTGTTTCTTCCAAAACGGATCAACCCTGCAAATGGAACATCTCATTTGTCCGTTTGCAGGGATCAGATCAGCAGGCGTCGCAGTTCCTTCACTCCTGCCGAAGCTCCCATTCGGAGGTGGTGTATATCGTAGCGGCGGGTGGAAACATCTTTGGGGTCGATCAGGTAGACCGGCACGTTGTTGCGCACCTCGTCGAGCAGGCCCGCCGCGGGGTAGACATTCATTGAGGTGCCGATGATGACGAAGATGTCGGCCTGACGGGTGATTTGCTCCGCTTCCGCCATCAGGGGTACCGCCTCCCCAAACCAGACAATATGGGGTCGGAGCTGGAATCCCTTCTCACAGTGATCTCCTATATGGATGTCGCTGTCGGCCGGGTCCAGTTCGTAAACGAGCGTTTCGTCGCCCGTGGAACGGGCTTTCATCAGTTCGCCATGGAGATGGAGTACCCTGCTGCTGCCGGCCTGCTCGTGAAGGTTGTCGATGTTCTGGGTGATGATATGCACCTCGTACTCCTTCTCCATTGTAGCCAGTACCCTATGTCCATCGTTGGGGCGGGTCTTCAGCAACTCGCGGCGGCGCATATTGTAAAAGCTGAGAACCAGTTCCGGATCGGCGGCAAAGCCTTCGGGGGTGGCTACCTGTTCCACGGGGTATCGTTCCCATAGCCCTCCCGAGTCCCGGAAGGTGGCGATTCCGCTCTCCGCGCTCATTCCTGCACCTGTCAGTACAACTAATTTCTTTTTCATCAATCCGTTCTGTTACCTGCTTCATTGGCAAATATAGTTTTTTATTGTGTGAAAAGGGAGATAATTCAACTTAAAATCGTACTTTTGTGCCCAACTATCTTAAAAGAAAAAAGTGAATGGATAAATTGAGTTACGCCCTCGGGATGAGTATGGCCTCAAATCTGATGAACTCGGGATTACGCAATATTGATGTGGAATCATTTACCGATGCCTTCAGCTGCATCGTTCAGCATACGCCTCCGTCGATTACTCCCCAGGAAGCCAACCAGGTGATACAGGATTTTTTCAGCCAGCGTCAGGATGAGGTGCTGACCCGTAACCTGGAAGAGGGAAAGGCATTTCTGGCCGAGAACAGTAAGAGCGAAAAAGTGGTAACCCTGCCCAGTGGCCTGCAGTATGAAGTGCTGGCAGAGGGAGAGGGAGCCACTCCTTCCGCCACAGACAAGGTGAAATGCCATTATCATGGCACGCTGCTCGATGGCACTGTTTTCGATAGCTCCGTGGAGCGTGGCCAGCCGGCCGTCTTCGGGGTGAACCAGGTGATCAAGGGGTGGGTGGAAGCCTTGCAGCTGATGTCGGTTGGTTCCAGGTGGCGCCTTTTTGTCCCCTCTCATCTGGCGTACGGTGAGCAGGGCGCCGGCAACTCCATCGAACCCAATTCGACCTTGATCTTCGATGTGGAGCTGCTCGGTATTGAGTAGCTTCCCTGTAGGGGAGACAGCATATTTGCAGAAAGTTACATTCTCAACAAACAAATAAGTAAATCAACAATGAAGAAAACAATTTTGGGCACTTTCAGTGCCATGACCGTGATGGCGGTGATGATGGTTTCGTGTGGCGGAGCCTCTACCCCCAAGACCTCGCTGAAGAATTCCGTAGACAGTGTATCCTATGCATACGGGGTGAGCATGACCGATCAGGGCCTGGTTCAGTTTCTGGAGCAGACCGGAGTTCTGGTGAGCACATCGAATATCGAGTTCGATTATCAGTCGCGCATCACCGCAGCCGACTCAACCCAGAAAAAAATACTGGAGAAAGAGATGAATGCGAAGCTTGATTCACTCAACAAGATCAACGCTCCCCGTCTCAATCAGTTTATCAAGGGACTCACCGAAGGGATGGGACAGGAAGAGAAGTCAGCCTATGCCAATGGTTTGAGCATCGGTGTGCAGTTCTCACAGCAGATGTTGCCGCAGTTTAACAGCATGCTTTTTGGTAGCGACTCCTCCAAGACGATCAGCAAGGATCAGGTACTTGCAGGCATTATCTCCGCGCTGAAGAACCAGGAACTGGCCATCAGCAAGATGGATGCAAACGGTATGGTACAGACGGCAGTAGAGGAAGCACAGGCAGAAGAGCAGCAGCGTCAGGAGGAAAATCTCAAGACACAGTATGCTGATAGTATTGCCGCCGGTGATGTCTATATGGCGGATAACGCCAAAAGAGAAGGAGTGGTAACTCTCCCCAGTGGCCTGCAGTATGAGGTTCTTCGTGCCGGTAACGGACCGATGCCCACCGATACCGATCGGGTGAAGGTGCATTATCACGGTACCCTTATCAATGGAGCGGTGTTCGACAGCAGTGTCGATCGTGGCGAGCCTGCCACATTTGGTGTGAACCAGGTCATTCCCGGTTGGACCGAAGCGCTTAAGCTGATGCCGGTAGGATCGAAGTGGAGACTCTATATCCCCTATGACCTGGCTTACGGCTCTGCCGACCGTGGCACCATCAAGCCTTTCTCCAACCTGATTTTCGACGTAGAATTGATCAGTATCGAGAAATAGAGAAATTCGAATCTACTGAATAAGAGAACCACCCCTCGGGGTGGTTTTTTGTTTTGGCCGCATGATTGCTGTTCCCGGAAAGTGTGAACCGCTGTCGATGGGTCGTGATCCAACCCGCAATCCGGCATCGGAAATTCTGATCGCAGATTGATGGTGTGAATATCTTTCCTGTAATTATGAAGAATAAAGGGATGGTTTGCTTACTTTTTTTATCTGATTCTGGCTCGTTTGATGTTAAAAATGACAGATTGGATGCGTAAAAGTTGCAGGATGTATTCCAATGATGTATATTTGTTGGCTTTTACGGACAATGGTTATCATCGTAGATTATTTGTTAATTGTCGTATTTGACAGAATGATTTACGGCAGGGTATTTGGGCACGAAGTGTAAAGAGGATCCCTTATTATGTTTCTGATTGTTGCTTATTTGAAAAAAATATACGAAAAATTATTTATTTAAAATAATTGGCATATATTTGCGAAGCAGACACCTTTCTTTAGGTATGTTAATTATGTGATACATCTTTAAGAAGTGGTAAAAGGTGTGAATTGGGTGTGGTTTTTGCCACTATGTTATTGGAAAAAACTATTGTAAAAGGGCTATTATGAAATGAGATAACTTATTTACCTATGTTGTGTGTGATCGTTTTACACATAAAATAACCATACACTTTCCATACAATTGACTGATTTAAACATATTATCAAGTATTTAATTAAAAGTAGAGTTTATGAAAAGAAA
>NZ_DHOS01000076.1:424-5973 GCF_002410825.1 Proteiniphilum sp. UBA5384 | reverse complement strand
AAAGTAGAGTTTATGAAAAGAAAACTATTTCTGTTTTTGGCCCTGTTTTTTGTAGGAATAGGGATTGTGCAGGCTCAGACACAAGTACGCGGTACTGTTATGGATGAGAATGGAGACCCTGCAATTGGTGCAACCATACAAGTAAAAGGTACGACCCAGGGAACAGTAACCGATGTTAATGGTAATTTCAATCTGTCTGCACCAACGGGAGGCACTTTAATTATTTCTTATGTTGGATATACAACCCAAGAAGTGCCGGTAAGTGAAAGTATAAGGATTATGTTGGTTTCTGACACGGAGATACTGCAGGAACTTGTAGTTACCGGTTTGGGCGCAGCTACCGACAGGCGAAAAGTAGCCATTTCTGTTGAATCTGTTTCAGAGGATGCCCTGAAAAGAGTTCCAGCAAAAAGTGTTGATGCCGCCCTGATAGGTAAGATCGCCGGGGCACAAATACAGTCAATTTCCGGTCAACCCGGTCAACAGGCAAGTATCATTTTACGTGGTATTAATTCATTAGGCACTACACAACCAATGATACTGGTTGACGGGGTAGAGATAAATGCTAGTAGTGTCGCTTTGGGTACAGGAAACTCGATTTCACGACTCGCTGATTTAGACTTATCGAACGTAGAAAGAGTCGAAGTTATCCAGGGTGCTGCTGCTGCAACTATATACGGTGCACAAGGAGCTAATGGGGTTATTCAGATTTTCACTAAGAAAGGTAAAGCCGGACAACGTACAGATATTACTTACAACGGATCATTAACTGTTGATAACCCAATGAGAGGAGATTTCAAAAAGGCTCAATATCACTACTTCCCTACACTCTTTGATGGTTATATTGATGACGGTTCGGGCAATAGAATTGCAGTTGATCCTGATACAGGTTTTTGGACATTACCTGATGAAACAGTTACAGCAGAATCTCAAAACAATAAACCTTACAAAGAACAAACTTTTGATCATTTAGACCAATATTTTAAAAAGAATGTATTAACACAACAACATTCATTGAATTTGGTTGGAGCTTCAAATAATATTGATTATGCATTAGGTTTTTCCTATATGGGACAAGAAAGTCCTGTACATGGCGATTACACAAGAAATAACTTGACAGCCAATATTGGTTCAGAATTGTTCAAAGGATTTACTGTTCGTTCAAATACACAATTAATATCTAGCGAAAACACAACCGGTGGTATTAATAATCGTAATAACATTTTCAGTGGTTTAGCAACCGCTGGTACATTACTCCCATTTGTTGATCTCACTTTCAAGGACAAATTGGGAAATCCCTTCGTAAATTATGATGCAGCCGACAATAGTGTGATGCCATTTTACACATATAAATTCAGAGATATAAATGCCGATATCAAACGCGTTATCCAAGGGATTAATGTCAATTACAAAGTACACAAATTTGTGGAGTTAGACTATAAGTACGGTATAGATCATTCCCGTATAGATAGAAGCGAATTTTTAGCTAACCAAATGAGCACAATGACACCTGGAAAAGGTATTGACCCTAAAAGCGGAAAGTTGACAAAAGACATGATTCAGGAAACCCAACAGAACTCATTGCTTAGCGCATTCTTAAGATTTGATTTTGAAAAAGATTTTGATTTTAACTTCCCACTTCAGTCAACAACTCAAATTGCATACGATTGGAGAAAGTCTGACTATGAGCGTGTAACAGGAACTGGAACTGGATATGGTGTGGATCCACCTTTCACTTTGGCAACAGCCAATACAAAATCGTCGGATCAATATATATCCCATTTTGTTACTTTCGGATATCTAATTAACCAAAAATTTGACTATGCCAATCTTCTTGGTGCTTCTTTTGGTTTCCGCTCCGACTATTCTTCTGCATTTGGAGAAGGCTCTAAGCCATTTACGTTCCCACGTGCCGACTTTTATATCCGGTTATCTGAATTAATAAAATCACCCGCCCTGTATGATCTTAAATTAAGAGCTGCTTACGGAGAAGCTGGTATTCAACCCAGTGCATACGATCGTATGATCACTGCCAGCAGTGACATCTTGGGTGATCAAGGATATTTTTACTTACCATCAACATCTCGTAATCCGGCTTTAGGAGTAGAACGTTCAAAGGAAATTGAATTTGGATTAGATTACGGTATCAGCCTTATGAAAGGATATTGGTTAAATAAAGCCAGTGGGTCATTGGTATATTGGACAAGGAAAAGCACAGGAGTTATCTATACAGTGGATATGCCGCCCTCTACAGGGACGGCAGGTATTCGAGACAACGCCATCGATCTTTCAAGCAAAGGCATTCAATTCTCGATGGATTTGGACGTGTATAAATCCCGGAATTTCGATTGGAAATTTGGTACCAGATTCACTAAAGGATTAACTATGGTTGATAAAATATCAAACGGAAAACCCATTATTATTGGGGAAGGTGGCTCGGGTCAAACCGCTATTGTGGAAGGCGAACCGGTTGGTGCGTTTTTCGGAACAAAACCTTTATCTTCACTTGATCAAAAAGACTCAAACGGAGATAGATACATTGACGAGGCTGATTTGAACGATTACGAAGTAGTTAATGGTATGGTTGTAGATAAAACTTCGAAACAAGTGCAGTTTACAGCTGAACAAGAGAAAATAGGTGATGCTACTCCAAAATTCTCAATGTCGTTTTTCAATGATTTCACGATACATAAAAATGTATTGTTCTCTTTTCAATTCGATTGGGTAAAAGGAGCGGAAGCCTACAACGTGAGTCGCCAATGGCTCTATAGAGATCGCATCCATCCGGATTTTGACAAAGAAATTACCATAGGCGGGCAAACTGGAGCATGGGTTGCTTTTTATAATAGCTTATACAACACGAATAATATTCACCAATATTTCGTGGAAGATGCTTCTTTCTTACGGCTACGTAATATTTCTTTAACCTACGATTTGAGTGATCTAATTAAGAATGGCTTCATTAAAGGACTATCGGTTAGTGTTTCTGCAAAAAATCTTCTTACAGTAACAAATTACTCAGGAATGGATCCAGAAGCAGTTGGAACAAATCTTAACAATCCATTATATAGAGGAATTGATTTGTGGTCTTTCCCAAATTCAAAATCTGTGATTTTCGGGGTTAACGTGAAATTTTAATTTGATAATAAAAAAAGTTTAATTATGAAAAAAATATTATTTATAATTTCAATCATAGGACTTGCTTTAACGTCATGCGATAAAGATTCCTTAAAGTTAGAAAATCCTAATGAGCCAGGGCTTGGCTCATTACGAACGGAAGTTGGAATACAGAAAGCTGCATTAGGCGTTTATCACCCCATGAGATATGATTATTTCATTTGGTTTTCGCAGGTGAATCACAATGTAATGGGAGATGTGACTACTGTGTCTGCCGGAAACTTTGGATGGAGATGGGTGAATCAAGTTACATCTATTACACGTCCCAACGGCACTGTTGTAAACCCTCCTCAAGGAGGGTCGCAACCTGATTTGATGAGACAATATAACGGTAGAGACTATGGATACGACAATCCGATGAATCATGAATGGCTTCCGTTATATGGAACATTAGGACATGCAAACTTAATGCTAAGTATTCTGGACGAAGTTGAATTTACAGGATCTGACACTGAAAAGCAAATCAAAAAAGATACATACAAAGTATGGTTTTTGTGGTGGAAAGGATTTGTTTATTCACGCATTGGTTCTTTATATTCAAAAGGAATTATTAATGATAACTACGGTGAATTAAATACCAATTATTCAACTCATGAGGAAGTAATTGGTGAAGCAAAAAAAGTTTTTGAAGAAGCCAAATCAATCTTAGCAAAAATCGATGAATCTGATGCAACATATCAGTCACTAATAACTTCTTTCATTCCGTCATCTTTCCGAAGTGGTAATGGAGGATTTATCTCTCCCCGCATGATGGAACGTAATATTAATAGTTATTTAGCACGTAATATTCTTGTAAATAAATACGCAAAGGACCTTACTGATGCAGAATTGACTGAAATTGAAACTTTAGCTTCAGCTGGGATAAGAGAAAACGATAAAATATTCACTGTTAAATCTGATCCTAACGAAGACGCTTGTTTCGTATATCAAACCACATGGTCTGCTGTTCGATTACTAGCTGGATGGGAAGATATCTCCGAGAGATTAGTTCAAGATTTCAAACCAGGGGACAATCGTTTTGAACGTAATATCTATACCCTATCTAGTCCGATATTTAATCCGAGAGGACGCGGTTTGAGTTATGGAACACGATATGGAGCTGTTGACGGTGGAGACTACGCAAGTTGGGAACCGGGTTTTTGTGAAATACCTATGGCCTGTTCTTATGAAGAAACTCAATTGATGTTAGCAGAAGTCAAAATTAGAAAGAATCAAATTGAGGCAGGCTTAGCTCATATTGATGCTGTAAGAGATTACCAAAATGCCCAGTTGGATGCTGTTGCTAACACTAATTTAAATAAAGACGAGGCTTTGGAAGAATTACGTAAAGAAAGACGCATAGGATTATTCTTAAAAGGGACTTCGTTTTACGATGCCAGACGTTGGGGTGTCCTTAAACCTTTATCTCAAGGGGGAGGACGCCAAAATGCCAATGTAGTTGTAGCGTCTAATGGCACAGTAGAGCCTTGTACAATTAATTACAATTATTTGGAATGGTGGGATGTTCCGGCAAACGAAACGGATTTTAATCCCATTGAAATTCCTAATACACCTAATTAAAAACACTATTGATGGCACCTAAATACTAGGTGTCCCAAAGGTTTGACGGTTTTGCATTAAGTATTTTCAAAGAGGGTGTTTCACAAATGTGATTTCACCCTCTTTTCATTCGGGGGTACCTCTGAGAACAAATGCAAATATTCATTTCTCAGGAGGTTTATTTTTATTTTGAGACTTTTAATCAGTACTGACTGACTAAAAAATGAAGAAAATATAGGGACTTAACCGAAGTCTCGTCCCTAAGTTGTAAATTTGGATTGTCTAAAAACTAAATTTCCAACCATGGGCAAAGTTAGCGAAAATAAATTTGTCGGTCAGCCGATCTTAAGACAAATAGTGAATATTCTCCCGAGGGAAAAGTTTGATGAGCTGGTAATAAGGCTCGGCAGTGATAAATATTACAAGGCGTTTTTTTCCTGGGATCAATTGATCGTGATGCTCTTTGGCATTTTTTCCCGTTGCGATTCGATGGGTGAAGTCTGTGACGGCATGCGTGCCTTGGGTGGCAAGTTGAATTACCTGGGCATGGAGAGTTCGCCTGCAAAAAGCACTGCCGGAGATGCATTGCGTGACAGGGACGAGGAGCTGTTCCGTCTGTTCTACTTTGCACTGATCGCCCATTTTTCCCCGCTTTTATCGGTCAGCCGCAAAAAAAAGTGCCGGAAGCAGGGTGTCAGTTTCGAGGAGTTCTATGCCTTTGATTCGAGTACGGTGACGCTGTTTTCCGACGTGATGAAAGGCGTGGGCCGGAACCCTGTAAGCCCCCGATAAAATACCCATTTTAGCGAAAATGGTTTTTTCCGATCTTTGCC
>NZ_DHOS01000076.1:0-399 GCF_002410825.1 Proteiniphilum sp. UBA5384 | reverse complement strand
GTTTGCCGCCATGGAGCCTGTTAGAGCTGCTGTTCGCAGGACTTTTAGCACTGTGGACAAAGATGTATGCAGGGGAATGAATCTGCAACTAAGAAGCGTAAGCCCCCGATAAAATACCCATTTTAGCGAAAATGGTTTTTTCCGATCTTTGCCTGCAAACGTATTTCTATGAAGCCTATAAGCAAAGAAGAATTCCTGGCGATACTGGAACGCCAACAGAAGAGCGGGTTAAGCATCAAGGATTTTTGTGCGAACGAGTCCTATACGGTCTCCAGCTTCCACTACTGGAAAACCAAGTTCGGACTCACCCGGCCCTATAACAATCATGCGCCGGATGCACCCACGGACATGCTGGCACCAATCAACTTAAACCTACCCATAAAAGCCCCTGTATCCTCG
>NZ_DHOS01000068.1:29898-30197 GCF_002410825.1 Proteiniphilum sp. UBA5384 | reverse complement strand
CAGTGGCATACTTACTGTCCACAAAAAGAAACCGGGTGGAACGAGTATTACATAGGCTTTGAAGGAAAAATCATCGACACTATTGTTGCCAACGGATTTATTTCTCCCCACAATCAGATACTTAATGTGGGAGTGAATGAAGATCTGGTCAACCTGTTCTCAACAGCCATACGGGTTGCAAAGGAAGATAAGGGAGCCACCCAGCAATATCTTGCCGGCATTGTTTTCAATATACTGGGAACCATCTTATCTCTGGCACAGAACATCAACTTCGAATCGAGAGAATCGGCACAGAAAAT
>NZ_DHOS01000068.1:0-29630 GCF_002410825.1 Proteiniphilum sp. UBA5384 | reverse complement strand
TCCTTGTTCAGAAAGGTATTTAAAGAATATACCGGATATGCGCCGGCGCAATATTTTCAGGAATTAAAGCTCCGTAAAGCAAAAGAGTTGCTGGCCGAAACAAATCATTCTATCAAGGAGATTTCCTATGAGTTAAATTTCAGTTCCTATGAATATTTCCTCTCCTTCTTCAAAAAAAGAGTAGGACTCACTCCCATGGAATACAGGAATTTAGGGAGAGTAAAACAAAGATCGGCATGAAATTAAGACACCGTTTATCGTTAAAGTTATTGCTACTTCTGGGCGGATGTCTCATAGCACGGGCAGAAGGGATACCAACACTTCATGGATTAACAGTAAACATGTTATGTAATACCGGACAGGTGTTCTTAAACGGTTATCCCGTTCCCACTCCATTGGAAGAAGCGATAGTTCACCAAGAGAATTATCAGTTTATCGAGATCAGCACACAAAATCCCACATTCGGATGGATGATTGCCACTTCGAAGAACAACACAGAACAATCCGCTTATCGGTTATTGATAGCGTCTGATAAACGTCTGTTGATCCGAGACTCTGCCGACTTGTGGGATACGGAAAAGGTGAATAGCAGCCAATCCATTAATATTCCATACGGAGGAAGGCAACTCGAAACGGGAAAAGTTTATTTCTGGAAAGTGAAAATATGGGATAATCACGGGAATGAGTCCACGTTCTCAGAGATCTCCCGTTTTAAAACGTCTGATTCTTTCTTAGACTACTCCACCGACAGGTATCCGCTCCAAAAAGAAGATGATTATCCTATAGTGATGAAAAGGGTAAACGATAAAACCTATCTTGCGGATTTCGGGAAAGCCTCTTTCGGGAGATTGCGTGTCAACCTCTACTCCTGCACCGGTACAGACACCGTAATAATTCACTTGGGAGAAGCCTTCAAAGAGGGCAGGGTCGATAGATCCCCTTCCGGTTCCATCCGATATTCTCGTTACTCCGTCATGCCAAAAAAAGGATGGAACACCTACGTGATCGCGATTCGTCCCGATAAAAGAAATACAGGTCCACAGGCAGTCTTGATGCCGCGGTATATTGGAGAGGTAACCCCTTTTCGCTATTGCGAAATAGAGAACTATACCCATCCGTTACAAGAAAAAGACTTGGTGCGTGAAACCGTTTTTTATCCATTCAGCGAGAAGAAATCCTGTTTTCATAGCTCCGACACGGTATTAAATCAAGTATGGGACATTAGTGAATACTCCATAAAAGCCACCTCCTTTTTAGGCGTATACATAGATGGCGATCGGGAAAGAATTCCCTATGAAGCCGATGCCTTAATCAATCAGTTGTCGCACTATAGTATGGCACGTGACTACAGTATGGCAAGATATACCCACGAGTACCTGATTCACCATCCCACATGGCCCACCGAGTGGATCCTTCAATCTGTCCTGATGGCGTGGGAGGATTACATGTATACGGGGAATACACTTTCATTGGAACATTTTTATGATGATCTGAAAGCTAAATCACTTACAGCACTTGCTGATCAGGATGGCTTTATCAGTACCCGAACCGGAAAAGTGACTCCAGAAGTGCTTCAATCGATTCACTTCGATGGGCAATTACGTGATATTGTTGATTGGCCACACACTGGTATTCTTGGATTGGAAAAAGAGAAAGGCGGTGAAACGGATGGTTTTGTCTTTACCGATATCAACACGGTGGTCAATGCTTATCATTACCGGGCTTTAACCCTGATGGCACGCATTGCGAAAGTACTGGGGAAAGAAAACGACCAGTCATATTATATAGAAAAAGCAAACAGACTAAAACAGCTTTTCAACACTCATCTTTTTGATAAGAAAAGAAGTATATACGTAGACGGCATAGGAACCAATCACGCATCACTTCATGCGAACATGTTTCCACTCGCCTTCGGATTGGTACCCGAAAAGCGGGTTGACAAAATATTGGAGTTTATTCGATCCCGTGGAATGGCATGCAGTGTATATGGCTCACAATTCCTGCTGGACGCCCTGTACGATGCGCACGATGCTGAATATGGATTACAACTACTAACCTCAACAGACGAAAGAAGTTGGTACAATATGATCCGTGCCGGCTCCACCATCACAATGGAGGCATGGGACAACAAATACAAACCAAACCAAGACTGGAATCATGCTTGGGGTGCGGCCCCCGCCAACCTAATACCCCGCAAGCTAATGGGAATTGAACCTTTAGAGCCGGGATTCCAGAAGATCAGAATCAAGCCACAGCCCGGATCGTTGGAGTCAGCTGAAATTAAACATCCAACCATAAAAGGTAATGTGTTTGTAAGCTTTATCAATCGCTCGGGAGAATCATTCCGTCTTGAAGTCGATATTCCAGCCAATACAACGGCTGAGATACAACTTCCATTTTTATCAAAACAAATGACCGTTCTCATGGATGACAGACCTGTTCCATACCGACAAGAAAATGGCTTTTCGGTAATCGAAACCGTAGGATCGGGAAGATATACTTTCACGGTGAAACGGTAATTCAATTTTAGATTTCTGCTTAAAAGAGCCATTAATACATAAAAAAATGAGAATTTCTTTACTCTTAACATTATTCCTAAGCTTTTTGACCGAGCATGTGTTCACGCAAACTGTATTGTTGAATCACTGAACCCGTACTCCCTGCTGCGAAGAGATGTGAAGCTTTTGGCTTCCATCCCCAGTTTACCGGGAAAAGTGTAAAATCACCTTCACGATATTTTGGTCGGTACGGCAAACCTTTAAGGAAATTATTCAACAAGAAGACCGCCCCCGCTCGATGTTGTGTATTTGTATTTCGAGTCTGTGAACTCCAAACTTTTAAGAAAAGACATTCCGACCTCTTCCCTATAGATATCACGACTATGCTCCTGCATGAAAACCACCAGTTCACGGATACGGCAAATATGTCTTGATCCCGTCTGTTGAGTTAGCTTGTATTCTTTTACAAGTAATTCTTCATGAGATAACAATTCGTCTCTTGCGATTTTCATTTCATCCATACCTTCAATAAATTTTGATTGATGAATGTATTTTCATCAACCGAAAAGATATATAGGCAGGAGTAATTTAATCAGTGGAATATTATCAAAACATATATTGTCTATCATAGAGTTCACGATATCGAATCAATGGTACTTTTGATTTAACTGAAGTTTTAATAACTTCTGTTATAAAAAGGTTTTGATAAAAGACGTAAATTTGAACACTCGAAAGAGAGTGACCCCGCGCGTTCGTGCCGCGTGTTGGAGCTGTTTGCCCGTCTCTATAAGGTAGAGGATGAAGCCCGCATGAAGGCATTGAACCCGGAACAACATCATGAATTACGTATCAAGGAATCTGTCCCGATGATGAAAGAACTAAAAGAGCAGCTGGAGGAGTGGCGCATGAATATCATCCTCCCCCGCTCACCGATAGGCATACGACTTACACGTTGAATGTTTGAGAATGCCTGGAGCGAAACATGAGAGACGGGCTCTACGAGATTGACAATAATTTAATCGAAAACCGCATCCGCGTTTTGGCGCTGGGGAGAAAAAATTACATGTTTGCTGGAAGCCACGAGGGAGCAGCATGTAACGCGATGATGTACTCCTTCTTCGCCTGCTGTAAGAATATCGATATAAATCCTCACAAGTGGTTAACAGATGTCATAAGCAGAATACCTATACACAAAGCCTCACGCTTGTCGGAATTACTACCCATAATTGGATAAACCTGCAAAAATGGAGTTTTTACCCTTCTTTCACAATACGCCCATGACAGACGGGATATGGAGCTGTTTGGAAAAAGACATATTTACAACGGCTGCGTGACAGGACAAGGACAAAAATAAACCCTGAGACTACTGCCGCCCAGGTAATATGGCGACAGAACAAGCTATTATTATACACGCTGTTTCCTCAAATAAAATCATGAAATTATTCTTCGCTCATCTGCTTGTACCTAGAAACTTTTCGGCGATCAATACCCAACTTTTGTGCAATTTTATTATCCGAATTGCCCGGAATACTGGAAAGTTCTTTAACTTCGTACCACATAAAAACCTTTCTAAGGGTTTGTGCTTGAGTCTTCATTGTCTTTGTGCTTTTGGTGAATTACAAAGATATGAAGACTCTTCTTTTTAACTCTTTTTATGTACATGCCATCTTGCCAATTTCTGTACATTCAGCCGGTTCTTCGTCACTTTTGGTGGTTATCCCCATTTAGAAAGAATTACTTTCTTTCTCAGTAAATCAAAGCTTGCTCTTCCGTACATCTGCTTCTTTATATTCTTTAATCTGTTTACACAACCCTCTGTGATTCCATTGTTAAAATCATAGATTATGGATGCTTCAACAGCTTTCAAATTCTTCTGCAAACCACATGCGAAGTTTCTTAATTCCCTGAAGTCAGATCGCCCGACCTGTTGAATCCATTCGTGGAATTTCTTTATGGATCTTTCTGCAAAAATTGATCTGAAGTTGTTTGACAAGTCCCAAAGACTTTGAAGTGTCGGATTTTCTTTTCTGAGATGTTCATACCATCCGACCTCAACTGGTGACAATATTTTTTCATAGTTTTATTTGTAAGATAGATGCAACTTTTTCTGCATGAAAATATTCTCGGGAATTTTATGGTTTCTTTTTTTGAGACACACGATACTCTTCTTTCCATACGGCCCTTGTATAGCTTACCAAAACGGATCGTTAATCCCCTTAATGAACCTTTGAAGCCTTTTATTTTTATCCTTCTGAAAATCAAACTAAGACTTTCTCCTTTACGATATCCCTCAATCAAGTCATCCAGATACACCGTGTAATCAACGAATGTTTTTCTTATTGTAAGGATTTGGTCTTTTTCCATGTGGATATACTTTCGAACCGTTCTGAAATCAAGATTTAATATCCGGGCTATTGATCTCATGGAATAATTTCGCTTGTCGAGATCTCTTGCTCGCTTTATTAAAGTACACTTATTTGTATCAGCTTGAACAGTAGAAGCGGCACTAAGATCGATTATCTTTTGAATAATAATACCATCATTTTCCGGAATGTCAGTATTTTTTGCTACTATTCCTGTTTTGAGTCTGGATATAAATTCTTGACAGTACTTATGACATGATCGGAGTAATTCACTATCAGATGAAATCGATCGGCAATTTGAATTGCATGAGGCAAGGCTTCACTGACGGCCTGAATGTAACAATCGCCCCGGTCACGTGTGATGGTTCTGATGTTGGGATACTGTCGGAGCCATTCTGCCGTATCCTCTTTTTCCCGGCTCTTTAATACTCCTACTGTTTTACCTGTTTCTCTATCTACTACAATCGTACCATAGGTATGCCCCTTGTGGCAGGCCCAATCATCGATTCCTAAATGCGTAATTTTTGCCGGCGGCGAAACATTACATTTGTGCATTATTCCAAGATACGTTGAGGAACTGACCCGGAGCATCATTTGTTCAGAAATCCATGAGCCTTTGTTTGCTGATGTCTCCTTACTTAAATGGAGTAATCTCTCGTTAGCTCGTGATGTTCTGCGTGAATATGAAACCACTTTATCTGGTAATTGCTGCGAAAAAACTTTTCTCGAACGCTTTGGATTGTCACAGAAAATCTTTCTTACTGTAAGTTCTATATTAACAGATCTGGATATTATTGGAAGATCTTTCAACTTCCTGCAATAGTAACTATGCAGATGCTTACTTTTTGAATCACATAAAGGACAAAAACCATATTTGGATGCAATTTCTGCTGACACGAAGAATTGATCCTCATCCATGGAGATTTCTTTCAATCTTATTCCCGGGAGTTGTATTAATGACTGAAACGAGATATTTTTCTTACCTTTTAAACTCTCTTCATTTGCGATAAACATTTAATAAACAACGCATTAAAGTTAATAATAAATATTGTCAAAACCTAATTTTTATGATGTTATTTTGCTGATTATCTGATTTTTATATTGCTAAATAACAATATTTTTCACTACCACCTAAAGTGACGAAGAACCATGCGAAGTTACTGATTAAAACGACTAATAAATCTATTGTTTGAAATATCATTTATATTAGTTTTTATATCATATTTAGTAATTACTCAAAGTTTAGAAGAGTATATCTTTGCAACAAGATAGATTTAAACAAATTTTATAATATCAATTTTTAAAAAAAATTTGTATTTGACGAGCTAAAAAATAATGCTTCAGAATATTTATTAACTATATGATTTATATTTTATATATCTATAAACATGATTAAAACAGAAAAAGACAGTTGATTTTTATCATTTTTGCAAATGTGTAAAAATCATAAACGGCATGATCGAACCGTTGCCGCATGACTATTGTAATTCTCAACGAATAATATTTAGATTTAATAAAGGATATATCTATAAACTTAAAACAAATTTATGAATAAAGAACAGTTCAAAGTTCTTTTCAATAGGAGCTTTAAGAAGTTATCACAATCAGTGAAATTATGTCTGTTACTATTGATTATTCCGGTAACCTCTATTACAGCCGTTGAATCCTACTCAGATCATATTACGAACACTAAGAAAATGTTTAATTCATCTGAAAAAATATTCAAGATTGTTGACTATCAAACCGAAATCAAAAAGTATGATTTGCCAGAAGGTAGAATGCAATTTGAAAATTCTGAAGTAGTGTTGTCTACGGCTGACAAATTAATTACAGGGGTAGTTTACGACGCAGATGAGAATCCTATTCCTGGAGTTACAGTCCTTGTAAAAGGAACAACCGTTGGCACAATTACCGATGTTGATGGATTATTTAGGTTGATGGTCCCTCAAGGAGATCAGATCATCCAATTTTCATTCATCGGATATATCACACAGGAAATTCAGATTAATCAAAAAACCGACTTTAAGATTACACTTCTGGAAGCCATTACTGAAATCGAAGAAATTGTGATTGTTGGTTATGGTACCCAAAAAAAGGAAACTTTAGTAGGATCGGTAACCCAGGTTAATAGTGATAAAGTTAAAGAGCGGGGAGTCGTTTCCAATATGACGGATGCTTTAAGCGGCAGCATGCCAGGGGTAACGGTAATGACATCAACTGGTATCCCTGGCGGAGATAGCCATACGGGCTGGGGATCAGCGTCCTCTATACAGATCCGCGGTGCCACTACCTGGAACAATTCAGCACCATTAATACTGGTTGATGGAATGGAACGAGGAATGAACGACATTGATATTAATGAAATTGAATCATTCTCGGTGCTCAAAGATGCAAGTGCAACCGCCGTTTTCGGTGTGAAAGGTGCCAACGGTGTTATTTTGATCACCACAAAACGAGGACAATTAGGAAAAGCAAAAATTACTTTTGAGAGTAACGTTTCAGCCAAAACTATCTCATCGTTGAAAGGACCCGTTGATTCTTATCAATCTCTTCTGGCGAGGAATTATGCTATTGTCAGCGAATTAGCGGTCGGTGGTGATTTAATTTGGAACGCTTTTTATATTCCTGAAAGAGAATTGAATTATTATCGCGACAAAGTGGATACAGAAAAATATCCTGACCTGGACTGGTTTGATTTTATGACCCGTGATTACGGAATTTCCACGAAAAGCAATATTTCAGCTTCAGGGGGAACCGAATTTGTCAAATACTTTGCTTCTGTCGGTTATATCAATGATGGTGATATATTAAATACAGCAAATCCGAACGCCAAGGGAGTAACGCCAGAATATACTTATCGCAGGTTCAATTTTCGTAGCAACTTAGATTTTAGCATTACCAAAACAACACAACTGGGTGTGAACCTAAGTGGATATTTTGGTAAACAACAAACGGCAAACGGCAACTTTCCGAAAACTATGTCAGGGTTAATGACATCCAGTCCCAACATGCCACTCCCCATTTATTCTGATGGCACTTATGGTGGTGGAGATGCTAAATATAACACGAATCCTTATATGGATTTAATGACAATGGGTACCAATGTCTACAACAGATATGCATTCAATTCCGATTTCCAGCTCCGTCAAAAATTAGATTTTCTACTGAAAGGATTGGAGTTTAAAGGGAGATTTTCATTCGACAATTATTTCAATACCCGAGGGAGAGAAATTGGGGACGAAATGGGCTCATATACAACGAAGTACTATGACCGACTGACGGACCAATGGGTATATACCATCCCGGGCACAACGACTGGCTTTGAACCAATGCCCTCTCCTTTGACCTATTCTCTTGAGACAGTCGAGTCGGATGTTTTACGAAATATTTATTACGAATTTGGGTTTACCTTTGACCGAACTTTTGATTCACACCGGATCGGAGCTCTGATGCTTATGAGCAGGGAAAATTTTGTTACCGGTGATGACTGGCCTTCAAAGCGTGAAGACTGGGTAAGCAGAGTAACATATGATTATCAAGGAAAATACCTGTTTGAATTTAACGGCGCGTATAACGGTTCTGCCAAGTTTGGTCCCAAGAGTCGATTTGATTTTTTTCCATCAGTAGCAGTTGGCTGGCGAATATCAGAAGAGCAATTTGTTAAAAAACTAACTTCTCTACTTAGCAATTTGAAACTCAAATATTCAATCGGTTTTGTCGGCAACGACAGTTTCAGCGGATTGGGTATGTGGCCGTACCTTAGCAGTTTTGTAAATAATCCTGACAATCTATCCCGTTTTGGAAATTCAGCCCTGGTAAATACACCTTATAACATTGCTTTTAGGGAGGGAACAGTCGGGAACCCTGACTTAAAATGGGAAACGGCTCGGAAACAAAATATCGGAATAGAATTCGGCTTTTTAGATGGTACTATAAGCGGGAATGTAGACTATTTTGATGAGTACAGATACGACATGTTAATTGCTGCAAATCAGCGTAGTGTACCAGACTATTACGGGGCTATACCTTCAGCGGTTAATAGTGGAAAGGTAAAATCTCGTGGTTTGGAATTGGAGATGAGGGTACAGAAAAGGCTTAGAGAAGTAAATGCATGGTTTTCAGCGTACTGGACAAAAGCAGTGAATAAGATTATTTTTAGAGAAGACCCCGAGCTAAAACCTAATTATCAAAAACAAGCCGGGTACACCATCGGGCAAAACAGAACCTACGTAATAGACGAAATTATTCAGTCGTGGGACAATATGTATACCGGTACACTTTATGAATCCGGGTTCAATAATAACGCAACACTTATCCCCGGAGATTATCGGATGGTCGATTACAATGCGGATGGGATTATCAATTCACAGGATGTGGTACCTTACCAATATTCCAACTCCCCGCAAAACACCTATGGATTCTCATTTGGTGGCGATTATAAGGGATTTGGGATAAATATACTCTTTTACGGCGCTTATAACGCCAGTCTCCAAATGAACGATTTATCCCGTTTAGAATTTTTAGATTCGAAAGTTGTAGTCTATCCGGAACAAATTGCCAACACCTTTACCCCTGAATATGGAAATTCCAATCCGAGTTATCGCGCGCTTAACTTCAATAGAAATACTCAACGAGGTACATTCATGGGTAATTCTTTCATGTACGACGCTTCGTTTCTGAGGTTAAAAACGGCCGAACTGAGTTATACCTTTCCAAAAGAATGGATAAGTAAACTAAACATGGATAACTGCCGGTTATATATTAACGGCAATAACTTGTTTTTATGGAGTAATCTCCCTTACGATGTGGAAGGGGTGACTTTGGACTACAGAAATTATCCAACTACCAAATTGTATAATATAGGTTTTCAGGTAACCTTTTAAAATAAATTGATATGAGAAATAATATCTTAATATACAGCCTGGTTTGCAGCTTATTCCTCATCAACGTGGGGGGATGTAAGGAATATCTAGATATCCCCTCCGAATCCACTGTTACGGAAAAAGATGTGTTCGGTACATATTTTAATTTTCAGGGATATGTAGATCAGATATACAAATTAATATGTGACCCATTGGACGACAATGTAGTATCTCCAAATTATGCAGGTGAAACCCAGTCTGCTGGGTCTATTTCAATCGCTTTCAGGGCGCTTTCAGGAGACTATGTTTCGATACAGGGTCGGGGATATTTTTCAAACGGCTCCAATCAACAAGGTATGTGGTTACAAGGTTGGAAAGCAATCCGCATAGCCAATGTGGGGTTGGCCAATTTAGAACAATTAGTTGCCTCAGAGGAAGAGAAACGAAAGATTGAAGGACAATTGTTGTTCTTTCGAGCATTCTTTCATTTCGAAATACTCGGGGCCTGGGGGTCTATCCCCTACATTAATCACGTACTGGATGCCAACGAGATCACTCTACCGAGATTTTACGAATATAAGGAAAAAAGAGATTATCAAGCCTGTACGGAATATATTGTGGAAGACCTTATCCGTGCTGCAGAGCTGCTACCATTGGTATGGGAAGACCCAACTATAAATATGGGGAGGATAACCAAAATGACCGCGCTTGCATACCAGGCTCGAGCATTGCTCTATGCTGGTTCTCCTTTAATGAATGAGTTCTCTGGTAATTCACCCGTCCCTGATAAGGAATATATGCGTCGTGCTGCAGAAGTGGCTGGAACTGCCATTAAACTGGCTGAAGAAAATCCGTCTGATTATGGTTTAATCGATTTCAACAATTATACATCTCTTTTTGCTACTACTAATAATCGAGTTGTATGGACTAAAGAAACGCTTATGGGCAGAAATGGTTGGTTTATAAGGTCGGCTGAGAGTGGTGGGGCACTATTTAATAACAGGTTAAAATATATCATTCCCGACAATGCAACTTATGGTAGTAACTCACAACCGGAAGGGATTACTCAGAATACTGTTGATCGATTTGAAATGGCTGATGGAACCTTATACAAAATTGAATATGACCAAGATAACAACCTACGCTGGGGATATAGAGATCCTCGTTTCCGAGCAAATGTTTATGTGGACAGAGATAATCCTGTGAATGATACTAAAGCAAATTATCGATTAGAATTATTTAGTGGAGGAAAAACAATGCTGGCAAAACAGTCCTTTTCACAGACATGTTATGTCCCACATAAGTTCTGGCCTAAAGGGTGTACTACCAAGCCTAGTAATGCTGCAACCAACAACCTAAGAGTAATGACCCCACTGATGCGGCTGGCGGAAGTTTATTTAATTTATGCAGAGGCTCAGAACGAAGCATCGGGAAATGCCAATTCAAAAGCTAACGGTGCTACATTAACGGCATTAGAAGCTGTTAATAAAGTACGGATGCGAGCAGGTCATGTTCCAACGACAGCCACAGGAGGAGCACATGGTGATTTCAGAACAATGATTATCAACGAACGATTCGTGGAATTCCTGTGTGAAGCAATGCAACCTTGGTATGACATACGACGTTGGAAAACGGGCGAAGCATTAAATAATACTTCAGTTTTAACTCTTGATTTTGATAAAGATTGGACGCCGGCAAGTTTTAGTAGGAGGGAATTATTAAAACGAACTTTTGAATTACGCAATTATTGGTTGCCTTTTCCACAAGCCCAAACCCAAATTTACTCTGATTTTCCACAAAATCCTGGCTGGGAGTAAACCTACAGATTCTTAATGACAAAAAAATAATGAGACATGAAATTAAATTTTAAAATAATATTGTCGGCTTTATTTATCTTAGGCATTTCTACTTGTTTGATGGCACAGAATTCAGAAAAAACTGAACCGGTGTCTGTGCAGGGTATTGAAGTGGACCACACAGGACAGTCTACGAAAGGAGTGACTAAGTTATATTTGGATGCAGACACAGCTGAGGACGTCATGGTGAATTTACCTTACCTAGCCAAAGAAAAATATCGTGTTGTAGGCGATGTGGATTTTATTGACGGATCAAAGGAGTATAACCGTGACAGCCGTACGATGCTGAATAGTGCGATAGTAGGGAAAGTTGCGGGATCGCTGGGGGGATTAAATATCAACGGTCTTGGAAATGCATTGATAGTTATCGACGGCATACCAATGGGATCTGAAAATCTCACCCTTCAGGATGTAGATCAGATTGTTGTATTGAAAGATGCCATTTCCCGTCTGTTATACGGAATGGAAGCAGACGTACCGGTAATCATGATCACAACTAAGAAAGGGAAAGCAAATGAAAAAAAGTTGCAATTATTTGCAGAACATGGAGTAAAACAAGCCATATCCTATCCGAAATTCCTGGATGCCGCCTCTTATATGGAAACATATAACATGGCTAACCGTAACGACGGGGCAAATGTAGATTTTTATTCACAGGAGCTGATTCAAAATACACGTGATGGCATTGACCCGGTACTCTATCCTGACAATGACTATTACAGTTCTAAATATGTCAAGAACCTGACTAACTATACCAATGTATATGGAACGGTTTCCGGAGGTAACGATAAAACCCAATATATGCTAAGCCTGGATTGGACTAATACACCCGGATGGAATCAAATCCAGAATACGGTAAATAATAAACTGAGAGTAAGGGGACGAGTAGATTTCACGATAAACAACTGGCTGAAAATGAACAGTCAAGTGCTTGCTTCCTATAATATTTCTAAGGGGCCAAGGATCGGTAATTATTGGACAAAAGCAAATTCACTTTTACCCAACGCTTTTCCAGAACTTATCCCCATATCACGTATTTCCAACCTCGAGACGTTACCTAATTATTCAACTGTGAACGAAGCTTTTTTATTAGGAGGCACTTCAATCTACCAAAACACGATGCATGGCGATCTCTTGAGAAATGGATCCCAATCGCTTATGCAGCGTTATGTACAATCGCTAATAGGGTATCACGTAGATTTAAAACGGATCACGACGGGCTTAAGTGCACATGGAGCGGTTAGTTTCGATTTTTACAATGTTTTTCAGCAGATGATCAACAACACGTACTCGGTTTATGAGCCCGGTTCTGTCAATGTGGATAATAATTTTCCGGTTACCCAGATTGGAGTCGATAAAGTCACGACTAAACAAACTATAAATAATAACGCAGGAGTGGTTAATCAGAGTGTCAAATGGAACTATACACTTAACTATGATCGTACTTTTGATGAACACCGGATATCTGCTGTGGGCTTGGGCTACGGAAGTTATTACAATGAAAACGATCTGGTTCAGGCTCCCCGTAAATTGGCCTTTGGAGGACAAGCGTCCTACATGTTGTCCGATAAGTATATCATAGAGGGCGCTTTACTCGGGCAAAGCAGTATGAAGGTAAAACCTTCCAAACGTTATGGATTCTCCAAGTCAACAGGAGCAGCATGGATCATCAGCGAGGAAGATTTTCTGAATGGGAATAGCCTGATCAATTATTTGAAATTAAGAGCTAGTTACGGTCAGTTTGTGTCAGACCCATTTACAAATGGGCCTTATTTAGGCTATTTCCTTAACGAAGATATCTTTGCAAATTCCTATATATTTACTTATAATAACGGATTGATAAGTAACAGATCTATTAAGTTAGAGAATATAGACAATCATATTGACTGGGAACGACGCAATGAACTATCGGTCGGAATGGATATGAGTACGTTCAATAATCAATTGAAATTTAACATCACATTTACCAATAGTTATTCGTTTGATAATGTCACTAATATGGGCGCAATAAAACCCAACACCTTAGGCGCAATAATTCCATTTTCTAATTATAATGCCACCAATTATCAGACTCTCAATATAGGGTTGAAATTAAATAAGAAATTGGGCGACTTTCATCTGGGCCTGGGAGCATATTATACATTGAGCGTAGCAAAAATAAAAAAAATTGCTGAAACTCAGTATGTCGAACCTGAAAATAAACATCTCTCAAAAGTAAACAAGGATGCAAGAGCGATGTGGGGCTTAATAGCAGAGCGCTTATTTCTTGATACTGATTTCGCAACCGATGGTACCTTGAATGACGATATCCCCACACCGACATGGGGAGATGTGAAACCGGGCGATATTAAATATTTGGATTATAATAAAGATGGCGTTATCAATGATGATGACCAGACCATCATTGGACGAAATTCCAATAACAACTTTTTGTCCTTCAACATCGGTTTAATATATAAACAGTGGGAGTTATTTTTATTACCGATAATGAGCTGGGGAGGACAGGATTACAAAAATTCCGAATACTATTGGTTTAAAGGGAATGAAGCCAAATATTCGATTGAAGCCCTCCATTCGTATAGCCCTGAAAACCCGGATGCATATTCAGTCTATCCGAGACTATCACTGGGTAGTAGTTCCAATAACTATAGAAACTCTACCTTTTGGCTATATGAACGCGCCCAGTTCGGTATAGAGTCGACCCAGTTGTCATATCAGCTATTGTTCAAAGATAATCCGGATGCTTTTCGTATGAAGTTATATTGTAGGGGTACAAACATTTTAATGTTAGCAAAAGATCGTGAGGTATTGGAACTTAATTTTGGCAGCGCCCCTCAAAGTAGAATCTTTTCGATAGGTGCAATAGTCACATTTTAAAAGTAAACAATTAAAAATATGGAAATATTTAAAATAAATTATTATATTGGGTTCTTATTTCTAACGATATTGTTACTACTGACGGGGTGCAGTGATTTTTTAGAACCATATGAAGTAACCGGAAAATACGATGCTCAAATTGTTTGGAATAACCCCGAAATGGCCGAAGGAGTTCTATTGAAGGCATATGATATTTTGCCGACAAACTACCTTATGCCCAGTGAGTTTGGCGCTGATGATGCAGTAACTAACAATCTTACGCATACCATAATCAACGTAGCTACTGGCGGCTGGTCTTCCCGAAACAATCCTTTAAGTAACTATACAACCTGGTACAGTGCCTTAATCCAGGTTAATATATTTCTTGAAAATGTGGATCAGGTCAAATGGTCCAGTTCAGAGATAAAAAAAAATCTGTTCCGGGACAGGTTGAAGGGTGAAGCATATGGACTCCGTGCGTATCTTGGATATCTGCTTCTGCAAGAGGTCGGTGGTAAAAGTGAAACTGGCGAGCTTTTGGGTTACCCTATTGTGACTTCATCCACTCTAGATACCGAAAGTGCCAAGCTACCCCGAAATACTTATGCAGATTGTGTTGCACAAATTTTTGATGATTGTAACAAAGCCAACGAACTTTTACCCTTACGTTGGACGGATGAAGGACTTAACTCAGAGGAAAAGGAGACAAAGGGTGCTCGTTATCATAACAGAATTAATGGAATCACTACTAAATTGATCAAGGCGAGGGTTGCCTTGACCGCTGCCAGCGATGCTTTTAAGGAAAGTGGGATTACCATGCAGGAGACCGCCGAATTAGCAGCAGAGATCATTGCCCTAAATGGATTTGACAAGATGGACGCTAAGGATGTGCAGTTTTATCTCCAGGCCCGTACTTCCAACTTGTCATATTTCGACGACAATTCAGAAGTTTTCTGGTACTCGACTATTGTTCCACAGAAAAATGCTTGGGAATCGGACTATTACCCTCCTTCCCTGAATGGAAAGGGCTTAGTATCCCCGTCACAAAATTTAGTCGATGCTTTTGGCGACAAAACCGGAAATCCTATGTCTGTGTCCACACTCTACGATCCTGCGAATCCTTATCAAAATCGTGATCCACGTCTTGATAAATATATTTTTCATAACAATTCTAAGACTGACAAAAATATCATCCTAAATCTAAAAAACGGAGATAAGGATCCTGTGGGCAAAACCATATATTCAACTCGTACAGGTTACTACATGCGTAAACTATTGGATGGAAATGTAGTTTTGCCTCCAACGACCGGTGTGGTTTCTACCCCACATTATTATGTTTACGCACGATTTACAGAGGCACTCCTTATTTTTGCAGAGGCCGCTAATCAGGTTGTTGGACCTGATGGAAGTATCGGTGGATTTACAGCCCGCGATATTATTAATAGGATCAGAACCAGAGCGGGTATAACCTCCACAAACTATGTAGATGGATTAGATGCAACAGACTTGGCATCGTTGATCCGGAATGAGAGAAGGATAGAGCTTTGTTTTGAAGGTTTTCGATTTTGGGATCTCAGGCGCTGGAGTGATCTGACAACCATGAATGAAACAGTAAGAGGGTTAGACCTACAGACCTTAACTTCATTCGATGTGGAACAGAGGAATTATGAACCTTACATGATATACGGTCCTATACCATACTCGGAAACATTAAAATATAATATCATTCAAAACAGAGGTTGGGATTAATTGTTACTTTCAAAATTAATAAAATAGAAAATGAAAAATATTTTAAATTCGAGTTTAATTCTTACTATTTCAGTCATCTCGTTAACAACAAGTTGCAAGAATGAACAAATAGAGTTTCCCGATTACGAAAGAGAAGCAGTTTATTTTCCAATTCAATATCCAGTCAGGACACTCATTTTGGGAGAAGATAGGATCAACAACTCGATTGACCTAGAACATGCATTCAACGTCGGGGTAAGTATCGGTGGAATGTACGAAAATAAGAAAGACAGGAAAGTGGATTTTATCGTTGATCCCACCTTGTTGGACAACGTACTAGCCACAGATGTTCTTAATAACACTATTTATTTAAAACAACTACCTGAAAATTACTATTCTATCACACCTGGCAGTACAATTACCATTCCCAAAGGAAGTTTGTCTGGTCTTGCACGAATACAGTTAACTGAAGCTTTTTTCAACGATCCAGAGTCGTACAAACTTCTATATGTCATCCCGCTTCGTATAGTTAATTCCGACGTATCCATACTTACAGGTACTCCTTTAGAAAGTGTTACTAATCCAAACCCACATATCGCTTCAGATTATAAACCGTTACTAACTCCTAAAGATTTCACCATGTTTGCGATAAAGTATATTAATCCCTGGCACGGCGTGTTTTTTCATCGAGGTATTCAAAAAGAGAATGGACTAACCACCCATGTTTTTCACGCAGAATACCTAGAATACAACGAAACGGCGACCATTCAAACATCAGGATATAAAGAAGCGCTTTATAACAAGATGGGAACTTCAAGTGGTACTGACTTTATTTCAAAACTGACATTCTCTAATGATGTGAATGGTATTGGTGACGTAACCGTTTCCACAGCAGAAGGTTCAACGAAAATTGTGACAGGTAGTGGTAAGTATTACAAATCCAAGACTGAATTTGCCGCCCAAAACGGATCATGGTTAGTCAACCCACAAACTGGGAAAACACAACCTCATCTGACAATTACACTTAATTTTACTGTTACTGGTATCACTCCAGAAGTCACTCATCAGTTTTTGGATACGTTAGTATTTCGTGATAACGGAGTGAAATTTGAGAACTACACCGTACAAATCCTTTCGGAGTAAGCCGAGTATTCCCAAATTAAAGTATTGAAGACAGTAATCGGCAAAATATTTTATAATTTATTTTAATGATCAACTGATATATATTTTAGATAAAGTATTTAACATAAGAATTGGAGACCAAACAAATGAAATATAATATCAATCGCCGAAAATTTCTTACCACAGTCGTAGCAGGCATTTTGGCCACAAGGTATAATAAGCTAAAAAGTGGAGAAATGAAAAAAAACTTGCGGAGTATTGCAAAAAATACAAATGATAGTAGCTACAAGCGACAAGTAATGATTTCGCCTTATAGTCTACTTCCTGTGGGTTCTATAAAACCTCGAGGTTGGATTTTTAATCAGATGTACGTCGATCTTCACGACGGTCTGAAAGGTCATTTCGGCAATATCACGTCTAATGTGACCCAAAATCTTTTCGCCAAACAACAGCGAAAAGCGGGAACATGGGTTTCGGGAGCGCGTGGACGCAAGGAAAAAGATTGGTGGGCAGGTGAACACGAAGGCTACTGGATGGATAGTATAGTCCGCTCGGCGATTCTCTTGGATGATCAGAAGTATATTGAGATAGTAGATGTTTGGGTTGAAAAGATCCTTGAGAAATTTAAAGAGACTGGTTACATTGGGATATATGATACAGAAACAAGATTTCCTGATAAAGGATTTGACGGTGAGCTCTGGACCCAGAGCCGAGTTTTTCAGGCTCTACTTGCATGGTATGAGTATAAAGGCGACAGGCGCATCTTGGAAGCAATCGATACCACTGTACGAGAAACCATTGAACACTATCGAAAAGACACCTATTTCGGTAGACCTAATCCAGATGGCGGTGTAACCCACGGAGTGGGATATATGGATACGCTCGAATGGCTTTGGCGTCTGACAAATGATCAATATTTTGCGGATGCTGCTATTTGGCTATACACTGACTATTCTCAAAATGCCCCAAAAGATTTTAATGATCTAACATCCAGCAATATGATAGATTCGCTACGACCTTGGTTTAACCATGGTGCGCACGTTGGGGAAGCTATTCATATGCCACGTATAGCATATTTCTTTTCAGGTAATCCGCAGTACGAAAAAGCAGCGAAGAATGTAATACCTAAAATCATACATCACACTAATCCCGCAGGAGGAATAGCACTCGGTTATCTGGAAGCAATTGCTGGTTCACAAGGAGGAGGTCACACTCCAAGTGAAAATTGTGCCCATACTGAGTCGTTGATATCGTTAAATCGACTCTTTGCCTATGAGCCGAATACTGAAATCGGAGAATGGAAAGAAAAATGTATATACAATGTGGTACAGGGAGCAAGATTTCATCCCGTTGACCAAGCCGTAACGTATCTCGCGCGCGATAACCGTCGTCAAGCGGCTGATGTGAAAATTCACGGAGGGCGCGAGCTTTTCTCTGCCTGCCATGAAGCTGCAGCCTGCTGTGTACTGAATGTACCACGTGTTATGCCATATTATGTGGAAGGAATGTGGTATCGCTCAAATGACCGTCCGGCTATACTCGTCAACAGCTATGGACCATCCCTACTAACAACGAAAGTAAAGGAAACAGCGATTACCATAGAGGAAGTGACAAATTATCCTTTTTGCGACAAAATCGAATTTAAGGTCAATCCCGTCAAGCCGGTTACCTTTGAAATTGCGCTCCGTATTCCTTCCGGTTGTGGAGAACTGAAAGTCGATGCAGGAAAAGACTCAGAAATAGCTCGTGAACAGAATCTGATACGTATTTACAAGAAATGGCAGAAAGGAAGCACGATCCGGGTTGACTTTGATTTCCAGGTCATGCGAAAAATTCAAGCAGATGGAAAAGAAGTTTACTGGCAATGGGGGCCACTTGTTTTCTCGCTTCCTTTCCCACATAAAAAGCAAATAATTACAGAGATCAATGCCACCTCTGACATCAAATCGGGATTCTACGAGTACCTTGTGGCACCATCCGGGCCGTCTGACGGATGGAGTTATCTTGCAGGTACAGACTCCATGTTCAAACTTGTACGAACTGACGGCGATTCGAAGTATCCCTGGACAAAGCCACCTGTTGCGCTGGAGGGAAACTTATACGACCGAAGTGGCAACCGAATAAATGTGAAACTAGTACCGATCGGAAGTTCACCGCTTCGCCGTACCACTTTTCCCTTTCATGAAAGCACATCAGCAGACCCGGATGTAAAACAGGCAAAAGTAAGCGCTGATTCCGATCCAATGCGTTTGTTCTAAAAAGAGATGATGGCACTCTTTTATATATACAAATATGAAAATAGGCTTGTATGAAAAAGATATGCAGAATATTGTTATTGGTTATGATTTGCTGGGTACCTGTAGCTCAATATGCAAATACAGGGAGTCATCTTCGATCAGTAAATACAAACTGCTGTGAGGCGACAAGCCTGAGAAATGTTTCATTCACTCCGTTATCGCTATCCGAAATTAAGCCCGGAGGTTGGATCAAACAGCAGATGATACGGGATATTTCGACAGGAAACAGTTCACACCTTGAGCAGATGCGAAAGCTGGGGGAGCCAATTACCCAGCCTGCCACAGGAGGATATGGGGAATTTGAAGGAAACTTCATGGATGCGGTTATTCGCAATTCATTTTTATCCGACTATGGCCCCTGGCTGGAGAAAGCAAGAGGAATTGTAAAATTCCTACTTGAAAATCAGGATTCTTCGGGATACATGGGCAAGGAAAATCCGAATAATTTTCAAACATTGTCACAAAAAGAAGGAGAACTATGGGGACAATGTTGCTTTTTGCGGTCGATGTTGGCTTTTTACGAGTACAGTCAAGAAAAAAAATATTTGGAAGCAGTAGAAAAGTCGGTTAATCAGATGATATCATTGTTCGGAGAAAAGTCAAACCGTTATTTTGTTGGTGAAAGCACGATTGAGGGGGGGGCACGTGCGCATGGGCTAATGTACATTGATGTGCTTGAAAGGCTTTACTTATTGACTGGTGATCAGAAATATGTTAATTTTGCTTTTCGCCTCTTCGACGATTACAGCAATTCAATAAACCTGAAGAATACGGACAGCCAGCTGGATAATCTGCTTAATATTAATCTACCTTATCTTCATCATGCGCCTCATGTTGCTGAACATGCGAGGGTAATTTACTGGCTATCCACACTAAGTTCAGATCCGAAATATAGGAAGGCTGCCCAAAATAGTCTGGAAAAATTAGTTCAGGCGCTCTCTCCCTCTGGAGGGTTGGTCACGGATGACAGAATATTGGAAAGTGTCGGGGGAAAATACGGCTCAGCAGAGCTAAGATATGAATATTGCTCAATTGTCGAAACCGCGAACAGCCTGGAGTCGGCTTTTCAAAAATTCGGCGATATTTCACTGGCTGAACAAGCTGAAAATGTAGTTTTCAATGCCGGGCAGGCAGCCCGCTTTTCTGATGGCAAAGCAAATGCTTATTGTTCAAAGGACAATCAAATAGAGGCGTCAGGGACACCTGATAATTCTACTTTTCGGTACCAGTATGCCGCATGTCACCGGATAGCCTGTTGTGTCTACAATATAGGAAGACTAATGCCTTATTATGTGTCCAATATGTGGATGAAGGGTGATAACGGGAAAAGCTTGGTCGCCGCATTTTACGGTCCCTCCAACTTGAATACGAAGATCACGGGTGTGCCTATTAAAATTGAGCAGCTAACGATGTACCCTTTTGAGAACGAAATAACGATGGTTGTCAATCCTGACGACACAGTAACTTTTGATATTTTACTGAGAAATCCATCCTGGTCAAAAACCACCAAGGTGATGGCCGAAGGAGCTAGGATTCTCTTTGAAGATGATTTTATCCGGCTAACAAAACAATGGAGTAAAGGAGACGAGGTTAAAATTTTTTTCACACCCAGTGTTGACGTGAAAGTAAGCTACAACAATGAACTTTACGTAAAACGAGGAGCATTACTCTACGCACTCAAAATCAACGAAAACAGGATAGCTACAAAAATCTGGGATAATCCCGGCTTTGCGAACTATAATATAATCCCGTTTGACAACAAAGAGGTTAATCGGTTCCAGGGATACAAATTACCAGTGGGTTCCAATATCAATGTATTAAGTGACACTACAATGTTTGCTTATTGGAAGAACCCAGGCTCTTCCCTGGATTTTCCTTATGATACGCCGTACGGTACCATAACAGCTACTTTCCTATATAACGGGCAGAGGGTACAGGAGAAATTGGTCCCTATCGGATCCACAATCCTGAGAAAGACAACTTTTTCAACAGAAAGATAATTGTCCACAGCCTTCGTATTGATAATATAAACTTCTTAAAAAATCAGTTATGAAACGCTTATTTATCTTATTTACAATTCTTGGTTATATGTCGTCCTATGCACAAAACCGTTATCCGGAACTTGATCCTCCTGAGACGCGGTTTGAATCAAATAAAAACGAAGCATATCAAACGACCAATTATAAAACTTCTGACAGCCTCTACAGTATGTTACCATCACAACCATGGATGGTCGACGGGTACAATCGTCATTTCATACCTAACGGAGTCGTTATCGTTACAGAAGATGGTTTAGGCGATTTGCCAGACCTTTCTCAGGAGTCGTACCAAAGAATGAGGGACAAAGGGTTCAATATCCAGGTTATCCGGTTATGTTTAACCCGTATTGGTGGTTGGCCTGGCAGTACGTTCAATGAAGATTTTTTCAAACGCATTGACACGCATTTGGCGCATGCAAAAGAAAATGGCATCAAGACTATGTTCAAGCTGACTTTGTATGATTTGACTCAAGAGTTTTACGGCGAACTTGGGAATGAGCAATGGACCGCGCTGATGAACAATGAAAACGGAACCAGGGATATGTACCTCAAAGCGTGGAATAATGTCTTTGTCCGCTATAAAAATGAACCTTCCGTTATCGGTTATGATTTACTGAATGAACCTCTCGCAGGAAGAGAAAAACCTTGGGACCTGTTACCTGAAATTTTCGGAAATGTGGAAAATTTTGAGAAGAAGTTTTTTATTCCCTTATATAATGACGTGATCAAGGAACTCAACACGGTCAGCCCTGAGAAATATGCATTAATTCAATGGTGGCATTATGCGCCCAATGAACATCGTAAAATAGGATTACCGTCCGCTCCGCCACGGGTAGGAATTACTGGTGAAAATATTTTTTACGCCCCCCATTATTATGGAACCAATCCGAAACTAATGATCGAACGCTATCTGAGTGATGCAGTCCGTCTGAACGTACCAATTATTATTCCCGAATACGGAGCACCAACTTTTCGTGTTACAGACAACGATATAGAAGCCCAACTGTTGTATAACCTGAACTTTATTAAGAACGTCGATTTGTATGATCGTTATTGCATCGGTCTGGTAAAGGCTTGGTGGAGTGGTAGTGGTGCACTCAACGCGAATAAAATGGACCGTACATGGGCTATGTTCCTTGGCGACTCCCATACCGAAGGTCCTGAGCGAAAATACATTATGGATATAATCTGCCGTCCACGTCCTTTAACAGTGGCCGGAGTTGTCAATTCTTTTCATTTTGACTTTGCAACTCGTATTTTTACAATGAATTTCACATCGGGAGTTTCATCTATGCCTTCTGAAATCTATTTGCCAGTAAAGAGACATTATCCCGACGGTTGCAGGGTCAGGATAAACAATATTGAACTGACTATAACACCGGATGACCGGGTGATCGTATCAAAAAACGAAGAAAATAACTATATAGATATGTTTAATTGGGATAGTGACAGGCAGCAACTAATTATCAAGTACTGGCCTAAAATAAATTCATATGATGTCCTTCGAATAGTTCCAGGAATGGCTGATTGAAAAGAAAAAAGATTTAAGTTACTACATTTTCAAAGAAGTTGAAAAGTTGACAGTATATTACGAAAAGTAAGCAAGAAGGTCTGAGGTCACACCCTGGAATAAAGTAAAGAAAGTTCAAAAAAAATTAAATCAGATTTTTTTCAGCTTGATTAAAAATCGCTTATTTTTATCACTATGATTACCAACAGATTCTTTCTTATTCTTATTCTTTTTAGCCCGTTCTCCATCGGCTTGGTTGAGAGCAACAACGGTCAATACATATCTCCTAAATTTAAGGATCCGAAAATGAGTGTTACTGCAAACGACAAAAAAAGTCGACTCGTTTCACTCGAGGTAGAATATGAAGAAACTCCATTGGGAATAGATGTCAAAAAGCCTCGATTCAGTTGGCAGATGGCCTCTACCGAAAAAGGTATATCCCAGAAGGGGTACCAGATCATCGTTACCAATGAAAAGAAGAATCAGGTTTGGAATAGCGGTAAAATACTGAGTGACATATCACTAAATATTGAGTACTCAGGAGAAGCATTAAGTTCATCCACCCGGTATCATTGGAAACTGTTTGTATGGGATAGTTCCAATCGGACTATATCAGCTACGTCTTGGTTCGAAACGGGACTAATGGACCCCTCTCTTTTAGCTTGGGAAGGGGCGGAGTGGATTGGAGGAAGTGAAAAAGACTTGGTGTTGTATCCAGATTACTTTCCAACCTATAACATCAGTTATACGGTACAACTGGATGAGGAAAACAACACTACAAAAGCAGGTTTCTTATACGGTGTCAACGATCCACGACTGATGGACAAAAACCTCAATATTTATAACTTGCAGAGTGGAAAAGACGAATCATATATTGAGGCGGAGCTTGATATTACCGAATTGAAACATAGTGGAAATGCAGTTATAAATCTCTATCGCGTTGGCTATGCTCCATCCGATAGCAAAGATAAACCATTACATCGGCTCACTATTCCTTTATCAATTATAAACTCCCAGAATAGAAATGCGCCACATACAATATATCTCAAGACGATGTACAGCACCACCGAGATATTTATCGACGGAGAAGAAGAATCAAACAAAATCGGCCGTGTCACAATCAACCCTTTGGGTGGAAATTGGAATTACATCTGCTTCCCGCTACTTTGCGACATCGGTTTCTCAATGAAACCACATCAAAAAGCACATTTCTCGGAAGTGATTGTGAGAAATTACCGTGTGCCCAATAATATCCTTTTTTCTGAGACTCAGAGAGAGTCGGATGTGAAGAACATTTTCTCAGGAGAAAAAAATATTACTATCACTAACAAGGGATACATGGTAAATGGTAACACAACAGGTAAAATTGTCTCAGCCAATATAACAAAGAACTCGATGCCAATGCTCAGAAGAGAGTTCAAAACCCAAGGTGTATCTATCACTAAAGCTCGTTTATATATTACCGCGAGGGGAATTTACGAGGTATACATAAATGGTAAACAGATAGGCGACGATTATTTCAATCCAGGCTTGACACAATATAACAAACATCACTTGTACCAGACATATGATGTCACCGAAGAGTTAAAATCGGGTGACAACACTATTGGGGTAATGCTGGGCGAAGGCTGGTGGAGTGGGGCTATCACCTACATGGGATTTCTATGGAACCTATTCGGTGACAGACAGTCGCTTCTATCAAAATTAGTCATCACCTATAAGGATGGTACTCAGCAAACCATCGTCTCTAATCCTGAGACATGGCGTTATTACAACAATGGTCCGGTGATTTACAGCAGCTTTTTCCAGGGTGAAGTATATGATGCACGCAAAGAGTCAGAAATCAAAGGATGGATGAAACCAGGGTTTGATGATACTCACTGGAAAAAAGCTGTTACTGTCAACCAGGAACGCGCCATTGTTGACGATCCATCCATTAAAGCGAATAAAATGCCGCCAGTGAATGATTTTTCCGAATTGCAGCTGATAGGACAATTTGGCCCGACCGTTAAAAAGATAAAAGAGTTGACAGCCGTTTCAATGGAAGAAGTCCGTCCAGGCGTCTTTGTATACGATATGGGGCAGAATATGGTAGGCGTACCCTGTATCACCTTAAGAGATATACACCCCGGTACGGAAATAAAACTCAGGTATGCCGAAGTGAAATACCCCGCTATGCCTGAGTTTAAAGAGAACGTAGGAATGATTATGCTAGAAAATATTAGAGGAGCACTGGCTCAGGATATATATATTACCAAAGGTGGTGAAGAAACAATAAAACCTCATTTTACATTCCACGGATACCGATATATTGAAATAACCGGCATCGGTATGCCGTTGCCATTAGAGGCAGTAAAAGGAGATGTTCTCAGTTCTATCCATGAGCTCTCTACTTCATATGTAACTTCCAATCCAAAAGTTAACAAACTATGGGAAAATATTACGTGGTCGGCTCGCGGTAACTTCTTATCAATTCCTACTGACTGTCCTCAGCGCAATGAACGGATGGGTTGGAGCGGCGATATTTCCGTCTTCTCGCGAACTGCCACCTATATAGGAGACATGGAGCAATTCCTCTCTCGCCATATGATGGCAATGCGCGACACGCAACGTGAAGACGGTCGGTTTGCTGACGTGGCACCGATTGGAGGGGGATTTGGTGGAATCCTTTGGGGAAGTGCTGGTATTACCGTGGCGTGGGAGAATTATTGCCAGTACGACGACAAAAAAATGCTAATAGATCATTACGACGCAATGAAATCCTATATTGATTACCTTCTTAGTTATATTGATCCTATCACGGGGATAATGACTGAAGGAAGGCTTGGTGACTGGTTGGGTCCCGAACAGGATAAAAACGATAATTCATTATTATGGGAAGCCTATTTCATATACAACCTAGATCTGATGCAACGCATTGCGACTATACTTGAGAAAAAGGATGATACGGAATGGTTTGTCAAAATGCACCGAGAAAGAAAAGCATTCTTTAATAAAACCTATATCAACCCCTGTACAGGCGAAACCATCCATTCAGGGTTTGATAAACCCGAAAAAAGAGGATCGGTGGTCGGCACTCAAACATCCTATGTGTTACCACTGGCTTTCGGGGCTGTCGATGAAAAGAATGAACACCTCCTTGTAAATCGCCTGATTAAACGAATTTCCAACAAAAGTCACATCTCCCAGGAAACCTCCCACCCTCCCTATTCACTGATGACAGGTTTTATCGGTACTGCATGGATCCACCGGGTATTATCGAATTTTGGATATTCAGAAAGTGCTTACCGCATCATGCAACAAGAGGAGTACCCGTCTTTGCTTTATTCAGTGAACCAGGGGGCCACCACTATCTGGGAACGGCTTAATTCCTACACACGAGAAAAGGGGTTCGGAGGCAAAAACGCCATGAATTCATTCAACCACTACTCTTTCGGAGCAATTGGATCATGGATGGTCAATTATTCTCTGGGAATTGAGCGCGACGAGAGGTATCCAGGATTCAAGAACTTTATACTACGTCCAGAACCTGATCCTACGGGTATAATGACATGGGCAAAAGGACATTATGATTCTCCATATGGCCGGATAGAAAGCAGTTGGGAAATCTCCGGTAATATGTACCATTACCATTTTCGAGTACCTGCTAACACGACTGCTATACTTTATCTGCAAGCAATATCTCCAGATAAGATAAGTGAAGGATATGAACCGTTAGCGCCATCAACAAATATCGAAATTAAAAGGGTAGAAAACGGGAAAATGGTTATAAAACTCCGATCAGGGGTATATCAATTCAGCGTAAGAAAATGATAGCTCACTATAAAAAATCAATTGTTGTGACCACTATTTAAAATCTGGACTTCAGAGAAGAAAAACGTACTTAGTCCCCCCTAACAAATGCATCAATCATATTATACAATAAAATAGTAGATACTCTTCCTTAAATATATCTGCAAGTATTAGGATATTCTCTGACAAAACAAGTTTATGAATTTATCATTTTGAATCGACATTAACAGAGACAAAAACGAATTATTTCCGATCACAAATTAAAGTGGTCAGGATTAACATAAAAAATCATTTTACATAGTACGAATGTCATTATTAATAGTCTCGAGTAAATTATCTAAACTTATATTTGTATCAGTCATCATTTGATGGTAATAATATGAATTAAAATATACAGCAGTTTGGCAAAAGCCAATGAAATTTAAAAACTGGATTTTCAGAAACCTTAAACAAGCTTAGTTAAGTTCTGATCATCAATTCGACTTCTTTACTTCAAATCAAATCAGAGGGTGTTCTATGATATATACAATTTAATTACAGAAAACAGTCAATCATTAATAAGATTACTCATGGCAAGATGCAATTTTGGATACAATTACAGAACGATAACGCTAATGATAGGTGTGTTGGGCAGTACTTATATAAAGGCAAGATCAGAAAATAATCAAAAAGAAAGACTAAATATCATATTCATCTTAACCGATGATCAACGATGGGATGCTTTGGGTTTTGCAGGTAATAAAATAATTCAAACACCCAATATGGATTCTTTGGCGGATCAGGGGATTTATTTCAAAAATGCATTTTGTACTACACCGATTAGTGCCGCCAGTCGAGCTTCCATCCTTACAGGAATGTACGAACGTACACACGGATATACATTTGGACAAGGTTCATTGAAAGACCAATATGCTCAGAATTCATATCCTATTTATCTCAAAGAACACGGATATTATACAGGATTCTTTGGAAAATTGGGGATAAAATTTGAAAATGCATCTCAGCTCTTTGATGAATCTGAATTCTTTGATCGCCAAGATATATATAAGGATAGGAGAGGTTATTATCATAAAACCATAGATGAGGATACAGTGCATTTGACCACTTACACTGGCCATAAAGCAAGAAAATTTATTCAAAATGTGCCGGTTGACAAACCTTTCTGTTTATCGATAAGCTTTAGTGCGCCTCACGCTCACGACCCCGCAGAGGAGCAGTATTTTTCTGATCCTGAATACTCTGATTTATACGAAGATATTATTTTTCCACTGCCGTTATTAAAAGAGAATGAATATTTCAACGCATTGCCAAAAGAAGTCCAGAAAGGATTTAACAGAATCCGTTGGCATTGGAGATTCGATACAGAAGAAAAGTATCAGCGTTACATGAAGGCATATTACCGAATGATTACACAAGTCGACACCGAGATAGGTCGGATTCGTAAAGAGCTGGACAAAAAAGGAATATCGAAAAATACGGTAATTATTTTAGCAGGAGACAATGGGTATTTTTTAGGTGACAGGCAACTGGCTGATAAATGGCTGATGTACGAGACATCAATCAGAATACCTATGATTATATACGATCCGCGAATAAGCCACAAAAAAGTGGAAGAACCAGTATTAAATATTGATATTCCGAGTACTATTTTAGACTTGGCGTCAATTCCTCAGCCGAAATTATATCAAGGGACAAGTCTTGTAAATTACTATCAACATAATAATAAAATCCCCAAGCGGAGCGCTATTTTATTCGAACACTTATGGGAAAAAGAAGAAATACCCTCGTCTGAAGGAATACGGACTGACAGATGGAAATATTTTCGTTACCGATTCATTGATGCTCCGGAAGAATTATATGATCTAAAAAACGACCCATTAGAAAAAAACAATCTTGCTACAGACCTGAGATACACAGACGTGATGAAAAAGCTAAGACAAAAATGCGAAAAAGAAGTATTAAAATATGAAAACAAGAAATTACCTGATATTAATTAGTCAGCCCATAAAAAAAGTCTGACAAAACAACTAGATTAATCATTGTGCTCATTGTCCTTTTCATTTGAAAGTACATTGAATCATGAGCACGAACTATAATTTTCACCAATAAAAATTGATCGGGAAATGATTGAAAAAAGAAAGTATTTCTGTAAGCTTGCAGGTAGTAAGCCAATCATCGGTCACCCGAAAGAAGATAAATGCGTCTCTCGCAATTACCACAAGAGAATTATCAAAGAAGAGATAAATATGATGCTCACCGTCGCCGGTTTTAGCTTTAAAAGGATGATGAGCAATTAGGAATCGTCTTTTTGACTCTTTTTAAAAAGATATTTTGTTTCTAAACTAGAAACTTAATCAAATTAGATTTGGTTTAAGTTTACAAACTAGCTGAAAATTAGATTTTAATGTCCGAAGATTTAAGTTTATGAAAAATAAAATGAACAAAATATTTCGGTTTTGGCCGTATAAATCACATATATACATATAAATCTGTATAGATTTAAGCTCTTTCCTCCCGAGTATTATAATTTGAAGAATATGTGATATCGCACTTATATGTCCATTATTTTCAGCAGGTCAAGCAAATGTTCGGCATATTTATTTTCATTGATTTTAAGTACTATAACTAATTGGGTCTGCTGAATAATTGATATTTACATTGAAAATCAGCAAATTAATCGGTGTATAATTTGCATAACTGCAAGAAA
>NZ_DHOS01000071.1 GCF_002410825.1 Proteiniphilum sp. UBA5384 | reverse complement strand
AGGTAGGCTTTTTCCGTCTTCTATGAGTTGTATGTAAATGATTTGTTTGCTTATGGGGTCAGCCTCGGCGGAGAGAGGGAAGTCGTGAAGTCAGAAACTTGGAAGGAGAAACATCCTACATGGAAATATATTTTATGGAATGAGCGGATGATGAGAGATTTTGTTAAAGAAGAATATAAGCATCTTTATGGGATTTATATGGAATTACCATAATATAGCGATGAAATATCTGTAGGTTTTTTGATATAAAATAAGTTAAGAGAGATTTATGTGGATACGGATTTTGAGTGTTTAGAAAATATTGAACCGTTGATTAAGAATGAAGATTGCATTATATCGCTTGAACCTGAATTACATTGTAAGATATTTAATCGGGACAGAATTTTAAGTTGCGCATTAATGGGGAGTGTTCAGAATCATTTTTATAAGAAAAGTTATCGATAAAGTATTGTCATCTGATACTTTTGAATATGACAGAAGCCATGTAGGAAATTATATTCTGAATACAACCAGTCCCCTCATGTTATCATCTTTATATGAAAAACTTGGAATCGCCGAGAAAGAAAAAATAAATCTTATTTTACTAATTTATGGGGGTAATGCCAAACTTTGTTTTGCGATATATACCCGATCATTGAAAAAAATATAATTAGACACAATCGATATTTGAAGTTATCCGTATCAGACTTTCAATTTATTTCACCTCCTTTCGATTAATGGCGATTGAAACCTCGAATATCGCCTCGAAATGGGATCTGCCCGCTCAAGTGTGTTTTTGCTTTTAATGAAAGACGCAGGTTTTCGAGTTAATATTACGAATTACAGGTAATATACTCTTTAAAGATCCAAAATACTGAATTTCGATTAATTCTTATTTTCTTTCGAATTATTTCGTTTAATAAAAATATTGTGTTATTTTTGTGAAGTCATAACAATACAACAATGAAACGAAATAAATCATTACAACAATTATCAGACGAATCCATTCAATGGGATTTTGTCGTCATAGGCGGAGGCGCAAGTGGCCTTGGTAGCGCAGTAGACGCAGCGTCCAGAGGGTATAAAACATTGCTTCTGGAATCGCACGATTTCTGTAAGGGAACGTCGAGCAGAAGTACCAAGCTGGTGCATGGTGGCGTAAGGTACATGGCGCAGGGATATATTGATTTGGTGAAGGAAGCGCTCAAGGAACGTGGGCTTCTTGCACACAATGCAGCTCACTTGGTGAAAACGCAGGATTTCGTAATCCCCAACTACACGATATGGGACAGTGTCCTGTATGCCGTAGGATTGACTTTCTACGATTTTCTGGCGGGCAAACTCAGTCTGGGTAAAACCCGACTCATTGGCAAGAAAAAAACCTTGGAAGAGCTTCCGAACGTCAGAGCCGAAGGATTGCGCAGCGGCGTTGTGTACACCGACGGACAATTCGATGACTCACGCCTCGGCATAAACCTCGCACAAACCATCGATGATTTGGGCGGCTGCGCGGTGAATTATGTGGAAGCAGACGGTTTCATCAAGGATGCCAACGGACAAATCATCGGCGTGAATGCCACCGACAAACTGTCGGGACAAAAATATACCATCCGCTGCAAAGCGGTGATCAACGCTACAGGTGTTTTCGCCAACGAAGTGCTGAATGAGGACAATCCCAAACACGGAAAATTCATTGTTCCCAGCCAGGGAATCCATATCGTCTTGGACAAGTCGTTCCTCAAGGGTGACAACGCCGTGATGATTCCCAAGACGTCCGACGGACGTGTGCTCTTTATTGTTCCCTGGCACGATAAATGTATCGTGGGAACTACCGACGTGTTGGTCGATGAGCCGAGCTACGAGCCGAAACCGCTGGAAAAAGAAATCCATTTCGTCATGGAGTCGGCACAAAAATACCTTAACAAAAAACCCACGAGGAAAGATGTGCTCTCTATCTTTGCCGGTCTGCGCCCGCTGGCTGCACCCAAGGAAGAAGGCAAAAGCACCAAGGAAGTATCGCGTAGCCATAAAGTGATTGTGCATCCTTCCGGCATGGTTACCCTTACGGGTGGGAAATGGACCAGCTACCGTAAGATGGCCGAAGATGCCGTCGACAAAGCCATTGAGGTGCACAACCTCAACAAGACGAAATGCAAGACCTATGACCTTTCTATTCACGGAAATATGAATAAGAAAGATGTGGACCGTTCCAATCATCTCTATGTGTATGGCTCCGATATTCCCGCTATCAAAAAGCTGGAAGCTGAAAAACCGGAATATGCCGAAAAACTGCATCCCAAGTACGATTACACTGTGGCGGAAGTAGTTTGGGGAGTGCGTGAAGAGATGGCGATGAACCTGGAGGATATTTTGGCGCGCCGGGTCCGCCTGTTGTTCCTCGATGCCCGCGTGGCCATAGAGTGCGCCCCGAAGGTGGCTGAGATCATGGCGCAGGAACTGGGCAAAGATAAGGCATGGGAAGAAGCGGAAGTGGATGATTTTGTCAAATTGGCGAAAAATTATATTTTGGAGTAAAACGCATATTATGTGACTTTTTATATTTACCTATTATCTAATTAAACTAATTAGTTTATGGAGGAAAAATACATTTTGGCGCTCGATGCAGGCACAACCAGCTCGCGGGCAATCGTTTTCAACCACAAGGGCGAAATATGCGCCACCGGACAGAAAGAGTTTACGCAAATTTTTCCCCAAAGCGGATGGGTAGAACACAATCCGCACGAAATATGGTCGTCGCAAGCGTCGGTGATCGCCGAAGCCATCACCAAAATTGGTATCAATGGTACCAACATTGCAGCCATTGGTATCACCAACCAACGTGAAACCACTCTTGTATGGGATCGAAAAACCGGCGAGCCGGTTTACAATGCCATCGTATGGCAGGATCGCCGGACATCAGAATATTGCGATAATTTGAAGAATGAGGGACTGATCCCTTTTATCCGGGAAAAAACCGGTTTAGTCATTGACGCCTATTTCAGTGCCACTAAAATAAAATGGATCCTGGACAATGTTCCCGGAGCAAGAGACAAGGCCAACCGTGGAGAACTTGTTTTTGGAACGGTGGACACGTGGCTGGTGTGGCAACTTACCCGCGGTGAACGACATATCACGGATGTATCGAACGCATCGCGAACCATGCTCTTCAATATCAACACTATGGAGTGGGACGATGATTTGCTGAAACTTTTCGACATTCCGACAAGTATACTCCCTGAAGTGTGTGATTCCAGCAGCGTGTACGGTCATACCAAAACTACTATTTTCGCATCGAAAGTACCCATTGCAGGCATCGCGGGCGATCAGCAGGCTGCCCTTTTCGGGCAATTGTGCACCGAGCCAGGTATGGTGAAAAACACATACGGTACAGGCTGTTTTATTCTGATGAATACCGGAAACCGACCGGTCATCTCTAAAAACAATTTGATCTCAACAATTGCATGGAAAATCGGTGACAAAACCACTTATGCCCTCGAAGGCAGTATATTCATCGGTGGCGCCATTGTACAATGGCTGCGCGACGGACTGAAAATTATTAAATCGTCGTCCGAAATAGAAGCCCTGGCACGTGAAGTGCCCGATAGTGGCGATGTCTATTTCGTTCCTGCGCTCACCGGTTTGGGTGCGCCCTATTGGGACCAGTATGCCCGCGGAACCATTGTGGGCATTTCGCGTGGAACTACCGGCGCGCATATTGCCCGTGCTGCATTAGAAGGCATTGCATTCCTCACCGGTGATGTCATCAACGCCATGGCACTGGATGCCGAAACCGGATTGAAAGAACTCCGGGTGGACGGTGGAGCGTCTCGTAACAACTTACTGATGCAATTTCAGGCCGAAGTCTTGTCTAAAAAAGTCATCCGTCCCGAAGTTACCGAGACCACTGCGCTGGGAGCGGCATACCTGGCGGGATTGGCTGTGGGATTCTGGGAAAATATCGACGAATTAAAACAACAATGGAGTGTTGAGCGTGTTTTCGAACCCGAAAAAGCCGATATGCAAATCGAAAAAAAGAAATGGCAACAAGCGATCTATAAAGCTCAAGCGTGGATACGATAAATAAATAAAAACACAATATACCATGCCTCAAGATCTATTATTCGAATTTATAGGGACAGCCGTGCTCATTCTGTTGGGTGATGGCGTGGTAGCCAATGTGGTACTGAAAGGAACCAAAGGTTATGGCAGTGGATGGGCCGTTATCTCTATTGCATGGGGACTTGCCGTTTTTGTGGGAGCATTCATCTCCGGACCATATTCCGGTGCGCACCTCAATCCTGCACTGACCGTGGGACTGGCGCTGGCAGGACAGTTTTCGGGAAATATCGGGGGATATATCGTTGCCCAAATTCTGGGAGGAATAGTGGGGGCAATGCTTGTGTATGTTTTTTACAAGCCCCATTTCGATGCAGAAGAAAATCAGGATACCAAGTTGGGTGTTTTCTGCACCATTCCCGCTATCCGCAACTATTTTTACAATTTTCTGAGCGAGGTAATCGGCACGTTCCTGCTGGTTTTCGGGATACTGTTTGCGGTGAAAGACGGAACGGGCTTCGATGGGCCGTTTCCGGTAGGCTTGCTCATCATTGCCATCGGCATGAGTTTGGGCGGTACAACGGGATATGCCATCAATCCCGCCCGGGATCTGGGGCCACGCATCGCTCACTTCATCCTTCCCATAAAAGGGAAGCGCGATAGCGATTGGGCTTATTCATGGGTGCCGGTAGTAGGACCGATTGTGGGTGCGGTGCTGGCTGCAGGAACCTATTTTGTGGTAATCTGACTGTCAGCCGGCTGTGCGATGTGTGGATGATATGAACTTGTCATAGACTCTTTAGAGGAACGTGAGAAGGGAAGCGTAACTCTCTTCCACTTACTTGACAATTGTCAGAATACCCTGAAAGGAATAGAGAATAGATAATCCAGATTGATAAAATGTTGTAATTTTAAATAACTAATATAAATATTTTAACCTTGTATTCATACCACTACATAAAAAAATCTATCTTTGTGCTTTATATATAATATTAATGCTATTTTTTAGGGGTAAAAGATAAAGAAATGAATTAATTTACCTCTTTTTTATTGCTATGTGCTTTTTCATGGTTTATCTGTATATGTGTTAATGAGAAAATATTTATTGTTTTAGTGTTATTGTTTTAATGTTTAAAATTATGATGAAGAAAATTCTATTTTTTCTAATGTGGACTTTCTCAATTGTATCGTTCGCTCAGAAGATCAATGTGAGTGGGACAGTTCTTGATGAAAGCGGATTACCCATTATTGGTGCGACAGTTGTCGTTGTGGATGAGCCGTCAAAAGGAGTAGTTTCAGACATTGACGGAAAGTTTATGCTATCAACTGTGGACTCCAGTGGTAAACTGAAAGTGTCATATGTTGGTATGACGACACTTATTGTTCCTATAGAGGGTAAAACCACTCATACAATAATATTGTATGATGATTCGGAATTACTTGAAGAGGTGGTGGTTACTGGGTATCAAACTCTCTCAAAAGAAAGAGCCACAGGTTCCTACAATCTTATAAAATCAGATCAAATAGAGAAACCTTCTACCAATATTGGGCAACGTCTTATCGGAACATCTTCGGGAGTCCAGGTAATGTCTGATGCTGATGGCAATGTTTCTTTTGAAATACGTGGTCAATCAAGCCTTATGGCAGCTGCCCAACCTTTGATTGTTGTTGATGGGTTTGCTATTCAAGGTGGATTGGAGTCTATTAATCCTAATGATGTGAAAGATATCACTATTCTTAAAGATGCAGCCGCAACTTCAATTTGGGGTGCACGTTCAGCCAATGGTGTTATTGTTATAACTACAAAATCAGGTGCAAGGGATAAGGGTGTAACGGTTAATTTCAATTCTTTTTTGAAATATGCTCCTAAAATTGATCTTGGTTATCTTTCACCATTGGCATCATCCTCTGAGATAATTGATTATGAGCAAAAAGGTTTTAATTCTAATTTCTTCGGTGGTCCATGGTCTCCAACCCCCGACAGTAATACAAGCCTGACAGGAGGTTATTCGCAGGCAGTTGAAGCAATGAATGAAAATAGATTGGGCTTTTTGTCAAATGATGAACTGAGTAACTTGTTAGATAGGTTAAGAGTCAGCGATAACAGGGGGCAAATAAAGAATCTTATGTTGCAAAGCCCTTTTACCCAACAATATAATTTAAGTGTCGCATCACAGGGAGAAAAAACATCAAGTTATGTTTCCCTGATGTATGAAAATAGAAAATCAAACTATAAAGGTACAGATGACGAAAAATATAACATAAGCTTCAGAACAAATGCCAATATCTTCAAGTGGCTCGACTTCTCTTTTATCAGTACATTTATAATGGGTAACCGCAATAACAATGGAGATATCTACACAGGTTCAAGATATGATATGCTTCTTGATGAGAATGGTAACAAAACATCTCTACCCAGTACATTCTATTGGCCAAATATTGAGAGATACGTGCCTTACGCCTCTTTTCCATATAAAGATTGGTCCTATAACCCCCTCACGGAAGTTGAAGAAAGAGATTTGAAGACGAGTACACTAAACTCGAGGATTCAAGCAGGATTGGCGTTCAAACTTATTGATGGCCTTTTATTTGACACTAAGTTCCAGTATGAAATACTAAATGCTGAAACACGAAATTATTATATGGAAGGATCCTATTTTGTAAGACAACTGGTGAATACTACGAGTAGTTGGGACAGGACAACCGATAAAGTGGCAGCGAACCTTCCAAAAGGGGGAATACTTGACCAAGGTAAAACAGAGCGTACCTCATATAACTGGAGAAATCAGCTTACTTTCAATAGAGAGTTTTTTGGCAGGGATCAACTGAGTGCAATTGCCGGTATGGAAATACAGAATATAGTTTATAAAACGACTGAAAGTCCGCGTACATATGGATATGATGATGATAGACTTACGGTTGGGACTTTCCCCAATGGAGTGGGGGGGAGCGGTGCATTGCAACTGAAAAATTGGTTGGGGGCAAATCAAACGTTTGCTTATATCCATAAATTTTCACATGCAACTGACAGATACGTGTCATTTTATGTGAATGCTTCTTATACTATTGATAATAAGTATACTATATCGGGATCGGCAAGGACTGATGCTTCGAATTTGATCACCGATGACCCCAAATACAGGTATGCGCCTTTCTGGTCGGTAGGTGCAAGCTGGAATCTTTCAAGAGAAGATTTTATGAGAAACTATAACTGGATTGACAGATTGATAGTAAGAACGACTTACGGCTATAATGGAAATGTAGATAAATCAACTTCATTTATGCCATTGATATCTGTTACAGGATCCCAGAATATTTATATACAGGACTATACTGCGTCTATAAGCAGTTATGGAAATCCAACACTCCGGTGGGAAAAAACAGGAGCTGTCGACTTAGGTGTTGATTTCGATATGTTTAAAGGAAGAATGTTTGGAAAGTTTGACTTTTATAACAAAAAGGGGAGAGACCTGATCGTAAGTATGAGTATCCCGGCCGTCAATGGAACTAAAACCCAGAAATTGAATATGGCCGAAATGACAAACCGTGGTTTTGAATTTGAACTTGGAACAACCAATAAGTTTTCAGGGAACAATATTGTCTGGACAGGGAGTGTAAACTTCTCTTACAACTATAATGTCATTGATAAGTTGTTTAAGGCTACCTATAATGCTTATGACCTTTATGGTGGGGGAACGGCTGCATACGTGCAGGGATATGATGCCAATACGCTTTGGGCCTTCAAATATGCCGGGGTAGTAAACCAAGGTACCGAGTCAAATCCGAACTGGCAACCAGTGGTGCAGGGTGAAGGAGACGATTTGTATGACTTCACCGGCTGGACTCCCGGCGATGGTAGAGATTATATGCTTGATATGGGTACAAAAGTCGCACCCGTTGGAATTGGCTTAATCAATACATTTAAAATTTATGATTTTGATCTTTCATTCATATTTACAGGGAAATTCGGACATAAGTTCAATGGCCTTATATTCAACTATCCGAGTATGTCGGGTGGAAGTGCTTTGCCAAATAAACTTTACAACGAAGTATTAAATTCTGATCCATCAAAAATGGTCCCGATTCCTTTTGGAAAGGATGAACCTCGGTATTATTTCTGGGACAGATTCTATCCTTATCTCGATTACAGAGTGCAAAGTGCCAATCATCTGAGAATGCAAGAGCTTAGTGTTGCCTACAATGTGAATCCGCTTCTTCTTAGGAAAATTGGCCTGCGCTCGGCAAAAGTGTATGGACAGGCTAACAATCTGTTTGTACTGACAAATAATAAATATAATGAAGATCCTGAATTCCCTATGGGATCATTAAAACCTCGGCCAACTTTAACTTTTGGTTTAAATCTTACTTTTTAAAATAAACAGTCATGCGTAAAATTAAAAATATAATTATAGCGTTATCAGTACTTATTGCTTTCTATTCATGTGATGACTTTCTTGATGAGAAACCTAATAAAAACTCATCACTGACTATTACATCGGTAGAACAGTTGAACTATCTCCTTAATAATTATAGTATATTTTATCAAGAGTCCAATAGGGCACTTATTTATAGTACTGATGATTATGGCCTTTACACCGAACTGGTTGATGCTAAGTTGAACGCTTATGGAATAGCAAATGTGCAGTTTGCGACATGGGATATCGACAATCTACCGTTGGATACACGCGAGAGTTTTTGGAGTTCGGAATATAACAAGATATTTTCTGCGAACCTGGTGTTATATAATCTCCCAAAGGTGAGTGGTGCTGACGAATTGAAAGAGAAACTCAAAAGAGAGGCACACTTGGTGAGAGCTTATAGCCTGTGGAGCCTTGCGCAAACTTATTGTTTGCCATATAACGAAGCTAACAAAAAAGAACTGGGATTAAGCTTGAAAAGGTCAACGAGTTTTGAGGAAAATGTGGAGAGAGCAACTCTTGAAGAGACATATAATTTTATTGAGAGTGACCTTCAAGAAGCACTGAAGCTAACCAACAAAATGGAATTTGTGAATAACAAATATAAATCATGGCGCGGAAGTAAAGCGGCTGCCAATGCATTCGCAGCAAGATTTTATCTCACGCAGGGAGATTACACAAAGGCGCTTGAACATGCCGATGTAGCATTGCAAGAGCATGATCTTTTGCTTGACTATAACTTAGAAATGAGATATAGTGATATTCCCTCAAATGTTACCGTAGATGGAGTAACTATTGGAATAAAATATCCATATACTCATGATAACCAGTCTGATATGAGCGATATGATGGAGTGGAAGGAATTCTACTATTTCCGTATGCTATATAATGAATCATGGTGGTATGTGCCCAGCAAAGAGCTTTTAGCTCTCTATGATAAGACTTACGACTTGAGATATAAATATCATATGGTTGAAAATTATTCCTATGATCGTGGCTTGATAAGCCCCGCATATGAATATCCGGGCTATGTTTTTTTCTACAAAGACAGAATCCCAAGCGGGCCCACAGTCGCTGAAATGTTACTTATAAAAGCTGAAGCTCTGGCAAGAGATAATAAACTCGACGAAGCTATGAATACAGTTAATCTGCTTCGTGCTAAACGTATTGATAGTAATGCACCATCCTCTTTTATCAACCTGACAGCCTCTGATAGGGAAGAAGCTGTACTGATGATTCTTGAAGAAAGAAGAAGGGAGATGCCCTTTAGTCAAAGATGGAATGATATCAGGAGATTGAATAATAATCAAGACACCTTTGATGATATCCCGGAACTTAAACGGGAATTTTATGAATATACTAATGCGGCCATATTGACATCGTCACCCATTAAAACTTACATGTTAGAAAAAGGATCGAGACGGTTTGCAGCCCCAATTCATGAAACTGAAATTGAAAGTAGCAAAGGTGTTATTAAACAAAACAGCTATTAATTAATTTATTTATTATGAGAACTTTTAAGAACCTATTCTTTTTTACACTGTTGATTGCACTATTTTCGTGTCAACAGAAAAGTGAACCAACTGTACACTTGAGCGGTCAGCTTATTGACCTTAGTTCCGGTAATCAGGTGGTTATGTCGTATAATGGCGCTTCCTCCCTGCTTGGGAAATCTCGTGATATCGCGATTACAACGGATAAGAGTGGCTACTTCGATACGACCTTCGTGCTTACGGAGCCTGGATACTATAGTTTGAGCCGTAACACCATTTATCTATCACCTGGTGACGATTTGATGGTGAAGATTACAAATAGAAATACTGAAGCTGAGTTTAGTGGCACAAGCGCCGAAATAAATACCTATATGAAAGGGCGCCTTTTCCCTAAAGGAGGATCATTTCTTGAGGCGGGAAGAAATATTATTGGTGATTTTGAAACTACGAAAGCATTTATAGATAGTGCCGCTATGACAAGACAAGCGGAACTGGATGCTTTGCAGAGTACAGACAGTAAGTTTAAGGAGTTAGAAAGTATGCGTATCCTTGCCGACCAAATCAATAGCTATATAAGTTTCTATAGTTATGCAGGCTATGCAATTAGGCAAAAAGGGCTTGATTTTGAGCTTCCCGAGCGTGAAGACTTTATGAAAAGCCTTACACCAATTGTAGCTCCAATGTTGTCACAGCTAAACAGTGCTGAATATCTTGATGTGGCAGTTGTCAGGGATATTTTTTCATACACGTCAAATGATGAGCTGAAAGATATCTGGTTTAACGGATTGACAATTCCAGAACGCACAAAAGAACTTTTTGAGGCATCTGATTATTCAGATAAATTAAGCGGAAGTGTTTCCCCAGAATTGATAGATGAGGTAACCGTCTTCGCCAATAATATGGCTAACCAAGATTTCGCCAATGAAATGATAAAGAAAATTGAATCTGCCAGTAAATTGCTTCCAGGTAGACCCGCCATTGATATTGAGATCGAAGACACTGATGGCAAAATGGTTAAAATTAGCGATTTCAGGGGGAAAGTAATCTATCTTGACTTCTGGGCAACATGGTGTGGACCATGCATTCAAGAGTCACCATTCTTTGAATCAATAGCAAAACAATTTGAAGGTAAGGAGGTGGTATTCCTTCCCATTTCAACCGATAAGGGTAAAAAGGAATGGCTTGATTATCTTGCCGCACATGAAAAGCAACTTAAACAATACCATACAGTTGATAAGAATTTGAGTGAAGGGTGGGATCTAAAGTTTATTCCAAGATTTATCCTCATAGATAAAGACTTCAACATTGCCAATGCATATGCAACAAGACCTTCAGAAAAAAATACTGTGGAAATTATTGAGTCTTTATTGGATTAATTCATAGTAAGATACCCATTTGATTCAGGAGAAAAAGGATCTTTTTTAACATAAACCATTCAGTATCGGAAGTTTAGACCGACAGCCGTGCTGTATTCCCTACTGGGATACAGTACGGCTGTCATTTGTGCATTGCATATGATTTATTAATGTTTCTTCCTTAACAATTCTTTGGATAAGGATAAAATAAGTATATTTGTGACACTTAAGACAAAACAAGACTTTGGTAGGTCTTTTTGTTTGGATCAATGCAAATAGAAAAGTTCCTATCCGTTTTGAATCTTGCTGAAAATACGTTCTTGTTTAGCACTTTGATGAGAGGAAATGAGCATATCAATACGGTCGCTGAATAAGGTTTACCCGAATGGTAACCATGCATTAAAAAATATCAATATGGAAATCCCTACAGGCATGTTTGGACTGTTGGGACCTAACGGAGCGGGGAAATCCACGCTTATGCGAATCTTGGTGGCCCTCATGGAGCCGTCATCGGGTGAAGTGGATGTATTTGGATATAACCTGATGAAAGAGCGTAGAGAGGTGCGTACCATCCTTGGCTATTTACCGCAGGATTTCCGCTTTTTTGCCAAATATAAAACGTATGAATTTTTAGACTATGCCGCCCGTTTATCGGGGATGAACAATAAAAAGATGCGCCGCCGGGCAGTGGATGAGATGCTCGAGAGCGTCGGCCTGTTTGATGTACGGGAGCGGTATGCCGGCAGGCTGTCGGGTGGTATGAAACGCCGTTTGGGTATCGCACAGGCGTTGATACATAATCCCAAACTGATTATTGTGGATGAACCTACCACCGGATTGGACCCGGAAGAGCGGATACGTTTCCGTAATCTGCTTGCAAAAATCAGCGAACAAGATGTGACGATTATTTTATCAACACATATCGTGGGTGATATATCGAGTACCTGTAACTGCATGGCCTTGATGAACAAAGGTGAAATTGCTTTTTTGGGTTCACCGGAAGAGATGCGGAAAACTGCGGAGGGCAAGGTGTGGCGAATGAAAATCAGTGGCGATGAATTGCCCGTAATCGATAAAAAATATCCCGTTATAACAACAATACCCTCCGGAACAGGGTGGGAAATTCAGGTCGTTGCCGACGAAATAGAGGGTTACGATGCAGAACCTTATCCTCCGAATCTCGAGCATGCGTATGTATATTATATGGAGAAAAAGCTGAATCGATGGATGGAAGGGTGATAAATAGCTGATGGCCGGTTAAAGTGCTATTGTTAAGAACAAATATAAGCATGTCCAAACTGCATAATATACAATCTGTTGCCAGGTACGAAAGTAAGCTTCTGATGCGAAGCTGGTTTTATCGTGTCTTTCTCGTGCTTGCGGTTCTGTTCTTATGCATATTCAATCTTGTGGCATTGGTCGCTGACGGTAGGGGAATCTGGCTGATGAAAGCATTGCCGGCCAACATACCCTATGTTAATCTGATGTTTTTGAATACGGGACAGGCTATTATCGCCGTATTTCTGTCGTCCGAATTTTTGAAGTCGGATAAAAAACTGGATACTTCAGAGGTTTTCTATGTGCATCCCCTTAGTAATGCGGAATATGTGATCGGTAAAATTTGGGGGAATATGCTGGTTTTTATTCGTTTAGACCTTTTTATTGTTGCCTTGGTAATTGTTTTTAACGTTATTTCGGGAGTATCGATCGACTGGATGGCTTATCTCGTCTATTTCCTGTTGATTTGCATCCCTACGCTGATTTATATTTTCGGACTTTCCGTTGGTTTTATGTTACTGATTAAAAACCAGGCTATTACATTTGTTGTCTTATTGGGATATATTGCGCTTACCTTGTTTTATATTGGTGATAAGTTCTATTACCTCTTTGATTATATGGTCTATAATCTGCCATTGGTGAAATCTACTATTGTCGGGTTTTCTAATTGGGAGGCGTTGATCAATCACCGTATGATTTATCTTCTGCTCGGAATAGGATTTATTTGCCTTTCCATTTTCCTGTTTAGACGGCTTCCCAATTCAAAGCGGGGAAGTTATCGGTGGCTCTTCTTGTCTTTTCTCTTTATTCTGACAGGGGGGGGGGCTGCCTACAATCATGTGCATACTTTCACCGGAGCGGCAAAAATGCGGAGAGTATATACCGAAGTGAACAATCAATATGTGAATGATCCGAAAATGGTGATCGACCGGTATGATATCAGTCTGGAGCAATATCCACGGACGATCTCTTCGGCAGTGGAAATGAGCGGGGTAGCTTTGGAGCGGGCTGCGATATTCACCTTTTGTTTGAATCCCGGATTGCAAGTAAGCGAAGTGACCGAAAATAATAGCCCTTTGTCATTCAATCGGAAACATCAAATCCTGCAGATTGATTTTGGTCGTGAAATAGCGAGGGGCGATTCGGTGCATTTCAAGTTGAAGTATGACGGATATGTGGATGAAGGATTTTGCTACCTGGATATTCCTGCCGATTTATTGCAGGAGGAATATGCGCGTGAAATGTTCAAGATAGATAAGAAATATAGTTTTCAGAATAAAGATTATCTACTCTTTACGCCGGAAACGTATTGGTATCCACGTCCGGGCACATCATACAGTAGCGAAAATTCCGATTGGCAACAGGCTTATTTCAGCCATTTTCGACTGAAAGTGAGGACGAGCAATTATTTGAAAGCGTTGTCGCAGGGCACCATGAAGTCGTCAGAGGAAAAAAATCTTTTTATCTATGAGACAGACTTTATGACACCATCCATCTCGCTGATTATTGGTGATTATGAGGAGAAAAGTATCGATGTGGATAGCACGCGCTTTACTATATGGTATTTGAGAGGGCATGACTATTTTTCAAACCTCTTCGACGAGATTGTCGATACGATACCGTCACAAATCAGTGAACGCAGGAGGGCAGTCGAAATGACCTATTCTCTTGATTATTCTTTCAACCGATTTTCTCTGGTCGAAGTGCCGGTACAGTTCTACAGTTATGCTCGTACATGGACACAGGCACAGGAGGTGATGCAGCCCGAAATGGTGCTGTTTCCGGAAAAAGGGAGCTTGGTTAATGAGGCGGATGTGGTGAGAGGAATCAGCAATGAAAAAAACTGGGCAAGGCGGAATGGACAAGAGATCAGCGATGAAGAGGCGGCAATGCGTGTGTTAAACCGGTTTATGCGCTTTTTTGAACGAACGGAAAGTAATTTGAACTGGTCGCAGGAACGTGGAGCAATGAATGTTACCGAAAAATCGAATCCTTATTTTATCTTTCCGCAGTTGTATAATTTCAGGTATAATATTTTCTCTTCCGAGTGGCCTGTGGCCAACCGTTTAATTGAATTATACCTACAGGATAAGGCGGATAATAATACCTGGATCAGGCAAATGAACGGAATCAGTAACAGCGAAAAGGCAAACTTGCTGATGGCGCAATATCCTTTCAAAGAGTTGCTTGCTAACCCCGAACAACGGGATTTATTGGATAATGTCACTTCTTTGAAAGCCAATTATCTGTTTGCGCATGCCGAAGAAAATATCGGCTATAAAGAATACAGGGATTCGTTGCGCGCTGTTTTGCAGCGGAATATATTTACCAACCTGCGGTTCGAGAACCTGTTGGATACCATGGGGATGATTGCAGGGGTAAACCTGCGTACGCCGCTTCAAGCATGGCATGGGCCAACCTCCCTTCCCGTTTATCTTGTGGGAACGCCGGAAGTCGTCCGTATTACGAACCGCGACAGGGAGGTATATGTGGTAAAGCTGCAGGTGGTCAATGACTCGTACCACGATGGGGTGATCAGCGTGGAAATGAATATGGGAGGAAGACAAGGGGATGATACCTATGATCCACGAGCGAAACGAAAGGTGACCCTCAATGCATGGGAGGCAAAAAATTTAGTCTCGGTATGGGATGATCCGCCGCGAAGTATCATTGTCAATACGCTGGTTTCGGCCAATCTGCCCGCTACGATCAATCTTCCGATAAATAATATTATTCGTGAGCGGAACAAGCCAATTGATGAAGAGGGAGATTTCATCGTGAAGAATTCTTCTTATCATATACAGGGTGAGGTAATTGTCGATAATGAGGATTCAACGCTGTTCGTGTTGTCGGAGCCTGATATTGTGGGGCTTCTCCCGCAATGGCTCGACCGGGTGGACGACAACTCGTTCCGTTACGCGGGTGTGTCGGATTGGCGCCCGCCATTGCAGTGGACATTGACTACCAATGAGAATTATTGGGGCAAGCATGTCCGTTCTGCTTACGTAATCAAAAGCGGTACCGGAAGCCAGAGCGCAACGTGGAAGATCCCTGTTCCCGAGGCCGGACGATACGACTTGTTTTATTATGTCTATAAACCGGATGAACTTCGGAGAGGCAGGGGAAGACGGGGGCGCGGTCGTGCAGCCGGGGATGCCGAATATCATTTTAAAATAAAGTATGACGGTGATGAAGAAAATGCATATATCAATCTGCAACGCTCGGAAGAGGGATGGAGTATATTAGGCACTTACTTCTTTAGTGAGGATACGGTGCAGGTTGTCTTGAGCAATAATACCACCTTACGCGCCGTAACAGCCGATGCGGTGAAGATTGTAAAGAGATAAATGTATGTGTAATAATAAATAGCTATGGATACAAAACGGTTAAGGATGGGATTTTCCTGCTTGCTGCTATTTTTTGTGGTGGTATCACTCCTTTCGGGGGCAAATGCCCAAATGCTACTGACCATCGATGAGGCGTTGGATATTGCTGAAGAGCATAATCCGGATTTGAAGGCGTCGAAGCTCAGTCTTGAGAGGTACCAACAGAATCTTGTCGCGCAACGTGCGTCGCTGAAGTCTAAATTCTCATTGGACTTGAATCCGCTGAATTACAGCAAGACAAGGCGGTTCGACAACCGGCTGTCACAGTGGTATACCAATGAGGCTTTTAATACGAGCGGTACATTTAGGGTGTCGCAGCCGATTTTATTGACCGACGGTGAAATTTCACTGATCAATACATTCGGATGGCAGGACAACAAATCCACGGTAGAAGGCAGGGACAATAGTAACAAGGCTTTTAGCAATGATCTCTATTTGCAGCTGACACAGCCGGTTTTTACTTATAACCGCCGGAAAATGGAGATGAAACAGATTGAGTTTGACTATGAGAATGCCGGCATACGGTATGCCTTGCAGCGGTTAAATACGGAACGAAGCATCACCAATCAGTTTTATGCGGTATATATGGCGCAGAACAACCTGGCCATCAGCAAGGATGAGCTGGAAAATACACAAAAAAGTTTTGAAATCATCAGGAATAAGGTGGAAGCCGATTTATCGGCAAGAGAAGAGTTATATCAGGCTGAATTGAATCTTGACAATGCAAAATCAACCGTTGAGGAGCGCATCGTAGCACTCGAAAATGCCAAAGATCAACTGAAGCAGAGTTTAGGAATGCCCTTGCATGAGGAGATTGAGGTAACGGCGGATATCGAGGTGAGCCCGATAGCCGTTGATTTGAACCGCGCTGTACAGAGCGGCTTGAGCTCGAGGATGGAAATTCGTCAGCGTGAGATTGATATCGAACTGGGAGAACTTCAGATGATACAGACCAAAAGTATGAATGAGTTCAGGGGGGATATTTCATTATCGGTGGGAATCATAGGCGACGACGAGAAATTTGGTAATATCTATGAGAATCCTACTCGAAATCCGCGTGTGGCAATAAGTTTTGCCGTTCCTATTTTTGATTGGGGCGAAAAGAAGGCGCGGGTGAAGGCGCAAAAGATCGCACAAACCATTGCAAAGATGGAGCAGGAAAATCTACAGGTGGATATCGAGCTGGATGTGAGGCAGGTGTGGAGGAGACTTGAAAACCTTCGCACGCAGATTGATATCGCGGAAAAGAGCGTACGCAATGCGGAGCTCACGTATGATATCAACTTGACAAGGTATCATGAGGGTGATCTCACGGGAATGGAGATCAATCAGTTTCAGACCCAGCTGTCCGGCCGGAAGATGGCGTATGCGCAGGCGCTTATCAACTATAAGATTGAATTGCTGAACCTCAAGATACTCTCGTTGTATGACTTTGAAAAGGATAAACCAATCGTGCCTGTCAGGGAATTATAAAAAAAATTACTTAATATAGAAACGATGAAATACAGAATCTTATTATCTGCGGCAATAGTTGCTTTATTGACGGCGTGCGGAAATCCACCGCAAACCGGTCAGAGCGACATTGAAACACCGGTGTCGGTGCAGGAACTCAAAAAAGGTTCGATCAGCAAGTTAGTGAATACAACCGGAACGGCGCAGGCGACTTATAGTGTGGAACTTAATGCCGAGACGAACGGATACTATGGACTTCAGACGAACTCCTCCACCGGAAAGCCCTTTAAATTGGGTGATGCGGTCAGAAAAGAACAACTGATCATACGGCTTGAAAACAGAGAGTATGAAAACGGAATCGCAATTGAATCTAAAAAATTGAGCCTCGAAATTGCGGAACAAGAGCAGAACAAACAAAAGATACTGTATGAAAAGGGAGGTGTCACTTTGAGTGAAATGCGCAATACCGAGGTGAGGGTGACCAATGCGCGTTACGACCTTGAAAATGCGACCATCAACCTGGAGAAAATGAATATAAGGGCTCCTTTCGATGGGGTGATCGTGTCGTTGCCGCATTACACCCAACAAGGGTTGGTTACGCAAGGAAGTCCGATGGTGGGGTTGATGGCTTATTCTCGCATGTATATGGAAGTAAACCTTCCGGAGAGTGCGATCGGATATGTAAAAACCAATCAGCCGGTGCACATCACCCATTACACCTTGCCCGATGATACCCTCCGTGGCGAGATAACTGAACTATCGCCGGCCATCAGCACCGAAACACGCACATTTAAAGGGAAGATGCTGATTGACAATCATCAATTGAAATTACGCCCTGGTATGTTTGTAAAGGCCGATATCGTGGTGGATCGTGCTGACAGTGCCATTATCATCCCGAAAGATGTGGTGCTTTCAAGAAGAAATAGAAAGTATGTTTATATAGTGGAACGAAACACGGCTCTATTGAAGGATATCCGGACGGGACTCGAAGATGAGGATAACGTGGAGGTAGTTGAGGGACTGAAAGAAAATGATAATTTGATTATCAGGGGATACGAGACGCTGCGTGAAAACAGTCGCGTAAAAGTATTGAAATAAACGGTCCAATAGAGGAATGTGCCGGATAAAATAATGTATTTATAACATGCCAGAGTAAATGAGGAAATTAGTCAGATTTGCGTTAGAAAATCCTGTTACCATCAGTATGATCGTGCTGGCGATCCTGCTGTTGGGGAAGATTTCGTACGACCGACTCAGTGTGGATCTATTGCCCGATATGAACACGCCGCGCCTCTTTGTGGAAATTGAAGCCGGAGAGCGCCCACCCGAAGAGATCGAAAAGATGTTTGTCGAAAGTATGGAGTCGATGGCAATCCGGCAGAGCGACGTAACGCAGGTCTCTTCAGTGATTAGAGCCGGATCGGCGCGTGTGACGGTGGAATATGTGCAGAATAAGGATATGGATGAAGCATTCCTCGATCTTCAAAAGGCGATGACTCCGTTTTCACAGAACCGGGACATTGAATCGATCAATATCACCCAGCACGATCCCAATATGGAACCGGTTGTGCTGATTGCCATGTTCCACCAATCGATCACCGATATGGCAGAATTGCGTAAAATGGCAGACAGCTACGTGCGTAACGAACTTATCCGGATTGAAGGGGTGGCAGAAGTGGCTCTGTCGGGACAGGAGGTGCCGGTATTGACCATACAGACCGATCCCTATAAATTGAATGCTTTTGGAATTACCATGGAAGAGATCGCCTCCAGGATAGAGACAAACAACCAAACTATTTCAGGGGGGCGGGTGAGCGAATTGGGGTTGCAATACTTGGTGAAGAGCTCATCTCTGTTTCATTCTGAAGCGGATTTTGAAAACTTGATTATAAGCTATAAACCTACGGAAGCCGCCGCTAACGGTACGGCTTCGCAAAATACATCCGTCCAACGGGAAAGTGCGCCTTTGTTTTTGGGTGAGGTGGCGACAGTGAAGTTCAAAAATGCCCGTCCCGATAATATTGTGCGGATTAATGGAGAGCGTTGCATCGGTCTTTCAGTATATAAAGAGACACGATTTAATACCGTCAGGGCGGTCGATTTGATACAGAGTCAATTGGGCGTGATCGAACAGGCACTGCCGGGGTATAAATTCCAAGTCATCAGTAACCAGGGGACGTTTATCAAGCAGTCGATCGGAGAGGTGAGGGACAGCGCCCTCTTCGGTATGTTGCTGGCAGTGTTGGTCCTGTTTTTCTTCTTACGCCGCATCGGCACAACGCTAATTGTAAGCGTGTCGATACCGATATCCATCGTCGCCACCTTTAATATGATATACTTTAATGGGTTGACGTTGAATATTATGACTTTGAGTGGCCTGGCTTTGGGGGCGGGAATGCTTATCGATAATGCCATTGTGGTGATAGAGAGTATATTCCGAAACCGGGAGCAAGGTCTGGAGCGTGAAGAATCGATTGTCAAGGGGACGTCTGAAATATCGGGCGCGGTCATCGCTTCCACATTGACCACCATCGTTGTTTTTATCCCGATTGTATATCTGCATGGTGCTTCGGGACAACTTTTCAAGGACCAGGCATGGACTGTGACCTTTTCGTTACTTTCATCGTTGTTTGTCGCTCTGTTGGTAATTCCCATGTTATATGACAGGTTTACAAGCCGGAAAAACAGGAAAAGTGAGACAAAGGCGGTGCACTTCAACGGATATGGCAGGCAGCTTGGGGTGTTGCTCCACCATCGCTGGTGGGTGATCGGAATTTCTACGGCTGTATTGGTGGTTTCCCTGTTCCTGCTTCCGTTTATAGGGACTGAGTTCTTGCCGCGTTCGGAAGGGAAGGATTTCACGGTATCCGTAAAATTGCCGGAGGGTACCCGGCTGGAACGGACTGATGCTGTGATACATAATCTGGAATACTTGCTCCATACGGTCAGTGAAGACAGTCTGGTCACAATCTACAGCCATATCGGTAAAGGATCTTCCGCCAATGAGATATTCGAGGGGGAACACACGGCGATGATGAAGGTTATTTTGTCTGAACAGTGCCGTCTTGCTCCCGAGCAGGTGATTGCCCGCTTTCTGCATGCGACTGATAATATAGAAGGGCTGGAACTTTCATTTAAGCAAGACGATCATTCATTGGGGGAGCTCCTGGGAAATAGAGAAGCACCTATTGTAGTGGAAGTCAAAGGGGAAGATCTCGATGAGATTGCTTCTCTGACGGATGAGGTTTTATCGCAAATGGCATCCATCGACGGCATTTATAATACCAAATCCGCAATGGCGGACGGCGCGCCCGAATTGAACGTTACGATTAACCGTACCATTGCCGGTATCAATAATATTACGGCTGCCACGGTGGTCCAACAGATTGAACAGCAGTTGCAGGGGCGTGATGTGGGGAAAATGGATTACCGGGGCGAGATGCGCGATATCGTCATCAAAGTGCCGGATATCACCCGGAATGAATTGGGAAATCTGGTTATAAGGAGTGGTAATCAGGAGTTCCGGTTGAATGAGATCGCTGTCATCACCGATTCGCAAGCAGCCAAAGAGATTTATCGCCGTAACCAAAGCCGCATTAATAAGATTGTGTCCGACATGGATGCAGGCAAATCCCTTGATAAGGTGGCCCGGGAAATCCAAGCGGCGGTCGGGAATATAACGCTTCCTAACAACTATTCCATCACGGTAACGGGAGAGGAGGAACAGCGGAAAGAGTCGATGGAAGGCCTCCTTTTTGCTTTATTGCTTTCTGTGGTACTGGTTTATATGGTGCTGGCTTCGCAGTACGAATCATTATTGTATCCGTTTGTGATATTGCTGACCATACCGTTTGGCTTAGTGGGGGCTGTCATGATTTTCCTGATTACGGATATTCCTCTTAACATTATGGGGGTGATGGGGATTATCATGCTGGCGGGAATAGCCATCAACAACTCGATCCTGCTGGTCGCACGTATCAACCAGTTGAAGAGTACGATGAGCCTGACGGAGGCAATCGTGCAAGCGGGGCAGCAGCGTATCCGACCCATCATTATGACAACGCTTACGACGATTCTGGTATTGTTGCCCATGACATTCGGATTCGGAGAGGGGGTATCGATGCGTTCTTCAATGGCTGTGGCGGTGATAGGCGGACTTGTTACGTCAACGCTGATGAGCTTGGTTGTTATCCCGTGTGTGTTTTATGTGTTTGAGCAGATGAAACGGAGGTTGATATGACTGGGAGAGATTGTATAAGATAGAATGAGATTGACAAGAAGAGGATGAACTTTCTTTTAAATAAGAGAATAACAATCAGTATGTTGTTTATTGCGCTTACCTTGCTGGGGTATGTGTCATATAAACAATTGCCGGTAGAGCTGCTCCCTAATGCGGAGTTGCCGATGCTATTCGTATCTGTTACCTCACAACAGGAAATGGACCCTGCTTATGTGGAGTCGGAAGTGATTATTCCGCTCGAAGGGGCCATCAGGTCCGTAGGGGGAGTGGATAAGATAGAATCGGAAATCAGCAGCCGTCAGTCATCCATACGCATCGATTTTAAGAGTAATGTGAAGTTTAATACCACTTCATTAAGACTGGAAGAGAAGATGAGGGAGGCTGCCGCTTCACTTCCCGAAGGTTTTACCGTACAAGTGCAGAAAATGGACGTCTCCATGATCAGCAATAGTTTCATGTCGCTGCAAGTACGTGGATACGGCGGGGTAGACCGTGTGCGGAATATCGTGGAGGAGGAGGTAGTCACCGAACTGGAGAATATCGATGGGATCGCCGCGGTACAGGTGTATGGGGGACGTGAGCAGGCTATCGAAATCCAATTGAATAAAGAAGCGAGCAGGGCATTGAACATCACTCCTTCGCAGATTAGTAATTTGCTGAGTGGCAATGCGCGTGAAAAAGTATTTGTCGGCACCGTCAAAGAGAGTGAAAGTCAATATTTCGTACATGTGAATTCCTCTTACACCAAAGTATCGGATTTGGAAAACCTTGTCATTGCCCCCGGTCCCGTCTTTTTAAAAGATGTGGCCACGGTATTCTTCGACTTGAAAGAGGAGACCTCTTACAGCCGCGTTAACGGAATGGAATCGATATCGGTAACGTTGGTCAATGACGCGCATACAAATCTTATCGACCTGTCGCACCGCACGCTGGAAGCTATTGATGAGCTGAATGGGCAGCTGGCAATCTTTGATGTGGAAATCGTTGTAGACTCCAATACCGCCGAGACGATGGAGAATAATATCAATCAGATTATTAACCTTGCCTTGACGGGTGGTCTTCTGGCTGTATTGGTGCTCTGGTTCTTCCTGAAAAATGGACGTTTGGTCTTTTTTATTGTCCTCTCTATTCCGATATCCATTTTTACTGCTTTCAATTTTTTCTATTATGCGGGAATTACAGTCAATAGCCTTACACTGGTCGGTATGGCATTGGCGGTGGGTATGTTACTGGATAACAGTATTGTTGTCCTGGAAAATATCTATCGGCTGTCCGGTGCGGGCATGCTCGCAGGTGAGGCGGTTAAGCGGGGTACCAAAGAGGTGTGGCGCTCCATTGTGGCGGCAACATTTACTACGGTTGTTGTCTTTCTCCCTTTTGTCTTTTCGGATAATTTTATGCTGAAGCTCATGGGAAGCCATATAGGCGTATCAATTATTTCCACCCTCTTGGTCTCCTTGGCTGTGGCATTGCTGTTCGTGCCGATGGCGGCCTATTTTGTGTTGCGCGGCAAGAAAAACGAAAGTGTCTTTTATGAAAAAGTATCGTTGGCGCAGCGCCCTATCCAGGTGTATCTGGTACTGCTGAAGGCGTGTATGCGAAAACCGGGCGTGACCGTCTTGAGTGCCATCATCCTGCTTTTTATTACCCTGATTCTTTCACTGTCAACAACCACACGCCAAAACAAGGAGGTGGAGTCGGACCGTTTCAATATTTATGTGACGATGCCCGCCGGAAGTACCCTTGAGAATACCGATAATATAGTTATGGTATTGGAAGAACGTCTTTCGGAGATACCCGAAAAGCAGGACCTTATCAGTCGTGTGAACCAGGAAGAGGCTGTGCTGACACTTGTTTTACAGGAGAACTTTCAAAAGATAGGGAAACGGAAAATTTCTGAAATCAAGGCAGATGTGCAATCCAGAATACCCAATGTGGGAGGTGCCGAGATTTATGTGGGTGACGCTACGGGAGGCAGGCAAGGCGATACCGGCGGATTGAGTGGCATGGTCGGTTTCATGAGTATGTTGGGAATTGGTGATAATCAGGAACGGATCGTGATCAAAGGATCGGATTATGAAATGATGCAGCTGGTGGGTGAAGATGTGAGGTATCAGATAGACCAGCAGGATTTCATCCAAAGTTCGCGGGTCTCTTTTGCTCGCCGTCAGCCGGAGATACTGCTCGATTTCGATCAGATACTGCTCTCTTCGTATGGTATTACGCGTGCCAACATACTGACCGGGTTATCTGAGTTAAGTACTGAGTTTTCATCGGGCACCACATTCAAGGTGGGAGATGAATCGTATGATATTATTATTCGGGATCAGACGCCCGAAGAAGAGGAGGAGCAACGAAAGAAACAAAAGACAATAGATGATCTTGAAGCGGTGCAGGTTGCAAATACCGGCGGCGGATTGCATAACCTGAAAGATATATCCACGATCAACAAGGGGTTCGGCCGTGCCCGTATCACACGGGTCAATCAAGACAAACAGCTGGAAGTGCGTTACTCCTTCTTGCGGAGTGCCCAACAATCTAAAACGCTGCTTGAGAGTTACCGCAACAATATCGACGAGTTGATTGCCGGTTATAACTTGCCGGCGGGTGTGGCTATAGAGGTAATCCATGAAGAGGATCAATTTGGAGAGTTCCGGTTCCTTATTCTCGCCGCTTTTCTATTTATATTTATGATTTTGGCGGTGGTGTTTGAGTCGGTCACCACTCCTTTAGTTATGCTATTTTCCATTCCGTTGGCAGCAATTGGTTCCTTGCTGGCATTAATCATCACGGGCAACAGCCTGATGAATGCGAATACGCTGATGGGATTTCTTATCCTGCTGGGGGTAGTGGTGAACAACGGCATCATTCTTATCGACTATGCCAATATCCTTCGAAAGGAGGGCTTCCGTAGGGAGCGGGCGTTGATGACAGCAGGTATGTCGCGCATCCGTCCGATTCTGATTACTGCTATTACAACCATCATAGCGATGCTTCCGTTGGCGATGGGCGATACGGAATATGCCGGCGCCATCGGTGCGCCGTTCGCCATCACCGTCATTGGGGGACTTCTCTTTTCTACTTTGTTGACACTCGTAATTATTCCGACTGTGAATATGGGGCTGGAGAATGTGTTGGAATGGTACCGCACGTTGTCTGTAAAAACAAAAATAATCCATCTTGTGATTTTTGTGACGGGTGTAATCGTTATCTATTTTTATGGAGAGGGGATGTTATATCAGATATTATACCTGACGGCGTTGATAGCGCTTATCCCGGGATTGACCTACTTCATGCAGACCAGTCTGCGACATGCCAAAGCGGATGTGGTGGACCCGGATGAGGAGATACATATTGTGGTGCGCAGCTTGGTGAAGATATATGACCGCTCCGGTCGATTTGCCCGTGAATGGAATAGTGGGTTAGCCATACGGCGACGCTTGGGGTTGAGTGAGGAGTGGCACTCGTGGAAAAATTTCCTTAATGCCGCCTGGCAGTTTGTTCTCTGGGGATTTGGTCTCTATTTCACCTATTTCTATATCGAGAGCAAATTATGGTGTTTCGTACTCTCCATCGCTATGTATGCTGCTACACTGTACTTGTGGCGCAAGATAAGGACCTATCTCTTTTATCATTTTGAAGAAAGCAGGATGGTGAGATACCTCAACCGTATTGTTTTCTGGAGTATCCCGCTATTGATTTTGTTCGGTCTATATAAAAGAATGGATAACCTTCCGATGGTATTGATAATCGGTGTTTTGTGGGGATTGGGTATCGCCATTTATATTACATCGCAATATCTTTATGCCAAGAATATCAATGTGGAACGTGTGAAAGGGCGGTATGCGGGGGTGAAGCGTGCCTATTTCCGTCTGGTGAAGAGTATTCCGGTGATCGGTAAACAACGCCGTCCGTTCAAGGCATTGTGCAGCGTTTCGTTTGATATAAAAACAGGTATGTTCGGATTGCTCGGTCCCAATGGCGCGGGGAAATCGACTCTGATGCGTATTGTCACCGGTATTCTGGAACAAAGCTATGGCAGCATCTGGATCAACGGGTTGGATACCCGTGTCTATCGCGAAGAGCTGCAGAGCTTGATCGGCTTCCTGCCGCAAGAGTTCGGTACCTACGAGAATATGACCTCCCGGGAGTTCCTCGATTACCAGGCGATCCTGAAAGGGCTGATCGACGACAAGGTACGCAGTGAACGGATCGAGTACGTATTGAATGCCGTGCACATGTATGAACGCAAGGATGACAAGATCGGTTCTTTCTCGGGTGGGATGAAACAGCGGATAGGAATTGCCCTGATACTATTGCATCTGCCGCGTATCCTTGTGGTGGACGAACCTACGGCGGGGCTCGACCCGCGGGAACGGATCCGCTTCCGTAACCTGTTGGTAGAGTTGAGCAAAGACCGTATTGTTATTTTTTCCACCCATATCATCGAAGATATTTCCAGCTCTTGCAATCAGGTCGTGGTGGTAGATAAAGGGGAATTGAAGTATTTCGGTATACCCGAAAAGATGGTGGATATGGCCGTGGGCAAGGTATGGCAGTTCCTGATCGACAAGGAGTCGTTTGAAGAGAAATTGGATAAATCACTGGTGGTGAATAATATCCAGGAGGGAGACCGGATACAGGTACGCTATATCTCGGTGACGGAACCCTATCCCGGTGCGGTACAAGTGGAAGCCAATCTTGAAGATGCTTACCTCTGTCTATTGAAAAATATATGAAGCTATGAGCTTAAATAAATATATAGTTTTAACTACAAGTATCGTGCGGTATAATTTAAAGATTATATTTGCCGGTAAATTCTTTTGGTTTCTTTTGGCTGCTTTTGGTTTTTTTGCCTTTTTCATGTTCCAGCAGGCATGGAACCGAGCCGAAATCAATGAAGCCTCTATCTATAGTTTGCTATTGTTTCCCTGCTTACTGCTGATTTTTTATCCGGTGGTTTTCGGCATCCAAAACGATGAGGACAACCGGATACTGGAGATTATTTTTGGCATACCTAATTACCGCTATAAGGTGTGGGGTGTGCGTATGTTGATGATCTATTTGGCAAATTATTTTATTCTGGTCCTTTTTGCCTATGTCGCCCGTATTTTGCTGTACCCTGTCAACGCATTTGAAATGGCCGCACAACTCATCTTTCCGATGCTGTTCTTTGGCAACCTCGCTTTTATGTTCTCCACCATCACCAGAAGCGGTAACGGCACGGCGGTGATTATGATTGTGATGGGACTTGCATTCTTTGTATATATGAACGCCAATGGTCAGATAAGGAATTCTTTTTGGAATGTTTTTCTGAACCCGTTTTCCATCCCGGACGATATTCACCCCATGATTTGGCAGAACACCATTCTTAAAAGTCGCCTGTTCCTGTCCATCGGAAGTATCGTCTGGCTGATGATCGGTTTCCTCAACCTACAGAAACGGGAGAAATTTGTGTGAGGAATATGGGCTTTTGTGTCTAAATTTTTAATTATATGAAACGAGCATGATAACTGTTCCTGGACAAGAGTATAATTAAAAGCGAATTATGTATGATATATTGAAAAATAAATATTTTAATCGTATGAAAAAAGTTCTGTTATTGAGTATCATTTTCTTCTTGGGAATGAATTTTACAATGGGCGCACAGACGTCCAATCCGGTAGACTATGTGAATACATTGGTGGGAACGGATTCCAAGTATGAGCTCTCCACCGGGAATACCTATCCTGCGATCGCTCTCCCATGGGGAATGAATTTTTGGTCGCCGCAGACCGGTAAGATGGGCAGCGGATGGATGTACACTTATCATTCCGACAAGATCAGGGGGTTCAAGCAGACTCACCAACCCAGCCCCTGGATGAATGACTACGGTCAGTTTTCGCTGATGCCTGTTGCCGGAAAGCCGGTCTTTGATGAAGAGGAACGGGCAAGTTGGTTCTCCCATAAGGCGGAGATAGCCAAACCGCACTATTACCGGGTTTATCTGGCCGATTGGGATATCACCACCGAGATCACTCCTACGGAGAGGGCCGCCATGTTCCGGTTTACCTTTCCACAGAGCGACCAGTCGTATGTGGTGATCGATGCTTTCGATAAGGGCTCTTATGTACGCATCATCCCTGAAGAACAGAAGATTGTAGGATATACCACCCGCAACAGCGGCGGAGTACCCGATAACTTTAAGAGTTATTTCGTGGTAATTTTTGATAAACCCTTCACCTACTGCGCAGCGGTGAAAGATGGTGAGATATCTGAGAAGGAGATTGAATTTACAGGAAATCATGCCGGGGCAGTGATCGGTTTCAAGACGGACCGGAAGGAACAGGTGCATGCCAGAGTGGCTTCTTCTTTTATCAGTGAAGAGCAGGCCCTGCTGAACCTGAGGGAGTTGGGAAGCGCATCTTTTGATGCCATCGCAGAAAAGGGTGAGGCACGCTGGAATGAGGTCCTGGGAAGGATAAGGGTTGAGGATGACAATATTGATAACCTGAGGACTTTCTACTCCAACCTTTACCGTACGCTGCTCTTTCCGAGAAATCTTTCAGAAGTCGATGAAAACGGTAATATTCACCACTACAGCCCATATAACGGTGAAGTGCTTCCCGGTTATATGTTTACCGATACCGGTTTCTGGGATACTTTCAGAAGTCTTTTCCCCTTCCTTAATTTTGTCTATCCTTCGGAAAATGTAAAGATGCAGGAAGGACTGGTCAATGCCTATAAGGAGAGTGGTTTCCTCCCCGAGTGGGCCAGCCCTGGACACAGGAATATCATGGTAGGTAATAACTCAGCCTCAGTAGTAGCTGACGCTTATGTCAAAGGGTTGAGAGGGTATGATATTGAAACGCTTTGGGAAGCACTCAAGCATGGCGCCAACAATGTGCACCCTACAGTGGGTGCTTCGGGACGTACCGGTTATGCTGAATATAACAAATACGGATATATTCCCAATGATGTGAAGATCAGTCAGAATGTAGCCCGCACACTCGAATATGCTTATAACGACTGGACCATCTATCGGCTGGGGAAAGCTCTGGGTAAGCCGGAAGCCGAGATTGCTATCTACGGTGAACGGGCGATGAATTATAAGAATTTGTACAATCCTAAGCACAAGTTGATGGCAGGTCGTGCAGAAGACGGATCTTTCTCCGGTTCGTTCAACCCGACGGACTGGAGCCGTGATTTCACCGAAGGAAACAGTTGGCACTACTCATGGTCTGTTTTCCATGATCCCCAGGGACTGATCGATCTGATGGGGGGACGCAGTGAATTTGTCAATATGCTCGATTCTGTCTTTGTCATTCCGGGGTATGAGGGAATGCAGAGCCGCTCCATGATCCATGAGATGCGTGAGATGCAGGTGATGGATATGGGGCAGTACGCGCATGGCAACCAGCCGATCCAGCACATGGCTTATCTCTACAATTATGCGGGGGAGCCATGGAAAGCTCAATACTGGATCAGGGAGATCATGGATAAGCTCTATTCCGCTGCCCCCGACGGGTATTGCGGCGATGAGGATAACGGACAAACCTCGGCATGGTATGTCTTCTCTGCATTAGGATTTTATCCTGTCTGTCCCGGGAGCGACGAATATATTCTCGGTTCACCGTTGTTCAAATCGGTAGAGATCGATCTGGAGAACGGAAAGACATTGAAGATCAATGCACCGGATAATACAAAAGGAAATCGCTATATTGAAACAATGGAATGTAACGGCAAGCCATATACAAAAAATTTCCTTACCCACGGCGACCTGATGAAAGGGGGAGAGATCACTTTCAAAATGAGTGACCGCCCCAATAAGGAGAGAGGCACTCAGCAAAAGAATTTCCCTTACTCTTTCTCGAACGAGAGATAAACAATTTTATCAAGACAGTGTCACCAGGGCTTCTTCACACAGGGTGATATTTTCGAAGCCTGATTCGTGGACGATATAGGTGTTCTCTATCCCCACGGCACCGATGCCGGGAAGTACGAATTTGGGCTCTAGCGCGAATGCCATGCCCGGTTCCAGTACTTCCTCGGAGCGGGGTGTGAGTACGGGAGGCTCATTGATTTCCAATCCCACGCCATGGCCGATAAATTTGGCTTGTTGTACCGTCCCCATAAAATAGGGCTCTAACCCGTTTTCCTTCACCATCTCTTCTGCCAGAAGGTAGAGTGCAGAGCAAAGGGTGCCTGCCTTGAAATCCCCGAGAATCGCTTTATGGATATCGATGGAAACCTGGTGGGCTTTATAGGCAATGTCGGGAGCATAACCGATCACGAAAGTGCGGGTCATATCGTCCATACAGGGACGGTAATTTCCTGCCATATCCACCATCAACGTGGTGCCCGGCCTGAGGATCGTACCATTGGCTCCCAATGGTAGTAGGGGTGAGATACCCGCTCCCCCCAGGGCGTAGTCATAGGGTGACGCCACCTGGGCGTTGTCGCCGGCCAGCATGCTCCCCATAAAAATATCCATATTCTCGCCAAATGAGCGGAAAATACCCATCGAGCCGTGCAGGCGCATTTGCCGCTCTATCTCGATCTGCAGTTCCAAGTCGGTCATCCCTTCACAGTATAAAGAAGGAATCAGTTTGTATACTTTGCTGTGGATCCCGGCACTTTCACGCATCTGCTCCAGTTCGTACTCCGATTTGACCGACCTTATCTTCCTCAGTTCTCCTGAAACATTCTTGATTTCGGGCATTTTGAATGCTGTCTGCAGGCGGGTGGCGGCAGAGAATGAGAGTTGGTCGGCTTCTATCAGGATCCGTTTAGGGATAGCGATGCCAGCCTCTTCCAACATAGCAGGGATCTGCTCCGGTTTACGGATCTGTTTCACCCGTTCATCCACGATATTGGAAGGGCGTTTCACGAATAGGATCGGATCACCTTCGGGCAAGAGGAAGAGATAACCGTCGAAAATAAATCCGCAGAGCCAGTACTGGTTGACCGACGAAGTGATGATACACGCATCGGCCTGCATCCCTGCGATGGCTCGTTGCACTTTTTTAAGCCTTGAATCGGCTTCATGCAAGGGTAATTTACTCATAAAAATGAAGATTTTAGGTGTCAAAAATAGATGAAAATAGAAGTATTTCCAAATATAAGATTAAAAATCAATGATATTTTTTTCTTATCAAATCGCACTTGCTATATTTCTTGTCTCAATGATATGATATTAAAGTCAATTATTTAACCTTGATTGGCTGTTTTAGAGAACAAATTTTCCTTTAGGTTTGTTTTATATAATAGGGGAATAGTATTTTTTAATTCTAACCATTAAATTTTTAATATGGAAACAGGATTTTTGGTTTATCTATTGTCCTTTTTATTCTTATTGTCGTGTAGTAATGATAGCGTAATTAACGTTATACCAGAAACGGAAAAGGAATCGTTGGCCTCCTTTATTGGGAAAGAGCACAATCTCTTTTTAGATGATTTTTATCAGAAAATTGGGAATAGGTTAAAAACAAAGAGCAGTAAAAATGGAGTCGAGGAAGAAGATTCCGTTGTTGACTCTTGGGAGAAGTTAGTGAGTGAAGGAGAATAGGAATGAATAGTTGTCAGATAAAAAATTATAATGTCATGAAAATCTTAAAATATTTATTTTTAATTTTCTATGCGGCTGCCTTCTTGTTTTTATTTATTGGAGAAACTCCGATTGTGAGTTTTTTTATTATATTATTTGTTCTGTTTTTTTTCTCTTGTTTTCTAATGTATATGACAAGGCGTAATAAAGAGCACCATGGTTCTCCAGTCCAAGTCGGAAATCTTATGATTTGTGTCATATTAATAGTGACATTGATTATCTTCTCATCTGGAAATAAAATATCGTCTTTAGAAACTACGGGAATATATATTTATATTGTATCCGGAGCTGTGTATATATTTGGAGTAACAAATGTATTGAGAAAAAAACTTAATCACGCATCCTGAAATGTTACCGTTTATCAATGTGACGGTTAGTCGCTTTCTGATCAGAAATAAATCATCTATCTTTACATTATAACTGATTGGAGAGGTGAAGGATCGAAAAATATTGATAGTAGAGGATGACCGTTCTTTCGGGGCTATGCTTCAGAAATGGTTCGAGCGGAACGGATTTTCGGCAATATTATGCTCCGGCATGGTGGCGGCGCAGGAAGTGCTTTCCCAACCGGATTCCTGTCAGGTTGTCTTGTCCGACTTACGCCTGCCCGATGGCGACGGTATCATGCTCCTGAATTGGTTGAACGAAAAGAAGAAGTTGATGCCTGTTATTATTATGACGGGGTACGGCGAGATACAGACGGCAGTGTCGGCGATCAAACTGGGTGCATTCGATTTTCTGGAAAAACCTATCAACCCGGAAATCCTGGCAAAAAAGATTGAGGCTGCGTTTGATACCCGGAAGGAAAACAGTACCCCTCCCGTCAAACAACAGGCGGAGAAAAAGAACGAGCAGGAAGACAATCAGTTTGTGGAAGGACAGAGTCCCCTTTCAGCACAGATGTATACCCATATAGACCTGGTTGCTCCCACACAGATGGCGGTGATGATCATCGGAGAAAGCGGTACCGGGAAAGAACATGTAGCCCGTTTGATCCATACCCGTAGTAACCGAGCCAAAGGCCCTTTCATCGCAGTGGATTGCGGTAGCCTTTCCATAGAACTGGCTCCGAGTGAGCTTTTTGGTCATAAGAAAGGTTCGTTTACCTCTGCCATAGAAGATAAGACCGGATTTTTCAGGGAAGCGCATGGAGGAACACTGTTCCTTGACGAGGTGGGTAACCTGCCTTACGGCGTACAGATGCAGCTATTGCGTACCCTTCAGGAGAAGAAAGTCCGGCCGGTGGGTACTTCAACTGACTTGACTGTGGATGTGCGGATCATTACAGCCACCAATGAGAATCTGGAGAAAGCGATCAGTGAAGGTAATTTCAGGGAGGATCTTTATCACCGGTTGAATGAGTTTATGATCAAGGTCCCGGCATTACGGGAGTGTACGGAAGATATTCCCTCATACGCCCATCATTTCAGGAAAGAGGCAAACAGGGAACTTGGGCGGCAGGTGGATTTTATTTCTCCCGAAGCGTTGGTCGCATTGCAAAACTATGGATGGTCGGGCAACCTGAGGGAGTTGCGTAACGTGATCCGTAGGGCTGTCCTTTTTACAAGAGGCGATAGTATTATTCCAAACAGTTTACCGGTATTCACTGCCCGAAAAGAAGAGTCTATCCCAATGTCCGATATCTCCCTCTATGTGGAGCCGGAAGAGGAAAAAGAGAAAATTCTGAGAGCATTGGAACAAGTGGGGGGTAACAAGACTAAGGCGGCCATCCTTTTGCAGATCGACAGAAAAACACTTTACAATAAAATGCACCAATATAATATTGGCTTAAAGGAAGTTTAGCGGGACTATAATTTTTTTTTACAGGTAGTTCCGGGTTATATTGGCACAGAATTCCCTTATCTCCCCAATTGTTTTCGACAGATCTTTTTTCCAATCGGGATAGGTTGATTCGTCTTCTCCCCGTAAGCGATCCATTTTGTGTAAGATCGTACAGAGATAACCTGCGTCAAGCTGGTACAGAAAAGGATGGATTTTATGGCACAATTCCTGTGCTTTCTCAAAATTTCCTTCTTCGATGTAAATAGTCAGGATGTCCATATCTCTATCGGACGACTCTACAAAACCGGACAAGATGTCTATGATGGATGTTTTATCCCCTTGAAAAAGCGCCGACAGACTGGGGAATGTCCCGCTAAAATTACCATCCCCCAACGGGATATTCTGCTCTTCCTCGAGCAGGTCCTTTCTTTCTTCCTTAGGTTGGTCCTTTTTTTCTTCCTCCACATTTTTTTCCTTGTCCTGTATAACTTTTTCCCGTGATAGTATATCAGAAAGATCACTCATTTGGATAGGTTTTTTGATTAGGCCGGAAAATCCTTCTGAAAGAGCTTTCTCTATCGTATAATCGTCATGTGCAGTCATTAACCATACCGGTATATGTGTATCTCTTTTTCTTACTCTATGCAGAATATCTATTCCTGTTATTTCTGTCATTTGCATGTCGGTAAATACAATGTCAAACTGGAGGATAACTCTTAAAAAGCCTTCTACATCGCGGGGATTACTGCATAGTTTTGCTTTATGTCCATTGCGTGCGAGATATTCCCTTATCATGTTTCCCAAGGAGAGGTCATCTTCAAAAATCAGTATCTTATGTAGCTTTCCATCTTGTTTGGAGTGACCGGAATCGGTTGTGAGGGAACCCCGCTTATTGATGCTGTTGCCGGGAGGTATCTGATCTTCGGTTTTAGCGATAGGCAGGGCTATGGCTACACGGGTTCCCTTTCCTTTGCAAGAGTCCACTTTTATCTCCCCTTTCAACATATTCACCAATCCTTTGGTGACATACATCCCAAATCCGCTCCCTTCCGCTTTCAAAGGGTTTTGCATACGGGAGAACGGTTTGAATATTTCCGGTATTTCAATTGGATCCATCCCGATACCGGTATCCGTGACGGTGAAAATCATTTGGCCGTTGTCATACTGCAATTGTATATTGATTCCCCCCTGGACCGTGTATTTTACGGCATTTGAAACCACATTGGTGAGTATCTGCTTTAAAAGGGTCTGGTCCGTATTGATATATAAAGGAGAGGAGGCAATATTCTCAAATGTCAGGGTCAATGATTTTTCTTCTGTAAGAGGTTGGAACATACGGATAATATCTTCCATGAGTGCAATCAGATTGAATCGGCTATAATGTAATGAGCCCGATTTCTGTTGCAGTCGGGAGAATTCAAGCAGATTGGTGAGCATGGTCAGGATATGCTTTCCAGAATTCCGTGCGGATTGCAGTTGTCGTTTTTTGTCTTTATCTCTCTCTTCTGAATCCCACATCTCCATATATCCCATCATAGAACTAAGTGGGGTTTTGATATCATGCGATACGGATAGCAGTAGTTTGTGACGACTCTCTATCAGTTCTTCCGTAAGTTGTTTCTCTCTCGCCAGATCAGTTCTTGCTTTCTGCCCCTTGTTGAGGTCGTTGATAATTAAGAGGGTGATAACCAGGATGATAAAAATGGAAAGTGTGCCTACCAGAAGGGCAAACTTGAAAATACTCTGGTTGAGATCTTCACTGTTTTCGGTCCCTTTCCATGTTATCCGGATAGCTTCATTATAAAAATCATTGGTTAACTGGGAAATGTGAAGGGATATATTTTGTTCGGCAAGCAAAAGTTCCCGCACCTCTCTCTCGATCCCTTGTATATGGGAAGAATAGGACCGGGAGGCTTCTTCGGTGATATTTTTGAGGTCTGCATACATAAGGGTGTCTACTTTCTTGGCAGACCAAGACTCCTGTTCGGTGCGCGTAATATTGATGGTTGTATCCGCCACGTGTTTCGGGTCGAAGACATTCCTGACACGATTCCAGAAACTACCTTTCCTCTGTTTTTCTATTCGCATCGTGTCAATATTGGTAGTCACTACAACCGAATCCTGGATGATTTCATCGTAGCGGTTGATCTTCTCGTCGAGTTCCGTCAGTGGATTTTCAGATCTGAACAGTCCTGTCAGCCGGCGTACAATCCGGTTTTTCTCCTGCAATAAAGAGTCGATATCCTGCAGGAGTACATCCTGCTGCCTCTCAGGCTTCATCTCTTTTATATCCATTATTTGCGAGGATATGTCAGTGGTGATGGAATCGTATTGCTTTTGAAATGTCCGGCGGGGAGAAACAAGGTACATATTCAATATATCCTGTGCCTGTTGTATGGAATTAATCAACCGGTTACTTTTAGACAGTACCTTGTATGAATTGTCCATCTCCGCTTTTTGGATATCCATATTCTTTTTTAGTAAATAGGAATAGTAGAACAATCCGGTAAAAAAGAGGATAATTACCAGGAATATCAATCCTATTTTTATCCTGACCCTTTGTTCAGTTGATTTTTTTTGTTCCATTATTCAAATATACAGCATAAGTTTTAATTCTCATACTTTTTTATATGGGCTTGTTGGTACTGGAAAGTGTGGATTGTTGGGAGCGAGTTGTGTAATTTTTCCACAATTTCCACAGCTTTTCTACAATAATGTTGTTAGGTCTATAATACAGGTTAAAGGGATAAATCGTTAGTATAAAGATTATTACGTATAGGATTGGCGCTCTTGTGTGTTTTTGGCCTTTAATTTGATATATAATTATCGTCAGTAAGACATTAAAAAAACAAACGGAATAGAAAATCAATGAGGTTTTTATTTTTTAAAATTTTATCGTTATGAAAAAAGTTATTTTATCAGTCGCAATCATTGCAGGTATGCTTGTTTCGACAAATATCCAGAAAGTGCATGCTTTAGAGAATCAACCTTCAGTCACAATGGCTTTAGAAGATGATGGCTTCATAGAAGTTCAGTTGCAGGATTTAAGTGAAGTTGTACAGACAGCGGTAAATTCTTTTACTCAAGAGTACAATATCGTCACACTCAAATACAATGCGGAAAAGCAATTGACAAAAGTAGAGCTAACGAAGAAAGATGACCAGTCTTCAAGGACAGTATATCTTGATGCTGAAGGAAAAGAAGTAGCAGCTCCGGTAGAAGCCGAAGAGCCTCAAAAGCAGCAGGAAGAGATTGAACTCCCGTAGTCATTGTAAGAAAAACAAACTACACTATCGCACCTCTATATATTTCTTAGTTAACATATATTTTTCTAAGATACAATGACTAAGGATTGGATCGTCCCTTTACTGGAAGAAGTAAGGGGGCGGTTATTTTTTAGTCAGTATCGTTCCATATCTCCCAGGCAGCCAATGCCTGAAGTTCCAGCATTTCCCGGCCGTTTTTAGTGATAGCTCCCTGTTTTTTTCCTTTTTGCAGGAATAAGGTTTCTTCAGGATTGTAAATCAGGTCATAAAGTAGATGACGGGGGGTGAGAAAAGAATAAGGGATATGCGGGCAATAGTTGATTTCAGGGAAGGTGCCCACAGGTGAGGCATTTACAATAATTGTATGCTCCGCGATGATCGAAGGAGTAAGGTCGTCATAGGTAAACCTGTTCACGCCGGGAGTGCGTGACACATAATGCCATGAGACCTGCATATCAGTGAATGCCTGTGCAACGGCTTTCGATGCTCCCCCGGTTCCCAGAATCAATGCTTTCCTATGAAATGCGGTATTTAACAACGGTGAAATCGATTGTCTGAAACCTATATAATCAGTGTTGTAACCGGTAAGTCTGAAATAACATTTATCACCCGGTCTTCTTTCTATTTGGATTACATTCACGGCTCCAATCTTTTTGGCCTCTTCCGAAATATTATCCAGGAAGGGAATTACCCGTTCTTTATAAGGAATGGTAATATTTAATCCTTTCAATTGCTGATTTAACAGAATGATATGATGAATCTCCTGAATATCCTTAATCTCAAAATTCAGGTATTCGGCCTCTAGCTGTTCATTCCGGAATTTTTCCGTGAAGAATTTAGCCGAGAATGAGTGTTTCAACGGAAAACCGATCAGACCGTAAGTTTCCATATCAAATCATCATATTGTCATATCAATTGAAGGGTTTTTCTGCCATATAAAGGGTTGTAATCCCAAGCGTGTACCTTCTTAACCGGATATTAGTGAATCCGTTCTTTTTCAATATCAACATCATCTCTCTCCCTTGTGGAAAAGCGGCTATAGATTCCGGAAGGTAGTGATATGCCCTCTGTTCAGTGGCAAACATACCGGAAAGTACCGGCATCACATACTTCGTGTAGGTAGCATATAATTGCTTCATCGGTGTATCCTGTGGTGTAGTAAGTTCGATGAAAAGAAACAGTCCTCCCGGTTTCAATACACGAAATACCTCCCGGAAACTTTTGTCGATATCTTCAAAATTACGCACTCCGAATGCGATGGTAGCCGCATCAAAACTATTATCGCTAAAAGAGAGGTTTGCGCAATCCTGAACTTCGAAAGAGATTGTTTGCCCCAATCCCTTAGCTTTCACTTTTTCCTTACCTACCTGCATCATCCCTTCTGATATGTCCACCGCCGTAATTTTCTGTGGCAGCAGGATCTTCTGTGCCAGGATGGCGAAGTCGCCGGTGCCGGTAGCTATATCCAATATATGCCTATGAGGATATTTTCTCAGTTCTTTCAGTGCATCTCTCCTCCAATAATCATCTATACCTAATGACAATGTACCATTCAACCTGTCATAATTGGGAGCGATGCTGTCAAACATCCGTGTTACCTGTTCCTTTTTCGGCTGATTGGAATTATAAGGGTTTACCTTTTCTACTTTATAGGTCATTTTGTGTCTGTTTATTGCTTACCTATAGCTATCCATTAAAGTGTCCGGAGATAGTCGTTGATATTTTTTTCAATGCGTGACTCCAGATTATCAGCATCGGCCTTTACAAATTTCTCACCTACAATTTTTTCGTATAATTCGATGTACCGTTCCGATACGCTTAGGCAATATTCATCTGTCATTTCAGGAACCTGTTGTCCGGATTGTCCCTGAAAGCCATTATCCATTAGCCATTTGCGGACAAATTCTTTGGAGAGTTGCCTTTGTTCTTCGCCTTTTTCGAAACGCTCCTGATAGCCTTCACTATAGAAATAACGGGAGGAGTCTGGAGTGTGTATCTCATCAATCAGGTAGATCTTGCCATCTTTCCTGCCAAATTCGTATTTGGTATCAACCAGGATTAGCCCTTTTTCTGCCGCCATTTCTGTGCCGCGTTTGAACAGGGCATAAGTATATTTTTCCAGTTGTTCGTACTCTTCTCTGCTCACCAGTCCCTGTGCGATGATCTCTTCTTTCGAGATATTCTCGTCGTGTCCTTTATCTGCTTTTGTGGTGGGAGTGATCAGAGGTGTTTCGAATTTCTGGTTTTCACGCAATCCTTCCGGTAGGGGGAGGCCGCATATTGTACGTGCTCCTTTTTTGTATTCACGCCATGCACTTCCGGTAATATAACCGCGGATCACCATTTCCACTTTATAGGGTTCACATTGATGACCGACCGTCGCCATCGGGTCGGGAGAGGCTGTTTTCCAGTTGGGTACTATATCGGCTGTGGCATCCAGGAATTTCGATGCAATCTGGTTTAATACTTGTCCTTTATATGGAATACCTTTCGGCAATACTACGTCGAATGCTGAAATACGGTCTGTAGCAATCATTACCAGTATTTCTTTACCGATGCTGTATACATCGCGCACTTTCCCGTGATAAATACCCGTTTGTCCGGGAAAATTGTAATTTGTCTTTGTTAATGCTTCCATATTATAATTGATTTACTGATTTGATGATTTATTGATTTTCATATGCTTCCACAATCCTCTGTACGAGTTTATGGCGTACAATATCCTTCTTGTTGAATTCTACTGTACCTATACCTCTAATATCTTTTAATATCTGCAGGGAATGGACCAATCCAGACTGCTGTGAATTGGGTAGGTCGATTTGGGTGATATCACCTGTGATAATCATCTTGCCATTTAACCCCAACCTTGTCAGGAACATCTTTATCTGCGGCTTGGTAGTATTCTGCGCTTCATCCAGAATGATGACTGCATCATTCAAAGTACGTCCCCGCATAAAAGCGAGCGGTGCAATTTGTATGATTTTGTTTTCGATATATTCTTTCAGTTTTAATGGAGGGATCATATCCTCTAACGCATCGTATAACGGTTGAAGATAAGGGTCTATCTTTTCCTTCATATCTCCGGGCAGGAATCCCAGTTTCTCGCCTGCTTCCACGGCGGGACGGCTGAGGATGATTTTTCGTACTTTCTTTGTTTTCAGTGCACGGACTGCCAGTGCTATGGCAGTATAGGTTTTCCCCGAACCGGCCGGGCCAATGGCAAATACCATATCGTTTTCATCGAAGGCCTCCACCAGTTTCTTTTGATTGGCGGTACGGGCAAGGATTGGTTTCCCGTTCAGACCATGGATGATAAGATTATCCACATTCACAATGGCGGGAGCCTTACCTTTTACAATATCGAGGATATCCTCCTCTTTCAACATATTCATCTCGTTACTGAATTTCTCCAGTTCGTGCATCTTTTCCTCGAAGCTGGCCAATTCCTCCTCTTCACCGATCACTTTGATCACATTTCCTCTTGCAACGATACGTAACTTTGGATACAGTGTTTTGATCAACTGTATATTACTATTGTTGATGCCGAAAAAAACGACCGGATCTACATTTTCTATGATGATGATACGTTCAATCATTTCTCATTCTTTGAGAATTGTAACGCATATTGCTGGGCTTTGTTCTCCTGACCCTCAATATAATTGATAAACGCGTTGTTTACAAGCCGGTTTCCGCCGGGAGTAGGGTAATCCCCCGAAAAGTACCAGTCTCCTCCGTTATTGGGACATGCTTTATGAAGGTCTTCTATACTTTGGAAAACGATTTTTACTTCAGCTTTTATCTCCTTGGATGTGAGCATCTGTGCAATTTTATTGGAAATATCCTCATCTGTGAAAGGGGCATAGATGTCTTTTACATAATTAATGATATGTTCTTTCTTCATATGACGCTGCGCCACCGATTTTTTGTAAGTCTCGTCGATTACAGACTGCATGCCTCGCTCTTTCAGCAGTTCAATGGCTGCTTTGAAAGCGATGAATTCACTCATTCTGGACATATCTATGCCATAGCAGTCGGGATAGCGTATTTGCGGTGAGGAAGATACGATGATGATTTTTTTGGGATCGAGCCTGTCCAGGATCTTGATAATACTCTGCTTGAGTGTGGTGCCGCGGACAATACTGTCATCTATAATTACCAGACTGTCGACGCCTCGTTTTAGTGAGCCATAAGTCACGTCATAGACATGTGCTGCCAGATCGTTCCTTGTATTTCCCTGTGCGATAAAGGTACGCAGTTTGATGTCTTTGATGGCTACTTTTTCTGAACGGACCCTCTTGGAGAGAATAGCATCGATCTCCTCCTTACTCAATGTGTAGCCCTTTTCGAGGATGGTGAGTGCTTTTTTGTGATTGAAATGATCCTCTAATCCTTGCAGCATACCGAAATAGGCAACCTCTGCCGTATTGGGAATAAATGAGAAAACCGTATTGTCGAAATCCCCATTTACGGTCTCCATGATCTTGGGCACCAGTAGCTCTCCCAGTTTTTTCCGCTCCCGGTAGATGTCGTGATCGGAACCTCGTGAAAAATAGATCCTCTCGAATGAACAGGGAGTGATTTTTTCTTTTTTCTCCTGGATCTGATGTAAGCTGATAGACCCGTTACGTTTTACAATAAGCGCTTCCCCGGGTTGTATTTCGTGTATATCGTCTCTTTTCAGGTTGAATGCTGTTTGGATAACCGGCCGTTCCGATGCTACCACGGCGATTTCATCGTCATGGTAGTAAAAGGCCGAACGGATACCCCATGGGTCACGTAGAACAAAAGCATCGCCGCAGCCGATCAGTCCGCAAAGGGCGTAACCTCCGTCCCATATGGCAGATGCCCGTTTTAACAGGAAAGGGATATCGAGTCTTTCACCGATCTCGTGACTTATCTGTTGACCATTCATCCGTTCTTTATTCAGGTGATCATATTGGTATTGTACTTCCCGGTCGAGGTAATGTCCCAGGGACTCAAGCATCACAAACGTATCGGCATAATCACGCGGATGTTGTCCCTCTTTGAGCAGTTGCTCGAACATTTCGTCCACATTAGTCATATTGAAATTGCCCGCTAAGGCAAGGCTTCTTGATGCCCAGTTGTTCCGGCGTAGAAGTGGATGCACATAGCTAAGGCCACTTTTGCCGGTAGTACTATACCGCAGATGGCCGATAAACAGTTCTGAAGCGAAAGGAACCGATGTTTTTACAAACTCTATGTTACTGAGTTGATCTTTGGAAAATCGCTGGAATGACGAATGTATATTGGAAAATATTTCCGATATGGCACCCGACCCCAATGCCCTTTCCCTGAAAATAAATTCATTGCCGGGGGAAGCTTCCAATTTTACAGCCCCTAATCCGGCTCCTTCCTGCCCTCGGTTGTGTTGTTTTTCCATGAGCAGGTACATTTTGTCCAGTCCGTATTGCCACGTCCCGTATTTATTGTAATAATAATTGAGGGGTTTGAGGAGGCGGATTACTGCAATCCCACACTCGTGCTTGATAATATCAGTCATTGATAAACCTTTCTGTAATAAGAGTACAAATTTAGTCTTATTTATGGGAATTTCGCTGGTATCTTCTCGATAATCTTATCAAAAAAATGTCAACAGGTCGGATTTTCGGTCAGTTGGTACTATCTTTGTCTGTATAAAATAAAAATATTATATGGACTGGGAACGATTATTGTCTGCCAAGAGATTTGGAATGGAGCATTATGAAAATGGCAAAAAACATGAACGTACCGAGTATCAACGTGATTACGACCGGTTGATATTTTCGTCGCCTTTCCGGCGATTGCAGAATAAGACACAGGTATTCCCCCTGCCGGGGAGTGTATTTGTGCATAATCGGCTGACACATAGCCTGGAAGTCGCTAGTGTCGGTCGTTCGATGGGAGAGAATATAAGTCGTGAATTACGTAAAAAGTATCCCCGTTCGGAAGCTCATTTTGAGGAAATCGGGTCAATAGTTGCAGCCGCATGTCTTGCCCATGATATGGGAAATCCGCCGTTCGGACATTCAGGTGAAAAAGCTATATCCACTTTTTTTTCCGAAGGAAAGGGCGTTGGTCAGAGGCGGGAAATCGAGGAGGAAGGAGGGCGTTGGAGTGATTTCACCTGCTTTGAAGGAAATGCCAATGCGATACGATTGTTGATGCATCAGTTCAGGGGAAGAAGGAGAGGTGGTTTTGCCATGACCTATTCTACGCTTGCCTCTATCGTGAAATACCCCTATTCTTCAGAATTGAGCGGAGGAAAAAATAAATTCGGATTCTTTGCCTCAGAAGAGGAAGATTACCGATTGATAGCCGCGGACCTCGGCATTATAAAACAGCAGGAGCAACCATTGAAATTTGTACGTTATCCGCTGGTTTATCTGGTGGAAGCTGCCGATGATATCTGTTACCAGGTAATGGATATCGAGGATGCACATAAATTGAGGCTTCTTTCCACAGAAAGAACAATAGAACTACTACTGGGTTTTTTTGAAGGAGAAAGCAGACAACGACGTATAAGCACTCTGTCGTATGTGCACGATGTGAACGAGCAGATTGCCTATTTGCGTTCGGGAGTGATTGGCTTGTTGGTCAATGAGTGTGCAGGGTTGTTTCTTGCCAATGAGGAAAGAATTCTTGCCGGAGAGTTCACAGGTACACTTACCGGAAATATTTCACCTTGGGTCGCAGATGCCTATGGGAGGTGTGCGGAATTTGCCTTGAAGCATATATATCGATCTAAAGATGTGTTGGACATTGAATTGGCCGGTCATCGTATCATTGGGTACCTGTTGGAGGTGTTTACGGATGCTATTCGGAATCCGGATCATGCATATTCGAAGCTCCTTCTCGACAGGATACCTGAACAGTATGAAACAGATTTTCCTACTCTATATGGAAAAATTCAATCCGTTATTGATTATATATCGGGTATGACGGATGTCTATGCGCTCGATTTGTATCGCAAAATAACAGGGATGGGCTTGCCTATTGTTTGATTTTACTTACAATTTGACAAAAATAGGCATTTTTTTATTTTTTATTGAAATTATTTGCGTGTATTTAATTTCTTTTTTATATTTGCATCGTGGTTTTTTCATAATAGTATTAGATTTAAGGTTAACTATTTGGCAGAGTGTCGAGAGACATTCTGCCAAATGCTTTTTATCTCTTTCTCATATTTCATGTCGATAGTTATCCAAATATCCCGATTTTTGCATAAATTTGTATTATAAAATGAAGATATGCGAAAAATAATTTTCACCCTGTCTATTGTGTTCTTTTCTTTGTATCTGATAGGATGTACTTCACCTGAAAAGGCTCTCAACAAGAAGTTACAAGAGATGGCAATTGGGCTCAATGAATCGGTGCCGGTGATGCTTGACCAGTATACGCGGTTTGAAGGTGCTTCGGTAATGTCCGGTAATATATTCCAGTATCGCTATACGGTGCTGAATACATCCAATCCTGATTCGTTAGTGAAGCATGGATTACAATTGTTAAAGGAGAATATCGGGAAGGAATTCTCAATGAATCCCGATCTTCGTTTTTTTAAGGAGAACAATGTGGTCATTGAATATGTTTACATTAACGAGAATGGGCAGACTATCCGTTCGCTACAAATTACACCCCAAAATTATAAATAAAATTCAAGATTTATGAACCGCTACTTTTATATCGATGCTGAAGGGAAGCAAAAAGGGACTTTTTCGCCCGAAGAACTGAGACAGGAGGGTATAAAGCGTGATACACTTGTGTGGACACAAGGTATGGAACAATGGAAAAGAGCAGAAGAGACAGATGAACTGCGCTTCCTGTTTTCCGGCACATATAATAGTCCCCCCCAGGTAACAGTGGAGTCATCTGCCACCATACCGCAACCCATGCCCAAAACATGGTTGGTGGAATCCATTCTGGTGACGATTTTGCCATTTATGTTTTGTAGCAGTGTGTTAAGCCTGCTCGGCATTATCGGCATCATATATGCTGCACAGGTGGAATCTTTCTATAATAGGGGTGATTATGCAGCTTCATTAGAGTCTTCCCGTTCTGCCGCAAAATGGACGAAAATAGCCATGTGGATCGCTATTGGTTGGGTACTTCTCCTGATTATTGCCGTGGTGCTGGTATTTGTGTTTGTCGGTTCTTTTGCCGGAGTAAGTGATTTGTTAAATACTTAATCATATAGAATAATGGAAAATCAAAACAATCCGGACCAACAGGATAATTCCTATGGTAAAATTCACACTCCACCGCCTCCACCGATACAGGAGCCTACGGTGAACGATGTCCCGCCGTTAAAACCAAGTAATTGGTTATGGCAATCGATTCTGGTTACTATACTTTGCTGTATTCCCTTTGGAATTGTGGCAATCATTTATGCTACCAAAGTTGATTCGTTTTACTTTAGGGGGCAATATGAAGAAGCAGAACGGTCGGCTCAAAAAGCAAAAATGTGGGTATTTATTTCCATCGGCGCTGCGCTATTGTATGTAATCCTCTGGATAATTATGTTTCTTACCGGTAATTTACCGGAATATATGGAGAACATCATCGAGAACAATGCAAGCGGTTATAATTTTTAAGCGCTGTTGTGCATAAAGGAGTGAAAATAGGAATAGGCGCAGCTATAATTTTACTGATTATAGCGGCGCTTTATATATTTTATACTTTCAACCCGGAAATGCAGCCCCTTTTCCCGAAGTGTCCCTTTTTGCTTGCCACCGGCTATGAATGCCCCGGTTGCGGTTCACAAAGGGCTATCCACAGTCTTCTTCATTTCAATGTAGGTGCTGCGTTGAGATACAATGCCTTTATGGTGTTGGCTCTACCTTATATTTTTCTGGGTATTTACCAGGAATATCTTGGAGGAAAAAAGCGTCATCCAAAAATTGGAAAGTTCTTTTTCGGCAGATGGTCAGCTATCGCCATACTGCTTATAATAGTTGCCTTTTGGGTTGGAAGGAATCTGATTTAATGGAGTTTTTCTTTCAGGAAACGGCCGGTATGTGACTGTTTACATTTTATAATCTGCTCGGGAGTCCCTTCGCAGACGATCTGCCCGCCGGCTTTTCCTCCCTCCGGCCCAATGTCGATGACATGATCGGCGCATTTGATGATTTCCATATTGTGTTCGATAATGATCACCGTATGGCCGCGCTCTATCAATGCGTTGAAAGCCTGTAGCAGTGTTTTTATATCGTGGAAATGCAGGCCGGTAGTCGGTTCGTCGAAGATAAAGATAGTTGGCTGGGCTTTTTCTTCTCCCAGATAATAGGCCAGTTTCACCCGTTGGTTTTCACCGCCCGAGAGGGTAGAAGAGGATTGCCCCAATTTGATATATCCTAATCCCACATCCTGCAGGGGTTGCATTTTCTTTATAATCTTCTTCTCAGTTGCCCCTTTCTGTTGTCCGAAGAATTCGATCGCCTGGTTGACCGTCATCTCCAATATATCATAAATATTGGCTCCTTTGTATTCTATTTCCAATACTTCGTCTGAGAACCGTTTACCATGGCACGATTCACACTCCAATCGGATATCGGCCATAAACTGCATCTCCACGGTAATGGTTCCTTCGCCTTTACATTCGCTACATCGGCCTCCTTCCACGTTGAATGAGAAGTAGGCCGGTGAAAAACCCATTTGCTTAGCCAGCGGTTGTGTAGCGAAGAGTTTACGGATTTCATCGAATGCCTTGAGATAGGTCACCGGGTTGGAGCGCGACGATTTTCCGATGGGATTCTGGTCTACATACTCTATCCCTTTCACCAGGTTGAGGTCTCCCCCAATGCCATTGAATTCGGCATGTTCCAATGCCGCTCCTTTATAGTGATGTTGTAATGAATTGAAAAGTACATCGTTCACAAGCGATGATTTGCCCGAACCACTGACACCCGTCACTACTGTCATCACATTCAATGGGAATTTCACATCGATATTTTTCAGATTATTCTGTCGTGCACCCTTCACTTCGATGTAGTTATTCCATTTGCGGCGTATCCTGGGGATCTCAATTTTCTCTTCACCGGTGAGGTACTTCACGGTGTAACTGTCGCTTTTTTCCTCCAGTTCAGCCACCTTGCCCTGGTATACCACTTCTCCTCCCAGGCGGCCGGCCTTGGGGCCTATGTCGATAATATAATCTGCGGCACGGATGATTTCTTCATCGTGCTCCACTACTACCACTGTATTTCCCATATGTTGTAAATCCTGCAATACGCTGATGAGCAGGTGGGTATCACGTGAATGAAGGCCTATGCTCGGTTCATCGAGGATATAAAGTGATCCTACCAGGCTACTGCCCAGTGATGATACCAGATTGATACGCTGGCTTTCGCCTCCGGAAAGGGTATTCGATAACCGGTTAAGGGTGAGATATCCCAAGCCTACATTCAGCAGAAACTGTATCCGGTTTCTGATCTCTGTAAGCAGTCGTTCTGCTATAGCTGCATCGGTTTCATTGAGGTTAAGTTGATCGAAGAACTCTTTCAACTCCGTGACCGGCATCACAACCAGTTCAGTAATAGATTTTCCACCTACTTTTACATAGGATACTTCCTTTTTGAGACGTGACCCTTTGCAGACGGGGCAAGTCGTCTTGCCACGGTAACGGGCAAGCATCACCCTATATTGTATTTTATAGAGGTTTTTCTCCAGCATCCCGAAAAAATCATTGATGCCGTAAATGCCGGTGCTGTGGTGTCCGTTCCAGAGGATATCTTTTTCTTCTTCTGTCAGGTCATAATAGGCGCGGTGGATCGGGAAATCTACTTTATAGGCATTGTGGATGAACTCCTGTCTCCATTCACTCATCTTTTCTCCTCTCCAGCATTGGACACACTCTTCCTGCACCGAGAGGCTCTTGTCGGGGATTACCAGATTTTCATCGATACCGACCACCTTTCCGAATCCTTCGCATTTAGGGCAAGCCCCGGCAGGACTGTTGAAATTGAACATCATTTCAGTGGGCTCTTCAAAAGTGATGCCGTCCGCCTCGAAACGGTTGGAGAAAGTGAAGGATTCTATTCCATTCTCACTCCAGAAACGGACAATACATTCACCATTGCCTTCGAGAAATGCGGTCTCTACCGAGTCGGAGAGACGATTCACCGTTGCCTTATCGGAAGAACAGGAAAGACGGTCAATTACCAGCAACACTTCGCCTTCCGATGGTAGTTTCTTTTGTTCAAGCAATTCGTCGATCCGGTAGAACTGTTCACCAACATCCACCCGGGTGAAACCCTCTTTCCACAGTATCTCCAGTTGACCACGCAGGTCGCGGCCGTTTCGCAACTGTATATGCGAGAGTACGGCCATACGGGTGCCCTCGCGGTATTCCTCCATCTTTGCTATCACATCATGTACGTAATGGCGTTTTACCTCCTTGCCTGAGATTGGAGAAATAGTCTTGCCGATGCGGGCATAGAGTAGCCGCAGGTATTCATATATTTCGGTAGAAGTACCTACTGTGGATCGCGGGTTGCGGGAAGTGGTCTTCTGCTCGATGGCGATGGCGGGAGGAATTCCTTTGATATAATCACATTCCGGCTTGTTCATCCGTCCGAGGAACTGCCGCGCATAAGCCGAGAGGCTTTCCACATAACGTCGTTGCCCTTCGGCATACAACGTGTCGAAAGCAAGCGATGATTTTCCTGACCCTGAAAGTCCCGTGATAACTGTGAAAGTATTGCGTGGGATATTCACGTCGATGTTTTTGAGGTTGTTGACGCGTGCACCCTTTATTTCGATCTGCTTTGAATTGCTCATATAACTTTGCTATAACCCACAAAGATAAGGATTTTATCTCCAAAAACAATGTGCTTCTTTCAACAATTGACTGGACTTTATTGTTTAGTTTTTTCCACATCTGCAGATAAACAGCATTCGACAAAAAGAGACCTGCTGTCGGATAAATGAAATAGAATAATTATATTTGTAGGTGCTTATAGATCAAAAGTCATTCTATGGAAACTTTTCTATCAGAAATCCAACATGAATTTACCTTACCGTTTTCCAATCCGGTATTGATATTTGCTGTGCTTCTGTCGATAGTGCTTCTGGCACCTATTCTGCTAAAAAGAATCAATGTCCCTAGTATTATAGGATTGATTATAGCAGGAGTTATCGTAGGCCCCCACGGACTTAACTGGATCGATAATACCCATGCGGGTGTGGAAATGTTCTCGACCATAGGATTGTTGTATATTATGTTTATTGTGGGATTAGAACTCGATTTGGGTGAATTTGTACTTCACAAAAACAGAAGTCTGGCCTTTGGTTTTTTTACTTTTATTATCCCGCTGATTGTAGGTTATCCCGTTTGTCATTATCTGCTCGGTTACAGTCCAGATGCCAGTTTTCTTACAGCCAGTATGTTCTCTACCCATACCTTGGTGGCTTATCCAATTGTGAGCCGTATGGGAATAGCGCGTAATCAGGCAGTTGCTATCACAGTAGGAGGTACTATCCTTACCGATACGGCAGTCTTAATTATCCTGGCATTGGTTTTATCCAATAGCAACGGAGGGCTTGATATAGTTTTCCTTATAAAGCTGTTGCTCTCACTATTGCTCTTCTCTCTGATTATTTTTCTGGTAGTACCTCGTATTGCCAAGTGGTTTTTTCAGAGAGCTACATCCGAGAAATATTCTACTTTCATTTTTGTACTTCTTGTGGTCTTTTTTGCAGGCTTCCTTGTGGAGCTGGGAGGAATTGAACCTATCATCGGTGCATTTGCCGCTGGACTCGCACTCAATAGGTTAATTCCTCACTCGTCAGCATTGATGAACCGGATTGAGTTCTTCGGTAATGCACTTTTTATCCCTATTTTTTTGATCTCGGTAGGAATGTTGGTGGACGTTTCCGTGGTATTGGACGGGCCTCGTACACTTGTCGTGGCGTTAATACTTACCTTGATGGCATTAGTAGGTAAATGGTTGGCAGCATGGGTTACACAAAAAACGTTTCATTACTCAACTACCCAACGGTCACTTATTTTCGGGTTGAGCAGTTCGCATGCCGCTGCTACCCTTGCCATTATCCTCGTCGGCTACAGGGCTGAACTGCTGGACGAGTATATTTTGAACGGTACCATTATCCTTATTCTGATTACCTGCATAGTGGCTTCTATCTTTACGCAGAGAGCGGCAAAAAAGATTGCGATCAGTGAAGAGAATGAACCGCTGACACCTTCTTCTATGGGAGAGTTTGCACAGGAGAAAATTCTGGTGCCTATTGCCAACCCTACCAATATCGGTCAACATGTGGAGCTGGCATTGTTACTGAAAGATAAGAAATCAGTAAATCCCGTCTCTTTATTGGGGGTCGTGCCTAATAACCAGGAGGCGGAAAAGAATATCGTGAGTTTCAGGAAACAGCTGCAGGGACTTGTCTCCAAGGCTATGGCCGCTGAGGTGAAAGTGGATATTATCACTACCATCGACCACAATCCGGCGGATGGCATTGCACGGACAGCCCGTGAGACAATGGCGGATATCGTGATTTTGGGATGGCCGGGTAAAGTGGGTTTTTTGGATAAATTGCTGGGAGAGAAAGTCGATCTGATCATTAAGAGTACGGATAAAAACTTGTTTGTCTGCCATGTGGAACAAAACCTTATTTCGAATAAACGTATTGTAGTGATTTCCCCGCCGTTGGCGGAAAAGGAAGATGGATTCGGATTATGGGTGAGCAAGGTGGAAAAACTTTCTTCTGAACTGTCGATTCCGGTATTGCACCTGGGTCATCCTGACACCCAGGGGATGATTGCCGGACGGAAAAAGTCGGGAAACTTCACTTTTCAGCCCTTCGAGGACTGGAGTAATCCTTTATCCTGCGGAGATAGGATCAAGAAAGATGATTTGATTATTCTGATTTCTGCACACACAGGATATATTTCCCATATCCCTGTGCTGGAAAATTTACCGAACCGTTTAGAGAATCGTTTTCCACACCATAACCGTATCGTAGTTTATCCCAAACAGCATCTGGCAGATCAGTTGTTGGAGACCGATGATCATATTTTTATCCCATAGGAATTGAAGCTTTAATTATTCACATTGGCGCATTATTTACATTGACACATTAATTTTATGATTCGTTTTAGTCGGTTAAGTTTTTTATTATTTACTGTTATGTTTATCGCCGGATGCGGTACTTCCAAACAGTCTCTTACGCGTACTCCAAATGCAACGCCGAAGCGTGAGTTCCGCGGCGCATGGGTGCAGACGGTCGGTCAATCGCGTTATCGTCAGATGAACAGTGCTGCCATGAAGCATTATCTGACTGATATGGTACGGAAATTTGATGAAGCAGGTATCAATGCGGTGATTTTCCAGGTCCGACCCGAAGCCGATGCTTTCTACCATTCGGAACTGGAACCCTGGAGTCGTTTCCTGACCAGGGAACAGGGAAAAGCACCTGACGATCCCTCTTTCGACCCCTTGGCGTTTATCATTGAAGAGTGTCATAAACGGGGGATGGAACTCCATGCCTGGTTAAACCCTTATAGGGTGAAAACCAATATTAGTAACACACTCTCACAAAATCATATCTACTGGAAGCATCCCGAACGTTTTGTGCAGTTTGGGACCCAACTCTTTTTTGATCCGGGATTGCCTGAAAATCGCGGTTTTATCTGTGATGTGGTACAGGATATCGTTTCGCGCTATGATGTGGATGCTATCCACATGGATGATTATTTTTATCCTTATCCCATAGCGGGCACCTCTTTCCCGGATGATAAGAGTTTTAACATGTATGCCGCATCACAAGGATTTTCCTCTTCCCAACGAGGTGACTGGCGGCGAAATAATGTAAATCTACTTATCCAACAGATAAAATTAACGATTGCCGGCACCAAGCCGTGGGTGCGTTTCGGCATCAGTCCTTTCGGGATTTACCGCAATAAGCGCAGTGATCCGAACGGTAGTGATACCAACGGTTTGCAGAATTACGACGACCTTTATGCCGATATCAAACTGTGGGTGGAGAAAGGGTGGATCGATTATAACCTTCCGCAACTCTATTGGGAGATCGGACATAGCGCTGCCGATTATACCACCCTGCTGCACTGGTGGAATGCCAATAATTTTGAACAGCACCTCTATATAGGGCAAGACCTGAAGCGAAGCATCGATAAGAACGAGTTGAACGTAAAAATCCGCCAATCGCGGGAGATGTCTTTCGTACACGGCAATTGTTACTGGTACGGATACCAGATACTGGATAATTTCGCCGGAGTTGCAGATGTATTGAGAACCGATATTCACCGTGCCAAAGCATTGATCCCGGCTTATACTCATCTGCATAAAGGGACTCCTGCTGCCGTGAAGAAATTAGCCGATGTGTATACCGAAGATATGCATTTCCTTACATGGGAACATAAGAAGGAGCCGTCAAATCCCGAATCGGCACAACGGTTTGTTATCTACCGTTTCCGCAACGGAGAAAAAGTAGATATTAAACGGGCCGAAAATATCATCACAATCACGCCCGATAACTTTTTCGTATTGCCCTATGAAAGAGGAAATATCAAGTACACCTATGTTGTCACGGCGCTGGACGCTTTTCACAATGAAAGTAAACCGGAAAAGATAAAAGTAAAATTGTGATACATTGAAGATACTCCCGAAGGTTCAATTTATTCTTAACTCCCAAATCATAAATATATATGTCTTCCTCCAGAGCAACCATAAAAGATATAGCCAGAGCCTTGAATATATCTGTGGCGACTGTTTCCCGGGCTTTGAACGGAAGTCATGAAATACATTCTCTTACGAAAGAGAAGGTCTTGGAGAAAGCTAAGGAGTTACGTTATAAACCAAATATTCAAGCCCGCAATCTTTTAAAAAGACGGAGTAATATGATTGGGGTGGTCGTTCCTGAGTTCATTACTTTCTTTTTCCCCGAGATCATTATCGGTATACAGGAGGTAGTTAATAAAATGGGTTATCAGGTGTTGATCTCCCAATCAAATGAATCCTCTTCATTAGAGTCCAGAAATGTGAAGATGCTGGAAGAGAGTATGGTGGAGGGAATGATCGTTTCTGTGGCTAAAAATTCAAGGAATATAGAACAGTATCAACGTTTGATTGATGAACGCATGCCCATTGTATTTGTGAATCGTGTTATTTCTGAGTTAAATGCAAGTCAGGTAGTGATTGACGATATGAAGTGGGCGTTCAAAGTGACAGAACATTTAATAAAATGTGGTTACAGACGGATTGCCCATTTAGCGGGTAATGAGCACTTGTCTGTTACTAAGGAGCGCATGCAAGGTTATCAGAATGCACTGCTGGCCTATGATATTCCTCTAAATGAAAACCTTGTCATGTATGTCGGCGTACAACAGGAAAGGGCCAAAATAGGTGTTGATTATCTGATGAGTTTAAAGGAAAAACCCGATGCCATTTTTGCCATAAACGATCCTGTTGCAGTCGGCTGTATACTGGAACTGAAGAAAAGAGGAATTAGAATTCCCGAAGATATTGCAGTAGCCGGTTTTTCCGAATCGCCTATCGGAAGAATGATGGAACTGACCAGCGTGTTCCAGCCTACTTTTGAGATTGGCAGAAAAGCTGCCGGGTTGTTATTGAAACAAATAAAAGATTTTGACGCACCGGCGGAAACCATTATCCTTGATGCAAAATTGAATATACGAAATTCCACGCTGCCTTTGTCTAAAAAAATGAAGAGATAAAACACCCTGCTGTCTGGTCAAGTCCAAACTTCTGCACCACTCCCCATCCTCCCAGTTCCCCTCTCTCAGTCCCCCAGCCCCTTCTTTATCTTCGTAAACGTTTACGGAGATTTTGTAAAAATAGCATATAGTTCATTTGGGCAATCTATATCTTTGTCATGTACTAATTGTAATATCATTTTTTTAACGTTTTTATTAAGCAATATAAATAGATAAGCTTATTTGCATTGCAAGATTGCCAGAGAACGGCTAATTTTTAAAAGGGACGATACTATGAGCATATTGGATATTCTAATGATTGTTATTCTCACCGTAGGCGTTTTAGTTTCCGGTTTGGCTTTTTCGAGGAAAGGTAAGGATATGACCTCTTTTTTTGCGGCAGGCGGAGCAGTCCCCTGGCAAATGAGTGGATTATCGTTATTCATGGGTTTTTTCTCGGCAGGTACATTTGTCGTTTGGGGGTCGGTGGCCTATGCTTACGGGTGGGTCTCCATCACCATACAATGGACGATGGCCCTGGCAGGTTTGATCGTCGGTTTACTGATAGCCCCCCGATGGCACAGGACCGGGTCGCTGACCGTTGCGGAATATATCAATAAAAGATTAGGCATCCCCACGCAAAAAGCATATACCTATCTATTCCTGTTTATCTCATTGTTCCTCACCGCTTCGTTCCTTTATCCGGTGGCAAAAATCGTAGAGGTCTCCACCGGACTCGATTTGAATTTATGCATCATCCTCCTGGGTGTTTTTTGTGTGTTGTATGTTTCTGCCGGAGGGTTGTGGGCAGTCGTCTCTACTGATATCCTGCAATTTATCGTGTTGCTTGCCGCGGTGGTGATCGTCATTCCGTTGTCCATCGACAAGGTGGATGGTCTCGTCAGTTTCGCAGCAAAAGCACCGGAGACCTTTTTCAATGCTTTTAATGCGGAATACACATTCATATTTATTATCGCCTTCGGGATATACAATACCATTTTCCTCGGTGGTAACTGGGCGTATGTACAACGGTTCACCTGTGTGCGCACTGAATCCGACTCCAGGAAGGTAGGCCTTTTCTTTGCTGTCCTCTACTTCATCACTCCAATTTTATGGATGATTCCTCCCATGTTGTACCAGGTGCATAACCCCACACTGGATATAATTGAAGCAGAAGGGGCTTATCTGATGATGTGTAAAGAAGTGCTACCGCGAGGTGTACTGGGATTGATGATAGGTGGAATGATTTTTGCCACTACCAGCGCCATGAACTCCAAATTGAACATTGCTTCGGGTGTGATTACCAACGATATATTTAAACGGTTGCGGCCCAATAGTTCGGATAAGACGCTGATGTTGACGGCACGTATTTCAACCATCGTCTTTGGCGTGTTGAGTATCCTGATTGCCCTTCTGATACCGAGGATGGGGGGAGTGGTCAATGTGGTGATCAGTTTGGCGGCACTTACAGGGGTTCCCCTTTATCTTCCTGTGATCTGGACATTATTCTCCAAACGGCAAACCGCTTTTTCCGTTTTGACGGCGACGCTTGTAAGCCTGGCCGTGAATGGTATCTTCAAATTCGTCACACCGGCGCTTTTTGGCCTTTCATTGGACAGGACACAGGAGATGGTGCTGGGGGTCACTTTTCCCATCCTTTGCATGGCGGCATTTGAAATAGGATATGCCCTGAAAAAACAGGTCGCACCTAATTTTGATTCCTATAAGGAGTGGGCAAACGGGAATCGGGAGAAACGGGACCGGATTTCAGAAAAAGAGATACAACTGGCAAAAAGTGAAAACAAATATAGTATGCGTGTAATAGGGTATGGAGTTTCTTTTATTGGTCTCACCATTGCGGTTTTGGGACTATTGACTCCTGCCTATAAACTTTTCGTAGCAGGTACGGGGCTGTTCTTTACCCTTATCGGGGTGATTCTGTTGAAATCGGGCAGTGCCGGATCCAAACGTATTAAAGGATAGATTTAGAATATGATTGAGAGTTTATTTACAGGAGAGAGACGTTCGCACAAGAGGGTACAAGTTAATGTGGATTTCGTGGTAGCAGGCGGAGGTATGTCCGGAGTCTGTGCCGCTATCTCGGCCGCACGGGCGGGAGTGAAAGTCGCTTTGATACAGGACCGCCCGGTGTTGGGTGGAAACGCGTCGAGCGAGGTGCGGTTATGGATATTGGGTGCTACTTCCCACATGGGGAACAACAACCGGTGGGCACGTGAAGGCGGTATTATTGATGAGATATTGGTAGAGAATACCTACAGGAATAAGGAGGGTAATCCGGTGCTTTTCGATGCAGTGGTGCTCGATAAAGTGTTGGCTGAAAAGAATATCTCACTGTTCCTGAATACCGTCATCTTTGAAGTGCAAAAATCGGATGAGAAGAGGATATCCTCCCTCACCGCATTTAATCCGCAGAATGAGACCGAGTATATATTCAGCGGAAAATATTTCTGTGATGCTACGGGGGACGGCTTGGTCGCTTATTTGGCTGGTGCAACTTATCGGGTGGGTGCTGAAGACAGGGACGAATTCAATGAGAAATTTGCCCCCGACAAAGACGGCTTTGGTGAGAAATTAGGGCATTCCATCTTCTTCTACACGAAAGACGCGGGAAAGCCGGTCAAGTTTGTCGCTCCGGAATTTGCCATGAGCAAGGAGGAAATTGTCCAACATGTCAACCGGATTGATAATCCCGATTATTTCAATCCCCGGCAATTGGGATGTAAATTCTGGTGGATAGAGTATGGAGGGCGGTTAGACACCATCTACGAAGCGGAGGAGATAAAATATACGTTGTGGAAGGTTATTTACGGGATATGGGATTATATCAAGAATTCCGGCAAGTTCGAAGATGTCGAAAACCTCACGCTGGAATGGGTAGGCAATATTCCGGGCAAGAGAGAAAGCCGTCGTTTTTTGGGTCATTATATGCTGAAGCAGCAGGATATTGTGGAACAGCGGACACATCCCGACGTGGTGGCGTATGGCGGTTGGTCCCTGGACTTGCATCCGGCGGACGGCGTATTCGACAAATCGAAGAAAGCCTGCCATCAATGGCATTCCAAGGGAGTGTACCAGATTCCTTACCGATGTTATATTACTCCTGATGTGGAGAATATGTTTCTGGCAGGAAGGATCATCAGCGCATCCCACGTGGCATTCGCCTCTTCCCGTGTGATGGCCACCTCGGCAGTGGGTGGAGAGGTAGTGGGAACAGCTGCCGCATTGTGTATCAATGAAGGCTATACACCCGCACAACTGATTGACGAAGATAAGATAAAACTACTTCAGCAGCATCTGATAAGTCAAGGGGCTTATCTCCCCCAGTCTGCAATTCAGTATCAAGATGATTTGATGAAAGAAGCTGATATCGAGGTCTCTTCTGAATTGAAGCTGAGTGAGATTCCTTTCGACGGATCATGGAAAGATCTGCATCAATCGGCAGCCCAGATGCTTCCCGTCACGGCAGGTAAGATGCCGGAAATAAGAGTGCGCATAAAGGCGGAGAAAGCGGTGAAGCAGACGGTTGAATTGCGTATCAGCTCGAAAGCGTTTAATCATACGCCCGATATTACCTTGGAGACGATTGATGTGGACTTGAAAGAAGGTGAAAACGAAGTGATATTACCTTTTGAGTCGCCCATACCCGCTGATTGTTATGCTTTTGTCTGTTTTATGAAAAATGAGTCAACCGCTATACAGACATCGCACATGCTGATTACCGGATTGGTTTCGGTTTTCAATAAAATATTGCCTGCGGTATCCAATTGGGGAAAGCAAGACCCTCCGGAAGATATCGGAGTGGAAGCTTTTGAATTCTGGTGTCCGGAGCGGAGGCCGCAAGGACAAAATATTGCCATGCAGATCCATCCGGGCCTTACCTGTTTTTCAAAAGAGAATCTGAGAATCTCTCCATACCGTTCGGTGGAGAAGCCGAATGCCTGGGTGGCAGCATTGGAAGATAGGCCTGCAACCATCACGCTTAAATGGAATACCCCGAAACGCATAAAAGGGATCACTATTTTGACCGATACGGACTATGACCATCCCATGGAGTCTGTGCAGTGGGGGCATCAAGAGCCCAAAATGCCCTTTTGTGTAGAATCGGTGGAGGTGTCGGATGGAGAAAAAACCATCGTGCAACAAATCGGGAACTTCCAGACTAAAGTACAACTCCCGTTCCCTCATATTGTAGAGACGGATTGTCTGAAACTGACGCTTAATAACACGATGGAAAACACTCCGGTCGCCTTGTTGGGTATTCAGGTTCATACGGAATAATAAATCTATGGGTGGAAAATAAAATATTAAAATTTCCATCTTCAGGATATTGTATTAATTATTATAATTAAAAGATGCATGAAAAAGCGAGTGAATTTTAATTTAAATCTTAGGCCTGTTATAAACAAAACGGTTTTGATTTTATTGTTAAACCTATTTTTAGGAAACACGATTTACGCACAGGATCAATTAAAAGTAACGGGGACAGTAACAGATACTGATAATGTTCCGATTATTGGGGCTACTGTGGTTCTCAGAGATTCTCCCTCTGTGGGAACTATTACTGATGAGGATGGCAAGTTTTCGTTGCAGTTACCTGCTGATGCTGTACTTACTGTTTCTTTTGTAGGATATCAGACACAATTGGTTGCAGTGGGAGGAAGAACTGATTTGCGTATAACCCTTCAGGAAGATGAAAAACTACTGGATGAGGTGGTAGTTGTGGGGTATGGAACAATGAGGAGGAGTGATTTAACCGGCGCAATTGCAAGTATACGGTCGGAAGAATTGACAAAGACCAATCCTTCCACTCTTGCCGAGGCTTTGCAAGGAAAAGTTGCAGGTGTTAGGGTAAATTCCCAGTCTGGTGAACCGGGATCAGGAGTAAATATAGAGATACGTGGAGCTAATTCTATCAATGCCGGGAGTCAGCCTCTTTACGTGATTGATGGTATACCTATGGATGTTAATGAAAATGAGGTTGCTACTTCAGATGTGGGTAATTCAACCAGCGCAAACCCTCTGGCTTTTCTTAATCCTGCCGATATTCAGTCTGTAGATATCTTGAAGGATGCTTCTGCCGCAGCCATTTATGGGGCAAGGGGGGCTAATGGGGTTATCCTTATCACCACAAAATCAGGTAGGGCAGGTAAAACCAATATTACTGCAAATTTATCGTATGGCGTAACAGAGGTTACAAAACGTATTGATATGATCAATGGTCAGGAATATGCCAATTATCGTTATGAAAGATATCCAAATAGCCAGGCATGGGCTGTAGATACCGACGGAGATGGTATCCGGGATTCTCCCAGAGATGTCTCTCATTTGCCGAGTCATAACTGGCAGGATGAACTTTTCCGACAGGGAGCACTCTCACAGGTGAACCTTTCCATGCAGGGGGGGCGAGATAATACGACTTATACTGCTTCATTGGGTTATGAGAAAATTGATGCGTTGGTAAAGAATAACGATTTCACTTCCTACTCGGGTCGAATAAGGTTAGATCATCAGGCATCCAGTAAGTTAAAGATCGGAGCTAATGTGTATTGGGGGAAAACTGTAAATGAAGGGGTTGCTTCCAGTGGTGGTGGTGGTGGTCAATGGTCTGGACTAATACAAGAGATTTATACCTATCGTCCGGTATTGATTTACGATCCATCATCAGAAGAAGAGCCAGTTAGCCTGATATCGAATGTGCTGGAAGCATATAGAAAGACCGATTTTAACCGTATTGTCGGAAATGCTTTTTTTGAGTATAATATTAAGAAAGGATTGAGATTGAGGGTGCAGGGAGGTGGGACAACCACTGCATCCAAGTTAACTGAGTTTTTTGGGAATAATACCATATGGGGACGTGTTCCCAATGGCCGTGCTGCATTAAGGCATACTCAGACCAATGCTTTCTCTCAAACGAGCACGTTGACTTTTAATAAAACAGTGACCAAGGGGCATGTTCTATCAGGGGTAGCAGGGTTTGAAGTGAATACCTACAAATTGGAGACCCTTTTTACGAGGGCAGAGAACTTCGAAGACCAGTCGACAGGAGCTTTTGATATGACAAAAGCCCTTATTACCCAACCTACTGTTACGAATATAACTGAGACGAATCGTATGTCTTTCTTCGGTCGGTTGAACTATGCTATCAGGAACAGGTATATATTTACTAGCACCTTGCGTGCTGATGGGTCTTCTAATCTGGGGAGAGGAAACCGTTTCGGATATTTCCCGTCATTAGCTTTTGCCTGGAGAGCATTCGATGAGCCATTTATGAGGAAACAAGATATTTTCTCGGATCTCCGTTTAAGGTTGAGTTATGGTATGACGGGTAACGATCGTATTATCCCCTACCAGAGCTTGGCACAACTTTCTCCTGCCTATTATGCAAGCAATGGGAGTCTTGTGTATGGCATAGCTCCTCTTACATCTGAAAACCCTTTTTTGAAATGGGAAACCACGGAACAGTATAATTTGGGGATAGATGCAGCCGTATTAAATGGGAGAATAGCCCTTACCGCAGAAGCCTATTATAAAATAACAAATGATATGTTGCTGAATTCCGAAATTGCGGGGCAGACTGGTTTTGTAAGGCAATGGCAGAATATTGGAGATATGGAAAACAAAGGGCTTGAGTTCACCCTGAATACTTTGAATGTGGATACCCGTGATTTTAAATGGAATTCAACCTTCAATATCTACTTTAATCGGAACAAGGTGGTCAGTCTTGGTGGTACGGCAGATATTCCTGTAATATTTGGTAATGGTTATTTGACCGATGTCGGTATCGTAAGGGAGGGACAACCGTTGGGAACCGCCTTTGGTTATGTCTGGGATGGAATTTATCAGATCGATGACTTTACTTGGCAGAATGACAGTGATCCCCGTATTCCTCATGGTGACCGTGACTATGTGTTGAAAGAAGGAATCCCGACTTTAACAGGAGCGGCCGTGATACCGGGTGTATTCAGATACAAGGATCTGGATGGGAATAACGAGATTAATGCGGATGACCGCAAGATTATCAGTAACAGCAACCCGAAATTTGCCGGAGGTCTTGCCAATGAATTCAGTTACCGAAATTTTACGCTCCACATGTTTTTTGAAGGTGTATATGGTAACGACATATTTAATGCATTTCCCACAAGAGTCGAGGCGGGACAGGGCGCAGATGCTTATAATCTGACGAGAGTCTACTGGGAAAACCGCTGGACACCGGAAAATCCCTCAAACCGATATGCGTCTATTTCTTCAAATAACACTGACCAATATGTTTCAACCTACTATGTGGAGGATGGTTCCTACCTGCGCTTCCGAACCCTATCACTTTCGTACAACTTTTATCCGAAGATTTTGAAAATACTGGGTGCGACTAATTTAAGAGTCTATGCTTCCGTGGATAATCTACATGTGTGGACGAATTACAGTGGGTTAGATCCTGATGTGAGATCTAACAATAACTTGCTGCCTGGATATGATCGACTGGCTTACCCGAGGGCACGTACTTATTTGTTCGGTGTTGATATGACTTTCTAATTTTAAGATGATAAAAGACAATGAAAACGATAAAAAACTATTTATATAGCGGTGTGTTGCTGGTTCTGGGGCTTTTTGTGTCCTGTGAAGATATTGGCTTTCTGGATAAAACACCTTACTCAACTTCGTCACCGGAGAATCACTACAGGACGATAGCGGAATTTGAAACGGCTTTGATGGGCTGTTACGATGCCATTAATATGCAGGATATTCCCGGCAGGAATGTACAAATGGGAACATATATGTGGGGATTGCAGTATATGTTGAGTGCAGGAACCGATGAATTGGTGTTAAATTCAACCGCTCCTGCATTTGATCGAAATGCATTTGGAATAGCGTCTTACGGAATATCCACTGAACCTGTTAGTGATTTTTGGTTGGCTTATTATGCAGGTATCATGCGATGCAATGTTTTGTTAGATAAAGCTGCGTTATTCGAGACGACCAATGAACAGGAACAGGCAAGTATGATCCAGATGGTAGCAGAAGCCCGTTTCTTGCGTGCATTTTTTTATTATCATCTTGCGTCATTATTTGGAGGGGTACCAATGAATACTTCCTCTTCACCTGATCCTCTCGCACCCCGTGAAAGCCTGGAAGTTATTTACACGGAAATGATTATTCCTGATTTGTTGTTTGCCGAAGAAAACCTTTCTCCAACCCCTCCACTTGCCGGTAGAGCCGATATGTGGACAGCCAAGGGCTATTTAGGTGTAATTTACAATTACCTGGCTGCTTGTAAACGTTATCAAGCCGGGGAAGAGTTTAATTTCCCGTTGAATAGTTTCCAGTGGGTGGATGCCGACCAGATGAGTGAAGATGCCAAGGAAATGTTAGAAGAGGTGGTAGAGGATAGTCCCTATAGATTGATTGAGCGTTATGATTACCTGTTCAGAGAAACAACGAAATCCTATCAGCAGGAAGAATGCTTATTTACAGCAGAGTATGCGCTGGTGATTGGAGGGGATTCTTACGCCAATATTGTCTATCAATTTAGTCCTGGAGGAGATGTGACTAGATTTGGTGGCTCTTGGGCTGCTCACCGACCTACAGTAGAATTTGCTTATTCCTATAACCGGGAGTTGGATACTCGCTATGCGCATAACATTACCGGACCTTATAATAATAATTCTGTATTAGAGAACATAGAAGGTGTGGACTATTATGTACCCACGGTAAGTACCGGTCCCACTTTTTGGAATAACAGCACAGGTAAATATCGGCATATGGCTCCCTCCGAAAAAAAGATCCGGGTTAATGCCTCTGCCATTTCCATTCCGCTCCTTCGCTATGCCGATGTGCTGTTACAGTATGCCGAAGCACTTTATTTTACAGGTGATGAGACATCTGCAAGAGGTTATCTTACACAGGTAAGGGAACGTATCGTAGCTGATGGACACACTGCAGACGAATTGGATGCAGTCTATAGAGATAATTTCATTGATGAATTGCTCGACGAGCGTAGTCGGGAATTATGTTATGAAAGCAAAAGAAGATTAGATCTGTTCCGTTTCAATAGATTGAATGATGCCATTATGTCATTAGACCCGAATGCCGGTGCTCCCAATGAAAGAGTTGGAGATTTACATTTGAACTGGAAACCCTATAAGATATGGATCCCGATCCCATTAAGGGAGATAGGGCTTAATCCCAATTTGAGCAAGCAACAAAATCCGGGTTACTGATTGTGGTTAATTGATTGATTGTTAAATTATTAAAAAGAGGATGAGAAGGACAGGGCGAAAACATAGAATTGTAGACTTGGCTTTTTTGTGGGGAATGGTGGTTATTTCGATATCCTGCAAGGGAAGTGTTTGGAGTACAGATTTGAGGGAAGTAGGTTTGTATGATAGTTATGCGCCTATAGAGAAAAGCTCCCAATATCAGGTGTTTATAAATGAGAAACCCGTACAGGTCTGGCGAGAAACGTGTCATGATATGGAAGCACCCAATGAAGAGACGCATATCCATACGGCTCTGTTTGATTATTCTGTTGGAGCACAAATTAAAATCGTTTCTTCTACGGCATTTACTGATTTTGTTTTATCACCCAAGCGGTTCAATATTGCAACAGTAAAAAAGGGAAATGAACTGACTTTTGTTATCCCTGAGTATTATAATTATACATTGGTAATCCCCGGACAAGAACCCCTGATGCTGTTTGGAGCCCCTGATCTAAGTAGTTATAAGACGGAAAATGCTGTAGTTTTTGAGAAAGGAGTCCATACTGCACCCGATGGTCTTTTTAAATTGGAGTCCAATACTACTTATTATTTGGAAGAGGGAGCTATTTTAAATGGAAAGGTGCTGATACAAAATGCCCAAAATGTTAAAATAATAGGAAGAGGATATATAGACGATAGAACCAAGCCTTCCAGAGGCAATTTTCTTCGGGTATATAATAGTGAAAATATTGAACTAAAAGGTTTTGGAATACGGCATGCCACGCAAGGGTGGCAAGTAGATATGGTTAATTCCAAAGAGATACAGGTTTCATATCTTAATCTGCTCAGTTTTGGATTGAATAACGATGGATTGGACTTAGGTACAGGCTGTAGCCAGGTACACTTTGAGCATTGTTTTATCGGTGCAGGTGATGATGGCTTTGGTTGGCATGCGACAAATGCGGCGGAAGATGGTGAAGAACCATTGACCGATTGTACTGCCAGGGATTGCATTATCTGGAAAGGCAAGGTGGGACATGGCATACGCATTGGATCCTCTTTGGAAACCAGTGCTGTTAAAAATTTGCATTTCAAGGATATTGATATTGTCAGAATTGCAGATGGGCGTGCGATTGTTATTCCTCATTCCGACTGGGCGGAAGTGAAAGATATTGTATTTGAAGGAGTACGGGACGAGAAACCGGATCAAGGTGGTTTTGTTGCTGCATATATTGGACAAACACAGTTTTCTAATCCGGCTGGATATAGACCTGGAAGTATTTCGGATATCCAATTTATTAATTGTGTCAGTAATGGGACCAATATTCGCCTTGAAGGCTATGATGAAAAACATAAGATTAAGAATATTATTTTTAAAAATGTCAAACTAGCTGGCAGGCCAATGCAACAGTCTGATATAAAAATGAATGAGTATGTGGAAAATGTTGTAGTTTTAAATGATTAGATATAAATTTTTTAAATGATTTTTTCTTGGAAAAGAAAGCCATCAAAATAATAATGTAAATAATAAAATAGAGAATATTATGAGAACAATTAAATTAATAAAGAGAAATTTAGTAATGGTGATTATGTTTTTGTCTACCTTTTGTTTTATGGTACAAGCACAACAAAAAGGGACAGAGGAGTCTTGGGCTCAAAAACATGCTCAGAACTACCAGGAGGAATTGGAACTCACGCAAGGGCAGACAGATAAATTTTATGAGATACTTTTAGAATTCGCTAAAGAAAGAAATAAAATTTTGGAGAAAAATATGGGCGCTGATGAACAGAAGAAAGCCATTTGGAGACGCAACAAAGAACAGAAAGATAAGATGTTGGCTATTCTTGCATCAGAACAAAAAGAAAGAATCGAAGCTTTTTGGCGAGGTGATTCAAAAAGAGATGCTGTAAGCCAAAAGGTTGTCTCTGCTCCTGAGGTTACGAATAATTGGGCAAAAAACCATGCAAATCGTTTGAAGGATCAATTGAACCTTTCGGATGAACAAACCGACCAAATGTATGAGGTGCTTGCTTCTGGAGCTCAAAAAAAGGAGATGATTACAGAAACCAAACGAGGAGATGAACAGAAAGAAGCGTTTAAACAATTAACGAAAGAACAAAATAACAAGATAGCTTCTATTCTTACCGCTGAGCAGAATGAAAAATTAAAAGAATCACGGAAGCAACGGAATAATAAATAGGGTATTCTATATATAAAAAAGAGAACGATGAAAAAATATAACATATTCTTAGGTTTCTTTATGGGGATTATTCTCCTTATAAGTGCCTGCAGGGAAGATTTGAGAGATATCGACCGGCCAATAGATAATTCTCAGGGTCTGGACCTTAATTTTAGTTTTGTCAATAAGCCGGAACCCGGAACAGAACTTATTGTCCATCTGTATTATGCGGAAGAAGAAAATGAGCCTTTTTATGAAAAAGAACCGGCAAAGGTTCTTAGGCATAAGCTTACTGCACAAGAGATAGAGCAGGGCGTGACTTTAAATTTTGAGGAGTCTATACCTACACCTTTTGCTTATGTTATCGCTTTTGCTGATGTAGACGGGAATGGGGAGATAAGTGACGGTGATATTGCTATTTGTTACTTGGCCCAATCTGTTCGGGAAGTGATGAGTGGTGTCGCAACAGCGGAGGATGTTAGTTTTCGTAAGTTTCTGACCATGAAAATGGATCAGGTATATTCGTCAAAACGTCCGCCATTGGATATCAATTTGACCTTCCCTTCACCTCCACTCCCGGGCGCAGTACTCGAACTGGCATTATATTATGCCGAAACGGGAGATGTGTCGTTAGATGGTCGTGAGCCGGATGTCATTGAACAGCACACCCTTACTCAAGCAGACATAACCAGCGGATTGACATTGACATTTGAAGAGTTAGAAGATGAGCCTTACCTCTTTGCACGGATTTATGTGGATATTAATGGTGATGGCGAATTAAGTTATGGTGATATTGCGATGTTTTATGGTGAAAAGACCATAAATGACGTATTGCAGGGTAAAGTATCACCTGAAAACATCGGTCCCCGTAGTAATATTGACATAAGTATGTCGCTTTGGCATGCTGATGAGAACGGTCCTCTTATTGATATTGATGGCAACGAGTATGCTACGGTCATAATAGGTAATCTTGAATGGATGACGGAAAATCTCAAAGTTACCCGCTATCGTAATGGAGCGCCTATAACTACAGATCTGTCCGGTGCGAATTGGGCAGCTTCCATGTCCGGAGCGTATGCGATTTATCCTTATGAGTTGACTACTGATACCCCTTTCCCCATTAGTTCGGAAGAAGAGATGGTTTCCCGGTTCGGTTTTTTGTATAATGGGTACGCCGTAATGGATCCGCAGGGATTGGCTCCGATAGGATGGCGAGTGGCTACTGATGAAGATTATAAAGCCTTGGAACGCATAGCAGGAATGTCAGAAGAAGATATTGAAAAGACGGGAGCAAGAGGTACTATTGCCGCTAAGTTGCGCAGTATAAGTTGGAATTCAGGCACAGACGATTTTGGGTTTGCTGCCCTTCCGGGAGGATTTAGACGAGGAAGCGGCATTTCAGAATACGTTGGATTCGGAGTAGCGTCAAACAGTTGCCATTTTTGGACTGCTACCCCAAGCGGTTCGGGCAATACCATATTCAGAAGAAATATCCAGGCTGCGTCTATGAACAGGAATCCAATTGCAATTGCAACAGGTTTTAGCGTACGCTGTGTTCGGGATAAATAAGTGAATTTAATTTGTCAGAGAATTTATATGAATCTATTATAAACTGAATAAAAGCAATAATTATGAATTTGCTAGCTACTCTTTTTAGCAGAAAAGTATTTATATTTTTTACTTTACTAATCTCATCTATAATTAATAGGGGAACTGTAATTGCCCAAGTCAATAAGCCTAATATACTGTTATTTATCACGGATGATGAGAGTTGGTTTGAGAGAAGTGTTTACGGAGAGTCCAAGCTGCCTACTCCTAATCTTGACAGGGTGGCCCAGAATGGCGTTTTATTCACAAATGCCTACTCGTCTGCACCTTCAAGTGCTCCGGCACGGGCAGCTTTACTTACAGGAAGAAATTTTTGGGAATTAGAACAGGGTGCATTTATCCAAGCATGGTTACCCCGGGAGTTCCCTATTCTGACAGAACTGTTAAAAGATGCAGGTTATAATGTAGGTCTAACAGGAAAAGGTTGGGGACCAGGGATCCATCCGGAAGAGGGACATCCTGCAGATTTAGGTGGGAAAATTTATAATCAGGAAAGATTGGATGTCTCTGAAAGAATTCCACAGATATCTGCTCTTAATTATAGGGCTAATTTTGAAAATTTCCTCAAGATGGTTGAACCGGAAGAACCTTTCTTTTTTTGGTTTGGATCAACCGAACCTCATGCTCCATTTGACCCTGATAACTGGAAAAGATTGGAATCCGAATTCGGTGTTGCTCTGTCTGATGTGTTGATGCCTTCTTTTATGAATGATACGCAGGCACAAAGGAAACAGCGGGCAAATATGGGCTATGAGGTTTGTTATGCGGATCAACGGTTAGGAGAGGCCTTGGCCTTATTGGAGAGAGAAGGAAAACTTGAAAATACGATTGTTATTGTAACCGCTGATAATGGTACAACTATTGGTAACAAAGGAAAAATAACTCCTTACGATGCCGGATCACATGTTCCACTAGCTATTATGTGGCCTACTCAAATACCTAAAGGTCGTACAGTGACTGATTTCGTGAATTTTGCAGATTTTACTCCAACAATTCTTGAGGCTTGTCAGTTGCCTATACCTTCAACGATGAGTGGAAATAGTCTTTTGAGAATTTTAAAATCATCTTCTTCTGGTAGAGTTGATAAGAAACGCGATTTTACAGTTACAGGTTTGGAATGGCATGGTGAAACTGATCCTGCGAGCAAATCATTCAGAGCGATTACTACTGATGGCTATGCTTATATTATCCGTTATTCGAATCACCGTCCTGTGGAACCCTATACTGATCCGGAGATAGAAATTACCTCTGAAGAATTATATGCTTTGGCTAACGATAGATGGCAAGAAAATAATCTTATTGATGATAAGGAATATGTCAAAGAGGTGAAACGTCTGAGAAGTAAGCTGGCTGAATATGCAATGAAAACAAGGGATCCAAGATTTACCGGTGATATGTCTACCTTTCGTGAGACCCGAGAGTATGTACAGGAAAGAAGGCGGAATGGATATAAGGATGCCAGATAGTATTCTTAATAAGATGATCCTAAAAGCAGGTGACAAAATGAGTCAATTCAAATGTATAGTATGAATAGCATAAGATGGATGTTAATGGGATTGTTGTTTCTTAGTGGAACAACAATCCTTGCATCACAGGTAAATGATCGTAAACAGTCACGAGGTAAACCAGTATCGCCCGTCGTGTTAGATAATCAAGTCTTGAAACTAATGTGGGAAATGGATGATAATGGTGAGTGTCGCCTGCAGTCTATTGGTTTGAAACATGATAATGGCGAGGAATTTATTACAGCTGTGGATGGTTCCCATAGTGTATTGTTCTCGGATATAAAACCACCTGACTCATTATCTTTATCTCTATTTCCAACGAGATTGAGAAAAAAGTTAGATGGAGCTTTCGGAGAGCATTACAGCCAGATTATTTCACCTTGGAAGAATAACATAAGTTCGGTTAATTTAAACATTCTAGGACAAGAACTTTATTACACCCCTTTACTGGTGCAATGTGATACAAATAACTCGTTGAGTATGCGTCTGGATTCAGATTTTTTTTCGATTTCTGAACAATGGAGCCTAGATTCGATTTTCTTAAATGACATTAAGGTTCGTATAACTCTTTCGGCTAAACAAGCTGGTTTTTATTCCATTGCATCTCCATCCTTGTTTTCCATAGAGAAGGAAGACGTTCAATGGGGGATTATCCCAGGGGTGCTTCAGGGGAATTTTATCAATGACGATTTTGTCAGGGCTTATGCTTATGGACATGGTATCCCGAATGAACCTGTCGTCGTCAGAGAACGTACGGCGACAACTTTATCCTCTTTGGTGACGACTAAAAATGGAATTACAATAGCGGCGACAGCTGAACCCGGTGTTGCACGTGATCCATGGGAAAAGGACACAAAAACACATACTGATTGGGAATTGGGATTGTCACTGATGAACAGGAAAGGAGGAGTTATGCCAGTACTGTATCACCCTGTTTTAGGAGAAAAAAAATCTTATCTAGATGAAGGTGATAGTGTGACTTTTTCATTTCGTTACACTATTTCATACTCAAATTGGTATCCGGTTTTTAAGCACGTCGTGAATGATGTATATCGGCTACCTGAATTTCTCGAACTGAAAGAAACAAGATATTCTTTGACAGATCGGTTATACGATATGTATTCCTATCTCTTAGACGAGCGTTTTTCCCAATGGCATACAGATACATTAGAAGGAACGGTTATCGGCGCACAGAGATATTTGGCCGTTGTGTACGGATCTGATAAAGACGCGATCAAGAATGCTGATTACGGTGCGATGTGGATGCTTGCAAAACTTACAGGTGATACTAAACTGGCAAACGATATCCTACCGTTTGCTCTAAATTTTAAGATTAAGCAGCAAAATGACAATGAAGGTTTCTTTTCCGGAGCAGCTGCAGGGCAGTATTATCTTTACAAAAGTAAAAAATTCACGGAAGAATGGGGACCATATACTGAACCTATCGGAACAACCTATTATTCGTTGATGGATATGGGTAATATTTTATTGTTTGAGCCAAATAATGAAATTCTTCTGGAAAAGCTGCGAAATGCTGCCGATAGGTTGCTTGCATGGATGAAGCCTGATGGACAATGGGAGGTTGCATATGACAATGCCAGTCAGATGCCCTTGTTTTTAGACCTGGAGGATTTTCGTCCTACCTTTTATGGGCTTCTGGTTGCCTATAAGATACTTAAAGATGAAAAATACCTGATTGCTGCTCGCAAAGGAGCGGATTGGTTTATTCAGAATGCTGTTTCAACAGGGCGTTTTATAGGTGTTTGCGGTGATACCCGGTTTGCACCTGACTTCGCTACAGCACAGAGTATAGAGGCATTATTGAGTCTATATGAAGAGACCAAAGAGAAACAGTATAGAGAAGCTGCCTTACGTGTTGCTGAAATATTCACAACCTATATCTATACTCATCCCATACCGTCGCAAAGGGAGAAGATGGTTCGTGGACAGATAAAGAAAGATTGGGAAATCAGCCAAGTGGGGTTAAATGTTGAACATGGAGGTATTATCGGTTCTGCCAATCACAGAGGACCAATACTTTTGACAAGTCACGCGGGATTATTCATTCGTCTTTATGAAATGACCAATGATTCACTCTATTTGACACTTGCCAGAGCAGCAGCGTGGGGACGAGATGCTTTTGTAGATAAAACCTCAGGAGTAGCTTCTTATTACTGGGACACTATGGATAGAGGCCCCGGACCATATCCCCATCATGCCTGGTGGCAGGTTGGGTGGATCATGGATTATCTATTGTCCGAAATATCCTTGAGAAGTAATGGCAATATAAGTTTCCCGTCCGGATTTATAACTCCTAAAGTAGGACCACATAAAAGCTATGGTTTTGAAAAAGGTATATTATTTGGTAGACCTGTAGAGTTATTGATGAGAAAAGATATGTTAAAATTGAATAATCCCCATGTCGATTATGTTATGGCACATGATAAGGACCGACGGGTACTGTATGTTATACTTCTTAATAATAGTATTGCTACACAACAGGTGCAACTGTATGTTAATCCGGAGATTATAGGTCAAAATAGGCACTTACAAACAGAGTGCCTAAGTTTAATTAATGGAGAAGGGATAACAGAAAGGCATATGATCATGAGTGATATATCTGAAATTATATTAAAAGATACTGAACTTAAGGTTTTAAAAATGAAATATTAATGAGTGCTTCCAGTGTAATTGAAATAGTGATATTACCAATCTGAAATACAGATTTTGTATGAAAGAAAAAATCTTAATTAATTAAAACAGAACAGACATGAAGGAAAAAACAGGACAAAAACGGATTGAGCTTTATAAAGCTCCCATGATTGAAGTGACCGAGCTTGTAATTGAACAGAACATATTACAAGCTGCAAGTAATAATTCTCCTGATGATATGCCAGGGGAATATTGGTGAAGTTGATAGATCTTATATTGTTTGATAATAGAAACTTTAAAAAACAAAGGACATGAAAAAACTTTTTTTGAATATGCTTTATGCAATCCTGTTCATTGTGGTTGGTTGCTCTCCCGAGTCTATAGTGGATGAAAAGGAAACAGATAATAAATTTACGGTTGTCTCCTTTACCACGAGAATGCCTGACGAAGGGCCTCAAACAAGAATGAGTCTGGAGCGGGAGAATTTGGATATAAAGCTTATATGGGAGGAAGGAGATGGACTTGAGGTCTGTTTGGTTTATGACGGAGAAGTTGAAAAACAAGATGTAGTTGTTACTAATATTTCACCAGATGGAAAGACGGCAGATTTTTCAGTGGAGGTGCCGGAAGGTGTTGAAACCTTTAATCTGTACGGGGTATATGGGGGTAGCCTTAATCCTGCTAACCTGAATGAGGCGTTTTTACCGTCTTCTGCCAGCTCGGGAAGTTTGGACGGTCTGAAAACAAATAAAACCGTAATGCTTACATTTGCCAAGACTGGTATTGAAACAACAGCTCCAGATCTATCGGTAGACTTGAAGCACGTGGGTTCTCTTTTTTGTATTCAACTCCGAAATGCAGGTACTACTCCTTGGAACAATATAAAGAAGGTGCAACTTTCGGCAGCAACTCCTATAGGGGTTTATGACAATGCCGCGGTGCTCGACCTCGCTACGGGTACTGTTTCAGGCAATATCTCGGGAAGTGAATTGACATTTGAATTGTCGGA
>NZ_DHOS01000033.1 GCF_002410825.1 Proteiniphilum sp. UBA5384 | reverse complement strand
GTATGCAAGTGGCAACAACACGAGGATAAAAGTCGATAAAAAGGTTTTCTTATTCATCTGTGTATTCTATTTAATTTAAAAGTAGACATTTTTCATTGGATTCTGTAATCATAATAAAGGTGAAAGATTAAAAAATGGCTGTCACCCATAGTAACAGCCATTTTTTAACGATAAAATGCAGCTTATTATTCCGCGGTACAATAAATGTAAGTACCATCCTGTTCCTCCGGTCCGCTGCCTGTTGGATTTGCATTGGCAATCATCCATCCTGCTGTCTGCTCAATCCAGTCGTTCCCCTTCCCAATGGTATACATGTCATAATGAATCGGGTAAACATAGTACCAACCACGCCATGCAAACAGGAAGTTTTGTTCTGTATTTTTTGTGCCACTATCCATGGCATATTTATGACCCATCCGGTTATCCTGTATGGGATCAATTGTTTCCATGCCAACACCTTCATAAAGAGCATCCAATTTCTCAAAAGCAGCGTTTCTTTGAGTTTCGCTCATCCCTCTTTTGATAGCGGGAACAGCAAGTAACAGTTCGTTTGTTTTCAACGGATGATCTATTACTGATTCGTTTGTGTTCCATTCATCAACGGGATGCACATTGTCAATGTCATATGCCCAAAGTTTGCTGGAGTGTTTTGTACCTGAAAACCTAGGAATACCAAGTTTCGTAAGAACGTTATCTTCCTTGGTGTAATTCGCTCTTCCATCTTTACCATCATAGATTTTCCATCCTTTTCCCCATGCAAGATCGGGAGTATAGGAACCCGTTGCATCATTAAAGTCGGCAAGTCTCGGGTCAAAACCGGCACCTCCTTCATAAAGCAGCCAGCGTCTCATATCCCACGAACGTTTTCCTTCGTAGGCTAATTCCACAGCACGCTCATTCAGTACGGACCGAATTGCAGAATACTTATCTGTCACATCATTCAGACCGTAATTATTGGCAGCGTCTATACCCACTCGGCTTCTGATTTTGCTTAGATAGCTCACAGCACTGCTCACCTCTCCTTTGGCTGCATAGCATTCGGCTACATTTAGCAATATTTCGGCATAACGGTATTCCAGAATATCAGTACCACTAACAGATTCACTGCCTACTGGGACATTGGGGTCAGACATTTTCCATACGATGGCCCTGCTTTTTTTCTGAGCTCCACCGTCACCCCTGCTACCGTCTGTGTAACGGAACATTTGGCTTGCAGAAGTGCTGTATTTATAGGTATAAAGCCAAATTTGAGTATTTGTTCCCGGCCACTCACATCCTGAAAAAGCAAAAGTACGGTAGAAGCGGGGATCTCTGTTTTTGTAAAATTTCTCATCGTCATATCCGTTTTCAGCCAGCGGGGCCTTTCCATTTTTCATGGGAAACTTCAACAGAACCTCATCAGGAGCAGGCATTCCGGCTCCTGTACCTGATATTACGGCACCGGGACGAATATATCCTTCCCATTTATTGAAAGCTCCATGAATCACGTTATCGCTCTTGGGTATTTTTATAATCGCTTCGGGGTTGTGCATTCCGTTGTATGCATAGAATGCTTTGTCCCAAGAATCGATATCGCTTACGCTTGTTCCATAGCCTGCTGCTGTTGCCGCTGCTTCCGCAACAAGGCTGGCATTGAGTGCTGCCTGCCACCTGGCGCTGGCCGGATTATCCCAGCTTGCGTTAAAGACCGGACTGGCAGCGTACACACGGGCCCTGCTGATCATGGCTAACGCGGCGACCGATGTGAAACGTCCGTCGTTGTCGGCATCCCAAACTGCAGGAAGCAATTTTGATGCTGCTTCGAAATCTACGCATATTTTATCAATGCATTCCTGTATCGGCATACGTAACGATCTGTCACCCGGTTGTGGTTGGTCTGTTTCGGTTGCATAGTACGGGACGCCTCCCCACAAGCGAATTGCATCGAAATAAAGCCATGCACGGGCAAAGATAGCCTGTCCTTTTAGTTGATCCCAAAAGATGTCATTTTCATATAAGTCCCGGGAACGATCTATTTCGGTAATGTAACTATTAATTAGATAAACTGTCGGGAAAAGGGTATATCTGTTAAAATTATTGTAGTTACTTGAGGAACTTCTTGGATCGTTCCAGTAGGGTGGGTTGGCAATATGATTCCCTGCTTTGGTATTCTTTCCGTTAGATCCGTTGTAACGGCCGTCTCTGAAACCGCCGTCAGATAACTCTTCCGTGTAGATATGCTGCTTTCCGCCCGTGTTTTGATCTTGTCTCATCAATGGATCGGATCCCGCGAAAGGAGAGTTATAACGTTCCAATATTTGTTTGTAGATGGTGGCAAATACAGCCTTGGCCTGTTCAGGGTCGCTAAACACATCAATCGTCGTGAGGTTGTTATAATCTCTTTTTTCCTCCAGAAATTGGTCGCTGCACGATAACAAATAGATAAGTGCGAAAGCTCCAATAAATATTTTAAATAATATTCTTTTCATGTTTTTATTTTTTCAATTGTAATCAGATTTATCAGAATGTCAGGTTTACACCCAATGTCCATGTCCTCAATGTGGGATAATCAGTTCTCCCGCCGTCATACATATTTCTGTATTTATCCGGATATGGATTATAAAAATCCCATAGATTGTTACCAGTCAGATTAAGTTGTAATCTCTCAATTTTTGCTTTCTGAAGCAATTCTTTGGGTAGATCATAACCAAAGACCATATTGCGTACATACATTCTGAAAGAGGGAACCATCCAGAAATCAGAACGCTCACCAAAAGCACTTGCAACGGCCATACTTGGGTATTTACCGTTGGGGTTTTCTTCCGGGTCAAACATATCGTTTACATATGAAAACTGAGACCAGATTAAAGTGTTATTATTGATAGCTTGACGGATGTCGTTGTCTAATGCATAATATCCACCCCATGCAGTAGAGACCATGGCAGACCAGCTGAAATTGCCCCATTCGGCTCTTAATCGGGTATTGATACCGTGACGCCTGTTGCTAGCCAGTTTGGCATAATCCTCACCATGATCACGAGAAATTACCCCGTTCGGGCCTGCAATTGTTTGGTTTTCCGTGTCAATATCTCCTGCTATATCTTCATAAGCAAGCATTCCCGGATACATTTTTTCTTTAGAGGTAACACCCAGATAGCTGGGAGTTGTTCCTGCTGCTGTTGCCAGGTCGGTAAGATACTGCCAGTATTTGTCGATATCCTCCTGTGTACGAAGCATACCATCTCCCTGACTCGTTTGTTTCCAAGTTTTGAATCCCCATTGATAATCGGGTCCGCGATAACCGGTCCAGCTGCTTTTTTCATTCACCTCTGCCGGATAATCGAACGTGGCTTGTTGTCCAAGCACAGTCTTGTTCCAACTAATGCTATAATCTACTCCAACTGAATATCTGATTGGCCCCCACGAAGGTAGAAGTGACTGATGAATCTTGTCGTTCCATCTCAGTGAAAACTCCCAACCCCATGCATCTTTTTCTCCATAGTTGATAGGAGGAAGCTTAGCCCCGATATAGATTGGTTCTTCATCGTCGGCTATAAGCATAATCAGATCCTTTGTTTTGTCGTAATAGTAATCTGTAGTGATGGCCAAACGACTGGATAATATATTAAGATCCAATCCTATGTTGTGTTTGATGGAGCTATCCCATTTTATGTTTCTGTTTGCAGTACCACTAATATTTGCGCCCGAGGTTGGTTGTCCGCCTATACTGCCAAAACCAAGCCCTCCGGTAGGACTTATCTGGTATAGCTGAAGCCAGCTCCACGCAGTCACGTTGTCTTTACCTGTTTTTCCCAAACTATATCTCAGTTTTAAGAAATCGAAAAGGGCACTCATTTTACTATTCTTAAAGAAGTTTTCCTCCGAAATAACCCATCCTGCAGATGCGGTAGGGAAAGTTCCCCAGTAGTTTTCAGGAGCAAACTTTGTGGAAGCATCGGCTCGGACAACAAACTGAAGAAGATAGCGGTTGTCGTATTTATAATTCGCCCTCCCTACATAGGACAAAGATCCGCTTTCGTATCTTCTAAAGTATGTGTCATTAGCATTCGTACTCAATGTACCTGCAGTAGCACTTACACCATTATAAGATCTTCCAGGTCCTCTATACAGTTGCTGTTCATCATGACCTTCTGCTTCACCGCGCTCAACAACGCCGGTAGCAGACACATCATGCTTCCCAAAAGTACGGTTATACATCAGCATGAAATTTATTTGTTCAGATTTAACTGTGCTTTTAGCAAAGGATACTGAGGGTTTTTTACTGATATCCGATCCTTCGGGATCACCATAGTTGATGAAATTCCAGATTGTGTGATCACCAATCAAATGCATTCCTTCTTTGTCGGTGTTGCCGGCTCGCGCAAGCATGTAGTAATCTCCTACGTTATTATTGAACGTATTGGTATGACTTACTGCATAGGTTCCTCTCACCGATAATCCTTTGATAAAGGGAAGTTCATAAGTAAGTGAAAAGTTTGCATTGAACCCGTTTTGTTCATGGAAACTTCTGGATTTAGATGCTTCATTGGCAAAAAAGTTCCAGACTGCAAATCCACTTCCCACATTGGCATCAGTGGATGTGTTTACGTAGCGAGGACCGACCCATGGGGAAGTGTAGTAGTTTTTCATCTGGTTGGTCACCGGATCCAGGAGCTCAACCTCTATCGGGATATAACCCGGCATATGGCGCAGCATTGGATAATCCTGAGAAGGACTCTGGCTACCCCAGGGTCCGGACGATATCTTTGCCTGAGGGTTGTTTCCTGTGCGCTTTGTGTTAAATCCGGAAACAGAAGCAGATAATTTCATTCCTGACATCACTTTCATGTCTCCGCCGGTGCGGAAGGTCCATTTGTCGTAGTCCTGCACACTTCCAAGATTTGTCTCTTGGTTTTGATAGTTCATGCCGGCAAAGTAGGTTACTTTATCGGTACCTCCGTCCACAGTTAATGAATGACGTTGAGACAACGAGGAGTTCCAAGCCTCATCAAGCCAGTTGTGATTCAGATTTTTCATGGCATTGAGTTCACTGTCAGAATACAGATAAGGTGCATTATTTGTATTCCCATTTATCATATCAATCTGCCTGAACATTCTGTTTGTAAAAACACCTGTCTCATAGGCATTCATTGTTTTGATATGGCTTACCGCATCCGAAAAATCAAGTTTTGCTGAATAGGAGATTTTGGGTGTTCCAACCGAACCTCTTTTTGTTGTCACCAGGATAACTCCAGCAGATGCCCTGGAGCCATAAATAGCAGCCGAGGCATCTTTCAGAACCGTCATGCTCTCAATATCAGAGTGATTCAGCATATTAAAAGCAGTCATACTCGGCTCACCATTTTCGTCTACCTGCACCACATCGTCAATGACGATTAGCGGCTGATTGAAGGAGGAACTTCCGTCGAAGCTCATGGGCTGTCGTACCCGGAAAGAACCGGTTGCTCCAGGACGTCCACTGCTTTGTGATACCGATAATCCAACCACCTGACCAGCCAAGGCATCGATAATTGAGGTTCCCGGAAGTTCCGCTATCTCATCCATATTTACATTGGTGGCGGCGCCGGTCAAATCTTTTACCCGCTGTGTACCATAACCTACAACCACAACTTCGTCAAGTGTCTCTGATGATAATACCATCTGTATTGTGATATTGGCTGAGGTAACTTTCACTGTTTGTGTTTCATAGCCAACATACGACACCCTTAATTCATCACCGCTTCTTGCAGATAGTCTAAAATTACCATCCAGATCGGTTATTGTACCGCCATTGGTTCTTACAACGAGTATTGAGGCGCCGATAATGCCTTCTCCGTTCTCATCGATCACTTTACCCTGTACTGTAATGTCTTGCTCCACATTTTTCAAGGCTTCCGATTTTTCTGTTGCATGCGCCTGAAAGGTCAACGGCATGTAAAAGAAAATCAAACTAAATGCACACAAGGTTTTTAGTACATTTAATCTACGATTTGTTTTCATTTTCTTTTGTTTGTAATTCATAGATAAAAAAATTAGAAATCATTTGATTCATTTTG
>NZ_DHOS01000005.1 GCF_002410825.1 Proteiniphilum sp. UBA5384 | reverse complement strand
GCGGAAGCGGGGGGATTCGAACCCCCGGTACAGTTACCCGTACGGCAGTTTAGCAAACTGCTGGTTTCAGCCACTCACCCACACTTCCTGATGGATTTTTCTGAAATCGGATGCAAATATACAAGTTTGTTTTTAACTTGTCAAAGAAAAGGTGATTTTTTCAAATGAATATTCTATTTTTGTACCTGCTTTCCTGAAACTCCTTATAAAATGGAACAGATAAAAAAGAAAAAAAGGAATAAAGTCATACGGCTGATCTTTGGTATCCTGTTACTGACAGTCATCGGGGCAGGCATATTCCTATACAAGACGGCTTTTCAACCATTCTCTCTTTCAGAAACAGTATATATCCATATCAACAAGGAAAAGGACTATGAAGAGGTAGTAAGACAACTGAAAGAAAAGGCAAATCTCCCCTCTGAAAAAATATTCCGGATGCTGGCTGAACGGATGAACTATCCAAATAAAGTAAAAACCGGGAGATATTCCATTGAAGACGGCATAACCATGCCCGATGTAATCCGCCGGTTGAGGTCGGGGAATCAGGCTCCGGTAAATCTTACTTTCAACAATATACGTACCGGCGAGAATCTGGCCGGGCGTCTCTCGCAACAGCTGATGGTGGACAGCCTTTCATTATTGCAGGCTATCGATAATCCTGCCAATGCTGAAAAATTCGGGTTTAACCACTATACATTTGTCTCAATGTTTATTCCAAACACTTATGAAGTCTACTGGGATATGAACATCGATAATCTGCTGAACCGCATGAAAAAGGAATATGACTTTTTCTGGAACGGAGAACGGATGGAGAAAGCACGAAGAATCGGTCTTACACCGATACAGGTCTCTACCCTTGCCTCCATCGTGGAAGAAGAGGCTACATATGCAGACGAATACCCTATTGTGGCAGGATTATACTTGAACCGGCTAAACAGGGGTATGCGGCTGGAAGCAGACCCGACAGTCAAATTTGCAGTCGGGGATTTTTCATTGCGTCGTATCCTATACAGGCATCTCGAAGTGGAATCCCCTTATAACACTTATAAAAACGACGGGGTGCCGCCGGGACCCATCCGAATTCCATCCATACAAGCTATAGATGCCACTTTATCACCACAGCAGCATAATTATTTGTTTATGTGTGCCAAAGATGACCTTTCCGGACGCCATAATTTTGCGACTACCCATGCTGAACATGCTCGTAATGCAGCGGCATATCAGAAGGCGTTGAATGAAAGAAGAATATATTAGGAATTAAATAAAGTCAATATTCCGACTCCATAAGCCGTTGTTTTACAGATCTCCTATCTTGGTGTATCTGCGCCACCAGTTCCTCTTTGGAAGCAAACTTACGGTCGGGACGGATAAAATCGATAAATTCCACACATATCGATTGATTATATAAATTGCCATCAAAATCAAAAATATTGACCTCCACACTTACCTCATTATCTGAATGCAAGGTGGGTCGCCGCCCTATATACAACATCCCGGTATAGGCAAGATCCTGTAAATACACTATCACAGCATAAACACCTAATTCCGGCACTACCTTATAGCGTTCCCAGACCTGCATGTTGGCAGTGGGAAAACCAATCGTGCGTCCTACCTGGTAACCCTCCACAATCTTACCTGATAACCTGTAATGATAGGACAACAACCCGTTGGCCTCTTTTATCCTGCCCGCCTTTAAAAACCGGCGTATTTGTGAAGAACTAACCTCTTTATTGTCTAACCGAAATTGGCTTGCGAGGACTACATCTATTCCCAGCTCTTTTCCGTAACGGCAGTATTCGGAAAAACCGTCTTCCCTGTTGCGTCCGAAACGATGGTCATACCCTACCAGTAATGTATCAACATGCAGTTGCTCTTTCAACACCTTTTGCATGAATTCCTTGGCGGACAGTTGTGAAAGCTCTACGGTAAAAGGAATACTTATACAATAATCGATACCGGTCAAAGCCAGTTGTTCCACTTTCTCATCAAACCCGCATAAAAGAGCAGGTTGATAATCTTTTTGCAGCACTTTACGCGGATGTACCGGGAAAGTAATCACCGCGGAGGGCAAACCCCGTCGTTCAGCTTCTCTTTTTACTTGATCAATCAAATGCCTGTGTCCAATATGCACACCATCAAAAAATCCGACCGTCGCTACGAACGAAAGACTGTCAATTCCTTTCTCTACCGCTAAATCAATAAAATCCACAATCGAGTCAATTTATCTATTAAACTGCGAATATAAAACGAATTTGGCAAAGCATTGTTTAAAATTGAAAGATTCTTCTGCATTTTTCCTCATAAAAAAGAAAGAGGGAAACAAAAGTGTATGAAATGATGGAAATGCTTTTATATTCATACTATTTTTTTAACTTTGTACTTAAATTTATCCCAATATAAAATTTAATCCTTTAAAGAAAACGTGATGAATTCTAAATTTATTTTATTATCAACTGTAATGGTTATGCCTATTCTGATGGCAGGCTGCACCACAGGAGCAAAGCACAACACGCTGACGCAACAGGAAATTGCCGACGGATGGGAGCTTTTGTTCGACGGTACCACATTAAACGGATGGCGTGATTACAATGGGGAAGCACTGACCGCTCCCTGGTTTGCCGAAGATGGCATGATTCAGGCCAGAGGCGAAGGCGCCGATGAACACGGTTACATCGTTACCGAAAAAACGTATGAAAATTTCGAATTGGTATGGGATTGGAAAATCGCAGATGGTGGCAATAGCGGGGTGTTATACCACGTAGTGGAACATCCGAAATTCGCCGTCCCTTACGTGACAGGACCAGAGTATCAACTGATAGATGACCTCGGATTTCCCGAACCACTGGAAGAGTGGCAAAAAACGGGAGCCGACTATGCCATGCATACCACTGATCCGGCAAAGACCTCCATTAAACCGGCAGGCGAATGGAATACTTCGAAAATCGTTTTTGACAATGGACATGTAGAACACTGGCTGAACAGTGAAAAGGTGATTGAATTTGAAGCATGGACCGAAGATTGGTTTACGCGCAAACACAGCGGTAAATGGGAAAATGCTCCCGAGTACGGATTGGCACATAAAGGTGTAATCTGCCTTCAGGACCATGGTTCAGCTGCATGGTTCCGTAATGTGAAGATTAAGGAATTACCCCGGAAGACCAAAGAAATCAGCTTATTCAACGGATCAGATTTACACGGCTGGGAAGTATACGGCACTGAAAAATGGTATGTGCAGGATGGGCTTCTGGTATGTGAAAGCGGTCCTGACAAGCAGTATGGTTACCTTGGCACACGCGAATATTACGATGATTTCGACCTGACGGTTGAGTTCAAACAGGAAGCTGATGGTAATTCCGGAGTATTTATCCGTTCATTCGTTGAACCGGGTGCCATTGTCAATGGATGGCAAGTGGAAGTAGCTCCTAAAGGTCATGACACCGGGGGAATCTATGAGTCTTACGGACGTGGATGGTTAGTACAGATCCCCGACGAAAAAGAAGAGATATTAAAAGAAGGAGACTGGAATACAATGCGTATCCTGGTACAAGGCGATAACGTAAAAACCTGGCTCAACGGTGAAGAGATGGTTGACCTGACCGATGAAAAGATTGGCAAGGCACAAGGACGTATCGCATTGCAAATCCACGACGGAGGTGGCATCAAAGTACTTTGGAGGAACCTGCAACTAAAAACATTGTAATTGATATCAAGCAGGGAAGATATGTTTCAGGATAAAGTAGAACCCTGTCCCATAAAGACGGGGTTTTATTTTCCCTACCCTACCTGCATTACAGATCTCCCCGGCTCCCAGTCTCCCCAAAACCATCCAATCATCACTCCCTGTTCCGATTCATCGGGATCAACCCTTACTTTCCACTTTTCATATTTATTTGGATTTTATTTTGAAAAAAGAACCTATCTTTGTATGATGAACTCACTTAAAATAAAGAATGACAGAAAAAAACGCACTTTTACAAAGTATTATTGAAGGAATTCAGGAAAAGAAAGGAAAAAATATCAGCACTATTCAATTAAAGGGCATATCAGGCACCCTCTGCGATTATTTTGTTATTTGTGAAGGCAATACACCCACACAAGTATCTGCATTGGCAGATTCAATAGATGAAATCGTAAAGAAAAACACGGGGGAAAATCCTATCCGCATACATGGACAACAAAAGGCCGAATGGATAGGCATGGATTACGGCAACATCATTGTGCATATATTCCTACCCGAACTGCGCAGTTTTTACAATCTCGATAATCTTTGGGAAGATGCCCGGATAGAACATATACCTTCTATAGACTAAAAACTTATTCTTCCAAAAATTGTTACAATAATTCAGACGATATATAGAGTCAGCAAATGAACAAGACAAATAAAGACAATAAACAGGATAAACAACCGACCCTACGACCAAAGATGGGGGGGAATAACCCCAAAAGGCCGTTCAACCCCTACTGGATTTATGCCATTGTTTTGGCGATGCTCATGGGAATGTGGTTTTTTGGCCAAGACGCTGGTGTCAAAGAGGTGAAATGGTCGGAATTTCAACAATATGTACGGGATAACCGCGTGAAGAGCGTGGTGGTGTACAGCAACAAAGAGACTGCTGAAGCAATTGTGCGGGAAGAGTCTGTGCCCTATGTTTTTGGGGAAGATGCCAATAAGGTCACCAAACTACCTTTGATAGTAGTAAAAGTCCCTTCTACTGACGCCATATCAGAATTTATCGATAAGGTAAAAGCGGAAAGGAATTACGATATTGAAGTGCGTTTCGACACATCGTCGGAACTATGGGGAATATTACTCACTTTTGCACCCTTCCTCCTCCTAATTATATTCTGGGTATGGATGATGCGCAGGATGCAAGGCGGTGCCGGTGGTGGAGGTGGAGGTGTTTTCAATGTAGGAAAATCGAAAGCCCAACTCTTCGATAAGGATTCCAGCCAAAAAGTAACTTTCAAAGATGTAGCCGGCCTTTCCGAAGCCAAAGAAGAGGTACAGGAAATTGTAGAATTCCTGAAAAACCCCAATAATTATACCAACTTGGGAGGGAAAATCCCTAAAGGGGCACTTCTCGTAGGTCCTCCCGGAACGGGTAAGACACTATTGGCAAAAGCGGTGGCAGGTGAAGCCAATGTACCCTTCTTTTCTATCTCCGGATCGGATTTCGTGGAGATGTTTGTGGGTGTGGGCGCATCCCGTGTAAGGGATCTTTTCCGACAGGCCAAAGAGAAAGCTCCCTGTATCGTATTTATCGACGAAATCGATGCTGTGGGCCGGGCCCGTGGAAAGAACACCAATTTTGGTTCTAATGATGAGAGGGAAAACACCCTGAACCAGCTCCTCACCGAGATGGACGGCTTCGGGTCGAACAGTGGTGTGATCATTCTTGCGGCTACCAACCGTGCCGACGTGCTGGATAAAGCACTGATGCGTGCAGGCCGTTTCGACAGGCAGATATATGTAGAACTTCCCGACCTGAATGACCGCAAAGAGATATTCAAAGTACATCTTCGTCCCATCAAGATAGACGAATCGGTAGATGTGGAATTCCTCGCCCGGCAAACACCCGGCTTCTCAGGTGCCGATATCGCCAATGTCTGTAATGAAGCCGCTCTCATTGCTGCACGAAATAAAAAGAAATTCGTGGAGAAGGAGGACTTCATGAATGCTGTCGACCGCATCGTGGGTGGATTGGAAAAGAAGAATAAGATTATCACCCAGAACGAGAAGAAAGCCATCGCCATCCACGAAGCAGGACACGCCACCCTGAGTTGGTTTCTGGAACATGCCAATCCGTTGGTGAAGGTAACCATTGTACCTCGGGGAAAAGCATTAGGTGCCGCATGGTACTTACCCGAAGAGAGGCAAATCACCACCAAGGAACAAATGCTTGATGAGATGTGCGCCCTATTGGGGGGCAGAGCTGCCGAAGAATTATTCATTGGATCGATCTCCTCGGGTGCGATGAACGATCTGGAACGGGTAACCAAGCAGGCATACGCCATGATTACCTATATGGGTATGAGTGAAAAACTGCCCAATCTGAGTTATTACGATTCGTCCGGGCAGGAATATACTTTTTCAAAACCCTACAGTGATGAAACGGCCCAACTGATCGACAGTGAAGTGAAGGCAATGATCAATCAGCAATATGAAAGGGCAAAACAGATCCTTACCGACAAGGCTGAAGGACATAACAAATTGGCAAATATTCTTCTGGAAAGAGAGATTATCTATTCCGACGATCTGGAAAATATATTCGGGAAACGTCTTTGGATATCACGCTCTCAAGAGATATTGGAGAATGAAAAAGAGTCTGCAACAAGCATACCTCTCCCCTCCAAACCTCACGGTTCGGGAGACCATGTATTTATCGATACCGATGAAAAGATGGGAACCGATTCTCAGCGGAAAGATGAAAAAGAGAAGAAGGAGGAAAATAGCAAGACTGTCGACCCGGAGATGAATAAATAAAGGCAACGGGGAATAGAAAGAACCTATAAAGCCCCTCAATACACTTGATAGCCTGACTATTAGAAGTCAGGCTATCTTTTTTTAATATCCTCTTTTATCTAAATTAACACCAATAGACCTTACTCCTGTCGAACATTTCAAGGATTGTTTTCGTTATAAGCAGACAATAAGTTGATTTAATGATATGATAATGTAGTGATGTGATAATGATCATTAAATTAATTATTTCAGGTATTTAGACCGACAGGAAAATAAATTAGTCGTATGAAAACAATTCATTATTACTTATTGACAGGATTATTCGCGTTATCAGTGATCAGCTGCAATAATTCCAATGCGAAAAACAGTGAAAATAACAATTCTAAAAACAATGTAAATATGAAATTCGAAAAAGTAGCATTACCTTACGCAACCGATGCTTTAGAGCCGGTTATCAGTAAACAAACAGTAGAACTTCACTATGGCAAACACCACCAGGCCTATGTGGACAATCTGAATAAACTCGTAGTGGGCACCAAATTTGAAAATGCCGATCTTGAAACAGTGGTAAAAGAAAGCGATGGAGCTATCTTTAATAATGCAGGACAAATCCTCAACCATAACATATATTTTACCTCTTTCAAGAAAGATGGGGGTGGTGAGCCCAAAGGTAAATTGGCTGAAGCCATCAATGCCCAGTTTGGTTCATTCGACAAGTTCAAAGAAGAATTCAATGCAGCTGGAGTAGCCGTATTCGGGTCAGGATGGGTATGGTTGGCAAAGGACCGGGATGGTAAACTTTCTATTTTAAAGGAAAGCAATGCCGGCAATCCCATTACAAGTGGTTTAGTTCCAATCTTAGGTTTTGATGTATGGGAACACTCTTACTATCTTGATTATCAGAACCGCCGCGCCGATCATCTAAAAGAAATTTGGAAGATTATAGATTGGGATGTGGTAAGTGCACGTTATTAAAAAATCAAATTTGTCAACTGGTATCGAGGGAGTGAATACAAAAAAATTCACTCCCTCTTTTTTATCTATTCATCATAATACCTGTTAGCATCCTACCGGAATGCACTGTTTGCCGGCGCGCGGAAAAAAAAAGATCTTCCTTTTCAAAGGTACAGAATGCGCTTTTTTCGATATGGGATTCAGGAATCCCTAACCGCATCAACTCTCGCTTGTTAATTTCCTTCAGATCAAGATAAAATTTGGATGACGCCATTTTTTTAAGAAAGAGGGTAGTATCCGAAAGATCGAACCCTTCCTCCTGAAATCGTCTTGTTACGTCCTCTCCCACCTCATAATGCGACATATCTATGGCTGGCCCAATGCCGGCAGTTATATCAATAGGAGAAGAGCCAAACTGTTGTTTCATCCTGTCAATGGTTTTTTCTACGATACGTCCCACTGTTCCTCTCCAACCTGCATGAATAGCCGAAATTACCTCCTTTTGAGAATCATATAGGATAATAGGCACACAGTCGGCAGTGGTCACGCACAAAAAAATACCTTTTTCAGCGGATATGGTGGCATCAACCCCATACAATGTTTCAATGGCGGTTGCACTGTCAAGGGCAAGGAATTCCCTGTCAATTGTCAGGACATTTGCTCCATGTGTCTGATGGGGAACAATGAAACGGCTAATATCCATGTAGAACATTCGGGCTAATATTTCCCGATTTTCCCGGATATACAATGGATTATCATCCGAAAAATTCCCCATATTAAAAGAGGAAAAAGCCCCGTGGCTCACCCCCCCTTCGCGGGTAGTAGTGAAATGGACAATATTCTCTTCTTTTTCGAACAGATCGAAGAGAAGCAGATTATCATATTGGGGGTGGGGGGTCATTGCTAAATATTAAAAATCATCTTCATAGTAATTGTCCTCTTCTTCCATCTCATCATCGGAACCGGAATCATCTACCGGAAAATCTTCCTCCGGTTCAAATTCAAGTCCGGAAAGATCGAGATTTCTATGGACCAGCGCATTACGTGAAGTCGATATCGGCACATAATTATCCGAATTGAGTTCCCGCCAAAGCAAATCTTTCAGTGCATGAATTCCATATTCCGTAATAGAAGAGATAAACAAATAAGGAATATCCGGCAGATCAAGAGAAATTTCATGCATTAATTCCTCATCCAGCATATCCGCCTTGGAAATTGCCAACAGATGAGTCTTATGCAATAACTCCGGATTATATTGCGTCAATTCATTCAACAAAATATTATACTCCTTCTCTATATCGTCCGCATCGGCAGGAATCACGAAAAGCAGTAAAGAATTACGTTCTATATGCCGGAGAAACCGTAAGCCAAGGCCCCGCCCTTCACTGGCTCCTTCAATAATTCCAGGAATATCGGCCATCACAAACGATTTTCCCTCCCTGTATTCCACAATACCCAAATTGGGCTTGAGAGTGGTAAAAGGATAATTGGCAATCTTTGGTTTGGCAGCCGACACTACAGAAAGCAGGGTAGACTTCCCGGCGTTCGGAAAACCGACCAATCCAACATCCGCCAGCAACTTCAACTCAAGGACTACCCATCGTTCTTCATAAGGCTCTCCGGGTTGAGCGTATCGAGGGGTCTGGTTGGTCGCAGACTTAAAATGGACATTGCCTTGGCCACCCCGGCCTCCCTTCAACAACACTACTTCCTGTCCATCATCGGTGATATCACATAAATACTCTCCGGTATGAGCATCATAAGCCACGGTGCCACAGGGGACTTCAATCACTTTGCTTTCTCCTTTTTTCCCCGACCGCTGGGCTTTTCCTCCACCTTCACCATGTCCTGCAAAAATATGCCGCTGATAACGCAAGTGGAGCAATGTCCAGTAGTTACGATTGCCCCGGAGAATAATACTTCCGCCATCACCTCCGTCACCTCCGTCGGGACCACCTTTCGGAATATATTTTTCCCTTCTCAGATGAGCAGAACCGCGTCCACCCTTTCCTGATCTACAGAAAATCTTTACGTAATCTACAAAATTTGTTTCTGCCATTTTATTTTTCTATCCGGTCGATCTCTTTTTCGATAGAGTTAAAAATCTCATCGATAGAACCAATCCCTTCTATATTTTTGAGTATGCCGCGTCTACGATAAAAATCCTTGAGCGGCTCTGTCTGCGTATGGTAAACCTTCAACCTCGATTCAATAGTCTCCCGGTTGTCATCTTTCCTGCCGGAAATCTGACCCCGTTTCAACAGACGGTCGATCAATTCTTCTTCATCCACTTCCAGACTAAGGACAACATCTATGTCCTCACCATGCTTTTCCAGCATCTTGCTTAGCGCCTCTCCCTGTGCAAGGGTCCGGGGAAATCCATCAAAAATGAAGCCTTTAGCATTGGCATGCTTGCCGATCAGGCTATCAAGTATATCAATCACTAACCCATCAGGAACCAGATGTCCTTTCGACATATATGAATCTGCCAGCTTTCCTAATTCTGTGCCAGCTTTGATCTCTTCGCGCAATATATCTCCCGTGGAGAGGTGTTTAAGGTGATATTCCTCAACTAATTTAGCGCTTTGCGTTCCTTTTCCCGACCCGGGAGCTCCAAAAATTACTATATTCAACATTTGTTACTTCAATTAAGTTACAAAGATAAGATTTTTTATTTTTCCATAAACCAATTCATTTGTCATCTGTTTATTAAGAAAATGTTGAATATAAAATATGTCCTACAATGAAAAAAGAAGAATTCAAACAAAAAACAATCGGTCTAATAAATGAATTAGCCGATTATATCACCAAACTGGAAGATAAGGCGGGAGAAATTGCAGATGATGCGAAAGAAGAATATAGTGAGCGGCTGGAAAAACTGAAAGAGATGAAAGATAATCTTTCCTCCAAACTCTACGAGTATGAACAGGTAGCCGATTCCAAATGGGATGTGGTACGAGAGAGCGCGACCAATTTCTTGGGGTCGGTATGCGGTGCATGGAAAGAGAATTTCGACAAAGTAGCCGATGCTTTTAAAAAAGAGAAAATGACCGGCAATAATAGAACTTTTGATGATGACACCTCTATTTAATATTTTCTTCGAAATCGTTTAATTTATTTTTTTCACCGGCCAACCAAAGGATATCCCCGGATTCGAACATAAAAGAGGGTATAAGTTTAGTTTCCGACTCGCCTTCGCGATCGATGCCAATAATCATGCACTCTGTTTTTTCGCGTATGCCGGAATTGCCAATGGTTTTTCCCAATAATGAGGAATTGGAGTCGATAATATACTGTGAAACACTGATATGATGGTCTCCGTCTGTATCCTCCTTTTTGTCAACCCAACTGTTTCTTTCTTCCAGAAGTTGAAAGAAAGCCTGAATTTCATTGTCAGATCCCGCTACCACGATCCGGTCGAATGGGAAGATTCTCTGGTCCGGCGCAGGAATATTAATCTTCTTGTTGCCCCGGAGGATAGCTACGATATTGACTCCTGTCTTTTCACGGAAATCAAGTTCTCGAAGCGTTTTCCCCGCACTGGGGGATAATTGAGATACTTCAAATTCTTCAATATGGATATTCTTATTCAGCAAATCATTGGCGACTGTCGGTAAGATGACCGATTTATCTTCTTCATATTTCTGCTTCTCATTGAAATTCCTGAGAAAATGACTCTCCATTTCATGCGATTGCTTCCTTAATCCCTGAGAGAAGATGACGAACGTGACAATATTCAGGGCAATCACCACCATCAGCACGGCCAATCTCGGGAACAAGGGAATAAGTACCATTAACACAAGAACCGTCGCCAGCACCACCCGAACCGCCGTTAATGAGATAATTGCTCCCCGGTTGATAGCCCGTTCATGATTCCACACTTTCTTGAATTCCGGTGTCTGTGTTCTACCAATCACTATGGCCTGTATAAAAGGAGACATAACCAACAGCGTGGCAAAAGCCGATAAAATACGCCCCAACGTGTCCGGCACATGCAACATGATGAAAGGAGTGACAAAGTTCCTGAACAGCAATAAAACCGCAATAGAAAGCGTGAAATGGATGGCTGTATAGGTCAAGACACTCTTCAACAAACGATTCCAATCGCTCTGCTTATTTACGGCCTTATAGCTGGTTGCCGCATAACCGGTAACAATTCTATTCCACTTTTTAGGAATCTTTTTTTCTATAAAAGCAGATACGGGATCAGCAATCTGGATACAGTAAGGAGTGGTAAAGGTGGTGATCACAGATACAGCCACGATAATGGGATATAGCATGTCACTGATTACCCCGAGCGTCATGCCAAGTGTTGCGATAATAAAGGAAAACTCTCCGATCTGCGCCAGACTGAACCCCGCATTGATAGATACTCTTAAACTTTGCCCCGATGCCATTACACCCAGCGTGGCAAAAACGATGCGACCGACCAATACCACACCCGTAAACAGGAGGATCAGGTCAACATGATCAATGATTACCCGAGGGTTGATCATCATCCCCACAGAGACAAAGAAGACAGCACCGAAAAGGTTCCTGAGCGGCTCCACCAGGTGTTCAATACGCTTTGCCTCAACGGTTTCTGCCAGAATGGAGCCCATGATGAAAGCACCCAAAGCTGGAGAAAAACCAACATGTACGGCAAACAGTACCATCCCCAAAGCAAGCCCCACCGAAACAATCAACAAGGTTTCATCGTTCAGGTATCGTTTCAATTTCTTCAATAAGGTAGGAACAACATAAATTCCCACAACAAACCAGATAAGAATAAAAAAGAGTAGTTTCAACACGCTGTTGATCATCTCTACACCTTCAAAATGCTGGCTTATAGCCACGGTGGAAAGCAACGCCATCATCACTATTGCGGCGATATCTTCCACAATCAACATGCCAAACACAATGCTCGCAAACTTCTTTTTCTGCAATCCCATATCGTTGAACGCCTTGATAATAATCGTCGTAGACGACATTGAAAGCATTCCTCCCAAGAAGATACTGTCCATCGTAGACCACCCCAATAGCTGCCCGATAAAATAACCGATGACAATCATCGAGCCCATATTGATCAGTGTGGCAATAGAAGCCGTTCCCCCCACATCGATCAATTTCTTGAAGCTGAATTCGAGGCCCAAACCGAACAAAAGAAAGATAACACCGATATCTGCCCAAACCGACACATTCCCCATATCCGCCACGGTGGGGAGCCATGATATATAAGGACCAGCCAGAAGGCCCGCAACGATATATCCTAATACAATCGGTTGTTTTAACCATTTAAAAATTATTGTTGCTATGCTGGCGGTAATCAGGATCAGTGCCAGATCACCGATAAAATCGGGTAGATGTCCCATTGGCGTTTATATTTTGCATAGAAAGATATTTTTTTGTGATTTAATTCTAACCACAAAAATAAGAAAAAAACTCCGAAACTGCTTATAATCAACAATTTCGGAGCATCACACGAGGTACCTGGCGGATTCGAACCGCCGTCGACGGTTTTGCAGACCGGCGCCTAACCACTCGGCCAAGGTACCAAAAGCCTAAATTAGGTTGCAAAGATAAAATATTTTTTTGATTTAAAAAAGCCATTTCTCTTTTTCTATTTTCCCGATCCATCTTTCTTCCGATCTATCTTTCTTTGCCAATCCGCTTTCTCATGAGAACAAAAGTCTGAAAGCATCACTCACCCTTTTCACCTGTTGAACATCAATTCTGGTCTTCTTATTAAATCCTTTCAGATTATTGAAAGGGATAAGAATACGGGAAAAGCCCAGTTTTTCGGCTTCCTGGATACGCTGCTCAATACGATGCACAGGCCGTATCTCTCCCGACAATCCTACTTCCCCACAGAGACAGATGTCATTTTCAATCGTCATATCAAGGCTCGATGAAAGTACGGCACTGATCACGGCAAGATCCATACCGGGATCACTCACCCGCAAACCACCGGCGATATTTAAAAAGACATCTTTTTGGGCTAGCTTAAATCCGGCACGCTTTTCCAGCACTGCCAACAACATATTCATCCGCCGGATATCAAACCCGGTGGCGGAACGCTGGGGTGTGCCATAGGCAGCGGTACTGACCAACGCCTGGGTTTCGATAAGGAAAGGACGAACACCCTCCACAGCCGCGGCAATAGCCACACCACTCAAACCGTCATGGTTTTGGGTTAACAGCAGCTCGGACGGATTGCTCACCTCCCGCAACCCCGACTGATTCATTTCGTAAATAGCCAACTCGGCGGTGCTGCCAAACCGGTTCTTGACCCCTCGGAGGATACGGTACAAATAGTGCTGGTCACCTTCAAATTGTAACACGGCATCCACCATATGTTCCAGAATTTTCGGTCCGGCGATGCTTCCTTCTTTGGTAATATGTCCAATTAATAATACGGGAGTACCCGATTGCTTGGCAAATTTAAGCAACAGTGCGGCACATTCACGCACCTGTGAAATACTTCCGGGAGACGACTCCAACGCCTCGCTGTATATGGTCTGCACCGAGTCAATAATCAACAGCTGAGGCGACACTTTTTTCACATGCTTAAGAATCTCATCGAGATTGGTCTCGCAAAGGATCAGACAGTGATCATTCCGTATGCCGATCCTGTCAGCACGCAGCTTCAATTGTCCGGCACTCTCCTCTCCCGACACATACAGCGATTTGATATCCGTTAATTTCAAAATAGTCTGCAATACCAGCGTAGATTTTCCTATACCCGGTTCCCCTCCGACCAGCACGACCGAGGCAGGAACCAATCCTCCTCCCAGCACACGGTTCAACTCGCCATCGTTCATATCTATCCGGGGTAATTCATCGGCCTTGATCTCGTCCAGTGTCAACGGCACACTTTTCCTTTCCCCAAAAGAGCGGGAATCTTCCTGCTTCGAAGCGGTATCCTTGCGCACCAGTTCTTCCACAAAAGTGGACCATTCACCGCAAGCAGGGCATTTCCCCATCCACTTGGGTGATTCATAGCCACAGTTGGAACAAAAATATACAGATTTCAGTTTCGCCATGTTGTCATCGTTTAGAGAGGTAAAGATAGAGAAATTTCTTGTATTTTTGTACCACATATAAATCCTTATAAAGATGTCAGTCATTCATACACTCATTGCCAAATCATTGAATATCCCCCTCAAAAATGTGGAGAATAGCATCAAATTGCTTGAAGAAGGTGCTACTATCCCTTTTATCAGCCGCTACCGCAAGGAAGTGACCGGGGGACTGGACGAAGTGAAGATCGGTAATATCAAAGAATTACATGAGAAGTACATAGAACTCGAAAAGCGCAAAGAATATATATTGAAATCGATTTCGGAACAGGAGAAACTGACTCCCGGACTCGAACAGCAAATCACTGAATGCTGGGATAGCACAACATTGGAAGATATCTACCTGCCTTATAAACCGAAACGGCAGACCCGTGCCGAAATTGCCCGTAAAAACGGTCTGGAGCCGCTCTCCAAATGGTTGATGGCGCAGCATAGCGGTTCTACAGAAGCAAAAGCGACACAGTTCCTCAATGAAAATGTACCTGATGCGGAAGCGGCACTTAAAGGAGCACGTGATATTATTGCCGAATGGGTGAGCGAAGATACCAATGCCCGTCAGTTGGTACGAAATATATTCGCCCGTGAAGCGATAATCACTTCAAAGGTAGTAAAAGCAAAAGAGGAGGAGGGGGAAAAGTACCGGGATTATTTCGATTTTTCCGCGCCGTTGTCACGTTGCCCGTCACACCGGCTCCTGGCGATTCGCCGTGGAGAAGCAGAAGGATTTCTTCGTGTTTCCATTTCTCCCGATGACGAAAAATGCCTTGACCGGCTGGTACCCCGTTATGCCAAGAGCGACAATGAAGCAGGAGATCAGGTGGAAGATGCGGTGACTGACAGCTATAAACGCTTGCTAAAACCTTCTATTGAGACGGAATTCGCCAACCTCTCCAAAGAACGGGCCGATGAAGCAGCTATCGGTGTGTTTGCAGAAAACCTGCGGCAGTTGCTGCTTGCACCGCCATTGGGACAGAAACGCATCCTGGGCGTCGATCCGGGTTACCGAACCGGCTGTAAGTTAGTCTGTTTAGACGAACAGGGAAATCTACTCCATAACGAAACGATCTACCCTCATCCACCGCAAAATGAGACATCCAAATCGGCGAATAAGGTGGTGAAAATGGTTTCCACCTACAGAATTGATGCTATTGCCATTGGGAATGGTACGGCCAGCCGTGAAACCGAACGTTTTATCACTAACCTGCGGTATGAAAAAGAGGTGAAAGTATTTGTGGTAAGCGAAAGCGGAGCCTCTGTATATTCCGCTTCGAAAATTGCCCGTGAAGAGTTTCCCGAGTATGACGTGACGGTGCGCGGTGCAGTTTCGATCGGACGGCGACTGAGTGACCCACTTGCCGAGTTGGTAAAAATCGATCCAAAATCGATTGGCGTAGGCCAGTATCAACACGACGTGGACCAAACAAAGCTGAAACGCTCACTCGATCAGACAGTAGAGAACTGCGTGAATCTCGTAGGAGTGAACGTCAACACAGCCAGCAAGCACCTGCTTACCTATGTATCGGGTTTAGGAGAATCACTGGCCCAGAACATCGTAAACTATCGTGCGGAACACGGACCGTTCCATTCACGCAAGGAACTCAGGAAAGTACCGAGACTGGGAGATAAGGCTTTTGAGCAATGCGCCGGATTTCTCCGCATTCCCGATGCGGAAAACCCACTCGACAACTCCGGCGTACATCCAGAGAGTTACACTATCGCGGAAAGGATGGCCAAAGACTTGCAATGCACGATAAAAGAGTTAATCCGCAACAAACCACTGATTGAAACCATCGATATCAACCGTTATAAAACAGAAACCGTAGGTGATGAAACGCTGAAAGATATATTGCAGGAACTGGAAAAGCCGGGGCGGGATCCACGAACACAAGTACAAGTACTGGAATTTGATCCCAATATCCGCACCATCAACGACTTGAAAGAAGGGATAACGCTACCCGGTATCGTAACCAACATCACCAATTTCGGTTGTTTCGTGGATGTGGGTATCAAGGAAAACGGATTAGTGCACATTTCGGAATTAGCCGACCATTTTGTTTCTAACCCTATTGACGTGGTATCACTTCACCAGCATGTAAAGGTCAGGGTATTGTCTGTCGATTTGGAACGCAAACGAATACAGTTGAGCATGAAGAATGTGCCTAAGGGACCGAGTGCCTAAATGGCTGAGAGGTTGAGTGACTTGTCTAAAACTGGTGGACCGGGAAACAGGGGGACGCTTGGCGACTGGGTCCGTAAGTGGAAAGGTGACTGAGGAGAAAGGGTGAAAAATGGAAACCCCCGTAAGTTTTTTGACTTACGGGGGTCAGTTGATATTATATCAGACTCTTATTTCAAACTTTTATACATTGAACTGGGAAAATATATCTGGAATCCAACATTCAAAGACAGTCCGTTAGAGCTGCCACTCCCGAATGTACCATTATAAAGTAGCAGACCTTCCACAGCGATGTTATCTGTCAGGAAATAAGCATAACCCGGGCCGAAATTTATATTAAAGCCTATATCAGCCCCTCTTGCTCCACCAATTCCCGCTCCGGCTTCCAAAAACCAACGGCCTTGCTTCAATAAGGTGTTAAATTCATTTTCACCAAAATAATAGCGACCAAACGCATTTATATTGTAGGCATACGCATCTTCGCCGGGTTGAGCCGTATAATTCAGACCTACCTTACCACCAATGGCCACATTATCCTGAATAAAATAACCTACTCGGGGTGTCAGGGTAATACTGAACACATCGTCATCCCCCAACCCTAAATTCAGATCGGCGATACCTCCTCCTACCAGAGTGCTTCCTTTCTGAAGTTGGGCAGTAGCCACTCCCACGGAACAGACAAAAACTAATAAAGTACTAAACAAAATTTTTTTCATTTCTTAAAGTTTTAGTGATTCTACAAAAATGTTACTCTTCGGGGTGTTTTATATTACCCCGGATATTACTACAACAACCTTTTTTTATTTTTGTTTACAAGTCATCATGGAAAATTACATTTAAGCTCGTCAGTCAATTCTATCCCAATCAATTCCAAGTTGTTGTTCTGTAAGATGAAAACTCTTCCGATGATAAGGTGTGATACCGAAATGGGAGATCGCCTGCCGATGTACTTTGGTAGGATATCCTTTATTATGATCCCAATTATATGCCGGGTAAATTTCATGGAGTTGCCGCATATATTCATCGCGATATGTCTTTGCAAGGATGGAAGCAGCTGCGATAGACTGGTATTTCGTATCACCCTTGACCACACAAGTATGTGAAATATTTCTAAAAGGACGGAAACGGTTGCCATCTACCAAAATATGTTCAGGGGATATGGGGAGGCGAGACAAAGCACGATGCATAGCCTTTACCGAAGCCCACAGGATATTGATCTCATCAATCTCTTCGGGTGAGCAGCTCGCCACTGCATAACAAAGTGCTTTCTCTTCAATAATCAACTTCAATTGTGAGCGTTCCTTTTCAGAAAGTTGTTTGGAGTCATTCAATCCTTCACATTGAAAATTATCAGGGAGGATTACTGCTGCAGCAAAAACAGAACCGGCCAGGCAACCCCGCCCGGCTTCATCACATCCTGCCTCCAGACGCCCCTCCTCCAGACAGTTCAATAAGGGATTAGATTGTTTCATTCCACTTCTCGACTTCCTATACTTTCTATACTTTGATTTGTCAATCTTGACGACTAGCCCTCTCTCCCAGTTATCACCACAACGGTATCATCACCCGGTTATCTTCCGGTGGAAAATCGAATGTAAACGACTCCGGATTCGCCTCACTTCCCAACTGATCGGCAAAGAGACGGATCGCCATTTTCATCGCCAGATCCGGCTTTTCATCGCCTTTGACATGCATCAAATTCAACTTTACAATTACATCGGTAAGCGCTTTGAGCGTCTCCGCAGACATAGGTATTCCCAGTCCCTCGATGCGCCTGGTCGCCACCCGCCGTGTCATGGAATCCAGTTTATCCTTGTATATCTCCGTCAAATCGGGATTACCGGGAATGGAGGTCACGAAACGGCTATCTATCGAAAGACCGTCATCGGTCAATGTCATTATTCGGTAAGCAAAGGGGTAGTGTGCCAATGAAGCAGTCTCCACATCATAAATAGCGTTTCCGGCAGACGAAGTTCGCATAGTAATATCATTGGCATGAAAATGTCCGGTAAAAACCACTTTTAACCCCGCATCGGCAAGGAGATCGGCATTCTTCTGCCACTCATCAATAAGGTATTGCGAAAAAAAAGTGGATTGATAGGGCATATGCTCCACAAGACCGTGGTGCATCATCCCCAATACAGTAACTCCTTTCTCTTTTGCCTCATGTAGGATATCCAGTGCCCATTCCATTGTCGCAGGCAAAATACGCCCGGCAGTGATTGAACTTGTCGTATGCTCTTCATACCGGTTAGTATCAAAACAAAGGAGCCATACAGATTCATTGATCGCAGCCAGGTAACTCAATGAATGTTCATCTCTTTTCAGCGCATCAGCATAACCGAATTGGGCATATAATTCAGCAAATTCTTCTTTAGAAATTGTCTCTGCCGGCACAGCCTTATCTCCCCTATAGGCTTTTGCATCAGGAATATTGATATCATGATTTCCCGGTATAACTAAAATACGGGTTCCCCGGTTTTGTAATGTCCTAAGTTTCTCAATAAAACCGAGATGGCTCTGTTTCTCTCCATGGTTCGTGATATCTCCCGTCACCAATAACCACTCCGGCGCTTCCGTTTCCAAGTCGGCCAGAACCTTCTCCAATACCTCATGTAAATCGTTTATACCCCTACCTGTTGCCTGTTCGTATGCGGAAAGGGCGTCTCCCTCAGAAACAAGTAATGTGTCAAGAAAATGAATATCGGTAATAACCGCGATCTTTATTCCTTCGGGATTACCCGATGAAGCGCATCCGGCAAAGAGGATAAATAGGGAAATAAGAACAACCCCTATATCATGCATTAAGCAAGTTTTCGATCTCATCGATATCGGACCGGAATCCTTTGTCCACTTCATAAAAATCTTTTACTGTGTTGCAGGCATGAAGCACAGTGGCATGATTACGGTTCCCCACCTGGGCTCCTATTTGGGAAAGCGACAATTCGGTATGCTTCTTAATGAAATACATAGTCACCTGACGTGCTTGTACAATTTCTCGCTTACGTGATGCCGATTGAATAAGGTCTTTCTTTATTTGATAGAAATCCGATACTGTATCCTGTATCTTCTGCACGGTAATGCGCTTCTTCTCAAATTTAATGCTTTGCTCCACTACCCTGCGGGCCAATGACAGATCGATTTCACGATTATTGATAATGGAATGCGCCATCAGGGAAACTACGATTCCCTCCAGGTCACGCACATTTTCAGTCACATTCTCAGCGATAAATTCAATCACGTTATCAGGGATGGTAAGCCCATCGGCAAGCACTTTATTCTGAAGTATTTTTTTACGCAATTCCTTATCAGGACGTTCCAATTTCGTAGTCAACCCCCAACGGAAACGGGTAAGCAAACGTTCTTCCACGCCCTGCATATCCATGGGCGGACAATCGGAAGTCATCACCAATTGTTTGTTATTTTGATGCAAATGATTGAAAATATGAAAGAAAGTGTTCTGCGTTTTTTCCAATCCCGATAATTCCTGAATATCATCAATCAGAAGGATATCAATACTCTGGTAAAAATTGATGAAATCATTGATCGTATTGAACCGCCGTGCATCGGTATATTGCACCTTAAAAAGGTGGGCCGAAATATAAAGCACCTTTTTGTCGGGATAGAGTTCTTTCACCTTTGATCCGATAGCGTGACAAAGATGGGTCTTGCCCACGCCCGAACTACCATGTACGAAAAGCGGATTAAATGCTGTCTTGGCGGGGTTCATTGCCACTGCCTCGGCAGCTGTCCGGGCAAGACGATTACTCTCTCCTTCAAAAAAGTTGAGAAACGTATATTTGGAATTGAGTTGGGAGTCGAACTCCGATGTTTCCACCCTATCAAAAGGACTCGGCACTTTAGAAGAGATATTGCCTGAACCATTCTTCTCTACTCCGGCATAAGACTTGCTCTCACCACGAAGTTCTACAGCAGTATTGCTCTGCGTCTCTACCAAGATACGATAATTAAGGATAGTACCCTCACCGATCTCCCGATAGAGTGTATGTTGGATAAGATCAAGATATTTGTCTTCCAGATATTCATAAAAAAACTGACTGGGTACCTGTACGGTAAATACATGATCCTGATACTTTAGCGGAACAATAGGTAAAAACCATGTATTGAAAGCCGGTTCGGGGATATTGTCCCGAATGACATTCAAACAGTTATTCCATAAAAGTCGGCAATCCTTATTCATTCGATTTCATTAGTCGTTTTGAGGCACCTTTGCTCCTCGATTTTCAATTCTATACTTGGCAGAACAAATAAATTTAACTTTATCCTCCTCTTTCGCTTCTCACCAAAATCTCATATGCTCATCCTTTGGCTCGGTTTGTTGCCGTTATTCTACCTTTGTTCAACAAAAAGCATTGATTAAAATGATCTTTTGATTCTTCACAAACGAATTACAAATTTTCAAAAAAAAATCGAGATAAAAAAATAAACTTCAGGACGGTTTTTTTATAACCTAAAAAAAATGCTATTTATCAACAAAATAGACATAATCAATTTTACATCAACGAATTAATACAACAGCAGCAATTTGATAAGACTGATTGACAATAGAATATAAAAAAACGACAGTTTCTTTTATATTATCGAAAAAGTTACAAAAATGTTACTTAGCTTCGGTCAGCCAGAGAGTTCTCTCCTATTTCCACGGAACGCATTATTTAGAATGATTCTATATATTTTTTCAAAGAGTATTAAATTGAAACTTGCACCCTTTAAAAAAGTTTTACCCTTATCGTCAAATATCGACTTGGATTCTGGCGGATATCTTCCAGCAATTTCGTCGCCGTATCAATTGTCACATTGAGGCTATCGTGCAGTTTAGTGTCATTCAGCAGCAGACCCAGCGAATTATCATTACTGTTAATCTTTGTGGTCAGCAATTTCAGATTATTCACCGTTTCATCAATCGACGTGAACATACCTGCCATGTCCATTTGATTAAGTTCTTCACTCACTCCCTTCAGGTCACTGGAAACTGACGATAGATTTTTACTGATCTCAGGGATATCCTGTTGAAGAGATGCCATCATTTTATTGAGGCTTGCACTTGAGCTATTCAATTGTCCCACTGTATTCCCAATCCCTTTAATCGCCCCTTCCCATGCAGGATCGGCGGCTATTTTATGCAGCGAATAAAGCAGTGAATCTACTCTTAGAAGGATAGAATCGGCTTTAGGCATCACTGCTGCCACTCCATCCATCAGGTTGAACAGTTTTCCACCGGTAATGGTATCACCGAGGTGTATGTACTCTTTCGAAGGTCCCATCACAAGAGTAACAGTAGACGCTCCAAACATATCGAGATCATATTCGAGGTAACTTCCTTTTGGAATCTTTATGTCTTCCGACAAATTAAGTCCTACAGCAAAACGCATAGGCTCCTCACTCGCCATTTCTATCTTATTGATTAAGCCGATCTGATAACCTTTCACATAAATAGGTGATGATATCAGCAACTTCGACACATCATCAAATAAGGCATAATACTGATTCTGTTGCTTGAAAATATTGACTCCTTTCAGAAAGTTGATTCCGAAATAAAGCATTACAAGACTGGCAATAAATGCCAATCCGATCAGTCCATTCCTACTCAATTTGGTTTTCATACGATTGAAAATCTATTTTATTTCACGCGGATTCCGTCTTCGAATTCGATGATAAAGGCATCCTTGAAAATTCTACGTACTTTTCTTAATAACTCCCGACTTTCGGACGCATTGGTCGTATTACCATATGTATATTTATACGTTCTCCCGTCAGTGTAATAATCGACTGGATTTAACCCTTTAAAAACAGCAGCACCATTTTCATACTTCTTGGGAGAGGTAAGAAATTGCACCCTATATTCTCGTCCGTTTGCCGATGATGCCTGTTTTACCTGTTCCTGGCGGGATTTAGTTCCTCCTGTAAACACATAACTCTTCTTATCGTATTCCCGTTTATACTCTTTGAAGCCGTTGTAAATGCTTGCGGCAAGCGATATCTGCCCTGCTTCACTCTTCAGGTATCTCTCCTCCTCCCTGTTACTGATATATCCCAATTCCACGAGTACACTCGGCATAGCCACTTCTCTCAATACAAGAAATCCTGCCTGGCGGACATTCCGGTTAACCCTCCTGGAATTGGACACCAGCTGGTTCTGTACCATAGAGGCAAAATAAACACTCCGGTCAAGGAATTCATTGGCCATAAACTCAAAGATAATATAAGACTCCGGTTCATTAGGGTTGAATCCCTCATATTTCACAGAGTAATCTTCTTCATACATGATCACAGAGTTTTCCGTTTTGGCCACATCAAGATTATCCTTACTACGATGTAATCCCAGGACAAAAGTCTCTACCCCTTGCGGGGATGTTCTCCTGCGATCAAGAGCATTACAGTGAAGCGAGATAAACAGGTTGGCATGAGCCTTATTGGCGATCTCCGCTCTCTTGTTCAGTTCCACAAAACGGTCATTCTGACGGGTGTATATCACCTTTACATCAGGATAGTTACTCTCGATAAGCTTACCGAGTTTCAAACCCACCGCCAATACAATATCCTTCTCTTTTGAACTCGACCCTACTGCCCCGGGATCCTTACCGCCATGACCGGGATCTATCACAACAGTAAACTTTCTGTCTTGCGCAGACATCCGTCCCCCAGTAACAAAAAAAGCAGGGATCAAAATCCAAAAAAGAAAAAACAGCTGTTTCCTGTTCAGCTCCATATAAATACTTTTTGCAAAAGTAGATATAAATTTTGTATTGGAAACAGTTTCAGAGTGTGGACTGGATGAATTTACCCAACTTTGAAAGAATTTAACATGAAATAGGGCTTAGTTTTTCCCTCTTTTTATTTCGATTCCGGCCGCTTCATTTACCGGAACTATTATCGTATCTCCGGGCTGTACCTCAAATTCACGGGATTGCGCCGGGGCAGGAGTATATTGAGTTTGGTTATTCTTTTTCTTTTTTGAAAATAACCTGAAAATCCAACTGTCGGCTATGGTCTCGGCAGCCCTGGTAACCTCAAAAATACCCTGGTCCACCCTTGTGATGGCTGTATCCACGCTCAATCCCAATTCCTTATCATGAAGCAATCGGGCCAAAACACCTTCCCCGTGATTGAGGGCATACGTTGTCTGATGTAATTCGTCTATCACGGCATCAGCCTTCACCGATACCGACTCCACATTTGCCATGACCTCCGACAACCGGGTCGTAATGGCATCATCATTGATCAATTTGCCCAAGTCGCCCTGTCCGTCACTTACGCTCCTCGTTATGTCATTTACATCAGACATGGAATTGTTTAATTTCCGGGTTGCGATGGCCAACTGCGTGGTTAAATCATTATTATTCAATAAACGGGCTATGTCTCCATCCCCTTCGTTCATTTTATCAGTCATCAAATTAAGATTGGACACTGTCTGGGTAGCTTCTCTCAGCAGTGTCTGTGCCTGTGCTATCATACCCTGTATGTCCAATCCTTCAGCCACCGCAAGATAGTCATTATCCTCAATCATGCCGGCATCGGGAGAACCGGAAGCGATCAACACGATCTTTCCTCCCATCAGGCCTTCCTGTCCAATCTCCACAGTGGAATTCTTATAGATATACTGTGTATAATCATCCCGGATTGACATTGTTACAACCACAGACGAATCGGAGATAATACGGATATTTTTCACCGTACCCACATTTATACCGGCAAACCGGACATTGTTACCTACCGAGAGCCCCCGTATATCCTTGAATGACGACAATATATCTTTCGTGGGGCTGAACAGGTTTCCTTTACTCCCTATCAAATATATTGCGACAACAAACAAGACCAGCGCTGCCATAACAAAAATGCCTAAGCGTAAAGCTTTTCTTTTATTATCTTTCATAACTATCCGTGATATATTATATGTGTAACTACTAAATAAAATAATCGCGTATCTCTTTGTCAGTGCTCGCACTGAGCTCATCATATGTACCCTCGACCACGAAAACGCCCTCTTTCATGATCTGAATGTTGTCCGTGGCTATTTTGGCGCATTTCATATCGTGGGTGATAATAATGGAGGCGGTACCATATTCTTCCTTCACCTTGATTATCAGCTCGCTGATCTCCCCCGATGTAACCGCGTCTAAACCGGTGGTGGGCTCGTCATAAAGGATGATCTCAGGCTTCAGGATAAGTGCCCGGGCAAGGGCTATCCTCTTTTTCATCCCACCCGACAATTCCCCCGGCATCTTGTCTATCGCATCCAGCAGGCCCACACTCCGCAAGGAATTTTCCACCAACTCCTCACTATCCTGCTCTTTATCCACAAACTGGGTCCTTCTTACAGGGAAGAGAAGATTCTCCCGCACGCTCATTGAGTCATACAAGGCGCCTCCCTGAAAAAGATAACCCACTTTTTTCCTTATCCCGGTCAACTCAGCATCGTCACATGCCAACACATCCGTACCCAGCACATTAATCTCCCCCTTATCGGGCTCTATCAGCCTGACGATACATTTTGCAAGTACCGATTTACCGGTGCCCGACTTTCCCACAATACCCAAATTTTCGCCTTTGTGCAAGGTCAAGTCAATTCCCCGGAGAATATGCTTATCTCCAAACGATTTGTATAGTTGCTTTACGACGATTACCTCTTCCTTTTGCATATAAAATCAGAGAAGATTAGTGATTAAAACAAAAACTAGGTCTATCACGAAAATGGTCAATGACGCCGACACCACTGCCGAATTGGCCGCCTTTCCTACCGACTCCGTACCGATTCCGGCGTTATATCCCTTATAACAACCGATGAGTCCGATAAAGAAACCAAAAAAAACGGTCTTTATAGTGGCCGGCATCAAATCCCGGAAACCCAACATGGAAAAAGACCTGTCCATAAAAAGAGTAAAGGAGGTGTCTTCAAAAATGTTTACGGCCAGGAATGCACCGAAAAGACTAAAAGCATCGGCAAAAATAACGAGCACAGGCACAGTAATCATTGCCGCCATCACACGGGTGGTAACGACAAATCCCAGCGGGTTCGTTCCGGAAACTTCCATGGCATCTATCTGCTCGGTTACCCTCATGGCGGCAATCTCGGCTCCAATACCGGAACTCATTTTTCCGGCACAGATAAGCCCCGTTATCACGGGTCCCAGCTCCCGCACCATCGCCACAGAGATAGCACTCGGCAATAACGACTGCGCCCCGAAATCTGCCAGAACAGGATTCATCTGCATAGTCAAAACCAAACCCATGATAAAGCCGGTTACACTCACCAGCCCAAACGATTTATTTCCCAGTATAAAGCCTTGTTTTATCAACTCCTTATACTCATACGGGGGACGGAAAAGTTGCTTTATTACGTTTATCGTAAAGACGACCAACTCTCCCAAATCAATAAAGATTCCATTATAGGAATGCCGGATTTCTTCTGAGACATGGATACTTTTCAGGCTTAGTCGACTTAATATATGTTTCTTCATATTGACAGTTTATTGAAACTTCTATTAGAACAAGAAAAAGAATACATTTGTTTTGCTGACTGCACCTGACTATACTTCTCCGGATTTCCTAAAAAAAAGAGCCTGTCTCTATTATGAAACAAACTCTTTTCTCCATCACTTCACAATGAAGTTTCACAGTAAGTTACTTTCTATCCGTGCCAATTAAGGCATTAACTCAGCCAGTTTAGTTTCCAAAGCATCTCCTCTCAGATTCTTCTCGATAATGGTTCCTTCCCTATCAAGAAGTACAGTGTGGGGTATTCCTTGTATCGCATACAGATCAACCACCGGACTGCTCCAATACTGAAGATCGGACATTTGCGGCCAGGTCATGTTCATGTCCTTGATGCCTTTTTCCCATTGATCGTGATCCTGGTCGAACGACACACCTACTACTTCAAATCCTTTCGATTTGTATTTATCATAAGCAGTCACCACGTTAGGCATTTCCTGACGGCAAGGTCCACACCATGCAGCCCAGAAATCCACCAACACATAATTCCCTTTACCGGCATAATCAGAAAGAGAGACTTCGTTGCCTGCCGGATCCTTCAGCGTAAAATCGGCAAATTTCTTACCGATGGCAACATTTTCCATATTTTCCAACCTCTGTATGATGCGCTGGATATTTTTACCTGATTTGAACTCATCCGTGGCAAGATTGAGAATATCCTTCTGCTGTTCCGGCTCGAACATGGAAGAAGAAGTCTGGAAAACAAACTCTCCCAACTTATTTCCTATATTTTCCTTGATAAAATCGAAATTCTGGTCGGTCAGCTGCTTATTGATATCTTCATACGATTTTTGCAATTCTTCATCCCGCTCCGGAGTCATTGTCCCGGCCGCATTCTCGCTGTTGAATTGTCCTATAACACCTCTGATTTCCTTTACCAGATCTTTTTGTTGCAGTCTAAAGTTGGTGTAAGCATCATTTACTTTTGTTCCTTTTACTGTGACTACAGTATCGAAAACCACTTGTAACCTGCCCGGTTCAATCAATAGCGGGACTCGGTTTTCCTGCTGCGGATTCACAGTTTCATCCAGAACAATGAAACGAAGCACCGTGGTGTCGGCCGTTCCGGAGAAAGTAAACTTCCCATTCTCAACAACAGCCGTATCGGTTGGCTCCATTGCATCATCTGTCATCTCTTGCAGATAAACGTTGGTTCCTTCATAAGCGTCACCGGGGACAGTGCCGTTAATCGTATAATTATTGTTCTGACATGATAACAAGATACCTGCAGTAATAAAAAGATAAATTAGTTTTTTCATCTTATTTCTTTTTTATAATTTAAGTTACGACAAAGATATGTAAAATGGTTTGATGAAAGATGTTTTTTTCGATTTTTTTCAACCAGTTGCAATAAAGATACTTTGGAAGCGTTCTATTCGTGTAAAAAGGAAAACAACCTGTTATGGATACACCAGAGAAAAAATCCGGCAAACCGGCGGGTATTACCGGTATGAAACCATCGGCTTTATCGTTGGCGCTTATCTGTCAGTTTGTCCAATGCGTGTATGTGGAAAAAAAACTTCATATACCGGACAAAGTATTATACCTGAACTGATTGGGGAAAGGTGCCTGAGTGATTAATTGCCTAAGTGATCAGATTGGGGAGGTGGAACTTGCAACGTGTACAGTTTCCCTCAGGAATTCCGGTATAGAACTTCCATGGTTTTTTCCTTCAAACAGGATAAAACGGGTACCGGGAACTTCTTTGGCGATCATCAAAGCCAGTTCACGTGGTGATATTCCTCCTTTTCGTTGCTCTTTCTTTTTCAGTATATCGGGTGATAAATTCTTTCTGGACGGATCTGATACAGGATTTTCTTCATATTCGCCCAAAGTAATGGTTACCGAATGGGGTACATAGGTAAAGAGCGGTCGCCGTTTGGGTACAACCATCCCTTGTCCCCACCAGATAGAAGGACTGGCAGCCACATAATGCTGAAAATTTCGGGTGTGATTGAACATCACATACAAGGTAAAAAGACCTCCGTGGGAATGTCCGCACAATGTTTGGCGTGTAGTGTCGACAGTATAATGGGATTCTACAAAAGGTCTCACTTTATCCACTATAAATCTGTAAAAATCTTCGGCACCTCCTCCCTCATCGTTTTCCTCAATCGGGATCGTATAATCCCGGGTACGCTCTTTAGGGTATGCCATATCCGAAGGATAACCGATACCTACAATTAACGGTGTATTTTCAGAAACTTCTTCTACCCCGTTGACCAGCATTGGGAACTGGCCATTGCCATCCAGCATATATAACACCGGGCGGGACGCATCTCCACTATCGACAGGCCGGGCGATATAAAGGCGGTATTCTCTCCCGTTGTATGCCAGGTCATGTTGTTCCAAATCAAATAACTGTTTTGCCGATTCTTTAATGGGGGTTATCACCTGGCTCGGTTGTCCCTGCATGGAATAAACGACAAAAAAAAGAGATAAGAAAAGAAGGACTCTCATAATTATACCTCTGAATATAACTATTCCTCCCACCTTCAGCCACACGACCAAAATGGGAGGAATAATAAAAAGATGGGATAAATTGGCTATTAGTTGGCCGTTGAATTCAATTTACCGATAGCCTTGATCTGATCCGCCTGCACTTTAAGCCCTTCAGAAGCGGTAGCTGTCGCCGGATCGATTACATATATGGAATGATAATTCTCTGAGGTCGTAGTGATACCCACATAAGCCTTTCCGTTTTCATAATAAGGAGCGTCTGCAAACCCCTTGATTGTATTATCGGCCGGCAATCCGGTCACATAAGTCAGTTGTTTGGTACTTCCCTTGAAAACAGCCAATTGGGTAGCAGATGTCTCGCTCGTACTGAAGCCTTCCGTGTACGGTGCATCATACATTAACAACAGGAAATAATCATCACCGATATGCCAGCAACGCAGGAAAGAGTTACCCTCGGTCTGTTCTTCCAGGTTGCAGTAATAATCACTGTCAAACTCTGCGGTTCCTGCTTTTATACGGACTACACCTGCCGGTAGCGTGGTTTTCTGCCTGTCGTCGGTCATTGTTTTGGCATAACTTGGAGAGAAAACGTAGATATCACCGTTATCGGCAGCCCAAATGGTTTGGTAATACGCCGATTTGAAACGTCCGCAAGCATAGCTGATCTTATCGGTTTTAATCAATGTCGGATTTTTAAGGTTTTTATCATTGTAGATAGCGACCCATGCCTCATCGGGATGCTGTGTCCATTGCAGTTCGTCTTTTTTATAGGAGCTACTGTTTGATCCTCCGTTTTCCGTTTTCACCAGATCGGGATATATCACATACTTTCCACCTTCCGCTTTCACTCCATATTGGCTCAATCCCATAGGGATGGGAGCGGAGTAGATTTTATTGTTGGCTTCAAGGATACCCGCCAATGTCACAAATTCGCCGTTACCCAAATAGTTCTCAGCCCTGATCTCTTCTTTGTTTGTACTGTATTCTCCATTTTCCACTTCAAAATAAGAGAACAGGAACCCTTTGGGCAGGTAACCATTTTCGTCGGCACCCGATCCTAGATCGCCCGTGGAAGAGGTGATGAGATAATTTTTGTAGGTGCCGAAAGAAGTAAACCGCTGTATCTGATAGGTATGGTCGCGTTGATCAATTTTCCCCTGCTTGTTCAGGATATAGGAAGAACCGATGCCGGGGCTACCTTGTTGGTAAACAAGGCGGAACAGATATTTATCCTGATAATATATCCAGGAAGTACCGGTCTCGGTTTCTTTCCCATTATTGTTAGTCGTCACTGTTCCCGTCTGCAACGCATCGGAAGTCAACAAATAATTGGCATCTTTTGATATGGCGGCAATCACGTATGCTGATGAAATCTCGTCCTCATTGCCATTATCGGGGTTCAAATCATCGCTATCGCTACAAGAAGCGAGGGTGAAACCTGCAATAAATAACGTCGAAGCGAGAAATGGCGTAAAAAATCTCTTTTTCATTTTGTTTGAATTTATTTGGTGTTTATAAAAATTAAAAATTACTGTCGAATTTGTGGTTGTCTCAGAGAGAAATTCTCAGCTTTCCATAAAAGGCACGTCCGGCTTTTTGCAAGCTGAAATTGTCATACAACTTTTCGTTGGCGATATTCTGGCACTCGAACGACACATTATATTTGCCGTCATTTACAGAGTATGAAACAGCGATATTGTGCGAAAACTGTGTCGGCACGTAAGATTTTGACTCACTGCTTCCGAAAGCCTCCGAATAGAGCGGAAACCGTTTCATATAAAAATTATCATATATAAAGCTTAGCACATTTCCCTTTTTACCGAGATTGTGCCAGTAAAAAGTGGCATCGGAATTGGCAAACAGGTAAGGCACATTCGGCATACGCGATTTATAAGCCATATTGGAAGCATCACTGTCCAATGATTTCTTCACATTGTCTCGCGTGTTTATGCTTGTGAAATTACCGCCCACACTCATCCAGTTCGAGAGGTTATACCGGACTGCCAGGGTATAGCCTTTGGTCAGCACCTTACCGTGATTGACGTACGCAGCTCCATATCTTCCACCACTCAACCCCGTGATGTTACGCTGAATATAATCTTTGATATCACGATAAATGAAACCACCTTCCAGATATACCCCATGCCTGCCGAACGACTCAGAATAACTGACATTGAAGTTGATATTGTCACTGTTCTCGGGTTTTATGGCAAGGTCACCCGATTCCAGGTCGTTATCGCCAAACATTTCTGTGTTGTTGGGCAGCCGGTACACTTTTTCATACGACAGCTTCGCCTGCAGGTTGGGCATGACAAAATAGGTTCCTGCCGCACCATATCCGGTAGTATGGACGTTTTTTGTCATCCGTTCGAACTGGTCCTGTGCCGAATTCACAGCCACCGGACCGGCCACTTGTTGATAGTAATATTTGCCAAAAACAGAAACGTTCCACATCTCATTGGGCATCAATTGATAAGACAATCCACTAACGCTCTTTTGGGTTTCTTTGCTGATTGCTTCAGGCTTTGCATCAGGCACCAACATCGACCGGTTGGAGCGGGTAAATGAGTTAAACACACTGTTCAATGTGAACGAGTGGATATCTTTTACCCTGTAACGTGCGGTGAACGTTCCACTCCAGTTTTTATCATCAGAGCGTATATGCTGGTAAATATGTTCCCCTCGCATTCCGTTCTGACGGAGGCGTTTCTCTCCACGCCAATTGTATTCGTAAGCCGTGGTATCGACATTATGCGAAATATTTTTGTTGTAGTTGGCCGTAACCGTCACATCCAGTCCCTTTACCAGCAAATTGCGTTTACGGTATTCAAGCGATGGCATCACAGAGTGGCCTTTACGGTACTTTCCACCAAAAACAATATCCTGAAGTACCCCCGTCTGCTGTTCAGCGTATACATGAGAATAGGTCAGGCCGAATAGCAACCGGTCGGCCCATGATTTATCCACCAAGCCTACTTTTGAGATGACCGTTTCGTTGTGGTACGTATCATGGAAACGTTGTACATGCTCCAGTTTATTCTTGTTCGTCTTACTGCCCCCATTGTCAAGAAATTCCGTCACCGGCGTATCCACCCGATAATTGTTGTCGGAATAGTTCTGGAATGCATTCACTTCGTATGTCAACCCATTGTCGAACGTTTGTCCGAAATTGAGATAAGATTTATGGGTATTAAAAGAACCAAACGAATAAGAGGCATCGAGATGCCATTTCTTATTAAAACCTTTCTTGGTCACAACATTGATTACGCCGCCAATGGCATCTGTCCCGAATTCTACCGGCACCACACCCTTGTATACTTCTATGCGTTCGGCATAATTGACCGGAATATTGTGTAGTCCAAACGCACTACCTACTCCTTCCTGGGGAACTCCATCAATAAATACTTTCACATGTTTACCACTGAAGCCGTCCAGCATCACCTGCATGTCAGAACCCACGCCGCCGGTTTCCCGGATACGTACACCCGACACCTTATTCAACATATTCGACAGATTGGCTGTCGAGTTATGTTGTACCGTGGCATCCAACGCTACTGCATTGTACGCCGACTCATTGATGCGTTGTACAGAGGATTTGGCTTCTATCACCACCTCCTGCAACGCATATCGCTTTTCTTCTAACGTCACAGGAATAGTCATTTTCTCACCCGGCTTCAGGGTAATGGGTTGTTCATAAGTTCCATACCCCATCATTTGTACACAAAACGTGTAACTTCCCGGTGCAACCCGCAAAAGGAAATTACCCTTCAAATCCGTTTGTGTCCCTTGTTGTGTTTCTTTTATATAGACGGTAGCAAATTCTACCGGAGCACCTTTACTACCTTTTACGCTTCCCCGAATAACGGTTTGGCGATCTTGCTGTGAAAATAAAGATTGAACAAAAAGAATGAAAACGATTATCCCGATCAGCCTTACATAAAGACCTCTAAATTGATCCATTTTTTATATTAATGAGATTACCTAAAATTACAGGACAAAGGTATAGGCTATAACAATAGGCATCAATTACAAGAAATAGGTATTTTTCAGGCTGAAAAGAGCCATATATACCCACAAATAGTAGAATTTGCAGACATAACAATGGCCTACATCCTCTATTATTTATTATCACAGGGAATGATTTAAGTGTTATGACAAATAAGTGAAGGGATTTCTACTCCGGCACGTAAATGATTTCACCGTTTTCGAGTTCATAAGCCACCCCTACCCTGCGGCCTTTGGAACCGGAGGATTGATCTTCCGACGGTGTATATTTATTGATTTTATTTCCTTCTTTGGTGATAATCTCCATGTTATCCTTACCGGGATTCTTCACGATGGTATAATCTTCCTGCGTAAAAACTTCCGTCATATTCATGTGCATCACCATGGCCACCATCAGGGCGACAGCAAATACCATGGCCACATCAAACAGGTTCACGATAACGCTGAGCGGATCGGTATCCTCTTCGGCCGAAAACTGGCTGATTCTTCGTCTTCTACTCATGATGGTTGCTGTTTTGTTCTGTTAAAATCCGGGAAACATAATCGAGGTTGTTCACATCTTTCGCGTACCAGCGCTGTTTGGTTTGCAATGTCACCAATCCCACGGCAGATACCACCAACCCCACGACCGTAGTGGCAAACACCACCTGCATATTATAGGCCATTCCGGAGATATCACCGGTGGAGAGTCCCACCAGGGCGGGACTCATCGCGATAAGCGTCCCGATCAACCCGAGTACGGGTCCCATTTTGGCCAGCATTTTTGAGAGCGCCAGGTCTTTGCCCGCTTCGTTTTCGAAATTCGAAATCAAGAAATCGGAATATGCCTCACTGGGTGTGGTGGTCAACAAGTCACGCAGGTATTTGATAAAAAGAGAATTATCATTTTTAGGCATGACGGCCCTCAATTCGTCCATGCCCAAATGCGACAATTCCTTGATCCGGTTTCCTATTGCCTTGTCGTTTTTCCGTTTGGTCATGAACTGGTCGTAAAAGCTGCCGATCAGCAACAACGAACGGCCAAACAGAAACAACAGAATAATAATATCGGGTATCAATAAACTGTTGGCTACCCAGAATAACGTTTTTGAAATAACTTCCATTATTTATTTTTTACTCCTTTAAATCTCTTACTAAACTTCCATTTATATTTGTTCCGGATATATCCTATTGCAAATAACAATGCAAACAGGATCACTGAATAGAAAATAGCCTTTATATTCAACGGCTCCTTCACTGCCGCATAGGTCACATTCCCATCCACGGTGGTTAACAGCCCCAATACAGCCACAAAAAGGCTTACCAGGAAGTGTACTTCCAACCGCAGCTCCTTCTCGGGCAACAGAAACTTGGCACCGTAAGAAGCGGCAGGAATAACTACCAGAGTGATTGCGGCAATGGTGTAAGTAATGGTGCTGAAATTAGTCCCGGAGAGGCTGAAAATAGCTTGTGTAAGCAGATAAAATAAAACCGGGAACAGCAAAAGGCTGGGATACCAGTATAATAACTTCACCCAGCGCTTCTTTTTTTTACCGAACATATTCATCAATGCGGCAAAGCAAAAGGCAAGGCAGATGGCCGATTCAACCGTGATCAGCACTGCCATGTCCTGCAGAGCCCGGTGATTGGAGAGGTAATCGTGCAACTGCGTTTTCGACTGTATAATGGCATATTGCTGTGCCCAAACCACGAAAGCCGCGCAGATCACCCCGAAAATCACCGTCTGCCACCATTTCCAGAAACTAAGCTTCAGGATGGTGTTGATAATGATGAACAGGATCAATACCTGGATGATAATTTCCATATTCTCCTGAGATACAAGAGCCAAGAGCCAAGAGCCAAGACTATATGGTCATGTCTTGATTCTTGGTTCTTTACCCTCTTCTTTTCCTCCGCAAAATTAGTAAAAGAACCACAAATATCACAAGAACTACTGCAGCAACAATGATTCCGTTAAGTGAATTCTTTTCCCCATTCTCAATTTGTCCCACTTCCTCTTTCTTGAGGACTTTGCCTGCCGGGGTTACATTTGCATCGGTTCCCCCGGTTTTCATCGCGCGGATCCGGCTGTTGTAAGCCTGTGCATCGGCAGGATCCACAGTCTGTGCTATATAATCCTGCAGCTTGGCATTTCCTCCCGCGAAGCCTGAGCCTGTGGAACCAAACTCTTTTACCAGGTCGGTATGCAGCCGGGCTATATCGGAGAGCTGCTCGGGTGTGGCTTTCCACATGCCTTTTCGTGCCGATTCCATCATGATGGCGGTCACCTCCTGCAGCACGGCGGGGCTTTTTTCCCTGAAGAATGCCTCCGTGCCCAGATCGAACTTGTCCTTTACGTATACATCGTAATATTCATCCCATAACTCATTGTCGATGACATTGGGTTTGGTCACATTCCAGCCAAAGGTGTTGGTCATCACCTCAGTAATCTGGGCGGCGCTGGAAGCTCCTCCTTTCATCATCTCCTTGATATAGGCGGGATTGAGCACGGTGGCACGCGATTCAACGCCGATGGCCTCTTTCAGGTCCTGCATCTTCGCGTTATTGCGGTTGCGGTAGTCGGCAAAATAGGCATCGGGATCCTTACCGGTCACATTCCGGATGGCCAGGTTCATCCCGCCCATGAATTCATACACATGGTCGAGGCTCAACGCGCCCCAGGTATTGTTCTGGCGCGGCTGCACGATGACATCGGTATTGGCGAGCACCGTGCGGAGGAGCCCTGCCTGAAATTCACCCCAGTTCTTATCGCTTCCGTAATCCGCCCCCATATTGTTGATATAGACATCGGCAATCTCTTTTTCCGATTCCCATTTGTCGCTGCTGGTGATCATTTCCTGAATGCCGGTACCATACATGCCGTTGATTCCACCAAATATGCGGCGGGTGGACATGTCACGGGCATCTTTGGGCGATATCCCCTGTTCTACCAGCTGATGCTCTATCTCCACCGTACTTTTCGACACCAGGTTCTCATATTTTTCGTCTTTTGCCGCCGCGGCCATCTCCACGGCCCTCGTGATAAGCATCAGGCGCGATGCGGCCAAGTCACGGAATTGCCCCGATGTCTGTACCACCACATCGATGCGGGGGCGTCCCAGCTCCTCGGCGGGTATCAGCCGGAGCTCCGAAACACGTCCGTAGGTATCACGTACCGGCTCCACACCCAACATGTACAGCACCTGGGCGATGGTGGTTCCTTCACTTTCGATAAACTCGCTGCTCCAGAAAGTATAACTCACCTTGCGGGGGTACTCGCCGTGCTCCTTCCGGTATTGGGCAAGCGTGGTATTGACCAGCATTACGCCCCTGTCCCATGCCACCTCAGATGGAGTGGCTTCGGCATTGACAGAATAGAGGTTTTTTCCCGTGGGAACAGCATTGGGATTCGCCACGGCATCCCCCCCGGAGGAGGGTTCCACATACCCACCCGACATGGCATTGAGTAGCGCCTTGAACTCCAGTTCGGGACTGTTCTCCAACGCCGATTTATAATGACGGATATTATTGATCGTACGCTCTATCTCCGCAATCATACGGGCTTTCTCTTTCTGTTCTTTCGTATATTCCGGCGCTTTCATTTGTCCCGGCATGCCCATTCCCGCCGTAGGTGATTCCCTTCTTGTTACCGAGGAATCTTGAGAAGTTCCTTCTCCCGGACGTTGAACCATACCATCTTTGGGCATACCGCCGGACATTCCCGTTTCCGGTTTTTTGGTTTCCATTTTGGGACCATCACCACCTGCTGCCATAGCTGCCATCATGCCTCTTTTTGGCGGATTCAGGATAGCGTTGCTTTCTTCCAACTCCGCAGCGGTAATACCCGCCACAGCACAAATAAGCTCATCATTGACCGTTCTTCCCGCCAACACCTGATTGACCAGATTTTTGGCCGGATCGAGATAAGTTTGGGTGAAGAACGACTTGCTCTTCAATTGCTGTTCGGTCACTTTTCCCCGCTGCTTGTCCAATGAGGATAGGCTGTAAGCAATCGGATCGGCACTCATGGCCAATACGGTGGAGTTTATCTTCTCCGGCGTATAGGGCTCGCCCGAAACATACAACTGTCCGTTGATCTTTTCATTCGCAATCTCTTCGGCATAATTGTCGATGCGTTCTATATCCTCCATGGTGTAAGGCTTGGAAAGGACGCTGTCCAAACGTAAATCGCGGTGCACACCCATCGCCACGGCAATCTTCTTCACCTCCAGCGATGCTGTTTCTTGCCCGGTCTCATCGCTCTTGTAATATTCCCGTATCTTATCCTGCAACGTTTTGAACTGAGAGCGGGTATGGCTTTCGGTGAAAGCAGGGGTTAGGTAGGAGATGGTGGTGGCATACGAACGGCGTTTCGCCATCATGCTTTCACCGATATTACCGATAGTGTAATAGTAGAAGTGGGGAATGGTACCCACCAAGCGGTCGCCCCAGTCGTTACTGCTCAACGCCACCTGCTTTTGGGGTGTGAACTCAAGGCTGCCGTGCGTACCGAAATGGATCAAGGCATCGGCTTTAAAACCATACTGGGTCCATAGGTAAGAACCGATATAGGTATGGGGAGGCGGCATCTTTGCCCCGTGCACGATGGCAAAATCATCATCTCCCAGCGCCGCCATAGGTTGTGGCAACAAGACTACATTTCCGAATTGTATGCGTGCCACGGCAAGGTATTCTTCATCGTTCTGCACCACGCTCATATAGGTGCCCGGCGCTTCACCGTATAGGTCGGTCACCTCTTTATAGGATTCCTTCGACAAGGAACGGTTTACCCAAGCCTCATAATCCTGTTTTTTCACCAATTGAGGATGGCCATTTTTCAGGAAATCGTCGAATGCCCCTTCGGCATAGGTGTTTAGCACCGATCCCTGTGTCATCAACAGGTGCTCGAAATCTTTTTCTATCACCGGCAAGTTATCCACCTTATATCCTTCGGCTTTCAACCGCTTCAGCAGGTTATAGAGGGCAGGCACAGTCTCCAGTCCTTGTGCCGCCAATGTTTCCTGTCCCGCTCCTTTAAAATAGTAGATGGCGACCTTCTTCTCGGCGTTCTTCTTGTCTTTGAGGGCGATCATATTGTTGATGATCTCGGTGAAGCTTGCGAGCCTGTCGGGGATTGTCCTGAACACATACAGGCCGTCGTTGTTCTTTTCCTGTGCCACCAATGAATAGGGATAAATGGCGCCGTCGAGCTCCGGCATGACAATGGTCTGCCCCATAAATCCGCCGAACATGCCCATCGGATCTTTCATCCACTCTTCCTTCAACTGCAGGATGGTAATCGGCGCGAAGATAGGAATGTTCCGGCTCTTCAACCACTCCACCGCCACATCCGGCTGCCCCATCAGGAGGCGTCCGTGCGGGAAATAAACCACCGCATCGGGATTAATCCGGAAAAGGAAATCCATCCGTTTGGTAAATGAAGAGATGGGATAGACATTCAACCCCGAATGCTGAAGGGAAGCGATCAGGCTGTCCAGATGTTCCTTATTGCCACTGAACGGATCATGGATACCCGCCACAATGGCGACCTTAGCGGCTCCTTCCTTGTAAAAGCCCTCCTTTTTGAGGTAGGCCTCATATTCATCCACCTCCTCAAAGGATACATTCTCATCGATATGAAAAAGCGCGTCCGACACGCTCTCCACCACCGGCTCCGCCTCGGTAGCAAAAAGGATTTTCTTGTCGATATTACGGCGGATGTAACGTGCCATATTTCGATAATTGGTTTTATTGCCACTGTTGAGGTAGCCGGAGATCTGTTCCAGGTCCACACTGTCTAAGTTGCAGATATTGTTCTGCGGATTGGTCACGGCAAACATATACATCGGCGTACCCTTGTCGGCAGTCGACTGGATTTGCGTTCGCTGCTCTTCCGACACTTTCAGCCCCATGCCGAACCCCAGCACGAAATCATAATTTTTCAATTTCCCGGTCTCTTCCGCCGCAACCTCGTCGAATTGGATAAATTTATCGCTGTTCGACAACGAGATGTTCGACACCTGGAAAGGCTGGAAATTATAGAGTGCGATCCGGGTGGGAGAAGCCATTTTCTGCCAGGCGATCCACCCCGCGGCGACAATGACCACAATACATGAAACAATGAGTATATTTTTCTTTTTCATACTGATGATAAACGTTGTGCGTATTTAGAGAATTTCTTTACAACTTCCATTTTAATCCGATGTAATAGGTTCTGCCGGGCGATATACTCGAATAGAAACTTGAAAATTTAGTCTTGTAATTGAAGAGATTATTTATACCTGCATTGAGAGTGAGATTAAATGGAAGCGGCTGTGCAAATGACAACCGGCAAACTGCGTAGCCGTCGTATTCCACCTTGTATTCTTCTCCTGTTTCTTTTTCAATCTCCGTTTCATTATCTGTGTCGGGGATGTCTCCGGTTCCGTAAATATCCATTCCGCTGAAATATTTTCCGTTGAAACTGACAATAGGATGATATTTTCCAAATACAGGCACAATATAATCTACCCGTGCGGTCAGTGAATGAGGGCGGTTAATAGACTTTTTTCCAAGATTATCATGCACATAGGAATAACCACCCCGAAGGGAGAGGTTGTTGTTTATCTGGCTGGTAACCGACAATTCGGTACTCAACACTTTGGCTTGACCGATATTAGTATACAACACCGTATCCTGATTTTGCCACAGTGTATTCACCATATTTTCGATCAATGAATACTGGGCTATACCCGTGATAACCGTTTTACCAAGGGATATTTCGGTGGAAAGGTTGAAATTATTGCTTTTCTCCGCCTTCATATCCTTGTTACCGATTATCTGGAATCCTCCACCATCAGGATGGAACCAGTCGGTGTATAACTCTTTGAGCGTAGGCGACCGGAAACCACCTGAATACCCACCCCTGAACGTTATGTGGGAAATAGGCTTATACATCGCGGATAACCGGGGCGTAAGATGTCCCTTGAATTGCGAATGGTAATCATAACGCAAACCGGTAACAAGCGTCAAATTCTGTGCCAGTAACCATTCCTGCTGCGTGTAAACGGCATAAGTCTGTGCGTCGCGCTTTGCCTCACTCCCGTCGCTTTCAAACATGAATGTCATCAGGTGATCGGAAAAGTATTCGGCGCCGGCTACCAACGAATGTCCCCCTGCAAAAGAAAGCGTATACATCCCATTGAATCGCTGTTGGGAGTTTTCATACGTTTTTTCTTTTTCGGTCAACAGCTTGTAGTATTTGTACTTGTCATACCGGTCGAAATTTCCGGAAATCTGCAAATGCTGGTCGTCCGTTATTGTATAATCAGCTTTTACACCACCGGAATAGTTGTAGTAGCGGTCGGTTACTTTTCTCCCGTCCAGCCCTCCGGGGTTTCTCTCCTTATAATAATATCCTCCCTTTGTTTCTATATGCAATTTCTCTGAGACATCTATGCCTAGCCGGGGATCAATGCTGTAATCCTTGTATCCGGCAATATAGGTTTCCCTTAACGGGTATTCCTCTTTGTCTCCATTGGCAAACCATCGGATCTGTGGCTTCCGGTCTTTCAGCAAATAAGGATCCATCGATTTGAACGATGCCGACAAATTCGCATATCCCCATTTTCTACGTGATCCTACCGAATAGCGGTAGTTTTGCTCATTATTACTGCCCAATCGGATGTTGGCTCCTGTCTCAAATGCTTTCTGAGGCTTTTGGGTAATAATATTGATCACTCCGCCAACTGCATTGAACCCATAGAGGGAGGATGCCGCCCCTTTGACAATCTCAATCTGCTGCACATTATCCATATCCACCCGGTTGTAATCTATATTGTCGAACGTCTCACCCGCCATCCGTTCACCGTCCACCAGGAACAACACATATTTCCCGCCGAAACCAAGCATGTTGATATTGGCGTAACCGCCATTGTTCGTAAACTCCACGCCGGGCAACTCGTATTCCAGCAAATCCCTGAAATTTGTGACTTGCATACGCTCAATAGCTTTGGCCGAAATCATCTGGGTTTGTATTGGCACGTTCTTCAGCAATCGCTCGGTACGGGTTGCCGTCACCACCACCTGATCCAGGTCAATGGCTTGTTCACACAAGGATATGGTGATTACGGGATTATCTCTTCGGGCAGGAATGGAAACCGGAATACGTTTGTCCTCATAGCCAATCGATGAAACGGCGAAAGTATAATCACCTTCCGGCACCCCTTCAATAACGAATTTTCCTGATTCGTCGGAAATAGCTCCTTTTGTTGTACCAAGTATCCCCACGCTGACAAGATGTACCCCTTTCTGCGACCTGCAATCAACAATCCGTCCTTCTATCCGCTGATGTTGAGCATACAGTGTTCCAACGGCTATAAAAAACATTGCCAATAGAATTATCCTCATACCGCTTATCTAAAAAACAAGATTGTCCGGACAGTAAAAACTATCAGACAATCTTGCCAATCTTTTCTTGTTATGCTCTCTGTTAGAAATTTGTGGATTCGCTTGCACTGTACTGATACCTGAAACTCACATATCCGGCATCAGTCCGCTCATTCTTATTGTCGTACAACCATAGTTTCACATAGTCTCCGTCTGCATCTTTCACTACATAGATATAGTTATGCACGGTGTAAACGGGTGGTGGGGTGCTCGTATCAACCGTCAGCCATGTCGTAACGGTCTGGGAAAAAGGCTGGTCTTCTTCCGTGATCCCATTCCCGATATAGGCGGTTGTAATCTTTCCGATCTGATCTTTTATATAACCACTGGTGGGTGCTTCAGTCACATCAGTCCAACTTGTTTTTTGGGTATTGAGCGCTTCCCCTTTACCTATACCTGATTCACCTCCGTTCAGACGAACATCGCCACGGTGGAAAGCAATATCCCATGTCAGGTCATTCTTATAATCAGTTACAGTCACCACTTTACCTTTTGAAAAAGAGAAATAGACCCAATCGGTATATGATTTGGCGTCAATAAATTGAATATCTTTCACGTCACCCGGAAGAGCGGTTTCTTTTTCATCTTTATCACACGCTGTAATGAATAAAACGCTGAGCAACACTAAAAAACTGATCTTTTTCATTTATATTGAATTTATTATTGATAAATTTGCGACAAAGTTATCGGGAATTAACTCCTCCCACAATCCCTATATATTATTATTTTTGTCGGCATTTATCCTTATTTTAGGGTATTTTTGTTTTACAACTTGTTGATATCTACCGAAACCCCGGCAGAAAATGTGGTACCTGTCGCATAGGGCGAATTGCTGTAATAGTAACCGGGAACGTAATTGAAGAGGTTGTCGCCCCCCCACGATCAGGCTCAATCCTTTACGGAAAGTCTGCATCAGGCTGAGCTTCCAGATCGTGTAAGCGGGATAGGTGACCTTCTGTGTCTCTTCGTAGGAAGTGAGGGAGATATACTCATTGGCGGTGAGCTTCGACAGGAAACGGCCGTTCAGGGCTATGTTAAAACCATATTTCTTCCACGATTTGCCGTATTCCACGCGGGCCGTGGCGGCATGGGGACGGGTACTCGACAACTGGGGCTGCCCTTTCTCTATTTTTTCGTGTGCGAAAGCGTAGGAAAGGGAGAAATTGTGGCTCTTCTCAGCTTTCAAGTCTTTATTCCCATAAATCATAAACACACTTGTCATATCGAAACTCATGTACATCTCCTTCAGCGTGGATACGCCGCATCATTGGGCATGTCGATCTTGCCGGTAGTCCACTCTTCAGCTACATAATCGCCTTGCGGAATCTCTCCCGAGACTTTGAGGGTTGAAAGTCCGGTAAATCCGGTTTCGAGGACGGAAGCGCCGTTGGTCTTGGCATCGTAACGGTGGATGGCAATGTCCTGCACAAGATTTATTTCAGGTTCGTCGTCATCTCCGCATGATGTCATACAGAATATGGCAATCAACATCGTCAATAAAGTTTTAGTTTCATCTTGTCTAAAATTTAAAAATCTCTGATAAATCAGCCAAGTCTAATGATAGTCTCGACTTGTGACTACAAAAGCAGGTACTCTTTAAGGGGCGTTCAATCCCTAAAAACTATGAAATTTTTCAAGTTTTATGGCTACTTATAGGTATAGGGGATTTATAATAGATTGCATTGATCTCGCTTTACTTTTTAATTTTTCTCCTCTCAATCATTTTTTTTCATAACTTTGAGTCGATAAACGTTGAATATATGAGTACAATTGTAGCGCCGTCGCTATTGTCGGCTGATTTCCTGAATCTTGAGAACGACATAAAAATGTTGGACCGGAGTGAAGCGGATTGGATTCATCTGGATATCATGGATGGTGTTTTCGTGCCCAATATTTCTTTCGGGTTCCCGGTAATAGACCGGCTGAGAAAGGTCACTCAAAAGCCGTTGGATGTACACCTTATGATCGTACAACCGGAAAAATTCGTCAATGAAATAGCTGCCACGGGAGCTACCTTTATGAATGTACATTACGAGGCTTGCATTCATCTCCACCGGATTGTACAGGAGATAAGGAAAAAGGGGATGAAACCGGCTGTCACGCTTAACCCTCATACACCTGTGTCGGTGCTCGAAGATATACTGCCCGACCTGGATATGGTGTTACTGATGTCGGTAAACCCGGGATTTGGCGGACAACAGTTTATCGAGCATTCGGTCAAAAAAACAGCAATGCTCAAAGAGATGATCTTACGACAGCAAACTTCAACCCTGATTGAAGTGGACGGTGGAGTAAATCTGGAAACAGGTAGAAGATTGGTCGATGCAGGTGCTGATGCACTTGTCGCCGGAAGCTTTGTATTCTCCTCGCCCAGTCCCGAAGAGACAATACAACGGCTGAAAGCATTATAATTTATCTTTCACTTAACTTTCGCCAACCGTACAATTGCGACTAAAGCATCCGCTTTCAATTTACATGCGGAACTTGGCTCCGTTGTTGTATAGTAAGGAGGCCGGCGTAATGATTAACAAAAAATCTAATTGTATGAGCGCCCTGATCGGAGAATCACCTTTCTTCCGCCTGTTACTTCCTGTGATGGCCGGTATCATTGTGGGAGTGCTCTATCCCGTTATTTTATCCGCTGCGTTGCCACTCAGTTTATGCGGACTTCTTCTGATGTTACTCTCATTCTTTATCCATCCCGATAGCCAATACAATTTCAGATGGTTATTTGGCGCGGGTATCTGTTTCCTCCTAATCTCCCTTTCCTTTTATCAACTCCGGCAACACAATAAATCCACCCAATTACTTACCTCCGCTTCTCCGCAATATGACCTTGGCATCCTATTGGATATTCCGGAAATCAAAGCTCGTAGTATTGCAGTCAATATAAAAACAGCGCCACCCGAAGAGAGAAAAGTAATTCTCTATCTAGCCCCTACCGATGAGGCAAGGAAACTCGTACCCGGCGATGAAATAGCCTTCCGGACAAGGCTGGAGCCTTTCAAAAACCAGGGTAATCCGGATGACTTCAATTACGCAAGATATATGCAGATGAAAGGATTTGCCGGATCGGGATATGTCCCCGCTAATGACTGGCAGAAAACGGGGCGGCAATCCCGAAGTATTCCGGTCAGGGCACAGCGGGTCAGGGCCAAAGCCCTCGACTTTTACCGTTCTTTCGATCTGGAAAGTGATACGTATGCTTTTATCTGTGCAATCACACTGGGATATAAGACTCATCTCTCCAACGACCTGCAAGAAGCTTTCAGGGCATCGGGGACAGCACATATATTGGCTTTAAGCGGATTGCATGTGGGAATTATCTATGCGGTTATCAGCTTGCTGTTCTCTTTTCTTGGAAAGAATGGATACGGATTTATTATCCGTCAATGGTTGACCATTATTGCACTCTGGGCATTCGTGTTCGTAGTAGGGATGTCCGCCTCTGTCGTAAGGGCCGCTATTATGCTGACTCTGTTGGGCATAGGGAATCTACACCATCGTAACAGATTCTCTTACAACTCATTGGCCGCTGCTGCGTTTCTCATTCTTATTTTCCGACCGCTTTATCTGTTCGATGTAGGCTTCCAGATGAGCTTCGGAGCTGTGTTTGCCATCCTCTTTTTTAATCCGAAGCTACTCCGGCTATACAAACCACCCAACAAAGCGGTTACATATATATGGGAGTTGTTTTGCATCACTACATCGGCACAATTAGGTGTTTTTCCATTGGTACTTTACCATTTCGGAACATTTCCCACCTGGTTTTTCGTCTCTAACATGCTGGTCGTACCATTGGCCGGTATAATTATTTATGCCACTTTTCCCCTTATTCTCTTTGGATTACTTCGTGCCCTCCCATATGGTTTTGTTTCTACGCTATATACTTTTTTTCGATGGGCTGAAAAAATATTGATAGAGACATTACTGAGGATTGTCTATTTTTCCGAAGCCATCCCGGGTGCGCAAATCACGGACAAGAAAATATCTCTTATTCAGCTCATTGCGATATCATTATTCATCTACACTCTTAGCCGGTTTTTTATATCGCACCGTGCAAAACCCCTTATCACAGCACTTACGGCATTACTCCTTTTTCAACTGACCCTTACACATAAAAACCTGACGCGCCCGGAGCCACAACTCGTCGTATTCAACAATTCCGGCCAAAGCGAGATCGCTGTTTTTCATCAGCATAAACGCCATTATCTCAACTTCCAGGAGAACAACTTTATCCCTCATCCGGAAAAACGTATTTTCCTATTGTCGGATAATGATCTTACGGAATCCCTTACCGACGGACAATTCCCGGTGGATATCCTAATTCTCTCACAACAGGGGCATTTCAAAATCAACCGGCTTGCAGAACTGTTTCATCCCGACTTAATTGTTTTAGACAGTTCAATCCCCCGTCGCACTGCAGCCGGAATAGCCCGAGAGTGTGCAAATTTGAACATTGAGTTACATGATGTTACGAAAAACGGTGCCTTTTCATTAAAATTTTAGTACTTTTGTCGCTCTATCTCACTACAAAAAATAAAATGAACTATACAGCACCGATTTCAGCCGTGATTCATCCCGAGAAAGTAAACCAAATTATGGAGGCCATCAATAGGGCGGAAAAGATTGTTATCACCACACACCGCTCGCCCGATGGTGACGCATTGGGATCTTCACTCGCTCTCTATCATTTCCTGAAAAGGAAAAACAAAACTGTAAAGGTCATTGTACCCAACTCCTTCCCCTATTTCCTGAAATGGATGCCGGGGGCAAGGGAGGTCGAGGTATATGAATATAATCCTTCCGCGGCACAACATATCCTTTCCCATGCAGACCTGATCTTTTCGCTGGACTATAATATACCCAAAAGAGTGGGAGACATGGCTCCTTACCTGGAACAATCCCCGGCAAAGAAAATACTGATAGATCATCACCTTCTTCCCGGTAATATTTTTGATATAACGGTGTCGCATCCCGAAATATCATCCACAGCAGAACTCATGTTCAGGTTATTCTTCCAGGCAGGTTACTATGAAGAATTGACGAAAGAGGAAGCCGAATGTATCTATTGCGGTATGATGACCGATACCGGAAGTTTCACCTTCAACTCGAGTGACCCGGAAATTTTTGAGATTGTCAGTCTTTTATTGCGAAAAGGCATCAATAAGGATACTATTTATTCACAGGTATTCGACAATTACTCCGAAGAGCGGTTCCGACTCCTCGGCTTCACCTTGTCGCAACGCATGGAGGTATATCCCGAACTGCATTCAGCACTCTTATATCTTTCCAGAGAGGACCAGGCACAATTCCGATTCAGTAAAGGGGATACAGAAGGGTTTGTAAATTACCCACTCAGCATCAAGGGGATCATCTTTACTACTTTTATTCGCGAAGATGAAGATCTGATCAAGCTCTCCTTCCGTTCCCAGAAATCATTCCCTTGCAATGAGTTCGCAGCCGGTTTTTTCAACGGTGGAGGTCATCTGAATGCCTCCGGAGGAGAATTTTATGGCTCGTTCGAAGAATCGTTACGTGTTTTTAAAGAAGGACTAAAACAATACGAAGAGAAACTAAAGAAGGCTGCCCGGGAACTTTAACCCATTTTTAAGAATAGATAATGTTTATTTCGGAGCAACCTCTGTTTTTTTGAAGCAGATTGTGTATTTTTGTAGGCAAATGCAACTGTTCCATACATCAAAATGAAAAATAAAATAATCATATGAAACTGTTCAAACCCGTAGTTCTCTCTTTAATCGGTTTGTTGCTTCTGGTCTCTTCCTGCAATAAGGGAAAAACATACGCTGATCGCCTTAAGGATGAAAGAAAAGCGATCGACCTCTTTATCGCAAAAAACGACTTGAACATCCTCAGCGAATTTCCAAAAGATGGCAAATTCGCCAGCAAGAATGATTTCTATAAAGATCCCTATACGGGTGTCTATTTCAATATTATGGAGTTAGGCGAGCCGGTAGAATTATCAATTAGGGATGAAGTATATATCCGATTTAAAGAAGTAATCTATCTTAAGGATAACGACACCATCAAATATAATAACCAGGAATATTTTACTGAAACATTTTACGGCCCGGTGAACTCTAGCACAAGAGATGCTTACACTATACCCGGATGGATGGTTCCCTTGTCTTATAATGTAAAGCATACAGGAAAGGCCAGGCTAATCATTCCTTTCGATATGGGCTCGACATATGACAGAGGTACCGGTTATCAGCCGACCTTTTATGATGATGTGGTATATAGGTTCGAGAACGGATATTAACTGCTAAAGAGATCAAATTCTATGACATTAATCAAATCCATATCCGGCATTAGAGGAACAATCGGCGGCATGATTGGTGAAAACCTCACCCCGCTCGACATTGTGAAATTTACAGCAGCCTATGCCGCATTTATTAAAAAATCGACACAAAAGCAAAAGCCTTGCATAGTGGTGGGAAGAGATGCCCGTATATCAGGTGAAATGGTACACCGTATTGTTACCGGTACGCTGACAGGCATGGGTTGTGATGTGACCGATATAGGGATGGCAACCACCCCTACCACGGAAATAGCAGTGGAAAAAGAGGGTGCTTCCGGGGGAATCATTATTACAGCCAGTCATAACCCAAAACAGTGGAATGCCCTGAAACTGTTAAATGGCAAAGGTGAATTCCTGAATGCAGCAGAAGGGGAGGAAATACTGACGATCGCCGAATCAGAAGATTTTTCGTTCTCACCGGTGGATGAATTGGGAAAGATAATCCAGAAGCAGTATCTGCATGAACATATACAACAGGTATTATCACTTGATTTAGTGGATAAAAAAGCCATTGAGGCCGCCAATTTCCGCGTAGCAATAGATTGTGTGAATTCTGTGGGAGGAATCGCCATCCCTGAACTATTATATGCACTGGGAGTAAAAGAGATATTTAAACTCCATTGCGCTCCGCATGGTAATTTCTCCCATAATCCTGAACCGCTGCCACAACATCTCACAGAACTGGCATCTCTTACACGAAGTTCAAAAGCAGCCGTCGGTTTTGCTGTGGACCCGGACGTAGACCGGCTGGCTATCTATTGTGAAGACGGAGAACCATTCGGAGAGGAATACACACTGGTAGCCGTATCGGATTATATCCTCCAGCGCACGCCGGGCAATACGGTATCCAATCTCAGTTCAAGCCGTGCATTGAGAGACGTGACACAGGCAAGGGGCGGACAATATCATGCCGCTGCCGTAGGAGAGGTGAATGTGGTGACTAAAATGAAAGAGGTAAATGCCATCATCGGAGGAGAAGGTAACGGAGGGGTCATCTACCCCACCCTGCACTATGGACGTGACGCACTGGTCGGCATCGCACTGTTCCTTACTTATCTTGCCAAGTCGGGGAAAACACCGGCTGAATTGAGGGAATCATATCCTCCCTATTTCATGGCAAAACAAAAAGTAGAACTCACACCCGATATCGATACGGAAATGATCCTTGCCAAGGTGAAAGAGAAATTCAGCGATCAGCAAGTAACCGACATCGACGGCGTGAAAATCGATTTTCCCGATAAATGGGTACATCTGAGAAAATCAAACACTGAACCTATTATCCGTGTTTATTCTGAAGCTCATTCTATGGAAGAGGCAAAAGATATTGGCAAACAAATTATTAACGTCATACAAGAATTCTCATAATTTTCATCCTAAAGCCACCTCACCCGTATGAAGTGGCTTTTGAATTAGATAAATTAACAGGTACGGAATTAATGAAAGATACACTGATTAGCCGCGAAGAGTTGCGCAGTCTGCACCCGATACTCAGGGGTAAATATGGGGACAAATTGATAAATTTGGGCATAAAAATATCCGCATTGAATGTTGCGAATGAAATTTACAACCGGTCTAAACATCTTACCGGTCCTGCTTTTTGTAAAGATTTGCTGGATAAACTCGAAATCACTCGCACGGTAAGAAATGCGGAGGTACTGGATGAATTCCAAAACCGCCCCTTTATCACGGTATCTAACCATCCTTACGGACATATTGACGGGATAGCGGCCATAGAAACAGTGGGTAGCCGGGTAGAGAATTACAAGATGATGGTAAACGTTATCCTGGGATTGATCGACACCATGTCTGAAAACTTCATCACTGTGAATCCAATGAATTATGGCGATAAGAACAGTATCAATCTTTCAGGTATCAAAGAAAGTATTGCCCATGTAAAGGCGGGACATCCATTGGGATTTTTTGCTGCAGGAGCTGTCTCCAACCTTATTTTAAAAAAAGGCAAAATGGTGATTGAAGACCGGGAGTGGCAACCGTCCGTAATGAAAATCATCAGGAAAGCAAAAGTGCCGGTCATCCCGATGCATATTTCCGGCCACAACAGCCTCTCTTTTTATATGTCAAGAATATTCGGCTATCAAGTGCGGACACTCAGATTATGTCACGAGTTCTACAATAAAAAAGGGAAGGAGATGGTAATCACCTTCGGGAAACCCATTGCGCCGCATAAAATCCAATCGTTTAAAGATGATATATCCGGTCTGGCACAATTTCTGAAGAAAGAAACCTACGCTTTATACGAAAAAAATTCTATCTTTGGATAATAAAAATAACAGCGCGCTTATGGCAAAACACTCTTTACAACAGGTGAAGCAACGTTTTGGGATCATTGGCAATGACCCTAAGCTGGATCGTGCCATTGATGTTGCTCTCCAGGTGGCTCCTACCGACCTATCGGTACTCATCACCGGGGAAAGTGGTGCGGGGAAAGAAAATTTTCCGCAAATCATACACCAGTACAGTAACCGGAAACACGGACCCTATTTTGCCATTAACTGTGGATCGATCCCCGAAGGAACTATCGATTCAGAACTTTTCGGACATGAAAAAGGCTCGTTTACAGGCGCTACAGGAACCCGAAAAGGTTATTTTGAAGTGGCAGACGGGGGTACTCTTTTCCTTGACGAAGTGGGTGAACTCCCACTCCCCACACAGGCACGACTTTTGCGTGTACTGGAAAGCGGGGAATTTATCAAGGTGGGATCATCCAAAGTGGAAAAGACCAACGTCCGGGTAGTGGCAGCAACCAATCTCGACATGGTGCAGGCAGTAGAAAGAGGAAAGTTCAGGGAGGATCTCTATTACCGGCTTAATTCGGTACCTATCCGTATTCCGCCATTACGTGACCGGGTTGAAGATATTCCTCTTATGTTCAGAAAATTCGCGGGCGACTGCGCCGAAAAATATATGATGCCTACCATCACATTGACCGATGATGCAAAGGAACTACTAAAAAATTATCGTTGGCCGGGTAATGTGCGCCAACTGAAGAATATTACCGAGCAAATATCTGTCATTGAACAGGAACGACTAATCACATCCGACATACTTCAGAAATATTTACCCCACAATGAAGTAGGAATGTTGCCGGTATCGATCCATCATATCCATGAATCAGAACAAAAATCATTTGCCAACGAACGGGAAATCCTGTATCAGGTATTATTCGATATGAAGAAGGATATTACCGATCTGAAACAAGTGGTGAAACATATGATGGAAGATTCAGAAACACATCCGTCCTCAATCATTACCAGTGACAATACCCGTGTTTCAGTACCGGTGAAATATGAGGCCGTGCCAAAAAAAATCACACTGGATGAATCCGGGACCAATAATATTCCTGAAACTGCCGAATACGAAGAAAGCGCTTTGTCGATCAGTGATGTGGAAAAAGAGATGATTCTGAAGGCGTTGGAGCGCCACAACGGAAAAAGAAAACTTGCCGCAAATGACCTGGGGATCTCCGAGCGTACACTTTACCGAAAAATCAAGGAATATTCCATCTTAGACTAGATTATAGCTATGAAGAAAAATATATTTATCCTCTTATTGTTATTCATCACCGTAAGTTCATGCAGGGTATCCTACTCGTTCAGAGGCACCTCTATCAATTATGACCTTACCAAAACGCTTCAGATAGCGCATTTCGTCAATCAGGCACCCTTGGTTTATCCTCCACTCGAACAGCGGTTCAATGAAGAGATGAAGGATATGTTTACCCGCAATACCCGGTTGCAGTTGGTAAATCAGAACGGAGATATGGAAATCGAAGGGGAAATTGTAGGGTATGAACTTACACCGATGGCAGTACAGGAGGATGCGTTCGCTTCAGAGACGAAACTGACCATGACCGTAAGAATGCGTTTTCGGAATAATAAAACCGATGAGCCGGAAATAGAAGAGAGGATTTCGGCTAACCGCATATTCTCCAGCAATGAAGTATTCGATTCCGTACAGGATCAGCTCTTGTCTGAACTTATCACCGAAATTATAGATCAGATATTCAACGCCACCATGTCAAACTGGTAATCATATGCAAAAGGAAGATCTATATAGATGGATGGCGGATCCGGAGAGGTTGGACACTTCATCACTGGAGACGCTGAAAACAATAGTGGATGAGTACCCTTCTTTTCATACTGCAAGATTGCTGTACACAAAAAACTTAAACATTACCGACAATCAGGAATACGAAAAAGAATTAAGCAAAACTGCTATCTTGTGTAATGACAGACGAAAATTATTTTATCTTATTTATCGAGAAGAATATAAAAATTTACTGAACCAGAACAATGAAAACCGGCTTCACAAAGAAGCGGACAGGACAGAAGAACTACTTGAATCATTCCTTGCATCACTCGGCGAAAGAGAGATGATTGAACCGGCAGTCAACAATATAGAATTGAACTTGGCTACCACCGACTATCTGACCTATTTACAATCATTGGGAGATACCGCTGATCTGGATCAAGGTGATCAGTCGGACCTGCATCAAAGTCAAAAACTGCAACATCATGATATTATCGATTCCTTTATCGAAAAAGCCGAGTCTGAGGCATTGTTCGTACCCTGCGAAACACCCCTTGCTGAAACAAAACAGGAGAAGGAGGAGACAGGAGAAGGAGGCGAATTTTTGACTGAGACACTTGCCCGTATTTACATTAAACAGAAGAAATATGAACAAGCGCTTACAATTATTAAAAGGTTAAGTTTGAATTTTCCAAAAAAAAGTGTTTACTTTGCGCACCAAATTCGTTTTCTTGAGTTGTTGATTATTAACGAACGTTCTCAGGAAGCTAAATGAAGGAGTTAAAGTCAAATTGAAATAATAAAAAACAAGATATGTATATTTTCATCACAATCCTTATTGTACTGGCAGCGATACTGATGATCTTTGCCGTATTGGTACAAAAATCAAAAGGGGGAGGACTGGCAAGCGGTTTTGCCTCGTCGAACCAAATCATGGGTGTCCGGAAAACTACTGACTTCCTGGAAAAATTCACATGGACACTGGCCGGGGCAATCATTTTTTTAAGCATCCTGACAGCCAAATACACAGCCTCTCACTCACACATTCCGCAATCCCAGATAGAAGTGGAACAACCCGCTCCGCTGAATCCCGCTACCGCGCCTAATGTGACTCCCGAGATGCCTATACCGTCACAAATACCTGCTCAGCCGGAAGAAGGAACACCCCAAGAGTAAGCATAAATAATATTTGCCATACGGCCATGGCATTAATAACAAAAACATTGTCGTATGAAACGAATGCTATTCTTTTTCCTCCTGTTATCGTCCCTATCCGTAGGGGCGCAGGTTATCAGGTATGATACGATCAGGGTATCTCCTGACGACGAGCGCAATATCCATCGCAATCGTACTGTAAATGCAACACCTGCCAACAAGTCTCAGCGAAAAGGAAATGCAAGAGTCGAAAAACAGCCTTCCACATTCGACAAGAGTAAACTCCGTTTTGGAGCAGATCTTGGCTTGTCGGTAAGCAGCAACTACACCAATTTTGGGCTCGGCCCGCAGATAGGCTACCAGTTTAGCCCGTACTTCATGGCCGGAGCGGGAATAAGGTACTATTACAACAGGTCTCGCAACTATGACTACGAGATAAAAAGCAACCTGTTGGGAGCCAATGTATTTGGATATATCTATCCGGTAAGCTTCCTTACCATCTTCATACAACCCGAAGTTAACTATATCTGGTCTAAGTTGGAGCCGAGGATAACGGGTGTGGAATCTTACAAGGACGATGGAGTTGTCGCTTCGATGGTAGTGGGGGCAGGCTTCCGCTTGGGGAGATCACATGTCACACTGAACTACGATCTGGTGCAAGACGACAAATCGCCCCATCCGAGCGGAGTGTATTTAGGTATTTCCGCCTTCTTCTGAATCTTCAGCTCAACTACTTGCCCACTTATTATCCACCTTTAATCATCGAAACATAATATCCTGGACAACCGTCATCCCCGCATGTTCGTTCAGTTTTTTGATCAGATCACCTTTGATCATTAAAAGTTCCGCACGAAGTACGGCCGAAGTAAGATGCACATAAAGTATCCCCCGGTTAAGATAAAGATTACCGGTATATTTCGAGATACCTTCACCGAGCAGTTCATCCCATCCCCTGAGAACCCGCTGTTGGGACAGTTTCACTCTCAATCCACTATTTTCTTCAAAGAAATCAGAGAGCGCTTCCGATAATGATTGGGCATTTTTTTTCTGCATCGTGACTAATCTTTTATCAGTCTTATCTCTCCATGCTCTACGGAATAGATATGAGAACTGTTATCCACCCTTTCCAGTATTTTATCAAGCGACTCCCGATTGGTATCCGAGATAAATATCTGTCCGAATTCTGGTCCGGAGACCAGTTTTACAATCTCCTCCACACGGCTGGCATCCAGTCGGTCAAAAATATCATCCAACAGTATGATCGGCGTTGTCCTTCCTGTTTTCAGCAAAAAATGGAATTGTGCCAGCTTCAGTGAAACAAAATAGGTCTTATTCTGTCCCTGGGATCCCACCTTTTTAATGGGATAATTGTCAAGCAACATCTCCAGTTCGTCGCGATGAATACCCACAGAAGTATGGCCGAGAAAGATATCACGTTGCCTGTTTTGTTTCAGCTTCTCACTAAAATCAACATCATTCAGTTGAGAAATATAGCTAAAAGAGACTTGCTCCCCTGACTGGCTGATCCGGGTATAAAACTGATTGAAGATAGGAGTAAACTCCTCAATGAATTCTTTCCTTTTATGATGGATAAAATTGCCTGCTTCAACCATCTGCTCTTCCCAAAGATCTAACAGAGTATGGTCTAAAAGCATTTCATCGTTTTTCAACAGCACATTCCGTTGCTGCAACGCTTTGTTATATCGGACCAATGCACGCAGATATTCCTTGTCAAACTGAGAGATAGCCATATCCATAAATCTGCGCCGGATTTCACTTCCTCCGGAAATCAATTCATTATCGGCAGGAGATATCATCACCAGTGGTACCAGGCCTATATGGTCTGAAAGCCGGTCATACTCCTTCTTATTCCGTTTGAACTGCTTCTTCTGCCGGCGCCGGATAGCACAGTAGATCTCTTCCCTGGTACTATCCTCAAATTCATACCTGCCCTGCAACATACAAACCTCTTCATCATGCTTTACAATCTGCGTATCTACGGGATTCGTATAACTTCTGCAAAAAGAAAGGTAATACACGGCATCCAGCAGGTTAGTCTTTCCCATTCCGTTTCCACCAATAAAACAATTCATTTTGGGAGATAACGTCAGATCGACCTGACTAAGGTTCTTATAATTGATAAGAGAAAGTTCTTTCAGAATCATTTTTTTCAGCGTCAAATCAGTAAATCATCACTGCTCATCCCGACTTGTCAGGATCATCAAATCAACATCACTCTTCCAACAACAGCCGTTGCAGGTCTTCAGGTGAAATATTCATTTTAAGTCGACCCTGGGAAGCAAAGGAAATCTTCCCTCTTTCTTCAGAGACAATGATCACTTTGGCATCGGTTTCCTGAGATATACCCAATCCTGCCCTATGGCGTAACCCTAAGTGAGTAGGGATATTGGGATTCTGGGAGATGGGCAGGATACACCCGGCTGCCTTGATTTTCTTGCCGACAATAATCATTGCACCATCATGCAATGGGCTGTTCTTAAAAAATATATTCTCGATAAGGCGCGACGAGATATCTGCATTGACAAGCTCACCAGTCTGCTCGTAGAGCCCCAGATGAAGATCCCCCTGAATAGCAATCAAAGCCCCTGTATTCGTTTTTGACATATTCATACAAGCAAGCACAATGGGTGTAAGGTACGACTTGTCGTGCTTTTGCTTCTCCCCCGGAAAGAATACTTTTGTGATGAAATGCCATCCTCTTTTAGAACCCAACGACATCAGGAAGCGACGGATCTCATCTTGAAAAAGGATTACCAGCAGGAACAGTCCCACACTCACAAACTGGTCGAGAATAGAACCAAGCAACACCATATTGAATACCCGTGATACCAGTATCCAGATTAGCATGAAAACCAGGATTCCGATAAAAAGCGGGCGCATCCCCGATATCTTTACCAACCTGAACAGGTAATAAAGGAGTAGTGCCACCAGGACTACATCAATAAAATCTTTTATTCCGAAATGTGTCAACATACTTATTTATGAATCAAAATCTGATATCTTGGTGATGATCTTTATACACTCCACGGCTTCCTTCACATCATGTACCCGTAAGATGTTGGCACCGGATAACAATGCCAGTGTATTAAGTACGGAAGTTCCGTTAAGGCTCTCCGCGGGTGTGGTATCAAGCAATCTGTAGATCATCGATTTTCTTGATACGCCTACTAATATAGGTTCCTCAAAGATATGAAAATATTTCAGATATGCCATCAATTCATAATTTTGAGATATCGTTTTACTGAACCCGAAACCGGGATCAATGATCACATCATTTACACCAAGCAGGTTCAGTTTCGCTTTCCGTTCCGAGAAATAATAGAGGATATCCTGTATGAAATTGTCGTATCGGGTCATCTCCTGCATAGTTTGCGGTGTGCCCCTCATATGCATAAGTATATAAGGAACGTTCAGTTGCGCCACAACAGGGAACATTCGTTCATCGAGCTGACCTCCCGAAATATCATTGATCATATTGACCCCATATTCCTCCACCGCCTGTTTAGCCACATCGGCATAAAAAGTATCGACTGAGAGGATCGCATCCGGAAATTCTTTCCGGATCAACCCCAGGCTCGGCATCAACCTTTCCGCTTCCTCCTTCGCTGCAAGAAAACGGGAAGCAGGAGAAGTGGATTGCGCCCCTATATCAATCATTGTTCCACCCTCGCTGATTATCTGATAACACCTTTCCACAATCTCATGGGCTCCCTCTGTCCTGCTCCCGGCATAAAACGAGTCAGGAGTAAGGTTCATAATACCCATCACCTTCGGTGTGGAAAAATCTATCAGCTTACCATTTATATTGATGGTTTTCACTTTTATTTTTTATTTTTTATTTTTTAATTCTTCATTCCTAACTTCCTAAAGTACCGAATTCGGATCCTTTTCCGGATAATCAACAGTATAATGGAGTCCTCTGCTCTCTTTGCGTGCCATCGCCTGTTTGATCACCATATATCCCACTTTGATAATGTTCCTCAACTCACAAATATCACGCGACACTATAGAACGTTGGAAAAGATCTTCGGTTTCACGGAACAGGATGTTCAATCGGTTGAGCGCCCTTTGTAAACGCAAATCCGAACGGACAATCCCCACATACGACGACATGATCTGCCCCACCTCCCTGTAACTCTGTGTGATCAATACCATCTCCTCGGGAGAGGTCACCCCTTCGGCATTCCATGATGGAATATCCTCCCTGAACAAATACTGTTTGAAGAGAGGAATGGAGTGTTTTGCCGCTGCATCCGCAAAAATGACTGCTTCAATCAATGAGTTCGATGCCAACCGGTTCGCACCGTGCAATCCGGTACAGGCACACTCTCCATTGGCATAGAGACGGCTGATGCTTGTCTCACCATCCATATTCACTTTGACTCCTCCACATAAATAGTGGGCTGCCGGCGCCACGGGAATCATATCCTTGGTGATGTCGATCCCGTAGGAAAGACACTTCTCGTAAATAGTTGGAAAATGTTTCTTTGTCTCTTCGGGATTTTTATGGGTTACATCCAGAAAGAGATGGTCAAACCCCTTCTCCTTCATCTCGGTATCAATTGCCCGGGCAACAATATCACGAGGTGCAAGCGAACCCCGCTTATCGTACTTGTACATGAACTCCTTACCATCAAGCGTCTTCAACACGCCACCATAACCACGCATCGCCTCAGTAATAAGGAACGAAGGACGTGCTCCGGGATGGTACAATGCCGTAGGATGAAATTGCACAAACTCCATGCCTTTAATTTCCCCCTTGGCTCGCGCTACCATCGCAATACCGTCGCCAGTAGCGACCAACGGATTAGTAGTGGTCTGATAAATACAACCGATCCCACCGGTAGCCATCATCGTAATCCGGGCAAGGAAAGTATCGATTTCATTGGTCTCCTGATTAAGGATATATGCTCCATAACATTCAATCCCCGATGTATGCCTTGTGACAATCTGCCCCAGATGGTGCTGGGTAAGAACTTCTATGGCAAAATGATGATCAAACACATCTATATTCGGGTGATTCCGGATCGTTTCGATCAGACTATCCTGGATTTCGGCACCCGTATTATCTTTATGATGCAAGATACGAAACTCCGAATGTCCGCCTTCCCGATGGAGATCAAAATTCCCTTTGTCGTCCTTATCAAAATCTACTCCCCATCCTATCAATTCCCTGATCTGAGCAGGCGCTTCACGTACCACTTTCTTCACAACATTCACATCACATAAACCGGCACCGGCATCCAGGGTATCGGCAATGTGCTTTTCGAAATTATCCCATGGGTTGGTTACCGAGGCAATTCCCCCTTGTGCATAATACGTATTGGCATCTTCCAGTGAATTCTTCGCCACAATAGCCACCCTTCCGTGTTTGGCCACCTTCAGGGCAAAACTCATTCCGGCAATGCCCGACCCGATCACCAGAAAATCATATCTATAAACCATTTTCCTCTTCTTTAGGATTGAGATGCAAATTTACAAGTTTTCCCG
>NZ_DHOS01000064.1 GCF_002410825.1 Proteiniphilum sp. UBA5384 | reverse complement strand
AGGACTGAAGGATATTATAAACCAGCCGTGGATGAAGTTGAACTGAAGTAAGTTAATTCTTTGTCCCATACTCCGGTAATGATTCCGCTTCTGTTTAGCTGGAGTATGGGCAAATATTTTGAAATATAAGATTTTGTATATAAGAACTCTTTTCATCCACCATTTTTCTTGCTTCAATCACGGCACATCTACCAAATAACCCCGTATCAACAGCTACAATAGCGGGTATTTATACTGCAAGGGACACCGTTTGCGAAGTAAAGACCGATGTTCAGGATGTTATCCGGATTTATAAGAAAAACAATAGTAATATACCGGAAGAATTGAATTGAAAGGATATGTAGGAATAGAATGGACTTTCGATATTGAATCTTTTATGGAATATATCAGTGGGACATTTACTAAGGCTGCGCTTTCGCCTATGAAGGGTATTAATGAAAAATAGCTGGGTCATTATGCAAATGGGTTGGAGAAATCCCGTCCCGGTATGATGGGAAAAATAGAAAATGCACTCCATCAATTTGTAAATGACATGAGTCAGGTATATTTGATTTGAATCCTCTGGTTTTGCTGGATTAATCGCAACCTCTAATGTTTGGTGTTTTTGATATAACGATTTCATAATTTTTTTATTTGCAACAACAGTTCCAGTTACCTGAGAACTTGCACTAATTCTCTATTTCTTGCATATAAAATCTTTTAGTAACTTTACGCCTTTGAATACTGTTTTCTAATGAAATTAATCTTCCGTTACTGAATAAATTTAGTCGTAATAAGCTATGTTACATGAACTCTGCTTTGAAATCGCCGGTCACCGGTTTGTGATGGATACTCCTGATACAGAACTGACGTTGAAACTTTTACCGTCATTCCATCCTTTCCTGGTTGAAAAGGATAGAAATCCCGGGAGTAACGGAGATGGCAGAAACAACAATTCCCTTTTCCGCTTCTCTGGAAACAAGGATATTCTTGTCCCTGAAGTGGATCCGGCTGAAACGATGAATTTTGAAGGGACTCAGTTTACTGTTTACCATACGGAAGAAGGTGCCACGATCTCAATGAGAATCGAAAATAAAATTTATTATCTGTTCGCTTCCGATGATCGTAAAGTCTTTAAAAGTGACCTGACACTCATAAGTCCGGAGGAGGGGCGGTTCTTGCTCTACCTCCTGCGGGCGGCATACGGCATGGCAGCCATTCATCACCGGACAATCAAAGTACATGCCTCTGTTATAGAAAAAGAGGGCCGGGCACTTGTCTTTCTGGGCAAGAGCGGTACGGGTAAAAGTACGCATAGCCGCCTCTGGAAAGAATTTGTGCCGGAGTGTACATTGCTTAATGACGACGAACCTGTAATACGGATGTTAGACGATGGTTCAATACGAGTGTATGGAGCGCCATGGAGCGGCAGCACACCCTGCTACCGGAATGCCTCGGCCGAGGTGGCGGCATTCGTGCATCTCTACCAGGGCCCGGAAAACAAACTCACGAGATTGAAAGGAATGGATGCGTTCACGTCACTGTTCCAGTCGTCCGCACTTCTCAGGTCTGACAAGAGGGGGCGTCAACTGACATTTGCCCTCATTACCGATATACTGGAAAAAGTGCCCTATCACAGGTTAGATAACCGCCCCGACCGGGAAGCTGTAAGCCTCACGGAAACCTTGATTGGTTGATATAGAGTAATTTTCAGGCGTCAAATTCATTCTTGTATTGGAAACCAAGATCATTCAAAACGAACCTTTCTTTCGAGAGATAGCCATACGGGTAGCGGAGGGGGGGCGTGTGCGTATCCGCGCGAAGGGAAATAGCATGCTGCCTCTTATCAGGGATGGCAAAGATGAAATCATACTGGAGAAACCTACCGGCCGCTCGTTTAGAAAAGGGCGCCTGTTGCTTGTAAAGCTTATTGGAGAGCGGTATGTCCTGCATAGGGTGAAGATAATCTCCGACAACTTCATTATGTTACGTGGCGATGGAAATTTGTCGGTATTTGAGACTTGTGCTCGGGAGGATGTGATCGCAGAGGCTACGGAAGTTATCCGGAACGGAAAAGAAATCCGGGTGGGGAGCGCAAGATGGAACCTCTACCGGTACCTATGGCCCAGGAACATTTTTCTACGTCGGGTATGTCTTGCCCTCTACCGGAGAATGCTGTTTTCATGATTTAGATTACAATAAGATGCTATTTTTCAATATATATTTGTAATTTTGTTTGGAATCATCTGTGTTTTTTTCCCATAGCTATTCTAATGATATGATGACATTAATTATATAGAGAACCAATAAAATTATTGTTTTGTAATTAATCCAAAAGAGGAATCACATAAATAGTTGAAAAAATGAAATTGAAAGAGAATTCTACAATTCGGAAGGTGGGAGACGAGTACATGATGGTGTCCGAGAACGGGTCGAGCCTGGATTACACGCGAGTGGTCAGCCTTAACAGTACTGCTGCTTACCTGATCGAAGAGACAAAACAGAAGCAGTTCACCAAAGAAGACTGGGTAGAACTGCTGTTGGACAAATACGACGTGGAAAAGGAAAGAGCTGAAGCCGACGTGCAAAGCCTCATTGATAAACTGATCAAGGAGGGGTTAGTTGAAGAAGAATAATTAAACGGGGATAACAATGGAAAAACTGTTCCTCCACTTGCTGGGCACTGCCATCCGGAATGTGCCTCCCGACGCCGCTCTGTTTAAAAATGTGGATGCCGCCACTTGGAAAAAGATGGAAAGGATGGCTAAAAAACAGAGCGTAAGTGCTTTGATTGCGGATAAAGCACTTTCTTTGCCGGAAGGGAGTTTACCTCCAAGGGAACAAGTTATGGTGTGCATCACCCAGATAGAACAGACAAAGGCCCTCAACCGGAAGATGATCCATGTCTTGCAAAAACTGGTGGAGGAATATGCGAAAGAGGAATTGCCGTTTGTCTTGCTAAAAGGTTTGTCGAACGGAGTGAATTATCCGGAACCGCTGCTGAGGAACCCCGGCGATATAGACTTGCTGATCTACCGGAAAGGGGATTACGAGAGATCCATAGAATGGATTGTGGGCAAAGGGATTAAAACGGAGATCGGCGACCATATCCATTATAAGTTTGATGTGGACGGTATCAGTATTGAAAATCACTGCCGCATCACCTATTTCGATCATAAAAAGTACGACCGCTTATTCGCGGCATGGGAGAAAGAACTGTCGGAAAAAGAGAATTTCACCTCCATAGAGATCGGTGGCGCCACTGTGCGGCAACTGCCGGTGGAGATGAATGCCTTTTTCATCTTCCAGCACCTGTTTCGCCATTTCGTCCATCTCGGGGTGGGCTTCCGCCAGTATTGTGACTGGTTACTTTTCCTATCGACCTACCGGAGCGAAATTGATCCCGGTTCCTTTACCCGGATAGCCGAATCTTACGCGCTCCTTTACCCTATGCAGGTGTTTGCCCGTGCCGCCGTGAAATATTTGGATATGCCCGAATCGATCTTCCCCTTTGAGATGATAACCGACGACCAACATGCCGACATGGTGATGGAAGATATTTTCGATAGCGGTAATTTCGGCTTTCACAAACCGGGAAAGCAGCGACCCGTAGGAAAGATGCAAGGGATGTGGTTCTCTTATAAAAACACCGTACGAAGAGCAAGAAGATTTGGCGCCCTATCACCTGAACACAGCAGGATACTGCCTTTTACGAAATTGATCAAACGGATGAAAATAGGTCTCAGATGAAGTCAACCCTCGAGTTTCTGCGTTTCGCGTCCGACGGGGTTCGGTCGAGAATCGGGATGATTTTACTGATCGGCCTGCTGGAAGTAGCTTTTTCCCTCGCCTTTATCTGGTTTTCCAAAGCGATCATCGATATTGCCACGGGAGAAAGGGAAGGCGATTTAGGTTATCATGCCATCCTGCTGGTAGTCCTGATTATCCTGCAGATTCTCTTTCGGTTGTGGGATATCCGGTTGCGCAGGATGACGGAAGTGAAGATGGGAAACTCGATACGGTATAATATCTTTTCACGCCTGCTCTATTCCCGCTGGCAGGAGTTGTCGTCGATACACAGCGGCGACATGCTTACCCGAATCATTAAAGATACCGACGATGTCATAAATGCGTTGGTTACCGCGTTTCCACTGGCCATTGTGGCGGCTACACAGTTCGCCGGGGCACTGGTTATGCTGTATATCCTGGATCCCATCCTGGCTCTTATCCTGGGGATAGCGATGCCGCTGCTCGCCCTCTTCAGTAAACTCTATTATAATCGCATGCGAAAATACACACATGAAGTAAAGGAGGGCGAAAGCATGATTACTTCGCTGATGGAAGAGAGTCTGATGAATCAGGTCGTGATTCGCACGTTCGAGCAGCAGGAGAACGAATTGGACAGGTTGGACGGGTTGCAGTCGAAATTGCATGGAAGCGTGCACAAGAGAACGAATGTCTCCATTTTTGCCAATATGGTCATGGGGCTCACTTTTAATGGCGGATATATTACCGCTTTCCTGTGGAGCGCATACGGCCTGGCAAAAAAAACAGTCACGTTCGGCTCGGTAACCGCCTACCTTCAGTTGGTCGGCAGGATCCAGCGGCCGCTGTTTGACCTGATCAGGTTATTACCTTCCATTGTATCGGCCAAAACCGCCATTGAGCGATTGATAAGCCTGACGGGGTTCAGTCAGGAGGATACCGAAGAGAAAATACTCCTGAAAGGAAAAGTAACGCTCAGGATAGAGAATCTGACCTTTGCCTATTCCCGAGAATCAAAGCCGGTGTTGTCCGGTTTTTCTATGGAGGTGAAGCCGGGGACAATGGTGGCAGTGACAGGAGAAACCGGGGTAGGTAAAACCACCCTGTTGAGATTGTTGTTGGCATTGGTATACCCTGATTCAGGACGAATTGTGATCGAAGATGAATTTAAAACGGTAGAGGTTTCAGAGCGCACGCGCTCTAACTTCGTATATGTGCCCCAGGGCGGATCACTCTTCAGTGGCACCATACGGGAGAATCTGCTATTGGGAGATGCCGGGGCGGATGATGATGAACTTAAACGGGTGTTGAATATCGCTTCCGCCAGCTTCGTGTTTGACTTGCCGGATGGTCTGGACACAGTCCTGGGAGAAAATGGCAGGGGATTATCGGAAGGGCAGGCGCAACGGCTAGCCATTGCCCGTTCGTTGCTCCGACCGGGAAAGATACTTTTGCTGGATGAAGCCACGTCGGCACTTGATCCTGAAACGAGCCGCCGTTTTTTGGAAAACCTGAAAAAAGAGATTGGTGATCGTATAATCTTATTCATTACCCACCAAGTTGAAGTGGCTGCATTTTGCGACTCCCAATACCGGCTGACCTCTTTACCTCCCGTTGTCCTTTTTTGACTTTGTTGTTAGTACCGTCAATATTTATTTCCGGCGGTGCTTTGATACGTTTTAAACGAATTTATTTTGATCTGATAGGGTGAAATCACTTCACGGATGTTATCTTTGTACCCATATTAAAAGGAGAACGGATGATTGAAAACGAAAGCTTTCGTGAAGTGAATGAGTTTGAAGATGCTGCTGATCAGAATGGACATTATGCACAATTTCCGATGATCGCCAAAACACTGGCGGAACTGGAGGATGTGTTGGCGGAAGAGCTGATTTCCCTGGGTGCGGATAATGTGGAACTGGGTACCCGTATGGTGTCGTTCACAGGAGACAAAGCGCTGATGTATAAGGCGAATGTACATTGCCGCACAGCGTTGCGCATCCTGAAGCCTTTTTATACCTTCAAGGCGGAGAGTGCCGATGAGGTGTATGACGCGGTGAAGAGTTTCAATTGGGATAATTACCTTACATTAGATACCACCTTCGCCATTGATGCGGTGGTTTTCTCGCATATCTTTACCCATTCCAAATTTGTAGCATACAAGGTGAAAGATGCCATCGCCGATTGGTTCATGGAAAAATATGAAAAGCGACCATCCGTAAGCGTATCCAATCCGGATATCATGTTGCATATCCATGTGGCACATAACAAATGTACCTTGTCACTCGACAGTTCCGGCGAGTCTCTTCATAAGCGAGGTTACCGTGTGGCGCAGGGAGATGCTCCGCTGAACGAGGTGCTGGCTGCCGGCATGATTTTGAAGACGGGCTGGAGAGGTGAATGTGACTTTATCGATCCGATGTGCGGGTCGGGGACATTGCTGATCGAGGCTGCCATGATTGCCTTGGGGATTCCTCCGGGCATTCATCGACCACATTTCGCCTTTGAGAAGTGGAACGATTTTGACAGTGATCTTTTTAGTGCTATCTATAATGATGAAACAGGAGCGAGGGAATTCAACTATCGCATCATGGGTTTTGATATTTCCTCCCAGGCCATCGCCATTGCCGAGAAGAATGTCAAAAATGCCGGGCTAAAAAAATATATTTCGCTGGAAGTTAAACCGTTCCAGCAGTTTACAGAGGCTCCGGCAAAAGAGGGACTACTGATGACCAATCCTCCTTATGGGGAACGGCTTAAAGTGGAGGATCTTGATGCACTTTACTCGATGATAGGCGAGCGGTTAAAACATGTCTTTGCGGGATACCGTGTGTATGTGTTGAGTTATAGAAAAGAGTCGTTCGACGCGATCGGGCTCAGACACTCTGCTCGTTATTTCCTTTATAACGGTGCACTGGAATGCGAGATGCGCGAGTACGAGATATTTTCCGGTAAGAGGGACGATCGGCCTGCTAAAGAGGGATTCCGGGGAAGAGAAAGTAGTGCTGATCGTGATGCGCGCTATGAACGAAATTCCAGGGAGGGTTACCGGCGCTCCCAACGTGCAAACGAGGGAGGAGAAGAGAAACTACGCGATGATTTCCGACCTAAGAGTGGCGATGATGACCGGGGATGGGATAGACCTTCCCGATCGCATAAACCCTTCAAATCACGTGAACGTGCTGAATTCCGTGGCGAAGATAGACGCAGACCACATCCCGGCAGTTCGGGAGATAAACCGTTTAAGGATCGTGAACGTTCAGAAAAGTCGAGAGGCGAAAAAAGAGAGTTCCGTTCTGACAAACCCGGAGCAAACTCTATTCAATTCGATAAGCCCTCTTCGGGTAAAAGATCTTTTGATAAGAATACTAAACCGAGAAGTTCCCGGAAATAAAAAACATTGTAAAACGCTTGTCTTTCAGCCTATTTTCATTCTATTGCATATTCTTAAAAAAAATATCTGCTAAAACAGGGTTTTATTCAGTGGATTTGGCAGATAATTTTTAGATAACTTGCTAAAATAAGTAAATCAACATATTAATTCTATTCAATCCAGAAATCGATTTCATTGGAGTTGTCGGCCGCATGTTGTGCCACCCATAGTTTCATATTACTTGGTTCCGTCTTTTTCTGCATATCGATACCGTAAAAAGCCAGATCTTCGGAAGTCAGTTCGAGCGTTACCTGTTTGGATTCACCCGCTTTTAATGCTATCTTTTGGAAGCCTTTGAGCTCTTTTACCGGACGGGTTACACTGGCAACTAACTGACGGGTATAAAGCTGCACCACGATCTCACCGTCGGTTTGCCCTGTATTTTGGACGTTGACGGTCACGGTAATCTTGTCGTCTTTTGTCTTTAATGCCTTTTTATCGAGTTGTACGTGGTTGATATCAAATGTGGTATAACTCAGACCATACCCGAAAGGATAAAGAGGCGTAATAGATTCATCGAGGTAGTGTGATTTGTAATCTATCGATTCGTCATTCAGATCTACAGGCCGACCGGTACTTTTCTGGTTATAATAAATGGGAATCTGTCCTATGTTTCGGGGAAAAGACATCACTAAGCGTCCTGACGGGTTATAATCACCCGCGATCACGTCGGCAATACCATAGCCTCCTTGTGTGCCGGGGAACCATGCCTGCAGGATGGCATCCATGGCTTTGTCTTCCCATGAGAGGTCAAGCGGTCGTCCGCTCAATGTGACCAACACCACCGGTTTGCCGGTATCCTTGAGCGCTCTTAACAGTTCTCGCTGGGGTTCAGGCAGACGTATGTCGGTTCTTACAGCTGCTTCACCCGACCAGTTGAAATCTTCCCCCATAGCTGCAATCACAATGTCTGCGCTACGAGCGGCTGCAACCGCCTCGGCGATTTTTTTCGGTGAGGTTTCAGTAATGGAACTTCCTTCTGCATAGATAACCTTTACTGCTGAACCTTCATATTTCTCAGTGAGTCCTTTCAGGATAGGTATGCTTTTGTTACGGTTGCCCAATCCTGCCCATTCGCCATTGAGATTGATGGAGTCGTTCATCAGGGGGCCGACCACGGCAATGGTTTTTCCACTTTCTTTGGTGATGGGAAGTACTTGATTCTCGTTCTTTAGCAACACGACCGATGAAGCTACAGCTTTGCGTGCCGTTTCCATGAATTCGGGTGTCATCGTGTTTTGCTTCGCCCTCTCCTCGTCGAGATAACGATAGGGATCGTCGAAGAGACCCAACAGGAATTTCATCTCGAGAATACTTCGTACTGCATTATTGATGGTCTTTTCAGATACTTTTCCTTCCTCAACCGATTCCGTCAAATATTTAATATAGGTGGCACCGGTCATATCCATGTCGACCCCCGCGTTTACCGCCAGTTCAGCAGCCTGTTTCTCATCTTTTGCCACGCCATGAGGCACCAACTCATTGACACCGGTATAGTCACTGACAACAAACCCTTTGAAGCCCCATTCATTACGCAGTACTTCGGTTAACAGCCACCGGTCTGCGGTAGCCGGCACGCCGTTGATCTCGTTAAAAGAGGCCATGAAAGTCGCTACACCCGCTTCGAGCGCAGCTTGATAGGGTGGCAGGTAAACATTGCGAAGGGTATGTTCCGAAAGTTCGGCAGAATTGTAATCCCTGCCCGATTCAGCAGCGCCATAAGCCGCCAAGTGCTTGCCTGTGGCGAGTAGTGTGGTGGTTTTTCGTAGAGAGTTGACCTCTCTTCCTCCCTGAAAACCGATCACCCTGGCTTCAGCCACTTTACTACCCAGATAGGGATCTTCGCCGGCACCTTCCATTACACGGCCCCAGCGGGCATCCCGACCAATATCGACCATGGGTGCGAATGTCCAATGGAGCCCGTCGGATGCCGCCTCGATGGCAGCGATCTCGGCGGTCCGCCGCATCATCTCCAGATCCCAGGAGCAGGCTTCACCTAATGGTATGGGGAAGATGGTCTTGTAACCATGGATCACATCCTGACCAAAGAGAATAGGAATCCCGAGTCTGGTATGATTTACCGCAATGTGCTGCATCTGCCTGATCCCTTCTACAGAAGTTGCGTTGAAGATACTGCCGATCAATCCCTTTTCGAGATAGGGTTGAAAGTCATCCGGCATCACCGGACCGGTGATCGACCAGTTGGCGGAGAATTGGGTCATCTGTCCGATTTTTTCTTCGAGTGTCATCAGTTTCAATACCGAATCAACCCGTTGTTCAATCCGTTTGTCGCCACTGAAACTCTGCCACTTGCCTGGCATCGCAGCACCTGTAGTTCCGGATGAAGGTGATCCGCATGCGGAAAGCAGCATCGCAGTCAATATGTATGTTATTGAAATAATGTATCGTTTCATTCTTTATTGTTTTTGTTGTTTTTAGAAGTTAAGAAGTGGAGAATAACGAAATCCTAAATCATCCTTCATTTTTCACTTTTCATTCTTCACTCTTCAAAGGTGAATCCCAGTTTCTTCAACCCCTCCTGAATCTCGGGCGCACCCATAAACAAATTCCAGAGAAGACCGGTACGATAATTCTCGATCATCGGGGCGATGGTGAGCTGGTCGATGGCCAGATAGCGTTGCGGATACCAGTTGTCTTGCTGACTGAATGCATCATAGAAACCATACTTTCCCCATATCTTACCGCCCAGATCAAAATAAAAGTGCTTCAACGCCTTCATCGACTGGTCGGGGGTGTATGGGAAACTGGACAATGCAGCGGTTGGAGTGATGACACCCAGATCATTCGTAGGCATGTGGGCCGAATATCCATTCACCGAGTAGCTGGCGGTCAATCCCCAGCAGTTTTCTCCATATCCTTCGTATCCTTTGGGATTCTCCACGCAGTATTCGTAGTTGATCAGAGCCTGGTTTCTGTTGAGTTGCCAATAATCGGCATATTGGTCCTTCAATCCATTCGGGTTAAGTCCGATATAGGAGTAGTGCGCCCAGAACAATGGACCTCCGTACTCCTCTGTCCCGTTGTGCTTCAATATTAATGGATGACCATAGGCAACCGCATCGCTTTTGATAGCTCCGCCACGTGCCCATCCATTATGGTAGGCCGATACAGGAATAGAGTAGGTAGGTGAGGAGGCTGCCAGGATATAGGTGATAAGGCATTCGTTGTATCCTTCCAGCGGGAAATTCATTTCCCATCCGTATTCCGGGCTCCAGTGCCAGTAGAGTACATCCTGGCCGTTCAGGTACCATGTCCAGTCCATATCCTTCCAAAGGATGTCGATTTTTCCCGCCAGTTGTTTTTCACTCTCGTTTCCATTCTTGAAATACTCTCTCACACAGAGCAGGCCTTGCATAAGGAAAGCACTTTCTACCAGGTCACCACCGTTATCTTTCTGTCCGAATGGTTTTACTTTACCCGTGGGACCATGTAACCAATGAGGCCAGACACCATGAAAACGGTCGGCAGTAGCCAGATAATCGGCAATTTTATGCAATCGTTCAACCCCCTCTTCACGGGTGATAAATCCACGGTCGATACCGACGAGCAGACCGGCAATACCGAAGCCGCTACCCCCTGTGGTGATGACGTCTGCGTCATCCTGAGGATAGACTCCGTCTATATGTATGCGCTCTGGTGCCAACCCGGAAGTCGGCTCCGCTCCTTCCCACATATAATTGAAATGTTTTTTTTGAATAAAGTCGAGTAATTCATCGTCCGAGGCAAAAGAAAGGGGACGGCTCTCTTGTCCGGTTGTAGCCTGTTCTTTTTTATTGTTATTGCACGTTATGAGAAAAACAGTGCTGAGAGCCAGTAGGGTGATTGATAAGAAAATCCGGTTGTTCATCTTTACTAATACTATAATTGTTTTACTTTTTTCTTTGTTGGAATAGCCATGACATGAAATCTGATTTATTAAAAGCCGGATCCCAACTGCCGTGGTTTACTCCCGGGAACTCTGTATATTCTATATCGATTCCTTCGGCTTTCAGTTTCAGATAAGCTTCACGTGAAAATCGGACGGGTACGACCGAGTCGGCATCACCATGAAATATGCGGAAAACGGTTTTTGAAGAGAAATCATTGAGCCGATCGGTATGGATACCGCCACAAATAGGTATTGCTGCCGCAAACAGATCGGGATATCGGCAAACCATATCAAATGTACCCATTCCTCCCATCGACAGGCCTACTATATAAATCCTGTCCCTGTCTACCGGATATGCTTCAATGACCTTGTCCAGTAATTCTTTTGTTGACGCCAGCGGTGTTGAGATCTCAGCGTCGAGTGGAAAGGGATTTTCCTGCTGAAAACCGTCCGGTCTTTTAGGGCTAGGCCAATAGAGTTCTGCCGGACATTGGGGGAAGAGCACAAAAGCAGGAAACTTTTCCCGGTTTACCGGATTGGTAAACATCAATCCACCGTGGCGCAGTTGTGAAATATTGTCCGATCCCCTTTCTCCGGCTCCGTGCAGAAACAGCACAAGCGGATATTTTTCTCCCAGTTCGATCTTCAAAGGATTTAACTGGCGATATTGCAGCGAATCTCCACGTTCGGATATATAGGTTAGAGAATCATACTCCTGGTACTGAGCGGAAGCTCTCGTCATCAAGAGAAATTGAAACAGAAAAAGAGACAATACTATTTTTGCAATCTGTTGCATACGATTAAATATTTAGAGTCAAAAACCAAGACATAAGACACAAGACTTATTGAAGGTGATGATTCTCAGTCTCGTTTTACTTTATTACATTTGTTTCCCGAAGCACCTATTTATACTTCAATAAGTAAATCCAAGTTTTGTTAATCCAGTCTGTATCTCGGGAATGCCCATAAATAAGTCCCAGATCAGGCCGGTACGGTAATTTTCGATCATGATGATGATGGGGCCCTGGTCGATAGCGATGTGCTGGTTGTCGAACCAGTTCTCTGAAAGGTTGAATGCATCTACAAATCCATGTTCAGCCCAGAGTTTGTCCCCCAGTTTATAATAGAAAAAGTGTAATGCTCTCAAAGACTCTTCAGGTGTGTAAGGTATCGACGCCAATGCTGCTGTGGGGGCGATAACGCCTCTGTCGTTGGTAGGTGAATGGGCGCTGTATCCCTGATCTCCGTCACTGGCCGTCAAGCCCCAGCAATGTTCGCTATAACCGCTGTATCCTTGTGGATTATCCACACAATAGCTGTAATTGATCATTGCATGATTCCTGTTCTGTTCCATATAATTGGCATATTGGTCTTTCAATCCGTTGGGGTTCAGCCCGAGGAATGAATAATGGGCAAGGAACATCGGTCCGCCCCAATTTGGCCCCAGGGGCAATGTAAACCCGTGATACGAAGCACCGTTCCGCATTCCGCCACTCTTTGCCCATCCTTGGTCATACACTTCTTTCGAAATGGGGTGAGTAGGTGATGTTGCTGCCAGTAAGTAAGTAATCAGGCTTTCGTTCCATCCCTGTATTTTGAGGTTTTGGCGCCATTCATATTGAGGGCTCCAATGCCAGTAGAGTACGTTTTCATCCTCTTTTTGGAACCATGTCCAGTCGATTCCTTCCCATAACCGGGTAATATCTTCCCGTAGTTTTGTTTCTCCGGCACTATTACTGTCAAAATACTGCCTTGCTGTCAATAGCCCTTGGAATAGAAGGGATGTTTCTACTAAATCGGCGCCGTCATCATAAGTACTGAAGGGAAGGGTTGCCCCCGTTTCTCCATGAATCCAATGGGCGAAGGCTCCGTGATAACGGGTCGCCTGGGTTTCAAGGAAGGTGACAATAGTTTGTATGCGGTTGAGGGCTTCTTCTTTGGTGATAAATCCTCTCTCCACTGCTACGATCATCGCCATTATGCCGAAACCGGTACCGCCGGTAGTCACCGTGTTGCCTGAGGTGGACCGTTCGCGTGCCATTCCGCTTACCGGATGTCCGAAATCCCAGAAATAGCTGAAAGTCTGTTTCTGGACCAATGTTAGTAAATCTTCATCGGAAATACGGGGGAACTTATCCGTCGGATCGATCCCGGTATTTATTGTATATATTTTTCCAGTTAAGACGGGATTTCCCGATACTGATTTTAATCCTGTGTTAATAGTCAGCCGGTAAGCTGTGAATTGGTTTAATGGAATATTTGGTTGAATGGTGATGGTGTTTCCTTCGGTCTGAAATGTCAACGTTACAGGTTTACCTGTGGCCGTAGCCTGTAACGTGATGTTGTTTTGCAATGTGTTGCGGTCTATTTTATCTGAGAAAGTGAGAGTTATAAGTAGGTTAGGATCTACATCTGTATAGGAATCAGCGTTGGTTTCTCCGTTAATCTCTATTTTTTCGAGTTGAAATGTACCTGAAGCGGGAGGTTCTTCCTTATCTCCGCAAGAGATGAGAAAAACCACTCCAAGAGATAACAAAAAAGATACCCATTGTTGACAATGTACTTTGTTCATATTGTTTTATACATTTTTTTATTGATTTGATAATGCATTGATAATTAGTTGGATATTATCTAGGCGCTCCTGCTCAAAAAATAAAGGGCAATTAAGAGGGAGTAAACCTTTCCCTCTTAATTGTCAATAATTATATATTAGTCTTCTACGAAAAACTATTTCGACATAATTTCCTGTATCTCTTCTACTGTTAATGCTTTATTATAGATACGCAATTCATCTATTAAGCTATTGTCCGAAAGATGTCCCCATTCTGTGAATCGGGGAGCACCCGATCCGATGGACATGATGTCGCATCCTTCCCAACTTATTTTAGATAAATTGTTTGAAGCCACTTGTTCACCATCAATATAAAAAAGGGCTTTTCCTTCGGTGATTGTCAGTGTGAAATACAACCAGTCTGCTGTAGCCGGATCAATATCGGCATTGGCCCCTCCATCGAGCCATCCATCTGCGGTTCCGTTTCCTACATTTGCTTTGAACCTCTGCATACTACCAGCCTCTTCACGAAAAATCCGAACTCCGGATGTCCGGTTATTCTGTAGGTTGTCTGCTGCGCCTTCTGTTACCGGCCCGATGCTGATGATGCCTGCCTTATTGGGATTATTGTTCACTTTATACCAGAATCCTATTGTCAGGTCGGATCCTAACTCCACGGGTATATTGGATAATCTGAAAGTGAGATAACCATTTGTTGCACCGGCATACGCTTGCCCGATCTTTCCTGCGGCAAAAACGGGGTTGCCCACTTTTGTTGCTTCTGCATCACTTATGGCATCCTTATAATCTCCATCGAAAGACATATAAAATAGCAGTCCATCTTCTCCGATAGAGGGTCCCTCCGGTTCCTCCGGATAATCAAAAGGCGGATTTTGGCCTAAATCTTGAAAGCAGGAGGGAAGTATAAACAGCAGGGATGCTGCCAATAGGATATATTTAAAATTTCTCATCTTCGTAGTAATTGATATTTTCAGTAAAACAAGTAGATTATTACATTAATAGTTGGGATTTTGTACCAACACACCATCAGATTTGTCTATTTCAACTTGAGGAATAGGCAGCAGTGCATGTCTGGCCTGATAATTGGTCTTGCCTGCGGCATGTAATACCTCTTGAGCAATTCCCCAACGTACAAGATCATAAAAACGGTCGAATTCCATCGCTAACTCAATACGTCTTTCGTGACGGATTGCATCTCTTAACTGGGCCTGGTCCGTAGTAGTTACCTGGGGAAGAATATCAGGATTACCTCCTCGTGCACGGTTACGCACCATTTCCAGATAGGTCAGTGCGGCAGATGTATTTCCCAGTTCGTTGGCCGACTCGGCAGCCATCAACACTACATCAGCAAACCTGATAATACGGATATTTACCCAAAAACCACCGTTAGTATACATTGCCCGCCATGCCGGATTTGTGTAGGCCTTTTTATTATAATAGGCATTGACGACAGTGGAAGAGGCTACCGGTTTTTCTCCCCAAGGCTCATTGGCCTTCGCATCCGGTGCATCTGCTTCTGCCTGCGATTTGTAGAAATAGAGTAATGTTTCATCTTTACGGGGATCGCCCTCTTCAAAAGCATTGGCCAGAATTTCTGTGGGAGTATTCCATCCCCATCCCAGATTCCATTGACCGGCTCCACGTATTCCCTGTACTTGTGCGAACTGACTGCCTATTTCATTACTGCCGGGTAAGGAAGCCGTTGAGGTACATTGAAGTTCAAAAACAGATTCACTTGAATTTTCTCCGTCTTCACGGAAGATTTTATTGAATGGCGTATTCAGGTCATAAATCCCGGTGTTGATCACTTCAGTGGCTGCCGTATACATATTCTGCCAATCGTTGCGCATCATATAGGTGCGGGCATGGAAAGCACGGGCAGCACCCCAGGTAAGACGGCCGATATATCTGCTTTCCCAAGTCTGTGGGAGATATTCTTCAGCACTGGTAAGGTCGGCATCAATCAAACCATATATATCGGCTACAGGCGATTTGGGAATATTGGCTTCCTGTGCATCGGAGATTTTAAAATCAATCAGAGGTACTTCACCAAAAGCCCGTACCAGATTAAAATAGGCAAAAGCTCTGAAAAAATGGGCTTCGCCTTTGTTGATCAGTGTACCTTCACCTACATCGGCACTATTCTCTATATCGTCGATTACATTATTGGCAGCATGGATAATCGCATAATTGGACGACCAGTAGTTGCCGATCGCGCTATTTCCTGTGTTATAATCGAAATCATCGTACATCAGGGCAAAGGCAGAGCCGTCTGCGGCAGTGCTCCCTTTCTCTGTATCTTCAGACCTGAAACTATGAATTGCAAGGGCCGTGTTTCCTGATGTTATGTGAAATCCCCTCAACTGCGCATAAATATCGAATACGGCTGCTTCAAAGCCTCCTCCGATTGCGTCTCCTTCATTCCATTGTCCCTGAGGTTCCTGTTCCAGCAAATCCGAACAGGAATACTGGCCGATTAATAGGAAAGAAGTAATGATTATAAAGAAATATTGTTTCATACCTTTTTGTTTATATGGTTAAAAAGTAATATTAATACCTGCTGTGTATATGGTTGGCATAGGATAAGTGCCACCATCAATTCCGAACGCTGTGGAGCTTCCTCCTATTTCGGGAGTATATCCTGTATTCTTGCTCCATGTTTTCGGATTCTGGATGTTGACATGAAGCCTGAGCGATTTCAGATAGATCTTTTGCAATAACTCCAGACTAAATGTATATCCTAACTGAATGTTCCTTATCCTGAAGAAACTCCCGTCTTCTATAAAGTAATTGGAGTTCATATAGTTGATGGCTCTTGAAGGGTTCAGTATGGGCTCCCAGTTGGAAGTCCCCTCTCCATGCCAGCGGTTCTGCCTGTCTGCAAGGTAGTTGAACTGGGCGAAGTTGTTATTGTCCCAGGTACGGTAGATCTCGTTTCCGTAAACCCCCATAAAGTCAGCTGTCAAATCGAAGTTTTTATATCCCAATTGTAAAGAGAATCCATACGTGAAGTCAGGAGTAGGATTTCCTATCATGGTGCGGTCTGCCGCCGTGATTTCCCCATCGCCGTTTACATCCCGGAATTTAAGATCTCCCGGAAGCACACTGGCCAAGGTATTCGTTGGGGATTGCTTGATATCTTCCTGGTTCTGATAAACTCCCTCCACTTCGTATCCGAAGAAATATCCGATTGGGAAACCTTCGGCAGTACGGGAGATGCTTCCTGTTCCTGCATAAATGGCATAGTCCTTGTTTATAAGAGATTTCACTTTGTTGTCGATTGTTGTTAAATTGGCTGATAGACCGTATGAAAAGCCATTTTGCAACCTGTCGTTCCATGAAGCAGAAAGTTCAAAACCTTTGTTCTGTATAGCACCAAGATTGGCCAGGCCGGGAGTCGTACCGGCAATCCCTTCCACTATCGCCAGCATATCTTTTGTTTCTTTACTGTAATAAACCGGCTCAATCCGTAACCTGTTCCTTAAAAGATTCATCTCAAATCCTACTTCCCAGGAATACGTTTTTTCCCAATTTAGTCCGGGTGATACCAGGTACTCCAATCCATATCCGGTGATGATATTGTCTCCGAATACTGCGGATCCTGAACTTGATAGGGCAGGATATCCGGGATACCTGTATGTTTCACCGATATTTTGATTTCCCAGTACACCCCAGGAGCCTTTAATTTTTAAATAGTCGATCAACTGCTGGTCTGCCATAAAACTTTCTTCAGACATAATCCATCCAGCTCCGAATGAATAGAAATTATTCCAGGAGTTACCCGTATTTTGGAACACTGATGCTCCGTCCCGTCGGAATGAAGCATTGAGCAGATAACGGTCTTTGTATTGATACAACGTCCTGGCTAAATAAGAAAGTGTACTTCTGCGCCATTGTGCACTATTGTTCGTTGCCGAACTCCCGTCAGAAATAATACTGAGCCACCATTTGTCGGGATCGTTCGTGACCGGATAATCAGCATCTAATCCCTGACTTCTACCTGCATTAATCATTGACGATTCTATGTAGTTGGACGTGAACCCAAGCGTTCCTGTTAAACCATGATCTCCCCATTGATTGATATAGGTCAGGATCATATCGGTCTGAGCCGTGGTCCTGTTCATTTTCTCCTGTGAAACGGTCTCGGTACTATTCAGGTAATCCTTTGTTCCTCCAACAGGATTGTATACCCAGTTAATCGGGCTATGACGCCTCCATTCGTTAGAAAGATAATCCAGTGAAAGGGTTGTCTTAAAAGTGAAATTTTTTAGAAAATCCACTTCTCCGTATATATTTCCGGCTACCCGGTTATTGGTAGCGCGGGTATGAGCTGCATTCCCTTCTACGCTGAGCATGGGATTGTTTACCTGTGCCGACTGAAAGTCGGGAAGTACGTGGTATAGCCGTTCTGACTCTTCCGTATTCGGATTGGTATAGATACCGTAAACCGGTGCTATGGGAGCAGCTCTTACGGCAGAGGCGACTTGTTTTGCATCAGGAGGTAATGTGCGTGAACCATTCACTTGATATCCGAAACGCAGAAAATCAGTGACATTGTAATCACTACTTAGATTGACAGTGTATTTTTTCAGTTCCTCATACTTTATCGATCCCTCCTCTTTGGTGTAACCCAAACTCAGGTAAAACCGGCTCTTATCGGTAGAGCCTGTGATACTGGCATTGTTGGTTGTGAAAAATCCGGTTTGGAATATTTCATCCTGCCAATTGGTATTTGCCTGCCAGTGTGTATAGTCAAACGGACTTGCTCCCTGGTTGACCAACTGCTCATTATAAAGTAGTTTGAACTGGTCGGCATTCGTCAACGATACCTTGTCATTTACAGATTTGAATCCTACCGATGAATTGATATTCACAATTGTTTGTCCTTCTTTGGCACGTTTTGTATTGATGATGATAACGCCATTGGCTCCCCTTACACCGAAAATAGCAAGGGAAGAAGCATCTTTCAATATCTCCATAGATTCTATGTCGGACGGGTTCAGATAACTGATATTATCTACAAATAATCCATCTACCACATAAAGTGGGAGGTGCCCTGTGATGGAGTTCGTTCCTCTGATACGTATTTCAGGGTCTTGTCCTGCCCGGCCCGTATTTACTACCTGAACGCCGGATACTTTTCCTTGAATGGCCGCCAGCGGATTGGTCGTCGGGCGGTCTGCTATGTCGCTCGCAGACACAGTGGCTATCGATCCAGTAAGATCACGCTTCCTTGCGGCACCATACCCGATCACAACCACCTCCTCAAGGGCTTGCACATCCTCACTAAGGGTTACATTGATAGTGGTTCTTCCGCCGACCGGCTCCTCAAGGGTTTGCATTCCTATATAACTAAAGATCAGGGTTGCATCACTCGCTACGTCAGGCAGAGAGTAATTCCCGTCCATATCTGTCACGGTACCATGGGTAGTACCTTTCACTAACACGGTGACCCCGATGGCGGGCTCTCCCGTGGCTTCTTCCGTTACTGTTCCCGAAACGGTTACCTGCTGTGCAGATAAAAGTAGAGAACAGAAGAAAAAATTGAATACTGTTACAATTTTCAGTTTCATGGATTCTTTTTTAATTTGTTCAATAAAATAAAAACGACTTGCATTTTGCCTCACTATTTCTCATTTGATTTAAAGAAATAGCTCATAAATAGCATTATATTATTTTTGAACAAAAGTAAGGTCAGACCTGCTCGTTAACGAAATAAAAACCCCCGTTAAAAGTACGCTATGTTGTATAACATACTTTTAAAGGATACTTTTTTACTACTTCTATTTATGGTAATTGTTTGTTTATGAGTACATTGTAAAAGTGAATATAGCCGGTACAGCAGTACCGTATTATTGGAATTTGATCATAAATTCGACCAGATTGTCGGTTTCCGAAAGATTCAGTTTCTTGCGTAACCGATATCTTGCGGCTTCCACGCCGCGGATGGAGATGTTCAACATTTCGGCAATTTCTTTCGATGAATAGTTCAACCTGAGCAGGGAGCATAATTTCAGGTCGGTGGGGGTGAGCGCCGGATATCTCTTTTTAAGATTGCGGAAGAAATTTTCATGAATCAGGTCGAAGTTGTTCTGAAACAGGCTCCACTCATCTTCTTCGGGGAGGTTTTTTCCGATCATGGTGAGAAGTTCATTTCCCTCAGTACGGTTGATTTTTCCCGCAAGGATGAGCGACTGGACATTTTCGCGTAAATTCTTTAAGAACTCGGAGTGGTTGATCAACATCATCGCAGCACTGGCCAACTCTTTGCCTTTGTGAATTAATTCCGCCTCCAGTTTTTCGTTTTGTAATGTGGCAATCTCCTTTTCCTGCCGTTCTATCTGTGAAAGTCGCTTGTTTTCCTGTTCTTCGAAGAGTTTTTGTTTCTTGCGGACAACTTTCCGTATGTGCCTTTTTATTAAAAATGCTACCAGGGAGCCGATAATGAGGGAATATATCAGATATGCCCACCATGTTTTATACCATGGATTTTTAATGCGGAACGAATAGTTTATCGTAGATAGCACTTTTCCTGAACTGTCTTTTATGCGCGCATACAAGATATAATCGCCTGCGGGGAGATTATAATAGGCGGTCGATCTGGTTCCATCCGTACTTGACCATCGGTTGTCGTATCCCTGTAAATAACTTTCCACCTGAAATATTTTTTTAGAAAATTCGGGATACCGGAATCTGAATGTGATGTTGTTGCTCTGGTAAGCGAGTATTCCTTTCCGGGAAGGATCGAGATAAAACAACTGGCCATTATTCCGGTTATGAAAGGTAATGGAGGCGGTTTGCAACTCTCTCTCTACCTCCGGTTGTCCTCCAGAAAGCGAATATTTTCCAATTCCTCCGTTCATGCAGAAGAAAGAGCTGTTTCCGTTGGTAACCAGTAGGTTGGCTCTCCCCGCATTGGGCGGATTATTCAGGATGTTGTAGGGTATGCGGTCTTTGATGACGTATTTGTTGTCGCGGTACTCCACGAGAAGATACTCTTTATGGCGTATGAACCAAAAGAGTGTGTCATTCAGGGGAATGATCCGGTGGGTATCGGCAAAACCGGGCAGGTCATTATTCAATAAATCGAAAGGAATGATTTTGTGTTCAATGTCGTCATAGGTGAAGAAACGGTCCCCATCGGCAAAAACGATCCTTCCCCTTAACTTCATCACTTTGATAGGACGGTAGGTTGAGACCTGCGTGCTGTCGAACGACAAGTAGTTCTCCATCTCAATCACCTTCATACACCCGCTATCGAGTTTCAAACGGTATACGCCCTTGTACATATGTCCTGCCCAGATATTCCCCGCATAGTCTATTTCAAGGTTTTTTATCAGGTCTGAAAAACCTTCCACCGGGTGGCTAAATGTCCAGTTGCCGGAATTGTCCCGCACGTACACGAGTAAAGAGGTGTAAGTAGATTCCAACAGGATATCCCTGCCGTTGATGGTTACCTGTTTCATATCCAGGCCGCCCGTGTGTGCCTCCTGAACAGGAATCTCGTGCATATCCTTCAGAAGGGATGTCCCTAAGTTATGTCCTACGAAGATCTGATTGCCGAAACTTTTAATGAACCACGACTGTATATCGAGCCCCGGCACAGGGGTGAGTTTTCCATCGGTGTCGGAGAAACTGAAAATCCCCTGGTTAGTGGCCAGATACAAACGGTTGTCGTGGAACAGTATATCCTCTACCGGTCCGATCTGGCTGTCTGCCGGTTCGAAAAAAGATAGCGGGGAGTGTGTCCTGATGTTGGAGAGGCCGTTGTCGAGAGCAGCCCATACTGTCTGGTCACGGTCCCTGAAAAGTGCGAGTACGGTATTATTATTGAGACCATTGTCCCGGTGGATGTGCCATAACTGTTTACCGTCTTTATCAATGGCAAAAATTCCACTGTTGAGTGTCCCGAAGATATACGTATCGCCCGAAACGATAGCGCGGTTAATCGAGCTCTGAAGCAATTCACTGCTGCCGGAAATATGCCATGGCGTTAATGTGTTTTCTTTTTCGGAGAACCGGTATAACCCGTTTTTTGAAGTAACCAGCAGCCAATCTTCACCATAGGGGAGCATGGCAATAGCATTGTCGTTATTCAACCGATCTCGTGTAAATACCGGATGAAAATTCTCACCGTCGAAGAGGCTGAATTCACCGCCTATAAGTTGTGCAAACATCTTTTCTCCTACGGGAAAAAAATATAACACTGCGGGATACGGCTTCTGGACCCGTATCTCCGCACCATCGTACACAAAAATAGTCGCAAATGTCTGGAAATAGAGTTTTCCGCCAAACGAATAGATGTTCCATATCTCATCATTATGAAATTGATGATCCTTGATATTCCGGCTGAGTGAGTGATAAATGAGCTGATTGGTTTCGTTGGATTCAAAATAACCGAATTCTTCGAATGAACCCACGTAAATGCGCTCGTAATTATTATAGGAATCAATATAGATGGATTTGACGGAGAGGTTGTTGGGCAGATGATGCATTTCCCAGTTCACGCCGTCATAACTGAGCATTCCATTGTCATTGCCGAAATAGATTACCCCGTTATTCCCCTGTGCAATGGCCCAGTTCTGGTTGCCTGCATTGTAAAAGTCGGTTGTATAATTGTAAACCGGGGGAATAAAGGGAATATTCTGTGCGGACGATGGCATGGCAGAAGACAGGAGAATCACGGAGAGGATTGCCGTGCAAAACTGTTTTTTACAGGCTTGTTGCATCGTCATGACAGAATATTAACGCAATATGGGGTGATTATTTTTTCTCCACTATATTTTCAATCTCGTGTTCACTGAGTACCTTGACATTGGTAAAGAGAAATTTGGTATCAAGGAAATTACCGTATTGGTTACATTCAGTGATAGCGGCATTGAGATTCGATTTTATATCTTTATTGAAAGGAAAAAGTACCAGGATCGTAAAATAATTTTCCCTAATCTCAAATTTTTCAATAACTACATCAGCCTTCTGCAGTTGAAAGGTAAACTCACGTTCTACCATTTCCTTCTGTAGATCGGTAAAATATTGCCTTTCGTTGGTAGTGAAAAGTGTGAAAAAACGTAGTTTCTTGTCTTGTCCTCCCAGCCCCGAAGAAATATATACCTGTTGATGGCCGGAGAGATCCGAGCTCAATACAATACGGCTGCTCACCAATGCCATAGACGACCAATGTACCAGTTCGGGTTCCAACGGGCTACTGTGATACGTTTCAATGGAGCGGTATGCTCCTACGTCGGGGATAGAGGCCAACAAGGTTAAACTCCTCTTTTTTCGTTCAATGGTTTCGTCGGGTGAAAACAAAATAGCGATCTCATCGTCGCGCACAAAGGGGGCATTCTCCCTCCGTAATCTGTCGAAATACCTGAAAAAATCCATCTGAACCTCAATCGGTACCAGGTCTTCGAGAATATGGAATGAGTCGATACCCTGTTCATTTAATGTCTGGCGTAATTTAGCCAACAGATCATCTTGGTCACTCATATATGCAAAGATAAAACTATTTCTTTAAGCATCATGAGTGAAGGAGAAATTTATTTAGTGCATTAAATTTCATCAAAAAGGTCTTTAATTCCTCGGAATTGTATAAATTCGCATCAAATAAGATAAATAGATGAGAATTAAAATAGTCAACAAGTCACGGCATCCCTTACCTGAATATGCTACGATATCTGCGGCCGGAATGGATTTGCGTGCTAATCTGGAAGAACCGGTAGTATTGAAACCGCTTGAACGGACATTGGTGCCCACGGGTATTTATATACAATTGCCTGAAGGTTATGAAGCTCAAATACGCCCCCGTAGCGGGTTGGCTATCAAGCATGGTATCGGGATAGTAAATGCCCCGGGAACCATTGATGCAGATTACCGGGGTGAGATACGGGTAATCCTGGTAAATCTCTCGAATGAGGAATTCACCATTCAGGATGGAGAACGTATTTGCCAGATGGTTGTTGCTGAACATGCCAGGGTAGAATGGGAACCGGTGGATTCACTCGATGAGACAGTGCGGGGAACCGGAGGATTCGGACATACCGGGAGACAATAACACTTTAGAGCGATCAAGCATGTTATATCCAATAACCGTAATGAAAAAACTATCATTTTTTCTCCTTCTGATTGTCTTGCTAGCGGCTATATTACCGGTAGAAGCAATGGCGCAAGAGGAGGAGCGAAAATTCGACTACTATTTCTATGGGGCATTGAATGCAAAGGCCCTTGGGAAGTATGATGAAGCAATGGATCTGTTTCAGCATTGTTATTCCCTGGATTCTACCAATGCGAATGTTCTCGTAGAATTGGGAACGTTTTATAATGTATTGCAGGAGAAAAATAAAGCCTTGGATTATTTCCGGAAGTCGGTGCATTACGATTCTTCCAATTATTATTACAACATGATGTTGGCCGGTTTGAGTAAAGAGCTTGGTCTTAAACAAGATGTGATTGATATCTACAAATCCCTGTTGGATTTATATCCGGAAAAGTTTGACCTCCGGTTTGAATTGGCCAATGCATATGTTGACGCGGGGGAATTCAAAGAAGCTATTGAAGCGTTTAGCCAGTTGGAGAAAAGTACCGGCATTAACGAAGCCATCGCATTGAACAAATTTCGTCTTTATTCAATGATGGATCAGAAAGAGAAAGCGTTTGACGAGATCCAACAGATAATTGATAAAAATCCGTCTGAGCCGAGATACCTTATCCTGATGGGAGATCTTTACCTGGATGACGATCAGGATGAAAAGGCTTTGCAATATTATGAGAGAGCCAAAGGAGTCAACCCTGAGTATCCTGCGCTTATCCTGTCCATGGTCAATTATTATGAGAAAACCAATAATAAGCAGTCTGCAAAGACAGAGATGCAAAAAGCAGTGACCAATACGGCGATGGATGTGGATGTAAAGCTACAATTACTGACACGCTACCTGGGGATACTTCAGCAGAGCGGGCAAGATATGAAGCAGGTGAATAGTCTCTTCGAGTCGCTTTTCGAGCAGCATCCCAGTAACTCCCAATTGAATATGATTTATGGAAATGTGCTTTTGTTACAAGAGGATAAAGAGGGTGCCACAAAGCAATTTGAGATTTATACCCAAGCCAACCCGGAAGATCCGGCAGGATATGAACAGCAACTTCGTATAGCCTTGCCGGATGAGGATCTGGAAAAAATTAAAGAGGTTACTACCGAAGCATTGAAACATCTTCCACAGGAACCCCAATTCTATTTCTATCTGGGGGCAGCACTCTACCAGCAGGAGAATTACCTGGAGGCGCTAAAAGTTTTTGAGGAGGGACTAACCCATGCGGTTATCATGAATCCATTGGTAGAAGCCGATTTTTATGGGCAGATAGGCGATTTGAATTATTTCCTGGGGAACAAGGATGTGGCTTTTGAAAATTATGAGAAATCTTTACAGATCAATCCTCAGAACCTTCCTGTATTAAACAATTATAGTTATTACCTGTCGTTACAAAAACGGGACCTTGATAAAGCCGAGCAGATGAGTGGCATTACGGTGAAGGCAGAACCTACAAATCCCACTTATCTGGATACATATGGCTGGGTATTGTATGAACAGGGCTCCTATACGCTGGCGAAGATTTACATTGAGAGGGCCATTGAGAATAGTAAAGAGGGTGATCTTTCGGCAGAGGTGTTGGAACATTACGGTGATGTGTTGTTTCAAACCGGAGAAAAAGAGAAAGCCATGGAGCAATGGAAGAAGGCTAAAGAGTCGGGAGGCGATTCTCCTGCATTAGATAAAAAAATTAAATCCGGAGAGTTGTAATTATGCATATTCCTCATTATCGATTTATTCTGGTTATTTGCTTGTTGTCGGCAGTGGTATTCACTGCCTGCAAACCGAAGCAGAAGATTGTTTATTCCACTTCACCAGTATCGGAGAAGGCGAATAATGAACTTTTTAATGATATTATTGCCTGTGAGTTCCCCTATCATACGTTCTCGGCTAAACTGAATCTGGGAATGACTACCGGAACCAAAACGTTTAGTTCCAAAGCGAATATCCGGATCGTAAGGGATGAGGCGATCCAGATCTCAATACAGCCTTTATTTGGGGTAGAGATGCTGCGGTTTTATATCAATCCGGATACGGTATTTCTGCTTGACAGGATGAATAAGCGGTATGTATTAGAGCCGGTATCCACGATAAAGAAATTCTATCCTGTGGGGTTCGATTACTATACAATGCAGTCGTTATTTACCAATGCCCTTTTCCTGTCGGGGAGAGAAAAGATAGAAACCGGTGATTATCGTTTTTTTACTTATGACCGTACTTCCGGCCAGTATTATCAAATTATGGCGAAGGATGCCAAGTCGGGTATCGACTATTCATTTACTGTCAACGGTGATGATCGTATCACTTTTACACATTTGGTACAGTCGGAAAAGAAATATTACATGGAATGGGGATACCATAACTTTGCCGTGTTGGACAGTGCTATATTTCCGCATAAAATGGATGTAACCCTCTCCACTGCATCCCGCAAAATTGATGCTGAACTGCTCTTTTCGGATGTGAATATAGATAATAATATAAAATTGTCTTTGAATGTCCCGTCGGGTTACACAAAGACATCCGTGACTGAAATACTGAAAGTGCTTTCTCCGAAGTGAAGTGGAAGGTGATTTGATGATGGGTGTCTGGGTAATTTTAAATCCCAAGTCTTGGTTCTTGATTATATGAAGAAGGTAGTTTTTCTCTTGCTTTTCCATACTTTCGCTTTTTTCCTGTTGTCCCAGACAACAGGAGAGATTGAAAGATTGCAACGACAACAGCAGGCATTGATGGAAGAGATAAGGAATACGAACAAGCTTTATCTTGACGTAAAAAGACAGACTACCACGATCCTGGACCGTATTAATCTTATCAATAAACAGATAGCTGCCCGCAAAGAACTGATCGATACACAGAAAAATGAAATCGAAGCATTGAGAAAGGAGGAAATCCGTCTTGAAAATGAAATAGCCAGGCTGAATAAGGAATTGGAGAAGAAGCGAGGCTACTATGCCGATGCCATGAAGGGGATGCTTAATCATAAATTCAGCCAGAATAAGCTGCTCTTTATCTTGTCCGGAAAATCAGTCGGCGAATCGCTGCGGAGGATGCAATACCTGAAAGAATACTCCAAATGGCAAAAATTGCAGGCTGAAGAGATCAAAAGCCAACATGCAGAAATAAAGCAAAAGCAGGAATTATTGTCAAAGGCAAAGGCAGATAAGGAAAAAGCATTGGCTTCCTTGCAATCGGAACAACAGAAATTAGAAGGAGAGGAAAAGACGCAACAGTCAGAAATGGAGGCGGCCCGCGGCCAACAGCAGCAGTTACAGAAGACGCTGCGGGAAAAACAGCAACGCGTAGATCAGTTGAATAGCCGTATTGAAAAACTTATTGCAGAAGAGGTGGCACGGCAGGAACGGGAAGCGGAAGCCAGAAGGAAAGCTGAAGAAGCCGCAAGGCGAAAAAGGGAGGAGGAGAAACGAGCGGAGGATCGCCGTAAAGGTAAAAGCAGCGAAGAGAAGGAACGGACTGAAACATCTACGACAGGGGAAGAACGATCTTCCGGGACTGAGGCACGGCCAAGGATTGAACACGGTAGTGCTGCCATAGATGAAACGTTCCACTTGTCGAAAGATTTCGCGGCAAATAAGGGGAAACTCCCTATGCCTGTAACCGGAACCGCTGCGATAGTAGGGTATTTCGGTACAAAAAAACATGATGAATGGAATGTGACTACCAATAGTAACGGGATTGATGTGCAGGCCGAAAGAGGCGCCAATATCAGGAGTGTATTCGAGGGAGAGGTGTCGAAAGTATTTTCTTTTCCGGGTTCGAACACTTGTGTAATTGTACGTCACGGGGATTATTACACTTTCTATGCCAACATATATGACCTGTTTGTGAAACAGGGCGACAAAGTAAAGACCGGGCAATCATTAGGGCGCATCTTTACCGATCCCGATACCGGTGTTTCCACTATGCATTTCCAATTGTGGCAGAAGACAAATAAACTGAATCCGGCTCCCTGGTTACAACGATAGATATTTATGCTAAATTTACAACGTAAATTTGAATAACATCCGAATATATGTCACTGAAAATTAGATTAATTATCATGAATTTCCTCCAATTTGCGGTATGGGGGGCTTATCTTACTTCCATGTCCCGCTATTTGGGACCTGCCGGATTAGGAGCACACATCGGGCTTTTTTATTCAGTCCAGGGAATTGTCTCTATTTTTATGCCTGCTATCATGGGGATTGTGGCCGACAGGTGGGTGCCGGCACAAAAACTATTGGGTATAAGTCATTTGCTGGCTGCCGGTTTTATGCTTTCGGCCGGTCTCTATGGGTTATATAGCGATGGAGGAGTTTCCTTTTCCATTCTCTTTACTCTTTATACTTTGAGCGTGGCTTTCTACATGCCTACGCTTGCCTTGTCTAATTCAGTAGCCTATACCATACTGGAAAGGGGAGGGATGGATACGGTAAAGACGTTCCCTCCGATACGGGTATTCGGTACGGTCGGTTTCATCTGTACTATGTGGTTGGTTGATATGCTGGGATACCAGATTTCATCGATGCAGTTTGTGGTAAGTGCTTTATTGGGATTTATGCTGGGGCTGTATGCGTTTACACTTCCCAATTGTCCTGTGAGTAAGGAGTCAGGCAGTAAGACATTATTTCAAGCCCTCGGTCTGGATGCATTCAAGTTGTTTAAAATAAGGAAAATGGCACTCTTTTTCATCTTTTCGATGTTACTGGGAGTAGCCCTGCAAATCACCAACGGATTTGCCAATCCGTTTATCGCCAGTTTTGAAGCTTATCCGGAGTATGTGAATACTTTTGGCGTACAGCATTCGAATATCTTGATTTCACTTTCCCAGATATCGGAAGCGCTTTGTATCCTGCTCATTCCTTTTTTTCTGAAACGCTACGGTATCAAGAATGTGATGTTGATAGCCATGCTTGCCTGGGTATTCCGGTTTGGATTCTTCGGTCTGGGTAATCCCGGTAGCGGAGTATGGTTGCTGGTCCTTTCCATGTTGGTATATGGTGTGGCTTTCGATTTTTTCAATGTTTCAGGGTCGTTGTTCGTGGACAAGGAGACACCTCATACGATTCGGGCCAGCGCACAAGGCCTGTTTATGTTAATGACCAACGGGATAGGAGCCACCATCGGTACATTGTGGGCACAATCGGTAGTGGATCGTTTCTGCTCGTGGACAGATGTCACCATAGGTTCTGTTACGAAATCGCTTCTGGTCGGGGATTGGCATAGTGTTTGGTTCATCTTTGCCGGTTATGCCCTCGTGGTAGCCGTATTATTTGCCATCCTGTTCAGGTACAAGCACCAACCGGAAAAAAATTAAATTAAATAGATAGTATAAAATCGGGAGGAAGACAGATGAGTCTTCCTCCCGATTTTATCAATTATAGGGCTATAGCTATTTTATTCTGTTACTTCGGGTAGCATTACTATTGTCTTCAGGTTGCCCTGGTCGAGTAATGATTTGGCAAAATCCCGGATTTCGTTCGGGGTAATGGCATTGACAGTGTTGATATATAGAGTATGAACATCTTCATCGTAAAAATATTTATTTTTGAGGATCCCCAACCAGTAACCATTCTCTTTCAGGCTCTCGGTATAGCTCTTGTTCATGTATTCTTTAACCTTGACGAAATCAGCTTCCCGCGGACCTTCTTTCGAAAACTCGTCCAGTATATTTAAAACGAGTTGGTTGAGGTCTGTTATCCTTTCGGGATCGGTATCAAATATGATTTCCAGGATGGTTTGACCTTCGGGGTAACGCGATATGGAGCCTCCCGCATGCACACCATAAGTGCCACCTTCTTCTTCACGTACTTTCTCCGTATAGAGAATATCGAGGAGCTGGTCGAACATGCTCATTAAAATTTCATTCTTGAGATTCCGTTCAACGGTGCCTGTTATCACATTAAATACGGATGCTTTCGGATTTTGCATTTCCCGGCGGAAAATATTTTCCATTTTTCCGTCCTTTACTTTCATCGGCACTTTTACGAAGTCACCCTTTTCTGCTTTTCCGGGCAAAGAGGCCAGGTACTGTTCTACTACGGGGCGAACCTTTTCTTCGTCGATATTACCTACTAAGGTGAAGATGAAGCTGCCCGGATTGGCGAACCGCTCTTTATACATCTCCATGATACGGTTGTAGTCAATTTTTTTCAGATCGTCGGCGGTAATTCTTTTCGCCAATGGATTATCGCCATAAAGGGCTTTGGTTATTGAGTCGTTGAAAGCCACCATCGGTTCAGCATCCTGGTTTTTCAACTGGGTTTCCATACGCTGGATAAATGACTGGAATGCATCGTTATCCTGCCGTGGGGAAGTGAAGTACAGGTAAACCAGTTGCAGCATTGTTTCGAAATCCTGGATAGAGGAGGATCCGCCAAAATCCTGTGTGTTGAATCTGACACTCGGGCGAGCTGATGCCGTCTTGCCGGCCAAGACTTTGGGAAGATCCGTTGTGCTGAAATTACCAACACCTCCCAAGGTGGCAATATTACCCATCATCCGGCTATTGACCGGATCTTCTATGCTGTAGTGTGAATAGCCGCCGGCACTTACTCCGGTCATTAATATCTGGTCGTCTTTGAAATCGGTATTCTTCAAAACGACCTTCATACCGTTTTGTAATGTCCAGATGGTGGCATCCATAGCCTCATCTTTTTCTGTTTTTACGATCTTTCCAGGTGTAGGAGGTGTAGCCACCAATGGCTCATCAATTATTTCTTCGGCATAAGGTTCGATAGTTTCAGCTTGCACTGAAGCCAATACCCCCAGCAAGGATTCTTCGGAGGGATAGGTTAACCCCTCTTTTTCGGGACCGGTAACCGTGATTACAATATTTTCATCCCCGATTAATTGCTGGATAGTCTGGTTGATTGCTTCTACCGGGATATTGGGTGCCACTGCCTGTATGAACTGATACTCGAACTCGATACCCGGGATGGGTTCGCCATCGGTGAAAGCGCGTACATATTCCTGTGAATAAGAAGAGTTTCGTTGTTTATCACGGTTGTTGTAAGAATTCTCGTAACCTTTCAGAATATTTGTACGTACTACATCATACTCCGAGCTTGTAAAACCGTGACGCTTCACTCTTTCCGTTTCACGTACTATCGCTGCCAATGCCTCCTCTATCTTGTCTTCCGCACTTCCTGCTACCACAGTCCATGCATCTTTTGTCTTGGCCACAAAATAATCACCGTCGTATGAGTAGGCAGAGGTGAAAGGTGCATTGGGCTTTTGTGTGATTTCGGAAAGGCGTTGATTTATCATGGAAGAGGCGGAATTCAATATATATTTTGTGATATATCCCATCTGCGTATTCTGGAGTTCGTCGGGCATTGCATCATGCTTGTAATATATCGTTATCTGCGTATTACGAGCTTCTTTGTCGGACGCAATTGCTACGATGGGTTCCTTATTGTCGGGCACAGGGTAGTATTCGCGTATGGCTCTTTCGTTATCAAGCTTGATAGGCGAAAACAATTCTTTTACTTTTTGCTCCATTTCGTCCATATCAAAATCACCTACCACGATAATACCCTGCAAATCGGGACGGTACCACTTGTGGTAATAGGTCCTGATCTCTTCCGGTTTGAAGTTGTTGATCACATCGATACTTCCGATAGGCATGCGTTTTGCATATTTACTGTCGGGATACATTTTTGGGAGCAACTGGTCCCACAATCTCTGCTGTGCACCGCCCCGGGTACGCCATTCTTCCCGGATGACTCCTCGTTCGCTCTCCAACTCCTCTTCTTCGAGTGCTATGCCGCACGACCAGTCGTAAAGCACCAGGAGTGCCGAATCCACCAGATTCTGATTGGTGGTGGGTATATTGGATATAAAATATACCGTTTCATCAAAAGATGTGTAGGCGTTGATATTGGTGCCAAATTTGATTCCATTGTCTTGCAGGTAATTCAACATTGTCTTGCCCGGGAAATTGGTGGTTCCGTTAAAAGCCATGTGTTCGAGGAAGTGGGCCAGGCCGGCTTGGTTATCTTCTTCCTGCATAGAGCCGACTTTCTGTGCGATGTAGAAATCGGCCCTGTTTTCCGGATGGCCATTTTGACGGATATAATAGGTCAGTCCGTTGTCTAGTTTTCCTGTCCTCATCTTAGGGTCGACTGGAAGAGGTGGGTTCTGTTGTCCCACAGCGACTACTGTGGTTACAAGAAGTAATAATGTGATTAGTTTTTTCATATTTTTTGAAATTGAGAAATTAGAAATGATATTAATAATTTGGCAATGAGAGTAATGAAACGAATATGTCAATGAGATTGATGTGATAATTTATTAATCAAATTAATCTTGGTTCTTGACTCTAAAACCTAAATCCTGTCCAATACGATTTTGATCAGGTCTTCAGTCGAGCCTTTATAATCTGCATTTGATTTCAGTGCTACCCTGTTGGCAATGATTGCACAGACCGTCATACCCTTGTGACCCATTAGTTTGCTCATCCCTGCTATGGCTGAACTCTCCATCTCATAATTGGTGATGGAATATTCACCAAAACGGAACGACTCTATTTTTGCGTTTAGGTCTGGATCTGCCAATGGAAGGCGTACATGTCTTCCCTGTGGCCCATAGAATCCTATGGCTGATATGGTTACACCTCTGATCATATCGTGTCCGATCCGGTCGACAAGCTCTTCATCGGCACTTACTACATAAGGTGAGCAATGGTAGGGAGACCAGCCAACTTCTCTTTGAAAAGACTCTTCGAAATCTTTTTCACGGATTAATTCTGAACCGGCGTAATAATGAATCAATCCATCGAACCCGATCGATTTTTCGGATACAACGTAAGACCCTACCGGACAATGGGGTTGCATCCCTCCGGAGGTTCCTACCCGCACCATGGTCAGTTGTGTAAACTGTTCTTTCACTAATCGGGTATTGAAGTCTACATTGACCAGCGCATCCAGTTCGGTCAGTACAATATCAATGTTGTCTGTTCCTATTCCATGTGAGAGCGCCGTGATCCGTTTTCCTTTGTATATTCCTGTCACAGTATGGAATTCGCGGCTACGTACATCGCATTCTATACTATCGAAAAACTCAGCCGTCATGGTTACACGGTCGGGATCACCCATCATCACAATTTTATCCGAAAGTTGCTCCGGCCTGATATGAAGATGAAAGGCACTTCCATCGGAGTTGATAATAAATTCCGATTCAGGTATGATTCTCATAATAAGTATTATCTTTTGTTGTTAAGTGTACTATTTTTTATTTCCTCCACTTTGTGGTTTGGCAATGGAGTCTCTCATATCGGTATCGGCCTTGATATTTTCCATCCGGTAATAATCCATAATTCCCAGATTACCGTTACGGAAAGCTTCAGCCATGGCGATGGGGACTTCTGCTTCAGCCTCGATCACTTTGGCGCGTGCTTCCTGTGCTTTGGCTTTCATTTCCTGTTCAAGGGCGATAGCCATGGCGCGGCGTTCTTCGGCACGTGCCTGTGCGATGTTCTTATCGGCCTGTGCCTGGTCCATCTGTAATACAGCGCCAATATTTTTACCTATATCGATATCAGCGATATCAATGGAGAGAATCTCAAATGCTGTACCGGCATCCAATCCCTTTTTCAGTACCAACTTAGAAATAGAGTCAGGATTTTCGAGTACTGATTTGTGGGATACGGCCGAACCGATAGAGGAAACGATCCCTTCGCCTACACGGGCAAGAATAGTCTCTTCACCGGCACCCCCTACCAATCGCTTGATATTGGCACGAACGGTTACACGAGCCTTGGCGATCAATTGGATACCGTCGATCGCTACAGCTGTTACCGGAGGAGTGTCAATTACTTTAGGGTTTACGGACATCTGTACGGCTTCAAGTACGTCACGTCCTGCTAGGTCGATGGCTGTAGCCATCTGGAAAGTAAGATCGATATTCGCTTTAGAGGCCGACACCAATGCGTGGACCACCTTCTCCACATGTCCACCGGCAAGGTAATGCGCCTCGAGATTATCCCGGGTCACATTTTTCAGTCCTGCCTTATGGGCTTCAATCATCGCGTAAACAATGGTGTGGGGGGGTACACGGCGCAGACGCATTAGAAAAAGCTGAACGAGCGAAATACGTACTCCTGCCGATAATGCGTTTATCCATAGGAAGAAAGGTACATAGTGAAAGAATATCAACAAAAAGATGATAATTACGGCAATTGTAATGATCAGGGGAAATGATAAGATAGACATAATCAATTATTTTTGGTGTTATATGTTATGTATTTATTGGCTGTTTATGAGCCTTTTCTCTTTACCAAAACATTATAGGTCTCCACTTTTACTACTTCGATTTGGGTATCTTCATCGATAAATTCTCCGTCGAAAGATTTCCCTTCCATTTCGACATCGTGGATCAATACCTGTCCGATGGGATTTAAGCGGGAGAGTGCGACGCCGGTATCCCCCACAGCTATTTTCTGTAAATAGGAAGTATCCACTTTTCCCTCGATATTAGTATCGAGCGAGATTTTTCGTAACGATTTTGATTTCAGCAGCCAGAAGAAACTTCCGCCAAGTAATATAGCTGTTCCCGCCAGCGTAATATTTCCTACGGTGCTTCCTTGAAAGATATAAGCATATATTATTCCTCCTATTAAAAAAATGGCACCTGCAATACCTGCGATACTGATTCCCGGAAGCAGAAAGATCTCAATAAGCATGAACACTACTCCCAATAAGATTACAGCGATGATGATAATCAGATCTAATGTCATATAAGATTACTATTGATTAAACAGAGTTCGTATTTCTTCATTTCTTGCTTGGATTTTGAGTCTTTCCATTTCTCTGAAGAGGGATTCGCTTTCTTTCTCCAGGTGGAGAATAGATGTTGTAATATTGTCGTTGGTCTGACCGCCGGCAAACTGTTCTCTTTTTTGAGAGAGTTCATTTTTCAATGCCTGTAACTGTTTTTCATAACCTGCCGCCTGTGAAAAGAGCGATCTGGCCTGTTCATTCCTAAAATCCGACAAGGTATGGTACGTCACCTGGTCATTGATCACAAAAGTGAAATCTCCCTCGTTTTCCTGTGGTGAGGCAGTTCTCTGTTTGGCCAGTGTGCGAAGTGCTTTATAGTCCACACCTTCCTTCCATGTATCAGCAATTGAAGATATCCGTGCCCTATTGGTCATATAGGTAGCATCTTCACTTTCGATGAGTCGCACCTCCGGATTCGGGATGAAAGTATAAATACATACTGAGTCTGCCGGCTGGAACCTGTCGGATGCAAACCAACCGATGCCTTTTTCCTCATCTATTGCCAACATATAATCATTGAAAGGCGAATTGAAAGGCATATTCAACTGATTGGGATTGAGGTATGAGTCCGAATTAAGATTATAACGGGTAACAAACAGGTCGTATCCACCGAAAGACTGTTCCTCTGCGGAAGCGAAATAAATAGTCATACCATCCGTCAATACATATGGGAAGGATTGATTTCCTGTTTTGTTGATAGATTCAGGCAAGCGTTTTTCATTTCCAAAGGTATCAAGCAGTTTGTCCATTGTGTAGAGGTCGGTATTGGTTGTTTCACCCTGGGAGTAATATATCTTGTCTTTCCGTTCGTTGATATAAAGTGTTTCATCGGTTTTGGAACGATCGGGAAAGAATTCATTCACAGACATTAATGATCCGGATGATGCACTCAAATTATATGCTGATAGAAAATCTGATTTTGGAACTATCAGACTATCAATGATCTGTAGGTCCTCAGTGCGGTTGACCGCTTTTTGCAACCTTTCGGTGTAATCACGTTTCTTACTTAATACCCCCATTGCTTCGCTGTCCCTGCGTTTGGCACGCTGGTACTTCTCGAACTCTTTTTCCGCATCCTTAAAACGATACAGTTTAGCGTACAGTTCGCCAAGATAGATATAAGCTTCGGGAATTTTTCGGGTAGAGGCAAATTCGAGATATTTTTGTGCTTCGATTATTTTCCCGGTTTCATAGAGGCTTACTCCCAACCATTGATTTATAGATGGATTATTGGGTGTATTAAGATATTCCGCTTGAAAGAAAGGTAACGCTTCGGCATAGCGGCCTTCCAGATACCAGTTCTTGGCCTCATCAAGTGTTTGCCCTTTTGCGCAAAGACAAAAAAGTATCAATATATAGATAGAAAAAAAGCGACCTCGTTTCATACTGCGTTCTAAACTAATCTCCAAAGATAGTAATTTGTTTCATTTTTGCTCCTAATCTAGAGAGATAATTTGAAAAGAAACGAGAGTCAAGAGACAAGACAAAAGATATTTCAGCCTGTTGGTTTCTCAACTCAATTACTTGGGACTTGTCCTATTGAGTCAACGACTGGAGGAGCAGGAGATGTCACAACCCCTACATTCCTGTTCATAATGCCGAAATCCCATTTGTATATCCGTTGCAGGATGAAGAATAGGGGAAAGCCGCAATTTGTGCTGCAACCATCACAATGATGGCCATCTAAATATAGCGACCAATACCGTTATCGCCACGATTATTGCTTTTTGTTCATCATTCTCCTTGCATGGCTGTGGTGCCTCCATCCTATCAGTCTTATCCATGCATCGATGGGAAGCGAGGCCATCAGTGCGAGGCAGCATATTGCACCCAGGATGGGGACAAAGGGAACCCAAGGTGTTTTAAAAGCCCGGGGTATGCCGGATTCCCTTTTGCGTAAAATGATGATGCCGCTACATTTAATTCCTTATAATTGACAATGCCGGTAAATATCAACCCTACCGCTATATATAAGATTGTACATATCCCACACCCAGCATAACCGGGTTTGACGCCGTTAAATGACGTCTTAGTTGATTATTGGTACCCTCTGCTTCCGTCTGGAGTTGCGTGATATTTTTTTGATATCTTATACCGATAAATAAAATAAAATTGAAAGTGAGATGCTTGTCCGGTACCTCTCTTAAGGTATTTATTCAATTCATACGGATTTTATCGTTTTTCCATCCTCTTTGCTTATCTTTGTGTCCTGAAAATCTTTTTTG
>NZ_DHOS01000058.1 GCF_002410825.1 Proteiniphilum sp. UBA5384 | reverse complement strand
ATAACCTTGCCAAGGTTAGGGTCGCGAGTTCGAGTCTCGTTTTCCGCTCAAGGTTTGCTCGGATGGTGGAATGGTAGACACGCAAGACTTAAAATCTTGTGACCATTACGGTTGTGCGGGTTCAAGTCCCGCTCCGAGTACCAAAGGGGACTTTTCTGTAATTTTATGGAAAAGTCCCCTTTTTTCTTTGTAATCGTCCGTTGATAAAGGGTTGGTATCACTCCTCTATATCATTGAGGTCGTGTTGTTCAAAATAGTCCAAATTCCGGATGCCGAGTTTCCTTGACCGGCCTCTGGCACGTTTTTCCAGAAATTCCTCGTAAGATTTTACCGCATAATGGTTGATGCGGATTACATCGTGTTGGGGCTCACGATCCCTGAAATGCTTTCGAACCGGTTGACCGTGCGAGTCAAAAGTCTTTCCGGACATTCTTGACACTTCATGGGCACCGATAAATGAAAGAACACGACGTGGATTGACAATACTTTTTACATGCCTGTTTGAGATGTGGTTTAGTTCCGCATGTCTTTTGAATCGCGTCATGACTCCTCCGGGCTCTTTTTCCCGGGCACCGCCACTGCCATATATCAACCAATTAATTTCTACCGCAGATGCATCTTCGAATCGGCTCAAAAACTGGGGAATAGTTTTGTCTTGTACCGGTACTATGAATTCATCCAGGTCAATTACCGCAATCCAATGTGCGTCAAAACGGTGTCTATCCAGACAGTCATCATAGATGGGGAGTTGTTGTTTTACCCCTTTCCGGAAGATATATTCCACCAATCCTGATTCGATATAAGGAGCCAGTATTTCTCTTGTATTGTCCGTACTTTCGTTGTCATATATGTAAAACTTCTCCACACCTAAATGATGATGCCATTCTATCCATTCCTTAAAATAAGGGCCTTCGTTTTTTGCCATTGCACAAACAGCCAGATAATATTTCGGAGCTACCGCTCTGTTGCGATATACTTTCCTGCGGAGTTTAAGAGCCTGTATTGGTCCATAGCGCAGAATTCCCCGCCATTGGTTCCTCGTCATTTTGTGCGGAATGACTCCTGCCACGATCTCTGCGATTCCTTTGCGTATAGAAAAAGAGAGGTCGAATTTTATCAGCTCATCACGCCATTTTTCTCTTTTTGATCTGTTAGGAATAAACACTGTCAGAAAGTTTGCCGTTGATTTATTCATCCTTTTACAACTTTTGTTTTTGAACCGAATATTTACTATCTATGTATCACCAAATTCTGATAGACATTTATTTTCTCGTAGAGATTAGATTGCATCTCTACGGGTCGGCTTCCTTGAAAATTTCCGTATACTAGCGTACACCGCGCAATACGGTAACAAAATTACCATTTTACCGTTTCACACACAAAAATATTTACAAACAAGTATGAATATCCTTGAAAAAGGCTTATTGAAACTATTTTATATTCCGATCTTGTCTTTTCGTGAAAAAAGTATAACTTTGTCTGAAACATAATATAAGTATAAAAAAATAGAGTCATATGAAGAACCTGGAAACATCCTACATGGGTATTTCGCTTAAAAACCCGATCATACTTGGGGCATCGGAATTATCCTCTGAAGTTGAGTCATTGAAAAAAGCAGAACAGGCAGGAGCTGCTGCAATAGTGTATAAAACACTCTTCGAAGAACAGATACAATTGGAAGATCTGCAATTCGATGAATTAAAAGAGGAGTATAACGATATCCATGCGGAGATGACTTCGCTTCATCCCGATATTGACCGTTCCGAGATAGAGTATTACCTTGTGAAGATACGGAATGCCAAAGAGAACCTTTCGGTGCCTATGATTGCCAGTCTGAATGCGGTCAATGATTCCTCATGGTTTCGTTATGCCCGGCTAATAGAAGAAACCGGTGTGGACGGGATAGAACTCAATCTTTACCAGACTCCTACCCGGTTTGACCTTGATGCTGCTGAAATTGAAAAAAGGCAGATCGATATGGTGACAGAAGTCAAAAAACAACTCTCCATACCGGTAAGTGTAAAACTCAGTGCCGATTACACCAATATCCTGCATTTCGCGAAACGTCTTGATGAAGCGGGTGTGGATGCAATGGTACTCTTTAATTCTTTCTTCCAGCCCGATATCAATATTGAAAAGGAGACCCATAAAAGAGCTTTTAACTTTAGTAAGAAAGGAGACTATAAAAAGTCGCTCCGTATCGCAGGAATGCTCTATGGCCGTGTAAATGCCAGTATCTGTGGCAGCCGGGGTGTTTTCGACAGCGAAGATATGATCAAGTTGATCCTTTCCGGTGCAACATGTATACAAACGGTAAGCGCCGTTTACAAAAATGGGGTAAAACAGATTACCGAAATGGTCCGGGGACTTGAGGAGTGGATGGAACGCAAAGGGTATGACTCAATTGAACAGTTCAGGGGCAAGCTCTCGGACAGTGTACTCAATAAAAATGATAATTTGTTGGTATACAAGAGGGCTCAATATGTCGACCTGTTACTCCATTCCGATACCATCTTTGGAAATATGCAGCATCGTGGTTTTTAGACTTTTTATGTCATGAATTTTCCTTTTTTGGGGAAAATGCCTTGAGCCAGATATATCCCACGATCATCGCCAGTGCCGAAGCAATCAATACCGACAGTTTTGCGATATCTTTCAATATCTTGTCTTCGGGAAAAGAAAGATTTGAAACGAAAATTGACATGGTGAAGCCGATGCCTGCCAACATGCCCATTCCAATGAATTGGGCCCAGCGGACATTGGCCAACCTGACTAGCCGAAGCTTGACCATCAGGAAAACAGCCAGTGTAATACCTAGAGGTTTTCCAAGGAAAAGACCCAGGATAATTCCAATGGAAAGCGGTGAAGTGAGTCCTGAAACTGCTGCGGGCGTGATGAAAATGCTGGTATTTGCCAATGCGAAAAGAGGAACAATAACGAAATTGACGGGCAGACTAAGCCTCTTCTCAAATGCCGGCATCTTGCTGATGGGAAGGATAAAAGCCAGTATTACTCCGGCAAAGGAAGCGTGGATGCCGGACCGGTACATGCAATACCACATAACTAAACCCAGTGCAGCCGTAATAATGTAGACGGGTTTACTGTGGAAATTACGGTTGATCAGGAAAATGACAATGGCCATAATTGCCACTCCCGCTAACCAGATAAAATAGAGCGAAGAACCGTAAAACAGGGCAATAATGAGAATGGCGCACAAGTCGTCTATGATCGCCAGTGCTGTCAGAAATACTTTCATTGAATGAGGAACCGCTTTGCCCAACAAGCTTATCATTCCGAGGGTGAAAGCTATATCAGTAGCGGTGGGTATGGCCCATCCGTTTGTATAAGCTGTGCCGGCTGTAGTTATGATAAAGATGATAGCTGGAACAGCTACGCCGAATAATGCCGACACAGAAGGAAACATCATCCTGCTGGGTGAAGAAAGTTCTCCCTGTGTTATTTCCTTCTTTATATCGATTGCCACATGAAAGAAGAACAGCGTCATAAGGGCGTCGTTCACAAAGTGAATGATCGAATGGGGCAGATGTAGATGATGAAATCCGGGAATTTCCATTTCCCAGAAATCGTAATAGAGCGAGCCTATTCCCTTGATATTTGTAATAATCAATGAGAATAGGGTGCACAGTAACAAAAGTACCCCCAACGACCTACTGTCGTTAATGATTCGTCGGAATTTCGACGCACCCGGTTGCAGGGCCACGTGATTGGCACTCATTTCCGTTGCAAAAGAAAGCTGAAGTCATCTTCACTGGAGAGTTCGAACGGTACTTCTCCATATTGGAAAATACGGGCTTTGCGGGGACCTATTAATTCTATTTCGTCATTTTCGACGAGAAGCATAGTGCTTTCCCGGAGGCCAACTACATAGGTATCCTGGTTTACCTCTATAAACTCATTAATTCGCACTTCCCGTGTTTCGCCACCGTGATTGGCGGGATGATCATCCAGATAATGAGGATTGATCTGGAAGGGTACCAATTTCAGCGTTTTGAATTTCAGGGGTTCCACAATGGGCATATCGTTGGTGGTCCGCAGGGTAGGGCAGGCTATGTTAGAACCGGCACTCCATCCTATATAAGGAGTGCCTTTTTTTACCTGTTTCCGGATTACCTTCATCAGCCCTTTTTCCTGAAGCATCTTTACTAATTGCCATGTATTTCCGCCTCCGACAACAATCGCATCGGCATTCTCGATTGCTTCTGCAGGATTGATGAAACGATGGATACTCGTGACGTGATGGCCGATTTCTGCAAAACGGGCATTTACCTTTTCTTCATATTCGTCAAATGAGAAAGTGACTGCTGCATATGGAATAAAAAGGACGTTATTTGCCTTTTCTCCAAGAAATTCTTTAATTTGGTTTTTTGGATATTCCAGATACCCTTCACCGGGATTGGTGGAGTTACTGATTAAGAGGAGCCTCATCATTTTATATTTTTTAGTTATAACGCAAATATAAGGAAAATGTTTGAAAATTATAAATTCATTGTGAAATAACGTATTTTTGTAGTCTAAGAGATTGAATATGGAAACGATTTTAAGGAATATCCGCACCGATTTGCGGATGTCGATGAATGGTGTCACTGCCGCAAGTATGCGGGCCAAAGGGGTGGAGTACCGTATGAACTTCGGAGTGGATATTCTTCGCCTCAAACAGATAGCCCTCAGGTATACACCCGATAAAGTATTGGCTGAAATCCTGTGGAGGGAGGATGTGCGGGAATTGAAGATACTCGCTACGATGCTTTGTCCTCCGGATCAGTTTCTAAAAAAGAATGCTGACCGATGGGGGCGAGAGATCGTTAATCAGGAAATCCGTGAACAAGCCTGTAAGAATCTTTTTGAGAATCTTTCGTATGCGGATGAATTAGTACAGGAATGGATCAGAGATGAAGATATAAATATTAAAACCACGGGGCACTGGCTTTTTGCCCGATTATGCATTGTTCGCCCTGATGTAATGACACAGGTACAAAATGAGGATATATTGCAGAAGGCAATGGCGGATATTCAAAGCGAATCGTTATTACTCCGTCAGTCTGCATTGAATACACTGAAATTTTTTGGTAGGATATCCTCCTATAACGCGGAGAATGTAATGCGGCGAATAGCCGTTTTCGAAAATTCCTCCGATCCGCAACAGAAAGAAATATTTAATATGCTCTCTTTTGAATTTGAACGCTGACAGGCTATCTACCCTCTGAAATTCTTGTTGATAAAAAAAATGGAGAGAAGGAGATTTAATACGAGAAAACCTCCACTCCCGGCTAAAAACAAGCCTTTCCATTGTGGAAATACAATCAGTGCAACTACTGATGCTATTGTAATCAGTGCGATGAGGATCCATATCGCTGCAAGAACTGGTTTCTTTTTTATCATAGCGTAAATTGAATTTGTTGCAAAAATAACTATTTATTCATGATGATAAGGTTCGTTTTGTAGGATTGTCATTGCACGGTAAAGTTGCTCAACGAATATCATCCTTACCATCTGATGGGTAAAGGTCATTTTGGAAAGTGACATAGTTTCATTAGCCCGTTCATAGACTTCATCTGAGAATCCATATGGCCCTCCCACCATAAAAATCAGTCTCCGGGCGGCGGTAAAGGATTTTTTTTCCAGATAGCCGGAAAACTCTATGGAAGAATATTGTTTCCCTTTATCATCAAGCAATACCACATGGTCGGACGACTGAAGCCATTTCAACAATTTTTCCCCTTCCTGTTTTTTTTGCTCTTTTTCTGAAAGGTTCCTGGCATTTTTGAGATCAGGAAGACTATGAATATCGAATCCAATATAAAAATTGATCCTCTTCCTGTATCCTTCTATTATTTGAGAAAAAAGAGGATTATCTGTCTTACCTATGGAAAGTAATATAATTTTCATTCTGTTCTGAATACCAGCCGGATATCAACCGAATACCAAGTGAATTGTGAAAAAAGCGACTGATGCAGACAAATGTAACTGTTTATTTCGTATTTTTGCACTAAATTTCTTGTAAAAGAATAACAAAACCTTTATATTGTTTGTTTATTCTAAAATGATGCATAATCGTTTTAATATGACAGAAAAAGAATTAATCCATAACCTTATCCGATTGGCTTTTGCTGAAGATATTGGAGACGGAGACCACACCACCCTTTGTAGTATTCCTGCTACAGAAGAGGGACAATCAAAATTGTTGATCAAGGAAGAAGGTATACTGGCCGGAGTAGATGTGGCAAAAGAGGTGTTTCATGATTTTGATCCCCAATTACGGGTAGAAGTTTTCTTGGGTGATGGTTCGTATGTAAAGCCCGGTGATATTGCCTTTATTGTCTCAGGGAAAGTGCGTTCAATCTTGCAGACTGAACGGCTGGTCCTTAATATTATGCAGCGGATGAGTGGAGTTGCCACCATTACCCACCGCTATATGGAATTACTCAAAGGAACGTCGGCCAAGGTGCTTGACACCCGTAAAACTACGCCCGGGATGCGTATCCTTGAAAAGCAGGCGGTCAAGATTGGTGGCGGAGAAAACCATAGAATAGGCTTGTTCGATATGATATTATTAAAAGATAATCATGTGGATTTTGCCGGAGGAATTGAGAACGCAATTCATGGCGCACAACAGTATTTGAAGGAGAAAAACAAAAACCTCAGGATTGAAATAGAGGTGAGAAATTCCCGTGAGCTTGAGGAGGTGCTTCGTATAGGCGGGGTAGACAGGATCATGCTTGACAATTTTACGCCGGCACAAACTCTTGAAGCCGTGAGAACCGTAAAAGCCGTTAACAGTCGTGTGGAATTGGAATCCTCGGGAGGAATCACTTTCGACACTATCCGGGAATATGCTGAAACAGGGGTGGATTATATATCGGTGGGTGCATTGACTCATTCGGTGAAAAGTCTCGATATGAGTTTAAAGGCAATTTGAAAATGGAACAAAACGGAGATAAACAGGTGCTACTCGACAGGCGCTATATGCGAATGGCTTTTATCTGGGCCGAAAATTCCTACTGCAAACGTAGAAAGGTAGGTGCACTTCTGGTGAAGGACAAGATGATTATCTCCGATGGATATAATGGTACTCCTTCGGGTTTTGAAAATATATGTGAAGATGAGAATGAAATAACAAAGCCGTATGTGCTTCATGCAGAGGCGAATGCAATTACTAAAGTAGCACGTTCCAATAACAGCAGTGAGGGGGCCACTTTGTATGTTACCTCTTCACCCTGCATTGAATGTGCCAAGTTAATTATTCAGGCAGGAATAAAGCGAGTGGTTTATTCTGAGAATTACCGTTTGAGTGATGGATTAGAGTTATTAAGCAGGGCTGATGTTGAACTTGTATCGGTAGAAATTGACAAAATAGTAACAGGAGAGTAATTGAATGGATGCAGGTAAGAAAGCCAGGATATGGATACCGCTATGCTTAGGTGTCGGTATCGCAGTGGGCATATTTATCGGAAGCAGATATAGCCAGTTCGGACGATCGGGAAGCGTGGCAGGCTATGGCAAAATAGATGCTGTACTGAACTATGTCAATGAATCGTATGTCGACACGGTGAATATGCGGCAACTGGTGGAAGATGCGCTCCCCAATATTATAAAGGAGCTTGACCCTCATTCAGATTACATCTCAGCGGCCGATATGAAATGGGTGAACGAAGACATGGAAGGCCATTTCTCAGGTATAGGTGTCAACTTCTATGTATTAAGAGATACCATTGTAGTGACCGGTATTGTGCCGGGGGGCCCTTCAGAGGCAGCCGGCATCATGCATTGGGACAGGATTGTAACAGTCAACGATACTTTAATTGCCGGGACAAAACTCCGCAATGAGGAGGTTATGGCTAAATTAAGAGGTGAAACCGGGTCGGAAGTGAAACTGGGGATTATCAGAGCCAATGGTAACCGTTTATTAGAAGTCATCGTTACCCGGGGAGATATTCCTATGAGCAGTGTCAATGCTGCCTACATGCTGACCGATAAGATAGGTTTTATTAAATTGGGTAAGAACTTCGGGTTCAATACCTTCAGTGAATTTATTTCTGCTATATCCAAGTTGAAAAGTTTGGGTGCCAACTCTTTTATGATTGATCTGAGAGGAAATGTAGGAGGATCATTGGATGTGGTGGTAGCCATGGTCAATGAGTTTCTGAACAAGGGTGACCTGATTGTGTATACACAAGGAAGGAATTTTCCGAGGACCGACATATATGCCAAAGGATCGGGTACCTGTAAAGAGGATGATGTGATTGTCCTCATTGACGAGTTAAGCGCTTCTGCCAGTGAGATATTTGCAGGAGCCATTCAGGATCACGATAGAGGGTTGGTAATTGGACGACGTTCCTTTGGTAAAGGATTGGTGCAGGAGCAACGTAATTTTCCCGACGGATCGGCGGTGAGGCTTACCATGGCCCGTTATTACACGGCTTCAGGCAGATCTATCCAACGGAGATATGAAAAAGGTAAATATGATGAATATGAAATGGAGGCTATCAACCGCTATATAGAAGGAGACTATGTCAATGTAGATACCGTTGCTAATCATCTTATTCCTTTTCAGACAGCAGGAGGAAGGACGGTATATGGCGGGGGGGGCATCATGCCGGATATATTTGTGCCCCGCGATACGACCGGCTTCAATTTGTATTACAATTTGATCGTAAATAACCGGTTGGATGAGAAATATGCCATGCTTTATTCCGATACATACCGGGAGAAACTGAGCAGTTTCGGGACATGGCAGGAACTGTACAGGTATTTGCGTCAGCAACCGTTGTTATTGAACCTTGTGAGTTTTGCCGATAATAATGGAATAAGAAGAAGGCCTTATTATGTACAGGAATCGAGTGAGTTGTTGGAAAATGGAATGTATGCATACATTATACGGAATTTTTTCGGAGAGGAAGCTTTCTGGGCAACTTACCAAAAAGAGGACTCCTTGATCAAAAAGGGAATAGAACTGATAGAGACCGGTAAGGCCAAGCATCAGTCTATTGTGAACGGGGAGTATAAGCAAAATTAGATCTTTATGAACAACCTGATACACAATTTCCTGTCGAGCAGGGTATTGTCTCGATTCTCTATTTTCGTGATTGATATCCTCATGGTGTTGTTTTCGTGTCTGGCGATATATATGGTAAGATATGGATTTGCCGGGCTTACGCCAGAGGTAAGAGCAGATGCTATTACATTGGGATTAATCCTTGTTTTTATCAGTGCAGTTACCTTTATCTTGTTCCGCACATTCAGCGGAATCCTCCGATTTTCTTCTTTTACCGATTTGATAAGGATCACTTATGCTTTGGTGCCGGCATATGGCATCACCTATATTGTCATTACAATGCTGAAATGGCATCGCCCTTTTTTCCATCTTGATAATATTACTTTTATCTCTATTTTCTTTCTTAACATATTTCTGATGATCTTTTCCCGGATATTGACAAAGGAAATTTATGAATTTATTACAGGTAGAAACGTGAAACCAGTGAATGTATTCATTTACGGTACCAAAGAGGCCGGTATCAGCATTGCAAAGGCGTTGAAAGGAAACAGTGAATTCAATTATCGGGTAGCGGGATTTATTTCAGATGAAAGTCACATGGTAGGCAAGGAATTGATGGGAGTAACAATTCATGCTAATAACGAGACCCTTTTCAGGACTTTGGAAAGCAAAGATGTACAGACGGTTATTATTTCACCTCTGCAAATGGAAGAGATTAAGAATTCCGACCTGCTGAATAATTTCGTGGATCATAATATTTCGTTGCTTACTACTGTTCCTCTCAACGAGTGGAATGGGATGCTTATGAGTAAAAATGAATTGAAAGATGTACAGATCGAAGACCTTCTACCACGAGATCCTATTCATGTCAACATGCTGAAGATTGCCTCCAATATCGAAGGGAAACGTGTGATGGTGACCGGAGCTGCCGGATCGATAGGGAGCGAGATTGTACGTCAGGTGGCCAACTTCAACCCTTATAGTATCATTCTTATAGATCAGGCGGAGACTCCATTGCATGATATGAGGCTCGAACTGAAAGATAAATGGAGGGAAATGCGTGCGGAGGTTATTGTGGCCGATGTGAGTAATGCCAGCCGCATGGAAAGAGTTTTTTCCCATACGCGGCCCCAGTATATTTTTCATGCAGCAGCATATAAACATGTGCCAATGATGGAGGATAATGTTTCGGAATCGGTACAGACCAATATCCTGGGAACGAAGATTATGGCAGATCTGGCAGTGAAGTATAATGCCGATAAGTTTGTGATGGTTTCAACCGACAAGGCGGTGAATCCTTCAAACGTGATGGGTTGTTCCAAGAGAATCTGTGAGATCTATGTGCAATCTCTTGCAAAATATGTCTCAAAAAACCATAAGAAAACAACTCAGTTTATTACAACCCGTTTTGGAAATGTGTTAGGATCCAATGGTTCGGTAATACCTCTCTTCAGGGAACAGATAAAACATGGAGGACCGGTGACGGTCACCCATCCTGAGATCATTCGCTATTTCATGACCATTCCGGAAGCTTGCCAACTTGTGTTGGAAGCAGGTGCAATGGGTAGGGGGGGGGAGATTTACATTTTTGATATGGGAAGGCCGGTGAAGATACTTGATTTGGCCAGAAGGATGATCCGGTTGTCCGGTTCAAAGAATATCAAGATAGAATTTACCGGACTGCGTCATGGTGAAAAACTCTATGAAGAACTGCTTAATAAGGCAGAACATACCAAGCCTACCTACCACGAGAAGATTATGATTGCCGATGTCCGTGAGTATGAATATGAAGAGGTTAGTTGGAAAGTGGACACACTCATTCATATTTCATACGAATATGATGATATGCGTACCGTTAAAAAGATGAAGGAAATTGTCCCCGAATTCCGGAGTATTAACTCACCTTTTGAAGTGGTAGACAGATTATTGGAACGACTATCTGTGGAAGATACCCTTACTCCGGAAGAAAGGTTGTAGACGTTTGGCTAATCTCTCTCTGGGCATTGCACAATGATGTATAATATCCTCCTTCTGCATAGAGGGTGGCATGTTGCCCCGATTCTACTATCTGACCATCTTTAATCACATAGATTTCATCAGCATTCTTGATTGTGGAGAGTCTATGCGCTATTACAATGGTAGTGCGGTTTTCCATCAATTTTTCCAATGCTTCCTGTACGAGGCGTTCCGAGTCGGTATCGAGTGCTGAAGTGGCTTCATCCAATATGAGTATCTTCGGATTTTTCAGGATGGCGCGCGCGATGCTGATGCGTTGACGTTGTCCTCCCGATAATTTTCCACCCCGGTCTCCGATATTGGTCTGGTATCCGTTTTCGGTAGCCATAATAAAGTCATGGGCATTGGCTACTTTCGCGGCATTGATAATATCGCTCTCGGTGGCTTCGGTAACTCCAAATGCAATATTATTATAGATGGTATCATTAAACAGGATCGCTTCCTGATTTACATAACCCATCAGCGATCTTAAATCCCGCACTCTCATATCTTTTATGTTGACTCCATCGATGAGGATTTCCCCTTTCTGGATATCGTAGAAACGGGGTAAAAGGTCGGCCATCGTTGATTTTCCCGATCCCGATTGGCCCACCAATGCAATGGTCTTGCCTTTGTCGATTTTTAGATTGACTCCTTTAATGACCCAATCTATGCCATATTTAAACCATACATCTTTATAATTTATATCAGAATTGAATGTGACGGGAACAGGTTGTGCCGGGTCGGTGATCTTGTTGTCGGCCGTCAATATTTTGTCGATACGCTCCATCGATGCCAATCCGCGTTGGATAGCATAGGCTGACTTTGAAAATTCTTTTGCCGGATTGATAATACTATAAAATATGGTAAGATAATAGATGAATGAAGCAGCGTCGATAAGGCTGTTGCCCTCCAGTATCAATGACCCTCCAAACCATAGAACGATGGCGATGGTGATAGTCCCCAGCAACTCGCTCATGGGATGTGCCAGTGTTTGCCTGCGTGCGATCCTATTCGTCATGCGCCGGAATTCATTCGTCCCTGTATGAAATCTTTCGGAGATTTTGTTTTCTGCACTAAAGGCTTTGATCACCCGCAATCCACTTAATGTTTCTTCCATCTGTGACATCAGTTCACCCCACTTATTCTGTGCAGCGAAAGAACTCCTTTTCAGACTTCTTCCCACACGCCCCATCACAAACCCCATTATCGGTAGTACAACTAGGACAAAAAGGGTTAGTTGCCAGCTCAGAATCAGCATAGTAATCAAATAGATCAATATAAGTACAGGATTCTTGAAAAGCATATCAAGGGAACTCATGATGGAACTCTCTACTTCATTTACATCACCTGATACCCTGGAAAGAATGTCTCCTTTCCTTTCTTCGGAGAAAAAGCCGATAGGAAGAGAGAGTACCTTGTCGTTGATCTGATTCCGGATATCCTTTACTACCCCTGTCCTTATCGGAATAAGACAATAAGAGCCCAGGTAGGCAGCTCCGGTTTTCAGGAGAGTCGTCACGATAAGAAATGTAGCCAGTGCCATTAGGGTAAAACTGCTTCCATGGATAGTTATGAGGTGGGTGATATACCAGTTCATATTATTGAGCGTCAAATCCATGAATGAATAGTCGGGGCTATCCCAGGGAATAAAGGAAAATGTATTCTTGTTTATTTTGAATAAAACCTGAAGTATAGGGATGATTGTGGCAAATGAGATTACATTTAGTATTGCAGTCAGTATGTTGAATATGAATGCCAGAATGACATATTTCTTGTAAGGAGGTAAAAACCGTCTTAAGATATCAATAATACCCTTCATTATATATTAATGTAATTGAGTGTTCTAATTGAATTAATTTATATTAATAAGCATCCTGAATTATAGTAATGCAGATTTTAATGCAAAAGTACTTATAAAATGTGATTCGAGGGAAGAAATTACATCTTTTCACTTTTAGGATCAACCCCTCACCCTTTATTATCCGTGAAAAGAGTCATTTCTCCCTGTTTTTTTATTTTTCATAATAGATTGATACCCTTCCCTTTGATAGATGTTCGAAAAAAAAGAGTAAAAAAAGTGTGATTTTTTTCGTTGAATTGTTTGGATGGTAAGAAAAGACTCCCTATCTTTGCACCCGCTTTCAGGAAATAAGTACTGTCAGCAAGAGAAAAAAGCGATCTTTAGGTTATTTACATATACGTTCAAAAAGAAGACAAAGCAGAGTATACAAGGGACCGCGGTTTTAAGAAGCCGGGGTCAAAATTGGTACCCGTTCAATAAAAGATACAGGAAACTAAAAAATAAATCGTGAATTCGGGAGCTTTGGAAAAATCTTTTCAGTTGTTCGATGTTTCCGTTGTATTCGGCCAATAGCCGTTTGCAGGGGGGGCAAGTTTCAAGGAAACAA
>NZ_DHOS01000059.1:6218-10426 GCF_002410825.1 Proteiniphilum sp. UBA5384 | reverse complement strand
GGGGAGTTTACTTCCCTCACCACAACCGAAAGAAAAATGATTTTAGAGGAATGGATAAAACGGGGTAAAGGTGACTTTCAAATTATTGCCCATGTGGGCAGCGATAACCAACGCGAGGCAATGGAGCTGGCACGTCATGCTGCAGTGCAAGGCGCAGATGGAATCGGGTGTATCGCCCCTTCATTTTTCAAGCCGGAAAAAGTGAAGGATCTGATCGATTTCTTTGCGCCTATTGCTGCTTCCGCACCACAATTACCATTCTACTATTATAACATGCCCTCCATGACCGGGGTAAATCTTTCGGTTGCACAGTTCCTTCATGAAGGGAAAAAAAGGATTCCCAACCTGGCAGGTGTGAAGTTTACACACCACAACCTGATGGAAATGGGCGACTGTATTCAGCTGGATAATGGGGCATTTGAGGTGTTACACGGTTTCGACGAGACACTGATTTGCGGATTGGCTCTCGGTGCTGTAGCCGGTGTAGGGAGTACGTATAACTATATACCCCATATCTATCTGAATATTTTGAAATCCATGGAAAGTAACGATGTGGAAACGGCACGAGCCTTTCAGGTACAGTCGGTTGAAATGGTGAAAATCATTATTCAATATGGAGGAGGAGTGAGAGGCGGGAAAGCCATTATGAATCTGATGGGAATCGAATGCGGATCATGTCGCCCGCCATTTGCCACATTCGAAAGGGAGGAGTATGATGCTCTTCAGGAGAGTCTACGGAGCGTTGGTTTATTGGTAAAATAAAGAAGGGAGTGTGTCCTGTAAACAATACTCCCTTCAGTCAGAATTTAAAAACACAATTATTTTTAAAATCTATACAAAGATGAGAAAAATTTATCGATTTTTGGCCTTACTAGTTGGTTTATTTGCTTCTATTACCTTTCTCCGGGCACAGGAGATAACAGTGTCCGGGACCGTGAATGACAACGAAGGTGAAACTTTGCCGGGCGTTTCCGTGGTTGTGAAAGGTACTACTCAGGGAACGGTGACCGATATAGACGGAAATTTCCGATTAACTGTCCCGAAAGGTGGCACATTGATGTTTTCATACGTAGGTTTTCAAACACAAGAGATCATCATTACAGAATCAAGACAAATACGCGTGGTGATGCAACTTTCCACCGTGGAACTGGAAGAGTTTGTAGCAATAGCCTATGGGACGCAATCCCGCGCATTGGTAACACAGTCTATATCGAGCGTTGGGGAGGAGGAATTTCTAAAAACACCCGGACAAAATCCTTTATTGCAATTACAAGGGAAAGTGGCGGGTTTGTCATTACAGATGCAAAACGGGCAACCTGGGGCAAACCCGCAAGTATTTATCCGAGGAGGAAGCTCCACATCTCCCGAAAGTGATACACCTCTTTTTATCATTGATGGAATAGTTTCTCAGGGATTCAGAAATATTTCAGATATGAATCCTTCCGACATTGAGTCCGTAGAAGTTTTAAAAGATGCAGCCTCAACAGCAATTTACGGTTCCAGAGCGGCAAATGGTATTATACTTATTACGACCAAGTCGGGTAAGGGAGGAAAAACGAAAGTGAATTTTAAATATACCTTCGGTATAGAAATGCAGCCGGAGAGAATTCCTCTTCTGAACGCAAAAGATTATATCTTTTTAACTCGGAGTAATACCGCCAAGTTTAACAAAGCCGATCTGACTTACAATGGCAAAGAAGACCAGGCAAAGTTTCTGAATGGTTCTTACGGCATGTCTACCGGAAATCCCAGAAATTCCAAAAATACGCTTGAATTTCTGGATGTCTATTTGGCCAATTACGGACAGCAATACGTAAGCAATTTATTGGAGAGAGAGGGTTGGCAAACAATGCAGGATCCTGTAACCGGCAGACAACTCATTTTTCAGGACAACGATTTCCAGGATGCTACCTTTACTACCGGCAACAAGCATGAATATGATTTGGATGTAAGTGGAGGAAATGATTTTGCCAGCTATTATGTGGGACTCAGATATATGGATCAGGATGGTATTCTCAGAGGTACAAACTATAAAAATTACAGTATCCTGTATAACGGGGATTATAAATTAAGCGATACATGGAGAATGTCTACTAAGGCGAACTTTCAGGTAAGAGATTCTAAAGGCGGGGGGAATACGAACAATACGATATCCAGAAGTATTTTGACGCCGCCCACCTATCGACAGTATTATGAAGATGGAACTCCCGCACCGGGTGAAGGTATCTCGTCGTTCCGAAACAGGCTTCATGAACTTTATTATAAAGGGAAGTACGATGATGTGACCGTCTATCGTACCACATTTCAAGTTGGTGCCACATGGGATATATTGCCCGGGTTGATATTTAGCCCATCAGCATATTATTTTGGAACAGAGGGGCTAGAGAATTATTTCCAGGCCCACAACGAGACCACGGGTAACACGATACGTCCAGCATCGGCCGATCATAACTACGACAGACATCTTCAGGGTGATGCACTGCTCTCTTATGATACGAAATTTGGTGAGAACCATAATGTGTCTGCTGTTGCAGGAACAAGCTATACAAACGATTATAGCTACAGACTATCGGCAAGCGGCAGTGGGGCCATGATTGACCAGATCCCCACTTTAAACGCCACGGCCGACAGTACACAACGTGCAAGTTCCACGAAAACATATGAAGCAACTCTTAGCTATTTTGGACGTGTAAACTACGATTATAAGGGAAAATATATGGCGTCGGCAAGTTTACGGACTGATGCTTCGTCGCGTTTTGCGGAAGAAAACATGTGGGGTGTTTTTCCCGGGTTATCTGCAGGATGGAACATGCACAGAGAAGAGTTTTTTGAACCTTTGATGAATATTATGAGCCGATGGAAGTGGCGTGCAAGTTGGGGACGTACCGGTAACAATAATTTAAGTGTCGCTGATTCCCGTGGTGCCTATACTATTACTGGCAGTAATTACATGGGTAGCGTGGGTATCCTGAATACGAGATTGAAAAATTCCCAGCTTCAATGGGAAACAACCGATTCTTATGATATTGGGATTGACATTGGTTTTTTTAAGAACCGACTGAATTTTATGTTTGACTACTATAATAAATTGACTCATGACCGTTTATACGACGAGCCGCTATGGTATTCTACAGGTTTTAGTTCAATCAAAAGTAATTATGGCTCAATCCGGAATACCGGTTTTGAAATAGAACTGGATGCAACCCCCATTGATATACAAGGTTTCATCTGGAATCTGGCCATGACCTTTTCGTATAATAAAGGGGTTGTTGAACAACTTCCTGATAACGGGGAAGAGAAAAACAGGGTAGGCGGTAATTTTATATACGATCCTGTCACCGGCAAGGAGATGAAAGTTGGAGGAATAGCCGAAGGAGAACGCTTTGGAGGAAGGTGGGCATTCAACTATTTGGGTACCTATCAAACAGAAGAAGACGCGTCAAAAGCTCCGGTGGATCCGAATGCTCAAAGCCGCCGAAAACATGCGGGAGATGCCATTTTTGAAGATGTGAACGGCGATGGGAGACTTGATGTGAAAGATATGGTATTTATGGGATATATCCGTCCTGACAAAACAGGAGGCATTATTAATACATTCAGTTATAAAGGATTGACAGCAAGGGTCGTAATGGACTGGGCTGTAGGTCATGTGATTGACAATGGATTTAAGGGACAAATTATGGGTAGCTCCAGAAATAACAACAACGCCATTAAAGAATCGATGACCAATACCTGGCAAAGTGCAAATGATGGTACCAGATATCCCAAGTATACCGTGCAAAGTGATTATGATTATCAATACAGAAACAATATGAGATGGGATAATCAAATAGGGAATAGTGCCCAGGGAGCGACCAATAACAGTTTGTACTACAGCAAAGGTGATTATTTGGCATTCCGGGAGATATCACTGAGTTACCAACTCCCGCGATCGTGGGTGAAAAGTGTTAAATTAAGCGGCATAGAAATTTTTGTAGGAGCATATAATCTGGGATATATCACCAAATACGAAGGTATGTTCCCCGAAATTTATACAGGTTTGGACTATGGTATTTATCCCAGGCCAAGACAGTTTAATACAGGGGCCAGGATTAGTTTCTAAATTATTATTCCAAATATCTCAATAAAAAATTATATGAAACGAGCATGATAATCATTATCATACAAGATCATGACTAATGCGAGTTCCATATGACACCATTGAAAAT
>NZ_DHOS01000059.1:0-6076 GCF_002410825.1 Proteiniphilum sp. UBA5384 | reverse complement strand
TAATGCGAGTTCCATATGACCCCATTGATAATAAACATTTTAGTCATATGAAAAAGACAATAACATACATACTGATTGCAGTTTCATTATTATCCTTTAATTCCTGTAATTTATTGGATGTAGACAACGTTTCCTCTATTTCAGGAGATGGTTACTGGCAGTCTAAAGGAGATGCGGAAAGTTATCTGATAGGTATCTATACAAGTTTGAGAGATGTTTCGAACGCAACACTTCATTTTGAAGACAGGGGAGAAACATTTGAAGTGGGACTAATAGGTGGGCCATCCAATCTCTTTACCCAGAATCTGACTTCACAAAATGGATACGGCTGGAATAGTTACTATACGGTTATTCAACATTGTAATATGTTGATTAAGAATATTGAACCGATCAGTTTTGGCATGGAGGCTGATAAAAATGTCATTCTTGCAGAAACTTATTTCATTCGTTCATACATGTATTTCTGTATTCTCAGAATTTGGGGGGACGCCCCCTTAGAATTGGACCCGACAGAAAATGCCTCCAAACCCAAACTCGGAAGATCTCCTGCTACTGAAGTACTTCAACAGGCAATGGCCGACGTAGATAAATCTATTGAGTTGTTCCCACAGGATGGTTATCCCAAGGGTAAAGGAAGGGTGTCAAAACAAGCTTCATATGCATTGAAAGCCGATCTGTTGCTGTGGAGAGCAAAAGTTCTGAATGGCACAAATCAAGACTATCAGGAAGTAATAACAAATGCCGATTTGGCAAGCAAAAATCTTTCGTTGGAAGAGGATTTCGCCAATATTTACGGAACCAAAAAAGGAAAAGAGGTGATTTTCGCGATTCATTTTGAACTTTTTGAAAAATCAGATCACTATAGCAGCAAATTAAAACCTCGGGACGTGTTTGTAGAGAAAGCCATTAATAAAGATGATATAGCATATGCAAAAAGTGGTGCCGGAACCAATTATGCACCCAGTGAAAGGTTGATGGCTCTATTTGAAGAAAACCCTGCAGACGATAGAAAAAATAAGTCATACATTAAGGCGATCGATGCGGATGGCAATCTCATCGGGGTTTTTGATAATAAAATGAGAGGTACTAAAACAGAAGGAGACAGAAGTTATGATTCGGATATCATTATTTACCGGCTTGCAGAAATGTACCTATTCAAAGCGGAGGCTTATGCTGCGATGGATAAACTGCCGGAAGCAATCGCCGAATTAAACAAAGTGAGAAACAGGGCTAAAATCGGAAATTATGCCGGTCCCACAGATAAAATATCAGTTGAAAAGGAGATACTCAGTGAAAGGGGGCGGGAATTGTATCTGGAAAGAAAAAGATGGCCCGATCTTCTTCGATTTCATTTCGGTGGAACAATAGATGTATATGAGTTTGTTCCCAATCTGAAAAGTAGAGCGGACGATGGAATTCGCGTGCCGTTGTATCTTGCTATTCCATTGAGAGATATAGATATTAATCCTAATCTGGAACAAACCGAGGGGTATGAAAACTTATAATAAACAATCATTTTTGCTTTTCTTTTTTATCTTGCAGTTGCTTGTATTATCCTGTGGCAGCAATACAGATTTACCTCCTGATCCTGCTCCTGCTCCGGACCCTGATCCGTCTCCGGAGCAACCTTTAGAATTTAATTATGTTTTTGAACAAGGAACACTTGGTTACGAAGCATATCGGATTCCTGCGATCGTGAAAACCAATGGAAATATATTATTGGCATTTGCTGAAGCCCGCAAAATGAGAAGCAATGGCGACTCGGGCGATATCGATTTGGTTGTCAAACGTTCATCCGATAACGGAAAAACCTGGAGTAATCAGATAATAATCTGGGATGATGATTTGAATACCTGTGGAAATCCGGTTCCCATTGTAGATGACAAAGGAAGAGTCCATCTCCTGATGACTTGGAACTACAAGGATGATAAATGGGGTGCACTTGTAAACGGTACGGGAACCGACACCAGAAGACCTTATTATTCCTATTCCGATGACGAAGGAAAAACATGGAGCAAACCGGTTGAAATCACGAAAAGCATAAAAAAACCAATCTGGGATTGGTATGGAACGGGTCCCGTTCATGGTATTCAAATAAAAAAAGGCATATTCAAAAACCGTCTGGTTTCTCCAAACTATTTTACAATAAGAGAAAATGGAAAGGTTGTAGATTATTCACATATTGCCTACTCCGATGATTACGGGATTACGTGGAAGGCAGGTAATCCTACACCAGTGGGTGAAGTGGGTGAGTGTTCTGTGGCTGAACTGGAAGATGGAACCCTGATACTCAACATGAGAACCGATGAAGGATATTACCGGAAATACAGTTTGAGCGTAGACGGAGGTATTACATGGTCAATTCCCAAAGTCGACGTAAAACAACTGGATGCAAAATGTCAGGGGAGCATCTTGACTATTGGGAGTAATCTCTTTTTATCCAATGCTGCGGCGGCAACAAGAACGAATATGACCATTAAAAAGAGTACCGACAATGGCAGTAATTGGAGTGGAAAGTATATTGTTTATCCTGAAAATTCCGGATATTCAGATCTTGTGGAGATTTCTGAAAATCAGATCGGGATATTCTACGAAGGAGGGAAAAAGCGATATACGGATGGAATGGATTTTAAAGTGGTCAATATAAGCTCAATAAAATGAAACACTCTAAATACTCTTTTATTTTAACAGTCATACTGTTACTTTTTACGGTTTGTTCAAACGATACTCCGGGAGATATGAATCCGAATCCAAATCCGGATCCGTCGAATGACATGATCAAGGCTCCGGAAATATACAAAGCATCGACAGAGGGCTATAGTTGTTTCCGTATTCCTGCCATTGTTCAAACTAGGAATAGAACGTTGCTCGCCTTTGCTGAAGGCAGAAAAAGAAATTGCCGTGATGAAGGTGATATAGATCTGGTGCTGCGACGGTCAACTGATAATGGAGAAACATGGAGTGACCTGGTTATGGTTTGGGATGATGCCGATAATACGTGTGGAAATCCAAGCCCGATCGTGGACATGGAAACCGGGAGGATTCATTTATTAATGACGTGGAACCTGGGAGAAGATAATATTGGAGCGATCAATGCAGGAACAAGTAAAGATACTCGACGGGTATTTTACAGCTGGTCTGATGATGACGGACTCACCTGGGTGAAACCCAAAGAGATCACCTCTTCCGTAAAGAATCCTGCATGGGGTTGGTACGCCACCGGTCCCTGTCACGGAATCATTTTGACCAAAGAACCATATAAAGGAAGGATTGTGGTTCCTTGCGACTATATTGAGGTGGGACCCGGCCGAAAACAGTATTCCCATGTTATTTATTCTGATGATAAAGGGGAAACATGGAAAATTGGCGGCACCTCCGTGGGAGGAAACGAGTCCACCGTGGCTGAATTGTCAGATGGCCGACTAATGCTGAATATGAGAAATTCGAGCCCTTACAGAACTTTTGCTTTCAGCAGTGACGGTGGTGAGACATGGACAGCCAGCAGGCAGGATTACGCTTTACCCGATCCTACATGTCAGGCAAGCATACTGAATACACTCATAAATGATAAACATTTCCTTTTCTTTTCCAATGCCGCAAGTGCAAGTCGAATTAATATGACAATCAAAAAAAGCAGCGACAACGGTGCAACGTGGCCGTACTCATATATAATAAACAGTGGTCCTTCCGCCTATTCTGATATTGTAATGGTTTCAGAAAATGAGATCGGCATTTTATATGAAAAGGGGAATAATAATCCGTACGAAAAAATAAGTTTTGAGAAAATTAATGTACAAAAAATCAAATAGAAACATGAAAACAATAAAATCAATATTCTTTATATGTTTTGTCCTTATCGGGTTCATGGCTGCGTGTACCGATGAAGTAGATCAGCCGCTCATCCCCGAATTTAGTTCGGATGTAAAAGAAATTGTGGTTGGAGAAAATATTGTCTTTAAAGATGAGTCCTTGGGTGAACCTTCAAAATGGAATTGGTATTTTGAAGGAGGAACTCCCGCTTCGTCAATTCTTTTCAGCCCTACGGTAAAATATGAAGTGCCGGGTACATACTCGGTCCGACTGGTAGTTGTCAGGGGAAATGACTCTGTAGTAGTAAACAAAGAAGATTACGTGGTGGTAGATTATCCTTCAGAAATTATCACGGATTTCACAGTAGATAAAACAATAGGTACAAATGAAGATCAATTCAGTTTTACAGACATATCAGAAGGGTATCCAACTGAGTGGTTTTGGGAATTCATAACTCAGGAAGGAGTTGTTGTAACAAGTACGGAACAAAACCCTTCATTAAATTTTGAACCTGGAATATATAGTGTAAAACTCACTGTAAAGAATCCCAATATATCTTCAAGCAAGACCGTCTCCGATTATCTGACAATCATTGATAAATACTCCGTAGCCGCAGACTTTGGTGCGGTGTCGAGAAATACATATGCCGGCGGCAGTATCCAGTTTCAGGATAAAACTTCTGGAAACGCAGCCGAGTGGGAGTGGACTTTCGAAGGAGGAACACCCTCTTCTTCCACTGAGCAAAATCCGTTAATCACTTATTCTTCCCCTGGAAAGTATAAGGTGACTTTGAAGTCTTCTAATGCAGTAAACACTTCAACTATAGAAAAAGAACAATTTACTGTCGTTATACCGAGTGAGAATCTGGTTATGTATCTTCCGTTTGATGGAAGTAGTCATGATGCTGGCCCTCATCAGTTAAATCCTGAAATTCTGAATAAAGGGATTGCCGAAATTAAGTTCGATGCTAATTCACGATTTACAGGTAAAAACGCAGAAGGATACTCGGCAGCACAATTTATGAGTATTGATGCTAATAATTATGCAGTTTTGTCTATTCCCGAAACCGATTATTTGGATTTTCAAACTGCAGATTTTACGGTTGCCTTTTGGGTGAAATTACCTCAGATATCCAAAAATGCAGCAATCTTCCATCATGGTTCCGGACCGGGAGCCCGTCCTGATAATGAAAATAGACAATCGTGGTTTAGATTTCAACCTAGTGGTCAGTTTGCCAGATTCTGTGTGGAACAAAAGGGTAAAGCCGGAAACTGGGTTGAATACACAGAGAAGAGAATGGATGACAATTTGTGGCATCACTATGTATGTATATACAAGGAAGAAGGTGGTAAAAAGAATGGCTATATGTATATTGATGGAGTCTTGGAAGCGAGTAGTCTTGGTAAAGACATAAAGACAATCGACAAAACGCCCTATGTGATTGGTGCCAATTACAGATTTACAAACGGACTGTTTGCTCCTGAAAATTTCCTGAGCGGATACATCGATGACTACATTCTCTATAAGAGAGCCTTGAGTGAGGAGGAAGCAATAAAACTTTACACTTATTAAATTGAAAAATAAAATATCTTTCTATAGAATGTAAAGGAATGAATGGCCGATAACTAAATAATGATAAAATTTTATCCGGTTATTGGTCATTCTTTGTTCAATTTAATGAAATCCTACCCTATTTTAATTTAAATAGTAAAAACTACATAGTATGAACAAAATTCCATTGTTTATATCCATTTTGACTTTAATGTTGTTACTTTCTGATAATATTAAAAGTAAAAACTACCAGAACGTTTTGTGGGAACAGGGAACGGGTGAATATAATAATTATCGCATACCGGCACTGGTTGTCACCAACGAAGGAACACTGCTCGCCTTTTGCGAGGGACGTGAGGCGGGTGATACCGGAGATATCAACTTGTTGATGAAACGTTCGGAAGATAATGGGATGACATGGAGCGATGAACAGGTTGTATGGGACGATGCCGACAACACCTGTGGAAATCCCTGTCCTGTGGTCGATGAGGAAACCGGACGAATCTGGTTGTTCACCAGCTGGAATAATGGAAAAGACAAGGAAAGTGATATCATCAATAAAACATCGTTGTCTCCTAGATTACCCTATGTATGTTATTCCGATGACGATGGCAAAACGTGGTCGAAGCCGGCGAGTCTGGAAGAAACATGCCGCGACCCTTCATGGGGGTGGTATGCCACCGGCCCCGGAATAGGAATACAAGTGAAGAAGGGC
>NZ_DHOS01000041.1:78080-78496 GCF_002410825.1 Proteiniphilum sp. UBA5384 | reverse complement strand
AATGTACAAAAATATCGTATCTTTGCTCCCGTAAAAAGAGGCCCCGTAGCTTAGCTGAATAGAGCATCTGGCCACGGATCAGAAGGTTACAGGTTTGAATCCTGTCGGAGTCACCACATAAAACGCTGTCAAGTTTATTATTAAACTGATAGCGTTTTTTTATGATGATAGCTTCAAAAGCTCAAATCATATAGATGAGCACCATCATTTTCAAAATCCACTACACTCTTGTCCGTCATTGGATGCTTCAGTATAACCTCCAGCACCTGGTATGATACCGTTGCAGCATGGCATCCCACCATACTTACCCGATAAACCTGGTCCACATTCTTGAAACTGGCTCCCAACACTTTACTCTGGAGCCCATACGTCTTAAAGGTTTTTACAATATCCGATACCACATCAATACCATGGGA
>NZ_DHOS01000041.1:65791-77856 GCF_002410825.1 Proteiniphilum sp. UBA5384 | reverse complement strand
TTTGCGGCTATCAGTGCCTGTTGTTGCGTAAACACTGCCGTCGCTGTCACCTTCAGTCCGGCATCCTTCACCATGCGTATCGCCCTGAACCCTTCTTTCGTTACCGGTATTTTCACATACAGGTTATCTCCAATACCGAAATAATCGCGATAACGCCTGGCTTCCCGCAAGATATCATCCGCATTTTTACTGATTGTCTGTATATGGAACATCTTATCATCGATACAATCCTGTATCTCGGGAATAATTTGAGATAAAGGTTTATTCTCATGCGCCAGAATGGTTGGATTTGTTGTCACCCCCTCTATCGGGAAATGCGTCAAGAGATCTTTGATCTCGTCAATATTTGCCGTATCTGCTAAGTATATCATATTTCATATTATTATTAGTGCTTCACGTTGCTTGCTTATAAAACATTTCACCAACAAATATCGCAAAAACCGGGGGAAATCACAAATTGTGATCTCCAATTCTATTCACATGGGCTTACACCGCCCACCCTACGCTTTCACAGAATTATGCAGCTATGCTCAGCACCATTCTCAATTAGAAGATAGCCCCATACAAATAAATATATGTTTCAGCACACTCATTTCCTCCAGGTTGATCTTTGCCGGAATCGTGATGGGTTTTTCCAATAAGATGTTACGAAATGCGTCCTTTTCCGGGATAAGTGCTGACAGGTGCCACGCACCATCGGGTGAAAGATGCACCGTATCCGAAATTACTCCAATAGCAAGACGCTCAGGAAGGGTGAAATCTGACGCTGAATGAATTGAAACATCTCTGAACTCAGTTCTCTTCACCATTGCGCTTTGCGGAATAAAACCCGTAAAGTCCAACCTACCGGAAGAATCCTGCCTTACCTCCACTTTCATCTCAATAGCCGACCGGTAAGGGATAAAAGCTGACATGCCGACCACCATCAGTATAGACAGCCCAATGATGGTTATACCATAACGTAGCAATACAGGGGGCACCTGCCCTATGATATTCCTGACCTTCTCACTTCGAAGTTCTATCTGTTTATTCTCTTCCATATCAGTATAAAATAGGATTACATTTTGCGAATCAATTCCCCAGTTCCAACTGGTTTTTTACCAGTGCATAATAAGTACCCCTTTTAGCCGTCAACTCCTCGTGTGTTCCCGTTTCAACAATCTTCCCTCCATCCAGCACCACGATCTGGTCGGCATTCCTTACCGTGCTCAAGCGATGGGCCACCACAACGACTGTTTTCCCGTTATAGAACTCCGAGAGGTTCTCTACGATCGTCTTCTCATTGTTGGCATCCAAGGCATTGGTCGCTTCATCCAAGAAGATGAACTGCGGGTTCTTGTAGACCGCCCGGGCAATCAGTATGCGTTGACGCTGCCCCTGGCTGACTCCTTGCCCGTCCTGCCCTATTTTGGTATTGTATCCCAATGGCAGTCGCTCTATGTCATCCGCTATATTCGCTACCCGTGCAGCGTATCGTAGCCGCTCCGTATCAATCTCGTCATCCGACACCGCTATATTCCGTGCAATGGTATCGGAGAAGAGATAACCCTCCTGCATCACCGCGCCGCATTGGGCACGCCACCAGGTGAGGTTACACTGCTCCAAGTCTGTCTGTCCCACCGCTATTTTGCCTTCGCCGGGGGCATAGTAGCCAAGGAGGAGTTTCACAATGGTTGTTTTCCCGCTGCCGCTCGCCCCTACGATGGCGGTCACCTTTCCTTCCGGTATCACCAAGTCGATATTGTCCAGGATCCACTCGGGGCGTGCGCCGTCATACTTGAAACAGAGATTTTCCATGTGAAGCGACCGGTCTTCAGGCAATTCGTCCACCATCCGGTTTTCATTCTCCTCATTCTTCTGCGTATGGATTTCGTTCATCCTGTCTAAGCTGATGCTCACGTCCTGCCACTGGTAAATGAAATTCATCATCTGCTCCACGGGGCTGTTCAATTGACCGATGATATACTGGATGGCAAGCATCATCCCCAGGGTGAGGTTTCCGCTAATCACGGCAGTAGCAGCCACTACCGTGATCAATATGTTCTTCAACTCGTTGATGGCGATGCTTCCCGCTTCCTGGTTTTGCTGCAATGACAGGGACTGCATGTTTACATCAAACAGGTCGGCCTGCACGTCCTCCCATTCCCAACGTTTGCGCTGTTCACAACCTTGCAGCTTGATCTCCTGCATCCCCGTGATAAGTTGGTACACCACATTACGGTTGGCCCCCTGCTGCTCGAACATCTTATAGTCCAGCACCCGTCTTTTTTTGAGGAATACCGTGATCCATAGTCCATAAATAATACTCCCCACAAGGAAAATAAGAAATATGGCCAGGTTGTAATACAATAAAACGACCCCGAACACGACAAAACTGAAAAGCGAGAACAAGAGGTTTAGCGTTTGGGCCGTGAGAAAATTCTCGATACGCCGATGGTCTTCGATCCGTTGCATCAGATCCCCGGTCAGCTTCGTGTCGAAAAATTTCATCGGCAGCTTCATCAGTTTGATGAAAAAGTCGGAGATCAGCGAGATATTAATGCGCGTACTAATGTGCAGCAATATTTTGCGGCGGATAAAGTCAATGGCCGTGCGGCTGAACAGCAACATTAGTTGTGCGATAAGCACTAACCACACAAAACCGATATCTTTCCCGTTTATACCCGTGTCCACCATTGCCTGTGTCAGGAATGGGAATATCAATTGTAGTAAACTTCCGATAAACAGCCCCAGAATCAATTGGGTGAAAAAGCGTTTGTATTTCAGCAGGTATTTCCAGAGAAATTTAAGGCGGTTTTGAGAAGATAGTGAACTATCGCCACCCTGTTCGTAGAATAAACTTGTTGGTTCTAACAATAGTGCAACCCCTTTCTCTTCCCCGTTTGATCGAGTACTGACCCAGTTGCGACAAAACTCTTCGCGGCTAAAAACCATACGCCCTTTTCCGGGATCGGCTACATAAATACGGGTTTTGTCACTCTTCCTCTTTTGTTCAACCTTGTATACTATCACGAAATGATCCTGCTTCCAATGCACGATGCAGGGAAAGGGAGCTTTTTCTACCAACTTATCAAAGGCTATACGCCCCCCTACAGTTTTGAAACCTATTTTTTCAGCCGCACGGCTGATGCCTAAAAGCGATACGCCATCACGACCGATACAAGAATTTGTCCGTAGGCTATCGATGCTGTAATCCTTGCCATAGTATTTGGCAATCATGCCAAGGCAGGCGGGGCCACAATCCATCGCGTCAGGCTGATGAATGAGAGGAAAGGAATACATAACTATCAACAATCTTTTAACAACAACACTACTCTTTAATTAATCACACATCCAAATAAGATCAATACCTTTCTGTATCAAAGGGTTATTTTATCCGGCTTTCTGATTTGTTAAACTACTAAAATCCGCAAACAGATGTATATTCCATTTCCGATGATAAAATAAAGGAGATTGTTGTGTAAGGTAGTCTATTTTATTGTTTAAAAGCGGGTTTGGGTACCTATAATCATATCCCAACACCGTTCCCTACGCTAAAAGCGTAGGACAAGGAAGTGCTCCGAATTATCTATTATTTCTAAACTGCTTGTCTGTATAAAAACCATATATGACCTCTTCATCTGACAGGGTTATATTATTACTGTTATCGGTAACCTTGACACTCAAAACTGTAGTTGCGAATGAAAGAGTTCCCCTTCGTCCTCCCAGCATGCTGCACGGTACATCAAACCAGGGGGGAGAGACCGTTTAACCTCTCTCCTGTTGAATTTTATCATCTGAGAAAATACTCATATGTCCCATCATAAATAAACCCCTTTTTAAAGGAATATTTAATTGTTTCAGGATGGTCCGTATCTTTAAAATGGAAAAGAAGAATTTGTTCTCCTGCTCTATCAAGTGAATATTCGACAGAAAAGTACCAATATATCACGGAGCCACTCACTCTATCTATTCTGACCTTTTGCATGTAACCATCACTGAAAATCAAACCGTTGATATAATCATCTTCAGTATGAACTTTTGCAACCCACACTGTATTATCTAAGTCGTGGTTAAAATCATTATCTTCATCTGAACAGGAAATAATATTTGCCATCAAGATGAATAAAACCACAGAATAAAAATGAATTATCTTTCTCATACTTATAAATAATAGTCCTGTTCGAGGAGAATCTCCCCGAACAAGAAAGAAAAATTATCTAATGCTTATCCACTATACACTACTTAATAAAGTTTTTGGTCAACAGGAATGATACACATATCAAAACAGCCATATCTTTCCGTATCAAGATAGACTTTGTTGTCCTTAACCGATAATATAGGACTATTCCCAAAAAAGCTGAAACTATTATTACCTAGGAATTTATCATTATCCGTAACTTCTATAGTTACTTTGGAGGTTTTATTATCTGTATACTGATCTTCCCAAGTTTTTGTCAGATTTATATTAGACTCCCCTTTTGCTCCAGTTGTAATCGGAAATGAAATCTTAAATCCTGAGGAAGAAGATCCTGTATCCTTTTTCATATAAGTATTGGATACTGTCTCTTCACGCCTAACTGTAGTTGTTGATCCAGCAGTCGACACAAAGATAGTTCTTTTATATGATTCTGTCATCGGATTCCACGCTGAAAAACGTGCATCAACATTTCCTTTCAATTTATGAGGATAAATCCACTTTGAACCCAACTCCCCTGATATAACCCACCATTTATATTGACGTCGATGAAATGCTGTCTTATGTTTGAATTCTCCTCTTAATGTCGCAGAAAACAACTCTTGTGGAGAAATGATAAAAGTTATCAACTGAGAATAATCCCCCGTTGCCACATTTATTTTAAAGACATAATTACCTTCACTCCATAATTGTTTAATAATTTGGTCAAATGTGGGGCGATTTTTGTTTCCTTTATAACTATACTGATAATTAGGTTTTAAGTACGGAGACTGGAAACTAGATTCTTCATGTTTACTGATATATGAATAAAAACTCGGATCAATTTTCATACGATAAATCACATCTCTTACATTATAATTTAAGGATAAGTTTCCAGAATTGATATCCTCAATTTTGTTGAGACTATAATATATCATCGGCCGAAGGACTCCATTTCCAGCCCCAATTTTGTTGAAAACATTCAGAGTTGACGATGGAAATTCATTTTTCTTTACGTAATTATTTTCAGGATTCAAAAGTTCAGACAATACTTCCGGTTCAACGGTTTTTTCTACTTTTCTGCCTCTTGTGGATATTTCCGATATGTTTTGAGGATTATAAGCTTCGTCAGCAAAATCATATTCTATTGTAGCACCTGCGGACCGAGTTATTGTTTTCTTTATTATTCTTCTTGGACTTTCATTTACTACAAATGTATGAAACATTGGTAGCATGTTACTTGTCTCTTCGGTTAATGAATCAACAACAATACCGTTCCAATACAATTTCCCTGCGTTAAAAATAGGAGTGTCACTATCATCAATATCAAAATTATCAATGGAGAGGCTTTCGTCGAGTAAAGTAAGGTCAGGAATAAAAATATTCAACAAGGGAGCCGCACTTTCTATATCAGTCAATTGTTCCTTGTATCCGGTATAGCTTTCCAACACTTCAATAAATGTCTTGTTGCCCGTTACGATCTCATTCTTACTTAGAGGATAAAATATATTATGGTCATTATCCTTTCTTTGAAGAGCCTGATTTTTAAGAAAACCTCTCAAAGCAGGTTCAGCATAAGAAGCTTTAGATAAGATTTCGGAAAAAGTTTTTTCAGCTTCTTGTTGGGTTAAAACTATTTTTCCGGCATCGGAAAGCTTACCAGTATTTAGCTCTGGTGTCAACTCTTCATTTGAACAGGAATAGACCTGTATCAACATTAGTGATAGAAACAATAATTTAATCAGATTTCTCATACTTTTTAATTTTAGATTTCCTTTCTACGTTAGCAATTTAATTTCACCATAATATCATAAAAATCATAAGGGCTCTAATCCATTTTTAGTTACTCGATAAGGTATTCCTCCAATATAAACAATTCTACCCTCGTCTTTCGAGCCTGAATTACCTCCCTTGATGGATTGCATCGCTGCTTGATCTAAAATTTCAAAATTGTTAGTTTTTTGAATTGATTTCATATTATCCTCCTTTTTATTATTGATTTTTTACGTTACAAACGTACTATCCCTTTGTTTGTATGTTGATAATCATTCAATAATCTTTACATAATCCAAAAATAATCTTTCCCTAATCATCCCCTCATATAACTATGTAACACCACATTATCATCTTTGTAAGCAGAGTGAAATTACACGGAAAATGCAGGTCTTCTCCTATTTTTTTACTATTTTTGCCACAGGAAGTGCAAAAATAATCAACATGAAATGGAATTTTAGGACGATATTGATTGCCTCGGCTTTAGCTTTAAGTGTGTTGCTTTTATCCCAAGGCATATGGATCCGTAATTCCATGTCCCAAAGAAAGGAAAATAGGACTAACGATTTTCAGAGTTGCTTTAACAATTCCATAACCAATGTCATCAACGAATTATTAGGAAAGGATGATAATTCACCTTTCAAAATTGAACAGTTAGACCATGACGTAACAATAGGTGAAAGTACCTCTCAAATACACATGGACAAACCGTCCGCCTCAGAAAGTGCATCAAGATTACTTGAAAACGCGTTGATTCTCCTACTTATAGAGGAAGGGAACTTCAGCCTTTCCCCTCTTGACTCCCTGATAAACAACTGCATTACAACGGGTATTGGAGAAATTCTATCCGCAGATTTAACTCTTCAAGATTCCGAGAATCTACCAATAGATAGCATCACTTATACGGCAGGGCATACCGGTTTCCGTTCATCGAAACTTTACGTCGCGGAAAGGGTATTGACATCCCTTGACAGAACATACACCATACGCGCTGAATACCGTATTGCGCAACCGGCCAATTTGAGAAATATGGGCATTGCGACCTTAGTATCTCTTTTGGCATCCATCGCGGTCATTTCTATATTATCCTATTTACTCTATGTCATCCGGCAGCGGCATAACCAGATACAAAATATGGAACGTTCGTTCCACGGAGCCATCCATGACCTGAAAGCCCCATTGGCGTATGTCTATTTTTTGCTCTCCTCGTTAGAGGAAGAGGAAATGGAGATGGAAAAAAGGGAATCCTTGTCATTGACCGCAGAAAAAGTATCGTCCTTGACCGGAAAGATCAACCGGTTCCTCCAATCGAAAAAAGAGATCAAACAAATACTGAAGAAGGGCAAAAAGAGATTTTTCCTTTACGACATGACTAAACAGATAGAGGTTGAAATAACCATAATGTTTCCCCACAAGGAGATTCTTTTCCACAACGAATTCGATGCCGAATTATCCATTGCAGGCTCTCCCGATCATCTGGAAGCAGTCCTCCGAATTTTGCTCGAAAATGCGGTGAAATACAACAACAAGCAACCGGAGGTTGCCATCCGATCCTGGAGAGACGAGGAAAATATCGTCATTGAGATAGAAGACAACGGAAATGGAATCCCGCACAATGTCGTAAGAAAACTTTTCAAACCTTACTATACAACCGACAATGAGCATGGAACCGGTATAGGACTATATTATGCGAAAAGTATTATAAAGGCACATGGAGGGAATATCTCTGTGAACAGTGTCGTGGGAAAGGGTTCGACCTTCACCATAACACTGCCGAATACAAACCGATGAAACAATCACATAGATATGAATGAGCAAAAAACAAAAGTCCTTCTCGTCGATGATGACACACTGCTTGGAAATGAGATTGTGCGTGAATTAAACAAAAAAGGGTGTGACGTTACTTATTTGAATACTGTATACGGAGTTTCGGAAGCTATTCTAAAAATAAATCCCGACGTGCTTGTTTTCGACGTGGAGATAGGGGAAGAGAACGGCATCGAGTTGGCGCATAATTTATATGACGGCAACCCCTCTTTGCCCATCGTCTTTATCTCTTCGCACCATGAGGAGCAATTAAAAGAAAAAGGATTACTTCTCGCCGGCGCAGTGGCTTATCTGGATAAACCTTTCTCCGCAAAGCTATTAATGGCCCACATCGACCGTTTTACCCGTGAACGGAAAAGCAATACGAGCAATACCGGCAATCAACCCAAGAAAGTGGGAAATATTTTATTTGATTTACAAAACAGGGCGATCATTACCGAAAAAGGGAAAATAAAAGAATTACGCCCTATGGAGTTCAATATTCTTGAAAAATTAGCATCCTATTTCGGAGAAACCGTGTCACGTGAGGATATTTTTGAAGCGGCATGGAAAGGGCAATCGGACTACTACAACGACCAGAGCCTCAACAATTATATCCGCCGGTTGAGAACCCTTCTGGAAGAAGATACAAATCTGGAAATAGCGTCAATGAGAGGAATGGGATACCAGTTAAGGGAGGTCCTTCACCAATGAGACCACATCATCTTCAAGCGCAAACTCTCCGGCATCAATCAAGAAGCGGAGTACCGGAAGAACTCTCTCCTTGTTTTCTTCCGCATTCTCCTCTTTATCCGACACAGCATCCACCAGTTCGTTGAGCCGCAGCGACTCTCGTTGTGCCAAACAGTTTTTCAGCTTATTGCTGATCCGGCGGAACAGCCAGTTGGGTAGGCCGGTCGCGTTTTTCTTCAAACAAACATCACAATGGCCGCAATCAGTCGCAGCGTATTCCCCGAAATAAATCAGCAGCATCCTGCTTCGGCACACATCAGTCCTTTCTGCATAATCCACCATGGAGAAAATTCGTTTTTCAAAACGTTTCTTTCGCTCTTCATACACTTCGCGGGGAATGGCTACAAACTTCGTCTCTTCCCGAGAGGTAGAAAACACAACAAAAGGTGTTTTCTTCTGCGGTACATAACGGATATATTTTGCCCGGGACAGGGCGATCAACATCTCACACACCTCGGAACGACTCTTCCCGGTCTTCACTGCGAGCAGCGATTCGTCGATATAAACGTCGTCCGAAAAAACACCGGTATAATTACGCAGGATGGCATGCACAAGCGAGTCCATCTCTTTTTCCAGATGGAGCGAGTAGATCTCGTCGCGATAGACCAGAAACTGTACCCGTGACCGCATGTCAATCTCTTCGGTATATTCAATATAACCGGCCAGTTCCAATATCTTCAAGGCATGATGGGTTTGGAGAAAGGGGAGTTTATAGGGATGGCAAAATTCCTGAAGACTAAAATCATGGACGGAATTATATCCTGCTCCCACGGCTATCTGGAAATAATTTCCCAGCGCCTCATAGACCCTCAGTATAAAATCACGGGTAGGAAACGAATCGGCAATCCGTTTTTTTAACTTGGCGCTATCGGCTTTCGTATAGAGGATAATGGCATAAGAGCGTTGGCCGTCACGACCTGCCCGGCCTGCTTCCTGAAAATATTCTTCCAATGAATTGGGCAGATCGAGATGCACAACCACCCGCACATCAGGCTTATCAATACCCATACCAAAAGCGTTGGTGGCCACCATCACCCGACAGTCGTTTACCTTCCAAGCATTTTGCCTGAACACTTTATTCTCATGGGAAAGGCCTGCATGAAAGAAATCGGCCGAAATACCTGCTTTGCGGAGTGATTGTGCCACCTCGGCCGTCCCTTGCCGGCTCCTGACGTACACAATAGCCGATCCGGGCACAGATTGAAGGATATGCAGCAACGCTGTCGTTTTATCTTCTACCGTCCGCACCACATACGACAGGTTCGGACGCTCAAAACTTATCCGGAACACATTTTTTTCCCTGAAGAGCAACTTCTCCTGGATATCCTCCACCACCTCTTTGGTAGCCGTGGCAGTGAGGGCAAGCAATGGAACTCCCTCCAGCAATTTTCGGATTTCAGCAATTTTCAGATAGGAAGGTCGAAAATCATACCCCCATTGCGAAATACAATGCGACTCATCTACCACCAACAGGCAGACATCCATCGCTTTCAGCTTGGTAATAAAGATTTCAGAAGAGAGCCGTTCGGGAGAGACATACAAAAATTTATAATCACCAAAGATACAATTTTCAAACGTGGTAATAATATCGTCACGTGACATACCCGAATAGACGGCTGCCGCTTTAATACCTCGCTCGCGGAGATTATCCACCTGGTCTTTCATCAATGCAATCAGCGGTGTTACTACCAGGCAGATCCCTTTCATGGCCATTGCAGGTACTTGGAAAGTCAGCGATTTCCCCCCCCCGGTAGGCATCAGTCCAAGAGTGTCCCGTCCTTCCCATATAGATTGGATAATATCTTCCTGTAGGGGACGAAAAGTAGAATAACCCCAATTTTCACGTAGTATATTATGAAATAAATCCGGTTGCATACATAAATGCTTTCCGCTTGTCTACTCCTTTATATCCCTTATGATAAGCTGAGTAAAAGAACTGGCTCCATGCCTGTTCTCTTCAATAGTATAACAGATATCCACCGGCAGTCCGGCTTTAATCCGTTGATAAAAATCATGCTGGCTAAAGGCAATCCCGGGAAATGGGCTATCGATCGTTTTATCTGTGATTTCCAATTTAATATGCCGGTTCTCCTTCCCTACCAGTTTGCTTCCTCCCGCATCATACACTTCCCTTGTGAGGAATATGGGATTCTCATTCTCCGGCCCGAAAGGATTGAACAGTTCCAATCCGGAAATAAGAGCAGGACTGATCTGCGAAAAAGATATCTCCGCATCGACCGTAATCTGCGGTAACATCATCCGCGCCTCAATGCCATCAAAAGAAAGTGTGTTGAACCGTTGTGTGAATGCCTCCAGGTTTTCTTCCCTTAATGTCAATCCGGCGGCATAGGTGTGTCCTCCAAAATTTTCCAGAATATCACGACACGATTCAATTGCTTTATAGACATCAAAACCGGGAACGGACCGGGCTGATCCGGATATCATGCCTCCCGATTTGGTCAATACAACTGCCGGGCGATAATATCGTTCCGTCAGCCTTGAGGCCACAATTCCTACTATCCCTTTATGCCAGGTCTCATTGTAAATAACAATACTCTTTTGAGCAACAATATCGATGTTATCGCCAATATAAGTAATCGCTTCATCGGTGATTTTCTTATCCAGTTCGCGGCGGTCTTCGTTGTACTTATCGATATTCTTGCTCTTCTCCCTGGCGGAAGTCATGTCATTTTCGATCATCAGATCCACCGCTTCTTTACCATTCATCATCCGACCCGATGCATTAATCCGCGGCCCTATCTTAAAGACGATATCATTGACGGTAATCTGCCTGCGCTGCAATCCGCAGATCTCGATGATTCCTCGCAATCCAAAGCTGGGATTGGAGTTGAGTTGCTTCAGACCATGATACATCATGATGCGGTTTTCACCCGTAAGGGGAACAATATCGGAGGCAATACTCACTGCCACCAGATCAAGCAACGGTTCTATCTCAGAAAAAGCATAGCCGTTACGTTGCGAGAAAGCCTGTACCAATTTAAAACCTACCCCGCAACCCGACAGATCGCTATAAGGGTAGGTTGAATCAAGCCGCTTTGCATCGACAACAGCGACGGCATCCGGAAGGCGGTCATCCGGCATATGATGATCGCAAATAATAAAATCAATACCTTTTTCTTTGGCATAGGCAACCTTACTTACTGCCTTAATGCCACAATCCAGAGAGATAATGAGTTTTACGCCTGTCTCCACGGCATAATCGATTCCCTGAAACGAAATGCCATACCCTTCATCGTACCGGTCAGGAATATAATAATCAATATTACTTGTAATTCCCCGAAAGAACTTATACACCAACGAAACAGCGGTAGTACCATCCACATCATAATCCCCGTAAATGAGTATCCGCTCTTTATTACCAAGCGCCCGTTCAATCCGTCGGATTGCCACATCCATATCGGGTAGGAGAAAAGGGTCATGCAAATCCTTTAATCTGGGATATAAAAATGCAATGGCTTCTTCCTTTGTCTCTATACCTCTTTTGATAAGCAAATCAACAAGAACGGGATGTAAATTCAATTCTTTCTCTAGTTCATTTTTTTTATTTTTTTGGTCG
>NZ_DHOS01000041.1:25759-65765 GCF_002410825.1 Proteiniphilum sp. UBA5384 | reverse complement strand
AGAAAAGGGTCATGCAAATCCTTTAATCTGGGATATAAAAATGCAATGGCTTCTTCCTTTGTCTCTATACCTCTTTTGATAAGCAAATCAACAAGAACGGGATGTAAATTCAATTCTTTCTCTAGTTCATTTTTTTTATTTTTTTGGTCGTTTGTAAGGGGTAAATAATTCCATCTGTAAGTCATTTATATCGTTTTTTTCTTTTCTCTCTCAAATCCCGAATCGGCTTCGGGAGCAGTGCTGCAGGATATTAAAAAAGCCCGGCGGCAAAAGATCTCAATAATGGCATATCAATATACCATTCCGAAGATGTAAAGGTAATACTATTTTTTTCTTTTCCGTTTATTTCATCTGATTAAAATTATTTATTTGCACTAAAATTAGATATTTGCATCCATGACGAAATATAAATAAGTTTGACTTTACTCTCCGGCTCACTTCATTAGTTCAAACTTATTTGTACCTTTGTACATCAAAATCGATGCAAGAATGGAGATTGCGGCGCTAGTATCCGGAGGAGTGGACAGTTCGGTTGTAGTACATCAGTTAAAGGAGATGGGCTACGACCCGACTATCTTTTATATAAAAATAGGGATGGAGAATAAGGACGGATATATCGATTGCCCGTCTGAAGAAGACATTGAGATCGTGTCGTATATCTCCAGGAAATATGGCTGCCGTTTCGAGATTGTCTCACTCCACGAAGAGTACTGGGACAGCGTGGTACGCTACACTATCGACTCGGTCAAAAGGGGATTGACCCCCAATCCCGATATGATGTGCAACAAACTAATCAAGTTCGGTGTCTTTGAACAAAAATGGGGTCATCAGTTCGATAAGATTGCGACCGGCCATTATGCCACCACCACTGAATTGGACGGTCTGACTTGGCTTTCCACCGCCAAAGATCATATAAAGGACCAGACCTACTTTCTGGGACAGATAAGCTATATGCAGATATCTAAACTGATGTTCCCGATCGGGAATCTATTAAAATCCGAAGTACGTACTATCGCGGCACGAGAAAAGTTACCGTCGGCGCAACGCAAAGACAGTCAGGGCATTTGTTTTCTAGGGAAAGTTAATTATAATGAATTTATTGAACGCTATCTGGGCAGGAAAGAGGGGCTTATCGTAGAACTGGAAACCGGGAATATTCTGGGTAAACACCAGGGATTCTGGTTTCATACCATCGGCCAGCGTAAAGGGTTGGGACTAAGTGGTGGTCCCTGGTTCGTGATTAAGAAAGATATACCACGGAATATCGTATATGTTTCTAAAGGGTACGACACGAAGCACCAGTATGGTGAAATCATCAACCTCCAAGGATTTGAGTTTATCACCAAAGATATCTGGGGCAACTTTAACGATGAAAAAGAGATCACCTTCAAAATAAGGCATACACCGGAATTCACGTCGGGAAAGATTTCAAAGATCGGCGATTTATACCGTATCCATTCCTCCGAGCTGGTGCAGGGCATTGCTGCCGGGCAGTTCGGAGTGGTCTATGACAAGGAAAGGCAATTATGCCTGGGAAGTGGGATGATTTACTAATGTGCCAATTAGTGGAGGATGTGATGATCCCGACAACTCATCCCGACTTATCGGGAAATCGGGACAGGTAAAGATGGTTGAACTGGAACTAGGAATCCTAATGTAACAATAAAAAATGTGTCTATGAGAATAACAATTGAATGATTTGCCATTTAATTAGCACATTACTTTAGTCTTGGTTCTTGAATCTAAATAAAAATATGAAACGGATATTTATTTTAGCGTTTTTCTCTTCCCTGTTATTTATCCAAAAAATACAGGCACAATTTGAAGGAACTTTCGGATTGGGCGTCCATGCAGGGTATGGAGCGGAAATCAATAATCTGGGTGGTGGAATACATCTTCATTTCTACCGGACAAATAATTTTCGATTTGCGCCCTCCTTCACCTATTTTCTGGAAAACAAAAAAGAAAATATGTGGATGACAGACTTGGACGCGCATTACATCTTACCGGTATCATACTCAGCTTCACTATATCCGATTGCCGGCCTACATTACTCCCATTGGAAGTATGACACCTCAAAAAGGGACGTGCAAACAGAAGAGAATTGGACAAAGAACCGTCTGGGAGCGAATCTCGGCCTTGGATTTCAGCATGACATAGGCTACAGGATACGGGCTAATTTCGAGTTGAAATACCAATTTATCAAGGATTTTTCGCAGGTGTTCTTCAGTGCCGGAATCGGATTTTGGTTTTAAGTAATTCAATTGCAAATCACTAATTAACGGATTCCGGCTTCAAATTCAAAATCCCAAAGTTTCAAATCCGACGTCTTGATTCTTAAATCTTGGCTCTTGATTCTTAAATCTTGGCTCTTGATTCTAAAAAATTTTATTCTTTGCTCTTTAAATATGAAAGATTTTATTACTAACGAAATAAAAAAAGAAAATGCCCTACTCGTTGGACTTATCACTCCCGAACAAAACGAGGAGAAGGTGAATGAATACCTCGACGAACTGGCATTTCTTGCCGAAACAGCAGGTCTTATTCCCGCAAAACGTTTTGTGCAACGCTTAGAGATGCCCAATACAGTAACGTTTGTGGGGAGCGGAAAACTACAGGAGATAAAGAATTACGTGGACGAGGAAGAGAATGAAATTGGCGTAGTCATCTTTGACGACGAATTATCCGCCCGCCAACTCCGTAATATCGAAAGAGAACTCAAGGTCCGTATCATGGATCGTACCAGTCTTATTCTCGACATCTTTGCTATGCGTGCCCAGACGGCTCATGCCAAAGCGCAGGTTGAACTGGCACAGTACCAGTATCTGCTGCCGCGCTTGACCCGTATGTGGACGCACCTCGAACGACAACGGGGTGGTGGCGGCACCATCATGCGCGGTCCGGGTGAAACGCAGCTGGAGACCGACCGGCGTATTATCCTCGACAAGATCTCCCGCCTGAAGCAGGAGTTGAAAGAGATCGACAAACAGAAAATCGTCCAGCGCAAGAACAGGGGAAAACTGGTGCGTGTGGCATTAGTAGGATATACCAACGTAGGGAAATCCACTCTGATGAACCTGCTAAGTAAAAGTGAAGTATTTGCAGAGAACAAGCTCTTTGCTACGCTCGATACGACCGTACGCAAAGTAACCATTGAAAACCTGCCATTCCTGCTTACCGATACTGTCGGCTTTATCCGAAAACTCCCTACCCATCTGATCGAGTCGTTCAAGTCTACCCTCGATGAGGTACGCGACGCTGATATATTAGTCCATGTAGTAGACATTTCACATCCCGCCTTTGAAGAACAGATAGATGTGGTAGAAAAAACGCTGTTTGAGATCGATAACACAGAAAAATCCACTATCCTTGTCTTCAACAAGATCGACGCTTTTTCACATGTTGTGAAAGATGAAGATGATCTTACTCCAAAGAAACGGGAAAACTACACACTCGAAGAATTAAAACAATCTTGGATGCAGAAAATGAAGGAAAACTGCATCTTTATATCGGCAAGGGAAAAAATAAATATCGACAACCTGAAACAAATCATCTACAACAAGGTGAAGGAGATTCATATCACTCGCTTTCCCTATAACGATTTCTTATATCAAAATTATGAAGAGGAGGAATGAAGAAGGATATCCTCTAAGTTAATTCTACCACTTGGTATAAGGATTCTTCATCAACATCGAATTATAAAAACGAGCATCGCCGGTCACTTCTTCACCCAGCCATTCCGGTTTTTCGAACTGGTCACTTTCGCCGGATAATTCTATTTCCGCAACAACCAGTCCCTGGTTCTCACCATAGAACTCGTCCACCTCGAAAGTAAACTCACCCGATTTCACTTCATAACGGGTTTTGTTGATCACGCCCGGTTCGCAGATACTGAGCAGTTCTTCCACCTCTGTTATCGGAATTTCTTTTTCCCATTCATAGCGGGATACTCCACTTGTGCTACCCGCTCCCTTTATGGTAATATAACCCTTGTCGCCTTTGATACGTACTCGAACGGTACGCTCAGGAACAGAAGAGAGATATCCCTGGGTAATATGCATCTGCTTATACGCTTCGTTTTTGAAAGCATCCGACGTTACCAAAAATTTTCTTTCTATTTCCTGTGCCATGATTTATATATAATTACCTACACAATGCTTCGTTGAGCGCAACTACCGCATCTTCATAGCGCTCACGGCAGATCACAAACTGCATATTGACTTGCATCAGTGATTGACCGAAACTCTCCACATTAATTTCTTTCTCATACAAGGCTTTGGTCGCCCTGTAGAGAAATCCCGGAAGTGCTATATTAGACCCCATGGCGCAAACAATGGCCATCGGCTCTGCCGTCACCTGGTAAAATTGCTCCTGCAAGACTTTCACCAGCTCTCTACTCTTTTCATTATCCCATACCACCATAGTGATGGAGTTGGCGTTGGTCGATTTCAGGATATAACTTACGCCATGCTCCACAAAGTAATGCATAAGATGTCCGTCGAATCCCACTTCACCCACCATCATCGGGTCATGCACTTCAATGGCCAGCACTTTCCTTGAGCCGGAAACGATCTCCACACGAGGCTCGGGTGAAATATAATCACGCGATATCAATGTCCCGGGATGACTGGGTTCAAAGGTATTTTTTATACGAATATTGATACCGGCCAGTTCCAAGGGTTTTGCCGCCTTGGGATGGATTGCCTCCATGCCAATGTCAGCCAACTGGTCAGCAATGATATAATTGGTATGTCCCACGGGAATACTATTCTCCACTCCTACTATCTTGGGGTCCGCACTCGAAAGATGATATTCCTTGTGGATTACTGCTTCATCCGCTTTTACTTCTACAGCGATCTTACTGAAAGTCACCTCGCTGTATCCTCGGTCAAAGGCACGCATAATACCTTCGGTTCCCTTCGTATATCCGGTAGCAATACAAAGCACGCTACTGAAATCTATATCACTGAATTCCTTATGAATACGTTCATCAATAGTGAGAGATTCATTGTCATTGAAACCGCATAGGTCCACAAACCGGGCATTGATGCCGTTATTATTGAGGATATTGACGGAGTTCCATCCCGAATGTGCTTCTCCGATTGATGCCAGGATTTCGCGGGCAGCCAGGTGTATCGCTTTCGGATCAACATATCCCGATGCCAATACTTTCCCTAAACTATAAAGTACGGTCTTGGCTTGATCCACTCGAAAACGGATGAAATCCCGTGCTTCCTTCAAATCAAGACCGTAATCGGCAAAACCGTCATTGATCAGAAGCAATCGCTGACAAAATGAATCTAGAGCGCTACTGTAATCCTCACCGTTCAGAAATTTATTATAAATACCCGGCTCACCGGTCTTCTTATGCTCCAATAACCAATTGGTTACATTGTTATAAGCTGAAACCACAAAGATACGGTTATACAACCCGTCTCCCTTGCGGTCTCCCCTGATAATATTTTGAAGCACGTCCTGAAACTGGGACATGGAGGTACCTCCGATTTTTTCTACTGTCAGCATATATATTTATGATTTGTTGATTTTGCGATGTGTTGATTTGCGAAACATCTGTGTCGCACGGGATACAAAGATAGATTTTTTTCAGTTTTCTACACGGATTGATCGAAAAAAATGACACCTAAAACCGTTTCAACTCGTGGTACACCTTAAAAATAGGCAATCCCATCACATTGAAGTAAGAGCCTTCGATTCTCTTTACCCCCACATAACCGATCCACTCCTGAACGCCATAAGCGCCTGCCTTATCCATCGGATTGTACTTATCCATGTAATAATTTATTTCTTCGTCAGATAGGTCTCCGAAGGTAACGTAAGCGGTATCCGAAAAACAAACCTGCTTTTGTATCGAGGTTAGGCAAACACCCGTAACAACACGGTGGGTTTCTCCTGACAGCTCTCTCAGCATCGACTTCGCATTCTCCTTATCCGACGGCTTTCCCAAAATACGGCCCTGCAATAGTACAATAGTATCAGCAGTGATAAGCAATGTATTATCCTGCATCATAGAACGGTATGCCGACGCTTTTTTCTTTGCCAGGAATTCCGGGATTTCCTCGTGGGGTAGGTCGTCGGGATACGACTCGTCAATATCCGGCAATGTCAATACTTCATATTCTACATCCATCCCCGAAAGCAGTTCTCTCCTTCGCGGCGAATTGGAAGCAAGAATAAGGTGATGATTATTTGTAAAGAAAGTCATAAATCAATTTTACCCTTATGGGTTATCACGCTAAAGTATAAAAAGTTCTATTTTGCACAAAATGTTTTAAAGAAAATGTTTTATATAAATTGTGTAGTTATGATTTTTCCGACCCGGTTTTACTTTGTGAATAGAAGTATTATCTCCCTTGGTGCTGTCATGTTTGTGGATCTTTAGGTTTTTAGCTAATTTTGTCGGGAATTTGTCAAGAAGAAACGTTTTTAAACGAAACTATATGATATTCGATCTTTGCCCCTGCCCCGCTTTATATCCCTATTATCAACAGGAGGATGATACAGTAATCATGGTGGACGCATTCCGCGCATCAGCCACGATATGTGCCGCATTTGCCGCCGGTGTCTCAGCGGTAATTCCCGTGGCCTCTATTGAAGAGGCGAAACGATACAAGTCGGAAGGATTCCTTGTGGGGGCGGAACGCAATGCACGCAAATGTGATTTTGCCGATTTCGGCAATTCTCCTTTTGATTACATTCCGGAGAAAATATCGGGAAAAGAATTGGTCTTTACGACCACCAACGGCACACAAGCCATCCAGGCGGCCAAAGGGTGCCGGCAATTATTTATCGGTACCTTTTCCAATATCGATGCAGTGCTGGAAGCGTCTCTGCGATCAGCCGAACGCGTGGTGATACTCTGTGCCGGATGGGAAAACAGAATCAATATAGAAGATACCCTCTTTGGCGGTGCTTTTGCTGAAAAGTTATCTGGAAAGCAAGAATTAAATATTGCCTCAGATAGTGTGAGGATTGCATTAGAGCTATGGAAACAGGCTAAAAGCAATCCGCTGGAATACCTAAGGAGTAGTGACCATTACGCACGTCTTATTGCCAACGGGGCAGTGAGTGATGCCCCCTATTGTCTGCAGATGAACACGGTCCAACTAGTGCCATTTTACGATACCCGTGAAGGGAAATTAAGAGTGGCTCTTCAATAGATATAAAGGATACTCAAAAATCAGATTCATCAAAATCGAATGAATCGATGAACTGCTCCAAGTCGCGCCGCTCTTTCTTGGTAGGACGTCCGCTACCTCTTTGCCGGTCGACAAAACCGCTGATCCGGTTCAATTCCATCAGTTCGTACTGATCGGGGGGCGTTACGTTTTCCATGAATCCGGGCACTTTGGCGGCGCCCATCCTTTTGTCGGACAGCGATAGCACTTTGAATGAAAAAGTAATGGGAGGCTTCTTCACTTCGATGATCTCCCCCACTCTGATATTCCTCGAAGGCTTCACAGCAACGTTACCGATCAGCACCCGTCCTTTTTTACAAGCTTCGGAGGCAACAGTGCGCGTCTTGAAGATCCGCACTGCCCATAACCATTTATCAATTCTTACTTCATCCATTTTTAATTAATAGATAAGAATCAAGAACCATGGGTTGGCATTTATTCTCATTGGGATATTGCCACATTGGTGTCTATTTGTTGTTGTATTGGTTCATTGTAATCTGCACCCCCGCTAGACAAAAGCTGCGTATCATATCTACCGCCATATCGATCCGTTCGGGCAGCAGTTTTTGCTCTTCTTCAGAAAAACGATCCAGCACATAATCAATCTGCCTCCCACGCGGAAAATCAGCCCCTATTCCGAAGCGAAGGCGCGGATAGTCCTGCCCTATCAGATCCTGAATATGCTTCAGACCGTTATGGCCGGCATCACTTCCTTTCGATTTCATTCGCAATGTGCCGAAAGGCAATGCCAGGTCGTCCACTACCACCAGCAGGTTTTCATTTTCAATCTTTTCCTTTTGCAACCAATAACGGATGGCATTCCCACTCAGGTTCATGAAAGTAGACGGTTTGAGCAGGATAAGCAATTTATTTCTGAGCCGCATCTCTGCCACGAAGCCATATCGCCTATCCTCAAAAACAATATTGGACGCCTTAGCAAAAGCGTCCAATACCATAAATCCAATATTGTGGCGGGTTTGCTCATAATCGGGTCCGATATTGCCCAATCCCGCAATCAAATATTTCATTTGACCAAAAATATGTACTTACACCTTTTTAACTTTCAGCCTTTGCTGCGGCACCTCTTGCGGCACGCGTCAACTGCACACGGCAAACAACAGCATTCTTGGCATTCAATATTTCCACACCTTCGAAATCCAGCTGTCCTACCTGGATAGATTTACCCAATTCCAATGCTTCCACATTCACGACCAGCTCCTCAGGCAATTTTGCCGGCAAAGCTTTCACTTTCAACTTACGAATATCGAGCGACAACTTACCGCCGGCTCTTACTCCGGCAGCCAAACCAGTCAGACGAACAGGAATTTCAATCACTACCGGTGCATTTTCAACCACATGCAGGAAGTCGATATGAAGAATGGTATCTTTTACAGGGTGAAACTGTAACTCTTTTACAATGGCTTGTAATTTCTTTTTCCCAAGATCTAGATTTACCAGAAACACTTCCGGAGTATAAATCAATTTCCGTACATCGCCTTGCTTTACTACGAAATTCACATTTTCCTCACCATGTCCACCATATACAACACACGGGATCAGCCCTTCACTACGGTAGGCCCTGGCCGCTTTTTTTCCGAAATCGTCCCTGATCTCGCCTTTCAATTCAAATGTTTTCATTTTTACAATTTGTTTGTGTTACTCAAAATAAAGTGCTTTCTCTTTATTTCCCATCACACGGGAGCTTTCAAAAAAGCGGCGCAAAGGTAATGATTTTCTTTTTATTAAACAACACCTTAATACTTATTTTTAGTCCGTTCCATTTAACCCTCTTCTCCAACTCATCATGGGACATACTCATCAATCGCCCGACGATATGGACATAATTCACAGGTTATCCCCTTGATTTTATCCGGTACACTCACTTTTCACCCAACAGTATGTATAATCCCGAAAATTTAACTACTTTTGCAACATAAAACTAAGTTAGATTTTTAGCTTAACAAAAACGTTCATTCATTCAATGATTAATAGAAATTTGATTCGTATCAGGGTAGTACAACTGGTCTATGCATGGTACCAAAATACGAATAAGGATTTGCGTAATGCCGAAAAGGAACTCTTATTCGGCCTGCAGAAATCATACGATCTTTACTATTTTCTCCTTCTTCTGATGGTGGAACTCACTAATTCGTATGAAAACAGGATAGAGACGAAGCGTAACAAATTCCTGCCTACTGAGGAAGATCTAAATCCAAATACTCATCTGATTAACAATCGGTTTATCAGACAGTTACGAAAGAATAAACAATTTCAGAAACAACTTACCGAGCGTCCCATGTCGTGGGAATCGAATGATATATTTGTCAAAAATTTATTGGATGAAATACTCTCTTCCGATATTTATAGAGAGTATGCCGCCCTCACTTCTCCCACCTATGAAGAAGATCAGGAATTCTGGAGGAAAACATTCAAACAATTCATTTATTTGAATGAAGAGTTAGATGACATCCTGGAAGATGAATGCATTTACTGGAATGATGATGTGGAGATTGTACAAACTTTTGTGATAAAGACAATCAAACGGTTTTCGGAGGATGAGGGTGAGGATCAACCATTGTTACCGATGTTTAAGGACGAGGAAGATAAGGAGTACGCCTTGAAATTACTACACAATTCCATATTAGGAGAGAAAGAGTATCGTGGGCTTATCGAAAAACACACCGAAAAGTGGGACTTCGACCGTATTGCATTTATGGATCTCATCATTATGCAGGTGGCTCTTTCCGAGATATTTACATTTGATTCCATACCAACCAATGTCTCACTGAATGAATATATCGAGATTGCTAAGTCGTACAGCACTTCCAAAAGCGGCACATTTATCAATGGAATTTTGGATGCAATTGTGCAGGAAATAAAAAAAGAAAAACGTATCTTTAAAAATTAATTATAAACATTTAAACAATAATTCTTATGAATACCCTATTACAAGCATCACCGGGAGGAGCAGGAGGCATGGGGGGAACCCTGTTAATGATGGTAGCCATTTTTGCCGTATTTTATTTCTTCATGATACGTCCCCAACAGAAAAAACAAAAAGAACTCCAGAAAAGTCGCGAAGCGATGAAAACCGGAGACAAGGTCGTCACATCAGGAGGTATCCACGGAAGGATCAGAGAGGTAGGTGACACATGGTTTTTAGTAGAGGTAGCCGATGGCATAAAATTAAAATTCGAGAAAGGTTCGGTATATGCCTCACCGGCCGATGTAGCAAAGACTAACTAAAACCGTGTTCACAATGGAAATAGGAGCTATCATCAAGAAATGGCAACCGGAAATTAAAGCCTTTTTTTCTACCTTCCCGTGGAAAAATGTGTTTGCTTTCCTGTTTTTTCTGATGCTGGCTTTTATTTTCTGGTTAATGCTATTTTTCCAGAAAGAGAATGTAGATGGCAATTACAGGATACCATTAAAATACACCCATATACCTGATGACATTGTCTTTGACAATCCCTTACCGGACTACATAGAAGTGAGCGTTGCCGACAATGGAGCACAGATTTTTCGTCTCGATCTAAAAAAAAGAGATTCACTTGAAATCAATGTTACCAAAATAATTGAGGATGGGAATAAGGTCCTTCAGGGGGATCAATACAGACAGCTTATTATAAACCAATTATTTACCAGTACCACTTTAAGAGGATATTATCCCATGAACATCTCACTGGCAAACTCCAAATTACAGAGTAAAGAACTGTTAGTGACTTTTGATGGCGAGATCACCACCAGCAGAGCTAACCTGGTGGCAGACAGTGCCACTTTTATTCCGGACAGGGTAATGGCATACGGGTCGAAGGAATCCCTCAATAAACTGAAGAGTGCTCTGACAGAGTACACTGTATTTAAAAACCTAAGGGCCACATCCCAGTTACCTGTCAGGATAAATAAGGTGGAAGGCGTAAAATTCATTCCTGACGAGGTAGATATATATATTCCTATAGAAGAGTATACTGAACGGACAATTGAAGTTCCTATCATTGCGAAGCATATGCCCGGAAGGCTGGATGTAAAGTTCTTCCCTTCAAGAGCAAATGTCACTTTCTCGGTGACACTCGAAGAATATAAGAAGATTGCGCCTGAAGATTTCGCTATAGAACTTGATTACAGGAAATTCCATACTAACGAGGATGGGCGTGTAGAGCTTGAACTCACACAAAAGCCCTCTTCGGTCATCAATGCCCGTATTTCTCCTTCTTCCGTGGAATTTTTGTTTGAAAACAAAACCGAATGATAAAAATTGGCGTAACAGGAGGTATCGGGAGTGGAAAATCAGTTGTATCAGATATTTTTCGCTTGTATGAAGCTCCGGTTTTTGATGCCGACCGGGAGGCAAAAAAGCTGAACGATATTTCCCCCTATATACGTGAACAGCTCTCGCAACAATTGGGTAGTGATCTCTATGCCGCGGGTAAACTCGACAGAAAAAAGCTGGCTTCGATTATCTTTCATGACAACCATAAGCTATCCATCGCAAATTCTATTATTCACCCTGAATTGGCAAAACATTTCAACGAATGGTGCAAACAACGGCAACATCATCCTATAGTAATTCTGGATGCGGCGCTGCTCATTGAAGCCGGGTTCTACAGGTTCGTAGATAAGGTAATTGCGGTATATGCCCCCGCTGCACTCCGTATTGAACGGGTCATGCAACGCGACGGCTCAGTACGAAGCGACGTAAAGGCGCGCATAGACAATCAACTTCCGGAAGGGGAAAAAGCAAAATATGCCGACTATATAATCTACAACGACAATAAGCACTCACTTATTTCACAGGTATCGGAAGTGATAAACAGTCTTACAGGGAACTAAGAGGGATAAGTTGTTTTTTACCAGTTATATCTGTAACTTTGCACTGAAATTATCAGGTTATATTATTAAATAATCAAAAAAATGATTGAACAAATTGGAATAAACGCCGGCAAAGTATGGACAATTCTCGACAAAGAGGGTCGGCAAAATGTGAAAGAAGTCAAGAAGGCAACAAAACTCACCGATAAAGATCTCTATGCGGCACTCGGATGGCTGGCAAGAGAGGGAAAAATTGCTTTGGACATTGAGGAAAAAGAGCTCTTCGTATCATTAAATTGACTGTAAACGGATCGTTTAAACTGAAAATGCTGAAAGAGGCTGAATCAAATGAATCAGCTTCTTTTTTTGTCAGTTTTCCTTTAGGAATAAAATATATCATTTATCTTTACCAAAAAGACACGGATTGAATGGAATCTAAAGAATTACAAAAACAACTTTTGCAGTTATTTCCACAGGATCAGGTATTCACAGACGAAATTCACCGTCTCGTCAAAGGTACCGATGCCGGGCTATATCGGCTTCTTCCCAAAGCGGTAGTGAAAGTAAATTCGGAGGAAGAGGTGATTCGTCTCATTAGATTTTGCCGGTCAGGGAACATCCCTGTAACATTCAAAGCTGCCGGCACCAGTCTGAGTGGCCAAACTATATCCGATTCCATCCTGATGGAAACAGGAAATGGCTTCGAGTTCTCCACCATCACCGATGAAGGAGCTGCCGCCACATTCGGCTGCGCATTAACCGGTGCTGCTGCCAACCGTATGCTGATGCGTTATAAGCGAAAACTGGGCCCCAAGCCTGCCTCCATCAATTCCGCAAAAATAGGAGGAATTATTGCAAACAACGCAAGCGGGTCAAGCTACGGCATCCGGCATAACAGCTACAATACGGTCAGATCGATGCGTATTATTTTTGCAGACGGATCTTTGTTGGATACCTCAGACAATCAAAGTTGCCAAGCTTTCATTGACAGCCATCCACAACTTATTGCTGAAATTGAACAGCTCCACAGGGACGCTGTAAACAACGACGCTATCAGGCAGAAAATCACTACAAAATTCCAACTTAAAAATACTTGTGGTTATGGAGTGAACTCTTTGATTGATTTCAGTGACCCCATCCGAATTATCCAGCATCTGATGATTGGCTCCGAAGGTACGCTGGGATTTATTTCCCAAGCTACTTTCGATACAGTCCATGATGCTCCGTTGAAAGCCTCGGCGATGATTTATTTCTCCAATCTGCGGGCGGTGAGCAGCACCATTATCCCTTTAAGGAATTGCCAGGTAAGCGCTGCCGAATTGATGGACCGCAATGCTTTGCGTGCCGTGGAAGATCAGGAGGGTATGCCCCGGGAGTTAAAATCGTTACCCGAAGGGGCTGCAGCGCTATTGATCGATACTTCAGCCGATGATAAAGAGACCCTACAGGCACAAATGGCGGAAATAGAAGAAAAGCTGTCACATATAGAAACACTTACACCAATCAAATTTACCACCGACAAGTATCTGTATGACCTCTACTGGAATGTCCGGAACGGACTCTTTACCTCTGCCGCAGCTACACGTCCTCCCCGGACGGCAAGTATTATTGAAGATATCGCTTTCAGGGCTGAATCATTGGGCGATGCCCTGACCGATGTACGAGAACTGCTGATACGCACCGGTTATGGGAATGCGGTGATGTGGGGTCACCTGCTCGACGGCAATGTACATTTCACCGTTTTCCCCGATATCAACACCCCCCGGGAAGTAGAAAAATATGCCTTCTTCATGCAGGAATTGTGTGAATTAGTAGCCGTAAAACATGGCGGCAGCCTCAAGGCAGAACATGGTACCGGCCGCAATATGGCTCCTTTCGTCGAAAAAGAATGGGGTAGCGACATCTACGTCCTGATGAAACGCATCAAGAAAACATTCGACCCGAAGAATATCCTCAATCCGGGAGTATTGATCAATGATGATCCTGACATATTTATCAAAGATCTGAAACGAATTCCGGAAGCCAATCCTATTATCGATAAATGTATTGAATGTGGTTTTTGCGAGATAAACTGCCCCTCCAAAAATTTGACTTTCACCCCACGGCAACGGATTGTAGCTTATCGTCACCTCTCTGAAACAGCGGTATCAGGAAATAAAAAAAGGAATACGGTTTCAGCAAGGATGAAAGAGATTGCCTATCCTCTGGAGGAGACCTGTGCTACTGACGGATTGTGCGGACTGGCCTGTCCGGTTGGAATCGATACCGGAAAATTAGTCAAAGAATTGCGTTGGCAACAAAACGGCAAAATGGCGGACAAGGTAGCCGACATCATCGCCAATAATATGTCAGGGATTACTTCATTACTACGTGGACTGTTACCCATCCCCCATTATCTCGGGAAAATAATAGGCTATTCGGCCCTGGAAGGTGTAACAAAAGGACTTTACCGGTTAGGAGAAGGGCTATTCCCCTTATGGACCCGCCATACCCCATCGGGAAGTAAAAGAATCACACACAATAGTATCCTTGCCGGCGACTCAAACGCTCCGATGGTAGTCTATTTTCCGGCATGTATTACCCGCGCCATGAGTGGGCCTTCCTTCGGATATAAAGAGACGGAAGATATACCACAGAAGATGCTTTCCATCCTGCGGAAAGCAGGGTATACGGTTATTATTCCGGAAGGCAAGGATGAACTCTGTTGTGGAATGGCCTTTAGCAGTAAAGGATTCCGCAAGCAGGCACAAAAGAAGGAGAATGAACTGAATGAGGCACTTTTGAAAGCCAGCCGCAATGGAGAGCTGCCTATTGTCTGTGATATGAGTCCTTGCTTGTTACATATGCGTGAAACATTAGACAAACGGATTAAGCTCTATGATCAAGTGGAGTTTATCCATGATTTTCTGCTCAACAGGCTCCGATTTATAAAACAACCCGTCTCTGTTGCCATACATACAACTTGTAGTTCCACCAAGATGCATCTGGAAGAAAAACTTTATACAGTGGCTTCCCATTGTGCCGAAAAAGTGATTATTCCTGAAAATATCGGATGTTGTGGCTGGGCCGGCGATAGAGGATTTTTTTATCCGGAACTCAATAACTCGGCACTTGCACCGCTGAAACAAGGAATCAAGGATGCCACAGAAGGGTATTCCAACAGCCGCACCTGCGAGATAGGGCTATCAATCAATAGTGGTATTACCTATAAATCTGTGGTTTACCTGGTTGACAAGGCTACCACCTGAGAGGCGAAAAGGTTATTTCATCTGATCAAATCCTTGTCCATAGACACCCACCACGTTGCTCTGCGAGATAAAGGCATTACTATCGATCTGTTTCACCAACCGGAATATAGAGTTGGATTCATTTCGCTTGGCCATTACCAACAGAACCTTTTGTGGTTTTTTGGAATACCACCCGATACCATCCAAAACAGTGCATCCACGGTGTAATTGCAGGTTAATTTGTGTAGCAATTTCTTCATATCGTGACGAGAAGATGAAAAACTGCACCGATTGGCGGATACCATTCAACACCCAGTCTACCGAGGTAGCCATTACAGCAATAATAATAATTCCAAATACAATAGTCTCCACACTTCTGAAAATCAAGAAAGAAGAGGAAACTATGACCAAGTCCACAAATAGCATTGTCCTTCCGGGTGTCACATTCCGGTATTTATTGATAATCAGCACTACGATATCCGTTCCGCCACTGCTCCCATTGACTGACATCACCAGCCCCACACCGCCACCAGCTATGATAGCACCGATCAATCCCGCCATCAACGGCTCATCCATCATAATTGGTGTCCACTGAAAGCTTTCGAACATACCGATAAATGCAGAAAGGAATCCGACGCCCACTATTGTTTTCACCAGGAATTCCGTTCCTAATACCCTAAAAGCGGCCAATAACAACAGGGCATTTATTATAAATACCATCAATGATACGGGCAATCCGAAGGCGTAATTAAGGAGTACGGCAACACCCGCCAAACCACCCATCACAAAATGGTGAGGCATAATGAACTGGGTAACGCCCAATGCATACATGAAAGTTCCCAAAGCGATAATAAGGTAATCCTTCCAATAAAATCTTTTTAGACTAAATTCCGGTAATTTTTCCATCTTATATCACCACATTCACAATTTTTTTCGGGACAATAATAATTTTTTTCGGACTTTTACCTTCTATCCATTTCTGCGAATTAGGATGGGCCAATACTGCTTTTTCAATCTCTTCATTGGTCGTATCCTCCGAAAATTCCAATACAAACCGCGATTTGCCGTTGAAAGAGATAGCATAAGGGAAAGCATCCTCTTTCAAATATTCTTCATTCCATATAGGCCATTTTGCATCACATACCGATATTTCATTGCCTAATACATGCCATAACTCTTCCGCTATATGAGGGGCAAAAGGAGCAAGACAAATGGTCAAATCGGTCAGAATGGTCCTATTCGAACATTTTAATGCAGTCAATTCATTTGCGCAAATCATAAATGCAGAGACAGAAGTATTGAAAGAGAAGTGCTCAATATCAAATGACACTTTTTTAATTAGTTTATGCAACGACTTCAACTCTTCTTTCGAGGGTTCATTATCGGTCACGCCCAGCTCCCCTTCCTTATAAAAGAGATTCCATATCCTACGCAGGAAACGGTGTACCCCATCGATACCATTGGTATCCCACGGCTTGGACTGTTCAAGTGGTCCCAGGAACATCTCATAGAGACGAAGTGTATCGGCACCGTATTTTTCCACGATATCATCCGGGTTGACCACGTTGAACATCGATTTCGACATTTTCTCAATGGCCCATCCACAGATATATTTTCCGTCTTCCAGAATAAATTCAGCTGACTTATATTCAGGGTTCCAGTTCCGGAATGCTTCAATATTGAGTATATCGTTATGTACTATATTGACATCCACATGAATAGGCGTTACGTCATATTGCTCTTTCAGGTTCAACGATACGAATTGATTTGTTCCTTTTATTCGGTATACAAAGTTACTCCGTCCCTGGATCATTCCCTGATTCACCAGTTTTTTAAAGGGTTCTTCTTCGCAGGAGACACCCAGGTCGAACAGGAATTTGTTCCAGAAGCGGCTGTAGACAAGATGTCCGGTAGCATGTTCAGTACCACCTATATATAGGTCCACATTTCGCCAGTAGCTGTCGGCTTTTTCAGATACCAGCACATCATCATTGTGGGGATCCATATAACGGAGATAGTAAGCCGACGATCCCGCAAATCCGGGCATCGTATTCAATTCCAGGGAATAGCCCTCTTTTGTTTGCCAGTTGGCAGCGCGGCCCAACGGCGGCTCCCCTGTTTCGGTGGGGAGGTACTTATCCACTTCGGGGAGCTCCAATGGCAGTTCACTTTCGTCTAAAGTATAAGGCATCCCCTCTTTGTAATAGACAGGGAATGGTTCACCCCAATAGCGTTGTCTTGAGAAGATAGCATCCCTGAGGCGGAAATTGATCTTCCGGTAGCCAACCTTACATCTCTCCACTTCATTGATAGCTGCAGGAATCGCCTCTTTCACCGTCATCCCATTCAGAAAGCCGGAGTTTATCATGATACCTTCCTTGGCGTCGTAACTCTCCTGCGACACGTCGCATCCCTCAATCAGGGGAATAATGGGGAGATCGAAATGTCGGGCGAAAGCATAGTCGCGGCTGTCATGTGCCGGTACCGCCATAATGGCACCAGTTCCGTATCCTGCCAATACATAGTCCGATATCCATATAGGGAGTTGTTCACCGGTAAAAGGATGAATTGCATACGATCCGGAAAACACTCCACTCACCGATTTATCCGCAATACGTTCACGTTCAGTTTTTTTCTTCGTTTTGATGATATATTCCTCTACTGCCCCACACTGCTCATCAGTCGTCAATCCTTTTACTAATTCACTTTCGGGTGCAAGCACCATAAATGTCACGCCAAATATAGTATCCGCACGGGTGGTAAAGATATCAAATGCCATACCCTGTGAGGTGTTGAAATGCATTACTGCTCCTTCGCTTCGCCCTATCCAGTTGCGCTGTGTTTCCTTTAGTGAATCGGTCCAGTCGATTTTATCCAGTCCGTCAAGCAACCGTTGTGCATACGCCGAAACACGTAGACACCACTGCCTCATTTTTTTTTGTTCCACGGGATACCCTCCCCGAATGGAGAGACCTTCGCTCACCTCATCGTTGGCAAGTACCGTCCCCAATTCGGGACACCAGTTCACCATGGTATCACCCAGATAGGCGATCCGATAATTCATCAATATCTCCTGTTGCTCTTTTTCAGATTTGGTATTCCACTCTTCTGCGGTAAATGTCATTGGTTCATTACAAGCCAGATCAAGACCGGCAGTCCCCTTTTTGGAAAGAACCTCTATCAGTTCATGAATAGGACGGGCTTGTTGTGTCTGATTACAATAGTAGGAATGGAACATACGTATAAATGCCCATTGCGTCCATTTGTAATAACTCGGATCGCAGGTACGCACTTCACGGCTCCAGTCGTAAGAGAATCCTATTTTATCCAGTTGTTCACGATAGCGTTTAATATTGTTTTCGGTAGTGATAGCCGGATGCTGTCCGGTTTGAATGGCATACTGTTCTGCCGGAAGCCCATAGGCATCGTATCCCATAGGATGCAAAACATTGAATCCCTGTAATCTTTTATATCTCGAAAAAATATCCGAGGCAATATATCCGAGGGGATGCCCTACATGTAATCCGGCTCCCGAAGGATAGGGGAACATGTCCAACACGTAGAATTTAGATTTCGACCGATCTTCCGTCACTTTATATATCTGGTGATCAATCCAGTACTGCTGCCACCGTTTTTCTATCTCTCTGAAATTGTAATCCATTCCTATACACTTTAAAAAACGGTGCAAATATAGTGAAAATCGAGAGCAATCGTGAGGGTTTACTCTTAAAAGATTTCCGAGATGCATTCTATATTATGAAAAGACAGGAAATTAATATGATAATATGAATAATATGCTTCGTATGTTGTGCAACTGAATCACACATACAACCCTTCAATAATATCCGCATATCTTTCCAGGATGATTTTCCGGCGGAGTTTTAAGGTATTGGTCAGTTCCCCTTTTTCCATACTAAATGGTTCGGGTAACATGGCAAACCGTTTGATTTTTTCATAAGAAGTGAATTGTGCCTGCAATAATTCAATACGACCGAAAATAAATGCATTGATTTCGGGGTTTTTCACCAATTCTTGCATCGAATCAAAGGGGATACCCTGTTCCTTAGCGTAGATACTGAGTGCTTCATAATTAGGAATAATCAACGCACTTACAAATTTCCGTTCATTGCCGATTACGGCTACCTGGTCGATATATTTGTCTTCGGCTATACGTGTCTCGATCATTTGCGGGGCAATATATTTTCCATTGGAAGTCTTGTAGAGGTCCTTGATCCGGTCGGTAAGAATAATTTCATTATTTTCAGTAAGGGAGCCGGCATCACCTGTCCTGAAATAACCATCCTCAGTAAAAGCGGCTTTGGTTGCTTCCGGTTTATGATAATATCCGTCCGTTACGGTGGCCCCCTTTACCAATATCTCATTATTCTCTCCTATTTTCACATTTACATCGGGCATTACTTGTCCTACAGTTCCTATCCGGAATCCTTTGGCAGGGAAACAACTTACTGTGGCGGTTGTTTCCGAAAGGCCATATCCATATATCAGGTGTACGTCTATCGATTGCATGAATTCGTTAATCGTATCCGACAAAGGGGCTCCCGCTACAGGAAAGAAATTTCCCCTGTCAATACCCACTACCCTTTTTACCAAATAAAAAACAGTATGGCGATAGAAAAAGAATTTCAGCCTGTTACCTACAGGCGCTTTCTTCCCTTTATTCACATATTCCAGATTGTGCCGGTATCCGGTTTTCACAGCATCGGTAAACAGCCATTTCATCATTCCCGAAGCATTATCCATTTTCTCTTTCACACCATCGTAGACCTTTTCCCAGAAACGCGGTACATTGCTCATCAATGTAGGGCGTATCTGCCGGATAGTTTTCCTGATCTCTCCCGGCTCCTTGTTTATTGCAACCACTATCCCTTTATAGAGGCAATAATAACTCCACGCTTTTTCAAATATATGTGTAAGGGGAAGGAAGCACATCGAGAGGTCTTTATCAGATAAATTAGTAAGCCGGATATCATGTATCCTGAATACCTCCAAGAAATTGGCATGTTTCAGCATCACCCCTTTTGGTTCACCGGTAGTCCCTGAGGTATAAATAATTGTAGCAAGATCATTGTTATCCATTTGCTTTAAGCGGGCATTCACCAAGGCCTGCGATTCCGAATTATCACCTGTGGTGATAAAGTCATCAAAATAGACTGACGTCTTATCTTCCGGTTTCAATACCACGTTCTTATCAAAAACGATGAGTTTCTGTAAGTATTGACTCTCCTGCTGCACCTTATATGCGTTATTATACTGGAATTGCTCCCCTACAAAAAGGAGTCCTATCTGTGCATCATTGATAATGTAACTCACTTGCATGGGTGATGAAGTGGCATACATGGGCACCATGACCCCTTTATTGGCGTAGACAGCAAAGTCGGAAATCAAGTATTTTTCCATATTCTGGGAGTATATTCCTACGTTTTCACCGGGAATAAATCCCATTTCAGCCAAGGCCTGAGCCGTTTTCATGATCTTCACAGAAAGCTCATTCCACGACAGATGCAACCATTCGCCGTCCGGCCTCTGATACATGATAGCGGTTTTATTACCATATTTTTGTGCCTGTGTATGAACAAGTCCACCCAGATGAGAGTATGTCATTGCCTTCCGTATTAATCCAGCCAAAAATACACTTTTTCCCCGATTATTCCTCAAAATAACCTGTTTTTTTATTGTTTTGTGCTGTTTTGACCGGTATATACCCTATTTCACTTAACAATCTGAGAACAGGAGAGAGGGGTAATTAACTACGCTTAACGCGTTTTTTTATCAAAAATATAGGCGACACGCTATCTTTGTATCGTTATGAAAAGACGTATAGCTATATACTTTATAATGGGTCTTACAGCCTGTCTACCTCCTATGGTCGAAGCTCAGCGTCTTTCCCCGGCAGATAAGGAATCAGGCTCCAACACCCCTGTTTACAATCTCCTTATACCCAACTCCTACGTTTCCATTATTATGGAAGGAGATACAGCTATCTGCTGGCAGGAAGGGGATACTATTTCTTGTATGTATCTGAGGGATTTTGTCAACTATTCGCCTTACCTCTTCCTAAGCACAAAAGAACAGGTCGCTTACTCCAAACTGGTACGGGACGTAAAGAAAACACTCCCTTATGCAAAGGAGATCGCTGCCATCATTCTGGAGACATACGAATATATGGAAACGCTCCCTAACGATAAGGCGCGACAAAAACATCTGAACCAGATGGAAAAATATCTGAAGCAACAATATACCCCGAAAATGAAAAAACTCACCCGGTCACAGGGGCAATTACTCATAAAATTAGTGGACCGGGAGACCAGTTCTTCCTCCTATCATATTGTCGATGCTTTTATGGGTAGTTTTAAAGCATGGGGATATAACCTATTCGCCAGTATGTTTGGTAATAGCCTCAAAATCCGCTATAATCGTTACGGCGAAGATCGCGACATTGAGCGTGTCTGTGTACTTGTGGAAAAGGGAATAATCTAATTCTCATGCTCCTCTTCATTACAGCGATTTTACTTAACAATCTAAAAACTCGACGGTTAATTAACTACACTTAACTTGTTTTTTAATCAAAAATAAAAGTGACCCATTATCTTTGCATCGTTATGAAATATAAAACCAAGTGGCATTCGGTAAAGAATTTATGAAAAAACTTATATTCATATTCCTTACATTCATCATTGCACTTTTATCCTCAGGAATAAGGGCACAGGAATATTATGCGACCAATTTGAATCCTGAATCCGAAAGACCGGTATCCACGATTTATTTGATGCCAAATGTGTATCCTGCTGTAATTCTCGAAGGAGATACCGTTGCTTGTATGTGGCTGAAAGACTTTATAAAATATTCCCCTCTCACTTTCCGAAGTACAAAAGATCAGGTTGCCTATACCAAACTGGTGCGGGATGTAAAGAAAACACTTCCTTATGCCAAGGAGATTGCTGCCATTATTCTGGAAACTTACGAATATATGGAAACTCTTCCCAGCGATAAAGAGCGGCAAAAACATCTGAACCGGATGGAGAAGTACCTGATGGATCAATATAGTCCCAAAATGAAAAAACTTACTCGGTCGCAGGGACAACTACTGATGAAATTGGTAGACCGGGAAACAAACTCCTCTTCTTATCACATTATCGACGCATTCATGGGTAGCTTCAAAGCTTGGACATACAATCTTTTCGCCAATATGTTCGGTAACAGCCTCAAAGTTCGTTATAATCCTTATAACGAAGACCGGGTGACAGAACGAGTTTGCGTACTTGTGGAACAAGGAGCGGTTTAATTTACTATCTTTGCACCGTTGAACATTGTTTGTCACATAGTCACATTGATTTCATGAGAGTAAATTTTCTGCAGGATTTCCAACCGGTTCTTTTCCAATCTTTAAAAACTTACAACAGAGAAAAATTTTTTGCCGACCTGATGTCGGGATTAATCGTGGGAGTAGTAGCACTACCGCTTGCCATAGCATTTGGTATTGCTTCAGGTGTGACTCCCGAGAAGGGAATATATACCGCCATTATTGCGGGTTTCATTATTTCCTTCCTGGGGGGTAGCAAGGTACAGATCGGCGGTCCTACCGGTGCTTTCATTGTAATTGTTTACGGCATTGTCGAGCAATATGGGGTACAGGGGTTGGCCATCGCCACGGTGCTTGCCGGAGTGATGCTCATGACGATGGGATTCCTGAAGCTGGGTGCTGTGATCAAGTTCATTCCTTATCCTATTGTCATTGGTTTTACGAGCGGTATCGCACTGACTATCTTCTCCACACAAATAAAAGATTTCTTTGGTCTTAACACACCTTCATTACCGTCCGGATTCCTCGAAAAATGGGCGATTTACTTCCAATACTTCAATACAATTAACTGGTGGGCGGCACTCATTGCAATAGCAAGTGTAGCCATTATCGTGATGACCCCGAAAATATCAAAAAAAATACCCGGTTCGCTCGTGGCACTCGTGGTGATGACTATAATAGCCTATTTGATGAAAACTTACGGAGGTATCACCAGTATCGAAACGATTGGCGACAGATTCGTGATCAACAACGAATTGCCGGAGATAGAGCAAATACCGCTGAGCCTCAATAGTATCCGGTTATTGTTCCCTACCGCCTTTACCATCGCCATGCTGGGCGCCATCGAGTCGCTCTTGTCTGCCACTGTTGCCGATGGGGCGACAGGCCATAAGCATAACTCCAATATGGAGTTGGTAGCACAGGGCGCCGCCAATATCATTACACCTTTCTTTGGAGGTATTCCTGCTACAGGAGCCATTGCCCGCACTATGACCAATATAAATAACGGCGGGAAAACACCCGTAGCCGGAATTATCCATGCTGTGGTACTTTTGTTGATCGTATTGTTTTTGGGCGATCTCACCCGACATATCCCCATGCCGTGTCTGGCTGGAGTACTGGTGGTAGTAGCCTATAACATGAGCGAATGGCGCACATTTGCTTCACTCACCAAACAGTCAAGGTCGACTTTGTCCATCCTGATGACCACTTTCCTGCTTACCGTCATTTTTGACCTGACTATCGCCATTGGCGTTGGTTTGATGCTTGCAATTTTCGGTTTTTTGAAGCGGATGAATGAAAGCACCCAAGTATCACGCACTACCGGGAGTATTGATTTGGCAAAAGAGATGGAGTCTCATTTTGCCGACGTGCCAGAAGAAGTACTTCAATTACCCGATCGAGTGGAAGTCTATGAAATCGAAGGCCCTTTTTTCTTTGGTGTGGCCAATAAATTCGATGAGATAATACGTGAATTGGGAGAGCATCCATATATTCGTATTATCCGTATGCGAAAGGTACCTTTTATCGATTCCACGGGATTGAACAACCTGGAGACATTGTGCCGTCACTCCAGAAAAGAAAAGATACAAATCATACTTTCCGGTGTGAATGACAATGTACGCCAGGCTATCGAAAAATCCGATATTCCTATGATTATTGGAAATGAAAATATCTGCTCTGATATCCGGTTGGCCGTCGAAAGGGCAAAATGGTTGGATGCAGAGCGAAATAACACACACAGAAGTATGGAACAACCTCATGGATAAACATTCTTATCGGCTCACCGATTGGTTACCCACTACCCGGAAAGAAATGAATCTTCGGGGATGGGATGCACCCGATGTGATTCTTTTCTCCGGAGATGCCTATATCGACCACCCTTCGTTCGGCACGGCTGTCATTGGGCGCCTGCTCGAGAGTGAAGGGTTGCGTGTGGCCATCGTACCGCAACCCAATTGGAGGGATGATTTGCGTGATTTTAAAAAACTGGGGATCCCCCGCCTCTTTTTTGCAGTGACTGCGGGGGTGATGGATTCTATGATCAATCATTATACTGCCAACAAGAGATTACGTTCGCAGGACGCCTACACCCCTGACGGACGTGCCGATATGCGTCCCGACAGGGCTGTCACCGTATATTCCCGTATCCTGAAGGAGCTGTTTCCCGATGTGCCGGTCGTAATAGGCGGAGTTGAAGCTTCACTCCGCAGAGTCACTCATTATGATTACTGGGATGACAAACTCCATAAGAGCATTATGGCTGATACAAAAGCCGACCTGATGATCTATGGAATGGGTGAACTCCCCCTACGACAACTGATCCGGGAAATCCACAATGGAAAAATTATTCGTGAAATAACCAATATCCCACAAACGGCTTTCCTTTGCGACGAAGTACCGGCAAATCCATTCAGTGAGGAAGTCGCTCTTTTTTCTCACGAAGAGTGCATAAAAGACAAGCTCAAACAGGCTAAGAACTTCCGGGTGGTAGAAGAGCAGTCTAATCGACTCTCGGCAGCACGCATCCTTCAAAAAGTAGATGGCCGCACATTGATTGTCAATCCCCCCTATCCACCTATGAAGGAAGAAGAAATAGATGCCTCTTTCGACCTACCCTACACCCGTCTGCCTCATCCAAAGTACAAGGATAAGCATATTCCTGCCTATGAAATGATCAAGTTCTCGGTGAACCTCCATCGCGGATGTTTCGGCGGTTGTGCTTTCTGCACCATATCCGCACACCAAGGAAAATTCATCACGTCCCGTTCCAAACAATCTATCCTGGAGGAGGTGAAGAAAATCACCCAAATGCCCGATTTTAAAGGATATATAAGTGACCTGGGCGGACCTTCCGCCAATATGTACCGGATGCAGGGGAAAGATCTGTCCATTTGTGCGAAATGTAAAAAACCCTCCTGCATCTTTCCAAAAATCTGTTTCAACCTGGATACCGACCATAGTGCCCTGTTAGATATTTACAGATCGGTAGATGCACTGCCCGGTATAAAGAAATCGTTTATAGGCAGCGGTATCCGTTACGATATGCTACTGCAGGAGAGTCCGAATGAGAAAATCAATGAATCCCGACGGGATTATCTCAACGAACTGATCAAGAATCATGTGTCAGGCAGATTGAAAGTGGCTCCCGAACATACTTCCGACGAGACATTGAAAATCATGCGGAAGCCCTCATTTCTGTTTTTCGACCAGTTCAAACAACTCTTCGATAATCTGAATAAGCGGTACAACCTGAATCAGCAATTAATCCCCTATTTCATCTCTTCACACCCTGGATGCACAGAGGAGGATATGGCAGAACTGGCTGTCAATACTAAGAAACTGAACTTTAAACTGGAACAGGTTCAGGATTTCACACCATCCCCCATGACTCTCGCCACAGAGATCTATTACACCGGCATCCACCCCTACACTTTGAAACCGGTCTTTACGGCAAAGACTGGCGAAGAGAAAAATGCCCAACGGCAATTCTTTTTCTGGTATGACTCCAATCAGAGACCGACATTAATCAAAAAATTAAAACGAATCGGCAGGCCGGATCTTATCAAAAAACTCTATTAAAAACAGCCTGAACCTATCCATTTCGTAACTATTCAGGCCTGAATAGACCCGGGTAGTTACTCTATTCCGCCCCAGTCTAGTTAAATATCGTTAATCAACAAAAAAAGCCTGTTTCTCATGCAGCGTTTTTTCCTTTCATGCATCTTCTACATAAAAGGACAAACCAAAAATCATTATTGCCTGTCCCATACAATAAAGAATAAATAGTCGAATGAAGAAAACGATATTGACAGTCAGCAGTTTCCTGATCGGGATGGTATTAATCATGCCCTCGTGTGACGACAGCAATGGGAGGTCACTGGGAGATATATACATCAGCATTGCTACCGTCATACCGGAGGGTGAAAATACTTATTCATTCCTATTGGACAATGGTACCCGGCTATGGCCTGCGGCAGGAAATATAAGGTTCCCTTCAACCCCTGACCAGCGCGTGTTTCTCAATTATACCATTCTTTGGGAGAGTTTGGAAACAACTTATAATTACGATATTAAAGTAAATGACATATGGAATATCCTCACAAAGGAGGCTATTGGGTTGAATGCTGAAAACGCAGACAGTATCGGAAATGACCCGGTAAAAATTGAAGATATATGGGTAGGTGGAGACTATTTGAATATATCATTCATTTTCAAATACGGTGGGGAGAAGCCACACATGGTGAACCTCATCGAAAACACGCTCTCAGATGAAACACCATCCGATATGGTCGAACTTGAATTCCGCCATAACGCATATCAGGGGACAGGGACAAGATTAGTGGAAGGATTTGTCTGTTTCGACCTTAAACCTTTCAGGGTAAATGATGCCGATTTTGTGAATCTCTCCATCAAGGTAAAAGAATGGGAAAAACAGACAACATACGACGTAGTTTACAGGTATAACCAGCCGGTAGGGGAAACACATGCCGAAATGCCTATACCTGTGGTATCGTCCGCTGAATACTATTAAATATCAAAACCACAATTAAATTAGTTCTATTTCTTATATGACTTTTTGATTTTCCAATAACCGGACGGTCTCTGTGAAGAGCTCGTCCGGTTTCTTTATCGCTAAAAGTATCTTATCCCGACTCGCTTACCGCTTGGTACTTACCTGTATCATATCTGATCATAAGGTAACTGTGCCAATATATCAGAAACTTTTTCCATCGCCTCCTTTATAGGCTTTTCAACCATTCCGCTGATAAAGGGATTCAGGTCTGCTTTTACCGTCAATCGCATACGGGTGTCGTTCTCAGCCTTTGCGACTAACTGAATCCAAAAAAAAATTTCAAAGGGAAGTTTTTCCGACTTGAACTTCACCATTTTATTGGGCTCTCGTTCCACCACAAGAAGAACCACAGTCCCTAACGGTTCTACCCGGAAAGAAACGAAGTCCTTATCAAAGGTGAACTCCTTGATTTTATCTTCGGGGATTCTATCCTTTGCCAACTCAAGTTTGCGAAGGTCTGAAATTACCCGGAACACATCGGAATCACTATGTAGAATAGTCTTTACCTCACTGGTAAACTCAGTCATTTCTTTATCTTTTTTAAGGTTTGTCCCCAATTCTCCGGATTTTTACGCCAATCCTGTAAAGTTTGTAATTCTGATTCATCGATATAATCCGTGGATAACGCTTCATCCAGAATAGCATCATAATTACAAAGAGTGGTCAATTCCACCCGTGCATCATGCATCCGTTTTTCTGCAAGAGGAAAGCCATAGGTAAATACCGCCAACATCCCCAGGACATCCGACCCATTGCGTCGGATAGCTTCAACAGCTTTCAGACTACTCCCGCCCGTAGAAACCAAGTCTTCAATTACAATCACTTTTTGTTTCGGTTTCAGGTCACCCTCAATCATATTCTCTAATCCATGATCTTTTGGCTCTGAACGAACATAGACAAAAGGCAGGCCAAGCAGGTCAGCAACCAGCACACCGGGAGCAATGGCACCTGTGGCAACCCCGGCTACGGCATCAGTATGCGGATATTTCTCGAAAACAAGCCGAGCAAACTCCACCTTTACAAAATTACGTATCGACGGATAGGACATCAATTTCCGATTATCACAATATATAGGCGATTTCCAGCCCGAAGCCCAAGTAAAAGGGTTAGATGGCTGTAATTTAATGGCTTTGATTCTAAGAAGCTTCTCGGCTGTTAATTTTTGTAACGTATTCATACTCTTTGTCAACTTTTTTGCAGATTAATCACAAAAGTACACTTTTTCAAAGTTATTTGCATATTATTTCAGAAAAAAATACAGCTAAAAAACTTCACCCAGGGTAGCGATACTGATTTTCACCCCTTTGCATGCCTGCAATGCCATTCCACAGGCTTCCAGTGTAGATCCGGTTGTGATCACATCATCGACCAGTAACAGGTGCTTTCCTTCAAACAATCTCGTATCCGCTACTTTGAAAATATCTCTAACGTTCTCCCACCGCTGTGTTTTGGTACGTTTTGTTTGTGTGGGATTATATACCACGCGCAGCAGGTTACCGGCAGAAACTACCAATCCTGTAATTTCAGACAGGCCTGCAGCAATGATTTCAGCTTGGTTGTATCCTCTTTTTTTCTCTCGTTTGGGATGCAGCGGAACCGGCACAATCATTTCAAGTGGAGCGAGAAAATCACTTCCAAGCAGGTCTTTGCCGAACATCCGTCCCAGCAATAGACCAATATTTTTTCCATAACGATATTTCAGATGATGGATCAATGGCGGTAATGTACCTCCTTTCGAATAGGCACAGAAAGAAGCGATACGTTCAAAAGGTATTCGTCCCGCCATGAGTTTTTCAGCTTTATTATCAGGTTCTTTAAAATTATGGGTTTTCGGTAATTTATAGAGGCAATCCAGACAGGCACCCTCTTCGCCGGAGAGCAACTCCCTTCCGCAAACAACACATACATTCGGAAAAAAAAGATGCGCCAGTCCGTTCAGTAATTCATTCCGTTTCATTGGTCATTTTCCCTCTGGTTATTTCCTCCATCCCCAATCTCTCAATACCTGCCAATATCTCTTCCATGGAAAAACCTCTTCCCAGTGCATAACGAATCAGTTTACCCCGTTTCTCATAGTCCGATTTTCCCGTTACACTTTTCCATTTTTTTTCAAGTATCGGTTGTAACGATTCACCAAACGAAGTATCGGAAAATTCCATAAACAGTTCATCGATCAATTTTTGAGAGAATTGCTTCTGTCTCAGAGAAAGTGTTATCTTTCTTTTACCCCATTTGTTGAAATGAAGCTTATCATGGATAAAACTACGGATAAACCGCCTTTCATCGATATACTTCTCTTTTTCCAACCGATCGATAATCCTGTTTATGACCGGTCCGGAGAGCCCCATCCGTGACAGCTTCCCAACTATATCGAAAGGAGCGCACTCTTTTCGTGCACAGAGACGGGTCATCTTCGCATAAGCTTTCTCTTCGGTAATTACCTGACCTTTCATATCCATCTCTTATCTATTTTACAGCACGTACCATCCTGTCATTTCCGGAGATATCCTTTCTCAATTCTATATTCACAAAGCCTTTGTCATGAAGCATACTACACACTTCCAATCCTTTCCCCCTGTTTATTTCGAAATAGATTTTCCCTTTGCAACGCAACATTTTCAATGCCGCTCCTGCAATCCTATCATAGAAGAGCAATGCATCATGATCGGGAACAAACAGGGCTATATGCGGCTCAAAGTCAAGGACATTCATTTCCATATCTTTCTTTTCCGATTCGGTCACATAAGGTGGATTGCTTACTATAATATCAAAACCGGGATATTCTTCAACCGGTTGAAGAATATCCCGCAACGAAAACCGTACCGACACACCGTTCAGACAGGCATTTCCTGATGCCACTCTGAGAGCTTCCTCCGAAATATCCCAGGCGTGAAGGTCAGCCGAGGTCATTTTTTTTGCCAGTGTTACAGCAATGCAACCGCTACCGGTACCGATATCCAACACCGAACAACCCTCTTGCCTGTTCTCAGAGAGTATCCATTCTACCAGCTCCTCAGTTTCCGGACGGGGAATAAGCACATCGGGCGTAACTTCAAAAGGCATTCCATAAAACTCCGTCTTACCCAATACATATTGTATCGGCTCTCCATTTTTCAACCTCCTGACAATATCTTCTACTTTCCGGAGTTCCGAACCGGATAAATAAGTATTTTTGTTACTGCATATCTCATCGAGGACAAGCCCCGCAATGACAGAAATTTCTGTCCGGGTATAAAACCCGTCCAGTTGTTGAAGGATATGTCGAACCGAATGTTGTTGCATAACGATTTGTAAAGATAATAAAAAATGGAATTCAATCCACTATTTATGAAAAGATGCCTTCAGCTTGCCCGCAAGGGAGAAGGTTTTACAAAACCCAATCCCATGGTAGGTGCTGTAGTGGTATACGATAACCGGATTATCGGTGAAGGGTTTCACCGGCAATACGGGGAAGCGCATGCGGAAGTGAATGCTATTGCTTCGGTAAAGGAAGCAGACTTACTCCCCGAATCGACTCTGTATGTTTCTCTTGAACCCTGTGCTCATTATGGTAAGACGCCACCATGTGCGGAATTGGTCATCTCCAGAAAAATTCCGCGTGTAGTAGTAGCCGCCGGCGATCCCAACCCGAAGGTGTCGGGTAAAGGTATCGCAATGATGAGAGATCAGGGCATAGAGGTAATACAGGGCGTACTGGAAGAAGAAGCAAGAGAATTGAATCGGGTCTTTTTTGTCAACCAACTCCATAACAGGCCATATATCATTTTAAAATGGGCGCAAAGTAGTGACGGGTTTATGGATCATTTTCGTACGCCGGGTGATGGCAAAACACCGGTTATCATATCCAGCTCGCTCACACATACTATCGTTCATAAGATGCGCACACAGGTACAAGGAATCATGGTGGGCACAAATACCGCACTTCTTGACAATCCCCAACTGACGGCAAGGAAATGGTTCGGGCAACATCCTGCCCGAGTAGTAATCGACAAGGAAAACAAGATACCTGCCAATGCATTCTTATTCGACGGATCGGTACCGACCATCGTATTTACGGCATCTCCCCCCCATGACGCCATCAAAAAAACACAACTGAAATATATTGACATCGATTTCTCGGGAGACACCAACCAACAAATACTGGACCGGCTGTACAAAGAGAAGATACTCTCTTTACTGGTGGAAGGGGGTGCCCAATTATTGGACTCTTTCATCGAGAAGGGGATGTGGGACGAAGCATATATTGAAATAGCCGAAAAACCTCTTCATACAGGAACAAAAGCACCCAATATAGAGGGTAATGTAATTACCTCTGTAAAGTATCCGGGGTCGGTTCAATTTCATTTAAAGAGCAAAATAACTCGAAATTTTCATTAAATATTCATTTTAATATGGTTAAAGAGAAAAATCTTTCTACTTTTGCATATCCTAAATAACAGTGGTGTACAATATTTTGAAACAAATGATATCTAAATATTTCCTTTGGACATCGGTACTTATCCTGAACATATTATTGTTCTCCTCTTGCCTTAACTCCTCCGACAACTACCTGTTGGATCGTCCTACCGATCCGCAGATATATGCCATTTCGCTTTCATCCAAGACAGACTCCGTTGGAGTATTGACAGACGTCTCCTTTACCATCGACCAGATAAACGGGGAAATATTCAATAAAGAACCGCTACCCTACCTGTTTCACGTGGATAGCATCAGCTTGAGCTTATCCAGCTCGAACACCTATTTTCCATTCTATAAGGTAGAACTCACGCTCACCGGCAGTCCGGATGACAGTACCTATATATGGAATCAACTGGATTCAATTGCACTACCCAGGTTAAAGAAGATCAAAACCACTTCTCCCGATGGCCTCCACGAAAAGACTTATCAGTTTAAACTGGGCATATACCAGAGCGACCCCTATATCATTGACTGGAACCGGATAAAAGACAGTTATCTGGCTCCTCCCGTAGGAGAACACCGGACGATAGCCCACGAGAATGATTTTTACACTTATTACCGGTCAGGGTCCGGGATAAAAGCCTATTCAGCCCCTATTTCCGAAAACCCGGAATGGACAGAAGCCTCTTCTCTCTCCGGAATGCCCGATAATATTCTCCTCACATCACTCATTACATGCGGAGGTACCCAGTATGCCCTTACTCCCTCGGGTGCAGTTTATCGCTCTGACAATGCTATCACATGGAATGAGGTGTCAACTTCATATGAAGTGAAAGCCATATACGGAGAACTTCCTTTTGTCACACAGGGCAGTGTCCTGTTGGCGGTAAATGACGGAGGGACACTCAAGTTCGCCAAGACAAGCGAAGCATTCTCGGAAATTGTACTGATGAATAATATACCGGAGAATATGCCGGTAACTGATTTTTCGGCATTAACAGTGGAAAGTAGTACGGTATATGCCAACAAATTCATCTTCATATCAGGCGGAAAAAAGGCCGATAACACCTCCAATAATGACATCTGGGTATTACAGGAGTCCAATGGCATTATCACATTTTTCACTTCACAGAAACCGGATGAAGGAATTCTGGAAGGGAGCAGTCTTTTTTTCTACGATGACCAGCCATACCTGATAACCACCACATCCACCGGAAAAAATCTGCTGATGTATTCAAATAATTACGGTGCCGAGTGGAGTAACGCAGGCGAAAATCAGGCTTTTCCTAGCGAACCTGTTGATTTTACCGCAAGAAAATATGCATCGGTTATCACCGATAATAACAATAATATATGGATATTCGGCGGAATATCCTTGTCCGACACCCAAATTGGGGATATCTGGAAAGGGAGGCTCAACAAGTTTAATCAAAACTGATCGAAGAAATCACATTCACGGTTAAAACGAGCAGCAAGTTTACCCTACACAATTTATGTAATAAATTTGCGTTAAAGTTGAGACAATCAAAATTCAATCAGAATGAAAATTGAAAGATCTGTCGTCGTCTCACTTTTTGCAATGGGTCTCTTCATTTCGATATCCACAGTGAATGTCTGTGCCCAGGAATACAAGTATGAGATTGGAGGCGCCATAGGTACCTCGTTTTATATGGGGGACGCCAACAGGACCAGACCCTATCTCCATCCGGGAGTGGCGGGGGGGCTCCTATTCCGGTATAACATCAATTTTCACTGGGGCATCAAGGCTAACCTGTTTGTAGGAAACGTTTCCGGAAAGAGTATCGATTCGGGCAATATTTTCCCGTTCTCAGTACAGGCATCGTTTCATCGTACCTTGGCAGATTTGGGGACACAAGTGGAGTTCAATTTTTTCCCATATAGCGATAAATATAGCTATCTCGGGACAAAACCCTATACTCCTTATTTATTTACCGGCGTAGGTGCTACCTATGCCACGGGAGATAATTTTTTTATGGATGCAAACATTCCTTTCGGAATGGGATTTAAGTATAAATTAAAAAATAAAATGAATATCGGTATCGAGTTTTCGATGCGAAAGTTGTTTAGGGATGATTTCGATGTGGTTCGACAAACCACCGGATGGAGTTTAGACAGTCCCTACGGCATTCAGAGCAGTCTATTCAAAAATCGGGACTGGTATTCATTCACAATGGTTTTCCTGACATGGGAGTTCGGTTTACGTGAAGATCCCTGCCATGGAAATTAACAATTCAGTCGTAGAAAAATGTCGTTGCTTGAAAAGATAGATAGGGATCGCCTGCCCGCCCATATCGCCATTATTATGGACGGAAACGGACGATGGGCAAAATCCAGGGGACTGGGGCGCGGCGAAGGACACAGAGAGGGTATTAGTGCAATAAAAAGAGCAGTGGAAGCCGCCTCAAAGGCATCGGTACGGTATCTTACCCTTTATGCATTTTCCACTGAGAACTGGAACCGTCCCACTGATGAAGTAAAAGGATTAATGGATTTAATGGTATACGCTATTTCCAAAGAAACTCCTTTCCTGAAAAAAAATGGAGTCAGTATCCGTTCAATCGGGGATAAGAATCGTCTGCCGGAATATGCACGTACCGCCCTTGAGGAATGTATAAGAGAAACTGCGGGGGGTGTACGGGTTACTTTAGTGCTTGCATTAAGTTACTCTTCTAAATGGGAACTTGCCGCGGCTGCAAAAAAAATAGCGAATGACGCAGTGAAAGGGTATCTACAGGTAGAAGATATCAATGAAGAGCTTCTTGGTAATTATCTTACCACATGCGGAATTCCCGATCCCGACCTGTTGATACGCACCGGGGGTGAGCAGCGAATTAGTAACTTTCTGCTTTGGCAATGTGCTTATGCAGAGTTTTATTTTACCGATATCTTCTGGCCCGATTTCGGGGAAGAGGCATTATACAAAGCAATTCTCAATTATCAGGGAAGAGAAAGAAGATATGGTAAAACCAGTGAACAATTAGAATTTGAACAATAATAGTTCTCCACCGAATAAAGAGAGTCAGAGAAAAGAAAAATATCACAATGTTGAAGAAAATACCTTATTTACTTCTGTTATTTGTCATACTGTCGCAGGTTATATCAATGGCACAGACCAATGACACCATACCTTCGTCCGCTACCGGATTACCGGACGTAAATTATACTGCTCCTTCCAAAAAGTACTATATCGCCGATATCGAAGTGACGGGAGTGGAAGGCACCATGTATGAAGAGCAGAAATTTGTCCTTGTAGGCTTTTCCGGCCTTTCCAAAGGCCAACAGATACAGGTCCCCGGTCAGGATATCACCAATGCCGTCAAAAAGTTCTGGCGACATGGGCTCTTTTCCGACGTAAAGATATTACAAAATAAGATTGAGGGTGACAGTATCTGGTTGGAGATAAGTCTGACCGACCGTCCCCGCGTAAGTAATATCCGCTATAAAGGCATGAAAAAGGGAGAGCAGGAAGATATCGAGAAAAAACTGGGTGTCGTAAAAGGAAATCAGATTACGCCTCCCCAGATATCCCGTGCAGAAGTGATCATTAAGAGTTATTTCTCCGAAAAAGGATTCGGTGATGCAGAAGTAAGAATCATGCAACGTCCCGACTCCACACAAAAAAACCAGGTGACACTGGAGATCGACGTCGACAAAAAAGAAAAATTGAAGGTTAACAATATCAGCATCGATGGGAACCAAGCTCTTTCGGATCGTAAACTGAAAAAGGCCATGAAGAAAACCAACGAAAAAGGGAAACTGGCCAACCTCTTCCGTTCAAAAAAGTTTGTGGAGGATCTTTACAAAGAGGATAAACGCAATCTCATAGGAAAATATCATGAAGAAGGGTACCGTGATGCGGAAATCCTTCGCGACACGGTTTACAAACACGACGAAAAAACAGTCAATATAGAAATTGCAGTAGAAGAAGGGCCACTCTATCATATCCGCTCTATCAACTGGGTAGGGAACACCCATTATCCTTCTTCTCAATTAGGACAACTGCTTAACATGTCGCCGGGCGATATTTATAATCAGAAGAAATTACAGGAAAGGTTGATCCAGGATGAAAATGCCGCCGTCAACCTATACCAGAATAACGGTTACCTGTTCTCAAATATAGACCCTGTAGAGATCAATATCGAGAACGACTCTGTGGATTTGGAGCTCCGTGTGATAGAAGGTCCCAAAGCGACCATTAAACGGGTGATTATCCAGGGGAACGACCGTCTCTATGAAGATATTATTCGCCGTGAGTTAAGGACAAAACCGGGGGCGGTATTCAGCAAAGACGACCTGTTGCGTTCGGTACGTGAAATCGCACAAACAGGACACTTTGATCCCGAAGCTCTTTCCGCTGATATCAGTGGGGGAATCAATCCCAACCCTGAAGATGGGACTGTGGATATCACCTATCCATTGACGTCGAAAGGGAATGATCAAATCGAATTTTCGGCCGGATGGGGTGTAACCGGACTAGTGGGAAAACTCAGCCTGCGACTGAATAACTTCTCACTGAAAAATCTGATCAATCCATCTATGCATAGAGGCATCATCCCACAGGGCGAAGGGCAAACGCTCGTTTTGAGCGCACAGACCAACGGTCAGTATTATCAATCTTACCAATTTCAGTTTATTGAACCTTGGTTTGGTGGTAAAAGGCCAAACAACCTTTCATTCAGTGCTTATTACTCCAGGATGACCGGAATGAACGATCGCTATTACAGCCAGAATATGTATAGCAATCCTTATCTGTATGGAGGGTATGGTGGTTACGGGGGCTATGGCGGCTATAGCGGCTATTACCAGGACGCTATGGAATATAGTTACGATCCCGATCAGGTCTTCAATATGGTAGGAATTTCAGTGGGATATGGAAAGCGACTCGAATGGCCGGATGACTATTTCCAGTTTATGGCAGAATTGGGTTATCAATTGTATAATTTGAAGAACTGGAGATATAACTATTTTAAGTTCCAGACAGGAAGCAGTAATAGTATCTCGCTCGGGTTAACACTCTCCCGCATCTCTACCGACAATCCCATCTATACGCGTACCGGTTCTCAATTTACATTAAGCGTCAGTGCTACCCCACCTTTCTCATTGTGGGATGGCAACGATTATGCTAATATGTCGGATGCTGATCCGGCCAAATACAAATGGAATGAATATCATAAATGGAAATTAAAAATCCGTACCTTCACCCCGTTAACTCCCATGACGGTAAAAAGGACCCCGGTAATGGCAACCAGAGTTGAATTCGGACTATTAGGACACTATAACAAAAACAAACAGACCCCCTTTGAAACATTCGATGTGGGAGGTGACGGCATGACGGGATATACGTCTACCTTCGCCACTGAAAATATAGCATTACGCGGGTATGAAAATAACTCAATCATGACGGAGGGCCGTGCCTATACTCGTCTTGGACTGGAATTACGCTATCCGTTTATTCTGGAACCCAATTCCACTATTTACGGTGTGGCATTCCTCGAAGCAGGAAATGCATGGCAGACCACAAAAGAATTCAATCCTTTCGACTTGAAACGTTCAGCAGGAGTGGGAGCACGTATCTTCCTGCCGATGATCGGATTGATGGGCATCGACTGGGCATATGGTTTCGATACTGTATACGGACGAGGAACCCGAGAAAGGGGAGGGAGCCAGTTCCACTTTATTATCGGACAGGAATTCTAATTCATCCCGAAGGATTTTCGTTTAACATAATTTATCAAGGTGTCTGTAAACGTTTTATTACCGAGACAGTCTTTATATTCGGTAGTTATTCAGTAGTAATTAAAACAAGAATAATATGAAGAAAGTACTTTTTTTGGTAGGGATATTCATGGCGTTAGCAGTGGGAAACACCTATGCGCAAAGGTACGCCTTAATCGATATGGAGTATATCCTGAAAAGAATCCCGACATATGAGAGTGCCGGCAAACAAATCGAGTCATTATCCAAACAATGGCAGAATGAGGTAGACAAAGAAGTAGCAGCAGTTGATGCCATGTACAAAAAATACCAGGCAGACCTTGCTCTACTGAAAGGAGATGAAAAAACCAAACGGGAGAATGAAATCGTAGCCAAAGAAAATGCCATCCAAGAGCTCAGAAACAAATATTTCGGACAACAGGGGGAATTGTTCAAAAAGCAGGAAGAACTCATCAAACCCATTCAGGACGATGTCTATGAAGCAGTCAAAGCCATTTCCACCGAAGCAGGTTATACGCTGGTGATAGACAGGGCCTCCGCCACATCCATTATTTTTGCATCACCCGGTATTGACATCAGCGATCAAGTGCTCTCAAGGTTAGGATATTAAAATAAATAGATTATCTTTGTAGCCGATTTTTATCGAATTACCAACAAAAAATAGAAATAGCAATCATGTTAAAGAAGTTATTAATTTTATTTATTGCCGTAGCTCCATTGGCAGCCGTGGCACAAGAGGTGAAGATCGCCACAGTCAATGTACAGGAGATTTTTGCCGCCATGCCAGAACTATCCGGCATTGAAACCCAGCTAACTAATAAACAGGATGAAATTACTAAGAACATGCAAGCGCTGGAGGAGGAATTCAACAAGAAATTAGAAGAGTTTGAAAAAAATCCTGGCTCTTCTGAAGCTGTAAAACAAGACCAGCAAAAACAATTGGGTCAGATTCAGGAAAGATTCCAGGTCTATTCTCAAAACAGCCGGCAGGAAATGAGTCAATTGCAACAGCAACTGCTTGAACCTGTGAACAGGAAAATATTTGAAGCTATTAAAGCTATTGGGGATGAAAACAAGTACACATTTGTCTATGACATTTCTTCGGTACAATCGCCTCTCGTATATATGACACCTTCAGCCACGGATATCACTCCGCAGGTAAAAACAAAACTGGGTCTCAAATAAAATAAGGTAAAATACACATAAAAAGGGTTCTTCTTAATGAGGAACCCTTTTTTATTTTACATACCTTTAATTACTAATAACGGCGTATCGGAATGAAATATCATTCTTCGGGCAATTCCCGGATTGAATATCCTTGCGAAGATATTACGCCGGGAACTCGACAAGGAGATCATATCCACCTTATGTTCATCTGCAAATTTATCGAGTGTAATCTCTAACCCTTCATTCTGATCGATCAGTTTATATTCAATCTCAAGATGGGGATACAGATCCGAAAAGCGTTTCTGTACACCTGAGAGTTTAATCTCATTCCATACATCTTCTTTCTTTGCAATATGTGCCAGATAGACCTTCACCGGATAAGGCTTCAAAAACTTCATCATAATATCGAACGCTTTAAATTCACGCTCCTGGAAGTTGGTAAGAAAGACAATAGCCCTCATCTCTGAAAGGCTTCTTATTTTTGTATCCTCAGGAATAGCAAAAACGGGCGTCCTGCAACCATCCATCACCTCGGCGGTCACACTCCCTATCAGGTCTAACTCTTTGGCGTTTTTGCCCCTTGTACCCATGACAATAGCAGTGGGGCGCATTTTTTTGGAATAAGTGATGATCTCTTCTTCGGGTAATCCCTCAACCAGCGCTGTTTTATAGGATACTGCCGGGATCAAACCAGAAGCTATCCTGCTTTCAATTTTCTCTATTAGCGCCTGCATCTCTCTTTCAGTCCTGTTTCTTACATCCTGAAAGAGATCCTTGTCAGTCGTCTGCATGGCGAAGGTATCTCCAAAGGGTACCGATGCGGGATAAAAAGGTGTAAAGAATGCATGTAGCAGCTTCACTTTACAATCCAGGTCACTCGCCAGACGAAATCCAAATTCACATGCTACCAAAGAATAATCAGAAAAATCTACCGGAATAAGAATCTCTTTTTTTGTCTTTTGATTCTTATCTTCCATATTTGTCGAGGTAAAATCTACTTCTTCAATGATCTGGAGCGCCTTGGGAAGATCACTCTCATTGATCCGTACACGCACATTTTCGGGCACCACCGGATCAATCATTTGAATACCATGTATGACAGCCGGAATTCCTTCCGATTCAAGGATCGATTTCAATATATGTGCCTTCTCATATGTATGAATTGCAACGGTAACGAGTTTTGCATCGTTGGTCCCGTTGTCATCTTTATCTTTTTTCATACCATCATTTTTAAGAGTATCCGCAAGAGATAATATCCTGCAAACACCAATGTTAATAATTCAGAGACAAAAAAACCCACCGGATATAGCCAAAAGTGGGTTTTCTTTTTTTACTCTCTTTCTTCAGCTTCCACCGAATCGGGTTCGGGATAATCTTTCAGACCTAGAATATCCAATGCCTTATCAAAGATAGTGGTATCATCGAGAACAACAATACCACCATTCGGCCCCGGTTCAATATGTATTCCTACACTTTTACCTTCTTTAAAATTATATCCACCAAAATAGTTCCTTACGGTTTCGGGTTTCATATCCAATTCCTCAGCTATCCGGTGGATACTACCGTCAGGGAG
>NZ_DHOS01000041.1:0-25638 GCF_002410825.1 Proteiniphilum sp. UBA5384 | reverse complement strand
GTGGATACTACCGTCAGGGAGTTTATCTTTCAATTCTCTTAACTCGTTAAAAGTGATTGTTCTTGCCATGGCTTTTTATTTTTTATATTAATAATACAATTTGGTAATCTATTCATGCCATAAACATACACAAAAAAATAGAGAATCCAAATTTTTTATATTAAAATCTTTCCAAAAAAACTCTGCCTATAAACTTATAACATATTCAATGAGGTAAAGTTGCCAGGTAAGGACTAAAAACAGTAATAATTACAAGGTATATAAGGATAAAAACAGACAGCAACGTACCTTCTTTCTTACCATAGGCAGACAACCTTTTCGATGAAGGTGGGTGAATAACCGCGTTCCTGACCAATACATATATCCAGTATATAATAAAAGCCAGAAGTGTTCCTACAATCATTCCTGCAAGGATGTCAGAAATGAAGTGCACTCCCAGATAAATACGCGTATAACTATTGATTGCGGCCCACAGAAGTGTGCTCAACGTCACAAAGCCGTTCCTGAACACAAGTGAAAGAAACACTGCAATACCAAAACTATTGGTTGCATGTCCTGAAATAAACCCATATCTCCCGCCTCTATAACCATTTACAATATCTACCAAATCCTTGAAATCAGGATGATGGGTAGGGCGGTATCTTTCAAAAAACGGTTTGAAAAAAGAAGAAGAAACCTGATCTGTGACCACAAATAAGAGAATAAAGAAAAGGGTAACCAGAATTGCCTCATTTCGGCGTGCCCTGAAGAAAAAAATAAAAAGGATAAACAGCAGTACAGGAATCCAGATAAACCGTCCACTGATTGTCCACATTACATTGTCAAAAAATTGAGACTCACTGCCATTCAACGCAAAAAAGAGATCCCGTTCAGTGGGAAGCAATTCCTCTATAAATTCTTTCATATTCTTTCATATCATCATATCACCCTACCACTATACCACTACATCAATTATATGATTTCCACATCTTGTTGCCGGATCCAGCCTACACTCCCGTCAGCTATCTGTATTTCATACCAATTACCATCGTTATTCCTGATCTTCACCTTTGTTCCTTCGTGCAACTCAAAGAGTTGGTTGCTACCCGTATCTGGTGATGCGTTGACCGTAGCGGCCCCTACCATCACAATAGCAGCATCTCTATGAGTACGTTCTCTCTTTTGGCTAAATGCAAAGGTATTGGCTGTAATCATCAACAGCAGTAGAATAACCCCTGCATAAAATGCACTTTTCCGTGCCCAAAGCAGCCGGACAAAGAGATAAACAGCAGTACACCCCAGAAAAAGAATAAAAAGAACGATAGCAACAATACCCCACTGATTAGAACTGAATATGTTCCTCACCCCTTTAAACCAATTAGCAAGAAAAAGATTATCCGCCGTATCTATACGGTCGATAGTGCGAGTCTGTGCAAACCTGAGATTGTGCCGGATATCTCCGTCACCGGGATCAAGCAAAAGAGCCCTTTCATAACAAACGATCGCCTTTCCCAATTGATTATCCCGAAAATAAGCATTCCCCAAGTTATAATAGAGTTGAGCCGATACTTTGTCCTCAGTCATTCCCTTCGTTATGATCTGTTCATAAAGCGCAATACTCTTTTTATAATCTTGATCACGGTATGCCTGGGTAGCAGCCTCCGGGTTATCTTCAGAAAACATTACGGCAGCATTCGTCCCGGGATCTGCAATCTGCGGAAGGGTATCAAGTAACTCTTGTCCCACAGTAATAAATGGACCGCAGCACAGTATCAAAAAAGAAATTAATATATCTCGTTTCATATCATTTCAATCATCACATCATCCTATCACTAAATTATTTAACTTTCCTAAGCTTGTTTTCCATCTCCTCGATAGCCTTCATCGTATCATTATATATCCGATCCATTTCTGCGTTGCTTTCAGCCGGGGCATACCGCGCAAACTCACAGGCATCCAATATCTGTATAAATTTGCCGGCCAACTCTTCATCAATATTTTTTCTTGATAATTCTTCTTCAATATTGCTCCTTGACAAACGTGCAACCGGAATAGAGAGTTTATCACTGAAATATCCCCATGTGGCACGAAGCACCTCATCATAAAAACGCTCTTTATTCTGTTCCTTGAGGTATTTATTGGCTGCCTTCAACCGCTTGATGGCCATTTTATTGGCTTTTCGGGTACGTGTCAGCGCTACATTGGCATTTTCCCTGGCCTGCTTCCTGTTAATAATATAAAACAAAATCAGAATTACCAGTGGAATTAAATACCATAACCAATAACCGAATGATCCTACAAAGAATGTGGTAGAAGAGAGATAAGAGGGTTTTCCTGTTTTGAGGAAACGGATATCCTGCTCTACCTTCACATCCTGGCGGCTTACAAACGTATTTGCGACACCGCTTCCGGAATCTCCTTTGGCGATCTCCAGCTTCTGTTCGGGCACCGTCAATGTTTCATATTTCTTCTTGTTTGGATCGAAGTAGGCAAATTCCACTGCAGGCAGGGTATAAGTCCCTTCGTAACGGGGAATGGCCATATATTCTATTTTCCTGATACCTGTCAGTCCGTTCGTGGTTACGTTAAAAGAATTGGAAACCGTAGGATCATACACCTCGAAGTTATTGGGAAACTCTATTTCGGGGTTTCTTATCAGTTTCAGATTACCTGTTCCGGATATCTCCAAGGTCATGGTAATTGCCTCATTCGCTTTTACCTGCGTAGCATTCATTCCCGACTTCAAGGTAAAGGCACCTACTGCATTGGCATAACTTGTCGGCTTGTTTGCAGGAAGTGGTTTTACATTGATTGATAAAGGATTTGTCACCAGTTCTTTTTTCACATCTACCATTACCTCCTGCGTTCCGAAAAAAGTAGAAACCCGCCTTCCTGACGGAACAGAGAAGACCATTTCCAGACTTCCCCGCGGAATAGCTATCTGTCCCGGTCGCTGGGGAAACAGTAATGTTTTACGAAGATCAGCCGTATAATAGTTTCTTCCGTTATAACGTTCCAGTTGCAATTGCTGATTCGATGGCAATTCAACCTCCTCCACCATAAACCCTTCGAATTCAGGGAACTGTATCTTACCAAAATTGACAACATTCAATGTAGTATAGAGTCGGAATGTAACGGTAAATCCTTCTTGTTCATAGGGGTCATTCTTGGATACTATTGCCCTGATAAAGGCATCATTGGAAGAAACAGTGGCCGTACCTGTACTACCCGATGCACGCTCTTCTCTCCTCTCCCCTCCTGCGGAAGGTTCTTGCGATGATGATTCGTCAGGAGGCAGTACTTTTATCTGCAGTGAATTAGATTCATAATTACTCCCATTGATCTTGATTGAAGCGGCAGGGATCGTAAATGTCCCCGTTTTTTTCGCCACCAGGATATAGGTATAAGTGACGGAACTTTCCGATGTAGTCTTGCCGTTCACTGTCCTCTGGCTGAAACTGGTGGATACGCTAGGACCAAACAACACATCAAAATCGGGAATATCAGGTAAACGGAGATCTTTCCCCTCCTTGTTCAGAAGATAACTTAGCCTGAATTGTTCACCTTCGACTACTGCCGCTGGGGCTGAAGCTTTGAATGTTACTTGTGCAAGTATGTTATCGGCGCCTGCCGATAACATAGCGAAAAGAAGAATATATATATATATATGTCTCATACGAGTGATTTTAATATGCCAATAAATTAGCATATTGGCTTATTAGCTCATTGATGAATTAGTTTTACCAATTCTTATTGTTCCTCCTGTTATTTTCAGCTTGCTCTTCCCTCTCCTTAGCTTTTATCTGTTGTACTTTTTCCTGGGTATCGCGCTCATCCTGTTCAATAGCCTGAAGCAATTGTCGTGCATTATCGCGCGACATCTGTTCGGGTTGTTGAGGTTGCTCGGCACGCTGGTCCTTATTTTGTTGATTTTGTTGTTGATCCTGCTGCTGGTCCTGTTGTTGATCCTGATCCTGCTGTTGTTCTTGCTCCTGATCCTGTTCTCCACCGCCCTGATCCTGCTGTTCATCCTGAATCATTTTCTGTACCACTGCCAGGTTATACCTGGCTTCATCGTCCTCAGGATTCAGCCGTAATGCCATTTTATAGGCCTCCAACGAACCCTGCAAATCTTTCTTCTGCAACATCGTATTACCTATATTGTGCCATCCGGCAGAGGCAGTTACCGGATTTTCCTGCTCAAGTGAAACATAGTGATTATATTTCTCTACGGCTTGATCCCATTCTTTCTGGCGGTAAAGGGCATTCCCCAAGTTGAAGTTCGCCTCCTTCGACGCAGCATTTCCCTCCACCGCATTTTCATAGGATTTAGCCGCTTCCGAATATTTTTCCTGCTTGTATTCCTTATTTCCTTTGCGGATGTTCTTACGCACATCCTTCTGTCCGGATGCAGTTACAGGCAGCATCACTCCCACCAGAAGAAAAAGGATATATTTTATAAGCAACTTATTCATTTTACAATACACTTAGCAAAATTACCAGTTATTAATTACTAATTTCTATAAAATCAAAAACAATTATCAAATCAGTAAAACATCACTACCTGTTCCGATTCATCGGAATCAACAAATCATTTAAACACCCTCACATTTTTGAAAAGAGGATTCTTCTTGTCATAGATAAGTATCTCCACCAACAAAATCACTAACAGTATCCACGCAAGCATGGAAAACTTCTCATCATATTCAGAGTAAGTGAGGCTGGTTGTCTTTCCGGTTTCCAACTCATCAAGCTGCTGCTCCAATGCCCGGATGGCGCTATTAGAATTGTCGGCACGCACATACAACCCATTTCCACTCTGCGCTATCTCCATTGCCATTTGCTCATTCAGCCGGGAGACCACTATATTGCCTTCTGAGTCAGTCATAAAATTACTACCATATTCCATAGAAGGTACCGGTGAGCCGTCGGGCGAACCAATGCCCACAACATTAATCATCACACCAGTCTTTGTGGCTTCAGTAGCAATATCGACCGCACTCCCACCATGATCCTCACCGTCAGTGATAATCACCATTGCCTTACTCATTTCCTGATCACCTGAGAAAGAACTCATCCCCAGACTGATTGCCTGTCCTATTGCGGTACCTTGTAAAGGAACAAGGCTTGGATCGATGGTGTTGAGGAAAATCTTAGCCGACTGGGTATCCGATGTCAACGGCATCTGCACATAAGCTTCTCCGGCAAAGACGATCAGGGCTATTTTATCATTCTTTCGCAAGTCTATCAGCCTCGAGAGTATCTGCTTGGCCCGTGCCAACCTGTTGGGCGACACATCTTCGGCCAGCATTGAGTTGGAAACATCGATGGCAATGACCAATTCAATACCTTCCTTTTCCACCGTCTCCACCTTTGTACCGAATTGTGGCCGGGCAATCATGATAATGCCCGCACATAATGCCGCGAAGATAAGCCAGAATTTCAGGTAAGAGCGTTTCAGGGAAAGATCGGGCATCATTAACTTCAACGTAGTGAGATTACCCATCTTTTGCACATCTCTTCGTTTCCTGATGTTCAGATAGATATATAGTGCCAGCAACAAAGGCATGACAAAAAACAACCATAAATATTCCGGATTTCCGAATCTAAACATATCTACCGCATTTTATTTATCAAGGCAGGTTCCTCAACCAAGTCCTTCGTAATAGCAATTCCATCAGTATTAATCCCATAGCAGCCAACGCAAAAGGAAGGAACAACTCCTTGCGCCGTGTCACATTCTGTACACTAATAAGGTATTTCTCCATCTCATCGATCTCCTCATACACCCGACGAAGTCCTTCAGTATCCTGGGCACGGAAATATTGTCCCCCGGTCATTGCAGCAATCTCAGTCAGTGTTTTCTCATCTATATCTACCGGCATATTCTGCATTCTTATCCCGTAGGGTGTATTTACAGGCGTAGGAGCCATCCCTTTAGTGCCAACACCCACCGTATAGACCCTGATACCGTAAGAACGTGCCAGGTCGGCAGCCGTAAGAGGGGCTATCTGCCCACTGTTATTGGTTCCATCAGTAAGCAGGATTACCACGCGCGACTCCGATTGACTATCTTTTAACCTGTTGACAGAAGTAGCCAATCCCAGTCCGATGGCAGTACCATCCTCTATCATTCCAAATTCTATATCATTCAATAAATTCAATAACACCTTATGGTCGGTAGTGAGTGGACATTGCGTAAAACTTTCCCCGGCAAAAATCACCAACCCTATATTATCGTTAGGTCGGTCGGCAATAAATTCAGATGCCACCTTTTTGGCGGCTTGTAGCCGATCCGGCTGCAAATCCTGTGCAAGCATAGAACCCGATACGTCGAGTGCCATTACAATATCAATCCCCTGTGTCTCTGTCTCTTCCCAGCTGTTGACCGACTGCGGCCGCGCAATCACAATGATAATCAGCACAATCGCAATTATCCGTAATACAAAAGGGAGATGGCGCATATAAACCCTGAAGTCGGGCTTCATGCTTTTAAAAGCTCCGGTGGAAGCCAATTTAAATGAAGCCTGAGTTTTCGACAGGCGCAACACGTACCACACGATCAGCGGGATAATCAGTAGTAACAGATATAGATATTCAGGATGCAGAAATTCCATTCTTATTTACTTTTTATACCATTCTTCTTGTCTCCCATTCTCCTCATCTCCTTGTCTCCTGTTCCTTTTCACTATCCTCTCCCTTCACAACAGGATCCGGTTCCCGGGTCTGGTTCACAAAGAAATAAGCATTCACCAGGCTCAAATCATTTTCATCCGGATAGGGTTTATATTTTGCAAATTTCACCAGATCGGAAGTCGACAAGATCTGCTTCAGGTTCTCATACACCGACTCCACATCCGTAATTTTCCGCATTTCATTCAGGATCTCACCCGAAGTCATCTCCATAGCATTGATCCCCTCCCGCTCGTATATATAAGAACGAAGTATCTCTGTCAACTTGCTATAGAATTCTTTCTCCCTTCCCTGTTGCCAAATTTTACCGGCTCTAAGTTTATCAAGTTCGTTGATCGCACGCACGTGTGCCGGCAGCACCTGAGGAGGTTTAAAGAAATAACCTTTTTTCTTTTTATTCAGTACGAGATAAATGATAAATCCTATCAATCCGATTAACAACACCATACCCAACACAATCCAGAATATCCACAGGTAATCTGTCCATACGAAAGGAGCTTTGCGCACCGATTTTATATCATTAAGCTGTAGTTGTCTGAAATCGATAGAGTCCGTTTCGCCCTTATTCATCCGCTCCAGATAAGCCAATGTGGAGTCACTCAACTCCGGAGATACCACTTTCAATCCGAATGAGTTAGAATAAACAGTATCGATTCCGTCAAAAACAGGAATATGTGGAATATGATAAAGGGTAGAATCAAAAGAAGTGACTACATACTTGAAATTAAGTGTCATCACATTATTCTCTATCGTGGTATCGGGTGGCAACATGGCAATCACTTCAATACCGGGTATTATCTCCTTTTCATAGACCGGGAAATGAATAGTCTTTTCCTTGGGAGTAATCACCTTCAGGTTGATCAACGCCTGTTCTCCGATTATAATTTCAGTAGGTTGGACCGTCGCCTGTACCGAAGCTTTCTGTGCAACAAGGGAGGTAACAAATAAGAAACACAGGGTAACCACAGCTACCCACCGGACTGAAATGCTATGTATTTTTTCCTGTTCCAAGCTACTTTCTCTGTTTAAATAGTTGCAGTAACAATTTCACATAATCACTTTCGGTAGAGACCGAGACACTGTCTACACCGCTCTGACGGAAGGCATTACCCATCGACAATTGCAGATCGTTCCACCAGGAATGGTAGCGATCCCTCACTTTTTTGGAGGAGGTATTGATCCACCGCTCTTCTCCTGTCTCCGGATCTCTTACTTTCATTAAGCCGACCGGTTGCAATTCTACACTAAGCTTGTCATATACCTGAATAGCCGCCACATCGTGTTTCTTGGCTGCAATACGGAGTGCCTGCCTATAGTCGCTGGCGTCAATAAAGTCAGATATCAGAAAAGCAGTGCAGCGCTTCTTGATGGCGTTGGTCATATAGCGCAGCGTCACATTCAGGTCTGTACCGCTACTTTCCGGTGTAAAGCCCAATATCTCCCGGATAATATAGAGAATATGTTTTCTCCCTTTCTTTGGAGGAATAAATTTTTCTACCTTGTCGGTAAAAAAAATCACCCCGATCTTATCATTATTCTGGATAGCTGAGAATGCCAGCGTAGCAGCTATTTCCGCTACTATGTCGCGCTTCAGTCGGGATTGTGAGCCAAAGCCAAGACTTTCCGACACATCAATCAGCAACATCACCGTCAATTCACGTTCTTCTTCAAATATTTTGATATAGGGCCGGTTGTAACGTGCCGTCACATTCCAGTCAATATCGCGCATATCATCCCCGTATTGATACTCACGAACCTCAGAGAAAGCCATACCGCGCCCCTTAAACGCAGAGTGATACTCACCCGCGAAGATATTCCGAGAAAGACCCCGCGCCTTGATCTCTATATGCCGTACTTTTTTAAGTAGGTCGGTTGTTTCCATGTGTGCTGCCTCTTATCTCCTTACGGCACCTCTACCCTGTTCAGAATTTCGCTGACGATCTCCTCGGAGGTCATATTATTGGCTTCCGCCTCGTAGGTAAGACCGATACGATGGCGGAGTACATCATGACATACAGCACGGATATCTTCCGGAATCACGTACCCCCGGCGTTTGATAAATGCGAAAGCACGTGCGGCCAATGCCAGGTTAATAGAAGCACGGGGAGATGCTCCGAACCCGATCATCTCTTTCAGGTTCGACATGCCAAACTGATCCGGGAAACGGGAAGCAAATACGATATCGATAATGTATTTACTGATCTTTTCATCAATATATACTTCTTTCACCACTTTACGTGCCTCCAGAATAGCTTCTTTAGATATGACTGCCTTATCGATGGCCACCGGATCGAAGATATTCTGGCGAATAATCTGTTTCTCTTCTTCTTTGGAAGGATAAGAGATGATTACCTTCAACATGAAACGGTCTACCTGCGCTTCCGGTAACGGATAAGTACCCTCCTGCTCGATAGGGTTCTGGGTAGCCATCACCAGAAAGGGATCAGGCAGTGTATAGGTTTGCTCGCCGATGGTCACATGACGTTCCTGCATTGCTTCAAGCAGTGCACTCTGTACTTTTGCGGGAGCACGGTTTATTTCGTCTGCCAATACAAAATTGGCGAAGATGGGACCGTGCTTCACTTGAAACTCTTCTTTACGTTGACTGTAAATCATGGTTCCGATCACATCGGCAGGTAGCAGGTCGGGGGTGAACTGGATACGGCTGTAATCCGCATCAATCAGTTGAGCCAGCGTTTTAATCGCCAGGGTTTTTGCTAGTCCCGGTACCCCTTCCAGTAATATATGTCCATCTGATAATAATCCTATCAGCAGCGACTCCACTAAATGTTTCTGTCCCACAATCACTTGGTTCATTCCTGTAACAAGTGTCTGGACGAAGCCGCTCTTTTGCTCTATTCTCTCATTTAGTTCTTTAATATCGACAACTTGGCTCATATTTTTAATTATTGAAATTTCACAAAAGTCAGTCGTTATGAGTCGCCTTCGCTCCTCGATTTCTAATTTTGTACCGACAAAACAAATAAATTTGCCGTCTGCTCATTGCTTTACGAAATAGTTGAATTTTTCGAATTACAAAATTAGAAATGTTAAAGAGGTTTCTTGTCGTTTCGGGGTTAAAAATGTTTAAGTCTTTATTATAACTCCATCTCGAAACGATGAGTAAAAGCTCTCTTCATTCGTTCGGAAGCCTCTTCAAAGTCGATCTCATGTCCCAATTCCTTTTGAATTGAGGTCACACCGCGATCCTTGAAACCGCAAGGATTGATATAATTGAAATAGGATAGATCAGTATTGACATTGAGCGCCAATCCGTGCATCGTCACAAAACGGCTTGCCCGTACACCAATCGCACATATCTTCCTGGCCCTGAGTGGAACAGCCACATCAATCCAAACCCCCATTGCTTTTTCGTCCTTTTCTCCTTTAATACCATATGTATCCAACGTATCAATCACCACATCTTCAAGCATGGAAATATAACTTTTTATTCCCATCCCGAACACTTCCAGATCGATAATCGGATAGACTACTAATTGCCCCGGTCCATGATAGGTGATATCACCTCCCCGATCGATGGCATGGAGGTCGATATTCTTGCTTCTGCAAACATGATTAGCGATCAGTAGATTTTGTTTGTCACCATGTTTGCCAAGGGTGTACACATGTTCATGTTCACAAAAGAGGAGGTATTGTTCTTTTTCACCCCTCTCTGCGTAGAATTTTTCACATTTTCCAACCTTGTCCTCTCCTTCCCATTTTGATCGCATATCCGATTTCGCCCGAACTATCGATTCAAACAATTTCTCCTGATAATCCCAGGCTTCCTTGTAACGGATACGTCCCAAATTCTCGAAAATCACTTTTTTGCTCATGCCTCAATTAATTATCACGATTTCCCGAAGGTCGGGACAAGTTGTCCCGTTTTATCGGGATCATCAAACATGCCTCTCTGCATGATAGGAAGAACGCACCAAGGGTCCACTCTCTACAAACTTAAACCCTTTCTCCAGTCCGATAGCCCTGTATTTTCGAAACTGCTCAGGCGTCACGAATTCCTTCACTGTCAAATGTTTTCTTGTAGGTTGCAAGTACTGCCCAATAGTAAGCACCTGGCATCCCACATGAATCAGGTCGTCCATTGTTTCCAATACCTCTTCCTCGGTTTCTCCTAGTCCGACCATGATCCCCGATTTAGGTTTCGTCTTCCCGCTCTTGGCAATGGTCTCTATCGTCTTGAGACTGATATCATACTTGGCACGACTGCGCACCTTGGGCGTCAAACGCCTCACAGTTTCCATATTGTGCGATATGATCTCCGGCCCTGCATCAATCACCTTATAAATCAACTCCTCTATCCCATTGAAGTCAGGGATAAGAGTTTCGAGCGTCACCTCCGGATTTCTTTCCTTGACCCGCCTTACGGTAGTAGCCCAGAAGTTAGCGCCCAGATCGGGCAGATCATCCCTATCTACACTGGTAATCACACAATGTTTCAGGTTCATCTTCTCAATACTTTCAGCCAGCCGGTCCGGTTCGTTCCAGTCGACAATTCCTTGTGGACTGCCCGTCTTGACGGAGCAGAACCGGCAGGCACGCGTACAAACATCACCCAGAATCATAAAGGAAGCCGTCCCCCTCCCCCAACATTCCGAGAGGTTGGGACATTTCCCACTTACACAGATCGTATGCAATCCTTTCCTCGCAATAATCTCTCTTACATCCAGGTATTGCTTCCCCTGGGGAAGCGATATTTTGAGCCAATCCGGCTTTCTTGCCATTAATTCAGATTTATTCTCCATATTTCTTCTTGTTTCACTGCAATTTTTTAAATGTTATCCGGAGAACAAAAATACGATTAAATTCGGGTATTTGCTAATTATTTTTCAAGCACATTCATCTTATGGGCATATTAACTTCACTTCGTTCCGTGTAACATTGTCCGACAAATTAGTACACCAACAAATCAGCAAATTATCACTACCTGCCCCGACAAAACGGGATTAATTTCCTATCTTTGCCCCAAAAATAAAGATAGAACAAATCATATTGGATTTCCAATTATTACATACAGACCCCCGATCGAGTGCCCGTGCGGGCATTATCACCACCGATCATGGAGAGGTGGAGACTCCTGTATTTATGCCGGTAGGCACTGTAGGGAGTGTAAAGGCTGTGCATATCAGTGAACTGAAAGAAGATATAGGAGCGCAAATCATTCTGGGCAACACCTATCATCTTTATCTTCGCCCGGGGCTGGAGATTCTCCGCCAATCCGGTGGATTACACCGATTTAACAGCTGGAACAAACCAATACTGACAGATAGCGGTGGCTTTCAGGTATTCTCACTGACGGAAAACCGAAAACTGACCGAAGAAGGAGCCGAATTCCAGTCGCATATCGACGGATCCCGCCATTTCTTCAGTCCGGAAAAAGTGGTGGACATTCAACGTGTCATCGGTGCCGATATTATGATGGCTTTCGATGAATGCACTCCGGGAGATGCCGATTATGATTATGCAAAGAAATCTCTCGACCTTACCGAACAGTGGCTCGACCGCTGCCTTGCCCGCTTCCACGAAACAGAATGCCCCTACGGACATCGACAAACCCTTTTTCCCATCGTGCAGGGATGTGTATATCCCGACCTCAGGCGTCGTGCCGCAGAAAATGTGGCAGCCAAAGGAGCGGATGGCAACGCTATCGGTGGACTTGCCGTGGGTGAACCCACCGAAAAGATGTATGAAATGGTGGAGTTAGTCAACGAAATTCTCCCCCAAGACAAACCGCGATACCTGATGGGAGTTGGTAAGCCGGAAAATATTCTGGAAGGCATCGAACGCGGTGTGGATATGTTCGATTGCATCATGCCAACACGGAACGGGCGCAACGGGCAGCTTTTCACCAAACAAGGCGTGATAAATATGCGCAACGAACGATGGAAAAACGATTTTTCACCTATCGAGGAAGATGGCGCATCGTTTGTAGACACCCTCTATAGTAAGGCCTACCTGCGGCATCTTATTAATGTAAATGAAATATTGGGATTGCAGATTGCTTCCATACACAACCTGGCCTTTTATATATGGCTGGCACAGGAAGCAAGAAAACATATTATCGCCGGTGATTTTTCTGAATGGAAACCGGCAATACTGGAAAATGTGACCAGACGATTATGAAAATAGATAACGATTTTTTTAAGATAAAGCGACTGGACAGGTATATCATCGGGAAATTCCTGGGCACTTATGTTTTTATGATCGCACTGATCATCTCAATTGCAGTGGTGTTCGATATCAACGAGAAGATTGATAAATTCATGACCAATAATGCTTCGTTGAAGGCGATTATATTTGATTATTACCTTAATTTTATTCCCTATTATACCAACCTGTTCAGTCCATTATTCGTCTTTCTGGCCGTTATCTTTTTCACTTCCAAAATGGCCAATAATTCTGAGATTATTGCCATCCTGTCGAATGGAATCGGATTTAAAAGGATGATGAAGCCCTATATGATCTCTGCCCTCGTCATTGCAATCTTTTCCTTTGTCTTTGGAAGCTATGTCATCCCACCCGCCAATGCCACCCGCATTGAATTTGAGCAGACCTACGTCGATTCCCGGAAGAAGGTGACAGGCGACCGGGATATCCAGTTCAGGGTAGGCCCCCAGACCATCGTTTACTTCGGGAACTTTGATATGACTAGCAACACGGGATACAATTTCTCAATGGATCACTTCGACAGCCTCCAATTAACAGCAAGACTTACAGCACAATCTATCCGGTATGATTCGGCCTATCACTGGACCATCAGTAATTATCAGCTGAGACGTTTTGAAGGATTAAATGAGACAATCACCAAAGGTACCTCGATAGATACCATCCTTCATATCGTCCCGAATGATTTTATCATTGCCAAGACCGACCAGCAGATGATGACCTCCCCGCAGCTCCGCGGTTATGTCAAGAGTCAAAAAGAACGGGGATTAGGAAATATACAGGCATTCCAGATAGAATACCACTCCCGGATTGCCTCAGTATTTTCCGCATTTATCCTGACTCTCATTGGAGCCGCTATCTCGGCAAGAAAAGTAAAAGGAGGGATGGGACTTAACATCGGTATCGGGCTGGCGTTAAGTATGGCTTATATCCTCTTCATGACCGTAAGTTCCACATTCGCGGTGAAAGGAGGAATGAGCCCATTCATTGCCGCCTGGATCCCGAACGTCATCTTTGCCGGTATCGCAATGTATTTCTACAAAAGGGCGCCGAATTAATAGAACGATATGATGATGTGTCAATACCAAAAAGTTATCCCTGACTTGTTCCGATTTATTGATAATTCTAATTTTATGATACGAAACATATTAATCCTTACTTTAATTGCAATGTCCTGGCAGACCCATGCACAGACTAATTATCCGACGATTGTCATTGAGACTAATTATGGAACAATGAAAGCGGTATTATATGATGACACGCCCAGGCATAGCAATCATTACCTGAATCTGATAAAGGAGGGTTATTTCGATGGTACCCTCTTCCACAGGGTTGTAAAGGATTTTGTAATTCAGGGTGGAGCGCAGGATTCACGGAATGCTCCCGCCGGCGTACAAATTGGCGGCGGACGTACCGATATGGAGCTGATGCCTGAATTCCGTGAGTACAGGTTTCACAAAAAAGGAGCGCTCGCTGCTCCCAGAAAGGGAGATGACCAGAACCCGCAGAAAAAATCGGATGCATCACAATTTTACATCGTCCAGGGAAGAGTCTATACACAGGGACGGCTCGACTCTATGGAGATGGCAGTGAATGTGCCCATCAAGAATGAAATTATCCGTACCCATTATTTGCCGCACAAAGAGGAACTCGATCAGCTCAAAGCTGCCAACGATGCAGTAGGATTCAATGCCCTGTTGGATTCGCTTTTAAATGAGGTGGACTCACTGTATGAAATAGCTCCCGGCAAATTCTTCCTTCCCGAAGAATTAAAAGAAGCATACACTACCCTTGGCGGCATTGACCGTTTAGATGGAGAATATACCGTCTTCGGAGAAGTAACCGAAGGGCTGGAAGTGATTGATAAGATCGCCGCCCTGCCGGTCGATGGCAACAGCCGTCCCGAAACCGACGCGAAAATCATAAAGGTTTATACAGAGTGACACAATATTTGATGGAAATTCAGAAATGGTTTTTCAATATGAGATACTGTATATTTACCGAGCTAATGTCTATGTGACCACCAAATTAACTCTCCAAATGGAGAATTCCATACGTATTTTAAAAAGGATTTTCACCTCAGTTCTTATAGACTCGTAACTATTTTATAATCGAGTAGGAAGATAGGGATTATTTCCCTATCTGTCCTCTCACACCACCGTGCATACCGTTCGGTACACGGCGGTTCCTTAGTTTACAACCTTTAAGGAGTGGTAATAATCAGTAAAGAATAGATAGCCTGCTTGGCGTAGTCGCTCGTTGGTCATAGTAGTACTTAGAATAAAGCTGTTAGCGGTATGCCAATGGTTTTTTCTGGTATTTGACCATTCCCTCGCTTTCGATTTCTTCACGCCAAGTTTTATCAGGTTGGCAAATTTGGTCTTTATCCGTTTCCATTGTTCCCAAATGACCATTCGCAGTCGCCTGCGATACCATTCGTCCCTCTTTTGTAGTAGTTTTTCCATATCTGCCAGCTTGAAGTACTGAACCCACCCCTTCAAGGCTCCTTTCCGCCTTTCGTTGCCCCAGCCGTTGCTTCCTGATGTCAGTTCCTTTATCCTGGCTCTCATCTTTACAACACTTTTGGGATGAACCCGTAGTCTGCACTCCCGCATTTAAATAACGATGTATCAATGACAATACTCTGCCGTCCTTTATGGTTCGGGAAAGTATTTCTATCAATCGGCTATGGCTTACGCTGTCAAAGAACTTTTCCAAGTCCATATACACTGCGTAATGATAGCCATCCGTTATCATCTGCCTACTGCGCTGTAACGCCTGATGAGCACTGCGTTTCGGTCGGAATCCGTAACTGCTGTCCGAGAATTGGGGGTTCATAAAGTTTACTGAGTTCTTGGAAAATTGCCTGTTGGATAACTCTGTCCACCACCGTGGGAATACCCAGCATGCGTTTCTTTCCTCCCTCTTTAGGTATCTCTACCCTGCGTACAGGATTAGGGCGGCACTTACCTTGCAGGATGCTGACTATTAGTTGATGTTTGTGGCTGCGCAAATAGTCGCCTAACTCTGCGACTTCCATTTTGTCGATTCCCCCCGCTCCCTTGTTATTCTTTATGGCTAAATATGCCTTATTCAAGTTCTGCGGTGATAGTATCATCTCTAATAGACCATATCCTTTCCCCTCTGTGTTGTCAATGTTTTCTGTTTCAGTTTATCCGGTAACTTTCATTGAAAATACATTTACTAAAGTTCTATCCTTCCTAATGCCTATCACTGCTTTAGTACTATGGCGTCTGCTGACTTCTCACGGCAATTGTTATCCGTATTTCATACTCCGTTTCCATACGTCCGTGAGACCTCCCGTGGTAAGGCAATTAACTTTCATCCCATCCCTCCGCCCTATTTACTCCTCGCTGTCCGTGTAATCTTTGGACTTCAACTTGTTATGCAGTCTTATCCCAGCGAATATGCTTGGTAGGATTCGTGTTCCTCGGAGCAGGACTTTGCATACGGCTTCCTTCAGATTCCACCTCGCGATGGACACCCTTGCCTTCTGCTAATGGTTGGCGATTACAAACCCCCATAGTGGAATTTCACCACCAAGTTAATTACCATGCACGGCACACAAAGAAGAGTCCACTCCGAAAATCTGGAGTGGACTCAAACTATTATTGATATTTTATCGGATATAGGGAGCTGACCCGATAACGGGTCAGCTCCTTACAGCAACAAGAGTAACAATTTCTTATTCTATATTTTTCCGTACTCCCGTTAAAAAGGCTTCCATTTTCTCGGAATCTTTCTCCCCGATAATATCGAGCAACTCACGTAGTTTCATCCTTATATTTTCCAATTGTTGCGGCGTATGAGGGTTAAAAAGGATTTCCGTCAGGAGGTAATCATCTTCGGAGAGCAGTCCCTGTGCGATACTCATGTGCTTTTTAAAGGTTGTCCCCGGTGCATCCTGATGTTTCATCACCGAAGCAAACACTAAGGTGGAAGCAAAGGGTATGGACAGGGAGTATGCAATGGTCTCGTCATGTTCCCGGAATGAGTATTCAAATACATTGAGTTTAAGTCGATGATAGAGATCCCTGAAAAACACCTTCCCCATGTGTGAAGATTCGGAAATAATAATGGCACTTTCCCGGCTCAGGTCGTTCAGGCTGGCAAAGGTGGGCCCGAACATGGGATGGGTGGAGACATAAGGGCGTGTGCGTTCCTTGTAGAATTCCTCCAGTCCTGTTTTCACCGACGCGATATCGCTCAGGATACAAGTTTCGGGTAGATAGGGCAATACGTTATGAAAGGCAGGAATGGTGTATTTAAGCGTGGCAGCATTGATCACCAGTTCCGGCGCAAAATCTTTTACTTCCTTTGCATCGGTCATCCGTTGCGTGTTATAAATAAAACGAAGTTTTTTAGGATCCGGATCCAGCACCGCCACCTCGTGGTCGAAACTCAACACATCGGCAAAAAATGACCCCATCTTGCCGGCTCCCAGAATTAATATCTTCATACTTTTAAAATTACTAATTACCAATTACCAAATCATCACATCATCAGATCGATTTCGCCCTTTCCATAATCACCATTTGCTGACGTACCGATTCGGAGTGGATGGCTTCCAGCACCAGTTTGACAAAGTCTCCCGACATTTCCATCCGTTCGGCTTGTCCGGCGCGGTCGGTAAGGATCTGGTCGTAACGATGTGTTTGGAGGATCGGCATATCATGTTCCAGTTTATACTGTCCGATTTCCCTTGATACCCGCATCCGTTTGGCCAACAGTTGCAGGAGTTCATTATCCAGGTCATCGATCTGTTCACGCAGGTCTGAAAGATCTTCCGTAGTCTGTACCGTATCCCGGATCACAAGGTTGTGGAGGATCTCTTTCAGGGTAGCAGGTGTAACCTGTTGTGCCTTGTCACTCCATGCCTCATCGGGGGAGCAATGCGACTCAATGATCAATCCTGAGTAGTTGAGATCCATTGCCTGTTGGCTTAATTTAGCGATCAGGTTACGGGCGCCGCCGATATGGCTTGGGTCACAAATAATGGGCAATGTAGGAAACCGCCGTTTCAGCTCAATAGGGATATGCCATTGAGGGAGATTGCGATAGATGGTTTTGTCGGTTGTGCTGAATCCGCGGTGGATTACTCCCAATTTTTTTATTCCGGCATTATATAACCGTTCCAAAGCGCCGATCCACAGTTCCAGATCGGGATTGACGGGATTTTTGATCAGTATCGGGATATCCACCCCTCTCAGCGTATCAGCTATTTCCTGTACCGCAAAAGGATTTGCCGCCGTACGGGCACCGATCCATAACATATCGATGCCATACTTTAAAGACTCATAGACATGCTTCTCGGTCGCCACTTCGGTCGACATATACATGCCGGTCTCTTTTTTGGCTTCCATCATCCATGCAAGGGCAGGACTACCTATTCCCTCAAACCCGCCCGGTTTGGTTCTGGGTTTCCACACGCCAGCCCTGTATATTTTCACCCCGGTATCTGCCAGTTGCCGGGCAGTGTCTATCACCTGCTCTTCCGTTTCCGCGCTGCATGGGCCGGCAATTACAAGCGGCCTCTTGTCATCTATGCCCGGTAATAAAATTGATTCGAATTCCATATTATTGTTGTTTTATTGTTTGTTAAATAAGAAGTTAAGAAGTTGAGAAGTGAAGACGTTTGGGATTCTCCAACCTAATCACTTAACTGTATAACCACTCAGGCACCTAGCCACTTAACCACCCTATGATATGCTTCCTCCAGTTTCTTCGCTGACGATCCCAGCGAAATCCGGATAAACCGGTCGCCGTTGTTCCCGAAAATAGCCCCTGGTGTGATAAACACTCTTGCCTTGTATAGCACTTCATCGACAAATGTTTTACTATCCGACGCATCATTGGGGAGTTTCCCCCATACGAAAAGGCCTACCTGACTTTTATCATAACTACATCCTAAAATATCCATAATCTTCTCTGCCCACACCCGTCGTTCACCATATATCTTGTTCATGTTGGCATGCCATTCATCCGGATTCGACAATGCGGCAATGGCTGCCAGTTGCATCGGTTTGAACTGCCCGCTGTCGATGTTACTTTTTGCCTTGAGTACCCATTTCACAAATTGAGGATTGGCTGCCAGCATTCCTATACGCCAGCCCGACATATTATGGGATTTACTCAATGAGTTGAGTTCTATACAGATATCTTTGGCTCCCGGCACCGACAAAATACTGATCGGCTTGTCGTTCAGTATAAAACTATAAGGATTGTCGTGACAAATAATGATCTCATGCCTTTTGCCAAAATCGACGAGTTTCTCAAATAACGCCATCGATGCATTGGCACCCGTAGGCATATTGGGATAATTGACCCACATCAGTTTTACCTTCGACAGATCCATCTTTTCCAACGCTTCGAAATCGGGCTCCCAACTGTTGTTTTCCAGCAGGTTGTAGGAAATTACATTTGCCCTGAGCATTTCCGATACCGAGCTATAAGTGGGATAGCCGGGGTTTGGCACTAAAACACCATCTCCAAAGTTGAGAAAGGTCATTGAGATATGCAGTACTCCCTCCTTTGAACCGATCAACGGCAATACCTCATCTTCGGCCAATTCCACCTGATATATTCTTCCATACCATTGGGCAAATGCTCTCCTCAGTTCCGGAATACCGGTATAAGGCTGATAAGCATGTGTGTCGGGGCGTTGCGCCGTTTCACAAAGTGTGCGTATGGTCTCCTCCGACGGCATACGGTCCGGGGCGCCTACTCCAAGGCTGATCACATCTTTCCCTTCGGCATTCATACGGGCCACTTCCGCCAGTTTTACCGAAAAATAATATTCGGATATCGATTTTATATGTGCTGCGGGCTCTATCATATTTTTTAAACTAAAAACTAAGAATTAAAAGTAAAAAAATTAAAAATAATGATTTTCGACATTTTACCGTTTCCTTTCTCCATCACCTTTCCACCTTTCCACTTATTCACCTTTTCACTCATTCACTGAATCCCTGCTTCTCTTCCCTGTATTCTCCCAACACTTTCAAATCACTGATCAGCGGCATAATCGCATCGATGGATTGCCGGTAACGGTTGTAATCGGTGAAAGTAAGGTCGATATAGAACTGATATTCCCATTCTCTTCCGATAATAGGCAACGACTGGATACGGGTGAGGTTGATATTATAGAATGACAATACCGAAAGGACCTGGGAGAGGCTTCCCTCGTTGTGAGGCAGCACAAAAACCAATGACGACTTGTTGATATGGTTTTCCTTTTGTACTTCCCGGAGCATTTCGCCCTGTGCCAGGATAAGAAAGCGGGTAAAGTTCCTTTTGTTGGTCTCAATCGCTGAGGCGAGGATGTCCATTCCATATTTCTCTGCAGCCAATGTGCTGCAAATTGCCGCAGCCGATGTCATTTTCTTATCCCGGATATCTTTTGCGGCAAGGGCTGTATCCTCGTGTTCCACTATTTTTATACCCGGCAGGGTATCAAGAAAAGCTTCGCATTGCATCAAAGCGATGGGATGTGACATCACCTCCGTAATATCTTCTATTGAATTGCCGGGAAGTGCTGCTAATGAATGTGATATTCGCAATTTATGCTCTCCTGCTATCTGCACGTCGCTCATTTTCAGTAGGTCGTGGTTCTGTAACAGGCTGCCGGCAATGGTATTTTCAATTGCCATCATACCTATCAAATCGGGGTCTTTCCTGGTTTCCGCGAAGACATCACGAAAAGTACTACATGGTACAATTTCCAATTCTTCGTCCCTGAAATATTCACGGGCTGCAATCTCGTGGAATGAACCCGCTCCTCCTTGAATGGCTATTCGTTTCATCTGAACTGTTTTTACATCAAAAAAAAGTCCCACCGTGTAATCGGCAGGACTTTATTTTATTTTGATATGATTTTTTAATTCTTCTCATTCTGCATATAAAATCCCGCCTTCACCTACTAAAGTAAAAGTAAAACCAGAAACCAAATGCAAAAACAGAAGTAATCATTGTCTAAAATTTTCTTTTTGTAAATCGACATGATGGAAATATCATCCCGATAATGACTGCAAAAGTACTACTTTTTTCTTTTCGACAAACAAAATAAAGAAAAATATTTTATATTTGCAGAAAATAAGAGGCACTTCAGGCAAACACAAGCAAGCTTGGTTTACCCTTCGGCTTTCATTATTTTGGCACATCCATAATTGAGAAAATGTAATAAGACTTAAAACAGTCTAACCTTGTGAACTAATATATTCATAACCATATAAAATTTTTATCAATGTTTAAAGATCATCCAAAGGGATTACTTGGAGCCGCCCTTTCCAATATGGGAGAACGCTTCGGATTCTACATTATGATGGCGATTTTAACCTTGTTTATCTCGTCAAAATTCGGACTAAGTGACACAACTACACTTGTGGTCTACTCCATCTTCTACTCGCTTACCTATGTGCTTGCACTTTTGGGCGGCTTTATTGCCGACAAGACGAAGAAGTATAAGCAGACCATTATGGCGGGGTTAGTATTGATGATGATAGGTTATCTGCTTATCGCCATCCCTACAAAGACGCCGGTCGCTAATATGGCTTTGATGTTGACCGTTACCTGCGTGGGTCTTTTTGTTATTGCGCTGGGAAACGGCTTCTTCAAGGGTAATCTTCAGGCTGTCGTCGGGCAATTATACGACAATCCGCAGTATGAGCACAAGCGAGATACCGGGTTCCAGATCTTTTATATGTTCATCAATATCGGCGCCGCCTTCGCACCGCTTATCGGTATAGCGGTCCGTAACTGGTGGTTGCAGAAGAATTCATTCCTGTATGATGCCACCCTCTCCACTCTTTCACACCAATTCCTGAATGGTAAAATGGAAGGGCAGGCACTCGATCGTTTTACGGAACTTGCCAATAGTGTCAGTATTTCAGCACCGGTTACAGACTTGACAGCCTTTGCCAATAATTATTTGAACGTATTTACAACTGGATTTCACTTTGCCTTTATAGCGGCAGTGATAATGATGCTTGTTTCGTTGATCATATTCAGCGTGAATAAAAATAAACTTCCCGATCCGGCCAATAAAGTGGTAAAGAAAGAAGACGGTACTTCGGAACAGGTGCAAATGGATATCAAGGAAGTCAAGCAACGTATATATGCCCTTGCGGCTGTATTCGGAGTAGTCATCTTCTTCTGGTTCTCATTCCATCAGAATGGTGCGACACTTACTTTTTTCGCCCGGGACTATGTTGATTTGAGTATGATCAATATCAACCTCGGCTTTACAACCATCCAGGGTGCAGAGATATTCCAGTCAGTCAACCCGTTACTCGTGGTCTTATTGACCTTCCCGATTATAGGATTATTCGGCTGGTTGGCAAGAAAGAACATGGAACCTTCCACACCGCGTAAAATTGCGATAGGGATGGGTATTGCCGCATTGGCTTATATTCTGTTGATGCTTGGATCGATAGGTCTTCCCGATGCATCGGAAAGATTGGCCATGGGCGGGCTGACAAATGCGATGCGCGTTTCTCCCTGGTTACTCGTAGGCACCTATTTTATCCTTACCGTGGCCGAGTTATTTATCAGTCCGTTGGGATTGTCATTTGTGTCAAAGGTGGCTCCTCCCCATCTTCAAGGTCTTATGCAAGGATGCTGGTTGGCAGCCACGGCTGTAGGTAACTTACTTGTCGCACTTGGCGGACTTTTCTATGAGTCACTCCCGTTATGGGGTACATGGCTTGTGTTTGTATGTGCCTGTAGCATCTCCATGGGAGCCATGCTTGCGATGCTCAAATGGTTGGAAAGGGTTGCAAAATAATCAATGGAAAAAAGTCATCCTGAAAACCGTCCATTCCCTGTCGGTGAAATGGATCAATGTGCCGTCGTGCAGACGCATGATATAACGTGACACACTCAACCCGATGCCGGTACCGGCATCCTTGGTAGTGAAAAACGGGACAAAAATATTGGGCAGTACCTCTTCGTTGATGGGCTGCCCATTGTTATATACATCGAGGTGTGTTTTCTCTCCCTCTTCTGACAGCGCTATCCTGATCTGTCGTTTTTCCTGCCCCTTTTGAGTCACTCCTTCGTCGCCATCATATCCTTCACCGCCTGCAATGGCTTCGACAGCGTTCTTCAACAGGTTTAGCAGTACTTGCATGATTTGGGATTCGTCCAATAGGATTACAGGCGATTTATCCGGTAGGTGCAAATTCACCGATATTTCTTTTTCTTCAAGGAGTGCCGTCTCCAACGAGACTGCCCGTTCGATAAGTGATTGCAATGAAACCGGTTTCAATTGAGGTTTGGGGATCCCCGTAAAACGGCGATAAGAGTTGACAAAACTGATCAGCCCTTTGGCTGTTGAATTGATGGTTTGTAAGGCTTCGACCGTATTTTGCATCAGTGAATCTTCTTCATAGGGCTCATCCTGACGGAAAGCGAACAGCAACGAATCGGTCAGCGACGTAACCGGGGCAATGGAGTTCATGATCTCATGGGTCATCACCCGGATCAGCCGAATCCATGAGTCCATTTCCTTGTAATCGAGTTCACTGCCGATATTATTCAAGGTGATGATTTTCAACTTCTTCCCTTGCAGCGTAAGCTCGGAGGCCCTCAGGCTCAACTGCACCTCCTCCCGCTCATTGGCAATTTTTATGGTTTTCACGTCCGACGCTTCCAGGTTGCGGAACAATTCGGGAAACGATTTATCGATATGGTCCAGCTGGTTGACATGGGTGAAGACTGAAAGTCCCAACAGCTGGTTGACGGTACGGTTTATCTGTACCACTACATTGGCTTCATTCAAAATGATGATGCCCGTGGAAACGCTCTCCATGATCACACTTAGGAACTTCTCATTCTCAATCACCTCCTTGCGGGCTTTTGTCAGGATCTCCTTGATACGGTTCATCATCTGGTTCAACTCTTTCTCCCTTCTTGACAATTTGGTCTCCGCAAAATTGAATGAATAATCTCCGTTATCCAACGCATTGAGCAGGAAAATGATATTCTTGTTGAACTGGTTGTAACTCCGGCGCAGATTATGAAGAAGAAAAACAACAAGCAGTATCGATAATGCCATATAGAGATACTCTGTTTGTATGGCAAAATAAGTACTCATCACAATTGCCGCGACCAGCAGGATCATATAGAGATATAACTTGTATTCGATGGATTTGAACATAGTCGGGTGGTTTTAAAAGATATAATTTGGACATGACCGGGATGGTTTTAAAGTCCGTATTTCTTGATCTTGCTATAAAGCGTAGGCCGGGAAACACCCAGTTCCTTGGCAATAGCCGATATGTTGTTCCCATAACTATTCATGGCACGTTCAATAAGCACCCTTTCCATCTCTTCCAGGGTCACATTTTCTAACGCTGAGCTCTTTTTGCGGCCTCCCCGGGTCTCCTGGGAACGAAGAAACAGGTCGGACGAATCGATTATCCGGTCATCCGATAAGATAAGCGCTTTCTCTATTGTGTGTTCCAGTTCGCGCACATTGCCCGGCCAGTTGTATTCCTGCATTCTGACAATTGCCTCTTTGCTCAGCTTCACTCCCGTTTTATTGTATTTCGCCGTAAAACGATCGAGGAAAAACGAAGCCAGTCCGGGGATATCCTCTTTCCTGTTACGCAACGGCGGCACTTCAATTTGAATCGTATTGATACGATAGAGGAGGTCTTCCCTGAACAGGCCATCCTGCACATCATGAAAAAGGTCGTGATTGGTAGCGCAGATCAGCCGGATATCTACTGCTATCGGCTTGTTGCTTCCTACACGTATGATCTGCCTCGATTGCAGGGCGTTCAATAGTTTCGCCTGAAGCGGATAGCTGAGGTTCCCGATCTCATCGAGAAAGAGGGTACCTTTGTCTGCCGCCTCGATCTTTCCGGCACGGTCGCTATGCGCATCGGTGAACGAACCTTTCACATGGCCGAAAAGTTCACTCTCGAACAGCGTTTCAGTCACCGCTCCCATGTCCACCGTCACCAGCGATTCATTAGACCGTGGCGAGAGTTGATGTATCCTGCGTGCAATCACCTCTTTACCGGTTCCGTTCTCGCCGGTAATCAACACGTTGGCATCGGTCTTAGCTACCTTTTCTACCAGTCGTAACAGGTCCCGCATCGCCTGAGAGTCACCCCAGTAGGTGTCGCCTTCCCTGTTCAGCTGGGAATTAAGTACATCCTGCTTCTCTTTCAGCTTGGTCACTTCCTTCCGTGACAACCTCAATTCCAGTGCCGACTGTAATGTGGCCAACAGTTTGGCGTTATCCCAGGGTTTTACCACAAAATCGGTAGCGCCTTCCTTCAGCGCGGTAACTGCCAGGTCTATATCGGCATAAGCGGTAAAAAGCACTACCGGCAGGTCGGGATTTACTTTTTTCACCTCCGAGAGCCAGTACAGTCCTTCATTTCCGGTATTGATCCCGGCGGAATAATTCATGTCGAGCAATACCACATCCGGCATTCTCTCCCTCAGCGTAGACAGCAAGGCGTTGGGAGAGGAAAGGAGGGTTACCTCTTCGAAATGGGCATTCAGTAAAACCTTCAATGCGCTGAGCACATTTTTGTTGTCGTCTACAACGAGAATACGGCCTTGTTTCATTTTGTTAGAACTGAGAGGTTGGAACTTGGAACTTAGAAGTCAAGAAGTCAAGAAGTCAAGAAGTAGTTTCAATATACCAATGAAAATAATCCCGATTAGCGTATTCTTTTTTCTTGACTCCTGGTTCTTGAATCTAAGAACCTGTTTTGAATTTAGAATATTAATATAATATATTGAATA
>NZ_DHOS01000034.1:90087-154092 GCF_002410825.1 Proteiniphilum sp. UBA5384 | reverse complement strand
CCTTTTTTATGGGACACTAGTGATACCCAATATAGGATATTTTTATGATAGCATTGTTTTCTACCTGTAATGTAAACCTCCCATCAATATCCGTTACGGTACCGTTGGTAGTACCGATCTCAATGATATTTGCTCCGATTATCGATTCACCCTCCTGATCCACAACAATACCCTGAATAGTTTTCTTTTGTTGTTTAGGTTCAGCGATCTCAGCTTGTTTTAATTTCTCTACTCTAGAAATGTAGACTTGCCGGTCGGATACATTATAGATATTATCAGTTTCTTCGAACAATTTATCCAACACATTGCTTATGGTCTCTTTTTCTACATTAATCGACACTCTCCGCTCGGGATCGAGGGTTTCACGATTATAGAGGAAAATATATTCACTGTTTTTCTCTATCTCTCTAAAAACTTCACGTACAGTTTTATTCTTTAAGTTCAGACTTAAGGTAGTAGCCTGAGAATAACTGTTACCGGCATAACTGATGCTTATTCCTATAGTGAGGAATAGTGCGATAAGCTTCATGATTTTGAAAGTTTTTTGAGTATTAGCGTTTTTTAGGTGAATGCTAATATTTTTTGTCATATATTTGTCTTGATTTAAAGGTGATATATTATAAATGTCTACTTTTAATCACGGGATCGGATGGTGTTTGGCGACGTTGTCCGATCTTTTTTAGTTTCATTTCATCTTCTATTTTCTTCCATTTGGCTTTATTTTATTATGTTCATGTTGTTAATTCACAATCCAAAAGCAATTCATCCGTTTTATCTTTACTTATATATTTTATACTCTCCCTCTACATTTTGCAGTACTCAACCAAGTTCAATTTAAAAGCAGTCTACGCCTTGAACATCGAACTCTAATTTCACAATTTCTGACTCTAAACAGACGGTTCCCAGTTTTATTCTTCAATCACTTTTTTATTTCGTGCTTACTCTGTATCCTCCGTTTTCCTGTTTCACAATAATCGGGAAAGAGAAAGTTAGCCCGTTCAGTACTTCTCCAAGATCATTTTTCAAGTCCACTTTTCCGGTACATTTCTGGTTTATCAGGCCTTCATCAAATATAATATCTTCTCCATAATAGCGAGAAAGCCTGGTCATCAAAATATCGAGGCGTTCATCTTCCACATAGAGGATGCCTTGTATCCATGATATATATTTTTCTACATCTACCTGCGTTACGGACGCTTGTCCGGCTTTATAATCGTACAATTGTGAGGGTGTCAGATCGATTTTTTCGGAATGCTCATTGGATGTTATCCTGACTGCTCCGGAAGCAAGTACCACTTGCGTGCCCGCATCTTCTTCATAGGCCAGTACATTGAATTTAGTCCCCATCACACGCACTGTGATTTCATCGGTCCTGACGATAAAAGGCTGTTTCTGATTAGGAGTGACATCCAAAAACACTTCACCATTCACGTAAATTTCCCGCTTATCCCCCATGAAACGGTTGGGATAAACCACTTTTGTGCCGGAATTTACATGCAAGGTTGTACCGTCGGATAAAGTGAGCTTCGACCTTTTTCCCTTCGGAACAATAAGCCGGCTATAGTCAGTGGTATTAACTTCAGCAAGTGATTTACCCGTCACCTGAATGCTGTCGGTATTATATGTGATATCTGCCTCCTTTTCTTCAATAGTAACTAACTGATCGCCGGAAACATACAATTGAATATCTTTGGAAGCAGAATCTACCGGTAACAAATTTGTATTTACAAAATCCCACAATCCCGAATCCTGCCTGACAAAAGGTTTGAAAACTTGATTGACAGCCAACAGAAGCAAAACAGAGGCTGCTCCGGAAAGCCAGTAAGTGAGGGTTTTCCGTTTTCTACGCTGTGCTATATAATACTGAAAATCATCATGATATATCCTTACCTGTTCCGGAGAGAGAGAGTAATCATTCAGTCGTATCTGGGTGTCATATAACTCTATAGCACTATCTATCAGTGGCTTCAACTCGGGGCAATCTATCATGACTTTTGCCCAGTAAGCATTGTCTTCCTCCGATCGAAAAAGATTCCATTTCAAGAAATCATCATCCTTGAGAAAGTCAATTGCCTTGTACCCTTGATATTTGCTCCCCTTCATCTATAATTTAGCCTGTCGATTATTTTGAGAGATACGAGCAAGTTGTTTTTTTGTGAGTGTTTTTCCGGATAAAATTAGTTAATAAAAGTTACAAATGAAAACCATCATACAAAAACCAGATAAAGACAAGCATAGGCAATATTTTATTTTCTTTCCTGATTTTACGGATAGCTTCCGAGACAAGTTTACGGATAGAGACTTCTGACTTATCCATTATTTCCGAAATTTCCGCATAATCAAGTTCCTGGATATAACGCAGATAAAGGGCTTCTTTTTGCAATGGGGAGAGTACGGATAATAGTTTCTCAATTTTTTGTTTAACTACTATGCGGTCTTCCTCTTCGATAATTTCATCCAATATAGTGACCCTGATAGTGAAACTTAAGACTTCTTCATCAATATTCTCGGTTTTCGAAAACGACTTTGATTTAAAAAGATCATACAACCTATTCTTCAATGATTTAAACAGAAAATATTTGAAATGCTCTACGGATGAAAGATGGGGTCTGTCAAAAAATACTTTTAGAAAAACGTCTTGCACTGCATCCATTACCTGTTTTTCATCCGCCCCCAAGCTTCTGCCATAAGCATACATATCGTTGATAAAATATTTGTAAAAGAAAGAAAATGCCTCTTCATCTCCTTCTTTAAACTTTATGAAAACGTATGATATTTTTTCGGGCGTCACATCCAATGTATTATCTATTTCCCCCTAGGATTGGGGGTTACAAATATAGGACATTTTAGAAACAAAAAATAGATAAACTGAAAAATATTATTTATATCGCGGATACGAGCGCTATGTAAAAATATCAATCCTCTACCTCTTCTTCATCGGGATAATATGGTTTGGGCGCCTGTAATAAAGGAAATATCCTTCTCACATTTTCGGCAATTCTTTCGGCAAATTCTTCTATATTCATATTTAGGGCAAGTGCGGTCTGGAGATATATCTGACGGATAGGCATATCACTTTCATCAGTTTCACAAAAGAGAGAATCAAGTGGTATTAACTGCATGGAATCCACATTGATATTGTCTCCTACGGAAAAAAGAAATCCTTCTCTGACAAGTCGCTCCGTCAATTCCGGTTTACTCCGGTATCCGTGAATGATCCAAGGCTGGGTCGGTCTTACCTCTCTTTTAATCCGTATCAATTCTTCCCATGCCTTCACACAGTGAACAACTACCGGTTTCGACAATTTTTCGGATATCTCTATATGTTTCTTAAATACAGGTATCTGAAGGTCAAATGAAGGGCCTTTCAACCTATCTATCCCGGTTTCCCCTATAGCAATAATACGGGGGTTGGATGCAATTTCAGACAAGTACGCCAATTGGGTATCGCTCTCTTCCGAATACCATGGGTGGATTCCACACGAAAAGGCGTGTCGGGAATAGGATTCTTTTGCTACTTCAAATTCAAGGGGGTAAACATCGAAGATACACGAGTGATAAGGGTCATCGCTATCCTCAAGAAAAATCTGATGGGTATGTACGTCGTAAAATTCCATATTTTAATTGACCTGTGCTTTCTGTTTTCTTTTTCTTGACTTAGGATCAGGTACGGGATCATAACCCGACCCTCCCCAGGGATTGCAACTTAAGATGCGCTTGGCAGACAAATAAAAACCTTTGAAAGGCCCATGTTTTTTGAGTGCTTCAATTGTATATTGTGAACAAGTGGGCGTATATCGGCAACTAGGCGGCGTAAGCGGAGAAATGACAACCCGGTAGAAATAGACCGGCAGGAGCAAGACCCATGTTAATATGATCTTCATTATTCTCAACACAATTTTCTTTCTTCAATCCGGTGATCCAACTCTTTTAGGGCTTTCCGCATCCCTTTCTCCACAGCAGCATAATCACACAACTTGTCTGCCACATAAATAAATGCCACGTCCAAATGCCTGTTTTCGGCCAACTCCCGGTTGAAAAGAAAGTGTTTGTTCAGCCGGTAAGCTTCCCGGGTCAGCCGCTTCATCCGATTACGGTCTACAGCAGACTTCAACCTCTTTTTGGGAACAGAAATAAGTATAGACAGCGGCAATACCCCATAGGGCGCGGTTTTCAGATATACTATCCGAAAAGGATATGACATAAAGGAGTAGCCCAGTGCAAAGAGGGTCTCCACTCTTTTTTCACCTGTTACCCGTTCTTCTTTTGTAAATCTGAAACGCTGTTCTGTCATAAAAATGCAATCCTCCGAAAGCAATTACGTTGACAAAGATAATTGTTTTTAGAATCAATCGTAACAGATTCGGAAAAAATCAGGCCCAATGTTTGTGGTTTTCTTTCAGGAAAGCTTCCAATGCGGCAGTCATGGAAGGATAGTCAGGTTGAGGCGCTTCACAATCGAGTCTCAGCCCCGCGTCCGTTATCGCTTTCGCCGTAGCGTTGCCAAAACATCCTGTAGCTATATCTCCCTGACTGAAATCAGGAAAATTTTTCAATAACGATTGCACGCCCAATGGGCTGAAGAAGATAATCATATCGTAATCGAACTTCTTATCTTCAACGAAATCATTGCTTACAGTCCGATACATTACACTCTTGGTATAGTTTATTTTCTTTTCTTCGAGAAAATGGGTCACCTCGTCATTATGCTCTTCAGGAACCGGGAAAAGGAATTTTTCCTTGGAATGTTTCGTAAAAGCATTATTCAGTCCATCAATTTTACCTGTCTGACTAAAAAAAATCTTTCTTTTCCTATAGACGATATATTTTTGGAGATAGAGGGCAACCGTTTCAGAGATACAGAAATATTTCATTGTCTCGGGAATGACGATCTTCATTTCCTCACAAATCGAGAAAAATTTATCCACTGCTGTTCTTGCCGTAAAAATGATTGCCGTAAAATCGAGTATATTGATCCGCTGTTGACGAAATTCCTTGAGAGATACTCTTTCTACCTTTATTAGAGGATAGAAATCCATGTCTACATGAAATTTCTCCGCAATCTCGTAATAAGGCGATTTTTCGCTACTCGGTTTAGGTTGGGATATGAGAATCTTCTTTACTTTGCGCGTATTCATATAATGTTATCTCCTGCAATAATTATGGCTGAAAGTAGCCCCTTATACAATAGCAAATAAGGCGCAATTTCAGTCCCGCAAAGATAGACAAAAAAATAGAAAGGCCCGATCTTATTTTTAACAAAAATATTTAATAACTCAATGTAAATAACCAAGCGACTAATAAAAAAAAGTACCAACAGGCCCACAAATATAATATTCCTAACTTCATGTAAAAAAACATAAAAAACGACCGGTAAGAAAAAGACGATTCCCAAAATCTCCATCATACGCGAATAATAGATAGTCCATCCTTTCATTTCATTTTTCAGAAAAAATGCACCGATGAGCCTATAGCCCAGTACTTTCATAAACACCCACAGCCCTAACCCCATCAGGGTTCCCATAAACGCTATTAACTGCATTCCATGAGAATATGAGGAAAGCCCATTACTCCATAACGATGAGAAAATGAAAATGGAAAATATCAGTACTGACTGAAAGAGGAGATAAAATTCGCCCCAGACCTCCGTTTTGGTCACCTGACTCTTATGTGTGGAGAAAGCATTCTTACCCGGAGATATTACATTTTTCAAATTTCCTTTCAAAGCTGCACCTTCCCATTTAAAAACAAACGCAAGGAACACAAAACTCAAGAGGAATAGCAAGAAAAAAATAGAATCTATCCAAATGGAAAAAGGCATTGCAGTTCCTACACTCCCCGTAGAGAGGGAGTGTACTGGTAGAATCGACTTTTCAAAATCGAAAAAAAGGCGGCCACTATCGGTCGCTAAAAAGTCGTAATGCCCGAAATTCATCTGCAATGAATCGGGGTTCGCCTGTTCCACTTCTACCTTCAAGTAGTAAGGGATAAGATCTTGAGTAGTATCTAAACCCAGTACCATACCCTTTCCCAGTATGATTGAACCATTAATCGTATTTGGTGTAACCGGGATTCCAATCGGGAGCACTATGAACCAAGTCGACAGCTTCTTGCGGAGTTATTGCCACTTGCCATAATTCCCGATAGACATCCTTCATAAATTTCTCATCGATCATCTTCTCTAAAAAAGTGAGAAGTGGTTGATAATAATCGTTGATATTCAATATAATGACCGGATTATGATACAAACCCAACTGTCTCCAAGTGATGATCTCCGCCAATTCCTCCAGCGTTCCTATTCCCCCGGGCAGGGCAATCACCGCATCGGCTGATTTCGCCATAGCAGCCTTCCTTTCATGAATAGTTGCCGTGACAATCATCTCGGTAAGACGTTTGTGTCCCCAACCGGCATCCACCATAAACTGTGGAATAATACCTTTCACTTTTCCTCCATTTTCCAGTACCGCATCATTCAATGCACCCATCAGTCCTTCGCTTCCGGCACCATTGACACAGGTGATACCTTCTTTGGCAAGCAGTTCACCCAATTTCGATGCAGCATCAAAATAGAGCTGATCGATCTTCCCGCTGGAGGCACAATAGACCACCACCTCCTTGTTTCCGTTTTCCATCTTTTCCTTTTAGAGCCAAGAACCAAGACTTATTCACTTAACCACTTATCCTACAATCCAAACTCTCTCCTGATTTTATCCACATAATCCAATTTTTCCCAAGTAAACAACTCCACCTCAACCCGTACCGGCTCAAGCATATAACGAGAATTGAACTCCTTCTTTACTATTTTCGGTTCACGTCCCATATGTCCGTAAGAAGCAGTTTCCCTGTAAATAGGATTTCGCAGTTTCAACCGCTGTTCAATGGCTTTAGGACGTAAGTCAAACAATAGTCCGATCTTCCTGGCGATTTCTCCGTCGGAAAGCTTCACATTACTCTTTCCGAAAGTATCAACATAAATATTCATTGGTTCTGCAACTCCTATGGCATAAGAGACCTGGATCAATATCTCCCGGGCGATACCTGCTGCCACCATATTTTTTGCGATATGCCGTGCTGCGTAGGCTGCCGAACGGTCTACTTTTGAAGGGTCTTTTCCTGAAAAAGCCCCACCTCCATGAGGGGCTTTTCCTCCATATGTATCCACAATAATTTTCCGGCCTGTCAATCCGGTATCACCATGGGGTCCTCCAATTACAAATTTCCCTGTCGGGTTTACATGGAGGGTGAACTCACCTTCAAAGAGACGATGCACATCTTTTCTTCCTTTGTACTGTGCCTGCACGCGAGGAATAAGAATAGTCTTCACATCCGACCGGATACGTGACTGCATTCTCCTATCGGCTTCAAGCACTGCTTCTTTCGTATTGTTCTTCGGCATTTCAAACTCATCATGTTGTGTAGAGATCACAATAGCATCTATACGTAGCGGGGTTCCCTCCTCATTGTATTCGATAGTTACCTGCGACTTGGCATCGGGACGCAAATAAGGCATTAGTTCCGGTTCATTTTTCCGGATATTGGCCAGTTCCTGTAACAAAGCATGACTCAAATCGAGTGCAAGAGGCATATAATTTTCAGTCTCATCGGTTGCATAACCAAACATCATTCCCTGATCACCCGCACCCTGATCCATAGGATCGGCTTTTTGATCTACTCCACGGTTGATATCATCCGATTGTTCATGTATACTGGAAAAGACCCCGCACGATTGTGCTTCGAAATGATATTCACTTTTGGTATAGCCTATCGAAGCAATCACATTACGCGCCACTTCGGCAACATCTACATAAGCTTTTGATTTTACTTCACCGGCCAGCACAACCTGTCCGGTTGTCACCAGCGTTTCACACGCCACTTTAGAATCACGGTCGTATGCTAAAAATTCATCGACCAACGCATCCGATATTTGATCAGACACTTTATCGGGGTGTCCTTCCGACACCGACTCGGAGGTAAAAAAATAATTCATTTTTAATCTGATATAAATTAGATGAACCGAAGCAATGAAGAGAAGGAAAATGCAATAAAGCGTTTTAGCATTTTTTTCTGTGGTTGCAAGCAGTTCAAATCTTTCCACACTTATTCTGTCGGGGCAAAGGTAATAATAAAACAGGCAGATAGTCTTGAATAAACGTTAAAATATAGTATTGATTCTTTCTATAAGACTATTAAACGAAATAAAATAATTATTTTTGGCAATGATCCTGTCAAAACATTTTCACAGCTCTGTTATTATCTTTTCATCACAGAATGAAAATATTGTATTTTGTATATGAAAGTTTATCTTTTTGGAAATATCCTATGCTTATTGTTATTGGGAACAACCTCTTTGGTCGCACAAGACACGGCCTATCCGAAGGCGGGGGATGGCATCCACTCGTTTCTGCGCCGATACGACAGGGTCGGGGATTCTTATGTGAAAGCGTTCAGGGAGCTAAACACAGGGAAGTTCACCGCCAAGGGAGGATTGATAATGGGCAGGAAATACATAATTCCTCCATTTCATCCGGAAGATAAACGAATAGCTGCTACAGAAGAGGGACTGATGATACTGCCGGAAGAGATGCAAGCGGTTCCCGCAGAAGAAGTACAGCCGGATTCCATACAAGAGGAACAACCGCTTTCCCCGGAAGAGATACAACCCATACCAGCAGAAAAGGCACAATCATTACCCCTTGAAGCAATATCCCGGGGAACCGATCCTTCTATTTTCGGAAAAAAACTGAGCAACATGCAACCGCAATCGGACCGGTTAAGAAATACTTGTTTCTATATTATCAGCGGTCACGGCGGCCCCGATCCGGGGGCTATCGCACGCGTAGGGAACAGGTTTCTCCATGAAGATGAATATGCGTATGATATTGCCTTACGGTTGGCTCGTAACCTGATGATGGAGGGAGCCACCGTGTACGTAATCATACAGGATCCCAAAGACGGTATCCGGGATGAAATGTACCTGAACAACAGCTCGAATGAAACATGTATGGGAAAAGCCATACCTCGAAACCAACTCGAAAGACTAAAACAACGAGTGGACAAAGTGAACGAATTCTATCAACGGGATAAAAATAAATATGATTATATCCGCGCCATCGACCTCCATGTGGACAGTCGCAGCAAGGGCAAGCGTATTGATGTATTTTTCTATCACTCCAATGATAACCAATCAAAAAAATTAGCCACTACCATGCGGGACTACTTTCGCATGAAATATGACACACATCAGCCGGGGAGAGGTTTTGGGGGATTCGTCGAGCAGCGTAACCTCTATGTTCTCCGCAACTTGCAACCACCCTCTATCCTTGTGGAAACAGGAAATATTCAAAATGACTTCGATCGTCGTCGCATTCTACAAAGTGATAACCGTCAGGCGCTGGCTAACTGGATGGCACAAGCTTTTTACGAAGATTATAAGAAGAATAACCGGAAATAGAGAAAATATATTATGGCAATATACTAAATTAAAACTGCTCTTTCCCTGAGATTTTTTTCGAGATTCATGCCCTCCGTCAGATGGATGGTCTGAAATCCTAATCGCTGCGCCGTCTCTACATTTGCATAGTTGTCATCGATAAACAACGATTCCTCTGCTTTTATCCCATAACGTTCCATTAATATCCTGTAGAGTTTCGGATCGGGTTTTATCGTTTTTTCTTCCCCCGAAACGACCATACCATCCAGATCGTTGAAAAAATCATAGCGCTCCACGGCAAGAGGAATTGTTTCTGCCGACCAATTGGTAAGACCATATACTTTATAATTTCCTTTCAGCAATTTAATCAACCTCACATTCTCGTCAATCGTTCCTCCCAACATCTCCTGCCATCGCCCGTAATACATGGCGATCTCTTTTTTATACTCCGGATATTGTTCCTGCAGGATCCTTGTTCCTTCGGCCAGGGAACGCCCCGCATCCTGCAGTATATTCCATTCGTAACGACATATATGTGCAAGAAACCAATCCATCTCTTCTTTGTCGAAGACCTTTCTATAAAGATAAACCGGGTTCCAATCGATTAGCACTCCTCCAAAATCAAAAATAATATTCTTTAATGGCTTCATTCTTCACTGCTTTATTTTTTCATCGATAAACCACTCTTCTCCAAAACCAGATTGGCTCTGGCAGGTTTCAAAGATACAATTTTTTATTTCCCTACCCTCCCTGCCGGCAGAATGATGTTGTTAAAAAACAAGAAGTACATCTGCTACAAGAACGATTTTGCTTATTTTTGTCTTTTAAATATGTCACTCTATAGCGTATTTTCTACGATATATAAAAATAACAGCCGGGTAAAGGTCACCTCCCTGGCTATTATATTACTCATCCTGACCTCATGCGGCACGGGAAAAACCGTTGTCTCCGATAACAAAACTTCCACCACGTTACAGGATGATATCATTCAATATGGAAGGCAATACCTTGGCAAGCCATACCGATATGCGGGAAAAGGACCCAACACTTTCGACTGTTCGGGTTATACCTCTTTCGTATTCAAAAAATTCGGCTACAGATTAGGCTCCAGTTCATCGGGACAAGACAGGCAAGTCCCCTCCATTACCCGGCGGGAAGAACTTCGAAAGGGAGATCTTGTATTTTTTGAAGGAAACAGGAAAAACGGGAATGTCGGACATGTGGGAATAGTGACAGAGACATCCACCAACGGTCAATTCAAGTTCATCCATGCCTCCATTACCAGTGGAGTGATTATATCATCTTCTACTGAACCCTATTACGCATCACGTTATTTGCGTGGAGGTAGGGTATTAGAAGAAAATGCATCTTATGTAACGCAACAAAAACCATCAAGCAGTAACAAACAACAGATATCCTATCCAACCTCAAAAACTAAAGCGCAAAACTATCGGGATATTCCGGAAATAAATCCCGCCAAAGAAGGAAAGACAACAAATGCCATCGTTACTGCACAACAGACAGAGAGCCATTCAGGGAACGGTGATGATCCTATTATTCTCGTACAGACCAATTCAGTCAAGAATCAACCAATCGACCCTGTCCCAAAGGGGAAAGAAAATAAAGATACGCTTCGGCAGGCAAAAAGAGAAATGGTGCTGAGGGAGGAAGAAGTCATGATTATCTCTTCTCCCACCAGAAGCCATACAGTACAAATGGGTGAAACGCTCTATTCCATTTCAAGACAGTATGGCTGTACAGTAGATCAGTTGAAAGAATGGAATCCGCAGTTAGGCGCGGTATTAAAAGCCGGAGAAAGACTCGATATTTTCAAATAATTATGGATATCCGTCAGACTAGACCCTATGCTGTCGAAATTTAAGGATCTTTTCTTAACTTTGCATCCTAAATTCAAAAACTGAAAAAAATCAATATGATAACGGCAGACCAACTAAAAGATGTGTTGGAGCGCGAGCACGCGCTGAGGGGGTATCTTTGACGTCGATGCAAAGCATATCCAATTAGAAGAAGAAGAGTTACGCACCCAATCCCCCGATTTTTGGAATGATGCCAAAGCGGCAGAGCAGCAAATGAAGGTAGTGCGTGAATTGAAATACTGGATCAACTCCTATCAGGAAGTGAAATCTGCTGCAGAAGAATTACAATTGGCATTCGACTTCGCCAGGGAAGGAATTGTATCGGAAGAGGAAATAGATGCCAATTACAACCATGCACTCCAGTTGATAGAGGAGTTAGAGTTAAAAAATATGCTCCGTCGCGAAGAAGATCAATTAGGCGCGGTATTAAAGATCAACGCCGGTGCCGGCGGTACCGAGAGTCAGGATTGGGCTTCGATGCTCTTCCGCATGTATCAGCGGTGGTGTGAAGGAAAGAATTACAAAACCACTGTCAGCAACTGGCAGGATGGTGACGATGCAGGCATTAAAACAGCTACCCTACAGGTGGAGGGCGACTTGGCGTATGGCTTCCTGAAAAGTGAGAACGGGGTACATAGGCTGGTACGCGTATCGCCTTTCAATGCGCAGGGTAAACGAATGACCTCGTTCGCCTCGGTATTTGTGGTACCACTGGTGGATGACTCTATCGAGATTGAAGTAAATCCGGCCAACCTGAGTTGGGATACTTTCCGTTCATCCGGAGCAGGAGGACAGAATGTAAATAAGGTAGAAACAGGCGTCCGCCTGCACTACCAGTATAAAGACCCTGACACCGGCGAAGAACAGGAGATTGTGATTGAGAATACCGAGAGCCGTTCGCAGATGGGAAACCGTGAAAATGCACTTCGTTTACTCAAGTCGCAACTCTATGAAATTGAACTGGAAAAGCGTCGGGCCGCACAGGCTGCTATAGAAGCCGGCAAGAAGAAAATCGAATGGGGGTCCCAAATCCGCAGCTATGTATTCGATGACCGTCGGGTAAAAGACCACCGTACTAACTACCAGACATCAGATGTTACTGGTGTGATGGATGGCGATCTCGATGGATTTATCAAAGCTTACCTGATGGAATTTGGGGGAGAGGCAAAATAATTTTCCAAAGACAACCCGAAAAGTGCAAAATCATATTTTACGGGATCATCAGGATCCAGAAGAGAAAGGTTTCGGGTAAGTTCCAATGCTGTTTTCCAATCGGTCTGTTTACGGGTAATCAGTCCCAACTGGCGAGCCGCCCTATCCACATGCAGATCGATAGGGCAAACCAGTGCATGTTGTGGAACCCGCTTCCAAATGCCAAAATCCACACCCTTGTCATCACTTCTCACCATCCATCTGAGAAACATATTGATCCTCTTACAGGCAGAATTACGAAACGGTGTAGCCACATGTTTACGGGTACGATGGGGTGTAGCCGGGTGATTAAAAAATCCTTGTTCGAACCGGATCAGTGAGTCCTCTATAGAATTAAAAACGCCTTCGTTCAGAAAAGCGTCTTCCAGCGTATGATGACGGGAATAGTGCCGATGCAGAAAATCCACAAAATAGAGTAAGTCGATATCATTAAAAGTACGATGTTTAAAGCCCAACAGACCTTTCAGGTCCTCATCGCCATGCTCCATAATGAAACGATAGGGCTCACTTCCAAACCTATGCACTAACTCATTACATTTGGCAATAATGGTTTTCCGCTGTCCCCATGCCAGAGTGGCTGCAAAGAAACCCATAATCTCCCGGTCCCGATTTTCCAGAAACAGGTGAGGAACAGATATCGGATCATTTTCAATAAATGAAATTTGATTATATTGATCTGCTTTTTCATCTAAAAAGCTTTTCATTCCATTCAATGGCATCTTCATCGCTTCTACGCTACTTTATGTAAATAATTTAGTGCAAATTTACTTCTATTCCTTAAAAAACCTTATATTTGCAATAGCTATTTCATTAAGCCAATTAAACAACATTCAAACATGTTTGAATGTTTTCATTCAATTGATTCCCATTCATGAGAAATGTTATCTCTCCTTTCCGGTTTATTCTGAAGAGTTGTCTTCTATTTATTTGCTCCGTCCTACTACAAACGGCAGTAGGACAGATTAGTTACGGTGGGAAACCACTACCCCTTCACGCAGGCATGGGAGCAAGATCCATTGGACAGCACACAGATATCTTTGTAGAAATGCCTGCCATAGACGGACAGGCGGAATTGCGGCGTTCGCTTCAGAATCAGACAAACTTCAAAAGTCTGGAATTTGCCTATAAGTTCCATCCTTTTCTTCGACCGGATAATTCAGGCGTTACTTTTATTACCGGCAATATGAGAGTATGGCGTGTAGGCATCCGTTCTAGCGGCGCATTCTCACTGAATATCCTCTTTTCTAAATTCAGATTGCCCCCGGAAGCTAAGCTGTTTGTTTATAATTCCGACCAGTCGGAAATACTGGGCTCCTATACAGAAAAAAACAACACCGAGTTGAACATGTTGCCAATACAGCCTATCACAGGTGATGCGCTGATTGTAGAATACCAGGAACCCCTGGAGCCTGGTTTTAAAGGTGAAATTGAAATAGGTGAAGTGAATCACGATTTTGTGGGAATCTTAAGAGCTTTAGAACCTAGGGACCCGGAACAGGATTGTCATCCCAACCTGATCTGTTATCCCGAAGATATTCAACCGGGAAGTGGTGTAGTGGGATTAATCATCAATGGAACATTCTATTGTACCGGAGTGCTTGTGAATAACACGGCGGAAGACGGCACTCCTTATTTGCTGACGGCCACTCACTGCCTGAATAACAACTATAGCTTCGGGTCAAGTAATCCGTCCTTATGGCAAAAATACGGGCAACGCGGAAGCTGGCATTATGATAAAGTAGCCGGAAGTATTGTTGCTTTTTTCAACTACCAATCTCCATTGTGTGATATGGATATCCGCGGCCCTATACAAATGACGATGGCTTCTGCAGATTCAGTGTTAATCAGCGAAAATCACGATATTTCTCTCTTAAAACTGAAACTGCAACCGGAGGAATCGGCCATCCCTGCGGAATACCAACCTTATTACCTGGGATGGAATGCAAATAATCCGGCTCGTGAAACGCCTTTTCATGGATTGCACCATCCCAATGGAGGAATTAAAAAAGTAGCCATTGAGGATGATCCGTTAACCATTGGCTCTTTCGACCTCCCCAATTATGATCAGGAAGCACCCAATGCCCATTGGGTGGTAAGAGCCTGGGATACCGGAGCCACGGAAGGAGGATCTTCAGGTTCTCCGCTGCTCGACAGGGAGAAAAGAGTGGTAGGCACTTTAACCGGAGGAAGTTCATATTGCTCTTCTCCAAAAGGTCCGGATTATTATGCCTCTCTTTCCAAATTCTGGAATGTGCAAGATACGTTACCCTACAATACAAACCCTATCAGCTATTACCTCGATCCGGAAAACCTGCAGACCAAACAAATAGGAGGGTTTAATCCTTATGCGCAAGATCCTTATAAAAAAAGTCATAATTTCAAGGAAGGTGACAAGGCAGTAAAGTATCATTTCCAATCGGTACCATTTTTCTCCACTAATAATACTTTCGGATATTCGGAATTTGCGGAACAGTTCGATGCCAAAAGCAAGGTACAATTGAGAGGCGTTTTCCTCTCTTCCCCATCCATCAACAGTATTGCGCAAATGGACATCCGCATAAGGGTTTACTCTGGTGAAAATGGGCCGGAACAACTCCTATACGAACAATCCTATAATTATAATTATGCGTATTACACCAATACAGGCTTCCCTACAGCCCCACGTGATATGCGCCACAGTGTAGAGAACTATATCCGGTTTGATGTTCCTGTAACTGTTTCAGGAACATTCTATATCTCCTATTATGATAAGAACGGGGTTTCTTCCGGTTTTTCCACATTCAATGCAGATCCCAGAAAGATCGGATCGGGATGGGTTTCCACAACGTGGATGAAAAACACGTTGGGATGGGTAAAATCTTCGGAGAACGTTGAAAATCCAATTAACACAGCGTTACTGATTTCACCTTATGTGATAGGGAATCTTGCCACTTCAGTAGAGTCAGAAAAGAAACAACCGAAATTATCAGTCTACTATTCCAAAGAGATGAAGAGGATATTTATTGAATCGAACTATGAGTTGGAAGAATGGGAAATATACTATTCGTCAGGAATTAAAATCCATCACGAAACTACTGATATAAGTCTGAACAGGACCTCCTATTCTTCTGCACACTTGCCTAAAGGCATATATATTGTACGAGTCAGGACCAATGATGGCATCACGTCTACGAAAAAGGTACTGGTAACATAGTTTATTCAGCGGAGCCTTCCTCTTTTTCCATTATATTCCTCTGTTCAGCTTTTTCAATCTGGCTTTTCAAATAAGAGGAAATGATGTCATTTCCCCCCGACGTTTTGTTACGGTTGTACTCCCGGGTTCCGGCTTCCAATTCGAGTTCTGATTCAGTCTCAACCGCTGATCCAGATGAAAGTTCGTTTTTATCTGCCGGTGGGGGTGCAGGTGTCCTCTTTTTGCCTACAATCAACTGTTTTCCTATACTAAGATTACTGGAACGAAGTCCATTCCATGATTTAAGCCGCGCTACTGTGGTACCATGCCTTCGGGCGATCGTGGAGAGGTTATCACCTTTCTTTACACGATAATAGATATCGGCTGTATTTCCCGATCCCGCTGAGACAGAACCATCCAGAAAAGCATCTGTCGTGGCCCTGTGGGTAAGGTAACGATCTTTCTGATAATTCAGGATGGTATCGTTTTTATCAATAAAAGCATACATTTTTTCCGATGGTAATACCAAGGCATACGGTTTGAAATCACCCGGTATCACATCTTTCCGGAATTGAGGGTTCAATCTCTGCAGTTCGCTCAATGGCACATCCAGGACTCCGGCAACCTGTTCGAGGTGCATCCGTTCTTTTACATGCACTGTATCTATCGCAACGGTAGTCAGCGAAGGAGAATAGGCCGGACAGATATTATGATCTGTGTAATGATGCATAATATAGTTGGCTGCAATAAATGCCGGCACATATCCTCTCGTTTCCCTCGGCAAGCGGTAGTAAATTTCCCAATAGTCGTGTTTGCCTCCACTTCGGGCAATGGCTTTATTTACATTTCCGGGACCACAATTATAGGCGGCTATCACCAGATTCCAGTCGCCATAAATGGCATACAAATCCTTCAGATAACGCGCAGCTGCATCTGTAGACTTATAGGGATCGCGCCTTTCATCTACAAGGCTGTTCACTTCTAACCCATAGCCTTTTCCTGTACGCAGCATAAACTGCCACAACCCTGTAGCACCGGCACGGGAAACCGCCACAGGGTTCAGAGCAGACTCAATCACAGGCAGATATTTTAGTTCCAATGGAAGTCCATACCTGTCTAATGCTTGCTCAAACATCGGGAAATAATAGTCGCCCAGTGCCAGCATATACCCGACCTGTTCTCTTTTCCGCACAGCGTACATCTCTATATAATTCTTGACTACGCTATTGAATGAAAGTTCCATCTCGGAGGGCAGATTGTGTAGTCTCTTAGTATAAATTGAATCGTGGAAGGTTACATTTTGTCCCCTTTTGCAATCGATCTCAGCATTCGAAAGGTCAAGTTGCCAATTGCGCAACAAATCGCTCAGTTTTTCCGTCATACTTTCGGGATAAACGATTGCGTTATCATCAATATTTTTTGTTTCGCCTGGCGAGATTTCCTGTCCTGTAAGGCTTAATCCATACCATACAGTTATCAATACAATCAAAATAATTCTTTTCATACCAAATAATTACCCACTCAGAAGATGAGCGGGTGATGTTCTTACTGCTAAAAATTAAAACTCCACTGTAATCCGTAGGACGAACTTCCAAGTTTATTACCCCGCTCTTCCCTGATAATCACAGGGGTCATACGCATTGATAAATCGGGGCTCATATTAAAATCGAATAACTGTGCATCTACATAGGCATCTATGATGGTAATCAAATAAACACCAAATGTGATGATAATACTCAAATCCCTATAATAGCGATAACGGTCTTTCTGCCGTTGTAAGACACTTGTAATCTGCTGGATATTTGCCGTCTCCGGATCCTGTCCATAGGGCAACATGCTATGCCAGCGGTTAGTTGCGGGATCATCATCCATAATATCTTTATAGCCTCCCAGATAATATTGATAATACCCATTATTCCATGTGATAGCATAGGTTAACCCTGCAACACCACCATACAAGATAGGCAGTTTCCAGTACTTACGGTTATAAATCTGCCCCAGGCCGGGAAAGAGAGCCGAATAAATAACCGCTTTACGCGGAGAAGGGCTAAACATATAGGAAGGAGCGAAAAATTTATCGGAAGTAATTTCAACGGGTAGTTTATCCTTTTTTGTCAGGACAGAATCTTGTTTCCCGGTTTCTTGTTTACTATCTTTCGCATTTATCGAGACGGAATCAGTCGCCTGCAAGAGCGTGGAATCTTCCACCAATACGGGAATAGAGTCCTGCAACTGTTGCAGTGACTGGATCTGCGCCTGGGCATTAACCGTACTAAAGAGGATCAACAGACAAATAATGATTCCGGGCACATTCATCATCGGCGATTATTTTTGCATTTTATCAAACATAACAATAAGACGCTCCAGATCCTCCGTAGAATCAAAAGGAATGGTAATCTTCCCTTTCCCTCGCTTGTTGCAACTGAATTGCACATCAGTCTGGAAATAGGAGGAGAGATGTTGTTTTAACGCATCAAAGTCGTCAGACAATTGTTGTGTAGCAGAAGTCTTCGTAGTTTTGTTTTTTTTGCTGCCGGCACCATTCAATTGTTCAATAGATATGCCTTCTTCTAAACCTTTCACTATCGACTCCACTTTCCGTACCGACAATCCTTCTTCAAGGATGAGGTTATATAATGAAAGTTGCTTCACCGGATCGTTCATGGTGATCAAAGCACGTGCATGCCCCATGTCGATCTTTTTATTTTTTACCCCCATCTGCACCTCGGCCGGAAGTTTTAACAAGCGCAGGTAATTGGTAACAGTGGTACGTTTCTTACCTACCCTCTCGCTCAATTGCTCCTGGGTAAGGGACAGGGAGTCAATCAAATTCTGATATGCCAGGGCAATTTCAATAGAATTCAGATCCTCACGCTGAATATTTTCAATCAGCGCCATCTCCATCATCTCTTCATTGTCGGCTGTCTTGATATAAGCCGGGATAGTGTCCAATCCGGCTATCTGAGAAGCACGATACCTACGTTCACCGGCAATGATCTGGTAGGTATCATCTTCTAATTTCCTTAATGTGACAGGTTGAATTACACCAATCGACCCGATGGATATCGCCAATTCCCGCAGGGCCTCCTCATCGAATGCCCTACGTGGTTGATCCGGGTTAGGAACAATCTTGTCAAGGTCCACCTCACTGATGGAAGAAGAGCCTTGAGTCTCACCGTCATTAAAGGTGATCAGAGCATCCAATCCCCGTCCTAATGCATTCTTTTTCGCCATAATCTATACCGTAAGGAATACAAAGTTACGAATTTTTTTCTATCAATTCCTGTGCAAGCTGTATATGATTTGTCGCCCCACGTGAATCGGCATCGTACATGAGTGCCGGTTTGGCATGACTCTGTGATTCGCTGAGGGTAATATTACGCTGCACAACCGTGGTAAATACCAATTCTTTGAAGTGATGCTTCACCTCTTCGTAGATTTGGTTATGAAGACGCAACCGGGAATCATACATCGTAAGGACAAAACCCTCTATCTCGAGCTTCGTATTCAGTTTTGACTTAATAATCTTTATTGTATTCAATAACTTGCTCAATCCTTCCAGTGCAAAATACTCGCATTGCACGGGAATCAGGACCGAATCGGCAGCGGTAAGTGCATTTACCGTAATAATGCCCAATGAGGGGGAACAATCTATCAGGATAAAGTCATACCGATCACTTACCGGATGCAAAAGATTTCTCAATCTCTTCTCCCTGGTTTCCATCTGTACCATTTCCAGCTCAGCGCCTACCAGGTTGATATGAGAGGAGATGATATCGATATTTTCGAATGGAGTATGCTGTACCGCTTCTTCGGGGGTACACTTACCAATCAGGCCTTCATAAATGGTGTTGGTTACCTTTTTAATGTCAAGGCCTAATCCCGAGGAAGCATTCGCCTGAGGATCGGCATCAACAACCAATACTTTTTTTTCCAATGCGGCAAGCGATGCTGCAAGATTAATTGTGGTGGTAGTTTTCCCCACTCCTCCCTTCTGATTTGCCAGAGCTATAATTCGACCCATAGTGTTTCTATTTTCATACAACAGTTGTCATGCTCGTTTCAAACCAACAAAATAAGTAATAAATCAGCGAATTCAATGTTAATTATTTAAAACATTGAGTTTTTTGTTGATAAATAGAAAAAAAGGAATGAATTCAGCCTCTATTCCCACATAAAATCATCATCTCTTTCATGCCTTCCCAACAGATTATCTTTCTGGAAGAAAAATTCTTTCTCTCCAAACGCCGGAGAGAGTTCATCAAACCATGTCGCTTTTTTATCGTATCTCGCAAAGAAAGGTATATCCACCAAGTCTGGATTACGGCACTGAAGAAAACGCAACACAAACACTTTCTCCCCGTTTACCTCTGTCACACCCAGGATTTGTATCTTTCCCGGATTGGCACTCATACTGGGTCCGCGGACAGTACGGCAAATACCGCTCACACTACGATAAGCCTTCCTGAAAATATTCCATGCTTTTTCCAGCGGCACTTCAAAGAAAGTTTTGGAACCGGTATCCCGTGCTACAAACATATAATAAGGTATCAAACCTTGCCTGACCTGCTCTTTCCACATATTAGCCCATGTCTGGGGATTATCATTGATATGACGCAGTAAAGGCGACTGGGTCCTAATCTGTGCTCCGGTATTGAGTATTCTCTGGATAGCTTGTTGCACTGCGTCGGTTGAAAGTTCTACCGGATGGTTAAAGTGCCCCTGGAAAGCAAGGTGCTTACCAGCCTTTTTCACCTTCTCAAACAAACGCAACATATCGTCTGCATCTTTGTCTGTCAGAAACCGGTATGGCCAGTAAGCCAAAGTCTTCGACCCGATACGGATATTCCGGATATGAGAGAACTCTTTTGTCAGAAGCGGCTCGATATAGGTTGCCATAATACTGGCCTTTGCCGTCAGCGGATCACCGCCTGTAAAAAGGACGTCCGATACTTTGGGATGTTTCAGCAGGTACTTGTGAAGCAAAGCAGCTTCTTTCATCGCAAATTTTAACTCATTCATACCTGAAAATTGCGGCCAACGGAAACAGAAAGTACAATAAGCATGACAGGTCTGTCCCTGACTGGGAAAGAAAAGGACCGTTTCCCGATATTTATGCTGCATACCATGTAATTTTACCCCGTCTACCGTCGGCACATTATGCTCCTGTCCTGCCGGATTGGGGTTCAACTTCATCCTGATATCGTATACTTTTTGTTTTAATGCCGTATCATCCCCCGCATCAATCAACTTCTTCACCTGCGCATAATGGGTTTTCGAGAGCATTTCCTCCCGTGGAAAAGTGAGCGTAAAAATAGGATCTTCCGGCACATTGTTCCAGTTAATCAATTCCTCCACCACATAATTATTTGCCTTAAAAGGCAGCACCCTGCCCACAACACCTATTGCCTCCCTTTCCTGATCGGATAAGGCACTCAATTGAGGTAAATCATTATAATTACGCAAAATGAAATTTCTATACTTTTTATTTTCCATATCAATTTGAATTATGTTCTGCTTGGTGAACCACAGGAAGTAAATAAGTGCCCGCGAAACGGGAAGTGAGGTCTAGATTGCAGTTCCAACTATGCAAAAATAAGACAAAAGTATCAAAAAGACAACTCAATTAATACATTTTTGTATTTTTTGTGGAAATAAAAAAACAGTTTGCCGTTTATAAAGAAAAAAACAATTATTTCGTTAAGTAATGGGTAGAAATAAATTTCTCATTCATTTGAATGCATCAAAGCCGATGTCAGGCATAAAAATAATGCAAAAGGACTGAAATAGTCTGATTTTAGTAAGTTTTTCACAGAAAAGAGTAACAAATACAAATATAATGATTACTTTTGCAGCCTGATGAAGATATACTTTTCACATATCCACTATCCCCAAGCAGCAGTCTTAGTCCGACGATGCTTTTGAATTATGCGTGAACTTCGGGTTCCGCACCTTTCCCCTTTTATCTTTTTGCCCTCGGGGCAACACTTTACAATCAACTCTCTAATTATTTTATTGTTTTAGGATGAATGTAATTATTCATATTGCCAATAGCGGCTACGTAGACTATGCGCAAGAGATTTGCGATCTTATTTACGAGTCTGCACAAGCACGCGGCACAGGTATTGCCAAACGCAGTGCTGAGTATGTAGCTGAAAAGATTGAAGCAGGCAAAGCGGTGATCGCCCTCGATGGTGATAAGCTAGTGGGCTTTGCCTATATCGAAACTTTTAGTCACAAGCGTTTTGTAGCTAATTCCGGACTGGTAGTACATCCCGATTATCGTAACCAGGGACTGGCCAAGAAAATCAAAAGAAAAATTTTTGATCTTTCCCGTAAACTCTATCCGAATGCCAAAATATTCAGCATCACGACCGGTCTGGCAGTAATGAAAATGAATACAGAACTGGGATTCAAGCCTGTCACATTTTCTGAATTGACCGATGACGAAGAGTTCTGGAAAGGATGTCAGGGATGCAGGAATTTTGATATCCTTCAACGTAATAACTACAGGATGTGCCTCTGCACAGGTTTACTCTACGATCCTAAGGTACAGCCGGCGATGCAGGCTAGCCCTTTCGCAAAGAAGGTGGTAAAACCGGTCATCAAAATAAAAAAAACCAATAAATTACATAAAAAATGAAGAAAAAAGTAGTATTAGCGTTTAGTGGAGGCCTCGACACCTCGTTTTGTGTGCCTTGGCTGATCAATGAAAAAGGACTGGAAGTACATACCGTTATTGTGAACACAGGCGGTTTTTCAAACGAAGAAGCAAAGTCAATCGAAGCACGTGCATTACAATTGGGCGCCTCCACCCACACTTGCATCGATGCTGTGGATGACTATTATAGCAGAGGCATCAAATACCTCATTTTTGGGAATGTATTAAAAAATAACACCTATCCGTTATCAGTCAGTTCCGAGCGTTTCTTTCAGGCAATGGCAATACTGGATCATGTAAAGGAAGTAGGTGCTGATTTCGTGGCACATGGGAGTACGGGTGCCGGGAATGACCAGGTACGGTTCGACCTGGTATTTGAAGTATTGGCACCGGAAGTACAGATTATTGCACCGATCCGTGAGTTATGCCTTTCCCGTCAACAGGAGATTGATTACCTGAAAGAAAAAGGGTTCGACTTTTCATGGGAAAAATCGAAATATTCCATTAACCAGGGAATCTGGGGAACCAGCGTAGGAGGCGTGGAAACACTGAAATCGTCCGGCGTACTGCCCGAAGAGGCATATCCCTCACAGGTAACCGACAGGGGAACGAAACGCATCACTTTAAAATTTGAAAAAGGCGAACCGATCGCGCTCAATGGTGAAAAGATGGCTCCCGTTGCATTAATCCATACGTTACACAAGATTGCTTCGAAATATGGTATCGGGCGTGATGTACATGTGGGCGATACCATTATCGGGACCAAAGGACGTGTCGCTTTTGAAGCTCCGGCTCCACTGATCATCGTCAAGGCGCATCACCTGTTGGAAAAACATGTACTGACCAAACAACAACTCTATTGGAAAGAGCAGCTCGCCAATTGGTACGGTCAACTGATGCATGAGGCACAATACCTTGAACCGGTAATGCGCAATATCGAGACATTCCTTAACGACACCCAGCATTATGTAACGGGTGAAGTAGAAATAGAATTACGTCCTTATCACTTCGCTGTATTGGGATGTTCCAGCGAATACGACCTGATGAATTCCAAATTCGGCGAATACGGAGAGATCAACAAATCATTCTCCGGCCAGGATGTAGTAGGATTCACAAAAGTAATCGCCAACCCGTTGAAAATTTATTATACAATTCACGACAATGATTAATGTAAGCATAGCCGGCGGAACAGGGTATACAGCAGGAGAACTGCTCCGTATCCTGCTCCATCACCCTGAAGTAAACATAGAGTCGGTGATTAGCACTACATCGGTGGGAACGCCGGTAGCGGAAATACATCGTGACTTGTTGGGCGACACAAATCTGGTCTTCAGCGAAACCTTCCATCAACCCGATGTGATATTCCTTTGTCTGGGACATGGGTTATCACGGGCTTTTCTAAGTGATAATAATATTCCCTCATCATGCAGGATTATTGACCTTGGCAATGATTTCCGTAATAATCCGGTGTTCAATAACCGGCATTTTGTATTTGGACTCTGCGAACAAAACCGGGAACAGATCCGTACCGCTATGAATGTAGCCAACCCAGGCTGTTTCGCCACGACGATTATGCTGGCGCTATTGCCCTTGGCATCCCGGAATCTGTTGAAAGAAGAAATACATGTGCATGCCATTACAGGTTCTACCGGCGCAGGAAAAAAACCGGGTGACACTACGCATTTCAGCTACCGTGACAATAATATTTCAGTATATAAACCCTTCACGCATCAACATCTGGAAGAGATCGGTAATACATTGAAAAGCGCAGGGAATAATAATCTGCCACAGGTCAACTTTGTGCCAATGCGGGGTGATTTCACCCGTGGTATTTTTGCCAGTGTCTATACGAAATGGAACGGCTCTCTGCCTGAACCGGAAGTAATCGATCTATATAAAGGATACTATCGATCCTCCCCGTTCGTGTTCATATCTCAACAAGCTATCAGTCTGAAAGAGGTGGTAAATACCAATAAAGGTCTATTGCATATCGAATTCCATAACGGCTATATCCATATCACCTCTATCATTGATAATCTAGTAAAAGGAGCATCAGGACAGGCTGTGCAGAACATGAACCTGATGTTCGGGTTGGATGAAACAACGGGGTTGCGATTGAAGGGAAACGCGTTCTGATGTAATGATGTAATGATAATTTAATCAGCTAATCTACAAATCAATTTTATCTTGTCTCGGATTTAATTTTTTATTTTTAACTTAAAAGGATGAACCTATTCGACGTATATAGTTTGTGGGATATTGAGCCTGTACAGGGTAAAGGTTGCCATGTATGGGACAATGAAGGAACGGAATACCTGGATCTTTATGGGGGACATGCTGTCATTTCCATCGGACACTCTCACCCTCATTATGTAGAAACGTTACAGCATCAGATAGAGAAGATCGGATTCTACTCCAACTCGGTACAGAACTCTTTACAGCTGGAACTGGCTAATAAACTGGGTGAACAATCCGGTTATTCCGATTATTCACTATTTCTTTGTAACTCCGGTGCTGAAGCCAACGAGAATGCATTAAAACTGGCCTCTTTTCATACTGGAAAGAAACGTGTGATCGCTTTTCGAGGTGCGTTCCACGGACGCACCTCGGGAGCAGTGGCAGTCACGGACAACCCGGCTATCCAGGCTCCTTATAATAAAGGACATGTAGTTACTTTTGTTCCGCTCAACGATATAGAAGCGGTAGCCACCGAAATCAACAAGGGGAATGTCGCCGCTGTCATTATCGAGGGTATCCTCGGAGTTGCAGGTATCTATACCCCCGAAAATTTATTTTTGCAGCAATTATCATCCCTCTGCAGCGAGAATGATGTAATATTAATCCTCGATGAAATACAGTCGGGATATGGTCGTAGTGGCCAGTTCTTTGCTCATCAATCAGCCGGCATACGACCCGACTTAATCACGATAGCCAAAGGGATGGGAAACGGTTTTCCAATCGGAGGCGTGCTGATCTCTCCCAAATTCGAAGCAAAAAAAGGAATACTCGGCACCACCTTTGGAGGAAACCATCTTGCCTGTGCAGCAGCCATTGCGGTGCTCAATATCATAAAAGAAGAGTCACTGGTAAAAAACGCAGAAAAGGTGGGTAGTTATCTCCGGCATAAGTTATCAGAAATTGAGGGCATTACAGAACTTCGTGGGCAGGGATTGATGCTCGGCATAGAGTTTCTCCCTGAATTTGCAGATATCCGCAACCAACTTCTCTTCGAAAGTCATATCTTTACCGGAGGGGCAAAGAATAATGTAATGCGACTATTACCGCCACTCTCGATATCAAAAGAAGACGTTGATTTTTTCATCACCGAACTAAAAAAGAAATTAATATGAGGAACTTCATATCCGTACACGACATCGGTAACCTGAAGAGTGCACTCGAAAAAGCCAGGCAGGTCAAAGAAAATCCTTTTGCCGACCAGGAGTTGGGCAAAAACAAGACTTTATTGATGATTTTTTTCAACTCGAGCCTGCGTACACGTTTGAGCACCCAAAAAGCAGGGCTCAACCTGGGGATGAACGTGATCGTGCTCGACATCAATCAGGGTGCATGGAAATTAGAGACCGAAAAGGGTGTTATTATGGATGGCGATAAACCGGAACATATCCTTGAAGCAATTCCGGTAATGGGATCCTACTGCGACGTGATTGGAGTGCGCTCATTTGCCCAGTTCGAAGATAAAGCATCTGATTATAACGAGGTTATCCTGAATCAGTTCATCCAATATTCCGGAAAACCGGTATTCAGTATGGAAGCAGCCACCCGCCACCCGTTACAAAGTTTTGCCGACTTGATCACGATAGAGGAATATAAAAAAACGGAAAAGCCGAAAGTGGTACTCACCTGGGCTCCTCATCCCAGGGCACTGCCCCAGGCAGTTCCCAATTCATTTGCCGAGTGGATGAACGCCACCGGATATGACTTCGTGATCACCCATCCCGTCGGATATGAGTTGGACGAGAAATTCGTTGGCAATGCCATGGTGGAATATGATAGGGAGAAGGCATACAAAGATGCCGATTTTATCTATGCGAAGAACTGGGCAGCTTTCAAGGATCCAAACTACGGAAAGATATTAAGCACCGATCGCACGTGGACAGTAGACCGAAAAAAAATGGCACTGACCAATAATGCATATTTCATGCACTGCCTGCCGGTACGACGTAATATGATCGTCAGTGACGAAGTGATCGACAGCCCACAATCGATAGTAATTCCTGAAGCAGCCAACCGCGTGGTTTCGGCCCAAGTGGTACTGAAAGAGATATTACTGGGACTGTAGTTAATGTAATGATTTACTGATGTGATTTGTTGATTTAACGATTTAACAAAAAGATGGCAGAGAATAAAAAAGCAACCCTTTCGATTGTAAAAATCGGTGGAAATATAGTAGATAATCCGGCAGCATTGGAATCCTTCCTGTATGACTTTCACCAATTGGATGGACATAAACTACTGGTTCATGGTGGAGGAGTGATGGCTTCAAAGATGGCAAAACAACTCGGCATAGAGACAAAAATGTTAAACGGACGACGTATTACCGACGAAGAAACGCTTAAAGTAGTCACAATGGTATATGCCGGATGGGGTAATAAAAATATAGTGGCATTACTGCAAAAAATAGGCTGCAACGCTCTCGGCCTTTCAGGGGCGGATGCCAACACTATCCCGGCAATACGACGCTCCTCTGTGCCCGTCGACTTTGGTTTTGTCGGCGATCCCGATCCGGATAAAACCAATACCGGCTTCATATCAAAATTGATCGAAAGCAATATTACTCCCGTTTTTTGTGCTATTACTCATGACGAGAACGGCTCACTGTTGAACACCAACGCCGACACCATCGCCTATACGGTAGCTACAGCGCTCTCGGAAAAATATAATGTTACGATCTATTATTGCTTTGAAAAAGAGGGTGTATTAGGGGATGTAAACGATCCGGACAGTCTGATACTTACCATGAATAGGGAAGAATATGCGGTTTATAAACAACAGGGTATTATCGTGGATGGAATGATTCCCAAATTGGATAACTCTTTCAAGGCGATCAACAATGGCGTATCACAAGTAGTGGTATTACATGCAAAAAACCTGTTATCCGGAAAAGGGACGAGTTTAATGTGATGATTTACTGATGTGTCAAATTAAAGGAGAAGTCTGAAATTGAGAAATGAAGAATTCATTGTCAATTAATAAAGTCTTATTCCGGATATCACTTTTAACTTTTAATTTTTTAATTTCTTAATGGATTCTTATATACAAAACGCAGTTGAGTTGCTGAGAAAACTGGTTTCTATACAATCATTCTCCGGAGAGGAAGGCCCTCGGAGTAACTTTCTGACAGGATATTTCAGTGAAAGAGGAATTTCCATAGAACGCATCGGCAATAACTTGATTGTTCGCCAACTTCATCACAACATATCAAAACCAACGTTAATGCTAAACTCGCATCTCGACACCGTACGCCCGAATACCGGATATACTTTCGATCCGTTTACCCCACCCCGTTCCAATACTCATGTCTACGGGTTGGGCAGTAATGACGCGGGCGCCAGTGTAGTCACATTATTACAAACATTTTTATACTTTTACGAGAAGGAATTACCTTTCAACCTCTTGTTGGCATTGTCGGCAGAGGAAGAGAATTCCGGTACCGACGGGATGAGATTGCTTTGGCAACATCTCTCCGAAGAAGTAAGTATGGCTATTATCGGTGAACCAACCGGCATGAAGGCTGCCATAGCCGAAAGGGGACTACTGGTGATCGACGGAGAAGCGAAAGGGGTAAGCGGACATGCTGCCCGTAATGAGGGAGTGAACGCGCTTTACATTGCGATCGATGATATCAACATACTTAGATCGACGAAGTTCAGTAAAATATCACTCACAATGGGAGAAGTGAAATTGACTGTCACCCAGATCAATGCAGGTAGACAACACAATGTAGTTCCCGACCGGTGTAGCTTCGTGGTGGATATCCGTCCGACAGAGATGTACACCAACAGCGAAATCATGGAGATCCTCCGGCCTATAGTGAAAAGTGAACTGAAAGCACGGTCACTAACCAATAGAAGTTCGGCCACACCTACTGGTCATCCGTTGCTGCTGTGCGTACAACAATTAGGTATTGAAAGCTACACCTCCCCTACTACTTCCGATTGGATGCGAATTACCTGCCCGGCCCTGAAAATGGGACCGGGAGAATCAGAACGATCCCATCGTCCTGACGAGTTTGTGAGGATCAAAGAATTGCAACAGGGAATTGAGGGATACATCCATTTTATAGAAAAATTGGCTGAACAACAATAATCACTTTCAACTCCCCGAAAAGAAATGTAAATTTGCAACCAATTATGCAAGGCTGTCTGAGGTTATACGAGATTATACGAAAAAATGCAGTTTCGGACAGGCAATAAAAAACATAAAAGAAAAAGAGATGGCAAAAATATGGGATAAAGGCTTTGATGCCAACAAAAAAGTAGAAGAATTCACCGTGGGGAACGACCGCGAACTCGACTTACGTTTGGCCAAACATGATATTCTGGGATCAATGGCACATATCAGGATGCTGGTCGGGATCGGCCTTCTGGAGGTGGAAGAAGAAAAGGCGTTGAGAGCTGAATTGAAAAACATCCTGAGGGAGGTTGAACAAGGCAATTTCAAGCTTGACGATGACGCCGAGGATATCCATTCACAAGTAGAAGCCATGCTGACAGAGAGATTGGGTGAGATGGGCAAAAAGATCCATTCCGGCCGCTCCCGCAATGACCAGGTATTGGTCGATATCAAGCTGTATCTCAAAGAGGAGATCCTACAGATCAAAGAAGAGGTCCTGGCTTTGTTTGACTTGTTGCAATCCCTTAGTGAACAACATAAAGAGGTATTATTACCCGGTTATACGCACGGACAGGTGGCGATGCCCTCCTCTTTCGGGTTATGGTTTGGCGCTTATGCCGAAACATTGGTGGACGATATGCATACACTTGCCGCAGCATGGCAAGTGGCCGATCAAAATCCCCTCGGGTCCGCGGCAGGTTATGGCAGTTCCTTCCCACTGAATCGGGAGATGACCACCCGGGAATTGGGTTTTGCCTCCCTGAATTACAATGTGGTCGCCGCACAGATGGGACGCGGCAAGACCGAGCGTATCCTCGCACAAAGCATGTCCAATATCGCCTTCACACTCAATAAACTGGCCGCCGACAACTGCATGTATCTTTCAGGAAATTATGGTTTTATCTCCTATCCCGATGCATTGACCACCGGGTCGAGTATTATGCCACACAAGAAAAATCCCGACGTATGGGAATTGATACGGGGTCATAGCAACCGACTGCAAAGCCTGCCCAATGAAATCACGCTGATGACCACCAATATGCCCCATGGATACCATCGCGATTACCAATTATTGAAAGAAGTACTATTCCCCGCACTGGAAACGCTCCATAAGCTTTTACAAATGACCTGTTTCATGCTTGAGAATATATCCGTCAACAAAAATATCCTCTCCGACCCACGGTATGAATACCTCTTCACCGTAGAAGAAGTAAACAACCGCGTATTGCAGGGCATCCCGTTCCGCGAAGCCTATCAGCAAGTAGGGAAAGAGGTACAGGCAGGTACTTTCCATGCACCCAAAGAAGTGCATCACACCCACCCCGGCAGCATCGGCAACCTCTGCACTAAAGAGATCAAAAAGAAAATGGAAAAAGCTTCAGCCCCCATCTAATAACTTCATGGATATAAGTAGTATGGGGATACTTACCCTGGCAGCAGTCAATATTGTGTCTTACTCTTTATCAACCACTTCCACTATCTGCTCATATAATTCAGGTATCTTATTTCTTATCACATCCCAGAAAATCAAATAGTTTAACCCATATAATCATGGATTAATCGGTTCCTTAGACATATTTCACCTCATTTAAAATTTGGGGACCAATATATGGGCTTAACCCATTTCTTGTTACTTTCTCAACACGCTGATCTTTATCAAGCTTTAATTTTCAACATACGTTCAATAGTTCCGATGAATTTTATCGTAATTATCTAAAAACTCTTTTGAAAAAAAATTGGTATCCTCCATTTTTTTTAGACTTCTACTGTGTTCATCCATATCAAGCCCCAAGTGGAAACGGGCAGTATCATTCTTACGTGTTGGCAGGTAACTCAATGAACTCTCCTCATCAGCCCACTTAATCACCCGACGAATCAATTGTTGAATTACTTCCTGATCTTTCTCTTTTGCGGAAGCAACTCGCTTTTCACTTTTCATATCAACCAATATACTGGTATAACTATAGCCTCTAAAGGCTAATACATTAGAGCTCCCAATCTTAATGTCTTCATTCAATTTATTTTATTCATCAAATTTATACCCGCTATTATCAAGCGGGGCAAAGAACTCCACCTTGCCACATTTGGGACATACATATAAGTCAAATGCTTCCCGATTCACAAAAATCTCAAATAAATCTCCTAAAATCCCCATTCTGGTTCCCTCATGAAATTTGAACTTTCCTGAAAACAGCATAGGCACATGACACCTTAAGCAGTCAATCAATCTTCCCCCATCATCCATGTCTTTGATATCAACTATTCTTTGTTCATTAAAACTGTAATTACAGTTCCAACATAACTCGAAGTTATTTTCAACTTCAGCATTGCAGTTTGGACAATTTTTCATCATTTCTTTATATTTAATCTATTTTTCAAGTAATCTAAACCTCATTTCTTCTTTAACAGATTCACACCGATAATTCCTACCAGTACCATGATGCCTCCGATAATATGATAAAGATGGAGCGTTTCATTCAAAAATAGCACCCCGGCGAAAACGGCTATCACAGGGCTGAAGTTATTGAAGATCGAGACCTGCGACGCCGGAATCACCTTCAAAGCGTTGTTCGTGAGGAATGAAGTCAGGAACGAAGAAAGCACTCCCAGATAAAGTATGGTCCATAAAAAGTCGATATTTTTGAAAGCATCAAAATAAAGCGGTAACGTGCCTGAATTCAGGTGATCTGTTACCGCAAGCAGGTTGAATACAACGCAAGCAACCACCGTCATGAAAAAAGTAATATCCATGGCATCGAACTGCTGGGTGACTTTCCTGCCCAACACAAAATAGATAGCCATCGATACCACAGACAATAAGATAAAAAAATCACCTTTCAACGTCTCACTGCTTATTTCCCCTAATCCATTTTTGTACATGATGTAGGCAATTCCTCCCACTGATAATAGCACAAAGATGATTTGCCAAAATGAGCTTCTCTCTTTAAGGAACAGTGCCGCAAGGATAATCGTGAAGATGGGAGTGGTCGCCGATAAAATGCCGGCTTCGGATGCAGTAGTAAATTGTAACCCCACCGTCTGCATCGAAAACATCAGCAACGGATAAAAAAGGGATGTCACAAGCAAGGGAAGCATCTTTTTCCCGCCAAGTTCAGGCCATCCCTTTTGCCGGAACAAGTAAAAACACAACAAGCCTACTGTGGCTGCTGTAAATCGATGTGCCAACAAATCAGTGGTGGATGCATGACGCAATGCGATCTTGACAAAGATAAAAGAAAACCCGATAATCACAGTCATCAACGTGAGACCTGCATACGCCGCCACTTCTCTTTTCAACGGTTTCATCCTTTTGCTTAATTAATTACTAATTATCAAATCCACCACCCCTTCTTTCCCCTAAAAGAACAAAGGTAACATACAAGTTTTCATATCCAAAAACAATTGACATTTTGTTATTCTATATGCTCTTTTTTTTGTACTTTTGCCGGAAATGTTGGATATTCTGCAATCGAAAATTGATAAGAATTAAAAGACCAAAACATACTTTTTACAATGAACTTACTTGATGATCTGATCAAAAGAGCTAAAGAGAACATACAGCGTATCGTTTTTCCTGAAGGCACCGAACAACGGACTCTCGCAGCAGCCGATCGACTGCTTCGCGACGGCGTAGCGAAAATCATCCTATTGGGAAGTACTACTGAAATACAGAAAGTTGCAAAAGAGTTGGGCCTTCTTCATATCGGAAAGGCTAAAATCATAGACCCAAAAGAACATGATAAAAAAGAGATTTATACTCAACTCCTTACAGAATTGCGTAAAAAGAAAGGAATGACTTATGAACAAGCATCCCAACTGGTGGAGGATCCGCTATATCTGGGTTGTCTTATGATCAAAGCGGGCGATGCAGACGGTGAGATAGCCGGGGCAAAAAACACGACAGGCGACGTACTCCGGCCGGCCTTGCAGATTATCAAGACTTCACCCGGCGTAAAAGTTGTATCGGGTGCTTTTATCATGTTCACCCAAACGCCACAATATGGGGAGAATGGCCTGCTCCTCTTTGCCGACTGTGCCGTGATGCCCAATCCAAATGCAGAAGAGTTGGCATCCATCGCTATTGCCTCGGCACAAACGATGAGGAGCATGGTGAACGTGGAGCCGCACATAGCTATGCTTAGTTTCTCCACCAAGGGAAGTGCCGAACATGAGATGGTAGACAAGGTTCGTGAAGCGACCCGCATCGTCAAAGAGAACAATCCGGAATTACAAATTGACGGGGAGCTGCAGGCAGATGCTGCCATTGTTCCCTCTGTCGGTGCAAGCAAAGCCCCGGGAAGCCCCATCGCTGGAAAAGCCAATATATTGGTTTTTCCTACGCTCGAAGCGGGAAATATCGGTTACAAGCTGGTACAGAGATTGGGCAATGCAGAAGCCGTCGGACCGGTGCTGCAAGGGATGGCTGCTCCGGTAAATGATCTTTCACGGGGTTGTTCAGTAGAAGATATTTATAATATGGTAGCCATCACAGCCAACCAGGCTATCGGGTTAAAACAAAACAAATAGTCTCCGGATATGAGCGAAATAATCATAGAACCTATTGATAAATACGGGCTTACGATTTCATCCGAAAGTAAGAAGAAACAGTTATTTTCAAAGATCGGAGTAGTCGGTGCCGGCAAAGAGGGTAGAACCATCATCAACATGGCCGCTACAGCCGGCATGGAAGTAGTTTTTCTGGATGAGTCACAAGAACGGATCGATTACGTGATGGGAGAATTACAAAAAGTCATGGATCAGAAGATTAGCAGCTGGGGGTTGACACCTTCAGAAAAAAAGATCATCATGAACCGTATCACGCCCACTCTTGTATATGAAGATTTTAAAGGCTGCGATTTGGTTATTGAATGCACCCGGTACTCAGAAAGCGGCCGGCGCAGTACTCCGTTGCGAAAAAATATCTTCAAACGACTGGAAGAGATTCTCGATGTAGATGCCATTATTGCATCCAACGGATCCACAGTGATTATTAGCGAATTAGCTGCCGACCTCGATCATAAGGAACGCTGTGTGAGCCTTTACTTCCCCGTGTCACATCCCGATGCCCGCATTCTGGAAATCGTGAGTGGTATGTACACCTCGGAAGAGGTTTATCACAAGATGGAGGTCTTTGCCAGACTGATCAAATACAAACCCCATCGCATCAATGAAAGCAATGGTAACGTAAGCCTGCGGATGCTGGGGGTCATGCTGAATGAGGCATGCCAGATCCTGCTGGAAAGGGTTAGTTCAATAGAAGATATTGAAGAGACTTTCACTATCATCTACGGACAACGGTACGGGATTTTCCGAATGGCTGACATCGTCGGTATCGAACGGCTTGTCACCCTTATGGAAGCTATGTTCAACGATTTCGGGGTGAAGCATTACAAGCCCAATCCTATTCTATGGAAGCTGTACCGGTCCAACCAATTGGGGGTCCGTACCGGTAAGGGATTCTATATTTATGATAATGACGGAAACCCCGTTTCCTTCAATAAAAATATTGTTTAATTAAAAGAACCAAGAGTCAAGATCCAAGAATTTTCTTAGGAACGAGTGCAGAGTCAAGTTTACTTGTTCTATGCCGAGTGACGACAGAAAATGGACAAAGTCAACCTAGACTGAAAGTCGGGACTATTTTGACGACATAAAGAATAAATAAGATGAAAATATTAGTCCTAAACTGCGGAAGTTCATCCATCAAATACAAGCTTTTCGAAATGGAGAGCAAAGAGGTGATTGCCCAGGGCGGTGTAGAAAAAATCGGGATGAAGGGTTCTTTCCTTAAGTTCACACTTGCCGACGGACAGAAAGTTATTTTAGAAGGGGAGATTCTGGAGCATCGTGCCGGCATTGAATATATCCTGGGTGTACTGCTGAGTGAAAAATATGGTTGCATTCAATCGTTGGACGAAATAGAGGCTGTAGGACACAGGGTAGTGCACGGCGGCGAACGTTTTAACGAGAGTGTACTCATTACCGACGAAGTGATTGAGATATTGAATGAATGCATTGAGTTGGCTCCTCTGCATAATCCTCCCAACCTGAAAGGTATTTACGCCATTCAGGAGCTGATGCCGGAAACTCCCCAGGTAGGCGTTTTCGACACTGCTTTCCATCAGACCATGCCCGATTATGCCTACATGTACGGAATACCCTATTCGTTGTACGAAAAATATGGTATTCGCCGCTACGGATTCCATGGCACCAGTCACCGCTATGTCTCGGAAAGGGTATGCGAGTTCCTGGGTGTCCCCTACGAAGAGCAACGCATCATTACCGCCCATATCGGTAACGGTGGATCGGTTACCGCCATCAAAAACGGGAAGTCCATGGACACCAGCATGGGGATGACCCCCGTAGAAGGTTTAATCATGGGCACCCGTTCGGGCGACGTGGATCCCGGCGCCATCTCCTACATTATGGAGAAAGAACACATGGGCACCAATGGGATATCCACCTTGTTGAATAAATTCTCGGGAGTGCTCGGTATTTCAGGAATATCTTCCGATATGCGGGAAATCAGTGCCGCCATTGAAAGTGGAAATGAGCGTGCAGCCCTGGCGATGGAGACCTACAACTATCGTATCAAGAAATATATCGGCTCTTATGCAGCCGTACTGGGAGGAGTGGATATTCTGGTATTCACCGGAGGTGTAGGAGAAAATCAGGCTGTCACCAGAAGGGATGTCTGCCGAAATATGGAATATATGGGAATTGAACTGGATGAAGCACTGAACGACGCCGTCCACGGCAAAGAAGCAGTAATCAGCAAACCCTCTTCCAAAGTAAAAGTAGTTATCATCCCCACCGATGAAGAGTTGACGATCGCCAACGATACGATAAAGATTTTGGAGAAAGGATAAAAGTATACACTACCCTTATTTATAGGATACCTGTGAAATGAACTGTATCGGGATTAATCTTGCGGAATTGGTGTAGCAGGGTGATCGCTTCAGGATACTTTTCTTCATCAAAAAGGACAATAGCCATATCATTGATAAATTTCGCTTCCATTCTTTTATTACCCGTACTGCGAGCCAATTCTTTTCCTCTTTGCTATATACCAATGAACTGTCGGCATTACCGGACAACAGAGAGGATTGTGCAACACGATGTAAACTCACAAGTTCTTTAGCGGGATTATTTACATATTTATCAACTGACTGTTGATAATAATCCGACGCTTGGCGGAAAGCTCTTTTATCAAAATAAAGCCCGCCCATATTATAAAACACCAGAGCTTGTTTCTCATCATCGTTGTGAAGCTGAGCCAATTCCAACGCACGTTTATATTCGGCTATGGCAAGGTGGCCCCGTTCCTGTTCTCGATAGACACATCAAAACAAGGAGATAAGCAATATGTAGTGTATGTCTCGCAAGATTGATCTATATTGATCAGGCAAAGCTATGCAAAGAAAGTGTATAAAAAAAGCTTCGGAAAATTCCGAAGCTCTTTCATATATGATGTGCAAATTCTTATTCAGCAATCACCTCAAAAGGAACATCTACTGAAACTTCCTTGTGCAATCTTACCACTGCATTGTAATTTCCTACCTCTTTCACTTGGTCTTTGATCACGATCAGCTTCCTGTCTACTTCAAAACCTTTTTCTTTCAATGCATCAGAAACCTGAATACTGGTGACCGAACCAAAAATAGTGCCGGTAGAACTGGTCTTTGCACCGATAGTCAAGGTAACACCTTCTATTTTTTCGGCAAGGGCTTGTGCGTCCGCCTTCATTTGTGCCAATTTATGGGCACGTTGTTTCTGGTTCTCAGCCAACACTTTTTTGGCAGATTCAGTGGCGATAACTGCCTTACCCTGGGGAATAAGGAAATTACGGGCATACCCTTTTTTTACATTCACCACATCATCCTTGTAGCCTAAACTCTGTATATCTTCTTTTAAAATTACTTCCATTTTTCTTCCTCCTTTTTATTTCATTAAATCGGTTACGTATGGAAGCAAAGCTATATGACGCGCTCTCTTCACTGCTTGTGCGATTCGTCGTTGAAACTTCAACGAAGTACCCGTAATCCTTCTCGGCAAAATCTTTCCCTGTTCGTTCAGGAACTTCTTCAGGAATTCAGGATCTTTATAGTCAATATACTTGATGCCATTTTTCTTGAAACGGCAATATTTTTTCTTCTTCACATCCACCGATAGCGGGGTAAGATATCTGATTTCTGTCTGTTTAGCCATTTCTTAGTCCTCCTTTTCTTTAAGTTCTACTTCCGCTTCCACAGCTTCTGCTTTTTCTTTCCTTACTGTCTTTGCAGTCTCACCGGCGGCATGTGCTTCATGTCTCTTGCCTCCCTTGTGGTTTCTTCTCTTTTGAGCATATTCCAGCGCAAATTTATCCTGTTTCACAGTCAAGAAACGGATCACACGCTCGTCACGACGGAAATTCACTTCAAGTTTTTCTATTACCGACGGATCGGCATTAAACTCCAGGAAATTATAAAATCCTGTCGTCTTTTTGTCGATGGGATATGCTAATTTGCGTAAACCCCAATCTTCCTCGTTTACAATTTCGGCCCCTTGATCCGTAAGGAGGGATTTGAATTTTTCAACCGCTTCCTTCATCTGAGCATCAGACAAAACGGGAGTCAAAATGAAAACGGTTTCGTAATTGTTCATACTAATTTAATTATTAATTCGTTATTGAAAAAATTTTGAGCGGCAAAGATACGATAAAATATCCAAACTTCAAACACTGAAAATAATAAATTACAGGTAATCATTATATCTATTTGACACTCTATATAATCCGGCCAAAATGAAATGAAACGTATACGATCAACTTTTTAGACCCATAATTGTTATTTTGATATCATCGAAACCCTATTATAAAATGAAGAAAACGACCAATCAGGCGCTGGTAATTTTTGGCGCATCGGGAGATCTCACATATCGCAAACTAATCCCCGCCGTATTCGACCTGTTTATGAATGGTTCCCTGCCGGAAGGATATGCTATTCTAGGAGTGAGCCGAACCGAATTCACCAATAAACAGTTCCGCAAAAAAATGAAAGAGGGTATCCGACAATTTGCCCATTCTAAGAATACAGATGAAAAGAAAATCAATAGTTTCCTTTCTTTACTCTTTTATTTGAGTATTGATACAGCAAAAGGAGAAGAGTATATACAGGTAAAAAAGAAACTGAGCGAACTGAATAGGCAATTCAACTTGGAACATAATTATATTTTTTACCTCTCTACTCCGCCCTACTTATACCCTATTATTCCTAAATTTTTATATGGGCAGGGGCTCACATTGCAGCAAAAAGGCTTTCGTAGAATTATCATTGAAAAACCTTTCGGGCACGATCTCTCATCAGCTATTGAATTGAATAAGCAACTGCTGGAATTTTTCCATGAAGACCAGATTTACCGGATAGATCATTATCTGGGTAAGGAAACGGTTCAGAACATGCTAGTGACACGTTTTGCAAATGGTATTTACGAACCGCTATGGAATCGCAATTATATTCAACATGTCGAAATTACAGCAGCAGAGAGCGTGGGAGTAGAAGATCGCGGCAGGTATTATGATGAATCGGGGGCCTTGCGGGATATGATTCAGAATCACCTGCTCCAAGTATTGTCGATAGTGGCCATGGAACCACCTAACAAAATAACGCCGGAAGAAATCCGATATGAAAAGATGAAGGTATTCCGCTCATTGCGTCCCCTAAATAAAACCGACTTGAAAAAAAATGTGATTCGTGGACAATATACCGAAGCAACCGTACGGGGAAAACATTATAAAGGGTATCGTGAAGAGACAAACGTAAAAACAGACTCCCGCACAGAGACCTATGCCGCAATGAAAGTCTTTATCGATAACTGGCGATGGGAAGGCGTTCCCTTTTATATACGCACCGGGAAAAGGCTCCCCACACAAGTATCGGAGGTAGTCATACATTTCCATCCATCACCTCAAAGGCTGTTTAAATCGGCCGAGGGAACGGTCCATTCAGATAATCAACTGATTCTACGTATCCAACCTGATGAAGGAATCTTGCTGAAGACCGGAATGAAGGTGCCGGGGAACGGTTATGAGGTGAAATCGGTCAACATGGATTTTCATTATTCGGAATTAAACGACCACTACATACCCGGTGCTTATGAAAGATTGATACTCGACTGTATGGGAGGCGATAATATGCTCTTTATGCAGGGTGCAGCAGCAGAAGTAACATGGAAATTCGTACAGCCTATCCTCGATTATTGGACAAATGACGCTGAGGAGGTACCACTCCATGGTTATCCCGCCGGTTCCTGGGGACCGGACGTGGCGGATGCCCTAATAGAAGGGAAAGAAAATACCTGGCGCTACCCATGCAAAAATCTGGCGGAAGATGGGATTTATTGTGAGTTGTGATGGAACAATGGAAAATGAATGATCAGATGATCTGTAATTGGGTAATAGGTAATTGAAAAAGATGGATATACAAGTTTTCAATACAAAGGATGAGTTGAACCGTGCATTTACCGAAAAGGTAAAGGAAATGGTATCCAACAAAAAAAAAGACGTGGTGACGATTGCCCTTTCGGGCGGCTCTACTCCAAAATCATTATTTGATTATTGGGCGCAACTACCTGAAAACGAAATAAACTGGGAAAAAGTCAAATTTTTCTGGGGTGATGAACGCTGTGTGCCGCCATCCGACGATGAAAGCAATTACAAGATGACCAAAGAGCATCTCTTTGATTTTGTGCCAGTACCCGAAGAAAATATATTCCGCATTCTGGGAGAAAATGATCCCGCAACGGAAGCCGGAAGGTATGGCGAATTGCTTAACCGGGAATTAGAAACGATGAATGGTATGCCTTCTTTCGACATCTTGATGTTAGGCATGGGAGACGACGGACATACTGCATCCATCTTCCCTCACGAAATAAATCTCTGGAATTACCCTGACAATTGTGTGACAGCCACTCATCCCGTGAGCGGACAGAAACGGGTGAGCCTCTCCGGAGAAGTAATCAATGCGGCAAAAAATGTATTTTTTCTCGTAACAGGAGAAAACAAGGCGGATAAAGTGAAAGAAATCATTGAACAACCGGATACGGCCAAGAAAAAATATCCGGCTGCGCTGGTACAACCGGAATCGGAAAATCTCCACTGGTTTCTGGATGGTGAAGCAGCCAAACTCCTCTCCCAGCCTACTTCACCAGACTGATCCTATAAGTGTAAAGTGCTTATATATTAGCAACAGGTAGCTTTAACTCCGTTGTTATTCTTTAGATGAAAGGTTTCTCTAAAAAATATGAACTTAAGACTTCATATTCAGTTATATTTATTATCTTTGAGTTGTATTTGATCCCGAAATTTTTGCGTTAAGATACAAGAAATTATTATCCCAAAAGGAAGCGCCTGACAATCAACATTCCCGAATGATTAGTGGGAAAAAGGTAGAAATCATTGTAAAGGAGGCAGAAAAAAGAAAACCATTAGGTTCGTTACCCGAAGATTTGAAAGATAAAGTATTTTGGGAGGACATTGCATTGGACACATCTTTTCCTTCTGTTGAAGAAAAACGTTCCACTGCTTGGCCCGCATACTACTTGACACCAACATCCTAATTGAAATTATCCGTAAAAACGGAAAAATAATTCGCAAACATGATGATTTGAGGCCAAGCACTCCATTACTCTTGCCGTCTTTATACGCTTAACACAAGGGATTTTCGCTTTATTCCCGGCATACTGCTCGTCGCTCAATATCGTTCTTATAATTCTCTTCCCCTCTTTCAAACATCTCAAGGACTCTCGAACAACCGAATCCGGAAGATTTCCTCTGACTCCTGAATAAAAACGCCTATACTTCTCATAGATAAAGAAGCTTCTATTGTTTAGTAGTAAAGCTTGAATTACCAATAGAAATTTCCCCATAGCATCGTGGATTTTCACAAAAGCCCCATCTAATCACACAAAACAACATCATTTCATTTTATTTAAATTAAAAAATAGATTTCTAATGCCCCTATTCTTATACTTTTGCATTGTGAGACATTTGAAAGACAAGTTCCTTGCCTATTGTATTAGCTTTTTCGCCAGATGGAAATTTTGAAGAAACCGACGACATGCCTTTGTGTGTAATTCAATGGATGAATGATACGAAAGAAATGGTAGATGCAGTGCGCTCAGGAGAAATTGAACCATTGGCATCGCCAATTAGACCTTTACTAGAGACAGAGTGGAACCAGGACGGAGCATTTAACGATCAAGTTCCTCTTTCCTGTGGCAATGACGAGGCTCCTGCCGGCTGCGTTGCTATTGCAATTGCTCAAGTTATGTATCATCACAATTATCCTGACGAATTTGATTGGAATGCAATGGATTTGACAGTTGGAACAACGGAATCCGCTCGTCTTATAGTCGATATTGGACAAAAAATAGGGATGAATTATGATTGTGCGGGCTCTGGTGCAAAGACAAAAGATATTCCTAATTTATTAAAGACGAATTACAACTATAGCTCAGCAACTTATTCAAGCAATATAAATCTTACTACTATGCAATCTAATATATCAGGGGGAAAACCTGTAATTTTATCAGGATTTTCTGATACCGTAGGCCATGCTTGGGTTTGCGATGGATATATCTCAACTAATATGTGTACATATACCACTATAAGATTTCACATGAATTGGGGATGGGGAGGCTCTAACGATGGTTGGTTTATTCTCGAAAATTTGAATCCCAAAGGAGGGAAGGGATATTATAAAGATAAAGCCATGGTATATAATATAAACAAATAGCACATTATGAAAACGAAACATCTATTTATTGTATTATCTTTTTTCACAATTCTTTCTTGTAAAGATAATTGTAAAGACACAATCTGGGATTTTATGAACTACGAGTTTTTTATTTCGGTAGTCAATGAATCAGGAGAAAATCTCCTTGACCCCGAAACAGAAAACAACTTACTGGATGGAGGCGTGTGGATTACTTATAAAGATAAAACTTATGACATAGTGGAAATCCAACCAATTGAAACTCGTGCGACTATGCCAGAACCCTTATCCTTAAGGCATTACCCTGAAGATGAAGAAAATCCGCGCAGTTTACTGTTAGGTTTTGGAGAGTTCAGTCCCACCGATGAACATAAAAGAGAAGAATTCACGATACATTGGGAGGATGGGACAAGTGACAAGGTTGCATTTGATTGTTACATCACAGGAAGCAACTGTAATCCCAAAGTGCAGAAAGCGCTTTATCTCAATGATAAGCTTATCTCCAATAAGGAATATGACGAACTTGTTTTCACTAAAAAATAAGACAGGTCAAATCATTCCCCTCGCTTTTATTTCCAGGTATTTATTGATACTGTCGATCGTGAGGCTTTCGGGAGAAGAGAGCACACATTGAATACCGTGCCGCGTTAGTTCACGCACAATCAACCGTTTCTCAAAAGCAAATTTTTCGGCAATAATCTTATCGTACACATCGTTCAGGTTTTCCGCTTTTTTATCAATCAGCCGGTTCAGTTCTGTATTTTTAAAAAATACCACTATGAGCAGATGATTTTTGGATATGGCTTTCAGGAAAGGGAGTTGCCGTTGCAACGCATCGGTCGTTTCAAAATTGGTATAAAGGATCAACAGGCTTCGTTGTGTAATGATTTGTTTGATTTCTACATACAACCGGTTGAAATCACTCTCCAGGAAGTTGGTTTCTATGCGGTACAATGCATTCATGATCTTTTGCATCTGTCCCGCTTGCCGATTGGCAGGAACACGGTCTTCCACTTTCTTCGAAAAAGTAAGCACGCCCGCCTTATCCTGTTTTCTGATAGCGATGTTGCTGAGCGCCAATGTAGAATTGACGGCATAATCCAACAGGCTCATCCCGTTGAAAGGCATTTGCATGCTTCGTCCCTTGTCGATAAGGAGATAAACCGGTTGCGATTTTTCTTCCTGGTATTGGTTCACCATCAATTGTGCTTTTTTGGAAGTCGCCTTCCAGTTGATGGTACGTATGTCATCACCCTGCACATACTCCTTGATCTGCTCGAACTCCATGGTATGGCCGATCCGGCGGATTTTCTTTAATCCATACTCAAAAGGGTTATGGGAAAAAGCAATCAGGTCATATTTCTTCATCTGGATGAAGGAAGGATAGGCTGCCACGGCCGCATTATCCGAAAAGACAAACCGCCTCATCACCAGCCGGAGCGGTGAAAGCACAAATATATTGAGTTTCCCGAACTGGTATTCTCCGCGCTGTACAGGACGCAACGAGTACGTATAGTCTTCTTCGGAGAACGATTCTATACGGCTCTCTATGAGGAAATCCCGTTTCTGATATTGAGCAGGAATTTCATCGATGATACGCAAACGGACGGGGATGCGATAGTTGCTCGCGACCTTTATCCGGATATAATTCTCATCACCATTCGAGAGCATTTCCGGCAAAACCCGTGATGCCGAAATACCATCCTTTCCTGAATACAACACAAATATATCTACCGTGAGAAATAATAATAAAACAATTAACAACCCCACCGCCACAGGATATAACCAACCCACGAAGAAAGAAACGAAGGAGCACACTGCCATACCCAGCAGCCACCAATAAAACAGTTGGTTTATGTATAATGATTTCAATATTTGCATAGAATTAAATATAGAGACAAAAATCAAGATACAAGATATCTTAATCATATTTCCGTATGGCACAATTCTGTTTGTTTTATCAGAAACATGAGGGGAAAATATTCTTACTATCGCGGAACTTCTATATGGGAAATTATTTCCGAGATGATTTGTTCAGCTTTGAGTCCTTCCATCTCCTTTTCAGGGGATACAATCATGCGGTGGCGCAATACCGGAATAGCCATTTCCTTGATATCTTCCGGTGTCACAAAATCACGGCCATGAAGGGCCGCCATTCCCTTAGCTGCGTTCAGGACTGCGATCGAGGCACGCGGAGAAGCGCCCAAGTAGAGGAACGGCGTCCGGCGCGTTTGCTGCACTATATTAGCGATATAAGCCATCAAGTGGCTTTCTACCACCACTTCACGCACAAGTAGTTGATACTTTACAATATCTGAACCGGCCACCACACTATTGATATTTTCAGTCTTGTTAAAACCCTTTGTTTCATGCTCCCTACGGATGATCTCAAACTCCTCCGCGACATTGGGATAATCGATAACGATCTTGAAGAGGAAACGGTCCAGCTGCGCTTCCGGCAAGCGGTAAGTCCCCTCCTGCTCGATAGGATTCTGCGTAGCAATCACAATAAATGGGTCCTCCATCCGGTAGGTAGTGCCATCGAGTGTCACTTGTCGTTCCTCCATGACTTCAAACATGGCTGCCTGTGTCTTTGCCGGTGCCCGGTTCACTTCATCCACCAGGATAAGATTGGCAAAAACAGGGCCTTTACGGAATTGGAAATCGGACGTTTTCATATCAAAGACCGATGTTCCCAGGATATCGGAAGGCATTAAATCAGGGGTGAACTGTATCCTGCTGAAAGAAGTATCCACCGCTTTGGCCAACAATTTTACGGCAAGCGTTTTGGCAATACCCGGTACGCCTTCCAACAGCACATGCCCGTTAGCCAAGAGTGCCACCAACAGATAATCAATTAATTTATCCTGCCCCACAATCACTTTTTGCAGCTCCGCCCTTACGGCATCCATTTTGTGCTGTAATCCACTCAAATCGATCCTCGATTCAAACCGGATATTCTCTTCTACCTTTTCGTTCGATTCCATATTTTATTCATTTTTAAAGACTTATTTAATTGAGAATGAAAGCTGCCTAAGGGGTGAAGTGATTGATCACATTGGCACATTAGTCCCATTAGTCCTCGTTCCAAAACTGATCTATTAGCGTACTCAATTGTACCAGTTGCTCTTTGTCACATTCACCCCGCCGTCTTATCTGCTTGATCAAAAAGAAAATTTCTTTGACCAGTCCGGGATCTTTTCCCGATTTCAGACAAACCCGATTGGCCAGTTCCTCCCCTTCCAACTGCGTATCTATATGGTAGGTTCTGCGTACCCTATCCATAAAATAAATAATCTTCTCCTGTGTAATATCAGAAATATCGCCTTCCTGAAAATAGAGATTGCCAATGGTCTGTGCAAATTCTACGGTGGTGTTCTGCAGTGGTTTGATGATGGGAACTACCCGTTGTTTGCGTTTGGCTGTAAAAACCATGAACACGATCAGTCCATAAAGGAAGACCAGCCAAGTCATCCTCAATGCCGGATATTCAAATACAACGTTCAGTGGGGTATTTCCGCTGTTTGAGCTATGCTGCTGCGACTGTACGAACCAGACAACCGGCTGGTCCGGCAAATAGCTCAGCACTCTTTCTGCGTACTCCTGTAATGCTTCATTCGAAAGCAACGAAAAGTTGGAGAAAATAACCGGTTGGTTATGCAAAATGATTTTACCTTCTCCAAAGCTGAACTCCATAAAATTGATGTACTTCGTCTCATCCTGAAATTCCATATATCCCAACGCCGTTGCCGAAGCTGTGTCGGCCTCCAAAAACACATACTGCCCGAAGACTGGAGAATAGGAATACTCCTCCCCACTCCATTCTTCTTTCGAAAAGGAGAGACGCAAAGAGTCTCTCTCTCCGGGCTTAGCGGTGAAACCAACCGAGTTCTGGAGAGAGGCATATTCACAAGAGGTACGCAGCGTGTCGGTCAGATAGGGCGTGAATCCGTCGGACGCAATAAAAAGGGTACTGCCTTGCCTTACGGCATGGAGCATTTTGTTTACCAACGCATCGTCTATATATGCATATTCCCGGATGAATAGATAGGTTTCCTTTTTCACGTCCAGGCTATCCTGTGGCTGAAAATATTCAAACGGATTTTTATCGTAGCGGACGACGCTGCCATTGAACAGATGGTCGATCTCACGGTCCATCACATATAAATCCAGCGGCTTCTTTCCGTCCAAGTAATAAGTCGGGGACCAGTCCAGCGGTTTTTCCCGCGACAGGTCTATCGCAATCATTACGGCAATAAGGACTGCAAACAGGATCAGATATATTTTTAATGCCCTACTCATTGTCCGGATTTATTTTTATGTGACGGAGAAACGTTTCACGGGTGCTCCTATATTCCGAATCGTTCAGCGAAAACTCACCATACCAGATGTAATTGTAGAGGTAGGAGAGATACCTGAATTCGTCCTGCAATGCCTTATCCTTTATTTCGACAAGATAATCGACGTTTGTCTTGTCGGGATTCCACACGATCACATTGTCGTCTGCCAATGTCTTCAACAGCCATAAGTAGAGCAGACGGACCGACTGACGCGCATCTCCGATCTGTTCCGCTTCTTTGAGAAGCGCACTGAAATCAGCTTCGTGGATATGCTGTTCTACATTCGAGAGGTTGACAGCCACAGATTCGTTTTTCTTTTCAAAAAACCAACGCCCACGGTGATTCATAAACAGCCGCACAAGAATATAGACCGCCACCAGAAAAACCAGCACCAGCAGTATATCCAAAATGATATCAGACAGATTATTAATTCTTGAGGAATCCGGCTTTCCAAGCAACCTGTCGAGCCATGACCCGATCATCTCTTTCAGTCGTTGCAAGAGACTCTTGTTGACATTCCTTTCGTAATTCAGCTCCTTGTCCGACGCATATTTCCCGACAAGATCTCCGTCGAAATGCCGCAAAGAGGTGATAGACGAACTATCTTTAGGGATCACATCGATAATGCTGTCACGCTGAAGTTGCGACAAGTTATTCGGATAAACGGTTTTGGCATCCGGAACAACGTGCAATGTATCGTCGATTATCTCGTCGGGGGCATGGGGAACAGACACAACGCTATCCTGCGGAAAAGCTCCAAGACAGGAGGTAATCCCGATAACAAAAAGGATAATCACTCGTTTATTCCACATTCTGTCCTATTAAATCAATTTCCGATAATGCCTGTGTATGGTTCACCTGTTCCAGCGTGCTGTAATATACCATCCCCTGGTTTACCATCAGGATATTCGACATGATATACGACAATATAAGTGCGACAATATACAAAACCGACATATACACACCTAAACTTGCGCTCAACGCTCCATTTCCGGATGACAATACCGAAAAGAAGATGATCATATAAGGAATCAGGGTGACGACGCTCTGGGCAATGTTCAATAAGATATAAATAACCGCTGCCGACCCGATGATATGCCAGAATTTCTTTGAGAAGAGGATTTTCCAGCCCTGCCGCATCGCATCGGTAAAAGATATATCGTTGAGCAGATAGGCATAGAACGTCTGCATAATCCAGACTGAGACAGCCGGCATGAGCAAAATCAGAACAAAAACACCCACCACCAATATAACCAGCACGCTCGCCAGGACAGTCGCCACGGTAATGAGCGGCAAGAACGTAATAAGTGAAAACAAGGCGAAACGAATGATTTTAGGGAAGAATTTTTTTATTCGCTCAAAAATTTCAGAGGCGGAAAAATCGGCCCTATCCGTCTCCTCAGTCATCTTCAGATAAACAACAGGATAGGCTGTGGAAAGAATGGAAAAGAAGATAGTCAGCACTATCGCCACAACCAGTAGGGACATAAACAGCAAAGGGTTATCTGTGAAATAATAACCTATATCATAACCGATGCCGCGATTGGACGTATTGAACAAAGCGGTAAAAAGATCGCGGAAGAGAAAGAAATAAAACAGACTGAGCAGTGCAAGGATACCGCCGGTGATGACAATATAATTTCCGAAAAAATTTTTCCAGTAGATTTTGAAAAAGGCGATAGTATCGCTGATATACGCGCTAAAATCTCTTTGTTTATACAACTGAAACATGCGATATAAATTAGATGATTGATTGTATATAGTGGGACAATTCTCTTCTTTTCCCCATTTTTCGGGAAAGGATAAACGGATAAACCATATAATAGAAGAAAATAAAAGCGAAAGAGCCCAAGATAATGATCAGATTCAATGAAAGGGGCATTGTATTGGAAAGTCTGGTCACAAACCCCTCAATAAATCCTGCGGCAACGAAGAACGGGAGGGTACTCAATATGATATAAAGGCTTTCCCTGAATCCCATCCTGAAGGAGTTGAAACGGGAATAAGTGCCGGGAAAAAGTACCGACGCCGCCAGAATAAATCCGGAGGCAGTAGCCACGATGATGCTGAAAATCTCCATTGCCCCGTGCAGCCAAATGCCCTGTAGGCTCTCAGCAAAAACACCCTGTTCATAGAAGAAGTATTGAAACGAACCGACCATGATACCGTTTGTCATGGCAATATAAAAAGTGGGAATTCCGGCGAGTATGCCAAAAATAAAAGCCCGCAATGCCACATTCACGTTATTTACCGTGATCCCTATAAAAGACCCCATACGTCCGCCCGATTTATATACCGCCATCGGGTCGCCTTTCTCAATATTTTCCAACGTCATGTTCACGTAACCGTCGCCTAGGATCAAGCGCACAAACGTATCGTCATATTTCGCTGAGACCGCTCCTAAAACAACAAAAAACAAAAACATCACAAAGGCGAACCACATCGTTTTTCGATGCTTGTACATCAACAGCGGCACATCGGTTGTGAAAAATTTCCGGAATCTGTTCTTTTCTAAACGCTTTGTTTTGTAAATTTTGCGGTATATTTGCGTGACCAGAAAATTGAGATAGTCCGTTGTCTTGCTTTTTGGGTAATAAGTCTGCGCAAAAGAGAGATCATTCAGCAGGTGGATATAGAGGTTCGCCATCTCGTCCGGGTTACGGGACTGATTGGAGGCCAACGACTGCTCAAACTCCAGCCACTTGCTTTTATTTTGTCTGATAAAGGCGACTTCTTTCATATCGCTCGCTAAATTAGTATAAAATGTCAAAGTTATACATAACAACCACACAAAATGTACCACTTTTTTTCAATACCGCATCAATAGGCGAACGGATGCTGGGCTATCTCATCGACATGATCATAAAAGTGTCCTACGCCATCAGCCTGTATTATCTCTTGAAATACCTGGGTGCCTTGGATGTAATTATCAATATGGAAATGTGGAACCGGAATGCAGTCATTTTGGTAATCTATTCTCCCGTAGCATTTTACTCGCTGATCAGTGAAAGCTTGATGGAAGGACGAACCTTGGGAAAGATGCTGGTCAAAACTCGTGTAGTGAAGATAGACGGTTACCAGGCATCCTTTACTGACTATTTTACACGGTGGATATTCAGGCTCGTCGATATTGATTTAGGATTTATAGCGGGTGCGGGGTCGATGCTGCTCAGCAAGCACACGCAGCGTTTAGGCGACTTGGCGGCAGGCACGGCTGTGGTCTCCGAGAAATCGAAATATAATTTGACCCACACCATTTTAGCAGAAATAAATGGGGACTATCAACCCCATTTCACCCGGGCACAGATGTTACGATTTAACGATAACGACATGCGCATCATCAAAGAAAATGCCGTCATCGCTATTCAGAGCAGGGATGAAGCATTGATGGATAAACTCACCATTAAAATAGAAGAGGTGATCCGTAGTAAAAACCAATTTTCCACAAGGAGAAATTTCATCGCAAAAGTAATCGAGGATTACAATTATTATACCGGAGAATAAAGCTGCTCAGAATTCAATTTAAAGACAACCATATCAATGCCATCCCTATTCTTTTCGTGCCGAGAATATAAAGTCAAAGAGTAAAATATTGTCAGAATCTTCAGTCATTTTCTTCTTGATATAATATTTACGTTGTTTGATAACATTCACTTCCGTCGATCCAAAACACAAAGCTTTGGCAAAAGAATTCAACGGTAAGAGAGAAAGACAACATAATTTAAGGTCATTTTGAGTGAGTTTGGCATGAATAGTACACAAATCTCTTTGAAAATTTGCAAAATGAATATCAAGTTCGCGTTGCAGGTGATCTTGTTTCTCATAAGTTAACACTCTTACATTTTTACTCCTATCCTGACACTCCAATTCTTTGATTTCCGTGTAAATAGGGATTTGTTTAAATATCTCCGCCTGCAGAAGATAGCTATTATAGGCGAGCGATTTATGTAACTTCTTCTTTGTTTGAATGGTTGAATTTAATTTCTCCAATTCCTTTTTCTTTCTTGTTGAATAAACAGAGACTCTCTTTTGACTTATATAAAACAGGAAAACAATGACAATCAGCAAAATGAGACTTGAAAGTATCACAAAGAAAAGCCTGACTTTATTTTGACGTCTTATCGAAGAAAATATATTATCAATATTATCTTTCTGATTACGAACTGAATCCTCAATTTCTATGGATCGCTGAAAAAGAAGCATAGCATTTTTATGGTATAATTCCAAATAATTGAGAGCAATATCATAGTTTTCAAGCCGGATCTCTATGAAATTCAGGTATAAATAGGATTCGATCCTTACCGGTATATCGGTAGAATTAGCACTTTGAAGCAAATAAACACGCGCTGAATCATAATCCAATCTCTCTATACAGTCTTTTCCTTTACGCAGATAAAGAGAATCTTGAAGAAAGTCACTCTTGGCCGTAACCAATTTTGTTCCGGGAGGATGATCATCATGCATACTCCCTAAACAAAGATGAGCAGAGGCTAAAAAAAAATATACAATATGCAGGACTCTCATATTGAAATCGTCTGTTTTTCAAAATCAAACTATTCAACTATTTCCCAATTCTCCTCATTCTGAACTTTCCGGTTTTGGTCAAATTCAAGATATCCTGAAATCCACATTTTCTTTCCCTCTACCTTCACTTCGTAGGTAGCACTTTTCCCCTTCCAGCTTGTCATTCCCGGCAACGCATATAAAATTTTTTCGGTATAGACACCATCTTTGAGTGTATAGATTCCCGATGCGCCAGAGATGATATTCCCCTCTTTATCAAACATCGTCCAGATGAAATGAGTGGATGTGATATGCTTTAGGACGGTATAACCTTCAGGGGTAGAACGCCCCGAGCTATCCAGAGATTTCCATGTACCTTGTATGTTCTGAGCACTTAAAGTACTAGTAGCTACAATCAATAGCAATGCAAAAAAGAATGTTTTTGTTTTCATACAATTAAAATTTAATTTTAAAACAATAGGCTTTTCACAGTGCAAAGTAAAGGATGTAAAAGGTATAATCAAAAAATAAAAGGCAATATTACCACTAAACAAAGAACTAAGTATCAAGCATATACAAAAACAGACGTAATATTAATATTTTTCTCTGATTAAATAAAAAATCAACATAAGCAATCGTCCCCAAAACTATCTCACCGTCCTTATCCTATACTCGCAGGCCACTTTTCCTTTTTCCATATTAGCCAGTTTACCTTTCACCATTCTCTTACGGAGTGGTGAAATTTTATCGACAAACAGGATACCGTCTATATGGTCGTATTCGTGTTGGATGACGCGCGCCCTAAAGCCGGAGAACACCTCATCGTGCGGTTGCAGGTTCTCATCCAGATATTGGATACGGATTTCCTCTTCCCTGGGCACTTTCTCATGGATACCGGGGATACTCAGGCATCCCTCTTCAACAGCGTCCAATTCCCCACCCCGTTCAATGATATGCGCATTGATAAAAGCTTTTTTGAAGTCCTTGAACTCAGGGTGTTCCTCATCCTCCAGCGGGGAGAGATCCACCACAAAGATACGGTCCTCCAAGCCCACCTGTGGACCGGCAAGTCCAATCCCGTCGGCATTATACATGGTTTCGAACATATTATCGATTAACTCCTTCAAGTTAGGATAGGTCTCCGGATCAATATCCTGTGCCACTTTCCTTAAAACCGGGTGTCCGTAAATATATATGGGTAATATCATAATCATTAAATCATCTAATCATCACATCAATCTCCTCTCCATATACCCCTGAAGGATAATGGCCGCACTGATTTCGTCAACCAGTTCTTTGTTTTGACGATCCTTTTTTTTCAGTCCGGCATTCCTCATTGTCTGCTGGGCCATTTTGGATGAAAACCGCTCATCCCAATATTCCACTGGAATTTGCGGGTATAATTTTTTCAATCGGTTCACGAAAGGCTCTATCCGTTTCATGTTCTCCGAAGGCTCATTGTTCATCTGTTTGGGTAATCCTACCACAATAGAAGATACCTCTTCTTTTTGGAGATACTCATCCAAGAAATCAAAAATCCGGGATGTTTCCACTGTCGTAAGGCCATTGGCGATAATCTGCAGCGGATCGCTCACGGCTATTCCGGTACGTTTTTTCCCATAATCGATAGAAAGAAGCCGCCCCATAAGTTTCAATGAACATCGAATGTACGTCTGCGCAATTCAAAATCGCGCCCCAGATATTTTTCCCTTACCACAGGATTATCCGCCAGTTCCTCCGCGGTTCCCTGGAAGAGCACTTTTCCCTCGAAGAGCAGGTATGCCCTGTCGGTGATACTCAATGTTTCGTCCACATTATGGTCGGTAATAAGAATACCGATATTCCGGTATTTCAACTGAGCCACAATCGACTGGATATCCTGCACCGCAATCGGGTCGATTCCCGCGAACGGCTCATCGAGCATAATGAATTTCGGGTCGATAGCCAGACAGCGGGCAATTTCAGCACGGCGGCGTTCTCCACCCGAAAGACGATCACCCGTATTCTTCCTAACCTTTCCCAACCCGAACTCGTTGATCAGGCTTTCCAGTTTTTCCTTTTGTTCTTTCGGTGACTTATCAGTAAATTCCAATACCGATTTGATATTATCTTCTACCGTCATCTTCCGGAAGATAGATGCTTCCTGGGCCAAGTAACCAATTCCGTTCTGGGCACGTTTATAAACCGGATAACGGGTAATGTTCCGTTCACCGATAAATATTTCTCCTTCGTTTGGTACGATCAAGCCTACCGTCATATAAAAGGTAGTAGTCTTCCCGGCACCGTTGGGACCAAGCAAGCCCACAATTTCTCCCTGTTTCACATCAATGGAGACATGATTCACAACTGTACGTTTGCCATACCTCTTCACCAGATTTTCGGTACGCAACGTCAGCGATTTCTCTTGTGACACACTATCCTGCGGTAGCGTATCAACCCCTTCGATCTCAATGCCGGATGCCATGCCATCTTTCGTTTCGTCCATTCACTCGAAATATTTTCGCAAATATAGTGAAAGCCGTGAGAATTGCCAAATCTGTTTGAGCATTTTCGAGGCGTATCCTAATTTATAAAAAGTTGTGAGTTAACAGCAGCTTCTATTTTCATTCTGAAATAATTACTGTAGACTGTTCCATCTGTCCGGATACAGGAGGATTCATTTTTGACAACGCCACTTCAATCAGGTTGATTTGCGGAAACGCCTCTTTTACTTTCCGTAAAATACGGTATGCCGCATTTTCGATTAACTTCGATGGTATCGACATCTCCTCTTTCACCAGTTCATACACTTCCGCATAGTTGACGGTGTCCACCACATCATCACTGGTACACGCCTCCGATAAATCGGCAGAAAAACGTAATGTCACAGAAAAATTATTTCCTTGAATTGTTTCATGCTCCAATACGCCATGGTAAGCAAAAAAATGCATATTTTTTAATTCGATGGAGATTTTCATAGAACATTTCACTATATTTGTTGATCTAAATACAAATATAATGAAAACAAGCGAAATTCCTCAAAGACTTTCAGCCATAAGACAATTTATGGAAGAAAAAAAGCTGGATGTGTTCATTGTTCCCAGTACCGATGCCCATTTAAGTGAATACCCTCCCAAACATTGGGAATCCAGGAAATGGATCAGTGGCTTCACCGGTTCTGCCGGAACCGCTGTGGTATCAAAAAAAGAAGCAGGCGTATGGACCGATTCGCGTTATTTCCTGCAGGCGGCTGATCAATTGAAAGATACCGGATTCGAGTTATTTAAAATGGGACAATCCGACACGCCCGACATGATTGATTGGGTTGTTGCACAGGCCGGTAAAGGCGGAACAGTAGGAATCGACGGGTTGGTATATGCTGCTGCTGATGCAAAAGCGCTAAAAGCCAAACTCGAGACAAACGGAATTCGGTTGGAGACTTCGCTGGATCCATTTTCTGTCATATGGGACAATCGTCCCGAAATCCCCAAAAACAAAGTCTTTACATTACCGGAGAACGTATCCGGTGAATCGGTAAAAAGTAAGATTGCCCGTATCAATGCCGAATTGAAGAAAGCGAATGCGGATGGATTGATCATCGTCACTCTCGATGCGGTAGCATGGACTTTTAACCTCCGCGGTAACGATGTAGATTATAATCCTGTCGCTTTGGCCTATGCCTACGTCTCGGAAAAAGAAACGGTATTATTTATTGACCCCGACAAGCTGACCGATGAAGTAGCCGGTTCATATAAAAAACAGGGAATCAAGATTACCGGTTACAATGATATCTTTGAATATATCTCCAGAGTCCCGGCAAACAGTACAGTATGCATCACCGGCAATAAAATTAATTACAAATTGCTGCAGACTATTCCCGCTTCTTGTGCAATCATAGATATACCCTCACCGGTAGACCTGATGAAAAGCATCAAAAACGAAACAGAATTGAAAGGATTCCGGAATGCCATGATCAAAGATGGGGTAGCGCTTGTAAAATTCTTTATGTGGTTAGAGAAAGCAGTACCCGCAGGAGAAGTGGAAGAGATAACAGTAGAAGAAAAGCTGTATGAATATCGTTCCCAGCAAGATCTCTTTGTGGGTGAAAGTTTCGCCACCATTGCAGGATATACTGGCAACGGTGCGGTTGTACATTATCACGCCACGCCCCAGACCAGCCAACAAGTACATCCCGAGGGATTGCTGCTGATAGACTCAGGCGCCCAGTTTAAGGATGGCACCACCGATATTACCCGTACGGTAGCAGTCGGGAAGTTGAGTCGACAGATGAAAAAAGATTATACATTGGTGTTGAAAGGTCATATCGCCCTTGCCACCGCCATTTATCCCGAAGGGACACGAGGCTCGCAGCTCGACATACTTGCCAGAAAATTCCTGTGGAATAACGAACTCAACTACGGTCACGGTACCGGGCATGGCATCGGACATTTCCTTAACGTCCACGAAGGACCTCAAAATTTCCGTACAGAAGAAAATCCAACCCAACTCAGACCGGGAATGGTCACTTCCGATGAGCCGGGAATATACCGTGCAGGTCAATATGGAATCCGTATTGAGAATCTGATTGTCACACAAGAATATAAAAAAACCAAAGAGTTCGGCACTTTCTATAATTTTGAAACCATCACGCTTTGTCCCATCGACACCAAACCAATAGAGAAAAAACTCCTGACTAAAGATGAGATTAAATGGCTCAACAACTACCATAAAATGGTATTTAAAAAGCTGAAAAAATATCTCACCGAAGAGGAAAAAGCCTGGCTGAAACGAAAGACAAAAGCGATTTAACAGTATGCCAATCTATCAATATGCCTATGTGCCAATTGAACAACCGTTCATTACAATTATTGGTCATATTAGTCTCATTAGTCATATTAATACATCATGCCCCTTATAAAATCAGTTCGAGGTTTCACTCCAAGAATCGACGAAAGCACTTATTTGGCAGACAATGCCACCATCATTGGAGATGTAGTCATTGGCCGTGATTGCAGCATCTGGTTTAACGCTGTGTTGCGCGGTGATGTAAATTCAATCCGTATCGGAGACAGGGTAAATGTACAGGATGGTACAGTCATCCATACATTGTATCAGAAATCGGTATCGATCATTGGCAATGATGTATCCGTCGGCCATAATGCTGTCATCCATGGCGCTGAAGTGAAAGACGGGGCGCTCATTGGGATGGGAGCAATCGTGCTCGACCATGCTGTGGTAGGCGAAGGCGCCATCATCGCCGCCGGCTCGGTGGTATTAAGTGGCACGCAGGTGGAACCCGGCAGTATCTACGCCGGGGTACCGGCCAGATTTGTAAAGAAGGTCGATCCGGAACAATCCAAGGAAATGAATCAAAAGATTGCGAACAACTATTTAATGTATGCAAGCTGGTTCAAGGAACAGGAATGATGGCGGTGCCTCCTAATAGCCGGTTGCAGATAAAGAGATTGGCGGCGGATTAATCTTGCAATACGTAGGAAATAGACTCGTTGCCGTCAGTATCTGTCAATATACCCGGCTGGGTGGATCCAGTCAGGGAAGTATTGGCGATGGGGCGTAATTCATACGTATGCACAGGATTATACTTCATTGTCCAAAGGAAAGGGACCAAAACAAAAACACCCCCGATAATGGCTCCCACGTCCGCACTTTCATTTCTTGACAAGAAAGTCTGAAAGGGCTGATATCCCTCTTTTTCCAACGTAAGATAGGTCACACTTCCCACAATTTTTGTATCAGAATAAGAGAGAGGTGTAACCCCCTTATATTCTCCATTCATATATACTTTTGCCCCACTGGGTTCAGATTGGATCAAGGTAGTATACTGGAACAACCGGCAAACAACATCGTGGCAGCCAGACACAGAGCGGCAGTCCTTATAAAGACAGATTATTGCACAATTCTTTAATTAATATTTATTAACCATCCTTGCGCAACGTTTATCCGCTTTCTGCATCTTATGTTATACAAACATATTTCCATACTTCAAACAAATATGAGCTTAAGATAAAACAGACATTCTAATATGAAAAAATTATTATTGCTGTCATTTTGTGCCTTTCTTTGTTCTGCTTTAGCTATAGAAGCGCAACAACAATCATCCCGTTTCCGTATCGGCGTTGAATATGGCATTTTCGAACTGGAGGGCAAAATCGATGACCGGTGGGAATTTCGTCAAACCAAAAAGAATCATCCCACTCACGATAGTTTTTCAGGAAATGAAAATGTGACAGGCAGAGGCGATGCGCGTTATACAGGCTTAAAATCGGAACTTTCCATATGGGACAATCGTGTCACGCTCTCCTCGGGATTGAGATATACCCTGATCAAGGAACGAATCTCCCCATCCATGAATTCTCAACTTTACCTGTTCCACCCGTCGACACAAGGAGTGGAACTTTTCCGTGTGCACGGAATGAGTGAATCCCTGGGCTATGTGGGTATTCCTCTGGAAGCGGATATACTATTATGGGGACGTCTTAGTAACTGGCAGACCTATGTGAAAGGAGGGGTGCAGGCTGGAGTAAAGGTATACGAGAATACCGGACTCGATTTTATTTCGAAAGAGATGGAAAAATACAAAAACGATATTCTTTCCACAGCCGGAAAGGCACCCTCTGATTTTTTCTCTTATGCCTATGGTAGCATCGGACTACGCTTGATTTTAAAGCACGGGACACGACTTGCCATTGAAGGGGTATTTCCTCCGGTTTATTTTACAAAAAACAATTTTTCCCTGCTTACGAACCAATCCTACGGAGGTGTACAGTTCCTGGTAACAACTCCGGTCGATTTTTTTCCCAGGAAATAAAATCCATAAAAGTTCCAATCATGAAATATCTCAATCTTTTTATCATCATATTTGTCATCACGACCGGATGTTCCCGCGATTTTGATTATCGTATTTCCAACTCAATATTTATTGAAGACCTCGAAAATCCCGGACTTCCCATCTATTCGGAAAAAGGATACAACAGTTTCGGCGTCTATTGGGGACTATCACCGTTTACCACTCAAATGCGCCACGATCCTTCAAAAATAGTAGTGCAAAATGATTCCTGTCATATCTACCTCTCCGGTAACACGGGGGAAGTGGCTCATACCTTGGTAGTATCTCTCCCGGAATATACACCTGCCACATTCATCGAATTGATCTCCTTGAATGGTAAAAAATTCAATTTGACGGGACCGGAATGCGCAGTCTCCCTCCTCTCCTGGGAACGTCCAAGGGAGTTAAAAATACTGGAGGGAGTATTCACTGTCAAACGGGTACAGAATCTTTATGTAGACAAAGAACTGGATAGTGTGATCTTATCCGGCACATTTTCATTTAAGGCTACTGTAGATAATACACCGGTCACATTTTCCAATGGCCGGTTCGATCTGCGTTTCGGCAATGAAAATTTTTATTACTTGCAGACAGATTGAGGCTGTCTCTCAAGGGCCCTACTTTCCTATCTCTCATGCGCTATCCCGTGCCGGTTGGCAGCTACCATCTTATAGAGTTGGTCGTTCGGGCGGATTTTTTTATCGGTCCTGATAGAAAAATAGTCTCCTTTTACTGCTTCGGATACAGTGACAAGATCTACCCTGATATCGTCGGCTGTGAGAAAAACGGCTCCGGTGGTAGGACCGGTAATTAACAGCTCATCCCCCGGTTTTACCGACTGGGTTTCCACAAGAAATTCGGTTACACCAAGCTTTCCGAAATGTTTAATGGCTTTCCCAACGTACACTTTTCGTTTGGTGGCCCCAGACCCATAACGATGTGTCCATTCACCCAGCCGCTGCCCCAGATAGTAACCATCCCAGAATCCGCGGTTGAACACGGTGGAGAGACGTTCATTCCAGTCGTTAATCTTCTCTTCGGCATAGGTATCATTGCAATACGCCTCTACTGCCTCCTTATAACAGGATGTCACCACCCGTACATATTCCGGTCCTCTTGCGCGTCCTTCGATCTTGAATACCCGTACGCCGGCATCCATCATCTTATTCATGAAATGGATGGTCTTCAGATCCTTGGGCGACATGATATATTCATTGTCGACCTCCAACTCTATCTCGCTGGTCTTGTCCTTCACTATATACCCCCGGCGGCAGATCTGGTTGCACGCACCCCTGTTGGCAGAGAGATCCTTTTCATGCAGGCTCAGGTAACACTTCCCCGAAACCGCCATGCACAGGGCACCATGGCAAAACATCTCGATACGGATCAATTCACCCGACGGCCCTTTGATCTGCTGGCCGACGATATCCCGGTAAATAGATGCTACCTGCTCCATATTCAATTCCCGTGCCAGCACCACTACGTCAGCGAACTGCGCATAAAACTTCAGCGATTCGGTATTGGTAATATTCAATTGAGTAGATAAATGCACTTCCACACCAATACTACGGGCATACATCAATACCGCCACATCAGCTGCGATAACAGCAGAGAGGTTCGCCTCCTTAGCCGCATCCACCACCTTTCGCATCAACACCAGATCGTTGTCGTAAATAATGGTATTGACCGTAAGATAGCTTTTTATATTGTGATCACGACAGATAGCCACAATATTATGCAAATCGGCAATAGTGAAGTTATTGGATGATTTGGCACGCATATTCAATCCCTCGATACCGAAGTATATGGAATCCGCACCACCCTGGATAGCCGCCGTCAGCGATTCATAAGATCCTGCCGGCGCCATTATTTCATAATCCTGAATAGATTTCATTCCTGAGCTGTAATTTGGAAGTGCAAAGTTACAAAAAAAATAAGCCAAAGATGTACAATAAAAAACGGATACACCTTTATAAGCACATCCGTTGACTTTTCCTACTATTGAATTGGATTCAATGAGAATAAAACCCGTTACAATTGAAAATCAGTTTTTTTTCAGCAGTACCTCCTCTATAGCTTGCTTGAAAGCATCTTTCGGGAGTGCTCCCTGAGCCATCTGAGGAGCTTCACCCATCGGCACAAAAAGCAAAGAGGGTATACTCCGGATACCAAACTCGGCAGCCAATTGTTGCTCTGCCTCGGTATCCACTTTATAGATATAAATTTCATCCTCATACTCATTGGCTAGTTCTTCAAGGATAGGTGCAATCATCTTGCAAGGGCCACACCAATCGGCATAAAAATCGATGATACAGGGTTTGTCTCCCAGATAAATCCATTGGTCTGGATTCGCTTCCAAATTGGCCACCTTTTTCAAAAAATCGGCCCTCGTTAATTGGATTGTTTTTGTTGATGTTGTCATATTATTTTCTGTTTTTGTTGTATTTTCGTCCCCATTATTTGAAGCGGCTTTCCTATTAGTATTACCACATGAAGCCACTATGAACATCAGGACCATTACCATCACTAAAAAATTATTTTTCATTGCTTTATAATATTAATTACTCTTTTTGATACTTTTATCCGATAACCCTTCTACTTTCTTCGGCTTGTTACCTCCCGAAAAGAGTTCAAAAATGAAATAACCAATCAGTCCGCCGTAAATTATCATTGTATGAGGGCGAGATGTAATAGGACAGGTTCCACTCACACATCCCACATAGTAATAATACAGGTAGCCGCCTAACGATCCGACCAATATTCCCACTATCCTCAACCAGTATTTCTTAAAAAAATATTTCATATAATTATTATCTATTACCCTCTTACTTAAAAAAATTCTTACCATCAGCAAATCTCACTACTCGTCCCGACTTGTCGGGATCAGCAAATCATCCTTTCCCGTGCAACTTATAATACATTTCAACACGTTCGAGAATCGCTTATTAGTCAGCGAATAAAAACTATTCTTCCCGCTTTTGCGGCAACGGAGGATTCCCTTTGCCCTCATATCGGTGAGATGATGCGATAGTAAAGACTGTTCACAATCCATCTGCTCCATCAATTCAGTTACAGACTTTTCACCGACCTGAGAAAGCTGCATAACCACACATAAACGAGTTTCATTGGCAAGTGCCCTCAGAATATATGCCGCCTCTTCAAATTGAGAACGGTCAATCTTATTCTTTTCCAATCCTATTTCTTTTTGCATATCCATCATACTGAACAAAACAAACAAATACATGAACATATATTCATCTATTTTTGTTCAACAAAAGTACAATACTTTTTCAGTTATACAAAATTTGAAGGCGATTACAGTGGAAGAAATTGCCAATTACCAGCCTTTCAATCTAAATCAACCACATCAGCCTCATTATCACATCAAAATATGCGAACATAATAGGTTAGTTTTACTTCAATCATGCGGAATGCCGATCTGGAAAAATACGCTGTATCATCCTCGTTTTGCTGACTACGGGCCGGAAAAATATCTCCCAATCCGAAATAATAGCGTCCTTCAAGATTAAAATCACCAATTCCGGTTTTAAATGCCATTCCTAACCCGGCAACCAGTCCATATTCCATCTTTTTAGGGTCGCTCATTCCTTGATACTGCATTCCGATTTTCATATCCGGATAATCGGCTCTCTGTTGATCCATATAATCAGACAAAGACTGACTCATTACTTCATTATCTCCCACAAGGAATGATATTTTTGGACCGGCATTGAAAATAAATTTTGTCTTTTCGCCAAAGTAGACATGCATTAAAAACGGGATTTCGATATAATTGAGTGTCCTGTTATAAGAAAAACCCGACGAAGTATCAAAATCCTCTTCCCATCCCCGTTGAACTAAATTGAGTTCCATTAAGAGTCCAAGATGCCTTTCCGAAATATACTTTGCGGCTATGCCTCCATAGATTCCCTGTTTGAATGCGGTCGACACTTTGGGAACAAAATCTACTTTAGAAAAAGTAGCGCCCGCGCCCGCGCCCAGATATAGTTCACCATTGAATACTTCTCTCTGAGCCTGAATAGGAAAAGTACTCAAATAGAAAGACACACAGACGACTATAAAAGATAAAAAGGATTTCATCGGCTTTTATCAGTTTTAATAATCCTATCATTTGCACCCCAATTTATGAAATACAAACCGGAATTAATAAATCCCCCCCAATTATTGGGTCTTACAAAATGGAACGGGAACTGGAGTGAATTCACCTTCACCTGTTCAATACTATGCTCGAAATGATTACCATACCTCTGGAGGGCTGTCAGGAAAAACAATCCGGTATCGTATCCCCACATCCCATAACTGGGATAAGTGTCCAATAGGTCTCTGCCATACCATTTACGGAAGTTGGTTTTAAAATCCTCCACATTGTTATCCTGGTCATTCACAAAGAAAGGAGCAAATATATAAGTACCAAACAAGGCGTAATCATTTTTTAGACTGGTATATGTCTGCCAATCGGGATATCCAAAGAGGGTGATAATCAAACTGGAATCGGACTCCTGGACTTTCTTCAATTCATCGATTATCTGGCGGAGAAAGCCAGAATCTCCACTGACGGGAACAATAAGATTTTCTTTATTTCGGCTTAACAGGGGAAGAACGGCAGTACTCAGTGTTGTAGCTGTATTCAAATTCTCATACCTGACGTTATTCTTTCGAAGGTCGTTTTGCAGCAAAGAAACAAAATCATTCTTATCGTTGCTGCCGCCCTGTACGAAAATGATATTCTCATTGCGAAACGTCTGTACGAAAACCGAAGAAGCTTTCGTATAAGTCATCTCCTTCATCGGGTTCACCTGGAATATATTTCCATTGTTCAGCACCTCTGCGTTGGTCTGCGAAAAGGGAACCACATATTTTATATCATGAGAGATCGAAAAATCAGAAAGCAACTTGATCTGGGCGTCACTTACTCCTCCAATAATAAGGTTAAGGGATTGCATTTCCAATGTACCCAGCAAACTACTCAATTTCCGGGTATCATCTCCCTTACCAATCTCAAAAACAAATAACTCTATACTGGCTCCTTGATTTTTCATTTTTTCTACTGCCAGCAAGAATCCCTCATAATATTCCTGAAGACGCAGGTGTGACCCTTTTGTCTCATCCAAAAACGGGAGTAGCAGTCCCACTTTCATTACATTGACTTTCTCTGAAGAAAATGACCGGCTAAGCAATCGGTTTGCTTCATTGGCTCCCGGTCCGGAATCTCCTTCCACTACACTTTTCTTTACAGGAATTAATATTTCCATATCGGTCTTTAATCCTCCCAACAGTATGGCATTCAAATGTTCAATATCCTGCACTTCCACATTATATTGCTTGGCTATACTGTAAAGAGTCTCGCCTTGCCGCACTTTATGAAGGATATTAGTGGTCTGCTGTTCATAGGGCAGTACCACCTCATACGACTCAAAGAATGGTATACGAATGGTTTTCCCTATCCGGAAAGTTTCTACTGATAATCCGGGATTTGCCCGCATCACGTCTTCCGGTTTCAACGAGTAGGTCCTTGATACGGAATATAGAGTTTCTTTCGGAAGTATTGTATGAAAGCGATAGTTCTCTTCTTTCTCTTTACTGATAACCCGACGTTGAGGAATGACCAGTACCTGTCCTTCACTGATTTTCTCCCTCGCTCCGGGATTAAGCCGGTATATTTCATCTACAGTCGTATGATACATCCTAGATATGCTGAATACGGTTTCCCCTATAGCCACAGTATGCGGGAAGGTAGTATTCTGGTCAAGTACCGGAGACGGGGAAGCCCGGGAGACATCAGTCCGCGACAACGATGCCGTCTTTCTCTTGTTCTGTCCGCTAACCGGGATCAATAATTTTTGACCATTCAATAAGCCTCTCTCCGCACCGGGGTTATGGCGCAAGATATCGGCTACGGAAACCGAGAAAATACGAGATACGGCATAGAGTCCTTCTCCGGACTGAACGGTATATTCGTAATAGGTCTGTCCATCCACCACTACAGTCTGATAGTTCAAATCCTGCGCCGGAAGAGAAAAAAGAGTTACGCACAAGAGAAGGAGAACCGCATATATTTTACTCATAATAAGAATATTATCTATATCTACCCCATTAACATGGGGTTCTTATACAACTTATGTAATTGAATGTTTTCGTTAAGCCAAATGAGCAAAGGATAAACTTGCTTATACTATGCCATAGCAAGAAAACACCCAATGAAATTGAACGTTTAACGCACAAAAATAGAAATATTATTTGGATTATCCTAAAATGGCAATGGGTCATTTCCCTGAGGAACAAGGCCGGATGAGGGAAAAGAGGAATCCGCCGGTGACTCGGCCGGCTTGGAATGGACGTTCATCCTTGAAGGGCGCTCCACATAATTCCTCCCCACCGCATAGTCGTCAAGATTCTGGAAACGGGCATATTCATTATCGAACCGCATACTGGCGATACCGGTAGGTCCATTACGATGTTTCGCCACAATAATCTCTGCAATACCCACCAGAGAGTTACCCCGTTCATCTTCAGTGATCCGGTAATATTCGGGACGGTGAATGAAACAGACAATATCGGCATCCTGCTCTATGGCTCCGGATTCACGTAGGTCGGCCAACTGTGGTCTTTTACCTTCCACTCCCTGGCGGTTCTCCACACCGCGGTTCAACTGCGACAGTGCGATGATGGGAATATTCAACTCTTTGGCCAATCCCTTCAATGAACGGGAGATCATGCTCACCTCCTGCTCACGACTACCAAAACTCATACCACTCGCATTCATTAACTGCAAGTAGTCGATAATCAATATTTGCACACCATGTTCGCGAACCAAACGACGCGCTTTGGTCCGCAACTCAAATACCGACAAACTG
>NZ_DHOS01000034.1:0-90054 GCF_002410825.1 Proteiniphilum sp. UBA5384 | reverse complement strand
ACCTCCTGCTCACGACTACCAAAACTCATACCACTCGCATTCATTAACTGCAAGTAGTCGATAATCAATATTTGCACACCATGTTCGCGAACCAAACGACGCGCTTTGGTCCGCAACTCAAATACCGACAAACTGGGCGTGTCGTCGATATAAATAGGCGCATTATACAAAAACTTATGATTCTTATCAAGGCGCTCCCACTCATCCTCGGAGAGCCGGCCACTCTTGATACTTTCCCCTTTTATCTGGCATACATTCACAATCAGCCTGTTCACCAACTGCACGTTCGACATTTCAAGTGAGAAAACACCGACAGGTAGTTCATAATCAAGTGCCATATTTTTCGCCATGGACAACACAAATGCGGTTTTTCCCATGGCCGGACGAGCTGCAATAATCACCAGATCGGATCTCTGCCACCCCGACGTCAACTTATCCAACTCCTTAAAACCGGTCGGCAAGCCACTCATTCCGTCTTTCCGGTTAGCTGCCAGCTGAATATTGTTCATCGCCTCCTTGATAACCGGATTGATCTGGATTACATCCTTCTTCACGTTCCGTTGAGAGATCTCAAACAAGCGCCCTTCGGTCTCCTGCATCAGGTCATCCACATCCACCGTTTCATCAAAAGCCTGCTGCGATACATCCGATGAAAAAGAGATCAATTCCCTGGCCATATATTTTTGCGCAATGATACGGGCATGGTATTCAATATGCGCTGCAGAAGCTACCTTCTCCGACAATTCGGCAATATAGACTGCCCCACCGGCAGTCTCCAGCTCGCCACGACGCTTCAACTCTTCTACCACCGTAAGCACATCCACCGGCTTCTGCTGCATGGCAAGCCCCTGAATAGAATCATAAATCAATTGATGAGACGGATCGTAAAAACTTTCCGGCCGTAAAATTTCACTGACGACAGAATAGGCATCTTTTTCAAGCATCAATGCCCCCAACACGGCTTCCTCCAATTCTTTCGCTTGAGGAGGCAGCTTTCCAATATCGGGAGCAGCAACTGTTTTTTCTACTACTCTTACCGCAGATTTTCGTTTTTGTCTTTCCATCTCGATTGGTTTTTGCTAAAAGGATTGTAAAGGTAGGCAGTAATTTGTTCCTATGGGAATTTTTGGATACTATTCTTTTCTAAAAGTTATGAACAAATTGTTGAAAACTTATATCTTTACATATTACTTGTATCTGCATCTTATATTTTATTTTTGTCCTTTTTTGTCCTTTATATTTAAGATACAAAAATCATACTTATGAAAGAGATTTCGTCCTTTACAGGATTTAAACCCGAAACCGTACGGTTTTTACAGGAGTTGAAAGAGAATAATTATAAAGAATGGTTTGACGAACGTAAATCCGTTTATCAAGAAGTACTGCTGGAGCCATTCCGCTCACTGGGAGCCATGCTTTCGCCAGCCATGTACAATATTGACCCGATGTTCGACCTGAGACCGATAAAAATGCTTTCCCGCATTTATCGCGACATCCGGTTCTCTTCAAATAAAGCCCCGTACAAAACCAGCATGTGGCTGAATTTTCAGCGTATGACCACCCATTGGGAAAATTTCCCCGGCTATTTTGCCGAATTCAGCGCCGAATATTTCATGTACGGGATGGGGCTTTTCATGCCTAAACGGAAAGTAATAGACCATCTGAGAGAGGAGATCGGATACAGTCCCGGATCATTCAGGAAAATGGCACAAATAGCATTGGATACAGGGTTCGAGGTCGCCGGAGAGCCCTATAAGCGCCTACTGTCCAATGACCTACCCGAATTCTATCAGCCATGGATGCAACGCAAGACCGTATATGTGGTCAGAACCCTGCCCCTGACGGACAAACGGCTGTTCAACGAAGCCATCGCGCTTCAGTTAATGGAGGATTTCTCACAGATAGCAGACCTCTACCATTTTATGGCGGAAATAGTGGCGGAGGTTGAGATATAGCAAAAGAATCATGAGATTACTGTCAATTATCCTGTGCTGTTTTTTTTTCACTGGTTACACGTATGCCCAAAATGAATTTTCTGAAGCGATAGGCTTACAAAAAGATTTATTACAGAAAAATCCTCAAGACACAAAAGCGCTGAAAGAAATCAGTTTCCTCTATTTACACCAGGCCAATTACGATGAGGCCATTCGATATGGTGAGCAACTGCTTTACATTGGTTATCAATCGGGAGATTACGACTATGCCCTGCTTTATGCCCACATAGTATTAGGTCAGGCAAATATGATGAAGGGCAATAAAAAAGAAGCAACAGCAAATCTCCATCAGGCAAAAGCCATTGCCGAAAGCAATCAAAACGATTCGGCGCTTTGCTCCGTCTATAATGGATTGGGGTTATACGCCGCCAATATCGAAAAAGATTACTATCGATCTATCGACCTGTTTTTTCAGGGAATTGCGGCGGCGGAGCGCTCAGGATACAGCCAACTACATACCATTTTGCTCATCAACATATCCGGCATTTATTATCTGAAAGATGACCCTGTCGGCCTTTCGTATTCACTAGAAGCTTATGAAAGAGGGCATAAGGAGAGCAATCCCTATCACATTTTCGCTGCGTCCGTAAACACGGCATATATGTACTACTTGTGCGACGATTATGAAAAAGCCTTACAATACATCAAAGAGGCTGAATTTTTGACGAAACAAAATGATTTTTACGATCAAACCAATATCTACGCCCTATATGGGCATATTTTACTGGCACAGGGAAATACCGATGAAGCCATTGTATATTTCGAAAGGGGGTTGGATGCAAAGGATAAAGCGCAAACTTCGTCTATTGTTTATACCCTTTACGGATATGCGAGAGCATGGCATGAAAAACAAGCCATGGATAGAGCAATCCCTGCATTGGAGGAAGCGCTAGAACTAACATATACTGAGAACAGCCCCATCTACAGAGACAAATTACAGAAGGAGTTATCGTTATGCTACGAATCCAAAGGAGAGTATGACCGAGCGTTAGAATGGCAACGCAGGTTCCAGACAGAAAGCGAGAGCCTGTTCAACACCGATAAAGAACGTGCCCTTAGTGATTTGCGCATGAAATACGATACGGAACGCAGGGAAAACGAAATAAAAGAAGTGAAATTAAACCTGTTGCAAAAAACAAAAAATGAACAATTATTCATCACTTCATTGATCGCGTTCTTCCTCATCGTGTTGTCCCTTATTTATTTCATCTGGCGCAGAAACCGCTTTTTTGCCACTATTGTGCATCAATATCAAGCTCACATTCGCCGTGAGAAACAAATGCAGCAAAAACTACGGGAGCTAGAAACGGATAACGATCCCCAAACCGGCGTCAACCCGGAGGAATCGCAGAAGAAGTATCCTTTGTCATCGTTAACCGAGGAAAAAAGTATGAGTTTGTTTTTACAGTTAGAAAGATTGATGCGTGAAGAAGCCGTCTACCGTGATAACTTTTTAACCAAAGAAAAGGTGGCGGATATGCTGGGAACGAACCGCACCTATTTATCGCAGATCATCAACCAACAAACATCACTCACTTTCACCCAATACGTCAATGAGTACCGGATAAATGAAGCGGTGAAACTGATCAGTGATTCCGAAAATCAAATCCCACTAAAAACTATCTCATCGGATGTGGGGTTCAGCTCCATGACTACATTTTACAAAGCATTCCAAAATACCGTCGGAATGACCCCATCTCAGTATAAAAACAAAACCACAGAGTTATATAAAAATCATTGATAAGTGTGAAAATTATCTTGTTTTTTATCCAATAACGGCAATTGCCGTTATTGGATAATCTTTTTGTTATAAATATAATGTTTTATCTTTTAATTTGCAACTATTCCATCACAGATAGCGTCATTAATGATTAAAAAATCAATTTTACACTTTCATCCGATCGATCAAAAATGCATAAAAATACCATATTTATGCGATTTCAAGGGGTATTACAATATACTACTTTTGCGGTGGATAAATTAATAAATAAAGATGAAAATATATTAAACAGCATTCTTCATATTTTAAGTAAATGACAATATGCAAAAGAAACTTCTAATTTTCAAAATCCTATCGCTTTTTGCCATAATATTGGCTAGTTTGTTTCCGGTCAGTACTGCAAATGCACAAGATAACCACACTAAGCGCACGATTAGCGGCATCGTCGTAGACGAAGAGGGTGAACCCTTACCGGGGGCCCACGTCGAGCAAATCAGCCAAACCAAAACCGAAAGTATTACAGCGGTGGTAGTCGATGTCAACGGTCATTTCTCGATAAACCTACCCAGCTCTACCCAAGCCGTTAAAGTCAGTTACATCGGGTTTGAGACGCAAACCATAACACTTACGGATGAGACCAGTTACCGGATTGTGTTAAAGAGTGCGACCCGGGAAATGGAGGAAGTGGTGATAACCGGAGCATTTACGCGTAGGTCAAACACTTATACAGGCTCTGTTTCTACCGTGAAGGGCGAGGAATTACTGCGGATCGGCAATCAAAATCTCTTGCAGAGCCTGACAAGTATAGATCCGGCGTTTATGCAGTTGGATAACCTCAGTGCGGGGTCCAATCCGAATGCTCTGCCCGATTTCCAGATGAGGGGACAAACCGGATTCAGCGACCTGAAAGGACAATACGAATCGAATCCCAACCAGCCATTGTTTATCCTTGACGGTTTTGAGACGAATCTGACAAAAATTATTGATCTGGATATGAATATGGTCGAAAGCGTCACCTTGCTCAAAGATGCCACGGCAAAGGCTATCTACGGTTCAAAGGCGGCGAATGGCGTAATCATTGTAGAAACAAAACGTCCCGCGGCAGGACAAATGAAAGTCACCTATAACGGTAGCGCAAACATTGAAATACCGGACCTGACAAGTTACGATCTGACAAATGCCGCTGAGAAACTTGAAGTGGAAAGGCTTGCCGGACTTTATTACAGTGATAATGCCGTCACGCAATTGGCATATCGTCAACAATACGAGAAGAAACTACGGGAAGTGCTTGCAGGAGTTGATACCGACTGGAAAGCACAACCCATACGCACCGGCGTGGGACAGAAACATGCTTTATACCTCGAAGGAGGGGATCAATACATGCTTTACGGCATAGACCTTTCATTCAATAATATAAAAGGTGCAATGAAAGGTTCTGACCGCACAACATTCTCAGGGGGTATAACACTCTCCTACCGGCTGAAAAACTTCCAGTTCCGTAACCGACTGACAATCACTAATAACAATGCCAACGATTCACCATACGGCAGTTTTTCCGAATATACACTAATGAATCCTTATTACAGGTTATACGACGAAAAAGGAAAAATGATGCAGAGTTATAGTTTTATCGATGGAGGCACAAAATCGGCTAACCCTCTTTGGAACTCCTCCATAAACACACTGTATGCAAGAAAGTATACCGATATTACAAATAATTTTTATACCGAATGGAACTTGCAGCGTTATCTGAAACTGACCGGCAGATTGGGAATAACCAAATATGTCAATCAAAACGACGATTTTCGCCCCGCCTCTCATACCGATTTTATCAATTATGGTACGGAGGACTTGTTCAAGAAAGGTTCATACACAAAACTTAATGGAGAAAGTATGAATATCAACGGTGATCTCGGAATCAACTACTCCATCCAGATCAACAAGCATCTACTATTTTTTAACGCTCAGGCAAATTTTACCAGCTACACCCACTCCAATGCCGTTGTAAAAGCGGAGGGGTTTCCCAACGACAATATGAACGATATTACTTTCGGCGTACAATATGACTCCACAACCGGAAAACCGACCGGTTCAGAAGGTATTTCGCGCAGTGTGGGCGGTATCGGTTCAATCAATTATTCATTTGATAACCGCTATTTGTTCGACGCAAATTATCGGTTGACAGGCTCTTCGGAATTTGGGGCCAACAACCGATGGGGTTCATTCTGGTCACTCGGAGGTGGTTGGAATCTGCACGAGGAACAGTTTTTGAAAGATGCTTCCTGGTTGGATCTGTTTAAATTGCGACTGTCCACAGGTTATACCGGTTCGCAGGGGTTCTCTACTTATGAAGCACTTGCAACGCTGAAATATTACGCTAATATTTCCTATAACGGATTGATCGGCTCCTATCTAGTCGGTCTTGCGAATCCCGACCTGCAATGGCAGAAGAAATTCGACAACAGTGCCGGTTTTGATTTCGCCATTCTGAAAAATCGCTTCAGCGGACGGTTTGACTATTACACGTCCACCACTCAAAGCATGCTGACCGATATCACTGTGCCGGAATCGACAGGTTTCAGCACTTACCGCGAGAATATGGGTGAAACACAAAATAAGGGATTCGAAGCCTATCTTAATTTTCGGGTTTGGGAAGAAAACAAAACCCGTAGTTATTTTAACGTCTTTACCTCTGTCGCCCGTAACCAGAATAAAATCAAGAAGATATCCAACAGTCTCCGGAAATTCAACGAAGAACAGGATGCTTTAAAACAGCAGGACGATGATTCAGAGGATGTTTCGAACATTACCCGCCCATCGGTCCGTTACGAGGAAGGCCGGTCGATGAACGCCATTTGGGCTGTCCCTTCGCTCGGCATCGATCCTGTGAACGGCAAGGAAATTTTCCTGAAACGCGATGGAAGTGTGACTTACGAATGGGATGTAGCCGACCAAGTTGTTTGCGGTGACACACAGCCCAAATACAACGGAATATTCGGGTTCAATTCTGATATTCACGGATTTGGCGTGAGCGCCACATTTAACTACCGTCTGGGCGGACAAATATATAATTCCACACTTATCGACAAGGTGGAGAATGCCGATGTACGCTATAATGTCGATCGCCGCGTATTCACCGACCGCTGGCAAAATGCGGGCGATGTGGCGCTGTATAAAGCCATTTCCGATAAATCATACACTCGACCGACTTCCCGGTTTGTCATGGATTATAACACTTTGACACTCTCTTCGATTATGGTTAGTTATGATTTCCGTAATCACTCATTTTTGAAATCATCGTTCCTTGAACGACTGAAAATTAGCGCTTATATGAACGATGCTTTCGTTATATCCTCTGTAAAAACCGAACGGGGAACTTCTTATCCTTTTGCAAGAACGATTTCTGTGGCTTTGCAGGCAGTTTTTTAATTGAAAATATAAAAATCATTATGAAAAAAAGTATCATTCAAATAGTATGTATAATTCCACTTCTGATATCCCCGGCCTGCACCGACTGGCTCGATGTGCGCCCGAAATCAGAAATTGTGGCTGATTTGCATTTCAGCAACGAAGCGGGATTTCGCGACCAGTTGACCGGAGTGTATTCCCAGATGTCACAAATACCAATGTATGGACGAGATATGAGTTTCGGATTAGTTTCTGTTCTTTCACAAGACTATGATCTGCTCACGAACAGCATTTACCGCTATGCGGCAGAATATAATTATAGTGAGATCAACACGAAGAACATCATTAATTCTGCCTGGTCGGCAACCTATAATTGCATTGCAAATCTAAATATTCTGCTTCAATATATCGATACTGCCGACCCGGACCTGTTCAGTGAAAGCAACAAGGATGCATATAAGGGTGAAGCACTCGGATTAAGGGCTTTCCTGCATCTTGACATGCTGCGCCTGTTCTCGCCCGCGCCTTCCGCATCACCTGATGCGCCGGCTGTACCTTATGTCACGCACTACGGGAAGGAAACTACCAACCAATTATCGGTAAATCAAACATTGGACCTGATAATCAACGACTTGATTCAATCAATGGAGCTTTTGAAGGCCGATCCGATCCTCGACCATGCAAATCTCACATATACAGAGCGTTGGGAACGAAAAAAATATTTCAATTATTGGGCTGCCATGGCTACGTTAACCCGCGCATATATGTATAAAGGTGATAAAACAAATGCTCTAAAGTACGCCAATATGTTTATAGAGGTCGATTCTGATCCATCTACAACCAGTTTCGGATGGACACATTTTACGTCGGTTGAAACAACTTATGAATATGAATGCAACCGTATTTTCAGTGAAGAAATCATTTTCCGTTTAAATATCAACAATCTGGATAATATCGTAAGGTATTACTTCACTTCAGCGGCGGGAAGCAATACATTGACTCCCTCGGAAGAAAAAGCGGATCAGATCTTTGAAAGAACATCCAAGGGTTACGGAAACGACTACCGTATGTTGAAAGGCTTTGCCTACGAAGGTGAACGCAAATATTTCTGGAAATACCATCAATATGAAGCCGGAAAATTCAATAACATTCTGCCGGTCATCCGTAAAACGGAAATATATTATATTGCGGCGGAGATACTAAAAGACAGTGATGCGGCACGTGCGGCCGAACTACTGAATCTTGTCCGGGACGCCCGTAATCTGGATAATTTCCCTCTCTCCGACAATCTTTCGGCTGAAGAACTCGACGATGAGGTCAGAAAAGAATACCATAAAGAGTTTCTTGGTGAAGGACACATGTTTTATTATTACAAACGCCGCAATGCAACCCACATAGAAGGCGCAGCCATAAACGCCGGAAACGATGTGTATGTGCTACCGATGCCGGACAATGAAATTGAATTTGGAAATAGAAAATAATGATGAATCATGTGGAATCAAATTAAAACACAAAGGAGCAAAGTCATGAAATATGTATTACCCGCATTTCTTTCCATTCTTCTGCTTTCCTGCCAAAATGAAAGCTTTTACTATCAGGATGAAGCACGCGCAAGATTGGAAGGCCCTTATGAATGGGCATTGGGAACAGATTCCCTCGACTATTCATTTGCATTTTACCCCTCATCGGTCACTGAAACAGCGATGAACATGACACTTTTTATCATGGGGAAAACTACCCCAAACGACCGATTGGTGAAACTTGAAGTTGTCCTGTCCGAAACAACAGCACTACCGGAGCAATATCTCTGCCCAACTGAAATCAAAGTGCCGGCAAACACTTATTCAGTCCCGTTCAATGTAGTACTGAAACGCACCTCCAACCTATCATCCCAAAATGTCCGCCTACGGATAAGGATTGCCGATTCAGGTGACTTCAAAACCGGAGTCGTAGAACACAACGGATTTACAATAAAATGGAATGATATGCTCAGTAGACCCCGTAATTGGGACGAATTGACTGAATTCTTCGGTACATTCAGCCTTACAAAATTCCGGTTTATCATTGACACGCTGGGAATCGGGGAATTTGACACAAACACCATGACATGGGGACAACTCAATAATTACCGTATTGTGATGAAAAACGCACTCACTACTTACAACGAGGCGCATCCGGGTAATCCACTAAAAGATGAAAACGGACAACTTGTCAATTTTTAGACCGTAGAATTTTATTTCTCATTTATCAATTGTTTAGAGATGAAGAATATATATATTTTTTTAGCATTTTTCGTTCTGTTGGTTTTCTATTCGTGCTATAAGGACGATGGCAATTACGATTATCTTCAGGAGGAGCAAGTAAGTATAATTGAAATAGATACAGTGGGAAACGCCGACCGTTTCGCCTTTGTGATGATCTACAATCCGGGCGATACCATCCGCATGGCCCCGAGAGTAAAGTATGCGCATCCTGAGAATCTGAAGTATGCGTGGATCACTTATCCATACCCCTATGAGGCGGTGCAAGTGGGGAATGCAATGGTTTATCCAAAAGCGGATACGATCGCCCGTACGCTTGAAGTGGAATGGGAAGTAACTCACCAACCGGGATGGTATAATTCAGGACTACTCGTAACCGACACTGTACGGGGACTTTCAGCACAAATGCTATTTTCCTATTTCAGGGTAAACAAACCCGGAGCACGCGAGGGAGTGTATATCCTCTCGGAATACGACAGGCAAAGTGATATTGATTTTTATACCAGCCAACTATGCCTTATTTATGGGGACGATTCTATGATTCCGAATTATTACAGTGAAACAACCCGGGGGGAGATGTTACCCGGAAAGCCCCTGTTCATCAGTTATGGACAGGATTATTACTATGTCTTTACCGAACAGGGCGGTTATCGTTTAAATACAGCCGGATTGGAATTGATGGAAGATTGGGATCAAATGTTTTATAACACTCCCTCATATAAACCGCAGGCTTTGAACTATATCAATAATTGCGAGTTTCTGGTCAATAACGGTAAATTGCATGTACTTTATACCAACAAGACAAACGACCGCAAGTTCTCGGCGCCTATTGGCGGCGATTATTCAGCATCGCCATTTCTGAGTGACCGCACCCGAGCTTCCTATGGAGCTATCTCGGGTGCTATCAACTCCGATCAAGTAATCTTTGACGAAAAATCGCTCGGGTTCCGCCCCTATTTCTCGATGGCAACTGAAGTGGGTGAGTTTATGAATACGATCCCCGACGCCTATATCAACGCCAAACGTCTACCTTCCAACCCGTGGGCAATAAAAGGGGGAGAGGGAGGAAAGACATATGCCATTCTGGAAGACGAAGGCTCTCCCTATCTCTATATTCTCAATTTCTATAATGTGATTGACGATGGCGATTTGAGTGGAAATGGCGTTAACTCAATCATCGACCTGAGCGGATGCACGAACATTAGGAATCTCAAGTTTTTCGATGCAAACATCAATGGCACGGCGTTTTTCTATGCAACCGACAAGGGCGTATATTCTTTCACGCCCTCATCAGGCCAGATTAATTCCACCACACTATATGAATGTGCGGCGGACGAAGAAGTGACCTGCATCAGCGTGTTTGCCGGACACGCCGGAGGAGGATTCCCCACAGCAGGTGCAGTATTATGGATAGGAGTATGGAACGAAAGCGGCAAAACCGGAAAATTAGTCGAATTTGAAGTCGATGCTTATTCCGGTTTAGCAAGACAGCAATGGGGAGCAATATTTGCTCCAACACACTCAAACCCACATATTACTACCGGATTTGGGAAAATAAAATCGATAACAACAAAATTCTAAATAATATGCACACATTGAAAACAAAACAATTACTTTTAGCTGTCATTGGAATAGTGACACTTGTCGGGTGTAGCCCAAAACCGGCAACATCCTATGTGATAACCGGACAAATCCAAGGTCTTGAAGAAGGAACCGGAGTACAACTCATTCCGGTCAGCCATAAAAAAGAGAAACCACTTACCGATACTGTCGTTGTAGACGGAAAATTTGTCTTCAAAGGTATTGCAGAAGAAGAACCACGCGCAGTACACCTGGTAGTGGGAGACTCTTATGCTGGCCTGATGATGGTAGAGAACGGAAAAATTGACATTACCGGCAAGGCAGAAAAAATGGAAGAAAAATATAAAATATCTGATCTCACCATAAAAGGATCTCCATTAACAGATTACTATCATAAACTATACTCAACCAAAGAGCAATTGAATCAACTTTATGATGATTATCATGCAGAGTACAAAGATCTGCTGGAAAATTTAGGACAGGCAAGAATAGCAAAAGACAAGACTAAGACAGATTCCCTCAGGAGTTCCGACGAATATAAAGCTTTTGAACAGGCTGAACATAACTTTTTCGAAACTGTAAGTAATACTTATAAACAGGTGGTCGAAGAGAATAAAGAAACATTCTGGGGTCCACTCATGATGATTACTTTCACCTCTTATCTGCGCTCTTCCGACGAAGACCGGCAATGGTATGAAACCCTCTCACAAACAGCAAAAGACAGTTACTACGGACAAAAAGTACATGAGGAAATATATCCTGTAGGAAAAATCGGTTCCAAAGCCCCCCCATTTACGGTAAAAGATGAACAGGGAAAAGATTTAACGCTTGCGGATCTCTGTAAGGAGAAAAAGTATGTACTGATCGATTTCTGGGCCTCGTGGTGCGCTCCCTGCCGCAAAGAAATTCCAAATCTCAAGCGTGAATATGTACGTCACGGTGCGAAAGGATTTGATATCGTTAGCATTTCCATCGACCAGAAAAGGGAGGACTGGGAAAAAGCATTGAAAGAGGAAAAGCTTCCCTGGCACAATTTCATCGATGAAAACGGGATAGCAGACACTTATGGCGTGCAACTTATCCCCACAACCTATCTCGTCAATAACGAAGGAGTTATTGTAGCAGAAAACCTGCGGGGCGAAGACTTTTCCAACAAACTCAATGAACTGTTTGCAGAATAAACTTTAATTTCAGGTACACCTTTATTACTCCAATAAAAAATTATTCCGGCAATAGGTTCAATATAGCCTATTGCCGGAGTAGTCTTGTGTTCCACAACCTTTATATATTTAACTATGCAAAACTCTTTATAACCAATATTAACTTAGAATATCAAAATCGGTTTATTAACTTTGTCCACTAATTTGAAAGATTAGTAAGGCTTTATGGGGCTGCATATTGACTTAATAACGCATCATTACATCAATTTGTCAAAAAATGATTGTCAAATCGTCAATTCAATTCATTATTCAAGCTCTAAATGCCAAAATAAAGCAAAACATATGAAATGAGCATAAAACCGTTTTCTCAAAAAGACGCGATTAATAGCAAATTCCATACCAATAAAAATAATTTTATATGAAACGAAAGACTTGTCTCTTAAGCTTTTTATTCCTCTTCGCTACGCTTGCTTTTGCACAGGATGAATTGGTTTGGAGTTTTTCATTGGAGGACAAAGGCAATGGAGAGATCGATCTGATAGCAGATGTCAAAGTGAAACAGGGATGGCACCTTTATGATGCCGAAATTCCTGATGGCGGACCTACACCCACACAACTCAGTTTTGACAAAATCACGGGCGCCGAACCCGTGGATAAATTCCACGCTATAGGCAAACAGGCTACGGTGAAGTACGACAACATCTTCCAGATGAACATTGGTACTTTCGAAAACAGTGCCCGTTTTGCACAGCGCCTGAAAGTGACTGACAAAAAGAATTTTTCCATACAAGGGGATGTACGCGCACAGGCATGCGACGATACCAGTTGTACTCCTCCACTGCCACACGATTTTTCATTCTCCGCAGCGCAACTACCGGCTACGGTAACAACTACAGCTGCTCCCGAACAAAAACAGGAGGAGAAACCGATTGACACTACAGCTGCTGAAACAACACTTTCAACGGTTGAAGATAACGTGGCAGACTCAGCAGGGATTGCAGCCCCGTCAATCGTATCTTCCTTTATACCGGTCGACAGCGACTTGCTCTGGACACCTGTAATCGAGGAATTGAAAGATTTCGGCATGAAAGGCAGCACAGCCGGTATGTCGCTTTTCTGGATATTAATTTCAGGATTTGCCGGAGGATTGATCGCATTGATCACTCCTTGTGTATGGCCCATGATTCCTATGACTGTCAGCTTTTTCCTCAAACGGAATAAGACAGAAAAGAAAAAAGCGGTCACGGAAGCTCTTATCTATGGCGTTGCTATCATCGTGATTTATGTGGTAATGGGATTGCTCATCACCGCAATATTCGGAGCCAGTGCGTTGAATAACTTGGCTACCAGCGCACTGTTCAATCTCATTTTCTTTGCCTTGCTGGTCTTTTTTGCTATCGCTTTTTTTGGAGGCTTTGAACTGGTACTTCCTTCCAAGTGGACCAACAAGATGGATGAAAAGGCAGACAAGACATCCGGTGCGCTTAGTATATTCTTTATGGCCTTTACCCTGGTATTGGTATCTTTCTCCTGCACAGGTCCCATCATTGGTACATTGCTGGTAGAAGCCGCCGTATCGGGAAGCATCCTTGGACCTGCGATCGGTATGTTTGGCTTTGCTATTGCCCTCGCTATTCCATTCGTACTATTCGCCATTTTCCCTTCATGGCTCAGCACAATGCCCAAATCGGGCGGTTGGCTTAATTCAGTAAAAGTGGTATTAGGATTCCTGGAGTTGGCATTAGCCCTCAAGTTCCTTTCTGTAGCCGATCTGGCATACGGATGGGGAATCCTCGACCGGGAAGTATTCCTGGTACTCTGGATCGTAATTTTTACCCTGCTAGGAATATATCTCCTCGGAAAAATCAAATTCCCCGGCGACAGCGACGTACCTCATGTAACCATTCCCCGTCTGTTCCTATCAATCATATCACTGGCATTCGCCATTTATATGGTTCCCGGATTATGGGGTGCACCACTTAAAGCGATCAGTGCTTTTTCGCCTCCCCTATACACACAGGATTTCAACCTGTACGACGGAGAAGTACATGCCCAGACATTGGATTATGAAACCGGCATTACATTGGCAAAACAGCAGAATAAGCCGATTTTGATAGATTTCTCCGGATATGGATGTGTCAACTGCCGCAAGATGGAGGCATCGGTATGGACCGACCCGCGAGTGAAAGATATCCTCGACAATGAGTATGTCCTTATTACACTGATGGTGGATGATAAAACAAAATTGCCTGAAATTATCGAAGTGGACGAGAATGGCAGGACTACACGATTGAAGACGATCGGCGACAAATGGAGTTACCTGCAACGTCATAAATTCGGTGCAAATGCACAACCTTATTATATAGCTCTTGACCATGATGGAAAACCATTAAGCCACTCGTATGCATACGACGAGAATGTGGATAAATATCTGGATTTTCTTCAGGAGGGTCTCAAAAATTTCAGGAAATAACTCTCAACAGTATTGCAGAGGCAGTTCAAAACTGCCTCTGACTTTTTTATATGTAAAACGGGATAAGAGCTGAAAGATTGCGAATAAAGGAGTAAAATATCTCGTATCCTGGTTTCTGGCTCTTGTATCTATTCTTAATTATGAAACGCAGAGAACAAAAAATAGAAGCATTCGAGCGCTTACTCGACATTATGGATGAGTTGCGGGCAAAATGTCCATGGGATAGGGAACAGACCAATGAAAGCCTCCGGGCCAACACCATTGAGGAGACATATGAACTGGCGGAAGCCATCCTCAACAATGACAACAGCGAAATCAAAAAAGAATTGGGAGACCTGTTGCTGCATGTGGTTTTCTATGCCAAAATTGGGGAAGAAAAAGATGTATTTGACATAGCCGATGTTTGTAATGCGCTATGCGACAAACTTATTTTCCGTCATCCACATGTCTTTGGTGACCAAAAAGCCGATTCTGCCGGTATGGTGGAACAATCGTGGGAACAAATTAAACTAAAAGAAAAAGGAAGGAAGCAATCGGTATTGGAGGGTGTACCGGCTTCCCTGCCCTCATTGGTAAAAGCCTACCGAATTCAGGACAAGGCACGCAATGCAGGATTCGACTGGAACCAACGTCACGATGTATGGGATAAGGTAAAAGAGGAGTTAGGTGAGTTGGAAGTCGAAATCGAAAAAATGGACAACAGCAGGATGGAAGCCGAATTCGGAGATATGCTCTTCAGCATCATCAATGCAGCCCGTCTCTATAAAATAAATCCCGATAATGCTTTGGAGCGCACCAACCGGAAATTTATTTATCGCTTCGACTATATGGAGAAGAAGGTGAAAGAACAGGGACGGTCATTAAACGATATGACGCTGGAAGAAATGGAAATGTTTTGGCAAGAGGCGAAAAAGACACAGCCGGAGAACTTGTAACCCGGCCTTTTATTTCCCAACCCTCCAACGTGTCAGGATACTTTTCCGTTTTGGGAAAATACCGTTTTTTTTGGTACGTACATCCTCCACCACATAGAAAATATTGGCATCAAACTCTGTAAGCAAACGTGCCAGAGTTTTCATCTCTTTCCTGTCGACAACGGTCTCTATAATATCCACTTCATTGGTAGAACCGGTACCATGCGTCATCGTAGCACCGATATTCATCTTATTCAATTTTTGAATTAACTCTTTCCCGTTCCTTTGCGTGTAAATGCGACAGAGTATAATCCCATAAGCAATTCTGTTTTCAAGCAATATTCCCACGTAATTTCCGGTTGCATACCCTCCTGCGTACGACACATAAGAGAGCAGGTCATTCGCCCGTTCAAGTACTTGTGAAATAATTACGATCCAGATAAATACTTCAAAAAAGCCAATAAGCGGTGCTTTATATTTTTCACCTTTCGACACAAAAATAATGCGCAGAGTACCGAGCGTCACATCACAAATACGACCGAAAAATATCATAATCGGTAGCAACCAGGGGTAAACATCTAAGAAATCGAACATATATCTTTATTTAATTTAAAAACTAAAAATTAAGACCGAAGGACTTTCTATTCACTATTAATTTTTCACTTTTCTCTTTTCACTAACTCTCTCAGGTAGCAGGCAAAATCACGGATATCCTCATCAGTGGTATCCCATGAACATACGAGACGTACTTCGTTCCGCGACTCATCCCAATCGTAAAAGAAGTAACGCTCCCGCAACTTTTCTGCAATCTCACGGGACAGAATAAAAAAGAGCGCATTCGACTGTACCGATTGCGTGAATTTTATCCCTTCTATCGAACTTATCTCTTTATAAAGTTTCTGCGCTGCATTATTCGATTTTCTCGCATTTTCCAGCCAGATATTTTTCTTTAGATATGGGATGAATTGTGCAGAGATAAACCGCATCTTGGAATATAATTGGGTAGTCTGCTTCCGGTAATATTTTATATTTTCAGCTAATTCCTTACGCAACGCAATAAGCACTTCACCTAACATGAGTCCGTTTTTTGTTCCTCCTAACGTAAAGATATCTACCCCCGCGTCCACAGTTATGTTTCTTAGTGAGACATCCAGTACAGCGCAAGCATTGGCGATACGTGTACCATCCATGAAAAGATACATCTCATGATTATGTGCCAGGTCGGCAAGCACTTTTATCTCTTGCGGGGTGTAAACAGTTCCCAATTCAGTGGTCTGTGAAATAGCGATCACCTTCGGCTGGGAGTGGTGCTCAACTCCAAATCCATGCAGATAAGGCAGCACCAAAGAAGGTGTAAGCTTTCCGTCCGGCGTGGGAATCTCTTTCAAAGCGGCACCTGTCAACTTCACAGGTGCTCCACATTCATCCACCGCAATATGGGCAGTAGAAGCACAAAGAATAGAATGAAACGGTAAGGTACAGGCTTCTAATGCTACTATATTGGCACCCGTTCCATTGAAAAGGAAAAAGGGTTCCACTTCTTTCTCTCCAAGCAGTATACGAAGAGTTTCCTGTGCTTCCGCAGTCCACGGGTCATCACCATAAGCTATGGTATGGTCACTATTGGCACTTATCAGAGCCTGCATGATTTCCGGATCTACACCGGAATTATTATCACTTCCGAAACTTCGCATGATATCTCTGGATTATGCGTACAAAGATACAAAACCTTTCTGTGAACTATGCCAAATTAGCCAGCAGGAACTTACGGATCTCATCCGGTGTTACACTCTTGCGTTGCGCATAATCGGTTACCTGTTCTTCTGAAATCTCTCCTATTGCAAAATATTTAGATTGCGGATGGGCAAAGAAAAGGCCACTGACTGACGCATTGGGATACATCACTCCATTTTCAGTAAGCGAAATGCCAATTTCGGGGGTATCCAGCACATCATGCAATAGGAAGTTTACAGTCTGGTCGGGAATAGATGGATAACCCACTGCGGGACGTATTCCTTTATACTTCACGGCAAACATCTCTCCAATGGAGATATTCTCTTGAGCCGCATACCCCCAATACTCACGGCGCACTTTCGCATGCAGCCACTCAGTGGCAGCTTCCGCAAGCCGATCAAGCAAGGATTTCATCAATAGGGCAGCATACTCATCACCTTCAGCCTCATAACGGCTTATTTGTTTCTCCGCCCCGGCTCCGGCAGTAACGGCAAAAGCACCGATATAATCCTTCTTCCCCGCATGTTTCGGAGCAATAAAATCACTCAGACAGAAGTATTCATTCTTATCATTCTTCTTTTGCTGCCGCAGGAACGGGAAAGAAATTCCATTTATGAAAACAGTATCATCTTCACTATATGCTTCATAGATTCCGAAAACCGCTCTTATATAATTGACGTCGTCCATTGTGAACTTCTGCAACATATCTATCGCATCGTCATACAATTTTTCTGCTTCTCTTCCTTTTTCACGATCATCTTCCTGATATCCGGCAATCCAGGTAGCACGGGCCTCTTTGGTACGCTCTGTCCTGGTAACAGTATGGAATTTGGCAGACATATTCCATGCATGGAAGAAGAACTTCCAATCGATATAAGGCGTGATCTCCCCCATCGGGATATGATCCAGTTTCACCTTCCCCAATGTATTGGGAACGACAGCTTCATATCCGTTCCAATCAATAGTAAATGCATTTTTTCTGGCTTCTGCCAACGAAACCAGTTCAACTACTTTTTGTGAACTATTCTCCCGCAGTACCGAATACTCGTCCTTTACTTTCCGGATATAATCACTCCTGTTCCCCGGGCTCATCAGGTTAGCGACTGCCGACGGGCTTTGCGAGGCATCTTTGACATATACTACAGGTCCCAGGCTGTATTTCGGTTCGATCTTCAATGCGGTATGCAACTTTGAAGTGGTGGCTCCTCCAATCAACAATGGCAGACTGAAACCGGCTTTCTCCATTTCAGCAGCCACAATAGCCATCTCTTCAAGGGAGGGGGTAATCAGCCCGCTTAACCCTACTATATCGGGTTGCTCCCGGATCACCGTCTCAATAATCTTCTCAGGAGGCACCATCACCCCCAGGTCAATAATATCATAATTGTTACATGCCAGTACGATAGATACGATATTCTTACCGATATCATGCACATCTCCCTTTACCGTGGCAAGTAATATCTTCCCCGCTTTCTGCTGCATGCCGCCACCTGCCGCCTTTTCCGCTTCGATAGTCGGTTGCAATATAGCCACTGCCTTTTTCATGGTACGTGCCGCCTTTACCACCTGAGGCAAGAACATCTTACCGGCGCCAAAAAGGTCTCCCACCCTGTTCATACCATCCATCAACGGTTTATCGATAATATCCACCGCACGCGGATACGCTTGCAACGCTTCGGCAAGATCCTCTTCCATGTAATCTCCAATCCCTTTCACAAGGGCGTGACTTAACCTCTCTTCCAGCGAAAGCGTCCGCCACTCTTCGGTTTTGCTTTTTTCAGTCTCAGCATTCTTCTCTCCTTTGATCTTTTCAGCATAATCCATCATCCGTTCGGTAGCATCATCGCGTCTGTTCAGCACAGCATCTTCTGCCAATTCCCTTACATCTGCAGGAATATCTTCATAAATGACCGATTGGGCGGGATTCACAATTCCCATATCCATCCCTTCACGAATGGCGTGATAGAGAAAAACGGAATGCATTACCTCACGTACATATTCATTACCACGGAATGAGAATGAAAGATTACTTACCCCTCCGCTTACTTTGGCATGCGGCAGGTTCTCCTTGATCCATCGCACTGTTTTGATAAAGTCTACCGCATAATTCTTGTGCTCTTCAATACCTGTGGCTATGGCCAACACGTTCGGGTCAAAGATAATATCCTTGGGATCGAACCCATTTTCGGTGAGCAGCTTATAGGCCCGGCTACATATCTCCATACGCCGTTCCAAGGTATCAGCCTGTCCTGTTTCGTCAAAAGCCATTACCACCACTGCCGCACCATATCGCTGTGCCAGTCGGGCATGATGCAGGAATTCCGCTTCCCCGTTCTTCAATGAAATGGAGTTGACGATGGGCTTCCCCTGCACACATTTCAGTCCGGCTTCAATGACTTCCCACTTCGATGAATCGATCATAATGGGAACACGTGACACATCGGGATCAGAAGCCAGCAGGTTAAGGAAATTCGTCATCGCCTCTACTCCGTCGAGCAATCCGTCATCCATATTGATATCAATCGCCTGCGCACCGTCTTCCACCTGTTTGCGGGCAATATCGAGTGCCTCTTCATAATTCTTTTGCTGGATCAACCGCAAAAATTTTCTCGATCCGGCCACATTACACCGCTCACCGATATTCATGAAATTGATCTGGGGCGACACCTCCAGCATCTCCAGTCCCGAAAGCCGGAGATATGCCGGTGGAGCGGATTTTTGATGGGGAACGCCGATCTCTACCAACCGGACATATTCGGCAATATGTGCGGGAGTGGTACCACAACACCCGCCAATGATATTCACCAACCCTTCATCCACAAATTCTTTGATATGGGTGGCCATTTTTTCAGGGGTCTCATCATATTCACCCAACTGATTGGGCAAGCCGGCATTGGGGTAGGTGCTGATATAAAAGGGAGCGATGCGTCCCAGCTCTTTCACATAGGGTTTCAGTTCGGTTGCCCCCAATGAGCAATTCAACCCGATTGCCAGTGGATTGGCATGACTGACGGAAGCTACAAAAGCGCCCAAAGTTTGTCCGGAAAGGGTTCTGCCTGCCCTGTCGGAAATAGTCACAGAAAGAATCACGGGCGTTTTTATGCCGGTCTCTTCTGCCACTTCTTCCGCTGCAAAAAGGGCCGCTTTGGCATTAAGAGTATCAAAAATAGTTTCTATCAGCAGGATATCCACTCCACCCTCTACCAATGCAAGAATCTGCTCTTTATAGGCGACCTTGAAGTCGTCAAAGATTGCCGCGCGGAACATGGGATTTTCCACCTGCGGACTCATCGATGCCGTTTTATTGGTGGGGCCAATCGAGCCTGCCACGAACCGGGGTTTATCGGGAGTTTTCAGCGTAAACTCATCGGCTGCCTCACGTGCCAGTCTGGCTGACACCAGATTCATTTCCCGCACCAGATGGCTCATGTGATAATCCTGCATCGAGATCGACGTAGAATTAAATGTATTGGTCTCGATGATATCTGAACCGGCCGCCAGATACTCCCTGTGGATCTCACCAATTACATCGGGGCGAGTAAGCGAAAGCAAGTCGTTGTTACCTTTCAACAGGGTATTAAAATCCCTGAACCGTTCACCACGAAAATCAGCTTCGGTAAGACCATATCGTTGTATCATCGTACCCATCGCACCATCAAGAATCAGTATACGATCAGGTAAAATATCCTCTATTTTTTGCTTATTCATATTTAATTTCAATTATACTCAAAATGAATCATCCGAACACTATCACCAGACATTTTTCAGACTCAAATTCGAATTGCCGAGCTTCCATTTCAAAATAATTCTTTTCCCCCATACCACTATCCATGCTACCGCTAAACGTACTCCCAATATCCACCAGACAGATACACCAAGTGCTATAAAAATTATATTATCTTCAAGTATGGAATGCGACATGGCAAGATGGTAGTTCAACAAATTAGCATCGGTTCTGTTCACCTTTCCCTCTTTCATCTGATCCATCATCAGTGCGCCACCGTATGCCAAACCGACAATATAACCGATAAGCCAGAGAAAGGCGGTGCTGCCTGGCAGACCGAAAAACCGGAGAATCGGCTCAATACTCTTACTCAATTTGGGGATTAACCTGTATGTATCGAGGAGATTGTATAGCAGATTCAAAGAGAAAACAATCACAGCAATAAGAAGTGTCAGCTGTAACGAACTTTTCAACCAGAGCATCAGCAAGCCGGGCAAAGAGACCACCTCGGGAAGGCTACTCCGGACAAATATCGGATTACCCATATCCTGGGGTAAGATCAGGTTCAGCACCAGTCCCACCATAATACTCATTGTGATCCGCAAAGCAGTCACCGACCAGAAAGAAGTCCCTGTTTTGGCCTGGATAGTGCTCTCCACGGGAAGATTATGCGAAATCTGGCACATCAGCGCCAGTATGGTAAGCTCCCTCAATGAAATAGACATGGAGGTGATGATAGCCAGTGGAGCATAGAGTGGCAAAAAAATACTGGTAATAAAAACAATGGCAGTGCTGCCGGGCAATCCCAGATAGACAAAAACCGGATCAAGCCAACCGGCCATCAATGCAAGTACGCCGTAATAGTCCAACAGTCTTACCACCAGGGATACCGGTAAAATAATCTTAAGCAACCACAATGTGGTCTGACCCGATTTCCGACACGCCGGGAAAAAAATATCTTTACAAAATTGCATTCACGCACATTTAAATTACCCAGTCCCCAAATCTCCTTTTCAGACACCTATTTCTTAAACATCCGATCCATCGACCTCTTATCCTCTTTTTCCCGGAGTGCCTGCCGTTTATCGTATTGTTTCTTTCCTCGTGCCACAGCAATCACCACTTTAGCCAATCCTCTTTCATTAATAAATAAGCGAATGGGTACAATGGTAAAACCCGTCTCTTTGGTAAGCCGGGAGATTTTGCGCAATTCGTTTTTATGAAGGAGCAGTTTCCGGTCCCGTCGGGCATTGTGGTTATTATAAGTACCGTAAAAATACTCGGCAATATGCATATTGCGCACCCATAATTCACCCCGTTCAAAAAAACAATAGGTATCTACCAGGCTCGCCTTACCCAACCGTATCGATTTGATCTCGGTGCCGGTAAGTACGATACCTGTCGTAAAAGTCTCCACCAGTTCGTAATCGAAGGTGGCACGCTTATTTTTTATATTGATATCTGCCTGCTTCATTTATTTTATCAGATAAAAGAAAAGACCGCGAATGAGCATTGGTGAGAGAATAATGACGGCAGACGCCACTACGGTAAATTCAGTAATCTTTGTCGCCCGCACTTTCAAAAAATACTGCGTCCCCGTATTCACAAGATAAATGGTATAAAGCGCCAATAGCCAGAGAATAAAGAGCTCTGAAAGAAAAGGGGTGACAATAAAAAGCACATACAGCACCACCGAAGCATAGCCCGTAAATTGCTGAAAGCGGGGTAAGTCTTTCTTCAGGCCAAAGCGTGGAGCCATTTCATTCAATAGGTAAGCCGCTATAAAATACCCTCCATATACCCCCACAACGCTGATAATACTCGTTTTGAGTGCATTCTCCAGATTTCCGTCACGTATGAATAATCCTCCCACGAAAGAAGCTAGAGCAATAATCCCAAATATGGGATGAAGAAAACGATAGAGAAACTCATGCTGCGTCCTCTTTTCCTTTTCAATATCTCTCCAAGCTCCGGGAGACGCAACAATCAATTGCGCTATAGTGATAAAAATATCCCTCCACATTCCTTTTTGATTTTGGATTGCAAAGGTACATGATTTCTTGCGAATAACGAAAAAGCATAAAAAGATTGAGGCTGCTCCAAAGATCATTCTTCATAACCAGGATGAAGGCACTTCGAAACAACCTCGATAAATATCTCAAAAAATATTTTATTCTTTTATGATCAGCAGCGAGTATGAATTGGTCTTGTTAAGTTCAAGCGTGCCATCACTTTTTTCACGCCAGTAGCGGAAATATACCTGTACGGTTTTTGTAGAGCCCGAAGAGAGGCCTGTCGCATAATGATCATTGATCGCCTTGAAGTTTATTGCCACAGGAAGACTGGTTTGATCTTTATCGATCGTACCACCTGTTGGCGCTTCTACCAGACGCAGGTCTACAATCACCTCGTTTTCTTTGCCTTCCTCAAATGTGTAATAACCTTGCAAAGTCTTTTTATGTCCGTCACCTTTCCCATAACTATATCCGCAAATCCAATGATAATCGAAGTAGGGTCCGCCATATAAGTCCACTTCAAAAGACTTTAAAGGGAGTTCGGTTTCCAATTCAGGTGCAGCACCACCTACTAGATTATAAACCTGGTCAATAGGATCCGAGATTTGGGTTACGGTAGCATTATATATATTTTCATTCGTAATGTCGTTTACACCCTCTTTCCATGAATAAGCTATATAGACGAACCTATTCATCAGATCTTCATTCCTAATTTGCGGAGAAGTCATAGGTGGGCCGTCTATCGGACGGGCATAAATTGTTCCTAATTCCGTTTTCGTTATATAGGACAATGGCGCTCCCGAATAGTACGTCTCGGAATCTCCCAGACAGGATGTCATGAGAAGAGTCACACTGATGATACTCAAAAATAAAATTACTTTTTTCATTTCTACTTTCTATTTATTAATATTAAAATTCATATCTCAATCCCACATTCATATCCAACACAATCTTCCTGTCGGAATAAATGGTCTTATATTCATTCTTTGCATCAAAATAATAGGCACCTCCTATCTTTCCATACAATCTCAATCTGTCATAAAGAGGATATGAAACCCCTACACCGGCATTGACTGAAAATTGGGGTTTTTTCTGCGAGATCTTTTCAACCTCCATCGCGGTTGATTCCTCGGAAGAATTATTCAAGGTGACAGGCTGTCCCTCCTTTAACCTTTTGTATTCACCGGATATATCCTTCTCTATCATTCCTCCCACGGAAGCATAGACATTCAGTTTATGGAAAGAAAAAAGATTATAATTCACATTTAGGGGGATGCCCAGATAATGAAGTTTCTGGACTTCTTCCACCTGAAAATTATTGTTAGTATTTCTTGTCTTGGAATGAAGATAAGAGTATACAAGACCGGTCTCCACCGAGAGGTCTTCAGACAGATATCTAGAAACTGTAATTCCAACAGATATTGGTTGGTCATGTTCCATTTCCGAAACATTTCCCGCTATATTATCAGCCTGAAGCTGGGCTTTATTGTTATCAATGGAGTATTTATTTTCCATAACCGGACTGGCGCTCCTCAAGGTCATAGGCGAATTTACGGTCTGTTGATATCCGGTCAGCCCTCCTCTCCCGTTCACAGCGAGCAAAAAAGGACCGGTTCCTTTCTCATCCGCGATTTCTCCGGCAGAAAGAAGATTTTGGCCCTCCTCCACGATAATTCTCTCTTCTACAAAAAAATCACTATCATATTGTTTCGCATCCGTCTTGCCGGCATTTGCCGGTAACCGGATATTTCCGGGAACTATCTTATTTTCCAGTTCCGTCACTTTCAAATTATTACGATCCATCCACGCCGTAAAAATCCCTCTGGGAGCAGCCGGCTCGACAATCAGTCCTTTCCGTTTTTTTACAAACTCTTTCTTTTTTCCGATAGCCAAATACCTCTCCTTTGAACGGGAAACATCCCCTTCCGGAGAAAGTTCCGTTTCTTTTATACTTTCTCCACTCGTGTCCGACACAATGGGAGAAGCAGCCGGAATCGACTCCGAAACCATAACCTCCGGCGATTGTATCGGATTCCGCATAAACAGTATGCTGCCTATCACCAGAACCATCACCGCGGCAGCAGAGCCCGCATACCACCACCTTCGCCGGAACAATACCCGTGCAGCGGCGGCGGCTTGCAGCGACCTCTCCACGCCATCCCAACCATCCATCGGAACGGGTGCTTCAAAACCGCTGAGTTTTGATTGAAATTCTTTTCTAATATCGTTATCTGACATCATTGTACTTGTCTTTGATTGTTATGCAGGATGGCTGATATTTTCTTACGCAGCATATTCTTTGCCCTGTAAAACTGTGAACGAGACGCGGCTTCATTGATACCCAACACGTGAGCAATCTCCTTGTGCGACATCTCCTCAAAAATATACATATTGAATACAGTCCGGTATCCGGGAGGTAAACTCCTTATCATATCGAATACCTCTTCCCGGGGAATATTATCAATATCAAGAGAATTGTCCGTAGGGTCTTCCGATTCATCGGCATTCATATAGCCGTACTCCTCCATAAACCGATACTTTTGCTTCTCTTTCCTGTAATTTTCTAATGCCAGATTTACGAAAATCCGCCTGAGCCACCCTTCAAAAGAACCTTTGCCCGAAAACGAGCCAATTTGCGTAAAAACACGGATGAAACCGTCGTGTAGCAAGTCGCGGGCCATTTCTTCCTCTCCGCTGTAACGTAAACATACCGCCATCATTATAGGAGCATATCGCTCATACAATAACTTCTGGGCATTACGATCCTGTTTCTTACATGCTATGACAAGTTGCGAATCATCCATTCTTAATCGCAGTTCATTTTATTAGATGAATAATAAGAAAAAACGCTGCGTGGACAGGTGTTTTTTTGCCTTTATTTATGCTTTTTTAACGGCATGATCTGCCTGACCATCATTTCGCAAAGAAATATAGATCAAAAGTACTGCCAACAGAAAAAAAGGGCAAATGAATTTAATTAAGAATATGTAAATTAAACTTGGGGCATAACTCTTTTTTCCTTATTTTTGTCCTACTTAATCAATTAATAATTACTTTATGAAGGATTTTCTGAAGATCACACTCGCGTCTGCCTTAGGCTTTGTCCTCGCGAATATCCTCTTTTCTATTATTGCAATGATTTTTATTTTTGGGGCAATGGGATCATTCATGGGTTCCCTATCGACCGGAGAAAAATTTATCCTACAGGAGAATACGGTACTAAACCTCCGTCTGGACGGGCCGATAAACGAACGTGTACCGGAAGATGATCCGTTCACCTCTATGATCAATTCCGATCGTCCTTCCGCTATAGGGTTAAATGATATCGTGAGTGCCATCAGGAAAGCAAAAAATAATGATAAAATAAAGGGAATCTATATCGACTCCCGCAATATGACAGCTTCGATAGCTACACTGGCTGAAATCCGGCACGAACTGGAAAATTTCAAAGAGAGCGGCAAATTTATCGTCACCTATGCCGATAATTATACACAGGGTGGTTATTATCTTGCGTCCATTGCCGACAAAGTGGCTATCAATCCCCAGGGAATGCTCGACCTTCACGGGCTGGCTTCCATTCCAGTCTTTTATAAAGATGCATTGGATAAGTTGGGGATCGAAATGCAGATATTCAAAGTAGGAACCTATAAATCTGCGGTAGAACCATTTACTCAAAATGAAATGAGTGAAGCCAACCGGGAACAGGTGAGTTCCTACCTGAACGATATATGGAATTTTATGAAAAATGACATGGCCGAATCGCGTTCACTCACCTCTACTGATATGGATTTGCTGGCCGATAGTCTGCCGGCAATACAGCCCACCGACTTTCTGCTTTCTTCCAATCTGGTAGATACCCTTGTTTACGAAACAGAAATGAAAAATTACCTGAGAAATCTGCTGGGCATCGATGAAGATACGAAAATCCGGTCGGCCACAGTATCCGACATGAGATCGGTCACGACAAAAACGGTCAAAAAAACCGACAATACCATCGCCATTTTATATGCATATGGAAATATCGTTTCGGGTTCCGGGTCATCTAATATCCAGGACAAATATATGGTAGATCAAATTGAGAAACTGCGAAAAGACAAAGAGATAAAGGCGGTAGTATTCCGTATCAATTCGGGAGGAGGAAGTGCTTATGCTTCCGAACAGATATGGAAAGCCATTTCCGACCTGAAGACAGAAAAACCGGTAGTAGTATCTATGGGCGATATGGCGGCTTCGGGGGGATATTATATCGCATGTAACGCTGATAAAATTGTAGCGCAACCTACTACCCTGACCGGATCAATTGGTATTTTCGGCGCTATTCCCAATTTTGAAGGAACAGCAAAAAAACTCGGCATTTCTACCGATAAGGTAAAAACCAACGAGTTCTCCGATTTCGGGAATATAACTCGTCCTTTCAACGAAAGAGAAAAACAGATGATGCAAGCCATGATTGAAAGGGGGTACGACCTGTTCTTGACCCGTTGTGCCGAAGGACGTGACATGCCCAAAGATTCTCTGGCTCTTTACGCCGGGGGACGTGTATGGACAGGCAACCAGGCCAAAGAGATTGGACTGGTCGATGAACTGGGAGGTATTGAAAAAGCTATCGAAATTGCGGCTGAAATGGCTAATCTGGGTAAGAGTTATGTCGTATTCGAATATCCTAAACTCCGTTCCCGTTTCGAAGAATTGTTCAATCCCCAGAAAGAAGAACTGGTCGCCAGAACAATGAAAGAATACCTGGGAGAAAGCTATGAAATGTTTATGCTCCTGAAAGATATCAAAGAACAGGACTATATACAGGCACGCATTCCATATGATTTAAATATTCAGTAATGAATGAAACGAGTAGGAAACTTTTTCAAGAGGAGATGATTCATTACGGATTTCATATACTATAATGTAAAGAATGAATTAATCGTATGAAAAAGGATAAACCTTTTGTCAAAATCCGGCGTTCAATGGCGCCATTGGCCTGGCTCTACGGTCTCGGCGTGAATTTCCGTAACACACTGTTCGACAAAAACATACTCAAACAGGAATCATTCGATATTCCAATCATTTGTGTGGGAAACCTCACAGTGGGGGGTACGGGAAAAACGCCTCATATTGAATATCTTATAAGATTGCTATCGCCGACATATAAAGTGGCTGTACTCAGTAGGGGATACAAACGCAAAAGCAAAGGTTTTTTGATGGTAGACACCACCTCAAAAGTACGGAAAGTGGGAGATGAACCATTGCAAATCAAACAAAAATTCCCGGAAACGCTGGTAGTTGTCGATAAACACAGGGTAAATGGAATCAAAAAAATCCTTTCTATTGAGAAAGAACAACGTCCTGATGTGATCCTTCTCGATGATGGATTTCAACACCGCCACGTACGGCCTTCGCTCTCCATCTTGCTGGTGGACAGCAACCGACCCGTTTTTGAAGATCGCCTACTACCTGCAGGATCGTTGAGAGAACCGCTGAAAGGAAAAGAGAGGGCATCTATCGTCATTGTCACCAAGTGTGATGCCGATATGCAGCCCATTGATTTCCGAATCTATACGAACGGACTGGATCTTTTTGCTTTCCAACAACTCTATTTCACCAGTTTTGATTACGGGATGATCGTCCCTCTTTTTCCCGGCATGCAGGACAATACACTGCAGATGCCGGATATCCGCAAGAAGCATGTCTTCCTGGTGGCAGGCATTGCTTCTCCCCAGCCACTGGTAGACAAACTGGGACATTTCACTTATAACCTTTATACCCAATTCTTTCCCGATCATCATGCTTTCAGAGAGAAAGACATACAATCGATCCGGGAACTGGTCAACACGGTGGAAGATAATAACAAAATCATCATCACCACAGAGAAGGATGCTGTCCGGCTTAGGGCGCTCTCCCTCGATGAAGAAATGAAAAGGATGCTTTATTATATCCCCGTACGCGTATCATTTATCGATGAAGAAGAACAAAAACAATTCAACAATAAAATTTTAGAACATGTTAGAAACCATCAAACAAACAGCCGATTATCTGCGGAGTAGAATCGGAGAAATCCCCAATACAGCCATTATCCTGGGAACCGGTCTGGGTGAACTGGTACACGAGATAGAGGATAAAAACGAGATATCCTATACCGACATCCCCAACTTCCCTGTTTCTACGGTGGAAGGGCATAGCGGGAAACTGATCGTAGGTACACTTGGCGGCAGGAAAGTGTTGGCCATGCAAGGACGGTTCCACTACTACGAAGGGTATGATATGAAACAAGTCACTTTTCCCGTCCGTGTTTTCCAGGCGCTGAATATTGAATACCTCTTCGTTTCCAATGCGGCGGGAGGAATGAATTCCAGCTTCGACATAGGTGACATCATGCTGATCGAAGACCATATCAACCTGTTCCCCGAACATCCGCTCCATGGAAAGAACTTCAATGAACTGGGAACCCGTTTTCCTGATATGAGTGAGGCATACAACAAGTCGTTACGACTGATGGCGATGGAAATAGCCAAAGAAAAAAATATCAAACTGCAGCACGGAGTTTATATTGGCCTTCAGGGCCCCACGTTTGAAACGCCCGCTGAATACAACTGGTTGCGTATCATCGGGGGAGATGCCGTGGGTATGTCTACCGTACCGGAGGTGATCGTAGCCAATCATGCCGGCATGAAGGTGCTGGCATTCTCCATTATCACCGACCTCGGAGTGATCGGTAAAATCGTAGAAGTATCACACGAAGATGTGCAGGAAGCCGCCAAAATCGCCCAGCCGAAGATGGCAGAGATCATGCGCACCATCATTCAGAAAATTTGATGCAACGCACAGAAATAGCCACACTGGGAGAATTCGGATTAATCAACCACCTCACCAAAGATATCAAACTCACCCAGAAGAGTTCGGTCAAAGGAATAGGTGACGATGCAGCCGTCATGGACAATAACGGGAAACGGACACTGGTGACTACCGATTTGCTGCTGGAAGGGATCCATTTCGATCTCATATACACCCCCCTCAAACATCTCGGCTACAAAGCTGCAGTCGTCAACTTCTCCGACATTTACGCCATGAACGGGAAGCCACAGCAGATCACTGTCTCATTAGGAATATCCAAACGGTTTTCTGTAGAAGATCTCGAAGAGTTTTACAGCGGGTTAAAGCTTGCCTGTGAGATCTACGGGGTAGACATCGTCGGGGGAGACACCACCTCATCGCTCACCGGCTTTACCATCAGCATCACCTGCGTCGGTACGGCAGACGAAGAGAAAATCGTCTACCGCAACGGAGCTAAAAATACAGACCTTATTTATGTATCGGGTGACCTGGGAGCCTCGTATATGGGATTGCAACTGCTGGAAAGGGAAAAGAGCGTGTTCACCGGCGACAAAAATTTTCAGCCCGATTTTGGTGGCAGGGAATATTTATTGGAACGCCAACTTAAACCTGAAGCCAGGAAAGATATCGTAGCCATGTTGGCAGAGCATGGTATTGTACCCACTTCAATGATAGATATCTCCGACGGATTATCGTCCGACCTGCTTCATATCTGCCACCAGAGTCATGCAGGTTGCCAGCTTTTTGAAGAACGGATACCTATTGATTATCAAACGGCAGTGATGGCCGAAACGTTCAATATGAACGTAACGACCGTAGCACTGAATGGAGGTGAGGATTATGAACTCCTCTTCACCGTACCTCTTCCCCTGCATGAAAAGATGAACAAACTGGAGGGTATCCATCTGGTAGGTCATATTACCCCCCCTGAACAGGGCTATTATCTGGTTACCCGTGATGGGCAGGAGATGCAACTCCGCGCACAGGGATGGAATCCTTTAGCAGGGAAATAAATTTTCCGGCATTTTTTTATTGGCAAATTTTGTAAATCTCAAAAATGCGCTTATCTTTGCACTCGCAATTTAAGCAGTGTTGGTGCCATAGCTCAGTTGGTAGAGCAAAGGACTGAAAATCCTTGTGTCCCCGGTTCGATTCCTGGTGGCACCACAGAACAAACACTTGAATATCAGATATTCAGGTGTTTTTCTTTTTATATAGCCTATATAAATCTTTCGCCTGAATTTTCAGTTTTTTGTTGGTTTTCGATGTGAAAGTTAAACCGGGATGTAAACCGGAAACCGCATGAATGCAACTATTAATGTACTATGTTACAAGTCGAATACTTTATCCAATGGGGAAAATCCCTTAATGATTAGAGTGTCGAAAAACGGGAAAAAGCCTTGGAATATCCGTCAACCCCATGTACTGGGACTTTGAAAAGAACAAACCCAAACACAATTGTCCCGATAGAAAGCAGATTGAAAACCTCATCATTAAGAAACTAAAAGCCTATAACCAGACCATTTTAGAGTTAAACACCACACAAAAAGAGTACACATCCAATTCACTTGTTGACAAAGTAGAAAAACCGTTCATGATTGGCAGCAACTTAAATTGCATAAACTTCACTCCATTTCCATAATTTTGTATCACTAAAAAAATAGTAAATTGATGGAAAGAAATTCGTTTGCTGTTCTGTTCTTCCTAAAGAAAACAAAACTATTGAAGAATGGTGAAGCATCGGTATGTATGAGAATTACCGCAAACAGGGTGCGTGTTGAAACAAACATTCACAAAGATATTAACCCTTCTTTATGGAATCAGGCAAAAGAATGCTCTCGTGGTAACTATGCCTGAAAGTGGACAAAGCCGTTCTTTTCATAGACGAACAATGCCACCTTTATATACAAGTATATTTTAGGTATTATTCTCGTTACCTGAAATGCCTTTGAAAGAATCCCATTATACTGTGATTCTTGTTGTTTTTTATCCATTTTCCCCTATTTTTTACATCAAAATCACAACATATTGAGATTTCTATTGTTTGTCACATCTAAAAATATTACTTTTGCTTTTAAATCACAATATATTGGGATTATGAAAGATTTAGGAAATATAATAAAAGAGCGTAGGAAGTCCCTTTCCATTACACAAAGGGAGCTCGCCATTTTATCGGGAGTGAGTATAAACACGCTCACAAAAATAGAACGAGGCGAAGCAAATCCTTCTCTGAAAGTTGTAATGAATATTTTGGATACGCTTGGTCTGCAAATGGATATAAACATAAAATCTAACAAACTGTAAATCCTATGAGGAAAGCAAATGTATATTATAATGGTGTTTTGGCAGGAGAATTAACGGAAACTCCTGACAGAAAATATCTATTCAGATACGAAGATGATTATTTCAAGGATTCTGCAAAACCTGCTATCAGTTTGACATTACCTAAAAACAAACAAGAATATCAGGCTGACAGTCTGTTTCCTTTCTTCTTTAATATGCTCTCGGAAGGTAGCAACCGAATTACCCAAGCAAGATTGCTCCGTATTGATGAGAAAGACCATTTTGGGATTTTATTGGCAACCGCCCAAAATGATACAACAGGAGCTATAACCGTTAAACCGATGAAGGCATGAAAGAGATAAAGAATTGTCCTTCTACATTGGCGATAGGATACGGTACATACAGTCCGACAGCACTGAAACGTGTTTTCAACAAACAAAAAGTTTCGCATATACTTCCTTATGAATCTATAGAGAAGAATGAAGATGATGCCAAACTCTTTATGGATAATAAGAAACGAATATCCATATCGGGAGTTCAAAGCAAATATTCGATGATTATTAATAAGGAGAAGTTAAATCTAACACCCGAAGGAGAACAAGGACATTATATTTTAAAACCCAAACCTGCGGAAATAAAAAATCCATTGGAGTGTTCTGCCAATGAAAATCTGACCATGCAGATAGCGGAACAGGTCTTTAAAATAGAAACTGCTCCCAATGCTTTGTGCTTTTTCCAAAGTGGGGAAACAGCATACATTACAAAACGCTTTGACATGGCGACTGATGGAAGCAAATACAGGGTTGAGGATTTTGCTTCGTTGGCAGGAATAACTTCTGAAAATGCAGGGGTTAATTTCAAGTATGATTACAGTTATGAGGAAGTCGCAGAACTGATAAAGAAATATCTTCCCGCATGGCAAGTGGAATTGCTGAAATTTTATCGACTGATTTTGTTCAACTTCCTTTTCTCAAATGGAGATGCTCACTTGAAGAACTTTTCCGTGATTGATATGGGAGGAAATGATTTTCGTCTTACTCCTGCATATGATTTGCTAAATACAAGAATTCATGTCGATGATACGGATTTTGCGTTGGATAAGGGATTATTCAAGACCGATAGACCTGAATTCTATAAGGGGGGGAAAGCAAACGGTGTATCTTTCAGGGAGTTTGGCTCGTTAATAGGATTACCTGAAAAAATGGTTGATAAAGAGTTATCGACTTTTACAGCCAAATATCCGTTGATTGATGAGCTAATAAACAATTCTTTTTTGTCGGATAAAATAAAACATCAATACCGAATGCTCTATCAAACCAAACGGAACAGGCTGGAAGATATGAAACGCTGATTTGGAAAGTATTTCTATTAAAATAATCTCATAAATTTCCAAATTATGACGATTCCTGGTGGCCCCCCCAAATAAAGCGTTCAAGACAATGATTTTAGGCGCTTTTCGCATGCTTTAGTATCTATTAATGGCAACCGGATTTATCGCCCATCCTATATCAGTTTGCACACGGCATTGTCGTTCTACGGGATGATACCGGAAGCAGTGGAGCAGATTACCAATGTGACGACACTGAAAATAGCATCATTCGTTAATACTTTGGCGAATCCTCATGTAAAAAATTAAAGATAATTGTTCATATCGGTTCATTCCCCAATAGAGAATAGCAGGAAACATCAAAACCCTATACAACGACAACAGATTCGGTACTGTGCAAATATTCATTCTTATATTCATAACTCCATCCGGAACGGTCCATAATAAAACTATCTCACAAACAGTTCATCAACAGCGGATTGCGAGAACTACATCCGACGTTGTATTTGTGTGATTTACGTGCGATAAGGAGCTCAAATATTAATGCCAAAGATACAGCAATAATTCGAGACCGGCCTTCACCGATCAGGAAATAATAACCATCTGTGACCGGAGCGTATCCCTTGCCGATATCTTCCCGATAGTTTTGACTGTTGATGGGAGCACACAAAGTTGCAATAAACGGCCTTGTTTTATTATAAAATTTCATAAGATTATTTTAGGGGACATCCAATATCTCCAAAATAAAATCATCTGTTCACTCCAACCAAAACACAGAAAGACTATCTTTGTCAAGTATTTCTTTTCTGTTTAGATGCCGGATCAGAAATATGATAGCAGATTACCCATATTTTCACTCAATGCCGATAAAATAAATAAGATAAAATCATTATGCAGAAATTAATAGCATATCCTCTTTCCATCATTTACTATCTCTTATTTGGAACTACGTTAGTCATCTTTGAAGTGATCCAATGGGTATGCTTCAACCTGTTTGGATATAGTGCACACAAGAAGAGTGTAGATGCACTTTGTTTCTTTCTTGTGCTAAACACCTACGTGTTAGGCACAAGATATAAGATTACGGGAAGAGAGAAACTTCCGGCGAACACCCCCCTGATCATCGCCTCCAACCACCAGAGCTGGTATGATATCACCACGATTGGATGGTTCTTACGAAAAATTCACCCCAAGTATGTCAGCAAGATTGAATTAGGAAGGGGAATTCCCAGCATATCCTACAACCTGAGGCATGGCGGATCGGCACTAATCGACCGGAAAGACGGCAAACAGGCATTAGATGCCATCCGGCAATTAGCGGAGTATATAGAAACGCACAAACGTTCCGCGGTTATATTTCCCGAAGGAACACGGAGCAAAACAGGCAAACCACGTCACTTTGCAGAGAACGGACTGAAAATCCTTTGCAAGTATGCCTCTTCTGCCTTCGTAGTTCCTATTACTATCAATAACACATGGAAAATGACCAGGTGGGGTTCTTTCCCGTTGGGTGTCGGGAATAAGATCGAGCTTACCATTCACGATCTTATTCCCGTAAAAGACACTCCATTTCCTCTGCTTTTTGAAAAAACAGAACAGGTAATTACCCAGACGATCCATTGAATGGATTTCTGCTCTCAACAACTATCGTTTCAACTCAATCCTCACATCATCGAAGCCATGACGATGTGATTTACCGTCTTCGGATACTCCTAAATTAGGTCCTGCTAAAAATCTAATTTGAGTTTCACTTGTTGCACCAGTCACCACAAAACTGCGTTGTGCAATTTCCGGAGCCAAGAAATCGTAGTTTTCACCGAACCAGAGCGCTCTACTTGGTCCATCAGTATTCGCCAAATTGCCTAATATAAACAAAGCACCTCCTGCGGTCAATTCTCCACTGCTTTCTTGTACACTCGACAATAGCTCTGCACCTTTTTCCGGCACGGCTTGTGAACCCACTTTTAGAATCTCCGTAATTGTACCCGGTCCAATCACCTCAACGTTAAGAATCTGCCCATCAATTGTTCCTCCTGCCGAAACATATACACAAGCGCCAAATGAGACTATTATATCTTGGGTACCATCAATCGCTTCGAGTTTTGGGGTAATCAAATCGCCATTTACACGGGTTTTCCCAAATTTAGCATATCCCAATCGGCTATATACCCATTGTGTAAGGCCAGTACCTTCGTCTGCAGTGATTGTACTTGTCCAACCATTATAGGTACCGTATGCAGTTCCCCAAGCATCAAATCTTTTTTCATTTGTTCCAGTATAAATGGGCTTAAATGCACCTTCACCAAGCCAATCAAAATTATCAAAGAAAATAAGTCCGGAATATTGCTCCACTATCACTGTTTGCCAAATATCATCAGGATATTCCACTGAATAAATAGTCAGCTCGGTCAAATTATTCTCTGAACTTTCATTAGGCCTTGCACTTAATTTGACACCCTCATTGGTTTTCTCTACTGTCAACCAATCCCCTTCATAACTATAATCCCACGCATCTATATTTGTATTGACTCCTACAAAGGCTTCTCCCCCACCGGATGGAAGAGCAACATAATCTGATTCAACTTCTAAAACAATACCACTTAGCTGTTCAATCTTGATTTCTTTGTCATACAATGGAAACTTTTCGGAAGTTATATACAAAATAGCCTCACGGGTTCGAGGGGTGTTATTGGCATTGACTTTTAACAGTAAACCCTCTTCATTCTTGACGACATCCATCCAAGAACCATTTTCTATTGTATATATCCAATCATCGATAGAGGTTTTAATTTTTACTACCACATCAGACTTATCACCTGAAAGACTTATCATATCTGTACTCATTTCCAAATAGGTGGAGCTTTGTATAATAGATATGGTTTTATTCACTTTAGGGTATTTTATTGAGCCTATCATAAACAGAGCATGTCTCTCTTCACCTTCATTTGGAGACACTTCAAATTTTAATTCCGAACCGGTTTTCTCAACTGAAATCCAATCTCCGTCCTCTATCTCCCAAATCAAATTATCTACATTGGTTGAAACAGAAGCTGTTACTGCTCCTCCATCATTATCTACCTGAATTAATTCATCAGGGGTGATGTTTAGATAAACATTGTCTTCTTTGTCCTCACAAGAAATAAAAAGTGAGGCGAAAAAAACAAACAATACACTTTTTTGTATTAAACTCATTCTCATAATAATTATCTCATATTAGTTATTAAATCTTTTGGGCGCGTCATTGTTTCAGTATAAGTTCTACCAAATCGGTCAACAACCTGTATATCAAGGCTTGAAGTAGCGCTCGAAGCCTTTACTTTAAACATATGTGATGTATTGGACGTTGTAAATGTTGCGGAAGGGGTTGCATTACGATTTAACCTGGCCACTTCATACGAAATTACATGAAGAGGGTCTTTTGCACTAACCCTGGTAACGGGCAAAGTCTTTCCACCTTCCTTTACCGTAATTTCCCATTCTTTATCATATCCCCATATATTAATGAGCACTTCGTTTTTATCACTTTTTTTTGCATAATCCCCTGCATATTCCGGCACTTGAGCAGCATAAGTAGCATTGGCATATGGAGCATATTTGTCGGCTGTTATTTCAATAGTATTCAAGTCGTAAGTTCTAAACTGATAATCATGATCATACCCCATACTTTTATAATGCCATTTTGCTGATTTATCGCTCATATCCCATACTCCATAACCACCCACAGAACCGTCTTTGCAAATATGATTACTTGCGTATCCGCTATAACCCGTCCACCACCAAGTGGCACAAACAGCTGCTGTGTTATGCTCCATTAATTTTTCCGAGTGCTCATAATTCCAATTGATATGTGTATGACCAGATACAATATGTACATTATCAAATTGCGATAAAAGATTGTGAAATTCAGCATTAGCAATCCGATAGTTAGAAACGTTATTTATATTTGGTTGGGAAAATACGGGAATATGCAAAGCAACTATTAATGGTGCGCTTTTATCTTCAACCTTCTCCAAATCTTTTCTTAACCAATTTATTTGTTCACTTGTAAATCCGGCATCATAGTTTCTTTGTCCCATCACACCGTCTGATCCACCATTATTATGATAAAGAATGTCATCAAGCACTACATAATGAACATTTCCGAGATTAAATGAATAGTAGTTCGGTCCAATTATATCGCAGTAATATTGTGCAGCACCCCAATCACCGGTAACATACGGATTATTATCATGATTGCCCATAGTATTAAAAACGGGAGTATTAATTTTATTCATATAAAGAACATAATCCTTTATAGTAAAATTGTTAGCGTACCAATATGTATCCCACGAAAGATCTCCAAGGGTTAAACCATATACTTTCTTTCCTGAAGACTCGTACTGAGCAATTGTTTCATTAATATCCTCTATAAACAACTCAAACTGAACAAGATCATCAACACGTTTTGCAAGATGAATGTCAGCCATGGTCAATACCACATGATCATTATTATCGACTGCTGTTAATTCAAAATCATGGCGCTCTACAACATCCACACCTTCTCTGATTTTCTTAAAAAACTGTGGAGCTCTTCCTTCATAAGGAACTTCATAGTTCCCGGGCACTGATATAAATACATATTTTTCCTGTTTCCCGGAAGCTAAATAATAAACGCCGTTCTCATCTGAAACGGTTACTTCATGTCCGTCGGATACAACAACACCAGGTATCCCTACACCCTCACAAGAAACCCATCCTTTCAGATTCATTCCCCGTTTATTAGGTAAAGTTCCCTCTTGCATTATTTCAATGACAAACGCATCAAATCCTTCTGCGGAAACTACGATGAACGCTTCACGAGCAGTAACGCCATTGTTTTTATCAACGGTTATTCGTAAATTACGTTTAGAGGCACTCAGGATTTCCGGCCTACACCATTCTTCATTAGATTCAGCAGTAAAAGTCACATTAGTTTTAACTTCCAGCAAACGAGACTCAGCGTCAAAATCAAATTCTTGTATTAACGATTCAGCGTCAATACTAAATACAGCGTCTATCCCGACTTGTAATACATCAATCTGAATACTTTCTGCCCCATCGCCAGATACAGTAATAGTAGCTGTCCTGCTATTTCTATCAGGATTTTCTGTTACACTTATTTTCAACTGACTACCCGATCGAGTAACTCTACACCAATCTTGAGAAGGAATAGCTTTAAAATCTATATTGCTACTTACAGAAACTGTTTCTTCTGAAGAAATAGAAAGAAAGGTAATGCTTGTTCTATCTACTTGTAAAAACAGCTCATCCTGTTCTGCCTTACAAAAAACAAATAAAATCAAACAACTAAAAGAAATCAATAATTTCCTCATATAAACTATATATATTTTAATTGGAAGTCAAAAATTTTGACTTCCAATTAGTTAAGTTAAATTTTAGTCATCTACGTATTGAAGTCTCAGCTCTTCTTTTATCTCTACAAAGTCATCCTCCCCCTCGGGTCTAAAAGAATATGCCAAGAAAAACACTTTAAACCTTCTGCCCCAGTCATCCTCTTCCGTCAAAAATATATTCGGAAAGTCAGGGTCTCCATCATTTTGAATCACCTCTATATCTTTATAGGCTGAAATCACAACAGAATTATCAGATTGCACTTCAACAAGAAGTGCATTTTTCGCAATATACTCTTCTTCAGCAAGAAAAGAGACATTACCAGGCATCATTCGTACTGTATTCTTATCAATAGGCTGCATTTCTTTTGAAGCTTGCATAACAGCGCCATCTCTATATCCACGCATAGTATAATACGTATATCCATCCGGTTGTTGTTGCGCATAAAAATTCTTAATTAATAAACGGTAAAGCATTGTGCTTTTTTCATAATTAACTTCATAAGCAGACATTGCTGAAATAGAAAGAGGTATAAAATATACCGAATCCGGAGAAAGTCCATCAGGCCTCACCTTAATATCAAGCCTACCGGTTCTTTCACCTTTCGGAATAACCACTTGATAATCTTCAATACTGTAATGACTTTTGGGTAAAAGTTTCGCATATTGAGAAACATCTGTGTCATACATACCCACATTATAAGTATTAAAAGGACCTTCACTTTCTATTATCGACACTCGAATATCCGTTTCAGGAGCGCCTGTTCCACCACAAGATAAACCTATGAAGGTAGAATTCTCTTCACCTGTCAACTCCTGTACATCCTCCAGGACATTGTAGTTGTCGCTACAGATAAATGCGACAACTTTCTTATAGAGTTCTTTTTCATACACATCATTTGTGTCGCAGGCTATTAAACCCGGTACTACAAACGCTATTATCCATATATATTTTTTCATATATTTACTTTATATTAATTAGTTATTCCCATCCGGGGTTTTGGTCAAAAGAAGGCAGGCGACGAATCTCACTACGTGGAACTGGAACAAACATTAGTTTTCTATGAATTACACGTCCATGAATAGCAGCAGAACCCGGCATTACACGCTGATAGAAAGCATCTTTATCGGATGCATCCGCATTCATTCCCATAATAGGCTCACGCTCTGTCTGTTCATAAATCCCCCAACGCCTGACATCATAATATCTTCTATTCTCATGCATAAATTCAACCATACGTTCCTGTTCTATAAGCTTTTGAATTTTTCCGGGGTCATTGAGTTCAGCATCGGTCAAACCCGGCAAGCCGGCACGATAACGAATCTGATTGAAAGCCCATCTTATTTCCGATAAATCACGACTGAAAGTTTTAGTTTCACCATCAATTTCAACAGTATGCGTGGTAGTCAAATTATTTAAAGCCTCTGCATAGTTCAACAAGATTTCTGCATAACGAATTATCGGGAATACCTTATCCATTACACGTGCTGAAGCTCCTTTTAAGGCATCCATCGGATGATAATATTTACGAAGGACATAACCCGTCATAGCGTAATTCAGCGGTTCATTGGCAGTTCCACGTCCATCTTCATCATAAGCATAATACTTTGCGGTATGTTCGCGTGCTGAAACATCTGTGGTTGACAAACAAGGCCAGAAAGCTTCATTAAATCCTACACTTGCATAAAAACGCATTTCTCTATTTACATACATATTATATACACCCGCATTAAGACGATATCCGGAAAACATTTTAACCGCACCCGTATATCCTGACTCGGAATAATACCCATCAGCCATTGCCTCATCAATAGTACGACCATCGTCCATACGATACGCATCCACCATTTTTTGTGTTACAGAGAATCGCCCCCAACCACCCAGTGAAATTGGATGAGGCCCTCTAATCAAATATTTTGTTTGCTCGGATTTACGTGCCCAAATAAACTCTTTTACCGTAGGTGCCGCACACTCCCCACTAAAAAGCTCGTCATACGAACGATAATGATCGATTCCTGCTGCTCCATTCGGCCACTCCGATGTATAATTAGGATCATTTATTGGGGAAGCCGGTAATGGAGGAGTATTATCATCGGCCGGAACGGTATATAATTCGTACTTAAAGCCGGATTCAGAAGGTTCATCAATAACACGCTTAGCATTGGCTGCAGCCAAAGCCCAACGAGACTCATCCGGTGTTTGAGACACATAGTGAACTCCATCTGTCGAACGTTTCCAATCGCTGAAATATCTACGGGCGATTTGCCCGCCATTAAACAATGGACTTGCATGTATCAATCTTAGTCGGGAAGCCAAAGCATACGCTGCTCCGCGGGCAGGTCGTCCAAAATCCATGGTAGCAACTGAAGCCGGCATACCTTTTGCGGCTAATTCAAATTCATTACATATATACTCTACAGCCTCGTCATAAGTGCTGCGGGTTCTATCATAATATTCAAGCGATTCATTATTTGCCACCACTTCGTCGCCGAGTAAAATTGGAGGGCCAAAATCGATTAATATATTATAATATGCATATGCCCGCCAGAACCGCGTATAACCCTCAATATAACGACGATTAACAGGGGTCATGTCAGACGCTTCATCCATACGGTTTAAAATAGTATTACATTTACGAATTACTTTATAATAGGTACCCCACATATTTAAATTTCCTAAATTATCAGGTGTAATAAATCCTTGGGCAAAGTTGGTCCCTTCATATATATTATTACCTTCTCTAAAATTATTGGTACCCTCATCGGTGGCATAAGGTCCCGGTGTATAATTCGATCTTAGAATAAAACCCTCATCTGTGAATAATGATGCGGCACCCCACATATACGCCTCGATATAACGAACTTGTGTAAATGTTGAATCCATTTTAAATTCATCATCAAAATAATTATCAACATTCAGAAAGTCCGAACAGGAACTAGCCCCCACCAACGCCATGATGACGATGCTAAAGAACAGCACTTTTATGGGACAATTACGATCTAAAAATATTTTTTTCATCTTCATTTTTTTTTATATGTTAATATACAACTGTAAAGAGTAAACCGATGGAATAGGATAAACTCGTCCGTTATATCTGGCTTGATCCGGATCAAATATTTTTTGTTTAGACCATACATAGATGTTTGTACCTATCAACTGAATATCCACCGATGAAATTCCTATCTTTTGTAATTTACTTAGCTTCAAATTATAATTCAGTGTGATTTCTTGTAAACGAAGACTTCGACCATCTCCATGCCAGAAGTCTGATTTTTGTGAGTTATTATTGTTCTTACCATATTGAAGGCGAGGAAAGATCGCATTCGGATTTTCTGCCAATGAAGGGTCAATACCATTCTTTATAGCATAGTCCATAGGTATCCAACGATTTTTGGGATCGTTAGCCATTTTCAGGACGTTTCCCGAAACGCCTCCAAAAAATGGAACATACCCCATACCGTTTGTATAAGTCAGATCATTATGCTTTACAGTTTGACCTACACTATAATAATCAGTTCTTCCTGTTCCTTTTAATAATACCCCTAATCTTAGGTTTTTATATTTAATCTCCCCCCCAAAACCATACATTAACATTGGATAAGTGCTACGCGAGAGAGGGACCATATCTGATGCATCAATTTTTCCATCGCCATTCACATCTTTATATTTTATATCGCCCGGCATATAGGAGCCAAAAGTTTGAATGGGGCTATTCTTGATATCCTCTTCGTCTTTAAATAATCCTAAAGATTGATATCCTCTATGTGAACCATTTGGAAAGCCTGCATGAAAAAGATAAGGATACTCTAAATAGGATTGTTCCCAATTCTGAACTTTAGTATCTGCTAAAGTGTAGTTTCCACGTAATGTAAAATGCAAATCTTTATTTATTATTTGTGTATATGAAATATTACCGTCCGAACCAAAACTCTTCATTTTCCCCACATTGCCATATGGCATATTTGTTAAACCAACATATTCAGGAACCTGCGCACGAGGCTGGAAAATACCATCACGTTGATCTTTAAAGAAGTCAACAACAAACGATAATCTTTCGCCAAAAAAGCTTCCTTCAATTCCCAGGTCTGTTTTAATAGATTTTTCCCACTTCAAGTTATCTGCACCAACACGTGATTCAGTTAGTACTTCAACACTACTTATAGATTCATAAATAGACTGGCTGCTCAAAGTGGCTTTTGTCATGTAAGGGAATCGTGTGGTACCCGCTAAACGGTCGTTACCTACCGAGCCATATGATAATCTTATTTTAAACATATTCACCCAGGTCCAGTTGTCCTTGACCCACTGATAGCTTGATGGTACCCACCCAACAGCAGCAGAGGGAAAAAAACCATACTGTCTGCCCGGTTGGAAGTTTTCCGACCCTGTAAGACCGAAGTTACCATCTATCATATAGGTATCTTTATAGCTATAGGTAAAACGACTGGACACACCTTGATAGCGAACAGGAATTGCTGTCATATTATTAGTGGCGTCCTTTGTATATTTTTCATCGCTTAAGTAGTAATAAACAAGTCCTGAAACTCTGTGATCTTCATTAAATATGTTTTCATAGTTGAGTGTAGACTCAAAGTGGTATTTCCTATATTGATTACTCGTTTTTGAATAAGATGCCGGAGTTGGCTTTACCATCTCACGCATCACCAAGGAACCATCTGTCCTTCGTTCTAAAGCCATATAAAGGGCAGGCTGTATATAACGTCTCTCAGTAAAATAGTTATGCACATCATAAGCCCCTTGCGCTCTAATTTTCAGACCATCCAATAAAAATGATAAATCCTGATTAATTGCCAATGTTGCTTTCCCTTTGTAAGTCTCATTCTTCCTTTTTCCTGTTTTGTTAATCATTACATAAGGAGATGATGATGATCCTTCACCTGCCGCAGGAAACATTCCATTTGAATAGACTGTAGGTAAATACAAAGGATTTAACTCCGATTGAGCCATCCAGATATGATCTGTATTGGCGGTGCCCGGTTGATTATTAATAGCCAAATGACCATCACTGCCAAAATACACAGTCGTAAATTTCGTTAAATTAATATCTAGGTTGGTCCTGAAATTATAGGAGTTATATCCAACATTCGAGGCATATGGACTTTTCTTATCAAATTTATAGGCAGCTGTTTCGCTATTACCCCCTAAACTGAGGAAATATCTCGCTAAACTTCCTCCCCCTCTACCACTCACATAATATGACTGCTTAAAAGAAGTGTCTTTTAATACCTCATCTTGCCAACTCACATCAGGATACATATCCGGATCCAAATGATTTTTGATGATTGCCAACTCCATAGGGCGATAAAGTGGATTCTCTCCGCGTACCTCCATCGCTTCATTTGCCAAAAGAGCGTAGTCATAAGCGCCTAAATACTCAGGGACTTTTCCTATATGGGATAATGAGAAGTTGGTGCGTACTGTCAAGTTTAATTTTCCTTCTTGTCCACGTTTAGTAGTAATAAGAACAACACCATTGGCTCCTCGTACACCATATACTGCCGTGGCGGAAGCATCTTTTAAAACAGAAAAACTTTCAATATCTGCAGGGTCGATTGAGTTAATATTCCCTTCTAATCCATCAATCAACACTAAAGCCCCACTACTTGCGCCAAAAGTACCGATACCACGAACCCAGAATTCGGATATATTCTGACCGGGTTCTCCACTCGTTTGCATTGAAATAACTCCTGCCACCTTACCTCCTAATAAGTTTGCAACGGAAGTAGTGGGAGTCTGCAATTCAGCTACATCTAAAGAAGAAACTGCGGCCACTGAAGATATCTTTCGTTGTACAGTTCCTAATCCCACCGTAACAAACTCATCAAGCATGACCGCAGATGATGTAAATGTGATTTTTAAATTTTTATCTTCTTTAGTCACCAGATATTCAACTTCTTCATATCCAATATAAGAAAACACAAGCATGTCTCCTCGGGATGCTTTGATACGGAACTTCCCGTCTGCATCAGAAGAGGTTCCAACACCCACCTCGTTTTTAAGATAAATTGTAGCGCCAGGCAAAGTCTCGCCCGTTTCATCATATACAACACCGGCCATTTCAAAAGCTTTTTGTGCAAAAATTGAAATTCCTGTTAAAAAAAATATTATTAATAATAAATTCCTTTTCATAAGAGATTATTTTAAATAGTGTGTTATTCAATAGAGAGTTTTCGAACTCTATTATTTCCCCGGTCTGCTATATATATAGTTCCGTCCACTCCTATTCCTATAGCAGTACAAGAATGGAACATAGCCTCTTCCTTCCCACCATCTCGCATTCCACTTTGACCCGGAATTCCCAATACAGTCTCGACCATCCCGGTTGATGGATCATATTTTCTGATACAATAATTCTTATAATCCGATATGTACATAATTCCATCCGGATCAAACCTTAAGCCATATATTGTGTTAAATAATGCCCCTTCAATAGGTCCGTCACGATGTCCCGCACCTGTATTAATATTAAGTCTTACCCAAGAATTCTCCGGGTCATTAAGATCAAGCCTGTATATTCCGTGCGCTATTGTTCCGGAGTATCCTCCTATATATAGCATGTTTGGATTTGTTGGATCTATATCTATCCCAATACTGGTGCCTGTTTCCGGAGACTTGAAAATAATATCTGCTTTCCCGGTTTCGGGATTTATTTTAGCTATTTCACCTCCGCTATAACGTGAGTACATATGTTTATCTACAGAACTATATCCCATATAGTTACCGTTTGTTGTTGGAATAGGATATTTCCCCCCGGTATTGAAAGATATAGTTCTATATCTTGGTATCCATCCTTCTGCGGGGTCAATGATTGCATACTCTAATGTCCCTGTTCTCACAGCCGTATAAAACACCCCCGTCTCTTTATCGCAGTTAAGCCCTTCAAATCGACTGTTGGCAACATTTGGGAACTTATTCACCAATTCCATTGTATTTTCTTCTTCATTAATCCGCACAAGTCCATCACTCGAATAACTTGCCGCACCACTTGCTGTATTGTCGGTTCCAACAAATATATTCCCAAACTGATCCACATCCAACTGGAAAGGTTTCAATTGCGATTGCTCAAGGGCACCCGGTCTAATAGAAGCAGTACCATCGCCGGCTATTGTAGTTACAGATATGGTAACTTTATACTTAAACAAGTCATCATACACAAGAGAGTCGTTACCTATCACAACCGAAATAGTGCTTAATGAATCAATAACACGAGGAACTATAACATACATGTTCTTACCGTTTGAACCAACAACGGATGCTCTCTTCTTATTAAAGTAAACTTTAATCTTGTCTGGATCTGAGCCAAAGTTTTCCCCTTCAAGAATCACTTTTTCTCTTATCCGCCCATGATCCGGAAAAAAAGAGGTCAGTTTAATAGGCTTAGAAGGATCATGATCCTCCTTAATTTGCCCTTCATTGCTATCCTTACAGCCTAAAAAAGCCATAAAGAATAGAAAAAGAATAACATAAATCTTTTCTTTTTTCATACTTTTAACAGTTTAACGATTATACTTTTCACAATTTCAATACATTCCAACTGATAATTCGAACTTGATAACTAGATTATTTAATAATTACAGATAATATAGGAGAATCACCCCTACAAAAACAACCAACAAGTATGGCTGCAATGATACCGAGCATCAATACTTCCGAATTATTAAGAATATCATTAGATTTTCTTTCATTTGCTTAGATTGACAACATACTTTAAATTCAATAATATATTTCCTGATTATGAAGATTTATTTTAACCTGGTTATCTGTGTTCCATCAATAAAACCTTGTTCGGTTACAGAAAATTGAGCTTTGTCTGCCCGTTCCAGACGAGATGCTGCAGCCCGAAGAGAACTTGCTTTGATAATTTTAGAAGATATTATCACAGTTTCTCCTACCTTGATTGCCATCAACGTGGCAGGTATCGATATTTTAGTAACGGGCTTTATGGTATTTACCTCTTTATTCATATCTTTACGGGATATTTAGATTTATTGCATTGTAGCAAGCGATACATTGACAATGCAAATATAGTATTAAATATCAGTAAATGCAAAATAAAACACCTATAAATATCACTAAAATAATTTAATTTATACTTTAACAGATATACAAGACTCTAAAATACAATACAAAAACAGAAAAATCAGAAAAGAACATCAGATCAATACAAACAAGTGATACATATCAGTATGGATACAAAGGACAGATTAAAATTATTCGTAAAGGAAAAAGGGTACGGAAGGAATAAATTCGAAGAATTAATTGGAATTTCAATTGGATATTTGTCCACAAAAAATGAGACAATCAATTCGGATGTTATTGAAAAAACAAAAACATTTTTCCCTGACCTTAACCTTGATTGGCTTATTACGGGAAAAGGAGAAATGGTATTTTCTTCCATCAAATCAAATCCGGCCGAACAAAGCATCGATGTTGTGGAAGAAGAGGCTGTCGAATATAAAAACAAATATCTTGAGGTTCTGGAAGAGAATAGATTATTGCGAATCGAAATAGAAAAGCTCCGCAAAATCATAAAAATAAAAGAGGAAAAATAATCATTGGAGATCGTATTAAGACAGCTTCAAGGGGCACCAACAATCCAATGCTTTTATTTTATCATTGGATATTTTACGCGCTTTATTCCTTTTTCTATCCTTTTCAGTTTATTTCGCAACAATTACCTCCTTGAAGCACTTAGCCGGTCGATATACAATATTCCCAAAATATGATCATATTCATACTGTAAGACACGGGCAGTATAACCTGAGAATACAGGTACCTGTTCTCGGAATTGCCTGTCATGGTATTTTATCGTAATTCTCCACGATCTGTTTACCGCCTCCCAAAGATCGGGTATACTTAAACAGCCTTCACCATCCGCAACCTCCTCACCTCCATACTCGGTGATTTCCGCATTGATAAATGTTTCTTCTATTCCGGTATCTCCTTCAAAATACGACTGTCGCGCTTGGGTACCCATATTCAAATAGGTATCACAGCTATTCACAACAAATAGTTGCAAGAGCCGGTTGACCTGCGGTGCAGCCAAACCGCATCCGTCTGCGGCATTCAACGTTTCCCTCATATCCTTAATTAGATTCATGATCATCGGGTCATCCGGAAAAACAGCGTCACAATGCTTCCTTAATATATTATGCCTGTAACAAACAATTGGCAATATCATTACTTCAAATTTATATTTTTACACAAAGATATGCTGCTCCAACCTTCCGTCTTTGTATATTATTAAAGAAACGCCTGTCACGAATAATCTCAAAAAGATTACATCATCGGAATCCCTTATTGGCCTTATAGATTATTTCTATTTGATGAGCCGTGATATTACATCCGCTGAGCTCCTTTTCAATGCAGACTATTTATTCATTATCCGTTTTAATCCGACCCGTTTCTATGCCCTCTTTGAAATTGATACCAGGATATTCCCCTTTTGAGTGAAGCCATCAATTTTATCAAAGTACAAAAAGGAAGAACATCCATCAAGGATGTCAGCCATAAAATCGGGGTAAACTATAAATGCTTGAACGTAAATTTTCGAGTTACATAGGACTAACCCTAAGGAATATGCCAACTTGCTGATTCTTGCTTTTTATTAGGCTTTTATAAAAAACTTTTTTCCCCGATCCATTGTTAATAACCCATATTAAAATATGTAACATTATGAGAAAGACCATTATTTTATTTATGACACTTTTATTGTCATTCATTTTCTTATCTACAGTAGGTATCGCCCAAAACGTAAAAACAATCGAAAGAGGGAATGTCAAGATACATGTACTCACTTCGGACCCTATTATTTTTGAAGTAGCTTCGGTTCTCCTCGAAGGCAAGGATGAAGTAGTCCTGGTCGATGCGCAGTTCAGCAAGAACAATGCGCAAAGCTTGGTGGACTTAATAAAAAAAACAGGCAAACCCCTAACAACGATCTTTATCAGTTACCCAGACCCTGATTTCTATTTTGGACTGGCTCACATTGCTAAAAACTTTCCGGATGCAAAAATCTATTCGACAGCCCAGACAGCTTATTTAATCGATGTGACAAAAGATGAGAAAGTATCCATATGGGGGCCGCAACTTGGAGTAAATGCACCGGAACATATCCTTGTGCCCACTCCCATCGTTCAACATTATTTTATGCTTGGTGATACGAAAGTTGAAATCATCCAGCCACAAAATGACGAGCAACACTCATATTTATGGATACCGTCATTAAGTGTCATACTTGGAGGTATTTATATCAATGAAGGGTCACACCTTTGGGTAGCCGACTCGCAAACAGCCGATTCCCGCCGGAAATGGGTCGCTGCGTTGGATGCCATGGAAGCATTAAAACCGGAATATGTTATCCCTGCACATTTCTCAGTGGCAACCGGTACGGTTAAAGGGACTTCCGCAATAAAATCAACAAGGCAATACTTACTTGATCTTGAAGAGGCACTCAGTGCTTCTGTCAACAGCCAGCAGGTTATTGATAAAATGAAAGCTTTATATCCGGATTTAGAAGGTGAATCAAATCTTGAAATGACAGCAAAGGTGCTTACCGGTGAGATGTCTTGGACTTCGGTTGATGCCTATCCGCTAATCGGCAGGAAAGCGCAAGTCGACTTTGGCGGTGATTTTGTCTTTGAGCTAAACTTTATCGATAATACACATATGACATTCCAAGGAGTAAAAGGGACGCAGAAAGTCGTCACTGATGATGTCATTTACACAGCTGTTGAGGTCGCCCCGAAAGTTTATATGGTATACTGGACAGAACCGTCAACAAACACGCATGTCGTTCATGTGCAGGACTTCAACAAGGAAATCGTATACACCAATATCAGCAGTCCTGATGGAACATTTACAAACTTAAAGGGCTCAATCCGGCTTATTTAAACGCCCAATTCCAAAAATACTCCCGAAGTGGTAAAAAAGGACACGAAATGAAACAGATTGGGTAGGCTCAATTCAACATTGCCAAACAGATAAGTTATGTTGATGGTAGTTTTAGATTAATATATATATCAACTATGATCCAAAATGCAGCAATAGACCAGCGGCTTCAGGAATTGGCTGAGACCGATTATAAAGTTTTCAATGAGAGGTTGATCCCTACCAACTATGAAATACGGGGCATTCGTATGCCGGCATTAAAGAAACTGGCGAAAGAACTTTCCAAAGAGCCGGAAATTGAAAGTTATTTGAAAAATGCGGAATTCACCACCTACGAACATGTGCTACTCTATGGATTAGTACTGGGCAATTTATCCAAACTCCCAATGGAAACGGTATTCGGCTATACAGACCGGTTGATCCTGCGATTTGACAATTGGGCACACGTGGACACGATTACCTCCTCTTTCAAGATTTTCAAGAAATATCCGGAGGAGGTATTAAAACATTTTCTGCCTCTGAAAGCCGACAATGAAGAATTCTCCAAACGTTTTTTCGTAATTTTGCTATTGTGCAATTATATGGACGAGGAATACATAGACAGTACATTGCAACATCTGTCCGAAGTTCCACAAGGACAATATTACGTGGATATGGCCATTGCCTGGACTCTCAGCGTGGGGCTTGTCAAATTCTACGATAAGACTCTACCCTACCTCGAACAAAAGAACTATTCTAAATTCGTGCATAACAAAGCCATCCAGAAAGCTTGCGAAAGTTACCGGATAACACCTGATATCAAAGAGCTGTTGAAAGGAATGAAGATCAAATAAAACTCAGATATTTTCGGGAATACTGAAATCTTTATCGGCAAAAAGTGCCGCCAGGCCAGAAATCTGTTTAAACCGGAGCAGTTCATCTTTGTCCATCCCTATATTTTTCATGATCCAGGCATCGCTCATTCCGGCTTTTCGTAACTCTGCCACAATATTGGTCATCAGTTCAATGCTATGGGTGCCGCGGGCACGGTTGTGCCTGATGGTGGATGCCATACGGTTGGAGAGATCTTTGTCGATCACCGTCACCGGTAAACAGCCCTTTTCCCGTTCATAGACGCGTTTCGATGTCTTCATTATCAGGTAGCGGTGAAACCCATCCACCAGTTCATACTTATCCTCTTCGGGAAGGTAGTAACATACACAGGGCATGGTATAACCATCTTCCCATATCGACAATTCAAGGAGATCCATCTCCGGAGGAGCCACAACATTGGGATTATATGCATTGGCCTCTATCTTCTCTAACGGCACAGCTTTTACGGCATATACCGGGCTCATATATTTCTGTTCGTCTTTCATCAGCTATAAATTCCTTGGTAAAAATCCATCACTTTATTACGGAGATCCAACTCTCTCTTCGTCAAGGCAAATCCCATATATTTGCAAAGATGATCATTCCTGAGTATGCAGATACACATCCGCTTGAAGGTAGGGAGATACTTGAACCCGGGTACATTGAGATCGTCATGGTACTCCATCCTGACCGGGCGTTTATCCGTTTTATAATTTGTATGATCCAATACCTCTATATTAATCCCTATATTCTGCAATTGCTCTATTGTTTTTTCCGGAAGACATCCACCCCGTTTCCTCCAGAAATTGATACTTACCGAGAGTTTGTTGAGATAATTCTGCCGTATCTCTTCCGGCAGGGTAGCCAAAAGAAAGTGCATGTAACTTTCCCAGGTATGTCCTTCCGGAAGATTGATCTTTTTCTGTGCCACGGCGGTTGTATGTCCATAAAGGGACGTGAAGTTGATACCGTTCACGCGGCATATCATTTTCCCCCACATATCGGGGTCGATGGCCCGGTAAAGATGCAGGCTCTCCTGTGCCGCCAGAAGGAAAGGGCTGGCAACGCGTTGTTTGTCCAACGGCACCCCGGCCTGATAATACAAGTCATATAACCGGTTATAATCCCACCCGAAGCGACCGTTGGCCGTCCACACATCCGTTGTCAGCCAGTCATGGATCACATAGGCATTGTAAATATTTTTTGAGAGCTGTTTTGTCCATTTCAGGTTACGAAAAACATGATGCTTCCGCTTGCCATAGATCGTTCGCCAACGGTGTGAACTTTCCTGGGTGCGGATCCCGACCATGCAGCAGGTCTTCCCTGCATTCTTCTGCAGATGATACCATTGGGCAAAAAGGATATAAAATTCGGAGTCCCACATACCGGGATGATAGAACGGAAAATCTTCTTTCTGATAACTGCCCGGCGGCATATCCCTCACCCAGAAATCCTTACAATCCTCATCCCAGGGACGCCAGTAAGTCTGGTGCATGGAGGTACAGGTGGTCACCTTGAAGGGTACACATACACGGTACACTTCCAGGATATCGGCATTTTCTTTCAGCACCCTGTCGACATATGCGATAGTCTCGTTATACTGTATTTCATAATCCATAAAAAACAGGCCGATCTTCCTGTCGAGATTGTTCTCCCTTATATATTGTATACAAAGGTTCAACATCACGCCGCTGTCCTTGCCTCCTGAAAAAGAGACGTAGATATTATCGAATTCATTGAATAATATCTTTATACGCAGCAAGGCCAGTTCATATACGTTTTTCCTCATCACTGAATATCCTCATTTTCACATACCTTTTCCAACAGAGCACTACCGAAAATCCATTTTTCTCAAATTCAGGGACATGCCGTACCTGTGTAACTGACTCAATCTCAAAGCCAGAGGGAACAACCTTGGTAATCTCTTTCAACAATGCAGAAAAAACGATCCTATCATCTTCCGCCACATAATAATTATTGATCGTAGCCTTGCCTCCTTCCAGTTTAACCGGTATAAAACCAAGGGTGGTACCGTTGTTATCTGTAGCCACAAACCACTCATAATCGGGAGAGGTCTTATAGGGGTAATTCAAATTGTAACGAATCACCTCCTCGTCCATTACAAGGTGTGCCACCAGCGAATAAAGCTGCTTATCGTTTCCTTTTAAGCGAATAATATCCATATCTGATTGTTTGTCGATTGCTTAAAACATATTTTGTAATGCCGCCCTGTCCCTGATAAATATTTCGCGCCGATCCACCTCAATTATGCCTTCTGCCGCCATCTCCATCATCACCTTTACCAGGGCGGGACGGGAAACACTGAAAAGACGGGCAATCTCTTCTTTGGAAGACTCCAAACGAAACGATTGCTCACCGGCCGACTCTTTCAACAGGTAATAGGCCAGTTTTGCACGAATTGTACGTAGGGAAACAAGTCTTAACTTCTCGGAAAGGGACGATACTTTATTAGAGATATAGGAAAGAAAAGCCAACATAAATGATTCGTACTTTCTCATCAGTAAATAGACATTTTCTTTAGGGATAACCACAGCTGTGCAAACTCCCTTGCATATAGCAGAAACGGGCGACCGGTTGTTAGTGGCAAACAGGAAACCCGGTGCCAACGGATTAGGAGCACTGATGTGTGCCACCTTCATGAAATCACCTTTTTCATCCGCCATCTCTGTCACCACTTCTCCACTGATTAGAATATAGAGCGACTCATAAAGAGCTCCCTGGGTAACGATCACATCGTCTTTCCGGTAATTTTTTATTGAAAAGCGTACATCCCGTATAAAATCTTCACGCTGGTCCTCAGGCACAGAACTGCATAAGGGACATTGAAAAATCATTCCGGTATGATGGTTATCAAAATGTTGTCTTTCCATATTAATGTGATTAGACCCCGAATATAGTTTTTTTTCTTCAATTGTCATAATTATTACACTTTTTTCGTTTTTTTCTTTATTACTTTGTTTTTGAATATCTTTAATAAGTGGGACCATGGGCAAATTTCAAAATATCTGGAATGAAATACGGCCGCGGGGAGGATGGAGATACCCGGCTTTCATTATCAGTGGTGCCTTTGTAGGGCTCTTTATCTATACTTTCTTCGCATCACGGGCTTATAGTTATCTATCTAACGATCCTGCCACGTGCGTGAATTGCCATATCATGGGACCTTATTACGCCACTTGGGTGCATAGTTCCCACGGACGAAATGCTACCTGCAACGATTGCCATGTGCCGCAGGACAATAAAATAAAAGGATACTATTTCAAGGCTGTAGACGGATTACGTCATTCGGCTATATTCACTATACGGGGTGAACACCAGGCCATACAAGCCATTGAAGCGAGTTCCCAGGTGATTATGGATAATTGTATCCGTTGCCATACACAGCTCAATACCGAGTTTATAAAAACAGGGCGAATGGGGTTCAAAGATACGAAGGAGATGGGAGGAAGCGCTTGCTGGGATTGTCACAGGGATGTTCCGCATACCCGCAGCCGTTCGCTTTCATCTACGCCCAACGCACGGATACCAATGCCCAAAAGCAATGTGCCGGATTGGCTGCAGAAAATGATTGACTGAACCCGATAACTTGTCCCGATTTATCGGGAAATCGGCACAACTTGTCCCGACTTTCAGAAAGTAGTGCCAATCGAAGTGCGGTGGAAATCCCGGCTTGACGGGATGTAGATAATAAAGATGTAAAAATGTAAATAATTAATTGGTAACTGATTATTGGTAATTTCATATATTTATGAAGAACAAAAACGATAACAAAATGAAACCCTGGGTAGGGTGGCTACTATTTTTCTTTACCCTGGGAGTGGTATTCCTACTGGGAATGCTGGCGGCTTCCATCACCCAGCGACGGGCCGAGATTGCAAGTGTGATGAATAACAAGAAAGTGGAAATCAAAGGTATTGAATCGAGAAACGAACTATTCGCGGTGAATTACCCCCGTGAATATGAAACATGGGAACAAACCGCCGATACCACTTTCCAAAGCGAGTTTAACGGAAGCAGCGCAGTGGATGTACTGGCTCAACGTCCCGAAATGGTGATCCTCTGGGCAGGTTATGCTTTCGCCAAAGATTACAGTACACCACGTGGGCATAAGCATGCTGTTGAAGATGTACGCAATACGCTTCGGACAGGGGCGCCCATGACATCCGAGGAAGGCCCGCAGCCGGCCACCTGCTGGACCTGTAAAAGTCCCGATGTACCCCGGTTGATGGATTCGGTGGGAATTGCGGAATTCTACAAGCAACCCTGGGCACACTGGGGGCACGAAGTGGTCAATCCGATCGGTTGCGCCGATTGCCATGATGCCGAGACAATGGATCTGAAAATCAGCCGCCCGGGTTTAATCGAAGGATTTCACAATATGGGAATGGATATCAGGGAAGCCTCCCACCAGGATATGCGTTCGCTGGCCTGCGCGCAATGCCACGTGGAATACTATTTTACACCTGAAGGGAAATACCTCACCTTCCCATGGCATAACGGCCTCACGATGGAGGGGGCGGAACAGTATTACGACAGTATCGGGTTTGCCGATTACACGCACGCGTTGAGCAAAGCACCTATCATCAAGGCTCAACATCCCGACTACGAAATATTTAAAACGGGAATACATGCGCAACGGGGTGTTTCGTGTGCCGATTGCCATATGCCTTATATTTCCGAAGGAGGTATAAAATATAGTGATCACCATATCATCAGCCCCCTTGCCAACATCAGCAACACCTGCCAGGTATGCCACCGGGAATCGGAAGAGGATCTCAGGAATGCCGTCTATGAACGGCAACGCAGTGCGAACCAGATCCGTAATCTGGTAGAAGAGGAACTCTCGAAAGCACACCTCGAAGCCCAATTTGCCTGGGAAAAGGGAGCCTCTGAAAAGCAAATGCACAATGCCCTCCAATTGATCCGACAGGCACAATGGCGGTGGGATTACGCAGTGGCTTCCCACGGGGGATCGTTCCACTCTCCTGTGGAATTCCAGCGCATCCTTTCCATGGGACTCGACCGTGCCCACAAGGCCCGCTTCGAGATCTCCAAAGTATTGGCTGATCTCGGCTTTACCGGGAATGTACCCCTGCCCGATATCTCCACGAAAGAGAAGGCACAAGCTTATATCGGACTCGATATGAATAAGGAAAGGGCCAACAAGCAGAAATTCCAGGAGACCATCGTTCCACAATGGCTTGAAACGGCAAGAGCCAATAATCGGCTCGTCAGTCTGAATTGATGAAGAAGATTTGGGAACACCCATGGGGGTATGCGGAAGGTTTTATCGTTGCGGCGGGCGTTTTGTTGGCGGGGATACTCCTGCAGCTTGCCGCCGGGAATATCGAGACGGCCCTGTTTGCTTCACCCTTCAACACGATCATCGGAGCCCTGTTCATCGCAGTACTTTTCGTCATCCATTTCCTCGCAGGAAAAAAACGGGTGGTCAGATGGCTGTCCAGCGTATATGCCACCATTCCGGCATTGGCAACCCTCCTCCTGCTCGCCATGATCCTGGGGCTAATTCCCCAGTTTACTGCCGGCCCCCCGCGGAACAGCTGCCGTCCCACCCCTTCACCTCCCTCGGCTGGTACCGGATGACCACTTCATGGCCGTTCGTCCTGCTTTGTTTTTACAACCTCACTATCCTGGGACTGACCATACTGAAGAGGAGCACCAGGAAGCAGACTTGGCGTGATATCGGCTTTTACCTGAACCACCTGGGCCTGTTCATCGCCCTTTTAGGAGGAATATTAGGCAGCGCCGATATGGAACGGCTCACCATGACCATACAGAAAGGACAGGTAGAATGGCGCGGAAGCCTGCAAACGGGGGAAATAAAGGAATTACCGCTGGCCATCCAATTGGATACCTTTATGATAGAGGAATATGAACCCAAACTGGTTATCATCGAAAATGAAACCGGGAAGATGTTGCCCGCTTCGCGACCCGAAAGCTATATGTTTGAAGGAGTAGGAAAAACCACCCAATTAGCGGGAGTGGCCCTCACAATTACTGATTATCTTCCACATGCTGCCATCTTCAGGGACTCCACTTTCATGAACGTCGTGCCCATGATGATGGAAGGAGCCACCACCGCCCTCAAAGTGAAAGCAAGCAAACCGGGACTCGCACAACCTGTGGAAGGATGGGTCAGTAACGGGAGTTACCTCTTCCCCCCTATCTTTCTGCAGATTGATGACGAAACCAGTGTCGCCATGCCAATGCAGGAGATAAAGAAATACAGTTCGCATGTAACCACCTTTACCGAAAACGGAAAAACAAAAGAGGCGGTGATCGAAGTCAATAAACCGATTCAGGTGGAAGACTGGATGATCTACCAATACAGCTACGACGACACGAAAGGCAAATATTCCGACACCTCCGTCTTCGAACTGGTACGTGACCCCTGGTTAAAGGTGGTCTACACAGGCATTTTCATGTTATTGGCCGGAGCGCTCTTCCTGTTTATCGCCGGACCTAAAAAGAAAGCATCATGACCTGGGATTCGTTTATATATTTCGCCATCATCTCCGTGCTCCTTTGGGGAAGCGGTGCTGCACTTGCTTATGTAAGCAAACACAAGCGATGGCCGGCATTGCTGACCGTTGCCGGTTTAATCGTTTTTTCCATCTTTATCGCCGGATTATGGATATCATTAGAACGCCCGCCTCTGCGCACCATGGGCGAAACAAGGCTCTGGTACTCCTTCTTTCTCCCGGTGGCAGGTCTGCTTACCTACCTGCGGTGGAATTACAAATGGATACTCTCTTTTACCACCATACTCTCCACTGTTTTTATCATTGTCAATATCGTAAAACCCGATATCCATAACAAGGCACTCATGCCGGCACTGCAAAGTCCCTGGTTCGCTCCCCATGTGATCATTTATATGTTCTCCTATGCCATCCTGGGTGCTGCCACACTGGTCGCCATCTATTATCTGGTCAGGGAAAAGAAGATCAACAACAAAGCCAAACTGATGGAGATGACCGACAGCCTGGTCTACGCCGGTATTGCCTGTATCACGCTGGGCATGCTGATGGGGGCAATCTGGGCGAAAGTCGCCTGGGGACATTATTGGAGCTGGGACCCGAAAGAGACCTGGGCCGCCGCCACCTGGATAGGCTACCTGCTTTATATCCACTACCGGTTAAAGAAAAGTTCATCGGACAAAACCTCGATGATCCTCCTGATCATCGCATTCATCCTGTTACAGATCTGCTGGTACGGCGTCAACTACCTCCCATCCGCACAACAAAGCATCCACACCTATTCTTCGTAGGATAAGCCCCGCTCACCAGGTTCCTCATATTCCATTGTTTGTTGATAAGATAGTCCAACCAGACATCTTTACGGCTTACATGGAGGTACAGGTTATCGGGTTGTCCATACCGGTCCGAGTCCGCCACTCTCTCTATTGATTTCGCCCTTTCAATGGGATCGAGCAACCCATAAATCCGCTTCAGCTCCTCGTCCAATGCCGCAAACGCGTTGACCTCGTCATAGAATAGGTTCTTGGCTTTTTTAGCATCATTGAAAGGATTATTATAATTCTCGGGATCGAGTTTATAATCCTTTACTAAATGATGGTAGGATTGGGCAGGAAACAACAGTGAGAGCTAAAGCGTGTCTATCTTATTAAGGTGCTCAGCCGTAAGCATTCGGTTCCCTCCGTATAGAAGGCTTACTATTCAACTTGGATTTCTAAATGGGATAATGTCAATTAAACCAGAGGCTGCCTCCCTTCAGGGAGGCAGCCTCTTTTCAGTATTTATAATCTATTGCACCGCGATCCTGCGAATACGGTGGTTATTATTATCGGCAATGTACAATGCCCCATCAGGGCCGAATTTACAACCAAATGGCTTATTAAACTTGGCGATAGATGCTTCACCATTCACGAATCCGGCACTCTTTCCTGTACCGGCATACGTGGTCACAGTCCCGTCCGGTGTCACCTTACGGATGCAATGATTATCAGCATCAGCCACATAGATATTATCTTCGTCATCAATATCTATTTGTTGCGGATTATTGAAGCGTGCCTGGTCACCCTTGGCGTCTACATAGCCTGTTTGATTTACGGCATTACCAGGTACAGTAACAGCCGGTCCCGCCAATGTCCTCAAATTAGAAAAAGTATCGCTATCTTTATCGTAATCGGCAACCAGAATACTATGCCCTCTCCAAGCTATTGATATATATAACTTCTCTCCATCCTTACTGAATATCATATCTGTCAGCGTTCCATTCGCACTCAAAATATCCATCTTGAGGTCCAGTGAACCATTCTCATATTTCATGATAGCGGCGGAATTGTATCTCCCTATAAAAATATCTCCGGTAACCGGATGAACAGCGGCAGTAAGCGTGGTTTCTGAAGCATTATCAATAAGCGCCGTCATACTGGAAAAATTGTCCATGATGGAAAGCATGCCCAACCCCATTGTTCCGTTAGCATCCTTATCATTGGTGACATACAACGTGTTGTAGTCATTGGAGAACACTATCGTACGCATCTTTTCCGCCTCGGTTGAGCCCAAGCCAGTAAACAGCGTTTCGAGTTCATCATTCACCAATCTTCGCACTGCGGAGTAATTGGTGGGCGTACTGGGTGATCCGCCTTCTTCAAGAATAAACAAGCCACCGGCATTGTCCCAGTTCACACGATAGGGACCTTTCAACCGGGCTGTTTCCCGTGGCCCATCGACATCTTCTTTCGTCCCATCACCCAGGTAGGTGGAAACCAATGTTTGAAATCCATATTCAAATTCATGAGGAAAAGTAAACTCTTTGGTTTCATTGTCATTATCCACATATACCTTCACTGCTCCCGAACCCGTATCTTTTTGTATGATTGCCGTTACAATACGACCATTTGAACTTGTAACTTCCGCTTCTTTATTGTTTATCGTCACGCGTATTTTGGATAGATCAGTAGGGAGATTACTACCATAGAATGATATTTCAGTCTCAAATCCCCCTTTCAAAGGCGAAAAAATATTTACTTCGGGAATCCCTCCTCCGGTAGGTATCATCACTTCCTTGGACGGGTTATCATCACAGGAAATTATTCCGATACCCACTATGGCCATGAATAAAATTAGGCACCTATTAATCAGGATATTATATATAATTTTCATCTTTTCAAATTTAATTATTTAAACATACATGTCGCGTATACAGGAAAATGATCTGATTCGGTATACGCTTTATAGTAAGAATTATATTGTTTCGATACAAAATCGCCATTAGAATACAATATAAAGTCTATGGCTCCATCAGGCTGAGGTACCGTCATCGTGGGAGGACAGTAATCATAGAGGCAGCCAATGGTGAATCGGTCTTGCAGCATCCTTACCGGCTCGCTCACTTCATCCCCGTTAAAGTCACCACACAGGATGACAGGCCCATCAAGTGCCTCCGTATACCCAAGTATCTGCTCTACATGGTATATCCGATTAATAGCCTGGGAATGGTCTATATGCGTAGTGGCAAAATAAAATTCCTTATCTTCCTTGCTCGTTTTCACGATGCCAATGGAACGGATATACGCTTCAATCTTGTAATCGAGTTTATGGCTCTCGGAGTGGGTAAACGGTGTTTTTGACAAGATCAGGTTTCCATAAGGAACGCCATTATTCTGTAATGCCTCCGCAAAAAATGAATAGGGCATACCCGTAATTTCCTTCAATCTCTCTTCCACGTTTACCCCGTTTATGATATAGGACACTTCCTGTAACCCCACAATATCGGGATCAATATCCTTGATAACCTTTCCAATGGCATCGATTCCTTTCATATCCCCGGATTTTATATTGTAGGTCATACTTTTCACCTTAACGCCACTATCATCGGGAGGAGCTACTGTATTATCATCATCGGAGTTGCAAGCAGAAAAACATACAACAGTGAGCATGAATATGCTATAAAATATATTCTTAATCTTCATAATCTTAAGCGCTTAAATATTTAATTTATCGTAAGTTCAATCACCTTGCTATAATTCGTATTGGACATGGAAGCCACTTCAGTGGTAGCAGAGACCCGGACATATATCTTGTTTTTGTTCGACACAATCTTGTAATGGTTTTCCACGAACTCTCTGTCATTCAGCAATTCAAATAGATGAGAGCCCGATGCGGCACTTCCCTTCGTGGCAATGTTGGCATGATTGGCATTATTTATGTCTACACCCGGAGCATAATTCCACATTACCTGCACATTTTTCAAAACAAACGAAGGATCTAAAGTCTCCACTTCATAATTGACCGTAATCTCATTATCAGCAGATATAGAAGCATTCGCCGAGATTCGCGAAAAAGGTAACGCGAGAATGTCGAATTCGGTTTGTCCTTTTATCTCCACATATTCTTCTGCTATGCCCACTACAGGACAACTTCCAAAGGAGATACGATAATAACCATTGAAAACTTTTGTATTCCGGTATGTACCATCCTGGTTGGCCCTGAATGTAATCGGAGCCGTTGCCCCTGTTTCTATTTCGGTAAGAGAAACCATCACACCACTTCCCCCCTCTACGGGGAATGGGATTGCCTCTCCTGTCTGTTCATCGATCACAGTACCAAATATCCCCCCATTGGGCATATCATAATTGTCGATATCATTTTCACAAGATGCCATAAAAAACACAAAGGCAACTAATAAACATATATAATATATCTTTTTCATATTGTCCTATTTAAGATTTTGTTTAGTAAGCATAACCCGGATTTTGTATCAGCAACGGGTTGGGTGTAACATCTTCCGTTCCAAAACGGTTATAATAGTTTCTCTCAAGGAATAACCGTGTCTGTTTGGGTGGTTTTTCTCCAATTTCAAACACATATTTACCTGTCCGCACATCCAACCAGGGATACAAAGCTTTCCCCCTGAACCCTGTAAGTCCGCCCTGGGCTACCGGCAGATGGGCAATCCGCCATCGTTTCATGTCCCAGTAGCGATGGTTCTCGAAAGCGAGTTCAACCTTGCGTTCATGCCGTACTTTTTCTATGGTGAGCTCATCCTGGGTAATTTCCCTGATGCCTGCCCGGTCACGTATTTCATTGACAGCCCAAAGGGCTTCGCTTGTTTTGGGAGAACTCATTTCCAGGCATGCTTCTGCATAGTTAAGATAAATCTCACCTAAACGGAACATCACAAAAGGAGTAGAAGATTTCCTGTCATCAATATTGGCCAGGTCATCCAGTGTTTCATCCATAAACTTGCGTTGGTAAAACCCGGTTTTCGAGGCATCCCCTGCATCCGCCCCTCCATCCTTACCCGACAAGATACCGGAGTAACCGGGGAGAGTGACCGCAACCTCATCACTTGGTTGTTTCGATGCCACATACTTCGTCCCATTTTGATCAATTATTCCTCTACGCCATTCCATCACGCTCCCCCTTAAAGGATACCCGGGAACATACACAGTGGCAAACAGACGAGGGTCTTTGTCCTTGAACAAGTCTAAAAGATTATCGTATTGAATAGGTGTAGCACCGTTTGCAATTCTCAACTCACCAGGTGTTCCGTCTATATATTCAAAAGCCTCTATCATTTCTAACACAGGAGAAACCCCGCATCCCCAACCACCTTGGCGGTAAGAGAACGGAATATTCATTTTATCCCACATGTGGCCTCTCCCTCCTGCCACGTTATATTGTTTTTGGAGGATATACTCGCCGCTGTTACCATTCGTTGTAGCAGAAAAGATATGATAAAAATTATCGACCCTTGCTTCGGTTGTATTCGCGGTAGACCTTGGCAAGCTATAATTAGACATATCATGCAACAGCTCGTAAGAGGCATCATGTGAAGACTTAAAAAAGCGTTCAGCCTCGGTTTCCGGAATACATACATATCCCCTGGCTACAGCAGTACCGGAGAGTGAAAGTGTCTTTGAATATTTGGCAATCGTACCGGCATATAATCCGGCACGGGAACAAAGGGCCAATGCCGCACCTTTCGTAACACGATATTTCGATGCATCGGGACGGGTTTGGGGAAGTATATCCTTTATAGCATTACATTCATTGATAATGAAATCATATATTTCTGCCTCTGTATTCCGAGCAGCATACATCGAAGAGGGGTCAGCCGGATTGTACTGTTGGGGTTCAGTCAACAATGGCACTCCACCATAACGTTTCACCAATCCAAAATACTGATATGCACGAATCCATCGTGCTTCCGCATCGAGTTGCTCTTTTTGGGCATCATTCAGGACATCCGACTCTGCCACTTTTTCAATAAAGTCATTCGTATTACGGATATAGACATATCTCGTACTGAGCGGGTCATTCAAAATCCAATCATTATAAGTATATACGGCATCTGCATTACTAAACAACGGATTTTTCTGGTATGAACCTTGTGCCTCATCAGACATGGTAGTCGGGTTACGCAGGTCAGACTTGCTGCCATAATCCCAATAATCGAAGTCCTCGTGCTTAATACCGGCATCATACATGTTGACAAGCACTGCTTCTATGGCTTTGGGATTAGTCCAAACCAAGTCGGGGGTAATTATACCACTGATATCTTCCCGGTTGAGGTAGTCATTGCATCCCACCATTGAAAATGCAATAATACCAATAAGAGTTATTATTTTATATTTATTACGTTTCATAACGACTTCATTTTAAAAAGTTATGTTAGCACCAATATTGTAAGATTTTTGTTGGGGATAATAACGCAATCCGCTATTATTACTTTCCGGATCAACATACTTCATCAATCCATCTCTACTTGTAAATGTCAACAGATTGTTTCCACTCACATAAAAACGAAACTGGTCTATGTTCCACTTCGACAGGAAGCTTTTAGGCAATGTATATCCTACTTCTAACGTTTTTAACCTTAGATAATCTGCTTTGTGCAAAGACCACGAATTATTGCTCCTGTTGTCTTCAAACCCGGCCACCCTTGCCGCCGGCATCATTCCTGCAATCCAGTTACTGTAAGGGTTTGTAGGGTCTTCCCGGTGCCAGCGGTCTGTCATAACAGCCAAACCATTCCCAAGCCCTTGCTGTACAAACGTATCCAGGATATCACCCGCCACATAAATATCGTGTCCGGCAGCTCCCTGGAAAAACAAAGTAAGATCAAAGTTCTTATACGCTCCACTCATATTCAAACCGTAATACATCCGTGGCGTGGCACCGTGTCCGATAAGTTGTTCGTCATTCAGGTCAATGATACCGTCTCCATTAAAGTCTTCAAACTTCAAATCCCCCGGAAGAAGCGACTTATTCCCATTTCCATCCTGAATGGGGGAGTTCAGGATTTCTTCGAAAGATTGGAATTGTCCTATAACCTTCCTACCCCAACGGATATCTTTGTACCTTCCATTGGTATTATTCCGCCAGTCATCATACATATTCGTAGAGGCCGATCGCTCTACATAATCATTCTTAATACGGGTAACCGAGAAATTGGCACTTATATCATAATAGAAATCCTGGATATTATTCCGGTGTCCGATCTTTAACTCAAAACCGGTATTGATATCAGAATTGAGGTTTTCTTCCGGCATCGTTTCTCCAAAAGTCGAAGGCAGTGAATCCGTCCGTCTGGCCGGAAGTCCTGTGCGGTGGCGAAGGAACCAGTCAAATTCAGCAGATAACAAACCCTGCTTATACGATGCCTCAAATCCAATATTCGAGATTTTCGATTTATACCATGTCAGCCATGGATTAGCCATTCCCCGGCTGATCATACCGGAGGTCAGTCCCCCTGTTCCCATGACGTAACTTCCTTGATATTTATAACCATCAAGATACTGGAAAGCTTCATAATTTCCTTCGTCTCCCAATTCGGCAAAAGATCCCCTTATCTTGATATTGTCGAACGGTGTATTCAAATCTTTAAAGAATGGTTCTTCCGACAAACGCCATCCGGCCAATACACCGGGAAAGAATCCCCAGCGGTCACCGGCCCTGTATTTATAAGTACCATCATACCGGAAATTGAATTCTACAAGATAGCGATTGTCAAACGCATAATTGAGACGCCCGACAAGTCCTGCATGAGCCGTCTCCAGGCTTCTACCTCCATTGGACATATTCTCTATGTCGCCATAGTCCATATCATCAACAAGTCCTATCGCGAAGAATCTGCTGGCCATTACGTCCGTTGTCCGGTCATCATACATTTCCCATAAGAGCAGTGCCCCCACGTCATGTTTTTCTGCAAACTTACGGTTGTAATTGAGTGAATACTGGTAGGTAGGCTTATAATAATTCTCCTGCTTGGATTCAAGATTCGAGTTGTTACGGATAGCAATCGGAGTATAGAAATCGGTATTAGCATCATAGATATAGTTGTATGCCTCTTTTCCCCAGCTTTTCCACTCTTTGTTCGAATAATCATAGGCAATCATCGCCTTTGCCATCAACCCTTCTACCCAGGGTATCTGCCAATTGAAGGTCAACGAGCTGTTGAATTCCCTACGCATACGGTTTTCATAACCGGCATTGTCGATATAGGAGGTCTGAATAACATTCGGAGAGTTTCCTGTTGCCTGCCAATACAGCGGATCGTCATTTGCATATTGGGAATAGGTAGGAATTGCCTGTTGGGCCGATGCAAATAATTTGTCTGCCTCAAAAGGCCGTTTCCTTTTATCGTATCTTCCACCGATGCGGAGTTCTACATCAAAGCCTTTGGCAACCTCCACTTTTACATTTGAACGCAAATTATACCGGTTATAATTCCAGTCTTTCGATTTCAATATCCCTTCTTGCTCCATAATACCTGCAGACAGGAAGTAAGAAACCTTGTCCGTTCCACCCGATATGCTCAAATTGTGGCTGGATTGAGGGGCCGAATCACGGATTGTCCCATTCCACCAATCCGTCCCGGCACCGGCTTTATATCTCGCCAATTCATCATTGCTATAGGCAGGCTGCCCTCTCCAAGGATTTACATTATAAATAGCCTCATTATAAAGTGCGGCATATTCGTATGAATTCATCCAATCGGGATAGCGTGTATTTTGTTGCCAGCCATAATAGAACCCGTAATCGATTTTCGACTCGCCCTTGGATCCCTGTTTGGTAGTCACCAACAATACCCCATTTGCCCCTTTAAAACCATACACGGCAGCTGCACCGTCTTTCAAGATAGAGACCGATTCAATATCATTGGGGTTAACCTGGGTATAATCACGCTCTACACCATCTACAATGACAAGCATACTCCCATAACCGCGGATATCCACCGAGGCATTGTCATCCCCCGGAGCACCACTGCGTTGTACGGCACGCAACCCGGGTAATCTGCCGGCCAGCATATTGGAAACATTGGGTGTCTTTACACTGACCAGCTCTTTTCCTTGTACTGCCGCCACAGCACCGGTCACGGAAACTTTTCTCTGTACGCCATATCCTACAACCACCAGTTCATCCAAAAGGGCTGCATTTTCTGTCATGACCACTTGCATATTATCTTGTCCATTCACGTCTTTCACGATAGACGTGAAGCCGACATACGAGAACTCGAGTTTCGAGTTCGGGGGGACAACCAGCGTAAAAACGCCATCAATATCGGTCATTGTCCCAACAGTTGGATTACCCTGGAGGGTAACGGTCACGCCAATAAGCGGCAACAGATCTTCATCCACAACAGTTCCTTTTACACTTATGGACTGCTCTGAAGATACAATTTGTGCTTTCAAAAGAAAAGTGTCCAAAAACAGCGGATTTAATGTTAATAGTACGACCATGGTGAAAGATAATATCCACCGTGGTTTACAAGCCTTGATGGGCTTTTGCTCCAGTCTCTTTTTCATGTTCAACATATTTTAGAGTTTACAATCTGATTATTGATTATTTCTATCATTGTAAGTAGCGACACCTACAAATGAATCTGCACATCCGTAATAGAGGTAATATTTTCCTTCAAGGTAAGCAAGTCCTTCTGTAAACACTGTTCCGGAAGGATATTGTCCACTCTTTTCAAAATCAGCATCCGGCCAGAAAAACGGTTTGTCCAGGCGATCCAACACCTTAAAAGGATCATTCCTATCGAATAGGAATTGTCCCGCGGCATATGTTCCCGCCGGATAATTCGGATCTCGTTCTTCTTCATATCCGTTCTTACCATTATAAATAAGTATTATTCCATCTTCTGTCATCAATGCCGGAGGTCCACATTCAGTCAGCCTGCTATCGAAATATCCATTCCGGGGCTTGACGATTTCCAATAAGTTATTGTTTTCGTCCAAAACCGGATCCCAATTGATCAAGTCATCTGATACAGCCGCGCAGACAGCCCTCTCTCCCCAATACATCACATACTTTCCATCGATTTTCTGAATGACGATCTTGCCATCTTTGAGGGTGGTTATAATGGATGCCGATTTGGAGTCCAGATCTTTAAAACGTCCATTATAGGCATTGCCGAAAGCCAGGCCATGTTTCTCCCAATGAATAAGATCGGTGGACGTAGCGACACACAACCGTGGATTCTTTTTGGCTCCTTCTGGATTATCCCTGTTCCAACCGGTATACAGCATTACATATAAACCCTCTTCTGTCATCGCAACACGGGGATCTTCACAACCACCTTTCCATTCCATCGCTTTAAAGTCGTCGTCATCAGGATATAGCACAGGGGTACTTCTCTTCTCCATGTGTATGCCATCTGTCGCTTCAGCATACCCTATCCGCGATGTACGAGACCCAATACCTGTAAAGGTATTGTCTTCGGCCCGGTATAGTACTACGATCTTGCCATCCTTCACCGTGGCAGCCGGATTAAAGGCATCACTTTCTTCCCATTTTATATTCATCTGTTGCATGGGACAGAAAAATTCCGTACTCTCTTGAGGTGAAATAACAGGGTTATCCTGTGCCCTGACAAAGGGTCCTAATGCCCAAGCGGGAAGATCCGAATTGGGCGAGGAAACACTCTCTTTATTCTTCTTTCTGGAGTCACAACCATGAAGAAAAACAAGTAGAATCAATGACAGGGAATAGAGAATTAGTTTATTCATTTTATTTAATATTATTAAATTGTTACACATGATTGATTTACACAAACTTACCTTACCCTCCCTTTACTATTTTCACACTGCTTGCTATTATATTCTTTGCAAGAGGATATGCCAGTAATTGTATCGAAGCAACAATTACCAAGGCATATTTAAGTGCAAAATCCTGAGAAATATAATAAGCAAGGCAAAGGAAAAGTATCAAACCCGATGCCCTACCGAGAAATAATCCCCATTCATGACTGAATATATACGTATATTCGTTGCGGTTTTCGATCTTCTTCGCGGTATCAGCAGCCTGCATCATGATTGGATTATAAGCAAGGTCAAACAACGGTTGAAAAATCGTTTTACACAATACAAACAATAGAACCCCGGTAGCGGAGAAAAGTATGCCATTAAACAAGGTACCGATAAAAAATATGAGCAACCCCGATCCGAATATTTTCAACCGGTCTTCCGGTTTGGCCATCCGCCCGAGAATATACACCAAAACAGCCGTGAGTGCCCCACTAATACTTTGTATCAAACCTAACGCACCTTCGTCTCCAACCAGTTTGAGAACAAGTATTGCCGGTGCGGTAACAAGAAATCCCTGTACCATCCCTTTCAGAGAAGATAACAAAAGCATTTTACGCCAGAGAGCGCAAAAACGCAAATAGATAAAATCCTTTTGGATAGGATTTTTAAATTTACCTCTCCAAAGAACGCTAACAGTATATAGAGTGATGATATTAACTCCCAATGTCACCAGTAGATATGCTTGGTTGATATGTATGGTATAACTTAAAATAGTAGTACCTTCGAGAAAGCTGAGAAAAGCGCCGATAACAAGCGGCACTGTAATGGATGTTATGGAAAAGAAGAAAGACTCCATTCCAAAAAAATAATTCCGGTTACCATCCTTTGTATTGTTCAATGTCAGCAAATAACGGTTTGTCCAGAAAAAACCGGATGCGGCTCCCAGCGAAAAACCGGTAATGCCGAGTTCGAGTATACCCAACGATTTCACCAACATCATGGCAAACATAGAAACTCCACTGAGCAAAATACCGGCAGCATACAATGTCTTCACACTCATATATTTCAATAGGAAACCATTCACGAGTGAGGTTGAAAGTACTCCTATATACATGAAAAGTTGATAGAAAGCAACCATCATAGGGTCACTCGTGTTACGCATGACATACGCCCCCACGAATATCTCCACCACGGGCAAGACAAGTGCATAAAGTAGATTCGTCTTCAATAAAGTACGCACATTCAATTCCTGCTCTTTAAAGAAGAGATATTCTTTCTGTAATCGGTTCATTTTGGATAGTCGGTAATAGATTTATTTCAGTGTAGATATGATTTCTTTAATTGACAGTTGTGCTCCACATATTACCTCATCGCTTGCACCGTAGTAGAGAGTTATTGTATCACCCTCTACCAACTGTCCATTTGTAAATACCACATTACCGAAGAAACCCGTCTGTTCATATTCAGCCATAGGTTCCATGATGGGCTCTACACTCCGCGCGATCACCCTGTAAGGATCTTCCAAATCTAACAACAAGGCACCCAGGCAATAACGGTGATTATCATCGGCCCCATGATAAATCTCTAACCAGCCATCGGCCGTTTTTATAGGAGCTGCCCCTGCTCCAACCCGGGCACAGTCCCACATACCTTTTCGTGATGTAGCTATGCATTGATGATTTCCCCAATGCAATCTATCGGGCGATTCCGCCAACCAGATGTAATTTCCTCCCAAGACAGGACTACTCGGTCGGTGCAAGGCATAATATTTCCCGTTGATCTTTTCTTCAAAAATGGCACAATCTTTATTATGAGGAGGAAATATCATTCCATGGTGATCAAAACTCTTCCAGTCGGATGTATGCATAAGTCCCACTCCCACCGCTACCGGGGATACTTCAGTAAATGTAAGCCAGAAACCATCTTCCATGGAGGCTACACGGCAATCCTCGATGCCAAACGATTCGAGCTTCCCTTTCCCGAATATAGGCGGAAAGCGCGGTTCATCCTTAAAAGTCACACCATCTGTACTTGAGACCAAACGTAGATAGGACATTGTTGTGAGATAATCTTCTCCTTTATACCCGATGACGCGCGGGTCACTTGCATCTAAATTCGGGTCATCTATGTCGAAAGACAATACTTCTATTTCTCCCTGCTGATTGTATACAGGAAAACTGATAATACCCTCTTTTTGGATGGGTCGCTCAGCAACACGTAATAAGAGCCAGATTTTATTGTCATAACGGAATACACCCGGGTTCAACAAACAAGCTATTTCCATCCCGGATATCGCAGGATTCAAATCTGAAGGTCTCAGTAGTGGATTTTGAGGAAATCTTTTTGTAATGTCCATAACATTTACCAGTCATTAATTAATCTATAGTGAAAGTAGCCACCACCGGAAAATGATCCGAGGCTCCTTCGGCGTCATAGTATACCTTATATTCTTTTAGCTGAAAAGCCTTGTCCGGACCATATAATACATAATCAATGGTAGTTTCGGCGGGGCCGGGCGCCGGGACGGTGGGTCTCATATCAGGGAAACAGGGCATATTAAACCATCCGTGAAGCGTCGTCATTGGTTTTTGTGTCGGTTGTGCATTCATATCACCTCCCAATATTACCGGCGCATCCAACTCTTTTACAATGCCCAAGATTTCATGCACCATCTTCATCCGGGAAGCATCATTGCCCTTGTGGTCGAGGTGGGTAGCCGCAAAATAAAATTCTTTACTCCCTTTCTGCACTTTTATATACCCGAAAGAACGCACATAGTCCGTTTCTTCCACGCCATACAATTTATACGTTGCAGCATCCAATATAGGATATTTAGACAAAATTGCATTTCCATAATCACCCCCACTCTCTATATCAAGGGCATGAATAAAATAGTGATATTTCATGCCGGTCAATTCCGAAAGTGTGGCCGGAACATCCGAAGGATTGATATCAGTAAACCGCTCAACCTCCTGAAGAGAGACTAGATCAGGGTTGATGTCTCTGATTACTTCAGCGATCTTGCCTATAGAGGAATTGCGGGTACTATAGATATTATACGTGACCGCCTTTATTGTATCCTCATTTTCGTCAGCCTTCCCCGGTGAGCAAGAGAGCAGGATGAGACCTATCACACATGATAATAGCGGGCGGAAATGCACAGGTAAAATATTCATCTACAAAAATAGTTATGTATTCATTCATCAAGCAGCAGCAAAAGTAAACCTCTCGTTCCAGAAAAATATATACTATAATGCCAAAATACTATATAGACTATTCACAGGGTTGTTTAACCCTGTATTTGGAATACAGATTTATCCTTTTTGTATATATTTGTAACCCGACTCCCGAAAATTTCCACTTGAAATTTTCAATGTTTGAAAATCAATGGGACCTCTAAAATATGAATTATGACCCATCTTCTTTCGAGATTGTTTTTTATACTTTTCTTCCTTTTGATCATTCCGGAATTTTTTGCTAAAAATATCGTAAGAAACATTACGAATATGGATGGTCTCTCCAATAACTCGGTAAATTGTTTTTTGGAAGACTCGCACAATATGTTATGGATTGGTACATGGGATGGGCTGAATTCATTCAACGGACGCGACTTTGTCTCCTACCGTTACACGTTGGAAGATGAATTCTCCATAAGCAACAATATAATAAGGAATATCATTGAACCTGACACTGCCTCTATCTGGATAGCCACGGACCACGGACTTAACAGATGGGACCGTGCAAGTGAAAAATTCCACAGGTATTTCGTTGAGTCCAATTCAGATAGCCATAAAGGGAATAATTTCTTATTGGTTTCTTCCACTTCTACAGGAACTGTCATATGTTATGTGCAATCGGTGGGGTTTTGCTTCTTTGATAAGGCAGAAGATAAATTTGTAAAAATTAAAGGTGCACAAAAAAAAGATATTACCAACTTCATCATAGACGCTGCTGACAACATCCATATATTATATAATGACGGTAGACTCTATAACTATGAACTTGATTACGAACGTCAATCATTTATTTCCGGAAAAAACTATCTTTCAGAGAAACCGATCAAGCAAATTTTCCATACCGGCAATATGCTCATAGCCGAGTATGTGGATTATGTGAAAATTATTGATGCTGATATGGATGAAAAACATGTAATACCTACTCCTCCGAATAAAAAAGTATCGCAAATAACCAGTTTCAAGGAGCAGCTAGTGATTGCATTTATTGAAGGAAACTGCCTATACTACGATCTTCATACCGGAACCAGCAGAAATATGGAGGAATTACCCGAAAAAGTTTCCATCTTCACATTGTATACGGGCACACAAGATATTTTATGGATAGGCACAGATGGAAAAGGGATTATACAACTTTATCAGGATTATTCATCTTTCAGTCGTGTAAAAACAGATTTCCCAGTACGCTCTTTTAACAAAGATGAGAATGGGGAAATGCTCATCGGCACGAAAGGAGAAGGCATATTAAAGCTGGAGATAGGAACAAATAAAGCCATTGAGTATGCTTCTACATCAGAGGGTCTTATTTCCAATCTTATTTATTCTATGGCCAAAAACAAGGATGGAGACATTTTCGTGGGCACAGAAGAATACGGGATCAATATTATCCGAAAAGATGGACAAGTCCAGACATTGGTGATGCCGACAGGTAGTATCAATTTCAGGGCTATCTATACCATGTTCCTCACTGAGAATGACAAAGTACTGTGGCTGGGAACAGCTGGTTACGGATTAATCCGCATCTCCATCAAAAAGGAGAATGGCCTGTATGTAGCCACCAACGTAAGACAATATATTCCGGACAGTTCCGATATGTCTATCACCAATAATATTATTTATTCCATTATCAGAGGAAAGTCAGACAATGAATTATGGATAGGAACTAGAAGAGGGGGGATATATCTATTCGATATCAATAAGGAAATATTTGTAAACCTGGAGGATATAAATGCTTCGTTGGTCTTATCAAACTATGATGTACTTACACTCCTCGGCAATAGAAGTGGCAGTATTTGGATAGGGACAAGTTACGGTCTAAACCATCTATCAATGGATAGTATTCCTGTATTAAAAAAATATGGCTCACCTGAAGGACTTATTAATAATACGATACATGGAATCATAGAAGATGGTAAGAACAATATATGGATTAGTACGAACCAAGGGATCGCATCCATAGACCCCACAACTACTACTGTCAACAACTATTCTATCCGTGACGGTCTTCATAATAATGAGTTTGCCGATGGAGCTTACTATTACGACAATGGTACCATATTCTTCGGAGGTGTAAATGGATTGACATATTTCAATCCTGATCATATTCATTTCAGGGATTATAAACCCCGGATAAGCCTAAGCAAGCTCCGGATATATAATGACGATCAAAAGATTCAAGACCGAATAAAAAACAACACGTTGGAACTTTCATATAATGAGCCTTATGTATCATTGACATTTATCGCGCATGAGTTCATCAACAATAAAAACTGTGAATATAGGTACCGCATCCACAATCTGCATAATAAGGATGTATGGATATACAATGGAAATAACCCGAACATCATTATGACAAAATTACCCTCCGGGAAATATATACTGGAAGTGGAATGTACAAACGGAGACCGGGTATGGAATGATATGAGCTATTCTTTAACCCTTTCCGTGGGATATCCATGGTGGTTAAGTATTTGGGCTTTCATTGGGTATTTCCTGCTTCTTGCCACGATTACCATGGTTACCATATCATTTATAAGAAACAGGATCCGGCTTAACAGGCAACTGATGATAGAACAAATAGAAAAGGAACATAAACAAAAGACACATGAAGCCAAGCTGGATTTTTTCACCAATGTGGCACATGAATTTTTCACCCCTCTCACACTCATCTTCGGCCCGGTGCAACATCTTCTGGACAATGCCGATCTCGACAGCTATGCCAAGCATTATATCTATATCATCAAAAATAATGCAGAAAGGATGCAGAAATTAATCAGCGAGTTGATTGAATTCCGTAAAGCCGAGTCAGGACAACCCAAACTGAAACCGGAAAAAGTGGATATACATGCATTAATTGAGTATACTACTGATAGTTTCCGGGAAATGGCTATAGAAAATAAAATTGATTTAAATCTGAATATAGAGGTTGACGCTCCCTTTATTACGGACGGCAGTGCATTGGAAAAGGTGATATTCAATCTTGTATCGAACGCGTTTAAATATACTCCGGTGGGTGGCCGTATCAATATTGATGCATTTCTCGAGAATGACCACAGGTTCACCCTCAAAATAAGAAATACCGGCAGGGGATTGAGTGAAAAGCAGATGAATGAAATATTCGATAGATACAGAATGTTCGACACCCCAAAAATGAGAAATAGCGTCAGTTCCGGAATAGGGCTGAATATGACAAAGCAACTGGTTAATTTACTCGGGGGCAACATCTTTGTGGAGAGCGTGCAACATGAATACACACAGTTTTCTATCGAACTGTATGCTATGCACACAGGAGAACTCGGGCTGACAGGGAGAGTATCCGATATGGAACATCCTATCAATGAGAATAGGGAAATTGGCAGGAAGAAAGATATCTCCATCCTGGTTGTAGAAGATGAAAAGGATATCAGAACATTATTAAAGGATATACTTGCTCCAAACTATAATGTCATTGAAGCCGAAAATGGAGAAGAAGCACTGAGGATAATAGAAAAAAATATTCCGGATATCATACTGACAGATATGCTTATGCCATTATTAGACGGTATGGGTTTTATTGACAAGGTCAAATCCAATGGACTAACGTCACATATCCCCATTATCAGTATTACAGCCAGAACCTCTATCGAAGACAACATAAAGGCTTTGGAGCATGGAGCTGATCTATATATCACCAAACCTTTTCATCCGGCCCATATACAAAGCGCTGTAAAAAACATTCTTAACCGTAATCTGCAAATGAAAAGGTACTATTCTTCCAGTCAATCTTCCATCACCGTAAAAGGAGGGGAATTCCTTCACAAAGACGATGAGGTATGGCTAAAGAAAATAATGCAATTCATAGAAAAGAATATAGAAGATGAGTCTCTAAGTATTGATAGTATTTCCGATCACATGGGTATAAGTAGGACCAGTTTGTATCGTCGTTTAAAGGATATAATAGATAAAACACCCAGTGAGTTCATCAAGGACATTCGTCTTGAACATGCTGCATTGTTATTAAAGACAACGAAATTAACGGTCAACGAAATTATTTTTAAATCCGGATTTTCCAATAATTCCCATTTTTATAAGGAATTTAAAAAAAAGTACAACTTGTCTCCTTCTAAAATAAGGAAGGATAACTGATAAAAGAATTTACGCTCAGTCTCAGGTGAAAATATACGAAACCGTTAAGCATCTTTATACCCCCAATGGCAAGTATCGTGTGATGATTCGGATCAATCTCTTGTTGCGAAAAATATATCCCGGAAACTTGAATGGATTTGAATTTGCAAGCATAGCACAATCTTACCGGAATGCGATTATTAAAATACGATTATTATATTTTGGTAATTAAAAAATAATATGTTTCTTTGTATACATTTTTAATAGAAAAACATGAAGAATCCTTTTTTAGTGAGCGGCTATATTTCGCAGGAATATTTTTGCGACAGGAAAGAAGAAAGTAATACGTTGATAAAACTGGTTACCAACGGTAATAATATCATACTTGTCTCTCCTCGAAGGATGGGAAAAACAGGACTTATTGAACATTGTTTTCACGATCAAAAAATTGCAGACGATTATTATACTTTTTTTGTAGATATTTATGCGACAAGCAATTTAGCGGAATTTGTCTATAAACTAGGAAAAGAAATTTATGAGCGGTTAAAACCCAAAGGAAAGTCGTTCATCGATAACTTTTTCGCCGTAATAACCTCTTTACGTGCAGGATTCAAGTTAGATCAACTGACAGGGTTTCCCATTTTTGACATCGGAATTGGTGAAATAAAATCACCCGAATTTACTTTAGAGGAGATTTTTACATATCTCAATACTGCAGATAAACCTTGCATTATTGCCATAGACGAATTTCAACAAATTGCAAAATACCCTGAAAAAAATATAGAAGCTATTCTCCGCACACATATACAAAAAACGATAAAGTCCAATTTTATTTTTTCGGGTAGCCAGCGCCATATTTTACACGAAATGTTTTTCTCCCCCTCAAAACCTTTTTATCAAAGCGCAGTACTTCTGTCGCTGGATGTGATTGACAAAGAAGAATACATACAATTTGCTTCAAAACTCTTCAAAAAAGGGAAAAAAGATGTGGATGACGCTTACATCGAAAAAGCATATACTATTTTCGAGGGACATACATTTTATGTACAATCTGTATTGAATCAATTATTTTCAGAACTTAACGAAGATGAAAAATGTACCCATGAAATTTTTGAAAAAGCGGTGTTAAACCGAATCTATTCTTATGAAACCTTGTTCTCCGAAATTCTAAATCTATTGTCCGACCGGCAAAAAGAATGTCTCCATGCAATCGCCAAAGAAGGTAAGGCAAGAAGCATCACAGGAGGTAACTTCATAAAAAAGCACTCTTTGCACTCTGCTTCTTCCGTCCAAACAGCATCACGGCAACTGCTCGACAAAGAAATTCTAACTAAAAATCGTAATACGTATGCAGTTTACGACAGATTCTTTGCATTTTGGCTACAAGCATACTTTGGCCCGAGGTCGTCATTAAAATTTGATTACTAATAAATTAACAACACCATGCCTGTAAGAGCAACTTATATGAAACAACATATATGAAACCGTCAGTTCCGAAATGCATTGAACATGATTATCTTAATATCCAATTCATCAATTGCAGATATCTGAAATTGAATAACTCCATCTATTCCCCCAAGAGAATTTCCTAAAAAACAGCCATTTCATTTTCAAAATGGTTACTTTTGCTATGAATTTCCATCATTCAATATAAAACGGAATTCAAAACAGCATCTTTTGTGCATTTTTGATACTAAAAACATAGTAAAACAATCATAAGGTTATTTTTTATCGAAAAATATAACTTTTTTACCGTTTTTATTTGGATTGTCAAACAAATTGATTATTTTTGCAGCATATTTATTTCACAACAATAAAATCAGGGGGATAAAAGAGCCCCGGTTATCAAACTTTCATTGATTATGTCAACATTACGTTTTAAAGCAGTAGAAGAAGCATCGAAGAGAACGCCCGTGGAAGTGGCTCCACCGACACACCTTCCTTCGGAGTATTATGGCAAGTATGTGTTCAACCGGACACAAATGGCCAAATATCTCTCCAAGGAAACAATGAATATCGTGTTGGAAGCGATCGACCGGGGTATTACGCTGCACCGGGGCATTGCCGACCATGTGGCGGCCGGCATGAAGATGTGGGCCATGGAGATGGGTGCCACCCATTACACCCACTGGTTCCAACCGCTCACCGAAGGGACTGCCGAGAAACATGACTCTTTTATCGACTATATCAACGGACCCGACGGGGGGATCATCGAACGGTTTTCCGGCAAACTGCTGGCACAACAGGAACCCGACGCGTCGAGTTTCCCCAGCGGCGGTATCCGCAATACCTTCGAAGCGAGGGGATATACCGCGTGGGATCCTTCTTCACCCGCTTTTATCATCGACGATACGTTGTGTATCCCTACCGTTTTTATTTCCTATACGGGAGAAGCGCTGGATTACAAGACACCATTGTTGAAATCGCTTTCGGCGGTGGACAAGGCGGCCGTGGAGGTTTGTAAACTGTTTACCCCCGATGTGAAAAAGGTCTATTCGTACCTCGGATGGGAACAGGAATATTTCCTGGTGGACCAGGCGTTATACGCTGCCCGTCCCGACCTGAGCTTGACGGAGCGCACCCTTATGGGACATGAAAGCGCCAAGAACCAGCAGCTGGAGGACCATTACTTCGGGGCAATTCCCCCGCGTGTGGCATCCTTTATGCGGGAGGTGGAGCTGGAAGCCTATAAATACGGCATTCCCTTAAAGACCCGCCACAACGAGGTGGCGCCCAACCAGTTCGAACTGGCACCCATTTATGGAGAGACCAACCTGGCAGTCGACCAGAACCTGCTCATCATGACGCTGATGCACAGGATTGCTGCCAAACATCATTTTAAATTGCTGTTGCACGAGAAACCATTTGCCGGCATAAACGGATCGGGCAAACACAACAACTGGTCGCTGGGTACGGATACCGGTATCGGACTGTTCACTCCGGGCAAAACCGCCAATGAAAACCTGTTGTTCGTCACTTTTTTAGTGAACACACTGAAGGCGGTCTACAAGCATAACGGATTACTGAAAGCCTCCATCATGTCGGCCAGCAACGCGCACCGTCTGGGTGCCAACGAAGCGCCTCCCGCCATCATCTCCATCTTCCTGGGAACAGAGATCACGGCCGTGCTCGACAAACTCGAACAGAGTTCCGAAGATGACGATATCACCGTGGATGAACTGAAGCAGATGAAATTGGGTATCGCCCATATTCCCGAAGTACTGATAGACAACACCGACAGAAACCGCACATCACCATTCGCTTTCACCGGCAACCGGTTCGAATACAGGGCCGTGGGGTCATTGGCCAACTGCTCATCGGCAATGACCGCACTGAACTCCGTGATGGCAGCCCAACTGATCGACTTCAAGAAGGAGATCGACGCGAAAATGAAAAAGGGGATGAAGAAAGAACAGGCCATCTTCGACACGCTCCGCCTCTATATCAAGGAGTCGAAACCCATCCGCTTCAACGGCAACGGCTATAGCGACGAATGGAAGGAAGAGGCCAAAAGACGCGGATTAGACTGCGAGACCAGCGTGCCCGTGATCTTCGACCGGTACACGTCGAAAGAATCGGTGGAGATGTTCGAAAGCATCGGCGTACTGAACGAGAAGGAACTCCATGCACGCAATGAGGTGAAATGGGAGACCTATACCAAGAAGATCCAGATAGAAGCTCGGGTGCTGGGCGACCTCTGCATGAACCATATCATCCCGGTCGCCACGGAATACCAGTCGATGCTACTCGACAATATTTATAAAATGCATGCCGTCTTCGACAAGGAAAAGGCCGACAGGCTGTCGAAGGAAGATGCCGCGCTCATCGAGGAGATCGCGGATCATATCTCGGCGATAAAAACCAATGTGGACGATATGGTGGAAGCCCGGAAAGCGGCCAATAAATTAGAGGATGCCCGCGAGAAAGCCGTCGCTTACCACGACAAGGTGGAGGTCTATTTCAATGTGATCCGCTATCATGTGGACAAACTGGAACTGATCGTGGATAACCAGATGTGGACCCTGCCGAAATATAGAGAACTGTTATTCATAAGTTAAGCCTCACAACTTCAAATGTAATTTTCACATTTATTTGAATAGCAGGTAAGTGATTATCTGCTATTTTTTTGGCTCAAAACTTAGGCTAAAATTAAAAAAAAGACGCAAAATGGGACAGGAAAATACATTCAGGAACCTCCGGAAATTCGAAAAAGAGTCGCTCTACTCTTTTCAGAACGAGCACGATGCCTGCGGTGTCGGCCTGGCAATGACATTGACGGGCGAAAAATCGCACGACATTGTGGAGAAGGGACTGCAAGTGCTGGAGAATATGGTGCACCGGGGCGCGGAAAGTGCCGACAACATCACCGGCGATGGTGCGGGAATACTGGTACAGATACCGCATGAGTTCATCCTTTTGCAGGGGATTGCGGTGCCGGCGGAAGGGCGGTACGGTACGGGAATCGTATTCCTGCCGCGGGAAGAGGAGAAAAGGGAGTATTGCCTTTCCCTCATCAAGGAGAAAGCCTATGAAGAGGATCTTTCGCTCTTCCATGTCCGTGATGTGCCGGTCAACAGCGGTTGCCTGGGCGAGATCGCACTCGCCAACGAACCGGTAATCAAGCAATTGTTCGTTACCGGCCACTTCCCCCCCGATGAACTGGAAAGGAAACTCTATATCCTGCGGAAAAAGGTGGAAAAGAGCATCTATGGTTCCGAAATAGCGGAAGAGCGCAGTTTTTATATAGTAAGCCTCTCCACCCGGCAGATGATCTACAAAGGGATGTTGTCGTCGATACAACTCCGCCAATATTTCCCGGATCTCACCAACCCCAATTTTACCAGCCGTGTGGCGCTAGTGCATTCCCGGTTCAGCACCAACACCTTCCCTACATGGGATCTGGCGCAACCGTTCCGGATGCTGGCGCACAACGGTGAAATCAACACCATCCGCGGTAACCGCCAATGGATGCAAAGCCGGGAGAGCGTATTGCAGTCGGATTTTTTTCCTGATATTACAGCACTCTATCCTGTGGTCCAGCCCGACATGAGCGACAGCGCCTCCGTCGATAACGTGTTGGAATTCCTGGTAATGTCGGGCAAGACACTCCCGCATGCCATGGCGATGCTGGTTCCCGAAAGCTTCAATGAGAAGAACCCCATTCCCGACGGTGTGAAAGCGTTCTACGAGTACCACAGTATGCTGATGGAACCGTGGGACGGCCCGGCCACGCTGATCTTCAGCGACGGGCGTTATGCGGGTGGCATGCTCGACCGCAACGGATTGCGACCGGCACGGTACACCATCACCCACAGCGGCATGATGATCATGGCATCGGAGACGGGAACCCTCGCCTTCAAACCGTCCGACATCAAACAGATGGGACGCCTCAAACCGGGAAAAATGATGATGGTCGACACGCTGACCGGCACCATCTATTCTGATGCGGAATTAAAAGACACGCTGGCAAAAGCATTCCCATACCGTGATTGGTTGAGCAGGAACTGCCTGAAACTGGATGACATCTCTTCGGGACGAAGCGTGAACAACGATGTAGCCCACTATGAAACCCTGCTGAAAGCATTCGGCTATTCGGTGGAGGATATCAACGTACTGATCAAACCGATGGCATTGGAAGGGAAGGAACCCGTTTCGTCCATGGGGAACGATGTGACGCTGGCGGCGCTGTCCGACAAGCCGCAACGCCTGTTCAACTATTTCCGACAGCAATTCGCTCAGGTAACCAATCCCCCTATCGACCCGATCCGGGAAGAACTGGTAATGTCTTTGACTGGTTATTTAGGTGCCGTGCACCAAAATCTCCTCAAAGACATTCCTACTTTATCGGGTATCGTGAAAGTCAAAAGCCCGATCCTGACCAACACACAGTTCGACATCCTGCTGAACCTGCGGTACAAAGGATTCTCCTCCGCCATCATCCCCATGCTGTTCGACCCGGAAAGCGGCGCCGAAGGGATGCGGAGAGCGCTGGAACAGATGTGCGCTTCCGTGGAGAAAGCGATCGACGACGGTAAAAATTACATTGTATTGAGCGATAGGGGCGTGGATGCGGAACATGCACCTATCCCCTCCTTATTGGCCACTTCGGCCGTACACCACTATCTGGTGGAAAAACGCAAAAGGATGCAGATTGATATCGTGGTGGAGAGCGCGGAGCCGCGGGAAGTGATGCATTTCGCCCTGTTATTCGGCTTTGGCGCCAACGCCATCAACCCTTACATGGTCTTTGCGATCCTTGCGGAGAAGATAAAATCGGGAGAGATCGCACTCGACCTCGCCACGGCAAAGAAAAACTATATCAAATCAGTCAACAAGGGATTACTGAAAGTGCTTTCTAAAATGGGTAACTCCACCCTGAGGAGTTACAGAGGCGCGCATATCTTCGAAGCCATCGGCATCTCATCCTCCCTTTTGGACAGTTACTTCAAAGGTACTTCTTCAAAAATCGAAGGGATCGATATGGAAGATGTCGCCCAGGAAGTGCTGCAACCGTTTTTCGAAGCATTTTACAACGACGGTAGTGAACCGTTCCATCTCCGGAACCTGGGGAATTATGCCTACAGGAACGACGGGGTGTACCACGCCTGGAACCCGGAAACTATCGCCCGGCTGCAAATAGCCACCCGCACGAACAATTATGCGGTATTCAAGGAATATACCGCGTTGGTAGACAACAAGGAAAAACCGGCTTTTATCCGTGACCTGCTGGATTATAAGCGCAACCCTATCGATATCTCCGAAGTGGAACCGGCAGAAAACATCATGAAACGGTTCTGTACCGGCGCCATGTCCTACGGCTCCATCAGCAAGGAGGCGCATGAAGCGATGGCCATCGCGATGAACATCATCGGCGGACGCAGCAATACCGGTGAAGGAGGCGAGGACCCGGAACGGTTCCACCCGCAGGCGGACGGACTGTCACGACGGAGCGCCATCAAACAGATCGCTTCCGGCCGGTTCGGGGTCACCACTGAATACCTCGTCAATGCCGATGAACTGCAAATTAAAATCGCACAGGGGGCAAAACCGGGTGAAGGGGGACAGTTACCCGGATTCAAAGTAGATGAGATCATTGCCCGTACGCGACACTCCATCCCGGGCATCACCCTGATCTCTCCCCCGCCCCATCACGATATTTACTCCATTGAAGACCTGGCGCAGCTTATCTTCGACCTCAAGAACGTGAACCCCAACGCCAAGATCAGCGTGAAATTGGTGTCGGAGAGCGGTGTCGGCACCATCGCCGCCGGCGTGGCCAAAGCCAAAGCCGACCTGATCGTGATCAGCGGTGCCGAAGGAGGTACCGGAGCGAGTCCTTCCAGTTCTATCAAACATGCGGGACTGCCGTTGGAGATAGGCCTGGCGGAAACGCAACAGACACTGGTGGCGAATAACCTGCGTGGGGTGGTCACCTTGCAGACCGACGGCCAACTGAAAACCGGCCGCGACATTGTAATGGCAGCACTGCTCGGTGCCGAAGAGTTCGGCTTTGCCACCAGCGCGCTGATCGTACTGGGATGCGTGATGATGCGCAAATGCCACCTCAACACCTGCCCGGTGGGTGTCGCTACCCAAAACGAAGAATTGCGGCGCCGGTTCGTGGGTCGCCATGAATACCTCGTAAATTTCTTCCGTTTCCTGGCAGAGGATACACGCGAAAAACTCGCGGAAATGGGATTCAGGTCGCTCGATGAAGTGACCGGACGGGCTGATTTGCTCAATCGCAAACATTATCCGGAACTGCCTAAGACCGAAAAAGTGGACCTGGCAAAGATCACCTATTTCCCGAAAGAAGCCGGCATACTTCCTCTGAGGAGGATAACTACCCAGCACCACAAGATCGATGACGTGCTGGACCGCATGTTGATTTCCGAAGCCCTTCCGGCCATCGAGCACCAAAAGTCGGTCGGCATCAAGGCAGCCATAAAAAATACCGACAGGGCAGTGGGCGCCATGCTTTCGGGCGCCATTGCGACGCGGTACGGGCAAAAAGGACTGCCGGAACACACCATCTCGGCCTATTTTGAAGGATCGGCCGGACAGAGTTTCGGCGCATTCCTGGCCGGCGGGGTTACTTTCTACCTCCATGGCGACTGTAACGATTACTTGGGCAAAGGATTGTCCGGGGGACGTGTCATCGTCGCACCGGCCAAAGGCAGCAACTTCAAGTCGGAAGAAAACATCATCTGTGGCAACACATCGCTTTACGGAGCCACCTCGGGTGAGGTATTTATCAGCGGTATCGCAGGTGAGCGTTTCTGCGTAAGGAACTCGGGCGCCACTGCGGTGGTGGAAGGCGCCGGCGACCATTGCTGCGAATACATGACCGGCGGATGTACGGTCGTTTTGGGCAGCACCGGAAGGAATTTCGCGGCCGGGATGAGCGGCGGCGTGGCCTATGTGCTGGACGAGAAAGGCGATTTCGATTTTTACTGCAATATGGAAATGGTGGAACTGACGCTGCTGGAAGAGATGTCCGACGTCAGGGAATTGAAAAACCTCATCTCCAAACACGCTCAATACACCAATAGCGAGATAGCCAAACGGATCCTCGACAATTGGGATTTTTATGTGACGCATTTTATCAAAGTAGTGCCTATTGAATACAAGAAAGTGCTACAAGAGAGGAAGATGGCGGCGTTGAACGAAAAGATCGCCGTGGTCGAGAGAGATTATTGATTTTTTTCATTTACATCCGGCGAGGATTTAGTATAGCCGGTGAGGATTTACAATTGAAGCAGGAACCTTTAGGTATTTTGTGGAGACCCATAGCTCGCAATGAGTAAAAAAAGAGTAGTTGTTTGAGCGAAGCGAGTTTTTACTCTTTTTACTCATAAGAGCTAACATGGGTCACAAAATATCGGCAGTGGATGCTTCAATGGCAAATCCGGGAACTTTTGACAATCAAATTATCAAACAAAAATCAAAATGGGAAATCCAAAAGCATTCATGACGATACCCCGGAAAGATGCCGGCTATCGTCCCGTAAGCGACAGAATATATGACTACAGCGAGGTAGAACAGACACTCAACAGGGAGGACCGCAAGTTGCAGGCATCACGGTGCATGGACTGCGGCATCCCCTTCTGCCACTGGTCATGCCCGTTGGGTAACAAAATGCCCGAATGGCAGGATCATATCTACAAAGGCGAATGGAAAAAAGGCGTCGATGTATTGATGGAGACCAATAACTTCCCCGAATTCACCGGACGCGTCTGCCCCGCCCCCTGCGAAAAATCGTGTGTGCTGGCACTGCACGAAGCACCGGTCACCATCCGGGAGAACGAGGCATCGGTCACCGAAGTAGCGTTCAGGGAAGGGATGATCAAAGCCCATCCCCCGAAGCGAAGGACAGGCAAGAAAGTCGCCGTTATCGGCTCCGGGCCGGCAGGACTGGCGGCCGCCCAGCAGTTGAACCGGAAAGGACATTCTGTCACCGTCTTCGAGAAAGACCACACCCCCGGCGGACTGCTTCGCTACGGCATCCCGAACTTCAAACTGGCCAAACAGGTGATTGACCGGCGACTGGCGCTGTTAATTGAAGAAGGAATAGAATTCAGGACCCATACAACGGTAGGAAAAGATATCTCCGGAGCGCAGATCATGGGAGAATTCGACGCTATCTGCCTGGCAGTCGGTGCCGGAAAACCGAGGGATATCACCCCGGAAGGACGTGACCTGAAAGGAATCCACTTTGCCATGGATTTCCTTTCTCAACAGATCCGTATCCTGCAGAAGGAAGAACCCGAAACCGCATCCACAATATCGGCAAGAGGAAAGCATGTGCTGGTGATCGGTGGAGGCGATACCGGTTCCGATTGCGTGGGTACATCGATACGGCAAGGCGCCTTGAGCGTGACGCAGATCGAGATCATGCCCAAACCGCCCAAAGGACATAATCCCGCTACTCCATGGCCAAGCCCCTACCCGCAGGTGTTAAAAACCTCATCATCCCACGAAGAGGGTTGCGAACGCCGATGGTTGCTGAATACATTGAAATTCAGCGGAAAAAACGGACAGGTGAAAGAGGCGCTGGTGGAAGAGGTGAGTTGGGAAAAAGACGGGAACGGCCGTTTCAGCATGGTATCCACAGGGAAGAGAGAGGTGCTGAAAGCCGATCTCGTACTGCTGGCACTTGGCTTCGTCCATCCCGTACAGGAAGGATTACTGAATGAATTGGGTGTCAATTACGATGTCCGGGGCAATGTGGCGGTCGACAAACAGCACCGGAGCTCTGTGAATAAAGTTTTTGCCACCGGCGACGCCGTCATGGGAGCCAGCCTTGTGGTGAAAGCCATCGCCTCGGGCAGGAAAACAGCGGAAAATATTCATAAAATGCTTACGCCTCAGGAGAACGGTCTCGTATATGCCCCAATGGCATCATCCCTTTTATCAAAATAAAAACAGAGAACGAATATGTGTGGAATAGTGTGTACATTCAATATAAAGAGACCCGAAGAGCAATTACGTCCCCAACTACTGAAAATGTCGCGGAAATTACGTCATCGCGGTCCCGACTGGTCGGGTGTCTTTTCCTCCGACAAAGCAGTCATGGCGCATGAACGCCTCTCCATCATCGATCCCGCATCGGGACAACAACCGCTTTACAGTAAAGATGGCAAATTGGTGCTGGCGGTGAACGGCGAAATATACAACCACCGGGAGATCCGGAAGCAACAGGAGGGAAAGTATGATTTCCTTACCCAATCCGATTGTGAAGTGATCCTGGCGTTGTATCGCGACAAAGGAACCGGTTTCCTGGATGACCTGAACGGGATCTTTGCCTTTGCGCTGTACGACACCGAAAAAGATGTCTTCCTCATCGGACGGGATCATATCGGCATCATCCCCCTCTATCAGGGATGGGACCAGGATGGCGCTTACTATGTAGCCTCGGAACTAAAAGCACTGGAAGGTTATTGCAACACCATTGAGGAGTTTCCTCCGGGGCATTACTATTATAGCGAGGATGACCAGCCTCGACAATGGTATTCCCGTGATTGGACCGAGTATGATAACGTGAAAGAAAATGTGTCGGACGCGCAACTGCTTAAGCAAGCGCTGGAAGATGCCGTACAGCGCCAGATGATGAGCGACGTGCCTTACGGGGTATTGCTTTCAGGCGGACTGGACTCTTCCATCATCTCCGCCGTTGCCAAGAAATTCGCCGCCAAACGGGTGGAGACCGACAACAGCGAGGATGCCTGGTGGCCGCAACTCCACTCCTTCGCCATCGGCCTGGAAGGATCGCCCGACCTGGCGGCTGCCAGAAAAGTAGCGAACCATATCGGATCGGTGCACCACGAAATCCATTACACCATCCAGGAAGGGATAGACGCCATCCGTGACGTAATCTACCATATTGAGACATACGACGTAACGACAGTTCGTGCAAGCACGCCTATGTATCTTATTGCCCGTTTTATCAAGTCGATGGGAGTGAAGATGGTTCTTTCCGGCGAAGGTGCCGATGAGATCTTCGGGGGATACCTCTATTTCCACAAAGCCCCCAATGCTGAAGAGTTCCATAAAGAAACAGTCAGGAAACTGAGTAAACTACATCAATATGACTGCCTGCGGGCCAACAAATCGCTGGCATCGTGGGGAGTGGAAGGGCGTGTACCTTTCCTCGACAAAGAATTCTTAGATGTCGCCATGCGCCTCAATCCAAAGGACAAGATGGCGGGAAACGGAAAGATCGAAAAATATATCCTGCGGCAGGCATTTGCGGACTACCTTCCCGAAGAAGTGGCATGGCGGCAGAAAGAACAGTTCTCCGACGGCGTGGGATATGGCTGGATCGATACTTTAAAAGATATAGCTGCACACGAAGTAACAGACGAACAGATGGCCAACGTACATCATCGTTTTCCCATCAATCCGCCATTGTCAAAAGAAGAATATATGTACCGCTGCATCTACTCCGACCTGTTCCCGTCGGATAGTGCCGCCCGGTGTGTGCCGTCCGTCCCGTCGGTAGCATGCAGTACACCGGTCGCCCTCGAATGGGACGAGCAATTCAAGAAAAATGCCGACCCCTCAGGAAGAGCAGTCGGCCAGGTACATGAGCACGGGTATCAGTAGGTGTGTGGGAGTCAAATATATTCGTCCCCGTAACGGAATTTCACATCCGTGACGAAATGTTTGATCCGCTGTTCTTCGCTCTTTTTGCAGATCATCAGCACATTATCCGACTCAGCCACAATATAGTCATCAAGACCTTGCAAGACAACCAGTTTATCTTCACTCATAGCCACCACATTATCGGTACTCTCGACGAACAAGGTTTTGCAATGCAGGCTGGCATTGCCTTCCCCATCCCTGTCAGAAATTTCATGCAGGGCACCCCAGGTTCCCAAGTCGCTCCAGCCAAAATTGGAAATATTCACATAGACATTATCAGCTTTCTCCAAAATACCGTAGTCGATGGAAATATTGGGGCAGAAGGGGAAACTGGCATCAACAAATTTTTTCTCGTCCGGCGTGTTGAACAGATCTTTTCCTTCGCTGAATTTCTGGTTGATATCCGGAAGGTGCTTTTTGAAAGCATCCAGGATAGTCTTCACATTCCAGAGGAATATTCCCGAATTCCATACAAACTCGCCACTCTCCACAAATTTCCGGGCTAACTCTAAATTGGGTTTCTCGGTAAATGCTTTCACCTTATGGATCCCATTATCCTCTTCGTCATTCACCTGGATATACCCATAGCCTGTTTCGGGACGACTGGGTTTAATACCGAGCGTCAACAAGACAGACTTACGGTTCACAAAATCCAATCCTTTCTGGATATCCGCTACAAACTCGCCCGGATTCATGATCAGGTGGTCCGAAGGGGCGACAACAATATTCGCATCGGGGTCGATCGCGTTGATTCTGAAAGAAGCGTAAGCAATGGCAGGAGCGGTATTCCTCCTGATTGGCTCCAGCAAGAGCTGGTCATCCCTCAGTTCGGGTAACTGCTGCTTCGTCATCTCCGCATATGCATCGTTCGTCACAATGTATATGTTCTCTGCCGGAACAATCTGTTTAAACCGGTCGAAGGTACTTTGCAGCAACGACCGTCCTGTTCCAAAGAAATCAAGAAACTGTTTGGGTTTTTCCTCCTTGCTGAAGGGCCAGAAGCGGCTTCCTACTCCACCGCTCATGATAACACAATAATTATGATTGTTTCTCATTACTAAGATTATATATATTTTTTAAATATGAATTTCGGGGTTCTATATCTATTGTCATTGTTCAGCATTTTATTTAATTCAATAACGCCCTTTATCGACAATTTGTTTATAGTCTTCTATAATTTATCCTTAAAGGTACAAAACAAAACTGAAATAGCATCGGGAAACTGTCGGAAACAGCAGTATAAAACCGCAAACCTTTTACGACTCTTTCCCTATACTAAAGAAAAATAGAAGGAAACCGCACAAAATCTGAAAAAAGAAGAGTGACTTATTTCAAAATACCAAAAATATGTGTACTTTTGCATTCTCTTTTTGGAGATGCCCAGATGGCGGAATTGGTAGACGCGCTGGTCTCAAACACCAGTGGATTCACTTCCATGCCGGTTCGATCCCGGCTCTGGGTACAATTAAATTAAAATCCTAATTGATTTGCAATCAGTTAGGATTTTTTCTTTAAGAGCTTGTTCCCAAATTGTTCCCAAATAGACATGGATATCCTCCGCATTTTTCCCACGAAGGAGTGTTAGGGGCTTTATGTTATGACAACTCTCATTCCTTAACTCTAAAAAAAGACTTCAACGAACTACAAAACTTTTTCGTCTTGGGTATTTTAGTAATAACAGTATCTTCTTCCATAATCGTAACATTTATGCTACTACAAGGATCCTCTTTGACAAATAGCTCAATAGCTTCTGCAAAACGCTTCAATTCTCGTTTGAAAATAGCTTGATAATCGGGTTGATTTTTACTCTGTTCATTTGGAAGAAGAGCTAATACAGCATGATGAATGCCTGCAGTAATAGTCGGGAAGTCTATTATTTTTAATTTTTTTGTTGTTGATGCCACATCAACAACAATCCCTCTATGCCTTCCCAGATATTCAATTGACTCAGTCCTTGTTTGAAACTTCTGCCGTAATTCTTCAGATTGTTTGTTTACATCATTCGTTATTGTTGAAGGCAAAATGATAACGATCTCACATTCCTTATAACTTCTTTTGTCTGTAATAACCGTATGACTATTATTTAGATAATGATTAAAAATAGGTTGAATAAAATTCACAAAATACGCAGATGCTAAAGAAACAGATGGAAATAAATTTATATCTCTTTTTGAATATGAATTGAAATGTTCCTTTATCTGACTAACTGATTTAGGGATTGAGTTACTTATATCTTCTTTATCAAACATAACAACGGTCACACCCAGATAGTCACTCATAATATCACTCTTATTATCTACCAAATAGACACAATCTTTTCTTCCAAGCATTCCCAAAAAGAGCCCAAATTCAAAAACGACATTATCTCTATGTTTAGTTTTAGTACCCCTTTTTCCTTCCTTATCTGTTACGTAATCATCTCCTGTTCCAATAAAAATAGCTCTGTCTACTTTTATTGCATTCTCAATGAGAGAATCAAGTGTGCTCATATTGAGAGAAAAGGATTTATCCCAACGAAGAATCTCATATTCATCACAGAGTTGTTTTTCTACTTCATCAAGGATAGATTTAGCTTCTGTGGAAGATCCTATAAAAATTTTCTTTTTCATAATAATATAGATAAATGTTTCATTACGTTATTTTCTCCAATCTGTTGTAGCTTCTGAAAAACAACGCTATGGCATTTCTTCATTTTCATGCCACTACCACAAATACATGGTTCATTTCTTCCTGTTTTTAGTTTTTCAACACCAAAAGCATACTTTGCATATTGCATCCACTTATTCTGATCTTGAGTTAGCATTAACTCTTTATAATAGACTATGAGTCCCTCTTTACCATGAGGAAATTCATCCTTATACCTCCCAGTAAGTTTTTTATAACATTGATTTGCCAGATAAGGAATAACATTTTTGTTAATAAATTGGGTTACTGTTATCCCGTTTTTGCATTGTAATATTTCATCAGGCAATACAGT
>NZ_DHOS01000022.1:2264-2855 GCF_002410825.1 Proteiniphilum sp. UBA5384 | reverse complement strand
CCAAAAGAATGTGAGCTTGATTTTAAAGAATGTACGGAAACGCTACAGACAAGAATTAGCTATTTAAAGGAGGGTTGCTTATTGGACTACCATGAGTTTTTAAAAAATAAAATAGACATTGCCGTCGATACCGGGTTCGATATATCGCTTGACGAAATTAACCCGGTTTTACTTCCCCATCAAAAAGACGCAATCCGATGGGCCGTTAAAGGCGGTAAACGAGCATTATTTGAAGCGTTCGGGCTTGGCAAGACAACACAGCAACTTGAGATATGCCGCATTATCACAAGCAAATTGGGCGGCAAGGCGTTAATAGTTTTGCCATTAGGAGTCAAGCAAGAATTTACCCACGATGCTGTTGGTCTTTTAGGTTGGACAGAACCGCCGCATTATGTCCGAACAATGCAAGAAGCAGAAACGGATCCTGGCCAAATTCTTATGACCAATTACGAGCGAGTTAGGGACGGAGACATTGACCCGAAGTATTTCACAGTGACTACGCTGGATGAAGCCGCAGTTTTACGTTCATTCGGAAGCAAGACCTATCAAACCTTTTTGGATAAGTTCAAAGGAGTGCCGTATAAGTTTGTT
>NZ_DHOS01000022.1:0-1931 GCF_002410825.1 Proteiniphilum sp. UBA5384 | reverse complement strand
TTCGTCACGAAACCATCAGACCTGGGATATTCCGATGAAGGATATGAATTACCGCCCTTGGATATCCGGTACCATGAGATACCCGTAAATCATCTCACTGCTGGTGCCGAAAGAGACGGTCAAGGCAAACTGTTTCGAGATGCTGCAGCAGGGTTAACTCAGGCCGCCAGAGAGAAGAGGGAGAGTATAGAAGCCCGAGTTTCAGAAATGGCCAGAATTATTAAAGAATCACCTGAGGACCATTTTATTCTGTGGCATGACCTTGAAGCGGAGCGACACGCAATAAAAAAAGCGGTACTTGAGGTAATTGATATCTATGGCAGCCAAGACCTGGAGACCAGGGAGAAGCGGGTAATTGACTTTTCCGAAGGTAGAATTAAATATTTTGCGACAAAGAAAGAGTTGTCCGGGTCCGGGTGCAATTTCCAAAGACATTGCCACCGGGCCATTTTCGTAGGCATTGATTATCAATTTAATGACTTCATTCAAGCCATACATCGGATATATCGTTTCCTCCAGACCGAACAAGTGCGAATAGACATTATCTATACCGAAAGTGAACGGGCTATCCTGGATGTTCTACTGGAGAAATGGAAACAGCATGATTACATGGTTGAAAAGATGATACAAATAGTCAAAAAATACGGGCTGAGCAATACCTCAATGATTGATAAATTGGCCCGGAGCATTGGAGTTGAGAGAGTGAAGGTCGAAGGAAAGCATTTTACTTTAGTCAACAATGACTGCATTTTGGAAACTGCGGAAATGGCCGACAATAGTATTGATTTGATTCATACCAGTATCCCTTTTAGCAACCACTACGAATACACACCGAGCTATAACGACTTCGGTCATAACAAAGATAATGACAGATTCTTTGAGCAAATGGATTATCTAACTCCTGAACTGTTAAGGGTACTGAAGCCTGGGCGCGTTGCGGCTATCCATGTGAAAGACCGAATCCTATTCGGTAATACTACCGGGACCGGAATGCCCACGGTGGATCCTTTTTCAGATATGACGGTATTTCACTTCATCAAACATGGATTCCAGTACATGGGACGGATAACCGTTATTACCGACGTAGTAAGGGAAAACAACCAGACTTACCGCCTAGGCTGGACTGAGCAATGTAAAGATGGTACTAAGATGGGTGTAGGTTGTCCTGAGTATATTTTGCTATTCCGCAAGTTGCCCAGCGATACCAGCACGGCCTATGCCGATGTGCCAGTAGTAAAAAGTAAACAAGAATATACCCGCGCACAGTGGCAGATTGATGCCCACGGATTTTGGCGCAGTTCCGGGGACCGGCTTATGAGCAAAGACGAACTAGCTACTATTCCAGTTAAAAATCTGCAAGCTGTTTACCGTAAATTTTCAAGGGAAAATGTTTACAATTACCAAGAACACGTTGAACTTACTAAAAAACTAGACGAACAAGGCAAGCTGCCTGCTTCATTTATGGTCGTTGCTCCCGGTAGTTGGGACGATGCTGTTTGGGACGATATAAACCGGATGAAAACGCTCAATACTCAACAGAGCCAAAAGCGGCTACAGATGCATGTTTGTCCTTTGCAAATTGATATAGTTGAGAGAATTATCAACCGGTATTCCAATCCGGGAGAGATAGTTTTTGACCCCTTTGCAGGATTATTCACTGTTCTCGCTACTGCAATAAAACTAGGCCGTGAGGGATACGGAATAGAACTTAGTACCGATTATTTTAGGGATGGCGTGGGTTATTGCAAAGCTGCCGAGGAGGAAATAAATACTCCTACCCTATTCGACTTTATAGGCGAAAGGAGTGAGGCTATTTGACCTCAACAATAATCTTCAAGCGAAACGGGCAAAACATAATAGCTAAAATATTTAAAACCACGATTGAGCCACTTGACACCGGAACTGGAAAGCAAGTGGTTTTCTTTTGCCAA
>NZ_DHOS01000028.1 GCF_002410825.1 Proteiniphilum sp. UBA5384 | reverse complement strand
GTTCGGACAAGGACAAACACCCATCGCCGGCATCCTGCATCTCATTCAAAAGAACAAATGGCCCATCACTTGTGACATTGAACTTGAATATCCTGTTCCTGAAAATTCAGATGCGGTGAAAGAAGTCAAGAAATGCCTGGAATATTGCCGGAACCTTCTTTTATAAATAATTGACCATCAAATAAGTATAATTATAAAAGCTTCCTTTATGATTGATCATTTGAAAACAATAGCCGGTTTAATGCCGTTAGCTTTTAGTTCAATTCTATCATCTCCCGCCCAAACAAGTCAAAAAGAAATTACAGAACAAAGGCCAAATATTCTCTGGATTTCAACGGAAGATTTTAGTCCGCACCTGGGCTGTTACGGAGATGTAACCGCAAGAACACCCAATTTGGATAAACTGGCATCGGAAGGGACACGTTTCACAAATGTATTCACCACAGCAGGTATCAGCGCTCCCACCCGAGCCGGTATTATCACAGGCATGTATCAAACGTCCATTGGATGCATGCATATGCGCACCATCAGTTATCGTCGTTCAGTGGATAATCCTGTGGAATTTACCGCTGTTCCTCCCCATTACGTGAAAGCTTTCCCCGAATATCTGCGCGCGGCAGGTTATTACTGCACCAACAACAGCAAGACCGATTATCAATTTGCCAAAGATCCTGTGCCAGAAAGTATATGGGATGATTGCAGTAAAACGGCACATTATAAAGACAGGCCGGACAAAAATCAACCTTTTTTTGCTGTTTTCAATTATACCGGAACGCATGAAAGCAGAAACTGGGACATCAGCGATGTGAAGACAGACCCCTCTAAAGTAACCGTTCCTCCCTATTATCCCGACACGGAGATTGTACGCCGAAATCTCGCCAAAATGTATGACAACACTGCACGTCTTGATTCGGTAGTTGGCGTACTATTGAAGGAGCTGGAGAATGAGGGGTTGGCTGATAATACCATTGTTTTTTTCTGGGGAGACCATGGTGACGGCCTTCCGCGTGCTAAACGTTGGTTGTACGACTCAGGGCTCAATATACCTTTAATTATTCGTTGGCCTGAGAAATTGAAACCCGGCACAGTGAACAACGACCTTATCAGTTCCATTGATTTCGGGCCCACTGTTCTATCTTTAGTCGGCACAAAAGTTCCGGTGCACATGCAAGGACAACCTTTTTTAGGAGATCAGGCAGCAGAACCCCGGAATTATGTCTTTGCTGCCCGCGACAGGGTAGATGCTTCGTATGATATGATCAGGTCCGTTCGCAATAAAAATTATCTGTATATTCGTAATTTCTATCCCAATGAACCTTATCATATCTGGGTTCCATACCTGAATCGGATGCCGATCATGCGTGAAGTCATGCGACTTGATGCCGAAAATAAGTTGAATGAACATCAAAAAAAGTGGATGACCGATACACGACCTCCCGAAGAGTTATATGACGTGAATGCTGATCCTTTTCAACTCCATAACCTGGCTGATGATCCTAAATTAAAAGAGGTGCTGGATGAAATGCGCATTCAGCAAAAAAAATGGAGCATTGAAACGGGTGACATGGGACACATGAATGAATCTGAAATGATTGAACAAATGTGGCCCGGTGGAATACAACCGGTCACAGATAAACCCTATTTTATTGTAAATGCAAAAGAGGACAGGGGATCAAATAATATTCAATTCGGAGGCACTTATTCTTCGCCTATGACCTTGGCATTTTATTGTCCCACGCACGGGTCATCTATCATTTACACGACAGAAACAGGAAAAAATCCACGCTGGAAATTATACAATGGACCGTTACGCTTACCAAAAGGGACGCATACCATTCGCATAAAAGCTGTTCGGTACGGATATATGGGCAGCGATGAAGTTGAAGGTGTATTTCTTATTCAATAACAACCAAATAAAAATGAATAAACAAACCAAGCCGTTTAATTCTTTGACGTCAAAAATAAATAAAGAAAATTCTTCGGAACGTCTCTTGTCTCTTGATGCACTAAGAGGATTTGACATGTTTTGGATCATGGGAGGTGCCGCTTTCTTTATACGACTGAGTGAATTAACCGGTGCTCCTGCCTTGCAGTGGTGGGCAAACCAGTTGACTCATGCCGAGTGGCATGGATTTCAGGCGTATGATATGATCTTCCCGCTATTCCTTTTTATTTCAGGTGTTTCATTTCCTTTCTCGGCTAAAAAAAGAGTAAAAATGGAAAATGGAAGAAATACACTGTATAAACACATCTTTAAAAGAGGGCTCCTTTTGGTATTGTTAGGTATACTTTACAATAATGGCGTGAGTTTCGACTTCGAAAACATGAGATATGCAAGCGTATTGGGGCGTATAGGATTAGCTTGGATGTTTGCTGCTCTACTGTTTATGAACACGAGAAAAACCGGAACACGTGTAATCTGGTTTTGGGGGATCCTGTTTTTTTACTGGCTCTTGTTTATACTTTTTAAGGCTCCTGACTTGGGAGATCAGGATCATTTTTCGATGCGGGGCAATATCGCGAGCTACATAGACAGATTGTTACTCCCAGGACGTTTCTGTTGCTTCGAATTTGGTGACAATGAAGGAATATTGGCCGTGATTTCTGCTACCGCCACTGGCTTGCTCGGCATACTTACTGGAGAATTTTTGTCATCCAAGCTAAGACCGATGAAGAAAGTAACATACATGGTTGTTGCCGGGATATTCCTTTTATTTGTTGGACAAGCTTGGAACCTGGTCTTTCCAATCAATAAAATACTATGGTCTAGCTCGTTTGTCTGCTGGGTTGGTGGAATTAGTATCTTATTGATGGCTCTTTTCTACCTTGTGATTGATGTATGGAAACAGAGAAAGTGGACATTCTTTTTTGTTGTTATCGGAATGAATCCCCTTACCATATACCTGGCAAATCGAATCATACGTTGGAATAGTGCCAATGAGTTTGCATTCGCGGGAATAGCTGATCTTTTTCCTGAAACATGGTCACCCCTCATTATGTCTGTCGGGCACATCGCAATAGGATGGATGTTCCTGTACTTCCTCTACAAGCATAAAATATTTCTTAAAATATAAGCATTCGGTAAACCCCGTCCTGTTTTAGCTTCTGATCGATGCAATATTTGTCCGGAAAAATTATATGTGGACATGACAGCAGTTTGAAAAAATTTATGAACATTACCAGGTCAGCGGGTTTCGGATAATCTATTTTTAGGGGCTGTTTTTAATAAATCCCGGTACTCACTTGGAGACATACCGAGTTGTCTTTTAAAACATCGTGCGTAATAATTAGACGACGAAAAACCACAATTATAGGCAATCTCGGAGATATGAAGATCCAATGGCAGCATCTTTATGGATTCTTTAAGACGTATATTTGTAATAAACTGTGTGGCTGAAAGGCCTACAGCCGCTTTAAGTTTTACATACAATAAAGTTCTGCTTAATCCCACGGCATTCACAATATCGTTTACAGATAATTCTTCATTATCCAAGTTTTCTTTTATATACCGTTCTATATCTTCAATTAACTGGACATCTTTCGTATTGTTTACTACTTCATCCAGAGGTAATAAGTTAGTAATATATTTTTTACGAAGATTCTCTTTGAGATTGATCAGGTTGGATATCTGTGATAATAATATTTGAGGGGCAAAAGGCTTTTCAATATAGAGTTCGGCACCAGCGTTGTATGCCTCAGTTTTTGATTCAATTCCTACTTTTGCTGTCAAGAGAATAACAGGAATATGGCTGGTCTCTATTTTTGATTTTAATTTACGAACAAATTCATAACCATTTAACGATGGCATTACAATGTCGCTGATAATTATATCCGGCATTTTACTTACTGCCATTTCATAGCCTTTTATCCCGTTATTTGCCAGAAAAACATTATAATGACCACTCAACAACTCATAATAATGGTTTAGTAACTCCACATTATCTTCAATCACCAAAATAGATTGTAAACCTTCGTCTATTTCGGAAGAAAATTCTTCATTAAACTGATCGGTATCTACTAAAAGAGAGGCGTAATTTTCGCTATGATAATTTCCTTCTTCATCTATTTCATTGATATAGTCTTTATCAAAGGCATCCTTATCAACATTAATATAGACAGTAAATACGCTTCCTACATTTATCGCACTTTCCACCTCGATTGTTCCCTTATGCAATAACACAAGTTCTTTGGTTAGGGATAAACCAATGCCAAAGCCGGTCCTTCTATCTTTAGAGTATTCATTGACCTGATAGTAGTTTTCGAATATTTTATCTATCATCGTCTCTTTTATCCCTATACCGGTATCGGAGACAACCAATTTGAGATAATCAAATCCCTCTTTTTTGAGAATATCCCCTTTTATCTTAATGATGCCTTCATCAGTATATTTAAAAGCGTTTGAAAGGAGATTAGACACTATTTTCTCAACTTTAAACATATCAAAATAGGCGCTTTCACTGATTAAAGGCACTTCTATCTTAAAAGTAATATTACTACGTTCTTCGGCTAACAGCAAAAATTCCTGTGATATTTCATGAATGAAACCCAGCAAATTTCCTTTCGTCAAAGATATTTTATCTTTTTTCGTTGTTATTTTAGTAAAGAGCATTAATTCATCCATCAACAATCTCATTTTACCAACATTACGGGTTATTGCCATGATCTTTTTCTCCACAACCGGTTCGAACATTTTTTTATCAATAAGGGATTGTAAAGGAGATATTATCATTGTGAGAGGTAACCGAAGCTGATGAGAAATATGCGTGAAGAAATTCCAACGAATGTTGTTCATTTCAGTCATTTTCTCTTTTTCTATTCTCTCCGCCAACAAAAGGTTTTTTGCTTTTTGCCTGTTATTCTGATATTTATAGATACTATACAGGATTAATGTAAAAAGTATAAAGTAAATACTGTATGCTTTATATGACAACCAGAACGGTGGAGCTACTTTAACAATAATCCTACTGATAGGCTCATTTCCGGTCCATTGATTATTAAATGAAGCCTTAAGCAATATTGTATATTCTCCGGGACGCAGGTCGGCAAACGTGATTTGATCCTGGGTTCCAATATTGTTCCAATTACCATCATTCTCAAATTTCATAGCATAAAAAAGACTTGATGTGTGACCTAAGGTAGGGACTATATACTTTATTGCTAAAGATTTAGCCTGACCACTACTCAGGTTCACAGTCCATATTTTATTTGAGGAGGAATATTCTTCGTTTACAGGATTTGTGTCTACAATCCTGACGTCTTCACCTAACGAGTTAATTCCCAACAATTCCACGCTTGTTGTGTTTTTTGATTTTCTTAATTTATCAGGCATGAAAGATATCATGCCATCTATCGTTCCCAGGTATATTTCTCCATTCCTGTCTTTGTATGCCGAGTTATGGCTAAACTGTTTATTAGGCAGCCCGTCACTGCCCGAGTAGTTGATGAAATCTTTATTCTCTTTATTATAGCAACTCAAACCATTGTCTGTCGCAATCCATATATTCTTTTCATTATCTTCTTGTATCGAAAGAATTGTATTTGACGGAAGATGCTCTTGGGTAGTGAAGTTTTGAAAAGTTTTATTCCTTTTATCGTATTTACTCAATCCACCTTCTTGTGTGCCTATCCATATATTTTTATCGCTATCTTCAAACAGATAGTTTACAAAATTGTCGGGAATACTTTTATTATTTAACGTATAATTGAAATGTTCAAGCTCATCTGTCCTTGGATTATAACAATATATTCCCACAAAACGTGTCGTGATCCAAATATTGTTATCCGAATCTTTCATAAGAAAGTCAACCCACTGCCGACCTAATATTTCAGGTTTGAATTTAGAAAAGGTTTCGTTTTCTGTGCTGTGACAAACAACACCGTTTTTTGTTCCCATCCAGATTGTGCCATTATTATCGTCTAGAAGATGGAATATACTATTGAGAGGGATCGAATCAATTTTGACTGAAAAGATACGATCTTGCGACGCGAGATTGTATTTACTTAAATTTCCCAGGTAAGAGCCGACAAAAAGATTGTTTTTACTATCTAACAGCAACGATGTAATATTGGATTTGTTTGTTCCGTTCAGGGGGTCAAGGAAATGACATCGTTCAAAGACATGTCGATCTCTGTTATAATAGTTTACCCCTCCGTCTTTCGTCAGTATCCACAGATTCCCTGTATCCTTGTCGGGGATTATTTGTTTCACTATATGCCCCGATAATTGATGTGGATCTTCTCCCCATGTATAGTATCTGAACTGATAAAATGAATTTGGGGCAATACTGATTCCTCCGTAATATGTGCCGACAAGCATATTACCTTCTCTGTCTTTGAGCAGCGAGTATATTGTATTGTCACTAATGGAATATGCATCGCTCTTATCTCTCTTTTTTACTATTATTTCATCGGTTTGTTGGTTGTAAATATAAAGGCCATCTTCTGTTCCTATCCAAATATTATTGTAAATATCTTCAGATATAACACGAACATACGCTTCCGGAATCTTGTCGAAAGAAACAAATTTGTCATTCTGCTCATCATAATAACAGACCCCTTTATTTTGTGTTCCTACCCATATTTTGTTTTTACTATCCTTATAGAGTGTTTGTATATTGTTAGAAATCAAAGAATCTTTCGATTTAGGGTCGTATTTGTAATGACGCAACTTGTTCCTTTTCCTGTCAATGCATAATATCCCCCCTTTTTCGCTGCCAACCCACAAAAATCCATCCTTGTCCGATATGATAGCGTTGAAATCACCATTAATATTTTCATTATCAATCTTTAATTGTTCGAAAGTGTATTTATCTTCGTCAAAGAAACAAATGCGTCCTCCTCCCCCGAAATATATGGTACTGTCGGCTGCTTGATGTATCGTTTTAGAATTGTAAGGCGACTGTTGGTCGTCCACCGGTATAAAAGTATCACTATCCCGGTCATACAAGTGTATGCCTTTGAGCGTGGATATCCATAAACGGTATTTGTTATCTTCAAACACAAACCGTATTCTATTATTAGGCAATAGGTTTTTTTCGTCGGAAATATACGTGATTATGTTATTGCCATCATACCTGCACAATCCGTTGACAGTACCAATCCAAATAAAGCCTTTATAATCCTGACAAAGAGTGTAAATAGTATTGTTGGGCAATCCATCCCTGTTCGAAATATTTACAAATCGAATATTCTCGTTTACCGGGCCAGGGCCATTATTCGCCAAAAGGTTTGTGGTAAACAAGAGGTTAATCACAATATACAACCATTTATTTATACTCATATCATAAATTGCTTTTCGATAGCAGATTAAAGATAATAAAAAAACTATTATAAACACAGAATTCCTTCTTGAGCCTTATTTACTCATGAAAGAATTCTAATTCCAGTCAAAATTTGTGTACCGGATGTCATTATGTATTGATTATGTTATTCTTTCAACACCCATGTCAATATGGATTGATAGATGGATTCAGGATACTCCAATAATGCATGTGCTTTGTCTGGATATATATCTTCCACATGCGGCACATTTTTCTCAGTCAAAGCTTCCACAAATCTCTTGGAGTTTGTGTTTATATTCACAACGGCATCTTTTAACCCGTATGCTACATACGTTCTTGGAGTACTTGCCGTGACATGCAATTCATTCGAGTATTTGTTCTTCATATCTGAAGACGGATTCCCTCCCATGAAATTGAGTCGCGATTGATTATGGGTTCCGCCATCTTGCATTGTTATAACAGGATATATCAATATTGAAAAATCCAATTTTATATCACTGGCAGTTGACACAGCCATTGTCGAAGCCAAATGCCCTCCGGCGGAAACGCCCAATACCCCTATCTTTTCTGGATTGATGTTCCATATCTCTTTGTTGGCTGAACACAACTTTATTGTTTCGGTTATATCATTTATCGGTATTTGTGGATTACCATTCGGCACACGGTAATTTAAAATAATGAAAGCTAGGCCTTTATCTACAGATTTCTTTGCGAAGAGATCCAGTGCTCCATAATATAAATCTGTATAAGAACCGCCGGGGCATGCGATTATTGCATGCCCGGTAGCATTCGATTTCGATGGACGATAAATTATCAGCTCAGCCTTCGTATTAAAGGCGATAAGAGCACCTCCGTCTGTTGTTTTCAAGGGATCCAGTCCATTTCCTCCATCAGTAGGACCATTAGGATACAAAACTATTCGCTGTACATTAGGGGCAATATCATCCGGGTTTACACGATCTTCTTCATTATCAAATTCCACCCATCCGTCGTTCGTGATGTGTACATCTTTTATTGTTATTCGTTCCGGTCCTGAATTAGGAGAATGATAGGATATTTTCAATTTTCCATTCAGATCATTGAATAACATGGCATGTCCTCCTCTGTCTTTATTAAGAGGTTGTTCGCTCTGTACCCAAGGGCCTGCAGGATTTCCATTTTGAGAGATGGCCTGTCCGATGACATATTCTCCTTTTTTGTTGAAGCTGGACCAAAGCATGACCAATGATCCATTTTCATTTGTATGAATAAAAGGAGCATCTGTAACGTAGCCTGTTTTTCCGTCAGAAGTTATCGTACCACTCCATTGGGCTTCCGACGCGGCAAAACATTTAATCGGTTGACCTATGGTGCTGCTTAAATCATCAGACAACTTTTGAATATATATTTCCCCATCATATATCGAACGCCACGATCTACAGAAGACAAGCCACGGATTACTCTCTTTATCTACATACAATGTCGCGTCCAGGGACATCCAGTTCGCAGGAGTGATTGGCGCATTTTTGATTGGGACAAATGTACTTCCGGGAGTATCGGCTACAAAAATTGACGTTCCTCTGTCAGAACCATCTGCTTTAGAGCTAAAGGTGACAAACATATAGTATTTATCTTTGTACTTTACCATATCAGGAGCCCAGAAATCTCGCGTACCCCAGAAATCATCGGCAGGCTTATAGGATTTTCCACGGTATTTCCACATTTTCAAATCCTTACTCACATAAAATTTCACACCTAATTCGCCGCCGACAGAAGTTCTCGTGTGCAAATAATAAAGCTCATTCTCTTTATCCAGATAGATATATGGATCTCTTACTATCATCTGATTTACACTAATTGTAAAACTATCTGTAGGAATGGCACCTGTGTTAGCCGATCCCAAATCATAATTTATACATGATGTTATCATGCTAAAAGAGATGATTGCACCAATAAAAGTCATAAGCGTATATATAATATTTTTATTCTTCATAAAGTTTTTTATATTTGGTTAGTATCCAGCGTTTTGGATTATGTTGTGATTTTCTATCAATACATGCCTTGGTATTGGAAACAAAAGATTTCTGTTTGAAAAATTACCTGCAACTGACTGCCCCACTGCGATATATTTATCCATTCTGATAAGGTCATCCCTTCGTTTGCCTTCATACCAAAACTCCCATCCTCTTTCTTTCAGTATCCAGTCGCGCAGATCTTCTTTCCGGCTGAAATCAGTTAATTTCAATAATTTATCACTTTCTTGTGATATATCTTGTTCTTTTTCGATCAGTTTTACCGCATCTATCCATATTTCTGTTCCTGCCGGTACGATACCTAGGGCAAAAAATACCGCAGCATCTTGTGTCAGGGTAGCTGTCCCCAGATCAAATTCATATTCTGCTGTTGTATTTGTAGTTAAAACGATCGGTTTTGTTACATTGAGCCCCCTTGCCGCTCTGAAATTAAACTGTACATTGCTATTTGACCGTATCTTAAAACTTACAGCATATTCCCTGTCTTTTTGGATAGGTATTTTTTCATTTCGTACTTGCAGGTCTCCCTCCACATTACCTTTACTGTTTATCTTTATATACAATGAATTATCTCCTGACAGAAGGCCTGTATTATCGAGCTTAAATTCCCAGGTGGACACGGTAGGTCTATAGTTATTTACCTCAAAAACACCCGCTATATTGTTATCCAGCGTATTAAATTCTTCATTTATCAATGTCCTCTCAGGCTGTGCCGCTGCCAAATTGAAGGCTCTTGCCCTCACATTGTTGATCAGTTTGATACTTTCATTTGTGGGTCCATGTAATTCGTTCAGAACCTCTGCTTTGAATAAGACAACTTCTGAATATCTATCCATCACTTTGTCGTTTCCGGCCCAAGTACCAATGGCATTGGGGTCTATTCCATACTTTAAAGGTAAGGCGCCTATATCCGAGTTTCTAAGATTTACAGTAGAGCCGTCATTGGCCTGATAACTTGCCTGGATAAGTGCTTTTCTCGAATCCTGGTCATCGAATGTATCGTAAAACGCCCAAGGCATCCTATGTCCGTTCCATCCGGTCACTTGATTTCCATGGGGCGATCTGTAATTACCCGGCAAAATATTGGCAAACACATGGTTGCCGTAATCTTCCAAGGGTTCTCCGGTTATCACGAATATCAACTCCTTGTTTTTTTCATTCTGAGCGGAAAATATATCAGCATAGTTTGGTTGGAGCGAATAGTAATTGAGGTTTTCAATCTCATTGATAACATCCAATGCATCTTGCCATTGTTTTTGCCACATACGTAGTTTTAACAAATAATGCAATGCCGCACCTTTGGTTATCCGTCCATAATTAGGCTGTTCTATCGGTAATACATTCGCTGCTTCACGCAATTCCCGCGCAATAAAATCCTCCACAAACTCGGCAGATGGACGCATGGGTTTATAATCAGGATCGGGATTTACTGCCATTTCTCCTTCCAGGATCATGGGCATTGGCCCATAGAACCGATAAAGATCAAACATGAAAAACGCGCGCAAGGCTTTAATTTCCGGAACATATTTATCCTTTATTTCATCACTTACCTCGCTGTTGGCTATTTGCTCCAACACAAATGTACAACGCGTAATATTAGGGGCTGTCTTGTTATAGAAGCCTGTCGACATAGCATCGGTATTTGTCCATCCTCCATTCATAAAGGTAGCCCATCCCCCCCATTTCACAGTCCACTCATCGGTACATGCTTCATCCATTACAAAGCTGCTACCATCGGAAAACAGGTAAGGCCCCCATCCCACTTGTTTTAATTCGTAGTAAAGGCTTACCGTTGCCGCTTCAATTCCTGCCTGAGTTGAGAATGCGTCTTCTGTTGAAATTACCCCATATAAATTAGGATCGAGATCGCCTTCACATGAATAATTCAATATGCTCAATATGGCTGTAAAAGTATAGATTATAATTTTTCTCATTGCTGTATCTTTTAAAATTTGACATCTAAGCCCAAAGAAAATGTTCTTTGTTGTGGATATGTTGCCCTGTCGTTTTCAACCTCCGGGTCAAATCCATTATAATTCGTCAGCGTAAATAAGTTCTGAGCTGAAATATAAACCCTCATGTTAAGCTTTTGAGTGCTCAGTATATTTCCCAGGTCGTACCCTAAACTAAGGTTTTTGAGACGTAGATAAGATGATTTCTGCCAATGTGGGGCACCCAGTGATTCGTAACTGTTGGGGAACCCGCTGGCCATTGTGGTGTACATATTATCGGAAGTCCATCTGTTTTTAACCTCACTCAGGAAATTGTAGCTATCACTTATACGTTGTAAACCATATCCACCATATACTCCGTGCTCTATGTTGGTGGATGCCCATTTATATGCTCCCACAGACGCGTAGAAAAAGAAGCTAAGGTCAAAACCTTTGTATCGTAATGAATTGTTTAACCCCGTCGTAAATTCAGGTCTTCTGGTTCCTAAATATACCAAGTCCGCATCATCTATCATGCCATCGGGTATTCCTGTCAGATTTCCGTTCGCATCTTTTCCATTTACATCTTTATACTTTATTTGTCCCGGTTCTAAATTAGGCATATGACTAACGCTTTCTCCCGGTTGCATAATGCCATCAGGTAATAAAGTATATATAGAGCCGATAGCACCGTAGGGATTGACATAGGCAGGCAACATAACTTTCGGATCCCTTTCTTTCCATTTGTCTCTGTAAGAAGTAAATGTGAATGTACTTTGCCAGAACAGAGGTCCTTCCAGATTAATTGTATGCAACGTAGCTTCCAGACCTTTACTCTCTGTCTTTCCAACATTCCAATACACACTGTTTTTTATGGCTGTATGGGGCAACGCACGTTCGCTGAGCAGGTCTTTCACTTCTTTATAAAAAATGTCTATATTTCCGCTAATCCTGTTTTTGAAGAATCCGAAATCCACGCCCAAATTATATTCAGTTGTTGTTTCCCATTTCAGATTAGGATTCCCAAACTTATTTAAATCCATTCCCTTTTTCAATTCCCCATCCCAGTAGTAATTGTGTCCGTTAAAAGCATAATACTCCGATGCCGCATCATTGGGCAGGTTTTCATTTCCTACTTGTCCCATACTCAGACGTAACTTTCCATCTGAAAGCCATCTCAAACCATCCGCGAATTTCTCCTGATTGAACCGCCATGCGAAAGCAGCGGATGGAAAAAAGGCATGCTTGTTATTATCTCCAAACCTGTCGCTACCATCTATCCTACCAGTGACCGTAAACAAATATCTGTTATCAAAGGCATATTGTACACGGGCAAAATAGGAGGCAATAATATGTTTGCCAACGGAAGAACCTACCACGGGCCTTTCCTCCCCTGCTGCCAAATCATAATAGAGAAGATCATCAGTCATAAAGTCCGTCGCACGGGCATTGAATGAATTTCGATTAAACTCCTGATATGAATAGCCAATAAGACTTATTAATCGATGTCTTTCTGCAAACGTTTTTTGATAATTCAGCACAGCATCCAAATTATAATCGTCTCTATTGACTGTACTGATATTCGCATCTCCCCCTACTTCATTACCATGCTTTGTACTCATTGGGTAATATGCCTGTCTCAATCCATTTCTGATATCCGCCCCTCCCGACAACTTTATCCATAATTCATTTTTCACTATGTGGAAATTTGCAAAAGCGGTGGCCAGATATCGTTTCGTAATTGTATTGTCTGTTATATCGAGGTAAGAAAGAGGATGGTTAAGCAATGCTTGGTTAGGATCTTCAATCCAGCTACCAGTCAATGGGTCACGCTCTGCTTGGACCATGGGGCTATAAGATAATGCAGCCTCAAGTATGCCTGCATTTTTATCCCGTCCACCTCCAAGTGCGGCATTTCTTTCCGTTGTTCTTGATGCCATGGACGAGATGCCATAATCCAACCATTCCGTAACTTTATGATCAAGGTTATATCGAAGGCTGAATCTTGTAAACTCGGAAGTCTTTACTACACCTTCTTGGTCGTATAAGTTGAATGATACAAGAGATTTAACCGCGTTGTTCCCAAAACTAACGGATAATTGCTGTTGTTGGATCAATCCCATCCGCGTCACCTCATCGTACCAATTAGTACCTTTTCCTGCCCGGACTATTTCTTCGTCGGTATAATACACTTTTGGCACATAATTAACCAAAGAAGGATCTGCATATCCGTATGGATAGATTTTATTGTTCCTCAGAAATATTTCTTTGTCGTACCTCATTTGCTCAATCATTAATTCCTCCGCGGTTAGCAGATCGGGCCTTTTAATGATTGATTGTACAGAGGTATTCATGCTATATTCAACCTTTGTATCCTTTGTTCCTCTCTTCGTCGTAATAAGTATTACTCCATTAGCTCCCCTTGCCCCATAAATGGCTGTGGCCGAAGCATCTTTCAGGATTTCGATAGATTCTATGTCGTTAGGATTTATATCACTCAACGGGCTGGTAGAACCGGCTGTCCAGATCGAACCGGTTTCAGGAGACACGCTTGCATTTACCATAGGAAAGCCGTCTATGACATAGAGCGGTTCATTTCCTGCTCCTGTCGATGCTGCTCCTCGTACAAGAATGTCAATTCCTCCTCCCGGCTTAGCACTATTTTGTGTAACTGTTAACCCTGCTGCGCGTCCCATCAGCATTTCCGACACATCCGGAGAGGATGTTTTTATAAGATCTTCCGATTTTACAGAGACAATAGCAGCGTTAATATCACTTTTTTTCATAGTGCCGTATGCTAAAACGACAACTTCGTCAATCATTCGGCTATCCTCTTTCAGCACTATTTTTAAAGTCTCATCTTTTGAAACAAAAACGGTCTGTGTTTCATAGCCAATGTATGATATCTCCAGATGGGAGGATATCTCCGCTTCAATAGCAAAGTTCCCATTGATATCAGTGGCTGTTCCGTGTTTTCCCCCCTCCGTCTGAATAGTAGCCCCTATTAAAGGTTCACCACTACTGTCGGTAACATTCCCTTTAATTTTAATTAGGGGAGTTCCTTGAGAGAATGTCTGAATTGGATATACTAAACCCATTAAACAAAATAAGAGTATTATCCAAGAATGTTGTGTGCCGGTTCTTTTTCTCATTTTATCATTCTTTTTCTGGTTATAAATTTTAGTCGGATAGGCATAAAATTGTCTCTCGCTACTGCAACTTTTTGTTATCATACAGTAGTCTGCAATATTGACCACAAAATTATTTCGGACAGGTTGGACAATATAGCACAAATGAACAGAAAATAAGCACAAATAATCAAAATCACTCCAACAAAGATTGTCAGTGGAAAATACCTGCTTAATAATCATGAAGGACGGATCTGTTTTACATTTTTATAATCTCTCTTGGATAGCACCTTAATGATTTTTTGAATTATTGTGCTAATGTTTTGAATAATTGTTCCAGCATATGGTATTGTTTGTTTATTACTTTGTAACTCCTGTATCTGAATTACTGGTATAAACAAAAAACTATTGCATTCATATGAGACTTACAAATAAGGCACTGGTTTCACTCGCTTTATTCACATGTATAGGAGCGAACACAAAATCACAGAATAACAAACCCAACATTCTTTTTATTCTGGCAGACGATTTAGGTTGGAAGGACTTAAGTTGCACAGGCAGTAACTACTATGAAACACCCAATATAGATAGAATCGCGGTAGAAGGCATAAAATTTAATCAGGCTTATGCAGCGTGCCAAGTCTCAAGTCCTTCCAGAGCCAGCATATTAACAGGAAAATACCCTGTAAATCATGGAATTACCAATTGGATAGGAGAACCATCGGGTGAGAAATGGCGCAAGCAAGGTCGAAGTTCAAAATTATTACCTGCCCCATACGCAATGAAATTATCAACCGACGAAAAAACACTTCCAAAAGTGCTTAAGGAGAACGGATACATAACTTTTATGGCTGGGAAATGGCATTTGGGTGGTGAAGGGTCAACTCCTGAAGATCATGGGTTTGATATTAATATAGGGGGACATGAAGCCGGTGGTCCATATCCCGGCGGATATTTTTCTCCTTATGGAAATCCTAAAATGAAAGACGGACCGAAAGGGGAAAATCTTTCAGTAAGGTTAGGGACAGAAGTCGCGAATTTTATGGAAACTTATGATAATAAGGGAGATAAACAGCCATTTTTCATTTATCTTTCGTTCTATGCTGTGCATGCACCTATAGAAACGACAGAAAAAAATTGGAGGTATTTTAGAGATAAAGCTGTTAGCAATGGTATCTCCCAACAAGGTTTCAAAGTAGACCGGACACTGCCTGCACGCCAATATCAAGATAACCCGGTATATGCAGGACTGATAAAACAAATGGATGACGCTATAGGAATTGTTTTGGACAAAGTCGAAAAGTTAGGCTTGGGCGATAATACCATTATTATATTCACCAGTGACAATGGAGGAGTATCGTCTGGTGACGATTATGCTACTTCTAACCAGCCTCTCCGGGGCGGGAAAGGTCAGCAATGGGAGGGCGGATTACGGGTGCCATTATTGATGAAATGCCCTAATTATAATAATGAAGGCGATAGAATAGATTACCCTGTTTCGAGTATAGACTTTTATCCTACTCTACTTGACATAGCAAATATTTCTTTACCTAAAGATCAAAAAATAGATGGAATCAGTTATTTTCCACTACTTCGCAAAGAACATATAAAAGAACGTCCTTTATATTGGCATTATCCACATTATGGAAATCAAGGCGGAGAACCTTCTTCTATAATAAGAGAAGATAAATGGAAGTTAATCCATTATTATGAAGACGGACGTAATGAACTCTATAATCTTATGATAGATCCCACAGAATGTGAGCCATTAAATATCCAGCATCCTGAGAAATTGCAGGAATTATATAAAAAGCTTTCCAAATGGCTCAAACAAACGAATGCGCTTATCCCAACAGCCGATCCGGTTTACAATCCTGTAGCCGAACACAGATATAAGAAAAAAGTACAACAGGAAAAGATTTTCCAACTGGAAATGTTACGCAACGATGTGCTAAAGCAGGATTATCAACCAAATAAAGATTGGTGGGGCAGTACTACCATAGATTAATATATTATACCGATCAGGAATAATACATTTGATAATCAAATATCCACAATCTTATTAATAAAAACTAAGCGACACATCAAAATAAAATTAAAATTCTATGAAAAAAACTCTTTGTATTCTATTTGGATTGATGATACACGGTATTCTTTGTGCCCAATGGAGACCAGCTGGCGATAAATTAAAAACGGAATGGACATCGTCAATTGATGTCAATAACGTATGGGCAGAATATCCCCGCCCGATCATGGAACGTCCCAAATGGAAAAATCTGAATGGACTATGGCAATATAGTATAACACCACTTGATACCAACTCACCCCAAAAAAATGATGGAGAAATCCTTGTGCCATTCGCCATAGAATCCTCTCTTTCAGGAGTTCAAAGGAGATTGACTAAAGATGAGTTATTGTGGTATGAGAGAGAATTTACCGTTCCAAATGATTGGAAAGAAGGAAAAGTATTGCTACATTTCGGAGCCGTTGACTGGCAATGTACCGTTTGGGTAAACAATATAAAAGTAGGCATGCATAGTGGAGGCTATAGTCCATTTTCATTTGATATTACAAATATATTGGTCAAGGGGAATAACAAAATAATCGTGAAAGTTTTTGATCCATCCAATGAGGGATATCAGCCGGCAGGAAAGCAGTTCAACCAACCCCACGGCACACGTTATACGCCGGTTAGTGGAATATGGCAGACCGTTTGGTTAGAAAACGTACCTAACCGTTATATTATCAATATAAAAACCGTTCCGGATATTGATACCAAAACCATTTCCATAAAAGTAGAAACAAATGCGGTAAACGATACCGACATCTACCATGCGGTTCTTTTTGATGGTAAAAATGAAATTGCTTCGGCTAAAGCCATCAGTGGAGAAGAAATAGAAATTCATTTAAAAGACTTTAAGCTTTGGACTCCTGATAATCCTAATTTATATGATCTTAAAATATCACTATTAAACAATAATAAAGAAATAGACAGGGTGAACAGTTATACAGCGATGCGGAAATTTTCTACCCGTAGAGATGAAAATGGAATAGTAAGGTTACAGCTCAATAATAAAGATCTTTTCCAATTCGGCACTCTCGACCAAGGGTGGTGGCCTGATGGGTTATACACCGCACCTTGCGATGAAGCGCTCAAATACGATATAATTATGACGAAAGAGTTAGGCTATAATATGATTCGCAAACATGTGAAAGTAGAACCTGCCCGTTGGTATACACATTGCGACAGAGTAGGGATGATAGTATGGCAGGACATGCCGAATGGCGATAAGAAAACAGAATGGCAAAATAAAAAAATGTACCAAGGCGCTGAATACCAAAGAAGCCCTGAATCGGAAGCCACTTACCGTAAAGAGTGGAAAGAGATCATGGATTTTCTGTATTCATATCCAAGTATAGGAGTATGGGTTCCTTTCAATGAAGCATGGGGACAATTTAAAACGGTGGAGATCACGGAATGGACTAAAATGTATGATCCCAGCCGGTTGGTGAATTCTGCAAGCGGAGGGAATCATTTTGTATGTGGAGATATGCTCGATTTACATAACTATCCGGCCCCGGCCATGTACTTGTATGATGCATCCCGTGCCAATGTGCTTGGTGAGTATGGGGGGATAGGCTTGCTATTTAAAGACCACTCCTGGGAACCGGATAGAAACTGGGGTTACATCCAATTCCAAAATTCAAAAGATGCCACAGACAAATATCTTGAGTATGCAGCCTCTTTAAAACAATTGATAAAGAATGGTCTATCCGCAGCCATTTATACTCAAACTACCGATGTTGAGATAGAAATAAACGGATTGATGACTTATGATAGAAAAGTGGTGAAACTTGATGAACAACTGTTAAGAAAAATAAACAGTGAAATATGTAAAATATTAGATAAAGAATCATTATGATATTAAAAATATTTACCCCAATCTTACTATTTGGATTCCTGGGAGTTGCCGGGTTACATTCACAAAATATGGTTTATGAGATATCAACAAAAGGTACTTCGCTTATCTATACGGTTGGCAAAGACAACCGTCTGATATTTCGTTACTATGGCACAAAAATTGATAATTCAGTTCAATTCGAATCTGTTCGTGGATATGGTAAAGCTGACACCAACAGGGAAATGAATTACGAGGCATACCCGGCTTTCGGGTTAGGGTATGTCAACGAACCGGCATTAAGCCTGATCCATGGCGATGGCAGTCTTATTACGGAACTTAAACTTGAAAATTATGTAGTAAACAAACAACCCAATATTCATCATTTTGTGTTTTACCTTAAGGATGAAGTATATGACTTGAGCGTAGAACTTCATACTGAAGCCTACCTGAATGAAGATGTAATAAACCAATGGGTTACTATTACAAATAATGAACCCAAGCCTATTACTCTTAAAAACTTCTACTCTTCGTTTCTCAGCATCCGTGCTAATAGTTACTATCTTACCCACTTTAATGGGACATGGGCAGGTGAAATGAATCTAACAGAAGAGCGTCTTGGCTATGGTGTTAAAAGTATCGAGTCAAAAAAAGGAGTGCGTACGACTCAAACAGAGAATGCTTCTTTTATCCTCTCTTTAGATCAGCCGACCAAAGAAACAAGCGGAATATGTATAGGAGGCGCCTTGGCGTGGTCCGGAAACTATAAACTCTCATTCGAATTGAATGAATATGATTACCTTAACATTCTGGGAGGAATGAACCCTTTCATGTCTGAATACAAACTGAATCAAGGCGAAAAATTGGAAACTCCCAAAATGATATACACTTACAGCAATAAAGGAAAGGGGCAGATCTCCCGTAACTTTCACGACTGGGCACGAAAATATAGTCTGAATAAAGGATATGAAGAGCGTCCCATAGTTCTGAATAGCTGGGAAGGTGCATATTTTGATTTTAATGAACAGATAATCAAAGATATGATTGATAATGCAGCCAAATTAGGAGCTGAGCTGTTTGTACTGGATGACGGATGGTTCGGTAACAAATATCCCCGAAACAATGCAAGGGCAGGTTTGGGAGACTGGCAGGTAAATACGAAAAAATTACCTAACGGGCTGCAATATCTAATCGACCATGCTACTCAGCGCGGAATAAAGTTTGGTATTTGGATAGAACCGGAAATGGTTAACCCAAAGAGTGAATTGGCAGAAAGACACCCTGAATGGATAGTACAAAGCAATGGGAGAGAAAAAACAACCATACGCAACCAATTGCTGCTCGATCTTTCCAATCCCCAGGTTCAGGATTTTATTTGGAATATGATCGATGACCTGCTCAGCAGCCATCACGGTATAGCATACATTAAGTGGGATGCCAACCGTCATGTGGAACAAGTTGGCTCATCTTATCTGCCGGCTGATAAACAAACTCACTTTTGGATAGATTATACCAAAGGCCTGTACGTTATCTACGAAAAGATAAGAAATAAATATCCTGATCTTATTTTTCAAGCATGTGCGTCAGGAGGAGGAAGAGTCGACTATGGGGCTCTCAAATATCATGACGAATTTTGGACATCAGACAATACTGATGCCCTGCGCAGGGTATATATGCAATATTCAACCAACCTAATTTATCCGGCAGTGGCAACCGCTGCTCATGTTTCTACAGTACCCGGACATCAGACAGGGAGCATCATACCCCTTAAATTCCGTTTCGATGTAGCGATGAGCGGGCGTCTTGGCTTAGAATTACAACCACGTGATATTCCCGAAGAAGAATGGGATTTTGCGGAACAAGCTATTGAAAATTATAAAACACATGTCAGGGAATTAGTTACCAAAGGAGATCTTTATCGTCTAATATCTCCCTATGACAGAACAAACAATCATTCTTCAAACATATACATTCGTAAAGACAAAAGCAAAGCCGTATTATTTGTTTACTGCACCGATTTCAATAATCGCGGGGTGTTACCTAAAATATTATTACAAGGATTAGATAATAATAAGAAATATCGTATTACCGAAATAAATAAGACGAAAAACAAAAGTTGTTTTTGGGGAAATGAAATGATATTTGATGGAGAATATCTTATGAATGCCGGGATTGAATTGCAGATCGCAAGACAATATGACAGTGCGGTATTTATTCTGGAAGAAACTAATCCGTCCGGTTGTGTAAATTAAACTGAATTAGTTTAGATTTAATCTGACAGTTAAGGGCAAAAACTTAAGTTTGTAATTGCACAAACAAAGAAAGTTCAACCCTTAAAAACTGTCAGAAATGAATTCAGAAACGAAGTTAATCAAAAACAAGTTAGGACTGCTCAAATTAGCAGAAGAATTAGGTAATGTCTCTCAGGCATGCAAGTATTTAGGATACAGCCGGGATACCTTCTACCGATAAAGGGAACTGGTGGAAACCGGTGGTGAATTAGCTCTACAGGAGATCAGCAGACGAAAGCCCATCATCAAAAATCGTATTGAACAGGAGATTGAAGATCGGGTAGTATCATTTGCAACAGAAAATCCCGCTTTTGGTCAGGTCCGTGTTTGCAATGAGCTGAAAAAGGAGGGTGTTTTTGTATCACCATCAGGTGTTCGAAGCATTTGGTTGAGAAATGATTTTGAAACATTCCGCAAGCGATTGAAAGCGCTGGAAGCAAAGGTTGCCCAGGAAGGAATCGTACTCACTGAAGCTCAGGTTGTGGCTTTGGAAAAGGCTAAAGAGGAAAAGGTGGCCAGAGGTGAAATCGAAACGTATCATCCCGGTTATCTTGGAGCCCAGGATACGTATTACGTGGGGAACATCAAGGGCGTGGGACGTATTTATCAGCAGACATTTATTGATACATACACGAAGGTGGCCACTGTTAAGCTTTATGATCGGAAGGTGGCTCTTGTTGCTGCTGATATGCTAAATGACCGGGTACTCCCTCTTTACGACCAGTACGGGATTCCATTGATGCGAGTGCTCACTGACAGGGGAACCGAATATTGCGGTGCAAGAGAGCATCACGAGTATCAACTCTACCTGGCGATCGAGGATATCGATCATACGAAGACCAAGGCAAGAAGTCCTCAAACAAACGGTATCTGTGAACGTTTTCACCGGACAATGCAGGAAGAGTTTTATGCGACTGCATTCCGGAAGAAGGTTTACAAAACGATCGAAGAACTGCAAATCGATGTGGATATCTGGTTGATGTACTACAACAACGAGAGACCTCATTCAGGTAAATATTGCTACGGTAAAACCCCGATGCAAACCTGGAAAGACAGTCTGCATCTGACAAAAGAGAAATTATTG
>NZ_DHOS01000009.1 GCF_002410825.1 Proteiniphilum sp. UBA5384 | reverse complement strand
ATCCACCTTGTTGGAGTAAATTCTACGAAACTGCATGTTTTCCTTTGCTCTTGTAACGAAGTAAGCCTTACTGCAGTTGAGCTTGTAAAGGCGGGTAAAGTCTATATAGCCTTTATCCATGATGTAGAAAACCCCTGCTTCATAGGTAAGCGCATCGAGCATGTTAACATCATGAACTTTCGCGCTTGTTATCAGCACAAGAGATGGAATGGATGTCTTGATATCGTAGAGGGTATGCAACGCGAACTCTTCATAGATCCTGTAATCCCTATTACGGTTAGCTTTATGAAGATTGGTACGGGTAACGCTTTTACCTCCAAGATGGTAATACTTCCTGTTATGAGCTTCCAGGCTAAGCATCAGGTCCCGCATGCCATCACGGGCTGTGAGCTGACCGAAGATCATGCAAAGCAACTGATTCCAACATGTAGATGATCTGATTTTCTTATTTCCGTCATGCTTTGTGACAATAGTGTCAAAGAGTCGACGAGGTAGAAAATCTGTAAGTTGAGCGAAGATATTTTTCCCTTGATTCATTGTTTTTTGCTTTTGGACAAAGCTAAAAACTAGTTTTCAATTAAAATCGTCACGCTCAAAAAAGATGCATAACTATGCGATATACAATAATTTCAAAGATCGTTTTTTAATTTAAAGTGCCCACTAATGATCTAAATTAAGTTTGCAAGTCCAATGAAGCGAATTGTGTTTGTTGTAAATATTGACTGGTTTTTTCTATCTCATCGTCTACCTTTGGCGGTAGAGGCTATTAAAAGGGGTTATGATGTTTATCTTTTAACAGCTAATTCAGGAAAAAGAGCCGAAGTTGAAGGGTATGGAATAAAATTTATTGAAATTCCTTTTGAGAGGTCTGGAAGGAATTTGCTTCATGAATGGAGGTGTGTTCGAATTCTGTCCAAATATTACAAACAATTAAAGCCGGATATTATTCACCATGTCACTCTTAAGGCAGCGTTATTAGGTTCAATAGCAGCCAAAATATCAGGTTATACAGATGTCGTTAATGCTATAAGTGGTTTAGGGTATAACTTTACTGACGGGCGTAATGGCCTTCTTCAGAAATTTATCCTATTTATGATGAGAAAATCATTTAAATCGGATCATTTTTATTTTATCCTTCAGAATCCTGATGATATTGAAATGATGAAAAGTCAGGATTATGTTTCTGAGAATCATTATAAATTAATTAAGGGTTCAGGTGTAGACTTGAAAAAGTTTCAGTTTACTCCACCATTAAAGAATGATAAGATTCACATTTTATTCCCTGCACGTATATTGTATGACAAAGGAGTAATGGAACTCATAGAAGCCGCTAAACGTTTAGAAAAGAATTGGAAAGGTAAAATCATTTTTGTTTTAGCAGGTGATTGTGATGAAAATAACAAAGCAGTAATTCATGAAGAGTATTTATTGAAACACCTAGTTCCGGATTATATAGAATGGATAGGATTCAGTAAAAATATGATTTCTCTATATCAACAATCAGATATAGTAGTACTTCCATCTTATAGAGAGGGTCTCCCTAAATCGTTAATAGAGGCATGTGCTATTGGGCGACCTATAATTACTACAGATGTACCCGGATGCAGAGAGTGCGTTGTTGAAGGTTATAATGGCCTATTAGTTCCTGCAAAAACTGTTGAACCTTTAGCTAATACTATTGAAGTTTTATGTGGAGATTACTCTTTGAGAATGCTAATGGGTAAAAACTCACGTGCATTAGCAGAAAAGGAGTTTTCTATTGAAAGCGTTATAGAAAAGACCTTTGATATTTATGAAGAAATATTTATGGAATATTGATATGAAATTACTATTTAAAATATAAACGGTTTCGGTATACAACTTTTTAACAAAAGCTTAGAAAAATCTACAATATATGGATTAAATCAAAATCAGTCTGAAATAGAGATGATTTGAAGATATAAATTGAATTGACTTATATATTTAAATATGACAAAAAAAGCATTGATCTCAGGTATCACCGGACAGGATGGATCTTATCTGGCTGAGTTCCTGTTGGAGAAAGGATATGAGGTACACGGGCTGCTTAGGCGGTCTTCTTCGTTTAATACAGGGCGAATTGAACATCTCTACCTAGATGAGTGGGTGCGTGACATGCATCAGAAACGGTTGGTGAACCTGCACTACGCAGATATGACCGATTCTAGTTCACTGATTCGGGTGATACAGAATATTCAACCGGACGAGATATATAACCTGGCTGCGCAGAGTCACGTGAAGGTGAGCTTCGATGTGCCTGAATATACGGCTGAAACGGATGCGGTGGGGACACTGCGTTTGCTGGAGGCGGTACGTATCCTGGGGCTGGAGAAGAGTACCCGCATTTATCAGGCTTCTACTTCAGAACTGTTCGGACTGGTGCAGGAGGTTCCGCAAAAGGAGACGACTCCTTTTTACCCGCGCAGTCCTTATGGGGTAGCCAAATTATACGGTTTCTGGATTACAAAGAACTACCGGGAGTCGTACGGCATGTATGCTGTGAACGGGATCCTGTTCAATCACGAGAGTGAGCGACGGGGGGAGACTTTCGTTACCCGAAAGATCTCCATCGCGGCTGCAAGAATTGCCCAGGGGATGCAGGACAAGCTTTACCTGGGTAACCTGGATGCAATGCGTGACTGGGGTTATGCGAAAGACTACGTGGAATGCATGTGGATGATTCTGCAGCACCCGGATCCGGAGGACTTTGTGATTGCCACCGGTGAGATGCATTCGGTAAGGGAGTTTTGTACGCTTGCCTTTGCCGAAGCGGGCATCACCCTCAGATGGGAAGGTGAAGGGGTGAACGAGAAAGGGATTGACGTAACATCCGGCAAGGTACTGGTAGAGGTGGACAAGAAATATTTCCGCCCTGCCGAGGTGGAACAGCTGCTGGGTGATCCGACCAAAGCAAGAACGTTGTTGGGTTGGAATCCGACCAAGACATCGTTCCCGGAATTGGTACAGAAGATGGTGGCACACGACATGCGCTTCGTGCGTAAGTTGAAATTGAAAGCGGAGATTGACGAAGACTAACAATAAATTTGGTTGAACTGGCAATGCGACGACTGCTTTCTCTTCCCCCCAATGCCGTAAAGGATTATCACCGACTTCATCACCGTAGCGAGAATGAGTGGTTTTGTACTTCGGACCCCCGGGACAAACGGTTGGGATCGGGGAGTGGTACCACCTGGTTGCTGGAAGAGTGTTATCGGGAGGAGCATCCGGGGGAAGATTTTAACGACTGGCTCTCGGCTGAGAAACGGATATTGATTCATGCCGGTGGTCAAAGTCGTCGCCTTCCTGCCTACGCGGTGACGGGCAAGATCAGCCTTCCGGTGCCGGTGTTCCGCTGGGCGAGGGGGCAGAGGTTGTCGCAGGATCTGCTGTCGCTTCAACTCCCGCTCTACGAGAAGATCATGCAGCAGTCGCCCGCCTCACTGCGCACGCTGGTGGTGAGCGGGGATGTCTATATCCATAGCGACAAACCGCTGCAGGAGATACCGGAAGCGGATGTGGTCTGTTACGGACTGTGGGTGGATGCATCGCTGGCCACCCGTCACGGGGTCTTTGCAGCACGCAGGGAGACGCCGGAAGAGCTGGATTGCATGCTGCAGAAACCATCGCTGCATGAGCTGGAGAACTTGTCGCATTCGCACTTCTTCCTGATGGACATCGGCCTGTGGCTGTTGAGCGACCGGGCGGTGGAGTTATTGCGGGATCGTTCCTATGACGGGGGGAATTCATTGCGCTTTTATGATCTCTACAGTGACTTTGGACGGGCATTGGGTAATCGGCCTTCCAAGAACGACAAAGAAATTAACAAACTCTCTGTAAAGATTGTCCCGCTCAACGGGGGTGAGTTTTACCATTACGGTACCAGTCGGGAGATGATATCCTCCACGCTGGCATTGCAGAACAAGGTGCATGACCAGCGGTTGATCATGCACCGCAAAATCAAACCCAACCCTGCCATCTTCACACAGAACGCGGTGGTGGAAGTCTCTTTCACGGAGAGCAACCGCAACATATGGATTGAGAATGCTCATATCGGGAAGGGATGGACTCTTTCGGCGGATCACGTGATTACCGGGGTGCCTGAGAACGACTGGCTGCTGAAACTGCCGGAGGGCACCTGCATCGACATGGTGCCGGTGGATGAAACAGGATATGTGATTCGTCCATATGGAATAAATGATGCTTTTAAAGGAAGTGTCAACAGTCCGGAGACGATTTGGATGGGTCGCCCCATCATTCAGTGGTTGGAAGAAAGAAAACTGACCTCCGACGTGCTTGGGAAAGCAGGAATTGATCTCCAACAATGTGTTCTCTTTCCCTGTCTGGAATCAAAAGAAGAAATGGAGAAAGTCATTCAATGGATGATTGGGACGGAACCCTTATCCACTGAAGGGAAAGATATTTGGTTTCGGACCACACGCTTTTCGGCCGATGAGTTGATGGATCGGGCATCTTTATCCCGTTTATATACCCAACGGTCGGAGTTTCGACGGAAGAACTATCCGATGTTGGAGCAGAACTATGAAAAGAGTGTTTTTTATCAGCTCGATCTTTCCTATGTGGTGGACGATTATGTGGGGTTGCAATTGCCGGTACCGAAGGCTCTTCCGGAAGAGACGGACAGCATGCAAAAGATTCACAACAGGATGCTTCGTTCCCGCCTTTTTTCGTCGCAGGGCGACAGCGCGAATTCGGAGAAGGAAGAGTCGAAAGCTTTTTCGCTGCTGAGAAACGGATTGATCAGCGCCGTGACGGGAGAGAAACGTCTACCAAGATTAGCTGCACTTTCCGATCAGATTGTGTGGGGCAGGAGTCCGGTACGGATTGATCTTGCCGGAGGGTGGACCGATACACCTCCTTTTTCGCTCTACGCGGGTGGAAGTGTAGTGAACATTGCCATAGAGTTGAACGGGCAACCGCCCTTGCAGGTATATGTAAAGCCTTGCAGTGAGCATCACATCCTGCTGCGATCCATCGATATGGGGGCGACGGAGGTTGTGGAGACCTACGAAGAGTTGAGGGATTACCGCAGGCTGGGATCCCCCTTTTCCATTCCGCGGGCTGCATTGGCGCTTTGTGGCTTTCTGCCTGAGTTCGCCGGTGGGCGGTATGTTTCGCTCGAAGAACAGTTGAAAGCTTTTGGCGCCGGCATAGAGATCACCCTGCTTTCGGCCATCCCCGCCGGGTCGGGATTGGGCACCAGTTCAATTTTGGCAGCAACGGTGTTGGGTGCATTGAATGACTTCTGTGGTTTGCAGTGGAACAAGCAGGAGATTGCAACCATCACGTTGGTACTGGAACAATTGCTCACCAGTGGCGGTGGCTGGCAGGATCAGTATGGGGGCATCTTGCATGGGGTGAAGTTGTTGGAGTCGGAACGGGGTTTCCTTCAGAAGCCGCAGGTGAGTTGGTTGCCTGAATCGCTCTTCAGCGACCCTACTTATGCTTCCTGTCACCTGTTGTACTATACAGGGATCACCCGTGTGGCCAAGAACATCCTGGGTGAGATTGTCCGGTCTATGTTTCTGAACGAAGGACAGCATCTCTCCATCCTACATGAAATGAAATCACATGCCCTGGATATGGCGGAGTGCATACAGCGGGGCGAACTTGACCGGTACGGAAAACTGGTGCTGAAGAGCTGGCAGCAGAACAATGCGTTGGACAGAGGGACCAATCCCCCGGGTGTGGCGCAGATCATTGATCTGGTTAAAGATTATACCCTTGGTTACAAGCTTCCCGGTGCCGGTGGTGGAGGCTATCTCTACATGGTTGCCAAAGATCCGGAAGCTGCACTGCTGATTAGGAAGATCTTAGAGGAGAACCGCCCGAATGACAAAGCCCGTTTTGTGGAGATGCAACTTTCCCACAAAGGTTTTCAGGTGTCGAGGTCATAGAAATTATTAAGATGAAATACTTTTACCATGTATAAAAAACTAAGTATTACAAACACAGGATATCTTATTGATGTAAGACAAACTCCCTTAGAATGTCCTTATTGTCATAAGTCTCAAATTCCAGAAATGCAGGTAGCTTTTCTAAAAGAAGATGGTACATATTTTATTTTATGTGCATGCATGAACTCGAATTGCAAGTTAGTATTTAATGTATTTTATGATCATAGTACTCGATCATTTCATCAAGTGAAACAAGCAGACTTAAAGAAAAAAGATTTCAATGAAGAAATAGAATTGTTAAGCCCTTCCTTCTGTGAAATTTACAATCAAGCCTATTCATCGGAACAAATGGGATTAGATCAAATAACAGGTGCTGGTTATCGCAAAGCACTTGAGTTTCTTATTAAGGACTATCTTATTTCACTACATCCGGAAAAAGAAGAAGATATTAAGAAAAAGTTTCTTGGTAATTGTATCAATGATGATGTTAATAATTCCCATGTAAAAGAAGTTGCAAAAAGAGCCATTTGGTTGGGTAATGATGAAACACATTACGTACGCAAATGGGAAGATAAAGATGTTTCTCATCTTAAAACACTTATCGACCTGTGTCTCCATTGGATAGAATCTGAAATAAAAACAAAAAAAATTATAGAGGAAATGCCGGGATAGAATCTTGATATTTATTAACCCA
>NZ_DHOS01000024.1:29144-36932 GCF_002410825.1 Proteiniphilum sp. UBA5384 | reverse complement strand
CAAAGAACGATTTGGGCTCAATGGAGCAGGTTTATTTGATTTTTAATAACGTCCCTTTTTTATGGGACACTAGTGTTCTAATCAATTGAATTAATTATAATTCCAACTTTTGGCTTACATCTCTTCGTGAAAGACAACTTCAACACCCTTTCCCAACTCTGCTATATATGAGGCATATATCCTTTCCACATAATCATCACGGACTTGACGGGTATAATCCTCGTATAGTTCTCCACTTTTGTAAATGGAACCTTTTAACTTGTTGAAGTGGTCGAGTAAATCTTTTTCCTCTATTATTAATTCACCTTCTTCAGCTAATTCTTTTTTAAGTTGAATAATAGCATTGCCAAACCGGTAATCGAAAAAAATCAGTTCATTATAATTTATAGGTCCATAGATAACACCCCCTTCACTTACAATTCTCGCTCTTTCTTTGTTGGTCTCATCTAAATCGGAAAGAAGCTCTGAATAATGCTTGTAGGGCCACAATTCCCGCTCTTGTAGCAGCCGTTCCTGTACTTTTAAGACCGCTAATGTATCCATTGCTTGTTGCTGTAGTATTTCCCGGGGATAGTGTCCATCATATCTCTTTTCCCAAAACCCGATCATATCGGTAATACCATGCTCGGTTACAATCCGGTTGATTACCGATGCTTTGCAACGTTCCATTTCCCTATTTAGTTCATCGCGGGTTATCACTACTCTCACTCTCTCCGCGGTCTCTTTTTGCTCATTTGACGATCTGTTAATAATCCAAAATCCCAAGACTACGATACCGAGAAACAACGATATGGAGATAATCCTCCACCTTTTTTTTATTTGACCGCACATACTGTTTATCTCCGGTTTTGAATCGTTATCATTTGTTCCGCGTATCTATCTCCCAGAATGGTAGCCGACGGACTATCAAAATGGGTGACGTCTTTTTCTGAGACTGTGGTTAATCCTGCGGCAGAGGCTATACCAGTATAGGGGACATCCAGGATCAGTCGGGGCAACTTGTCGTTGATAAAGTGAGAGGTCGGGCGTTTGTATGACAACTCTCCGATGACAAAGGGTAGCCTGCTGTTCATGAAATCGTTCCGCAACCTGTTGATGAGTATTTTCATTTTGCCCGGCCAGATAATCGACGAGTTTTCTCCACTGTTACCCTCTCCCTGATGCCACAACACCCCCTTTATCACGCCGGAAAGCATAGCTGTTTTAGCCCGAGCCAGGGCGTCGTCGTACGGGTGAACGCCTTTTCGGTTATCAAAAGCTCCCGGTTGCCAGAGGTCTATGCCTGTCGCTCCTACTGCCGCTGGGATTAACCCTATGGTGATATCGGAGTTGGCTTCCGCCATTTTGATTGCGAACTGCAATCCCGGTCCCACTCCCGGTTTCGCTATGTCGAAGTGCAACGGGTGTTGTGCCGGTACCCACTCATTTTGCTGGTTCAGCATCTTTACTCTGGGGTGGGATACCGCGGCGTACTCAGGCGTGACCGGCCCGCGACCGGCCATGTTCGACTGCCCTATCAGCAGGTAAAGATGGAAATTCTCATCCGGTATGGTGTTGTTGTTCCCCGGACCGTTGTAGAACCCTATATTGGGTGGTTCGTGGACCGAAACGGGTAAGCCGAAATAATCCCTTCCCCCGTTGTCGGGGATAACCTTGCCCGCTCCTATGGCCGGTGAGTTCGACCTCAACTGATATCCACCCACGGTATTCAACCCGCTCTTTCCGGTGCCGGGCGCGACAAACAAGGGATCGTCCGTAATTTTGAAAGGGTCATCCGGCTCGTTATCCGAGTGGTATCCGTAAAACAGGTTATTACTGAATATCCTCGTAGTATTATTTCCTTTCACAAAGTTATAGGTGGCCGAAGGGCTTAGGTTGTATATGATGTTATTGTAAAAATGATAAGTACGTGCCTTGGAAGGCGCGGATTCATAGATGATGGAGGGGGATAGCTTCTCATCTATATAAAAAGTGTTATTGTAAATATAGGCACTGGTAAAAGAACCGGTTACCCTGATCAGGTATCCTTTGTCGTTCCGGCTTATATTGTAACGGACAATGATATTATCGTCTTTCGCATTGGGAATGAACCACATCAGTCCGTGGGCATTGTCATGGCTGTAGCTATACTGCCATATTGTACCCGGGCTGCCCACGTCAGCGTCATACAGGCTGCCATCTATTCCGGGGGATCTGTTCAGAAATCCTTCGTTATACTGGAATACGGTTCCTTTTGTCCCATAGCTGAAAATGGTGTTTCCGGTTGTGTCCAATGCCGTTTCGTAACATAAATTGTGCTCCACGACTCCCCCATCTACCGTTTTAAGGATCATCGCATTCTTGGAGATATGGTGGATCACGTTGTTCCTCACTACCACGTTTGTGAATCTGCGTCGCTTCCAGTCGGCTGTGGAGGGGTGGTTATATCCCGCGCTCCTTTCTCCCGGCGTGCGGAAATTGATTCCCTGGTTCTGCACGTGGTGAATTTCACAATTCTCTATCAATATGTTGTCAAAGCGCGTATTTTTTTCGTCATCTTTGAGAGTGTGGATAAAGATACCGCCCGTTGACGCCCCATTATTGACGATTCCTCTTACATGGTGGACATGCAGGTTTTTAAGATGAATATGCCTGACCAGCCCGAAATTGGAAGCTGTGACATAGACACCGTTCCTTCTTCCCATCTCTTCCGCATCATTGGTCAACTCTAAGTTGTTGATCTCCCAAAAAGACTGGTTGTGCAAGTTTACTGCTCCTCCTAACGCTCCGTTCGCGTTAATCAGAGGCTTAGCCCCCAACCCGTATTGATCGATAATGATGGGGTTGTTTTCTGCACCGGAGCCTTTAGGGTTCATTTGTCCAATCCATACACCTCCCGACTTTAATAGTATCTTCGCACCCAGGCCAAACTCCCGGGAGTTAACAGCTTCAAGCGTCTTCCATGCTGACTGAGGTGTTTTCCCGTCATTCCTGTCGTTCCCGTTATCCGGATCTACATAATAGGTTGATGAGTGTATATTTCCTCCTATCCGGATATCGGCATACCATTCCTTGTATTCAATGATATTTCGTGCCAAAGATATACTGGGCATCAGCATAGATAGAATGAAAACTAAAATAGTTATCGTATTGCGCGTAGATAGGATTCTCATAACTTTTATACTCTTTTTTTGAATTTATTTCGAGTTTGATCATCACGATATCTTTAAGCAAGAGTTAGATTCGTGATGATCAAACTCGACCCTTTATTTAAGGAAGAACCGTCACATTGACTTTTTTGACAATTGGTTCTGTTCCCAAAGGACCATGGAGGACAAACGTTGCTTCGTATGTGCCGACTGCCGCATACAAGTGACTGTACTTCTCAGATGGCGATTCGATGGTAACTCCCTCATCGGGATCCACGGTGAATATATCATGTGCGTTGCTGATGCCCCACGCTTCGAACCCTTCGTATGAAGATGTCTGATTCCCGAGAAAATTCAATGCTTTTCCATCTGCAGTTACTATGCTTGGAGCTCTACCCGATTCTACATTCCCCTCTGTTATGAAAGTCCACTGGGAGTTCCAATCGGCATCATTGTAATTAGAAAGCGATATTGTCTCACCGGAAAGTTCGTGGTTTAATGTGTAGAATCCGATACGCCATTGACGGCTGTTTCTTGGTGCCGGAGGACGATCCGGACAAATATATCTAAAGCCCACCCAAAAAGTTTTACCTTGCTCCATCAGATCGGTTATCTTGATACTGTTATTTATCTTGCCATCCCCGGCAGGTCCATCTGCATTTGTTAGTGGGAAAGTAATCTTGTCACTGAAGGATGTCCAATCTGCGGCTGAAACTGCCGCATAAGTATATTCACCAGAGAAGTTGTTAGATACAAAAGCATCCAGTTCCATGGGGAATTCATAGCCGTTCATCACCCTTGCCATAAATGACATTGTGACATCACCTTCCAATTCCCTTTCTGTGCGGTCTTTGTATTCGTACACATGACCCGGCTCGCCGGAATAGAATTCAACCCTACTGATATCCCCTGCAAAGGCGAATAGCTGTTCTTCTCCGGCATTGATGGGGTCTCCGGATGTGGTTACGGACAACGGTTCTTCAAAGGCAAAATCTGTGCCGTTCCAGTAAGCCTCAAAATAAAAAGCTTTACCTGTTTCTGTCGGGGAGGTTCTTGCGTCTTTGCTATCAGTAGAGACAATGGGGGCTCCCCAATTACCCAGAAGTTGTAGCCTTATCTCGGGCCAAATAACATCCGGAAGTGACGGATACCAGCCCCACAAGGTGATTGACTCCCCGGCCGGAATTGACGTGGTAGGAGGAGTGAACGAGAGGTATGCGCCGGCTGATCCGGGAGATTGAAACTCACCGGTCACTAAGTTATACTTGCCCTCTCCCGTGTTGTTATATGCCCAGCCACCTGTCTCAGTCACCAACCGTGCCTCGGAAATACCCGATAAGGGAGTGGCTCCCGTGTTGTTGACCCGGATGCTGAAAATAGAACCCAAATGATTAAAGACTACATTGGCAGATTTCTCTTCAAGATTTATTCCTTCCTTTGTGAAAATGAGGACTACATCCTCGCTTTCCTGTAGTAAATAGAGTGACGAGGCACTTCCCGGATTTGCGGGAAGCTTGACTAATTCCAGGTTTTCTTCGTCAAGTCCCTCTCCACCATAAACGCCATAAAGATCAAACTGTCCTCCGACAATTCCGGCGGGTATATCGAAAACAAACCTTGCTTTTTTACCCTCTTCCATAATTTCATTTACAGTGGCGGTTTCTTTGTATTTATTATCGTTCTGGACAAAAAGGAGTTGAATCTCATCGTTCATTTCCCATTTGAGGGTGATGGTCAAATCATTTTGTCCTAAAGCAATACGTGATGCTGGTGAATTCTGCATTTCCACAGTAAGCGAAAAAGAATTACCCGGAACGGTAGAATCATCTCCCGGTTTCAAATCTTCGGTATTGCATCCTATAAGCAATACTACAAAAGAGATCAGTACTGTCTGTAAAATTTTGAATGCTTTCATATTCATATTTTTATTTATTGTTTTGGATTATTATCATTTGCTCCGCGTATCTCTCGCCCAGAAGGGAAGTCGACGGGCTGTCAAAATGGGTTACATCAAACGCTGTCAACCCTTCAGCAGAAGCTATACCGGTATAGGGGACATCCAGGATCAGCTGTGGCAGCTTGTCGTTGATAAAATGAGAGGTTGGACGTTCGTATGACAACTCCCCAATGACAAACGGCAGCCTGCTGTCCATAAATTCGTTTCGCAACCTGTTGACAAGCACTTCCACTTTACCCGGCCAGACAACGGATGAATTCTCTGCGCTGTTTCCCTCTCCCTGATGCCACAATATCCCCTTCATCACACCGGAAAGCATGGCTGTTTTAGCCCGTGCCAAAGCGTCGTCGTATGGATAAACATCTTTCGCACTATCAAAAGCTCCCGGTTGCCATAGGTCTATCCCCGTTGCTCCCACCGCAGAGGGAATCAAGCCGATAGTAATATCGGGATTGGCTTCCGCCATTTTAATTGCGAACTGCAATCCCGGTCCCACTCCCGGTTTCGCTATGTCGAAGTGCAACGGGTGTTTCGCCGGCACCCACTCGTTTTGCTGGTTCAACATTTTCACCCTGGGGTGGGATACCGCGCCGTACTCCGGCGTGATCGTTCCGCGGCCGGCCATATTCGACTGCCCTATCAGCAGGTAGAGATGGAAGTTTTCATCCGGTATGCCGTTATTGTTCCCCGGACCGTTATAGAACCCTATATTGGGCGGTTCGTCGGCAGAAACGGGTAAGCCGAAATAGTCCCTTTCTCCATTGTCGGGAATAGCTTTGCCGGCTCTTATAGCCGGAGAATTCGGCCTCAGTTGGTAGCCACCCACGGTATTCAACCCGGTCTTCCCGGTGCCGGGTGCGACAAACAGTGGGTCAGCCGTGATCTTGAACGGGTCATTCGGCTCATTGGCGGGATGATACCCGTAGAAAAGGTTGTTGCTGAATATCCTCGTGGTATTGTTTCCTCCCACGAAATTATAGATGCTCGAGGAACTTAAATTATATATGATGTTATTGTAAAAATGATAAGTACGTACATTTGAATTACCGGCTTCCTGGATGATGGAAGGAGATAACTCCTTGTCTATATAAAAGGTGTTATTGTAGATGTAAGCACTGACAAAAGAGTTGTTCACCCTGACCAAATATCCTTTGTCATTCTGGCTTATATTGTAACGGACAATGATGTTGTTGTCCCTCTCGTCGGGGATGAACCACATCAGGCCGTGGGCGTTGTCATGGCTGTAGCTGTACTGCCACACCGTTTCAGGACTACCCAGATCCGCATCATACAGGCTTCCGTCACCCCCGGGGGATCTGTTGAGATAGCCTTCATTATACTGGAATACGGTACCTTTTGTCCCATAGCTGAAAATAGTATTGCCGGTAACATCCAATGCCGTTTCGTAACAGAGGTTGTGTTCCACGATTCCTCCATCAACCGTTTTAAGAATCATCGCGTTCTTGGAAATATGGTGAATCACGTTGTTTCTTATCATCACGTTCGTGAATCTGCGTCGCTCCCAGTCGGGAGTGGAAGGGTGGTTATACCCTGCACCTCTTTCCCCGGGCGTGCTGAAACTGATTCCCTGGTTTTGCACGTGATGAATTTCACAATTCTCTATCAATATATCATCAAATCGCGTGTCTTTCTCGTCATCGTTGAGAGTTCGGATAAAGATACCCGCTGTTGGAGCGCCATTATTCACGGTGCCTTTTATATGGTGGATATGCAACTTTTTGAGATGAATATGTTTAAGTAATCCGTAGTTGGAGGCCGTGATGTTTATTCCGTTCCTTATTCCCATCTCTGCCGCATCGTTGATCAACTCCAGATTGTTGATTTCCCAGAAAGATTGGTTATTCAGGCTTATTACCGCTCCTAACGCTCCGTTCGCGTTAATCAAAGGTTTCGCGCCTACCCCGTATTGGTCAATGATGATGGGACTATTTTCCATACCAGATCCATTAGGCGATAATTGGCCAATCCATGTCCCTCCTGATTTGAACAGGATTTTCGCACCCGGTGCAAACTCCCGTGAGTTTACCGCCTCGAGTGTCTTCCATGCCGACAGGGGTGTTGTTCCGTTATTGTTGTCATTTCCTCCATTCTGGTCCACGTAATATGTTCCCGAGTGAGCGTTCAGGTTTATTACCATAGCTTTGGAAATTGCCCATATCTCGAGCGGAACCTCTCTGTTGATATTGTTTGCTAAAAAGTTTAAGCGGTTCTGCTGGATAGTGGCTCCTCTGCCTGGATCTATTTCACCATTCTCCACTAAAACCCAACCGGCGGTATGATGATTGGCAAGTATATTAGTCTTTTCCTCGAAGTGGTTGGTCAAGGAAAACTCCTCCACACGCCAGTTCCTTCCCATTCGGTCAGCCGGCGGTACCCCTGCGGTTTTATACCTGAAAGCGACAAAAAAAGGCTTTTTTGCAGTTACATACTCCGAAATATCTATTGATCCCGCAGGTGTTAGTTCTTGTGTGTCGGTAAGGGGGAACCGAAATTTATCGCTGATATCTTCCCAGACAGCCTCTCTTATCTTGTTAAGGGTATATATTCCGTCGAAGTCATCGGAAATAAACACGTCCAACTCACGGGGTAATTCATAACCGTTGAGTACCCGGGTAGAAAAGGAGAGGTTAACGTCACCCACCTCCTCTATGCCGGGGCCCGGATCAGGATCAACAGTTTCCT
>NZ_DHOS01000024.1:0-29089 GCF_002410825.1 Proteiniphilum sp. UBA5384 | reverse complement strand
AACCTCTCCTTTTCTACCCGGGTAGAAAAGGAGAGGTTAACGTCACCCACCTCCTCTATGCCGGGGCCCGGATCAGGATCAACAGTTTCCTCTCCGGAATCCAACGGGTCATCAATCGTATCTTGGCACGATGAAAATAAGAACGATAACGATAACATTGTAACAGTCAGCAGGTGTGAAAAATGAGATTTCCGCATTATTGAAATATATTATGCTTGTTAAAACTAATTGATTGAAAACACATGTTCGATGGGTTTCCCTAAAGAAACACCATGGATGCTTTTTGTGCTTGAGCTTATGGTTACTTTATAGTGCTTACTTTGGAAGCTGCCTATTCCGGGAGTAAAGATAAAATAGGTGTCTTTTCTCAACACTTTCCATTCTCCTTTGACCTCTTGACCGCTATCCATATCTAAAACTTTGACCATATCCTTCACCGATGCAACATCCATCCGAGGAGAAAAATGGACAATAACGGGCTGGTTTGCTTTGATGATATTCTCATTGTTGTACCCATTGAAAGGAGCCACATAGAGCACGTTGGGTGGAAGATCCGGTTCCAGGTAATTGGAGAAGAATTTCTCAACTGCCTCCTCCCGGACGTATCCAAGATCATGCTGCACGCCTGTGGCCATCTCATGTCCTCTATCCAACATTGGTATTCCCAACCAATTAGCACTACGGTCTTCAGCATATGCCGCCACCACGTCGGGCCAAACGGCCCACTGGTTGTACGTGTCATATTTCCCCACGGCGGTGATCGTTGGGGGATAGTTGTCTTTTACATAACTCCGAGATCCCCGGGTTCCATTGCCCATCGACTGGTATCCTACTTGGATATGACTGGGATACCCGGTATTCGGCTGTGGTGACATGGGCTCGATATATTGAAATCGCTCACTTGATGCGTGATTGATAGTGGGGTCTGACAACCGTGCAATGGCATAAGAACCCTTGGAGTGCCCCAGGCCGCCTATCCGTTCGGGATCGATGCTGTATTTCTCCGCATTGGCTCGCAAGTAGCGTATGGCGGCAGTATAGGCTTTTACCCCGGTGAGGGATTCCAACGAATAATTTGCCGCATTATCTTCAAGTAGCCGGTCAATCGGACTCCACGCATGGTCGATGATGACGGTAACGTATCCTCTTTTTGCAAAAACTTGCTGGAAAGGTGTATGCCTTGGCATATTACGCTTTATTTGGGTACCTACCACAAGGAAAACCGGGCGCGGTTTGGAGGGTGTCACAGGATGGATAATATCCATTCGATAGTTCCAATCTAAGGGCTTCCCATCCTTGTCTGATAACTCTTCTTTGGAAGTTACTTCTTGGGTGTACCCGTCAACCTTTCCCACAATATGCTTGTTGTAATCTGAAATAACTTTTTCAATAACACCTGCCGAACCTTGTTCATCCACTTTAAAGTAGATGATATCGCTTGTTTCTACAAAGCCATTCGGGATATATACCTCTTCCGCTGTTTTACCCGGGCTTTTGGGTAGATCATAATCATAACACGTTCCAAAGTCATAACAATTTGCGGTATAAATTTCCGGATCAAGAATGATGGGTTTGGTAATTGCCCAGATATCAAGTGAGATATCTCTATTGATATTGTTTGAATAAAAGTTCAAACGGTTCTGCTGGATAGTGCCTCCCCGACCCGGATCTACTTCACCATGCTCCACCAATGTCCAGTCGGCAGATTCTTGTTGGATAAGGATTTTAGACTCCTCTTTGAGGTGATAGCTCAAGGAGAACTCCTCCACGCGCCAGTTCCTTCCTATCCGGGCAGCCGGCGGCATCTCCGTGGTTTTATATCTGAAAGCAATAAAAAAAGGGGATCCGGCGGTTAAATACTCCGAAATATCTGTCTCTCCGCCCGGAGTCAGCCCTGTGTCAGTAAGGGGAAACGAGAATTTATCGCTGATATTTTTCCAGGTTGCCGAGTTTACCTTATCATAGCTGTATATCCCGTCAAAATCAGTAGAAATAAATAGGTTCAATTCCCGGGGTAATTCATACGTGTTGAGTACCCGGGTAGAAAAGGAGAGGTAAACGTCCCCTGCCTCCTCTATGCCGGGGTCTGGAATTGGATCAACATTTGTCTCTTCTTCCTGATCCAACGGTACGCTGCTTGTCTTATCGCACCCTATCAATACAGGAAAGAGAAATAAATATAAAAAAATAAAAGCTTTCATCGGATCCCCCCTTTAATTCAAGGAACAACCGTAATGGTTATTTTCTTGACAACCGATTCTGTACCCTCGGGACCGCGGAGGACAAACGTTGCTTCGTACGTACCGGCTGCCGCATACAAGTGACTGTACTTCTCAGATGGCGATTCGATGGTAACTCCCTCGTCGGGATCCACGGTGAATATATCATGTGCATTACTGATGCCCCACGCTTCGAAACCTTCGTATGAAGATGTTTGATTCCCGAGAAAATTCAATGCATTTCCATCTGCGGTTACTATACTTGGAGCTCTACCCGATTCTACATTCCCCTCGGTTATGAAAGTCCACTGGGAATTCCAATCGGCATCACTGTAATTAGAATGCGATATTGTCTCACCGGAAAGTTCGTGGTTTAATGTGTAGAATCCGATACGCCATTGACGGCTGTTTCTCGGTGCCGGAGGACGGTCCGGGCAAATATATCTAAAGCCCACCCAAAAAGTTTTACCTTGCTCCATCAGATCGGTTATCTTGATACTGTTATTTATCTTGCCATCCTCGGCAGGTCCATCTGCACTGGTTAGCGGGAAAGTAATCTTGTCACTGAAGGATGTCCAATCTGCGGCTGAAACTGCCGCATAAGTATATTCACCAGAGAAGTTGGTAGATACAAAAGCATCCAGTTCCATGGGGAATTCATAGCCGTTCATCACCCTTGCCATAAATGACATTGTGACATCACCTTCCAACTCCCTCTCTGTGCGGTCTTTGTATTCGTATACATGACCCGGCTCGCCGGAATAGAATTCAACCCTACTGATATCCCCTGTAAAGGCGAATAATTGTTCTTCCCCGGCCTTGACAGACTCTCCGGATGTGGTCACGTTGATTGATACTTTATCATCGGGATCGGGATTTTCGTCACCCTTACTGCAATATGTAAAAAGGAAAACGCCAACAAAAAACAAATAAATAATTTTTTTCATAATCATAATGTTTAAATGTTTGTTTGACTCTAATCTTGTGGATCCAAACGCGCGGTTTGTTCCAACTGATTTATTTTTATAATATTCACTGTGTTGTCGCTCAATTGCTCAGCCGCTATAATTGCGTCATTTTTTTTGTACGGCACATAAACATAAATAGGACTTTCTTTATCTCTTTTGACTATAATTTCCCGGTTTGAAGCATGTGCTGATGCTATCTTTCCGGTAATATTGATATTCATAGAAGTGCCGGGGCGCGCGGGGAAATAGAGATAATAGCTAGTTCCTTTCTCTGCCTTGAAACTTATAGGATTATCTTTATCCAAGAGGCCTCGATATATCTCCTCCCCGGTAGATTTCTTGATGATGCAGGAGACGTATAATGAAGCATGATCTACTTTCCGGGTATGCAGTTTGACATCTCTATTTTCATCAGCGTGTAACACAACGAGGTTTTTGTCCTGCAAAGGCAAACTTCCGCTGTTGCTGTCGGGTAATGAAGATATAACGTTAAATGGTATATGCCTGAGGGAATTAAGATCACGTTGGCACCATCCTATCAGCGCTTCCGGAAAATAGGGGAAGACATCGGCGTTTTTTATCAAAAGTTCGCTGATCTGAGCGGTTGTACGGCATAAGGGTGAAGAGAAATCCTCGGAAAGAAATCCCGCATTGCGGAGACGCCACTGTAAAACGGCCATATTATTTTCAATCATTTCCAGCCGGATTCTTTGATCCGGGCTCATCTCTTTTGATAAAGCATCAAGGAATTTTTTTTCAATATCCGGATAGTTCTCCCCGTATAAGTCATTAAACATCCTATCGTTTGGTCGCGAGTTTATAACATTGGTTTTGGAGTATTCCCTAAAAACATCTTCCAGCTTATTGTAGAACTTTTCCATCTCAGCCCCTGCTGCAGGACCATAAGCGTGATACAACCAATCCCGCTGCACATCATAAGCATCAAGCTCGGGGTTCCACATCATTTTAGCCAACATATAATTGGCGATTGCAGTATTGCTCCAGGATGGGGTTCCAAACAGGTAGCCCCCCCGAACCTTATTTTCAACTAAACCGGAGAAGATAAAGTTCAACAATTCCGCAGCGGGTGGAGTGATGATGCCCGTAGCACCGGTAAGCCGGTCGTAGTCTGCCGTAATCCGCCATAGGTTAAAAGCATTCGGAATATCGTAATACGACCAAATTTCCGGTGCTACCTTGGCCCAAGAGCGCATCACGTGCAACCAATCTTGTTTATTTTTGTCATGATACAACCGAAAACCATAGGTGATTGAACTTGGAGCAATTACTGGAATAAAATTATCCGGAAGCTTCATCTCAACTTTAGTGGGTGGATATAAATAAGAGTCATACAGGTATCCCGCCAATTTGCCTTCCGGATATTCTCGTTGCACAATTTCTGCTACATCGTGATAAAACTTCAATACCAAAGATGACATGCCCGGATGTCTATTACCCTCAACAGGTGCATCATAAAGAGCTTTGCTCTCCGGACTTTCGCTCCATCCTCCGGAATCGCTGGGCGACAGGGAGAATGTTCTGGGGACTTTATCCTTTCTTAGTTGTTCAATAGCTTTTTCCGCAAAAAATTGAACCAATTCCGGGTTTGTGGTTTCCAACTTGTAACGAAACCCGGGCTTAGACCTTTTGCCGTTGATCATGGCAAACCATTCCGGATGCTTTTTCCACAGGGATTCCGGCACTGTCTGCTGCCAATTGTGCCCATGCCAGAGATTGATAGAATACCCTAATCGCTGGCGTCGCTCCCATTCATTTACCGCGGTGGAGGTGTTTCGCATTGTCCATGATGCATCTAAGTATGGAAGTTTTCGTGAGACAAATGACGGATTTTCTAAGCGGTTGATATTTTCTATAACGAGTGTCTCGTGTTCGGCAACCACTTTCCCCAGTTCCCCGGGCATCAGCCATCGGGCATCTAGATAGTCTTCTAAGAAAGTATAGACCCCGTTAGCGGTTCCGTTACTGGTTCCGCCGTCTTTGGTTGTTTCCCTGTCCGGGGTATCTATCCCAAGTATAAACAGGTTCCCCTTGGCGACGATAATGCGAAAACCTTCATCTTTTATGCCCTCCATACTGATACCGGCCTCACGAGCCTGTTTTGTGTTGCCTAAGCTTACAAATGGACCGGAACCTTTGTACCTGTCCTCAACGACCGTTGGTAATTTTATGCCTGTACTCTGTTGGAACATATCCGTGAAATCCTCAGCCGCGACTCGTATGGAGCCTGAAGCCTTTGAAGGGACGACTATCTGGAAGTCGCTTTTTCCATTACTTGCCAACGTGATTTGGGCGAAAGCGGTTTCCGTAGCGAAGCAATGTATAAAAAATAAAACTCCTATAATAATTTTTGATTTCATAAAGTTCTTTCTTTAAGGTGATGATAGCCAAATTGATATTTATTATTTGTTATGGTTCCTTTCTTTCCAAAGTTCTTCAAAGCTTTGGAGTTCAAAAATGGATACACCCTTGAACGTAGAATAGGGTTTGGCGGCCTCACACAAAGCCACAAGGGCTTCCATCATTGTATCCCAATCTTCGTCTGCAAAGGTGGTACTTAAGTCTCCCACGCCATTATCCGCAGTCTTAACCGCAATTTCTACAGACCCGGGTTTATTGGCATTGGTGAATTCAGCCATGGAAAATTTGATAAGCCGGTTGGTGTCATCAGTATAGTTCATGATAATCACATGATCACACACCTCCAAAAAATCATTAACGCTACCAGCCGAAAGGTTCCCGTCTTGATATCGATCCTCGAAAAAATGGCCTAATGCCTGGGAATAGATGTAATTGTTATCTACAGTTTTTTGTCGGATTTGACCGATCTGATCCAAGACAAATTGCATGACTTTAGAGTTCACACCGTCCTTGCCGTAGCCGTTGTCCGATTGCCAGTCAATATGCTGTAATCCATATTTGTCGGATACTTTTTTCCAGTTATCCCTGTTTTGGCGCATGATATGAGGTTCGATATCGAAGTTGATACCGGCAAAACGTTCGTTTGGAGCTGAAGCGGCCTGAAAATCGGCAAGTACCTCTAATGTCTCCTGCTGTTCATCACCAATGGGATTAATCTCCGTGAATGCCAAAGCATGTACTTTTATTTGATGCGCGGACAGGGCTGAAATAAGCTTTCTGATATAGTTTGCCAAGTCCGGATCGCAGGGTATTTGACACCTGCCGAAATTCAGGTAAACATCAGTAAAGCCAAAATCGACTATCACTTTGGCTAACTCAGTGGTTTTACCTGCATATTGATCTAGGGTACGCTTATAAATATAAACTGACAAGTCGATTCCGTAGGCATTCTTTAATTCCGGGAGTGTCCTGATCTCCGCCCGCGGGGGCGGAGTATCGGGCTCATTGGGAGTTGACGCACAAGCGATCGCGTAATAGCCGCATACACCCAATGTGAATACTAAAATGTAAATAATTTTCCTCATTATTCCTGTCAATTAACAGTTATATTAATCTCTTTGGCTATCGATTTATGACCATATATATTTGTATTGGATGCCTCGAATACGGCTTTATACACACCGGGTGTTTCATATATGTGTGAATAGGACTCCATTCGGTTTTCCGACATGTTTTTTATAGCAAGCCCTGTATCGGGCGCTACTTTAAACAAGTCAATTTCTTGGGTTATACCCCACTCTTCAAGGCCAACATCTATAGACTCCCCTATATTAGCGAAAAAGTTTAGGCGATTAGATTGTATGCTCCCGCCACGTCCTTCTTCAACCCCACCTCTACTTACGATGGACCATCCGGCGGTTTGATGGTTCGCCAATATTGTGGTGCCCGTGGAGTATTCGTTGATTAACTCGAAAAGCTCCACTCGCCATTGGCGGTTCATCCGAGGCCCGGGAGGGACTCCAATACTGGTATATCTAAAAGCCACGAAGAAAGGCTTCCCTGGTACAAGCAGGTCCGAAACATCTATTATCCCTGCCGGGGTTAAAGCTCCTGTATTGACAATAGGAAATTCAAATCGGTCACTAATGTCGATCCAAGTAGCATTACTGACATCCTCATACTCATTAGATCCATTATAGTCGGTAGAAATCAATACGTCCAATTCTCGTGGAAGTTCGTAACCATTCATTATCCTGGTCGAAAAGGAAAGCGTGACGGTTCCTTCCAACTCCTTTTGGATTCGATCTCGATATTCATAGATTTTTCCGGGTTCTCCGGAATAGAAAGTAATATAGTTCGCATCTCCCGTAAAATCAAATTGCACTGTCTTACCGGCGGTGACTTCAAGGTCTTTTACCGGTAGATCAAAAGTGGGGGTGTCGACTCCTTCTTTGATACATGACAGTAGAAAGAGTACGGCTATTCCAATTAAAAATCTACTTGTTTTCATACGATTAAAATTTTTATTTTTAAATGTATCGTATGGAACTTGCGATAATCATCATCTTGGGTGCGATGATGTTCATGCTCGTTTCATAATTCTACTATTGTTTATGTGAACTACCAACCTTCATTTTGTTTTATTGCCTTGTTTAACGACATTTCAGCGATAGGTATGGGCAAAAACAGTTGTCTGTCGGCGATTGCCCGTTCGTAACCAAGCGCCGCGTATCGTAGATTAGAGGGTGCATCTCCAGCAATATCGTTTCCTACGCCACGCATAACACGCTGGAAAACTCCCCAGCGGATCAAGTCTTGTTTTCTCAAGCCTTCGAAGCACAACTCTCTGGCACGTTCGTCTTGAATGACTTGGAGGAAACCATCCTGATCAAGTCCGGAAAACTCATAAGCCCCTGCTCTTCGGCGTACTTCGTTTAGTTTATCATATGCATCAGACGTGGGACCATTCAATTCATTCTCTGCCTCAGCGTACATCAACAAAACATCAGCGTACCTTAATAGAGGAAAATTGGTTGGCGAGAAGTCAACACTGCGGGGTACAACTTCTTCGTACTCTCTTCTCCATTTACCGGTGTCCCTGTCATATATTTGTTCTTCAGTGTGGTAAACGATCTCTAAGCTTGTATTGCTGGCATAGCGGAAAGGAGCAATATTCCAGTCTCTTCTTATATCATCGGGGTCATCGTACTTCCGATATAGTGTAGCTGTCGCCCCGATCATAGCGTAACCATACATTTCAGCTGTTGTACTCCTGATGGAGAATTGATTTCCGACCCTTCCGGATATTTGGTAGGAATTACCCAGACGATTTCCCCAAAATTCTACTTCCCAGATGCATTCGTTGTATTCAGTATCATATTTGTCTGCTGAATGGTTAATGAATATTTGGCTGTAGTCAGTATTCAGTTCATGTTCACCTGAAGTGATTACTTTACCTGCCCATGTTTTAGCCGATTCTAATTTAGATAGGTCGTACAGAGGTGCACCTGCCATTTTTAAGCAGACCCTGGCCAAGATACCTTGTATTGCCGTCTTGGAGACTCTTCCGGGGAAGCCAATATCGGAATATTTTTTTACAAGCGCCAAGGCCTCTTCCATATCACGGAGTATTACCTCGTAAATCTCCTCGGCCGGTGTTTTTGGTGTGTTAACTTTATTCCCGTCACGAGCAGGTTCCAATATTAATGGAACATCCCCCCAAAGACTCACTAACAGGAAGTAAAAATAGGATCTTAGAAACAAAGCTTCACCTTTGATAACTTCGCGCTTATCTTCATCCATTTCAGGCCTGTCTATATATTTTAGCAACAGGTTAGCCCTGTTCACTCCTTCGTATAGTGTTCTCCAAGCCGCTAACACAATAGTATTGGCGGCGTCATGATTATAGTGTGCGGGATTGATATTGGCCGTATTTCTTTTGTAAAAACCTTCATCAGAGCTATGCGCCAACTCAACAGCAAGATTTCTCCCATAGGTGCCATCTTGGGCCAGTGCATTGTAAACTCCGGCTAACGCTTGGTTAAGTTCGTCTTCAGTACTATAAAAGGTCTCAGGTGTGGAGAAATCTGTAGGCTTTGTGTCTAAAAACGATTCACAGGAACTACAGAGTACTGACAAAAATAGGATATATATTGTTATTTTTTTCATATTGAGTCTTTTTTACAGTGAGATATTTAAGCCAAAAGTAAATGTTCTTGCTCTTGGATACGCTGAGAAGTCAAAACCCGGGGTAAGGGAGGATGCTCTTGCCGAAACCTCGGGGTCAAAACCGGAATAGTTGGTCCACGTGTACAAATTCTGTCCTGACATATATACTCGTATACTGTTTACCTTAAACATAGTAGTTAGTCTTTGTGGGACAGTATAGCCTAATGATACTGTTTTTAACCGGAGATATGAAGCATCCTCAATAACTCTAGACGAATGGGTATAAGGACCATACCCGTTGCTGCGGAAATTCTTATTGGTCGGATTTTCAGGAGTCCAGCGATTTTCATAGCTGGCGTACTGGTTTGCAATTGTAGTTCCGCGTCCTTCCAGAATCTGCCGGTTGGCATTGTAAATCTCATTTCCATATGACCATTGAAAGAAAACGCTTAGGTCAAATCCTTTGTAGGTAAAGTTGTTCGTGAATCCTCCAATGTGCTTCGGATTGGGATTGCCTATAATCGTATAATCGTCTAAGTTGACAATGCCGTCGCCGTTGATGTCGCGATATTTGATGTCACCCGGTCGTATACTTTCTCGTGTGTCTCCATTGGTTGGCACAGTCGGTTTTAGAATATATCCTCCTGTTGAAGTTGGGTCAAAGTCTTCAAACTGGTAGTTCCCATCCCAGATCAAGCCATAGAACATGGCGATAGGTTCGCCCACCTTGGCCATATATAGAGGCAGGGTGTTATATTGAGAATGGAAAGTGACTGATGAGAGCAATGTTTCCTGATTTTCCGTTAATTGTTTTACTTTGTTTCTATTAAAGGCGATGTTGAAATTAGTAGACCAAGAAAAATCCTTAGACTGTATATTCATACTGTATAAACTCAATTCAAGGCCTTTATTACTCACTTTACCAATGTTTTTATAAGTGCGACTATACCCCAAAGAGGGTGGTAAATCGGCACGCAACAGTAAATCACGTGTCAATTTTTCATAAATATCCGCAGTGAATGTTATACGATCTTTGAAAAGAGAGAGGTCTAAGCCGATGTTTGTCTGGAGAGTGCTTTCCCAAGTAAGTTTTTCATTCCCCAATTCGCTCGGTATAGCCGATGGCTGTAGTTTGTTGTTGAATGGGTACGGACTTGAGATAGGTATCTCGATAGTAGACATGTAGGAAAAATCACTTACCCTGTTGTTGCCAGTAACCCCTACGCTGGCACGTAGCTTAGCATCCGAAACAAAGGTATATGGTTTCATGAAATCCTCACTACTAAACCTCCACGATATCGCCCCGGATGGGAACCATCCCCACCTGTTGCCTGGTGCGAACCGAGATGACCCATCAGCACGTAAAGAGGCTGTCAACATATATTTACCGCGATAGTTATAATTTACCCTACTGAGGAAAGATGTGAGTTTGGAATTTGAGGAGGTGGAGGTAATTACATTTGGAATGCCTTCATCTAACCCCGATACGCCAAGGTTCTCGTTTGGCACCTGAAACGCACTTGCACCAAAGGATGACCTATCCCTGCCTTCAACAGTAAATCCTCCAAGTGCCGTGAGGTTATGCCCTCCGATCCTCTTTCTATAGGTGAGGGTATTTTCGTTCATCCAGTCAAATAATTCATGCTGGATGACGGAGCCATTTACACCGTTGGTCGCCGCACCTGGGAAGCGGGGACTTCCACTTTGTGTTTTACTGTTATTGAAGGAGTTGTTTTTCCTGAAATCCCTTCTCATACCTAATGAAGCCCTAAGCTTGAAATCCCCAAATGTATATTCTCCATACCCGTTTACCGATAAGGTATTGTTGATACTCTCCCTAAGTTCATTTCGAGCGGTCAATACCGGATTAAAACGAGGATTGTTGACTTGGTCTTCAATCTCCTCGTCGAACTCTAACTCCAGCAAGTCAACATCCGGGTTACCGCTAACGGGTCTGTATGCCATAGCTTTCCACAGTAGCGCGCTATTGTAGTTTCCGCCCGGACTTGTGCCGTGTCTCTTCAGATTACTATAATTGATACTAAGCATCAATTTGAAATCCTTGTTTATTTGTTGATCGATCCTAAATCTTCCCTGCCATCTGTCATAACCGGAGTTGATTAATACTCCATCCTGATTAAAGATAGAAGCCGAGAAGCTGTATTTCGTATCCTTATTTCCCCCCCGTACGGAGAGATTGTGATCTTGGATAGGAGCTCTTCTAAAGATATGGTCTTGCCAATCAATTCCCTCTATTTGCTTATAATCATCCAGCGTTCGGCCATCCTGGAAGAATAATGAGTTGGCCATAGAACTTTGGCGTTCGCTTACTAATTTTACATATTCATATGGCCCCATTAACTCCATTCGCTGCGTGATTTTCTGTGATCCGTAATAGCCGTCGTAAACAATAACGGGTTTCCCCTCTTTACCGCTTTTAGTGGTAATAATAATGACTCCATTAGCTCCTCTTGAACCATAAATTGCTGTTGCCGAGGCATCTTTCAGCACATCTATGGACTCGATATCCGATGGATTGATTGCGTTATTCTCCGGATCTTCTACAATGAAATCGTCGATGACAAAAAGTGGAGAGTTACTCCCGGATATGGACGATGGTCCACGTATCACAATATCTATGGCGGATCCGGGTTGCCCATCTTGTGACGACACCTGTACACCGGCGACACGACCCGCCAGTGCTTCCTCAAAGGATCTTACAGGTGCTTTTTGGAGATCTTCCACTTTCACGGATCCGACCGATCCTGTGATGTCTTTCCGGCTCGCTTCGCCGTAACCGATAACTACTACTTCCTCTAATGTTTTCGAGTCTTCCACCATAGCCACATTTATAACTGTTCTGCTATTAACGGGAATGATCTCAGGTAACATGCCAATGTATGACACCTCCAGCGTGGCATTAGAAGAGATATCAGGAAGAGTATATTGGCCTTTTCCATCAGTGATTGTTCCTGTGGTAGTACCTCTCACCTTTATACTTACACCGATTAATGGTTCTTTATCCTTGTCAGTAACCGTTCCTTTCACAGTAATATTCTGAGCAAGAGTGTTGAAAGAAAATGCCAAAAGGAGAGGTAGTATAGTTCCCTTCGTGATGTTTAGGATTTTTCTTTTCATTTCAGGCTTCTTTTAAATTAATAAAATTCACAGTTGTTGTCTACATTTTTATTTAGAAACTCATCTTGACAGAATTTTCTCCTTCATAATATTAAATTTTGATTTGATGAGTCTTTATTCCCATTAAAAAAAGAGCATAATTTAATTATATTAAATTGGTACTTATGCAAAGGAAGTGTATTGCACATGTAATATTGCTTAATATTCAGTAATTCTATGCTCGAAAAACGCAGAAATATATATGTAATATTATGGATATTAATTCAAATCATTCTGTTTCCCTAAAAACCAACTTAGCATTAAGGTTGTGTAGTGATAACAGGATATTATATTTTTTTATCAATTTCGTTTTGTTGAGAGAAACGCAGAGGAGCCAGCCATTCATATATCTGTTCCCGTGATACGGTCGAGAATCGATTGTAATCATTAGGAACAAAGAGTTGGATATTATTTCTCGCATTATATAAGTCATATACTTTCTCAACATTTTCCACGCAATTTTTAATGTCTTCAATATGAGCATCCCTGTCGAGGAGGGGGGCGACAAGTAGTGCCGGCCGTGGGGCTATGCCGGCAATAATTTCATCGAAATCAATAGGAATCCAGTTCTCATATCCCAGGAAAAAGCCCAATTTAGGTATCGTTCCGTGCAAGTGGGAATATGCTTTGATCCCTTCCGTTCCCCGATCCAACCTGTTTGTCCGCATGGGGGTAAATCCTGCGATCGATACTACACCGGAAATCCTCTCATCCATAGCCGCAGAGAGAAGAGCGACTGTCCCTCCGAGCGAATAACCCGCGACAAATATTTTTGAGCTATCTACAAAATTGAGATCAGAGGCAACATCCACGGCGCTTCTCACATCGGTGACCATTTTTCCCATTTTAGACCACTTGGGGTAACGTTCATAAAAATACAAACTTTCTTCCATGCGGTTACCAAAACCCAGCATATCAAAACCCAACACCCCGAATCCCATTCTGGTTAAATTCTCAAAAACAGATTGAATCTCATGGTCAAATCCCATGGAAGAGAACCCTTTCGAGTAATCGTACTCATGCAGGTATATCACGAGGGGGAGTTTTTCATCTTTGATATTGCCTTTATTGTCTACCGGATAATAGAGATAGCCGAATAAGTTTTCGCCAAACCCTATGTATGGCGTGATGGCCATTGTTTTCATAGACTTTGTTTCACGTGGGCGTTTCAATAATGTGCCGGAGCTTTGTTCTCCCCTGCCTCCATCTTTTACACTTTGAGGTCCGAGGTTCTTTACTCCGGGCGGTTCATCTCCCAATATCCAGCGGATATTATCTTTTATGGATTTCCTTTTCTTTTCCCATTCTTTTATGTCAAGGGGAATGTTGGAGCTATTTTCACCGCATTTTTTCTCGATGATTTCATAATCGGTGGGCTTTATATCCTCTTTACTTATTTCACGCCATTTCTCGAAGGAATAATTATGGAATAATTTATTCTCCGGCTTTCGATCGCTTTTCCCGAAAATAAAATCAAAGAAATCCACATACTCTTCTATACTGTTTGCGTCCACTGCATGCAATCCGTACCGGGATACGGTTGCCAAATTGTCTTCTGCGTTTAAAAACTGATAAGTCCTTTTCGCCGACCGGAAAGCTTGTTCCATGCCAAATATGTTGCTGGCGGATTCATATAGTGCCGTGCTTAGCATCAATCCCCTGGGAGCAATCAATGACATGAAGAAGTTTTGGTCGACCGGTAATTTATGTTCCCGCCCCACAAAAAAGCGTAATCGCGGGTGCAACCAGGCTGGTTGGGCACACGCTAGGAGAGCAATATCTTCCACATCATATTTATGGGAATTGTATCGCCATGGCACTTCCGCGCCTGTTCCGCCGCTGCTGGTGACGCAGGCGCCTATCCGTTCATCAAAGGCGGCAGCCATCAACGATGTTTTACCGTTGCGGGAGTGCCCCGTAATACCTATCTTATCTTTCTCCACATAGGATAGTGTATATAAATAATCGACAGCTCGTGAAGCACCATAAGCCCGCCTCATCAGTCTGGTGAAATCATATTGACCTGCCCAAAGCTCGGAATAATATTCTGTGTCATCTTTGACATCAGCACCAGCATACAAGCACCCTATATAGCCCCTTTTGACCGCGATTTGTGCCCATTGACGGTGATTCCAGTTTGTCAGGAATACCGGGAATGGTCCTTCTCCCGGAGGAATGATCAATTCCAAGGTGAGTTTGGCTTTACGGTCGGGACCAAAAGAGAGTTCCACGGTGCGGATGGTAAGATCGTCCTCTTCTGTCTCATTTAATATCTTGGATTGTAGATTATCTGGTGGGGGAGGTGCTGTGCCGGTGATGTAATAGGTAAGTTGCTCTTTCATCCATTCTCTTTGTTTTTTCCACTGTTCCGGCGTGCCTATGGAGGCCAACGGGTCGGGTAAAAAAGGAATAGATGGCATTTGATCAAAATCCGGTGGGAGTTCTCCTGTTCTATTGAGCCAATCCTTGAATGTCTCATCAAGATAGGAAACTCTTCCTCTTTGAGTTGCATCAGGAGGTAAGACGGAAACAATCCAATCTAATTCGGCTTTTCTTTTCAGCGAATCAAAGTCGTTTTTCGTTTCCGTTTGCCCGGAATATATATGTGAAATAAAAAATAAGGACAAAAATCCTATCAAAACAGACTGTTTCATAATTTCAACCCCTTTGTTCTATCAGCTAAAAGGATGGAGTTATAAATTCTTGATCTTCTCTGCCACTGCATCCGCCTTAGTTGTGATGTAGTATTTTGCCAGCATGCGGCTTACCTCCTGTTGAGACGGAACATTGATATGTGTTTCCTTTTTTATGGCTCTTCTTTTCGTGGAGATGCGCCAACCATTTGTTTCCTGGTGCAGGGAGATAAATGGGTAATTGTTCTTTAATTGCTCAAAATGGTTTCTGATCTCTTTTTCCAGTTCTTGAACATCTATTTTTTGTGACGGTTCGATATATAAATCCAATGGATGCCCTGGTTTGATACGCAGTGTGGCGTGGGTTCCCCTTAATACGGATTGGTGGGTGTCGGATTCTCCGGCAGGAGGTTCAAAATCCCATCGTGCGGTAAGACGCACGTAAGTCTCATTTATTTTAAGGATAATCTCACCATTGGAAAAGACTTTCAACACCTCCCCTTCGAGATAGGGCGTCAAAGAGTCGGGATATGGTTCAATCCCCGTGACCTTCTTAAACTGCCCGGGTTGTATCGTTATAGGCCATAACTTTGATGATACGATTTGAATATCTTTCTCATAATCCACGGTTTCTTCCGGAAAACAACTCCAAAGTACCAAATCGGCCAAATGCGTGGTCACATCTGTTACCCCGTTTCCTTGCTGTTTCACATCAAAAAACCATGTTGGGCGTAGAATGCGCTTATAATAGTAATGCAGGTTTTCCTGTACGACAGCAGGATCTTCAGCTGATCCTTTTTTCAGCGTGCCGAAAATTCCGGGTATAGCCGCAAGTTCTTTCTGTAACAGGCAAGTTACCGAGTACCGCATGCTCATGGCGGGAAGATCAGATATAAACCGGTCTTGTGTTTCTGCGATGGCAAACGCGTCCGTCAGTTTCATGAAGTCGGACGAGTTCAAAGCCATTGGCTTATCGGCAATAACGTTAAGACCCGAAGCTGCTGCCCGGAGAATATAATCTGATTTGGACCGGTTGTTACTGGCAATGATGACTACGTCTCCGTGATTATCCTGCAGCATCTTTTCCATATAATCTTCTCCTATGTACGTGTGTATCTGCCAAGGATAGTGTACAGTATCCGATCTGTTATGCCTGTTTATCGTGTTGAGATAACTTTCTTCCAAGTCATTTTCACATGGAGCATAGACGTGAACATCGGCATGAAAAGCGGATCTTAGCGTATTCTGGATTTGTGCTCCGTGTGGATGGGCAGGATTCAATACCATCAAGTTTTTCCGCTCGCCGGTGGATTCGGTTTGTGCATTGGCATGGAACGATAACATCACATATATAACCAGTGATAAAAAATGAATAGGTAGCGTTCCTGCTTGATAAGTAACATCAAATTTTTTCATTATTCTTCCCATTTTAAGTGCTAAATTTCAGGTTCAAACTCAGGATGGTATTCCTTTGTCCACAATCCCATCGCCTCCTGATTCCCTATGATAGCTCCGCTCGCCGGATCTATCTGTAACATCGTACCTGTCCGATAGGCTATATTGCCCAACTGGCAGAGTAGAGTACTTTTGTAATTATCTTCTATATCGCTTCTTAGTTGGCTACCCTCTCGAATGGCCGAGAAGAAATTCTGGATATGGAGTGCATCAAGTTGTTGGGACGGATTTGTCCGGTTCATCGGATCGGCAGTAAATTCACTTTTGACTTCTTTGACTATTTTCCCTTTGAGGTCAAATACCTTGTATTCGTTTCCTTGCCCTATCAAAAGTGATCCGTTTTCCCCGTAGAACATGGCACCGACCGGATAGTTGTAGAGTGGTACCCCGTTACAGCTCCTCCCCTCCCAACACATAGACTTATTATCCGCAAACTCGATATCCACCGTTTGGGTATCCGGTGTTTCCCAGTCGTCTTCGTATTGGTACCTCCCGCCGATAGATGAGATGCGGATGGGATAATCCACTTGCATTCCCCATCGCAACAGGTCAAGGATATGGATCCCATTACCGGGTAATTCTCCGTGACCATAATGCCAAAACCAATGCCAGTTATAGTGGATTAAATTGTCTTTATAGGGTTTTCTTGTGGCAGGGCCTTGCCATAACTCGTAGTCTAACCACGATGGAACAGCCACTTCCTTCCCTATGCCGATAGGACGGCGGTTATTGGCATACCAACCCTTGCCGAAGTAAGGTCGACCAATAACACCATCATGTATTTCCTGTATTGCTGTTACAATATTTGGCCACGACCGGCGTTGGGTTCCTACTTGTATAACGATATCTGGATATTTGGAGGAAGCTTTTCGTAATAAATCGCCTTCATGTGGAGTTGTACTGACAGGCTTTTCGATGTATACATGCTTGCCCGCCCGCAATGCCAATAGGGTTCCCGGAGTATGCCAATGATCCGGGGTGGCCATAACCAGCGCATCTACCGATTTATCATCTAATAGTCTTCTGAAATCAGCTTCTCCGTGTGGAGTTTCTCCATTTACCGCAGTAACCGCCGCGATACACTTTTTTATTGCTCGAAAGTCTACATCAGTGATGTGAGTGACACGGCAGTTGCGCTGATGGGCAAAGTTGACTGCTAACGCCCGTCCCCTGTTGTTTACCCCTACAATGGCTACGCTGATACGCTCGTTTGCACCAATTATCCGGGCGTAGCTTTTTGCGGTAAATCCGGACAAAGTGCCTCCAAATGCCGTTACTATAACTCCGGCCAAAGTATGCTTAACAAATGCTCGGCGATTCACCCTCTTACTATTGTTATTGCCTATCATATTTTATATCGTTTATCCCGCTAATAAGTGGATATTTCGCCCTCCTTTTTCATGTATTGCACTGCATTGACAATTTAGAGAAAATAGAAATTATATCATACTTTCAACTCCCATCCTTTTTCATAATCTCTTTTCCAGAATTTCATAGCCTCTCTGTCATTTGCAATTGTACCATTGTTATTTATTTTCACTGTTCTTCCAACCCTGTGGGAAATATTGGCCAATTGTACAAGCTGCGTGCTCACACATGCTTCCTTCAGAGAAGAATTCAATTTCTCTCCCTTACGGATGGCATTAAAGAAGTTTTGGAAATGATAGGCGTCAAGGCTTTGCGTGGGGTTGATTAAATTGCCTTCTTCAAACACCATCTTGCTATCGACATGTTTCACTAATTTGTTGTCAAGGTCAAATATTGTGTATTCATTGCCTCCGCCAATTGTCAGGGTTCCCTTGCTGCCATAAAAGGTCACTCCGCTACCATGCCCCTTAATGTCTGATTTTACACAGCTTTGGCTCTCCCAAGTCATCACCTTGCCATTGGCGAACGTGAAATTAACCAATTGGGTATCCGGGGTTTCCCAGTCATCCCGGTAATGGAACCTGCCGCCTGTTGAATCTATGCTTATAGGGTAATCCAATTGCATTCCCCAACGCAACAAATCTACAAAGTGCATACCATTATTTAAAGCTTCTCCCGTACCCCAATGCCAGATCCAATGCCAGTCGTAATGAATGATATTGTCTTTATAAGACATTCTGGGTGCCGGGCCTTGCCAAAGTTCCCAATTCAACCATTCCGGCACAGCTGTAACCTTGCCGATGCCCATTGAGCCGCGTTTGTTGTAATACCAACTTTTACCATAATAGATATCGCCGATAATACCTTCGTGCAATTCTTTCATCGCATGCGCCACATTGGGCCATGAGCGCCTTTGATTCCCTACTTGGACTACCTTCCCATATTTTTTTTCAGCTTCTAATAAGATACGGTTTTCATCCGGATTATGACTTGTTGGTTTCTCCAGATAGACATGTTTTCCCGCTTTCATCGCCATCAATGCAGCCGGAGCGTGCCAGTGATCGGGAGTGGCGATAAAGACTGCATCAAAGTTGTCAGACTCTAACATTTTTCGGATGTCTTCATGGGCTCTTGGTCTATTGCCGGCAGTTTTTTCAACATTGGCAATGCATTTCTCAATGGCACGGCTGTCCACATCGCAGATGTCAGTCACTACACATCCTCTGTCTTTTTCGTCGGCGAACCCTCTTGCCAAGGCACCTCCCCTGGCGTTGACACCAATTCCGGCAATCCGGATACGATCATTCGAACCCTTGATATTCCTATAGCTTGATGCGCTAAAGCCCGGCAAGACACCTCCAAATGACATTGCGGAGGCACCTATGGCTACATTTTTAATAAACTGTCTTCTTGTAGTCATGATAATATATTTTTATACGATTTTTTTGTTTTCGTCATCCCAAAATACTTGACGTTTTTCAAGGTATGAACGATGTGCCATTAAACAGGTGATCCCTTCTTCGTAGGCGACTTCTATATTGGCGCTTGGTGTTTTGCCATTACGAATGCAATTGAGCCATTCCCGTAAATGGAGATGGGTTACGTCTACTTGCTGTCCATTAATAATAGTATTTGTCAATCCGCGGTCGGCATAATATTTTTCCGATGCAGAAGTGACTGCATCGATCTGTCCCGCATTCGGATTGAAAGAGAGTATTGGAGAACCGGTATCGATCAACCCGGACACTATTCCTTTTTGATATTGTGTGGAGTTCTTATCCACGGTTATCTTGATATTATTCCCAAGTTCCATTGAAGCGTCATGTCCCATAAAGACTCTTCCACGACTTCTACTGGAAGCAAGGTTCCCACTATACATTAATGTCAGTTCCTTATCAGGATATTCAAACACACAATGAAGAGAATCGGGCATTTCACGGTTATCTTTCCAATAATATATCCCTCCTGATGAGGCTACGGATTTAGGAATTCCGATCCGAAGAAGTTGGTTTACGGCATCATATTCGTGTGTAAACAATTGGCCGATCATTCCGGTATCGTAGGCGAACCATTTAGTCCAATTATAAAATCGGTCGATGCTAAAAGGGACATAGGGCGTGTTACCTAACCATTGCTTCCAATCGATAGTTTTCTCATCTCCGGGTTTGAAGTTGCCTTTACTATCCAGATGCCTTATCCAGGCTCCTTCCGCAGAATTACGGTTACTGGTGGTTTCAATAAGGGTAATCTTCCCCAGCACATTTTTGTCAATAATCTTTTTGGCTTGTTTAAAAACGGCGCTCTGCGTGATTTGATGCCCTAACTGGAAAGTGATATGGCTGTTTTTTACCGCATGATATAGTTCGTTCAGTTCCTCTTCTGTATGGGCGACACTTTTTTCCAGATAAACATGTTTGCCCGCCTTAGTCGCGTCAATCGCAATACGTGCATGATGATGGTCAGGAGTTGAAATTATTATTGCATCTATATCCTTATCGGCAAGCATTTCCTGATATGTGTGGTATCGCTTGGCAGGAAAATCCAATGTCCCTTCCAGAATACTGTTGTTGGCGATGATCAATCCTCGTTCAGCATGCATGTCGAAAACATCACAAATGCCGGTGATGGCGACATGAAGATTCTCCTGTTCCAATAGGTGGTTGAATGTGTTGTTATTTTTCCTTTTTTTTATTTCTTCCGGATGCATGAATCCCAATCCTGAAGCTAACTGCTCTGCACGACGACCGAATCCTATGATACCCACCCGGATTATATCTTGAATTTGGCCATTACCATAATCCGAGACTGAAAATTCAATCTTATCAAGACCTAATTCCTGAGCAATCTGCTTTCTTTTATTCCGGTCGTAATTATTCCTCTCGAACAGTCCAAAACCGAGTAATCCCACTACCGGAATTCCTGCAAAAGCCTTGAGTATATTTCTTCTTGAGATATATTCCGGTTGTATCTTTCCTGTATCATTATCTTGTTTTTCCATTCTTGATACTTCCTAATGCTTGTCAAACTTTTGTCAACCGAATTATTCTTTCGCCAACTTTACAGCCTGAGTCGTAATATAATATTTAGCCAGCGTATTGGCTTTCTCCCATTCCGGCATGTCACGGTTTACGAGGAAACTGAAGAAACTTTCCGCCACGTACCTGAAATGCAATTCGTGCCCCTCCCTGTTTTCCTCGGGGATATTGACAAGATACTCTCCCTCGACCGATGCCGGTGATGCTGAAACGAAAGGATAAGAAGCTTGAATTTTCTCAACCGCCTTTTGCAGGTTGTCAGAAAATACATCTTCATCCAATCCCTCTGGTTTTTGCACATATAACTGTTTTACAAAATCCTGTTTTTTGCCTTGTACTGTTTTCAGAATGGCTTTTGTCCCTTTCACTACCGACATGGAAGTGTCGCCGCTGCCTTCGGGTGCCTGCCAGTTCCAAATCACTTTCAGGCCTACATGTCGGTTTTTTACATCGAAATTAAGGGTTCCGTTGGCATATACTTTCAGCGTGGAATTATCAAGATATTTTTGGAGATAGTCGGGAAAGGCCGTCTCACCGGTCGATTTGGTAAACTGACCTAATGTGATTTCGGTCGGCCAGTGAGTAGATGATATATTTCCGATATCGCCGGTATAGCTGATAGCCTGTTCGGGAAAACATTTCCAGAATAGCTGGTCGATCAAGTGGGTGGTCACGTCGGCGATACCTTCACCCTGTTGTTCCACATCATAGTACCACGCAGGCCTTCTCAATGGCTCTCCCGATACTTCTTTATAGAAATGATGCACGCTCTCCATATAGACAGCAGGATTTTCAGACGTTCCCTCTTGTAACTCTCCAAAGAAGTCATGATCGTTGATCAATTTCTTCTCTATGATGTTCAGCATATCGTAACGCTCTGTCATCATATCATATAGCAATACGTTTTTTGCTTCGGCTCTGCTGTATGCTTCTTCCAATAAAAGAAAATCTTCCCGGTTAATGGCCATCGGTTTATCGGACAAAACGTTGAACCCTTCATCTACCGCGTTGAGGATATATCCGGTTTTTTTTTTGTTGTTGCCGGCGAGTACAACTACGTTTCCTTTTTTGTCTGCTGCCATCTTCTTCAGGAAATCATCACCGGTATAAACAATGGTTTCCCAGCTTGTAGGATCTTTATCTCTGTGATTAAAAGATTCAATTGCCGAAAGGTATTGCTTTAACCCGGCATCTTTTGCGGGCGCATAAATAAACACCGAATTGTTCACTTGAGGGATACTGCTCTTCTGAAGCAGATTGGCGTGGAAATGCCCCGGGGCCAAGACGATTAACTTTATTTCCCCCTCTTTTCCGGTGAATATTGTTTCTCCTTCCCCCGTAGTATTATTGTTTTTTTGCATGCAAGAAACTAATAACACCCCCATCGCAATAATCTTCAAGTAACTTTTCATTATCAAGAGGTTATTTTAATTTTCGAATTAATTTTCCGGCCTCTTTTTCCGCTTTTTTGTAGGTTTTGTCTATTGAGACGATTTTTCCTCCTTTACGCTTGCTTTCGTTGGATGCTTCCATAAAGGTGAAGATTTCGAGGGTTTCTTTTTCCGATACCGGCGCGATACCAGTTCTAAAGAACTTCAGGATTTCAGACAGAAGCATTTCATATCCTTCGTAAGGTCCTACCGGTACAGATCCTTTTATTGTATATGCTGTTCCTCCATAGACAGATTTCCCTTGTTGCAAGCCCCTGAAAGTGCCGATTCTTCCGTCATTCCATTTGCCGACCACTACGTCCGTGCTGTCAGAAGACATCCGGTTTACTGAAACACATCCGGTCCCCATCACGGTAAACAATATCTCCACCCCGTGTATGCCATACCATCCGAAATCAGGATGTGAAGGTTCATGCCGGTGCGGGGAAAAACAATCCGCTCCCAATACTTTACCGAACTCTCCGTTCCTGATTTTCAAAGTTTGAGGAACAAACCGCAAGGATGAGGAAGTAAACAAGGGTACGTTGTATTGTCTTGCCAATTGAAAGATGGCGATAGATTGCGCCAGCGAAGCCCCGATAGGTTTATCGATAAAGACAGTTTTTCCGGCTTTAAATACTTCGTAAGCCTGTTCTAAATGCAGATTCCCATCATTGGTTTCCAACATTACACAATCTACTTTATCTAAAAGTTCTGCAATAGAAGCGGTGATTTCCACCCCCAGTTCTTTCACCTGCTCGATGTAGCCGGGGATACGGTCGTAACTCGATTTGATGGTTTTCGACCCATAAGGATAGGCTGCCACTATTGTATATTCCTTAAATTCTTCTTTTTTGTCTTCTCCATTCAGAAATTTGGTGAAGGCAATGGCGTGAGAGGTATCCAATCCGATGATCCCGATCTTTACCTGTGCCTGGGTAATCAATAGAAGCCCGGATAAAACAGCTGATAGAATAATTTTTAATCTCATAATATTCTTGTTTTAACTCAATAACGACGCGCTTTCTTCATCGAGATATAATATAGAATCTTCTTTTGTTCTCAAAATAGTGGCGGGGCACTCCTCACTGATCTCATCGTTTAATGTGCGATAAACTGCCTCTGCCTTGTTTTGGGCGGGTACCATGCAGAACATATATTTGGCCTTCAACAGTGCGGGTATGGTAACGGTGACCGCGTGGGTGGGCACCAGATCTATACCTGTAAACAGTTTTTCATTGACCTGTTGTTGCCTGCAAGCCATGTCCAATTCAACCACTTTTACCAGTTTAGGATCTTTGAAATCGGCTACCGGTGGGTCGTTGAATGCGATATGTCCATTCTCGCCAATCCCCAAGCAAACGATATCCACAGGATATTGACACAATAAACCGGCATACCTTTCGCACTCCGCGGAAGGATTCTCCGCCCTGCCATTGATGTAGTGGACACTCTTAAAAGGCACTTTGTCAAAGATACGTTCTTTCAGGAAATTTCCAAAGCCTTGGGGCGCCTCTTCTTCCAATCCGATATACTCATCCATGTGAAAGGCATTGATCTTTTCCCACCGGATCCGTTTATCGCCAATCAGCTCCTTCATAAAATCGCTTTGAGAGGGGGCTGCGGCGAAAATCATATTGATTTCCTCTCTTTCACTAAGCAGTTGCCGGATGGTATCCGATACATTGACCGCCGCTTCTTTCCCCATTTCTTCCCTGGTATGGAAGATTTTTACTTCCAACATTCCTTTCGTGAATGTGATTACATCTGTGTTAGTTTCCGTATATGACATTTCCTTCTAAAATTGTGTGTGAAACATTAATATTATCATCAAAAATAACGAAATCGGCATCTTTACCTTTTTGAATGGATCCTTTCTGCCGATCGATCTTCATGATGCGGGCAGGGGTAAGGGTCATCATCCTTACCGCTTCCACCAGAGGTACTTCGGCTATGTTTACCATTGTCCTGACTAAGCGGTCGGTGGTGGCTACGCTGCCGGCAAAGGCGGTACGATCGGGCAGCTTTGCCACACCGTCTTCAATGATTACCTTTTGTCCTTTGTCGAGGCTGCCCAGGATGGACTCGCCGTCGGGCATCCCGGCTCCACGCATTGAGTCGGTGCAGAGCGCGGTTTTATCGGGCCCTTTGAATTTATAGACGAATTGAAGGAGGGATTTAGGCAGATGTACTCCGTCGGCGATAATCTCTACATCCATTCCATCGATCAGGTAAGACGCTTCCACCACGCCGGCATAGCGGTAGGCATTTCTCCGGGTGATGGTCGACATACCCGAATATAAATGGGTTGCCAACGTGAATCCCGCCTCAAAAGCAGGTACGACCTCTTCATAAATAGCATCGGTATGGGCAATGGCCGGGAGGATATTCCGGGTGGTGAGCACTTTGCCGAACTCCAATGCGCCAGGAAGTTCCGGCGCCAGGCTCCAGCGGACAATGTCGTCCGATGCTTCCAATATCTGATTGTACTCTTCCGGCTCCGGATTCCTGAGGTATTTGGGATCTTGGGCTCCCCGCTGGTTATAGGCGAAGTAAGGGCCTTCAAGGTGCAACCCGAGGAATTTGGCTCCTTTTTTATTCTGTTTTACCGCTTCCTTGTAGGTGGCGAATGTTTTCATCAGCTCCTCGGTGGTGCTGGTGAGGGTGGTGGGCAGCAGTGCGGTGGTGCCGTGTTGGGCGTGTGTTTCCGCCGCGCCGAGGTAGGCTTCTACGGTGCCGTCCATGAAGTCGTGTCCGCCACCCCCATGGGTGTGGATGTCGATGAACCCCGGGGATATGTATTTGCCCCGGGCATCAATGATTGTATCTCCTTCAGTGGGAACAACTCCGTCCGGATTCAGGATATCCACTATTTTTCCATTCTCGCATACGATAGACAGATTCTCTTCTATGCTGTCAGGAAAAATGGCCTTTCCGTTTTTTATGATGGTTCTCATATAAATTGATTTTTGATTTGATAATGTGGTAATTTGCTGATTAGTAGTTAGTCATCGAATCATCGCATCAATGGATTGTCACAATTAATTTTCTTTTTTCCATGATTTGATCTTATATCCGCTGGCGGCGTACCATACGATGTAGGCAAAACAGGGTATAAGTATCCAGTATGCCTGTTTCATTGCTTCAAAAGGGGATAGCGATGCATTCATTTCTACAAAAACATTATAGACGATGGGCATGATAGCGCTTCCGCATAAGGCCATCACCATGAAGGCGGAACCCAGGTTGGTGTGTTTTCCCAACCCGTTGATGGCCAATGGCCAGATGCCGGCATAGAGTAATGCGTTGGGAAGCCCCATCATTACTAAATACCAAACGGAAATATCGGCAGTAATACCAAGGAATCGTACCGTTCCCGAAGTCGTGATGATCAATACGGACAATATCAGGTTGATAGTTGCGCAGATCAATAGTGCATTCCGTTGCTTCAGGTATTTGGGGATAAGTGCAATTCCCAGGAAATAGCCAAAGAATGTCAGAAGCATAGTGTAGGAAGGGATATTCTGGGCCGGTCCGGCAAGGCTTTCCCCCATGGTGCCCGCATACTTGATGCTGGTTCCCAGCGCGATCATCTGAGTACCTATATGTAAGAACATGGCTACGACTCCTAAAATGAGTGCCGGATATTGCCAAATGGGCTTATGTGAACTCTCATCTTCTTCGGATTGCTTGTTGACTACCGAAGGATCTAACTCCGGTAGCGGAGAGTAGCGGACTACAATGCCGAAGAGAAACAGGAAAACGGCCAAAATAAGATAAGGTGTCATCACTCCCTTTATTAGCGTATCCAAGGCCGTTTCCAATGCTGCTCCGGTATAATTCCCCGCTTCAATATTCTGCATAAGTATTTTATCTGACTCCCTGATTACCACCGCGGCAAATATGAGATTGGCAATTATTCCGGCCAGTTTATTACCCGTACCTACGATGCTCATCCGTTTGGCGGCACTCTCTATAGGACCTACAATGGTGACGTAAGGATTGGCGGCTGACTGCAGGATGGCCAATCCCACGCCCAACAGGAAGAGCCCCAAGAGAAATACTTGATAAACGCGCCAGTAGGCTGCCGGAACGAAGAGTAATGCCCCTATCGACATGCACCATAGTCCGAGCATCATCCCTCTTTTATATCCTACTTTGTTCAATAGAAAAGAAGAGGGGATTGCCATGATCAAATAGGCGATGTAAAAGGCGAATGTGACCAGATAGGATTGAAAGTTCGATAATTGAAGTGTGAGTTGGAAATAGGGAATCAGGATGGTATTCACCCACGATACCAATCCAAAAATAAAAAACAGCAATGCCAGTATGATCATCGACTTGATGGTAGTGCTTTTATCCTGTACATGTTTAATTTGAGGAATGTCGCTCATATCATTGAAAATTATAATAAATGTGTACTTTGCATATCAATATACACAAAGCACAAAATTATTTTTTATATGGTTGACAATTGCTTTAAAAACGTAATTGTGTTTTCAAATAGCGTTATGGCATACGTTTGGCTATTTCGTTAGGGAATCACAGTAATTTTTACGGTATTCAACAGGGGTACAGCCTTTCATTTTTTTAAATATCCTGGCGATATTCTTGCAGTCGTTGAATCCCGATTCCAATGCCAGGTCAAACAGCGTCCTGTCGGTAGTAACTAATAAATGTGCGAAATAATCGATCCTGCAACTAAGGATAAACTGATAGATGGAGGTGCCCATTTCATCTTTGAATTTCACTTCGAGATTACGACGAGACAGTGGAACCATTTCGGTGAGTTCTTCAATGTTGATATCGGAGATGAAATTGTCTTCAATGAAATTTACTATCTGGGAAATATATTCATTTCCGATAGCATATTTTTCTGTAGATTTCCGGAGTTCAAATCTTGTCGGCCGGATAATGATATTAAAAGGTTCTTTAATTTCACCTTTGGTCATCCTGTCGATAAGCCTTCCTGCCTCATAGCCTCCCTTTTCCACATCAGTGACAATAGAAGAGATGGGTGGATCTGACAGATTGCAGATCAACTCGTCGTTATCCACCCCCAGCAAGGAGATGTCTTCGGGAATTCTGATATTGTTGATTTTACAGTATTGTGATACCCTGAGTGCGAAATTATCATCGCAGGCAAACAGACCAATAGGCTTGGGTAACGACAAGAGCCATTCATCCAGTTGAATATGGCCGGTACTCCATTCTTCCCCGTCCAGATTTTCACTTTCGAAATAATAATAGTTGCCCCCCGTTTTTTCTACCTGCATTCTGAATCCTTCCGCTCGTTCACGCGACCATACTACTCCTTTATTTCCGTAGAACGCAAAATTCCGGAAGCGTCGTTTGATAAAAAACTGTGCCGCCATCTCTCCCGTGCCGAAATAATCACCGGTCAGGTTGGAGAAGTAGGGGCTCCGATCTTTATAGTTCTGAAGCAGTATAGGAATATTCAGTGATTCCAGAAGGTTAGTTCCTTCATGATCCCACCGCGCCACAATGGCATCTGCCTCCCATTCTTTGGCCCATTCCACTATGCCTTCTTTGCCGTAAAGCGTCTTATAATAAGAGGGGAGTCGATAAAAAATCCAGGGCCCATGTTCTTTGGAGTATTGTATCAGTCCTCTGAGCAGTCTGCGGCTGAATTCACTGGAATAATCAATAAGAATGAGTATTTTTAGCATTGTACCGGATTATTAGAAAATATTGAATGGAATCAATTATCGAAAAAAAAGTAATTTATTCCTCAAATATAGCCATTTTTTTGAATAACCAAAAATATAAGAAAATTTTATAAAAAAAGAGGCCCCTTCGATCGAAAAGGCCTCTTTTGTATCGGTTAACGTGATATCAGTGATAAGGTAAAAAAGATTGTTTTAGGTTATCGATGCAAAGATAGAGCGCTATTTTGGATCTGCAAAATAAAAAAATATGTTATAAGACATATTTTTGTAACATGTTTTCCGTCTCTTTTGCTTAATATCCATTAACAATGGTGATTAGCTATAAAAAAAAGAGGGTAAAACCTGTTGTTTCATCCTCTTTTTAACTTTTTTTCGAAAAAATTATTTTCTGATACCCAATTCTTTGATAATGGAACGATACCTTTCAATATCTGTGTCGATCAGATAATCAAGTAAACGACGACGCTTACCCACTAAAATTTTCAATGCTCTTTCGGTGCTATAATCTTTTTTGTTTGACTTGAGATGCTCAGTCAAATGCGAAATACGGTAGGAGAACAATGCTATCTGCGCTTCCGGTGAGCCAGTATCAGTGTTGGACTTTCCGTGCTTTGCAAAGATTTCTTTCTTTTTAGCAGAATCTAAATACATACTGTTTTGTAAATAATATAATTGTATAAAAAACTTTCGGGTTGCAAAGGTACGCCTAAATTTACTAATTCCAAACAGTTTTGTGATTTTCTTTGCGGATTGTATGATTGCAACATTTCAAATTCATGCGAGAGACCTGAATTATTTATTTCGCCGTTGCAATTTTCCGCTCAACCGTTTCACGGCGTCGGTTATTTCCTGGTCCGGTTCGATTACGTTATACTCACCCCAGAAGGCGGGGTCAAGAAAATACTCTACTTTTTCGGCAATTACATCGGTAGAGCGAATCCGTTCATTACGCGGAAACTTCACCACATTATTGTCATACCTGTCAGTAATAGCCATTTCAGAACTGATGGTATAGGTGGTGGAGAACAGACCAAAGAAGCGGTTTGTCCATCGCACCCGAAATGTT
>NZ_DHOS01000069.1 GCF_002410825.1 Proteiniphilum sp. UBA5384 | reverse complement strand
ATCAGGAGCAAGCGCAGTCTTGTCTTTTTTTATAAAAAAAAAGCCTTCGGAACCGGAAAGTGTATGGATTTTCTGAGAATAGGGCTCCAGATATCTGGTCAACGAAGGCGACATTGGAATTAACCGGTCTTTATCAAACTTTGAACTCCGAACGATGGCAATTCCTTGTTTCAAGTCCATATCCTTTTGTTTTAAGGCTAATGCCTCAGAGATTCTGAGGCCGCATCCGTACAACAACCTGTAAACGGCAGGTAATACTAAGTGTTTGTTGGAAAGCGGATGGGGCTTGATGTTTTCGCATTCGGCAAAAAAATTCTTGAGTTGTTCATGAGTAAAAATGTAAGGAACGTATAAATGCCGATTGATCTTTGCCCTGCAAGCTGGAATATATGCATCATAGCCAAGGTTATTCAGGAATAGAGCAAACTGTTTTAAATTGTTGATCCGGTGCTCCCATGTGACATCTCGCTCATTTGGTCTCTTTTCTGTCCAAGCGTCAGCTAATTCTTTGGTGAGAACATGATTTTTGATCGTAAACTTGAGAGTAAATTGCGAAAAACGTTTTAATTGATTAGCTTGTTCAACATAATTGAACCCTAATGACCGTTTCATCTGTACGAACTGGATCAGCAGTTCCCTAAAATCTCCTACAAAACCGTCAAAACCATAGTTTTTAGAGCTCATGAGCCACACCTCCGACCATCGGCTGATTCCATACAAATTCGGGGATATCCAATGCACAGCGCCGTAAATGGGTAACGGCAATTTTCAAATAGATGGATGTTGTTTCGGTCGTTGTATGCCCCAGAACCTCGGAAATGATCGGGAGCGGAGTGTTTTCTTCTAGGAGGGTACTGGCAAGGCTGTGTCGAAGGGCATGAGGGCCATGTTTCTTTCCGTCGGGAACTTTGATTCCTGCCAATCGTAAATATTGCCAAACAATGCTGTGAAGTGTTGGTGGTTTCAAAGAGGTTATTGGACAGGTGTGACGCATGAAAATAGTACTGCTTTCTGTGATGGGTCGGCCATATTTCAAATAGTCAATGATTGCTGAACCCACTTCCGGCAGCAGAGGCAAGAGTATTTTTTCCTGCGTCTTCTCTTGTATCAATTCTATCTCATTATGTTCCCATTTGAGATTTTTGAAAGATAAACTACAAATATCGCCCGCTCTCATTCCAAGTCGCGATGCAAGAAGCAATATGGCAAAATCACGTTTGCCTTTCGGATTTCCGCGGTCAACACTATCCAGCATCTTTTGAACTTCTTCTTTGCTGTAAGCAGAGGGAATTCTCGAGGTTTTGTCCACCTTGATCCGGGGTACCACGTAGGAGAAGTCTTTTTCTAGAATTTTTTCTTCATACAGATATCGGAACAAGACTCTTAAGGAACAAGTTGTGCAGTAGACGGTAGCAATGGTTGTACCGGTCAAGTGTTGACAAAACCCAAAATATGACCGGGGTTTATTTCCGAGATGGCATTAATCTTTTGCTTGGACAGGTACTCAGAAAATCTGCTCAAATACAGTTCATTTGACTGTAAAGTTTTTTCGGAGATGCCATTGCATCTTCGGGACTGGATAAATCCATCAAATGCCTTTTTTACAGGAGGGTAGTATTCTTTACCAATAACGCGTCGCTTTGAAAGAATGATTCCGTGTAACTGGTACTCTCCTAGCATATTGATAGCCCTAACTTTTAAACCGCTAGAACTATTCAAATGTTTGAATACGGTAATACCATATTGGTCTTCTAAAAAGTTCAAACCAATCTTCATATTAAAGTACTTTAGGTCTCTTTCTCTCATGAATTGACCAAGGGTTTCCCAAATGGATACATACAAATTGATCCTTGACTCCTTGTACTTTACACGATAAAGCTCTTCTTTGACCACACTAATCAAGTCGTTAAATGGTAACAATTCCTGCATACTTATTCCTCCAGTCTTAATTTTGGTTGTAGAAACCATCTTAAGAATGAAGGATTATGTAGAGGAAATCAACCACAAAAACTTACAGTATCAACAAATCCATAGTTTAACTCTTCATAACGATTAACTCTCCATAACCTTTATTATGTAGAACTCTACATAATAAAGGTAAAATTGAACGGGTCTTTCGGACGTTTAGAACGCAGTTTCTTTCTGCTTTGGATTTACGGAAACTTCAATCCTTGGCAGATTTGAATGGCAAATTCTTGAGTTATGTGGAATCAACGTACAATCAAAAGGTTCATTCTTCGCTTAATGGGTTATCTCCGCTGGAACGTTATCTAAAGGATAAAGAACGCTTTCGCTTTATCCGCCAAAAGGAGCTTTTAGATCGGATTTTTCTACATGAAACAATGAGAAGGGTTAGTCAGGATGCGACGATTACTTTCTCAAAAAAGGTTTATGAAGTTCCCCAAAAGTTTATCGGTCGGCAAGTAACAGTCCAATATGACCCGGAGGACTTGTCCCGGGTTTATGTGAAAGATTTAAACTTTCCAGAACCGGTGATGGTTTATCCGGTCCAGGCTGTAGATAACTCTAAGATCCCTCGTAAACAAAATGTACGGCAGCAGATTGATTTTGCTAAGCTTTATGGGGGTGAACGCTAA
>NZ_DHOS01000040.1 GCF_002410825.1 Proteiniphilum sp. UBA5384 | reverse complement strand
GAGCCATTGAGCAGGATGCTGATGTCGTTTTATTCATTCACAGGGAATCTTATTACTCAGATGCTGCGAATAAGAACACTTGCAAGATCCGCATTGCAAAGAACAGGGAGGGCCGTACAGGGGAGTTTGATTTTTGGGTGGATGATTACATCACCAATTTTCTGGATGAGGATCCATCAACCATGAACATTCCACAGTACTATAATAATGAAAATACACCATTTTAAATAACATCTAAAATATTCATATATAAACAATTAATAATTTAAACATTATGGCAAGAATTATTCTCGTTCAAACTAAGATCACATTACAACAGTCACCCGATGCAGCAGGTAAACTTTACCCGGCTTGTATCTTTTCCAATGACACTTTTCTCTCAATGTTCGAGGCGGCATTGATTGTCTCCAAGGACCTGATAGACCCTGAAGCGATAGAGAGAGCCACAGTTGAAAGCCTATTAATAGGCTTATCCGAATATCGAGTCTGGAAAGCGAATAAGCCGAAAACAGAGCTTCCCACAGATATCACGGAACATTTTGCATTATTGCCAGAATCAGAATGCAATATCGAAATGCTGTTTCAGCCCTATAATAATGTTCCGACGGAGGCACTACTCTACTCTCACGGGGAAGTGCTTGACATTGTGGGTGCATTTAAGATGGCGCTCGAAAAAGCCGATGCCGGGCAAACGGAAGCTATACAACCATTATATGACAGCTTTAATTCCTTCCTCACCGACTGGGAGCTGAACCAGCAGGCAACGGGAAGTTATTTTGCAAACGAAAAAAATGTATAGTTATGGCGTGGGGAGCAGTTAAGATAGCCAGCATTCAATGGATATCCGCCGGTATATGCCGGATAGATTTTGAGAGACCGAGAGGGTTAATAAAGTCGGCAGATTACGACATTTTTTGCCAGCCCTTGAATAGCGGTCAGAGATGCGTTGTGACGGGGAGATATTCAACCTATTTCACCGTGGAAGTAAGGAACGGAAGCGGAGCCTTGCAAAACCTTGACTTTTCATTTCAGATGGTTGGGGATAACTATTGAGCTATGATAGAGAAATATACACAAGGATATTATATCCCGAATATCAGCAGGCTTGCCGAAGTGATATTAAAGGAGCTGGACGTACCTGCCGAGGTGGACATCCAGCCCCTTAAAATCAAAACTTCCAATGCTATTTCCTATGTCGAGGGGTATGCTAGCAAGTACACTCCGAGTGAAAAGGCTAAATACACTATTTTCATAGATACAGAGATTTTAAAAATGGACGAATTATCCGACCCGATGATAAACCTTCTGATCCATGAAATTTGGCATATCAGACAGATGGAATGCGGATGGCTGAGGGCAAACACGGAATACACTGTCGCAGTATGGAATGGGATTCACTTCCCGATGACGATACCACACGATAAAAGACCTTGGGAGATCGAGGCGAGAATGATGGAGGAAAAATATTTCAGCCATATAAAAGAACTAATATGAAGCAATGAGATAAAGCTTGGCGTTTTATCAATGGCCAAATATTGGGAGAAAATTAAAAGTATAAAACAAGCCATTTTGAGGCCGTTTAAGAGGTGATAATATTTTTACAGGCAAGGTACCGGGAAAGCAGTCAAACCTATCAAATTGACGAAGCAATGAAGCGAGGCGGGAGGATTCTGAAATTATAATATTCCCTTTGAAAAAACAAAGCAATGAAGATCCATCTAACTGGAATTTTCAGAAACTCTTGAAAAATTTACATTTTACTATACAGATAAACGATTTACAAATTACAAAAAAAAAATAATTATGTCGACAGAAGAATTAAAATCTGAATCCCTGAGAGTTAAGAATGCGATTGCTGAGTTTATTACAGCACAAGGAGCAACGAAACGCGTTATTGAAAAACTCAGAACGTACAAACAGGAAAATCCGAAACCCTCTCTTGTGTTCGAGGTAACAGATCTGAATGGCCCTGCCGGTCGTGCAAGAAATGAAGTCCTGGTTATGGCTGGCGGTAACTTCGTGGAAGAATATGAGGCAATGGTGCAACTGATGAATGAGTTCACTCAGTTATGCGATGAGATCAGTCTGATTCCGGTAGATATTGAACCGATTTCGTAAATTCAAATTATTATGACAGAAGAAGAGCTTGATAAACTCTCAGTCGAAGAGTGGGCCAAACTGATGGAACAAAATGAGAGAGTAAGTTGCGCGGTGAACATGGACCAGGATTTTGATGAGCAGGAAAGTGGCAATGAAGATTTTGGGACAATAGACTTGTTTAAAGATTAAAACATTAATAAATAGAATTTTATGGCAAATAAAACAATTAAACCTTTATTGGTTGATTTTGAAGAATATGAGTATCGAGGAGATCTCCATAAATTGGAAGAGCGGATCATCAAAGCACACGGGAAGAAAATTGAAAAAGCTTTTGAAGCTACCGGCCTGGGGAAACTCAACAATGATCATCTTCAGGGTATTTTGAAAGGAGATCTTACCGGTATCCGGAAAAAAATTACTAATATGATTTCCAAAGTTCTGGATCGGGAGTATTTGAGCCAAGAGATTGCAAACAATGTAAACGGCAAAATGGCAAGCCTGGAACATGAAACAAGGGGTCTTCTCTCAACCATTGATGTGGGTGGTGTTCGTGACCTGGTTTGCTACATTTCAGCAAGTGATACCGGTGAGATATATGTCTCAGATGAAGCGAAAGAAAGGATGAAGGATTCCCACAGTACGTTTGTTACCACTGCAGAGGGGATCAACCGTTATAATCTTCACAAGGCAGCAGCAGAGGCGATAAACACCTTCTGCAATGAAATGGGTGATCTTTTGGGTAACAGTCAACCACTTGAAGCATTTGGTTATGAAAACGGAAAAGTTGTCCCAAGATCCAATCGTTACGAATAGTACCAGAACCATCTTAGAACTCATAAAATTGCCAATCGATGAATTAACCGATGAAGAGATTGTAAGAGTTCTAAGAGACAAATTTCAATCCCGGTTTGCATTGATCGCGTATGAATCAGATAATGAGTATTTGTTTCTCTCAGCTTACAAGGGTAAAGGAAAGAGTATGATTAAAAATTTACAAATCGCTTGGGAAGAAAAATTCGGTCACATTGAAGTTTTATGAATATGACAAAGCTCACACCTAAACAAGAAAATTTCTGCAATTACTACCTTGAGACCGGTAACGCCTCAGAGGCTTACAGGCGGGCCTATTCGTGTGAAAACATGAAAGATGAAACAGTGAACGAGAGGTCATGTCGATTACTGAAAGAGTACAAGATTAGTACAAGGGTGAGGCAATTACAGGAAAAACTTCAGGAGAAATCAGACATCACAAAAATAGAAGCGGTCAAAGAGCTGACAAACATTGTCAGGGCCCGGGTAACGGATGTTCTTTTTGCGAGAGGCACCACAATCAAAATCAAAAATCTTGAAGAACTTCCCGATCACATTGTATCATGCATTTCTGTAATGAAAAAGGTCAAAGGCGGTATTGAAATCAAGCTTTATGATAAGATATCTGCCATCGACCGGCTAAGCAAGCTTCTGGGGTGGGATGAACCGTCAAAGATCGATATTCATGGATCAGTCAATACCAGTTTTCTGGAACAGATGAGCAATGAGGAGTTGGAAGAATTTATCAGAGGCGAAATTGATAGACAAGGTTTTAATGAAACACCTAAAGAATAAACCATTATGGACAATGAAGTAAGTAATGAATCTATCAGTGAGATAGAACGGTTTGAATCGATTGCAGAGGCCTATGAAGCCGGTAAACGTGCCGGAATG
>NZ_DHOS01000072.1 GCF_002410825.1 Proteiniphilum sp. UBA5384 | reverse complement strand
CCGGGTAATTAGCCAGTATCCTCATTTGGTGGATGACATTTTTGTAAAAGAATTTCTTTTGAACGACAGTAAAGGCTGATTTTTTACGGTATGGAATTGAAGGAGACTATTCAATCGATTGCTTCGGATATCAGGGAAGAGATTATCGGTGTTAGAAGGCATCTTCATCAGTATCCCGAACTCTCTTTCCATGAAGTTCAAACTTCCGCTTATATCAAGAAGAAGCTGGATGAGATGGGGATCTTGTGGCATCCTGTTGCCGGAACGGGGGTGCTTGCCACAATTAAGGGAACGCTTGGTGCCGGTAAGGTAATTGCGCTTCGTGCCGATATAGATGCCCTGGCCATAGAAGATAAGAAAGAAACTGAATATCGATCTAAAAACAAAGGGGTAATGCATGCGTGTGGGCACGACGTGCATACCTCTATATTGCTAGGCGTTGCGCAAATTTTGAAAGCGATGGAATATCGGTTTAACGGAACGGTGAAACTGATATTCCAACCTGCTGAAGAGATCCTTCCCGGGGGTGCTGCCAGAGTGATCGGTGAAGGGGCGTTAACCGATCCTGATGTTAATCTCATAATCGGGCAGCATGTGATGCCTACTTTGTCTGCCGGGAAGGTGGGGATAAGAAGAGGTAAATTCATGGCCTCGATGGACGAAATATCAATCACCATAAAAGGAAAAGGCGGACACGGTGCTCAGCCCCACCTGATTATTGATCCTGTTCTGGCAGCTTCCTCGGTGATCGTTATACTCCAGCAATTGATAAGCCGGAAAAATAATCCGGCTATCCCGTCCGTTTTATCTTTTGGCAAATTTCAAGCAAACGGGACCATAAATATTATTCCTGATGAAATACTGTTAGAAGGTACGTTTCGGACAATGGATGAGAAATGGAGGCAAAAAGCGCTGCAAGAGATACGTCAATTAACAGAATCTGTGACAGAAGGTCTGGGATGCACTTGTGAAGTCAATATAAGAAACGGGTATCCCTCGTTATACAATCCCGCCTCCGTAGTTGAAACAATTGAGAAGTTCATGGAGGAATATCTTGGAAAACAACAGGTTGAGGAATGTGACATATGGATGGCTTCAGAAGATTTCTCTTATTATTCTGAAGTTGTTGATTCATTTTTTTATTTGCTTGGAGTAGGGGAAGAGGGTAGGGAATCTTTGTCGCTTCACACCTCTGTGTTCGATATCAATGAAAACGCTGTGGAAACGGGAATGGGGCTAATGGCGTATATTGTTTTGAAGTACCTTGATGTTTGACGTTTTTTGAGATAAGAAATGCGCAAACTGCTGCTTTATGAATTAACGGTTCTTTAATTTTGTGACAGAGTGTTTTACTTACATTGCATAAAGCTTATCTAATGTTAAATGATATAAAAGTATGATGGATGAGCCGGGTCGTCGCCAATTTCTTAGAAAAAGTATTTTGTCGTTAGGAAGCTTATTCCTTTATGAACCTTCTTTTTTCAGTATGGATACCAGAGCTGCACGTTTTAATAATAATTTCTACCCTGAAGGAAAAACACGCTCAAAATCAATCCGGATTGAAAGCGTAGATTCATATTTTGAAAGGGAACCGTTGATTTCACCCTTCGGCTTTAAGGGAGGGTATCTGTCGGAATTGTGGCAGCCTGTCAGCTACCTGAGGGCTGATTCCGGAAATCATGCAATCGGTCTTGGAACACAGAGTGTATTGTGGTCCGATGCCGGGATTTTCTCCTCATACTCCGAAAGTGGAGGCAATGCATTGATGTATTTGCTTACTGAGCGTGCTCTCCAGATGCTTAAGAATACATCTTATACATCCCCCGTCGACCTGATTGACGCCCTTTATTCGGAGATCTATCAATACGGAATCAGAATCACCGGCAACTCCTCTTTGCGCAAAACTTTTGCTCTCAATGCTCTGGTTTCGGTAGATAATGCCCTCTGGCTCCTTTATGCCAAAGAAAATGGCATCCGTAACTTTGACCAATTGATTCCCCGTGAATATAGTTCCGCTTTTTCGGAAAAACACGAGAGGGTAGCGGCCATTCCATTGATCTCTTATAATGTGAATACTTTGGATATCCGTTCACAAGTACAGCAAGGCTATTTCTTTATGAAGATCAAAATCGGACAAGCAGGAAGCCAGCAGGAAATGCTGCAAAAAGATACGGAGCGCCTAACGGAAATACACAACGTACTCAAAGATATCCGGACTCCATACACCCAGTCGGGAAAGATTCCTTATTATTTTGATGCCAATGGACGTTATGAGGAAAAAGAAACCTTTTTGAGGTTTCTGGACCATGCTAAAAAGATCGGAGCATTTGATCAGATTGCTATCGTTGAAGAACCGTTTCCTGAAAATTGCGAGATGGATGTTTCGGATATTCCTGTACGCCTTGCTGCCGATGAGACAGCCCATACCGAAGCCGACACTGTACAGCGCATTGCAATGGGCTATAAAGCTGTAGCACTAAAGCCCATTGCAAAAACACTGAGTATGACGATGAAGATTGCTAAAGCCGCTTCAGATCGTTCCATCCCCTGCTTCTGTGCAGATTTGACAGTCAATCCTGTTTTGGTAGAATGGAACAAAAATGTGGCCGCACGGCTGAAACCTTTTCCAGGTTTGGATCAGATCGGCCTGATGGAAAGCAACGGACACCAGAATTATGTTAATTGGCGTTCCATGGAACAAAGAACCCCCTTCTACAAAGAACCGTGGCGACAGATGGAAAAGGGGTTTTATCATA
>NZ_DHOS01000010.1:334182-338455 GCF_002410825.1 Proteiniphilum sp. UBA5384 | reverse complement strand
GATCAACAGACTGCGTGCTGAAAATGAACAACTCAGACTCAGACCGGAATCTTGCCCGGAATGTCCTGAAGTGAAGCCGACTGTTGTAAGCGAAGCTGTTTACATTCCTAACGTAGTATTCTTCCGCATCAATTCTGCAAAGATTGACAAAGGTCAGCAAGTAAGCGTATACAACACTGCTGAATACATGAAAGCTAACCCGAATGCGAAAGTTAATATCGTGGCTTATGCCGACAAACAAACCGGTACTCCCGAATACAACTTTGCACTTTCTGAAAAACGTGCAAGAGCGGTTGCCGATGCTTTGACCAACGAATACGGAATCAACAGCGATCGTATCTCTATCGACTGGAAGGGTGATACCGAACAGCCGTACGCAGAAAACGACTGGAACCGTGTTGCTATCTTCTTTGTAGACTAAGATTAGTAGACAACATACTAAAAAATATCCCGGCCAATATTGGTCGGGATATTTTTATTGAAGAACTACAAATATAATTATTCTCATAAATACCTTGGCTCTTGATTCTAATTTCATTCTTTAATATAAATCCGTTTTACACGGGGAGATACAGCAGTCAATATTTCATAGGGAATAGTGCCAATACTTTCCGCCATTTCGATGACAGATAAACCTTCACCAAAGAGAATAACGGAATCTCCCTCTTTGACTTTTATATCGGTTACATCTACCATACAAAGATCCATGCAAACATTCCCCACAATAGGAGCATATTGCCCATTAATAAGCACTTTCCCTTTCCTGTTTCCGAATTGCCGATTCAAGCCATCGGCATAACCAAACCGGATGGTAGCAATACGGGCGTCATAGGCTAATTTTTCCTTTCTGCCGTAACCGATGGTCTCGTTGGAAGAGACTTCCTTTATCTGAAGAATGGTCGTTTTCAACGTACATACATTCTTCAGTCCGGATAGACCACTTGCACTGATGCCATACAATCCAATCCCCAGGCGAGCCATATCCCATCTGGTATCCTGAAACCGCTCCATCCCGGCAGAATTCAGAATATGCTTATATACCGGATAATGAAAGGCCTGCTCAATCTCCTTTGCGGCCTCCTTGAATATATGCATCTGCTGATGAGTGAAATCATCGAAATGCCAACTTTCACTGGCAGACAAATGAGAAAATATGGAACGTACCTTCAATCCTTTTTGCTTCTTCAATAGGATGATCATCTCGGAAATTTGTTCCGGAAGAAACCCTAACCGATGCATGCCGGTATCAATCTTCAGATGGATCGGATAATCGGTAATACCCCTTCTTTCCGCCTCTTTTATAAAGGCTGACAGAATCCGGAAGTTATACACCTCGGGTTCCAGATCATTAGAAAAAAGCTCTTCAAAACCATTCACTTCAGGGTTCAATACAATAAGGGGCAATGAAATTCCCTCCTTCCGAAGCTGAATGCCTTCCTCTGCCACGGCAACTGCCAGATAATCGCAACGGTGGTATTGGAGTGTCTTGGCAATTTCCACAGCACCGGCACCATAGGCATTGGCCTTCACCATGCAGACCAGTTTCATATCCGGCTGCAAACGCGATTTATAAAAGTTGAAATTATGCACTACTGCATCAAGGTCGACTTCCAGCATCGTTTCATGAATGCGTTCCTCTATAAGGATGCAAATCTGCTCAAAATGATACTTCCGTGCTCCCTTCAGGAGAATCAACTCATGGTTGAAACCCCGCCATTCCTCCGAATCGATAAATTCACCCGTAGTCTCATAAAACGATTTCTCCGGCATCGGAAACATATCCTGGCTGGCAGCAATTTCTTTCCCTATACCGATTATCCTTTCTATCCCGCTCTGCTCCACCATCTCCGCTACTTTCTTATAAAGAGACCGGGACGGTATGCCTGTCTGAAGAATATCAGAGAGGATCAATGTTTTCTTCAGGTGTCGGTCCACTTTTCGTTGCTGCTGAAAGTCAAGGGCAATCTTAATAGAATTGATATCAGAATTATATGTATCATTGATAATGATGCAATTCTCTTTCCCTTTTCGCACATCCAGGCGCATGGCGACCGGTTCCAACAGGGCCATTCGTGAAGATATCTCCGGAGGAGAAATATGCAGATAGAGTGCCACGGCAAGGCAACTGATGGCATTCTCAATCGAAGCTTCATCGGTAAAAGGAATGGTAAACGAATAGTCAAAATCGAGAAAAGAATAATCAATGGCTGTGTTCATCTCATTCTTTTTTACAGCCGATATGTATAAATGAGCATCCCTGTTTCTTCTTGACCAGCCAAAGGTTTTCTGGGATAACACCATTTGATCGACACACTCGGAGACTAATTCGCTGTCTTCATCAAAAATAAAAACATCGCAATTCATGAAAAGCTCCAGTTTCTCCATGATCTTCTGCTTCATGGAAGTGAAATTCTCCTGATGCGCCTCTCCGATTTTAGTCAGCACTCCAATCGTAGGTTTAATGACCGGCTCCAGGTTCTCCATTTCACCCGGCATCGATATTCCTGCTTCAAAGATACCCAACTCAGCATCTTCATTCAATTGCCATACCGAGAGCGGGACACCTATCTGTGAGTTATAACTCCTCGGAGAACGGACAACACTATAATCATTTTCAAGGATTTGATAAAGCCACTCCTTGACAATCGTCTTTCCATTGCTTCCAGTGATTCCTATAATAGGTATATCGAATCGCTTCCGGTGATAAGCTGCTATTTTCTGCAATGCCGACAAAGAATTCTTCACTTTCAGAAAATGGGCACCACCCCATTTTTGCCACTCCGGAAAAAGCTTACTGACAACAAAGTAGCGCACACCTTTCTGATACAAATCATCAATAAAAAGGTGGGCATCGTTATTTTTCGTTTCCAACGCAAAGAAAAGTGTTTCTGCAGGAAGTGACAGTTTCCGACTGTCTGTAAGAAGAATCGATATCTCGCCGGATGCCTGCCTGTCTATAGAAACTCCTAATATAGACGCTATTTCTTGAATATTGTATTGCATAATTAATTTGCTGATTTACCGATTTACTGATTTGCAAATTATAATAATTATCACATTAATCTCATTGGCACATTGATGTATTCGTCTCATCACAAGATATTTCCGGAAACTTCAGGATAAACTCATTCAACTTTCTCCGGGTATCCTTCATAAATTTGTTATGGGCGTTTGTTCCAGGATAAATGGGGCGATGATCCAACGCTTTTCGGATCTGTTCCCATTCTTCATTTATTTTCATTGTATGGTCCGAGAAAAAAGTTTTGCCGAAAAGCTGCCAGATATAGTCTATGGCTACAGAGGAAGGATGGATCATATCATTCTCATAAAATCTGTAATCACGCAAATCATCGATCATAACCTCGTAAGCGGGAAAATAGTATACATTATCGGGGAAAAGATGCTGTAATTTATCAATAGCCAGATGAAGGACCGATTTACTGAGTTGATTCTCATGTACACCCTCTTTCCAGTGACGCACAGGACTTACTGTGAACAGTAACTGAATCTTTGGCTGAACAGCCTTGAGTGCAGTAATTATTTCGCTCCATTCTTCTATGACCTCCCCTACTGAAAGGCGGAACCTATGAAACATATTAGATGGAAACTTATGGCAATTCCCCACAATCACCCCACTCTCTTTCCATTGATATACATAAGCAGATCCAAAAGTAATAAGAAAGAGATCTGTCTGCCTGATATTGCCGGCTGCACATTCAAAACGATCTGAAATATTCCGCAAACAAGTATCCTTATCGGAAGATGAAAATTGTCCATGATGCATCAGGCTATGGAATATACCATTGCAAGATACAAGGTCGGCTTCAGAAAAAGATTCTGCACCTAATAATCTCCTGATAGCGGCAGAAATGGAAAAGGGATTATATAGGATTCCAAAAGGGTTCAGATCCAACCGGAATTTATAATACTGTAGCTTCCTGCCGATATTTTCAGAAAAACAAGAACCAAAAAGCATCATCCGGGTAGTATGATCGATCTGTATAGCTGAAACGGGGTTATGTATGATTGTCCTGAAATCCATATGTGACCATTTTCATTACAAAAATAACAATAATAACGCCATTTCGACTCTACAAATAATTTATATTTTGTGAAAGTCCCAATTGATGTGATGATTCGATAATTTACTCATGAATGTGGTCATTCTCCGGTATCGCCCGATGTAGCAAGGGAAGGTGTATAAAAAAGGAAAGGTTGTCTCACGACAACCAATCTTCATTGTTAACCTTAAATCTAATACCATGAAAAACAC
>NZ_DHOS01000010.1:169826-334032 GCF_002410825.1 Proteiniphilum sp. UBA5384 | reverse complement strand
ATGAAAAACACGATGCAAATATAAGCGTTTTTGTGTTATAAAACATACTATTGTGGCATAAAAATCATATATTTTTTATTATTTAACTAAGATCATCCATTTACAGATGGTTTTAAACAGATTTAAACGAGTTTCTCTCACCGTCAAATCACACATTACCGAATCATCACTAGTTGTCCCGATTCATCGGGATCATCATTTATTCCACTCTAAGTACCAACCCTTTCAGATATTCCCCTTCGGGATGATAAATATTGATAGGATGATCGGCCGGCTGTGTGAGCTGATGCAAAATACGCACTTTCCTGCCTGAGATGGCCGCAGCACTGAAAACCGCCAAACGGAACTGCTCTGCAGAAATGACCTGCGAACAGGAAAAAGTAAATAAGAAACCGTCGGGAGCGATTTTTTCCATTGCCTGGAGATTCAACTTTTTATAACCTTGCAATGCATTATTGACAGCTCCCCGGTGTTTTGCAAAAGCAGGCGGATCAAGAATAATCAAATCCTTTTCCCCATATTGGAGTTGTTTGAGGAATTTAAAAGCATCTTCAGGGAGAGAAGTATGCCGGGGATCTTCCCCAAAATTGAGCGCTACATTTTGATCAGTAATTGAAACCGCTTTTGCAGAACTATCCACAGACACAACCGACGCAGCCCCTCCGCGAAGGGCGTATACCGAAAACCCACCGGTATAACAGAACATATTCAACACATGGCGGTTTCGGGCATACCGTTCGAGCAGTGCACGATTTTCCCGCTGATCAACAAAAAATCCCGTCTTCTGTCCCTTCAGCCAGTCAATCCGAAAACGCAAACCATTCTCCAGAGCAATTGCATCCACACCGTCACCGCCAAACAGATAACTGTTTTCCGGAAAAATACCGGCCTTATAAGGCAATGTTCCTTCTGACTTATAAAAGATGTGCTTCACAGTATCCGCAGGAATGGCCCGCTTCAACGCCTCCGTCACCGGCCCCATGTCGTTATGAATTCCTATAGAATGAGCTTGTATCACTGCCGTATCACCGTATATATCGATAATTAAACCCGGCAGGTTATCACCTTCACCATGTACTAACCTGAATATGGTGTTGTCAGGACGTATCAACCCCAGTTCCTGCCGCATCCTATAAGCATTCAACAGACTTTTTTCGTAGAACGCAGTATCTATAAGCTCATCAAGAAACGACATGATACGCACTGCAATACTTCCAATCTGGAAATGGCCGACTCCCAGAAAAGAACCATCGGCAGCCAGTATACGAACCGTTTCTCCCTCTTCCAATTCTTCGGGCTTACGGGCAATAGCCCCTGAAAAGACCCATGGGTGAAAGCGCCGTAATGAGGCCTCTTTACCGGGCCGCAACACGATCTCTTTATAAGAACTCATACTATTTTATTTTTCAGCATTTGCAACACTTAACCACCTAACTTCTTATCCACTTATCCACCTTATCACTTCTTCCCTATCAAATGATTATAAATACGAAGGCAAGCCCAGGCATCGATCGCCGCGTAAACCTGCTGCGCGGGAGAGAGTGTGTCAGCCTCCCAATTCGATACACGCTGATTCTTGGATATTTTCCGACCAAAGAGGATTGCATAAATCTTTTGCAGACTGTTATCCTCAATCCCGAACTGATCCACAAACCCCTGGAGGTCAATAAAATTCTCCGGATTTCTCAGCGAACGTTTTCGTATTGCTGCAAAATCATCACGCAATGAAAGACCTATCTTTTTTATTGCCGGATCAACCATAATTGACTCCAATTCAATTGGATATCCAATTTTATTTAACCGAAACAGGTAGCATTTCTCTTCCGTGGATAGTTGTATAAGTGCCACTTTATGTACCTGTCCACGCTTGAATGCCGGTTTGGTCTCGGTATCGAAACCAAGTGCACTGTATGAAGAAAGACAGCGACAAGCATCCTGTACCTCTTCCGGATGATCAATGACGATGATATCACCTTCAAATGTCTCTATAGGCAATTCGGCCAATTGTTCTTTTGTAATCGTCAATCCCACTGTGCACCCTCCGACAAGTCCGTTTCTTCATTTCCACTCTCCAGATAACCACACATCATCGTGTGAAGCGGACGTAATACATTCACCAATTTTTGCCCCCAATAGAGACGGAAGTTCTCTTTACACTGATATAGAGCATCATTCATTTGCCCGGCAAGGCCAAACTGATATACCGATACAAAATTCCTTATATCCTGATAAATATCTGCTAAATTTTCCGATACAAATGTAGAAACGGGGGTATCGCTGTATTTCATATCCTCGATAAACACATCCAGATAAACATCCTCTTCTCCCATTATTTCAGATACCTTATTCGCTACATGCGAGTAATCCTCTTCTGTGACAAATGTTGCAGGGAATTCCTCCTCCGCAGGAACAGTCTCCGGCAACAAAAGAGCCTTTACATACAAAAGAGGAAGCATCTTCAACAGCCGGTCGACCCACTCCCCACGGGAAAGGGCGGCGTCCTTCTCAAGAAACACACAAACTTCCACCGCAATAGTAACAAAGTCTATTACGCTTTTATCATATACAATTTTATTGAGATCTGCTTTCTTCATAATTCTATTTCATTCAAGGCATACATCTTCGATCGATTCCTTGCATATATCTTATTTGCCGACAAAATTACACATTATTTTTGTAGAATATAGGATGCGGTTCGGCAATCTTCGTATGCAAGCATTCGAGATTGCCCTCACCTTTCACCATATTTCGATAATATTCATATACGGTAATACCAAACAGGAGCCCGGAAAACACAAAAAAAGTGGCAAACATTTTGTGAATCCGTTTGAAAATAATATCTTTGTACTCGTAAAAGAGAAGGGAAGCAGGACATACCGCTTCCTTTTTTATTCATCAGGCTCAACAACCGGAAATCTGGATACAAGATATTCAAATGCTATCTTGTACACAGATTTGTATCTTTGAAGAGTCTCTTAGGGATAGAGATAACTATGATCCAAAAGAAACAGATTATCGATTTTGTAGCACAACACCTGGAAGGTTCGCCCAACTATTTGACGGATGTTTCAGTAAGTGCGGATAATACAATCACCATAGAAATCGATAACGATTATGGCGTGGATATTGACGATTGCGTTGCATTAAGCCGTCATTTGGAGTCAAAACTCGACCGGGATACCGAAGATTTCGAATTAACCGTTACTTCTGCAGGACTCTCATCTCCCTTTAAAATATTGCGCCAGTACAAAAAATACGAAGGCAAGGAAGTGGAGGTGCTTAGCAAAAACGGACAAAAATTCACCGGCATACTCAGGTCGTCTGATGATAACGGATTTACCATTTCGATCATAAAAAAGGTAAAACCGGAAGGAGCCAAGCGCAAAATAGAAGTGGAGGAAGATATCCGTTTTGCGTTTGATGAAGTAAAATACACAAAATATCTTATACGATTTAAATAATATATGGGTAAGAAGAAAGAAACCATCAGTCTCATCGATACATTTTCCGAATTCAACGAGCTGAAGAATATCGATAAAGCAACCCTCATCAGCGTACTTGAAGAATCATTTCGCAACGTTATTTCAAAAAGCAACGGAACAGATGAGAACTATGACATCATTATCAATCCTGACAAAGGTGACTTGGAGATATGGCGCAACAGAGTGGTTGTGGGGGACGATGAACTGGAGGATCCCAACCTGGAAATTACCCTCTCTGAAGCTCAAAAAATCGACCAGGATTTTGAAGTAGGTGAAGAAGTGACTGACGAAGTATCACTCGATCACTTCGGCCGGCGTACGATCCTTAACCTAAGACAAACGCTCGCATCCAAGATATTGGAATTGGAAAAGGACAACCTCTATAATAAATACAAGGAAAAAGTAGGGGAAATCGTATCTGGAGAGGTATACCAGATATGGAAAAAAGAGTTGTTGCTGCTCGACGATGAACATAACGAACTAATCCTTCCCAAGACGGAACAAATTCCCAGCGACTTCTTTCGCAAAGGGGAACATGCACGTGCAGTGGTAGCACGTGTTGAGAACAAAAACAATAATCCAAGAATTATTCTTTCCCGCACCTCACCGGTATTTCTTGAACGTCTATTCGAACAGGAAATTCCCGAAATAGCAGATGGGTTAATTACGATCAAAGGAATTGCCCGGATCCCCGGCGAGCGTGCTAAAGTAGCAGTAGAGGCCTATGACGACCGTATTGATCCGGTTGGGGCTTGTGTAGGGATGAAAGGGTTCCGTATTCACGGCATCGTGCGTGAACTGAGGAATGAAAATATCGACGTGATCAATTATACCAACAATACCAACCTCTATATCCAGCGGGCATTGAGTCCGGCAAGGATTAACTCCATTACCGTGAGGGAGGAAGAGCATCGCGCCGAAGTGTTCCTGAATCCGGAAGAAGTATCCCTTGCCATCGGTAAGGGGGGGGCTAACATCAAGTTGGCTTCCATGCTCACAGGTTATAATATCGAAGTATTCCGCGACATAGACGAAGTGGATGAAGAGGATATATACCTCGATGAATTCCGCGATGAGATTGATGGTTGGATAATCGACCAGCTGAAAAGGATCGGATGTTCCACTGCCAAGAATGTATTGGCTATGGGTCGTGACAGAATAATCAGGGAAGCCGATCTCGAAGAGAATACTGTAGATGAAGTATTGGCTATCTTAAGCTATGAGTTCGAAGATGAAAATGCACCGGAGGTAATGGCAAATAATGAAGATATGGACGCAGAGAGTGATGTAACCGATACGGGGGCAGATGCAGAGACGGACGAGGGGGGTGAAAACTAGCCCTGTCCCTGCTTTTCACTGATAGAAGAATAATACATACTGTTCACAACATAAAAAGAGAGTAAAGGTTAGAATATATATATGCCTGTAAGACTAATAAAAGTATCAAAAAATTTGAATGTAGGAATCAATACGCTGGTTGAATTTCTGCACAAGAAAGGTATTGAAATAGAAGCAAATCCCAATGCAAAAATTGAGGATGAACAGTATGATATACTGATTGCCGAATTCGGTAAAGACAAGAATATTCGTAATGAGGCGACCATTACCCGCGAGAAATTACATCGCCGTGATGATAAACGGGAAACTATAGCTATAGAGGGTTATGAACTTCCGGAAGAGCAGGCCCCCAAAAAAAAGGTGGAAAAAGAAGCCATCGAAACAGAAATCCCGAATGAACTGAAGCCCCATGTCAATGTGGTAGGGACTATCGACCTCGATAGCCTGAATAAAAAGAAAAGCGAGTCCAAAAGCGAAGAAACGGAGAAGGAAGAAAAAGAAGAAACTATTATGCAGCCCCCTTCGCCGGAAGAGGAAAAAGGACAACCGGAACCGGAGATAGAAAAATCTGTTCCCGTTAAAGAGCCTCCCGTAAAGGAAGAAGTGATGCAACCTCAGGCGGAAGAAATAATAGTAGAAGAAAAAAACCAAGAAAAAGCGGAAGAAAAAGAAGAAGTAGAAGAAGAAAGAGCGGAAGAAAAAACAGAAGTAGAAGAAGAAAGAGCGGAAGAAAAAACAGAAGAAAGAGTAGAAGAGAAAAGAAAGGAAATCCAGGAAAAAACGGAAGAGGAAGAAATTAAATATTCCTCAGAGGAAAAGGGTCAACCCACAGAAATAAAAACAACATTTTTCGATCAGAAGGAAGCACAAGTTGCTCCTGAAGAAACCACTCCGGAGCCCACTGCAGAGGAAGTAGAAGAAAAGGCGCCGGGAACAGAAGAAAAAACAGAAGAGGCACAGCCAGATAAAGTATTTCGCTTACACGAAAATAAACTGGAATCCAATATAGTCGTCAAAGGTTCTATAGACCTTAATTCGATCAACGACCGTACTCGGCCACCCAGGAAATCGAGGGCACAACGCAAGAAGGAACGCCTTGAACGCGAACAGAAAGCGCTCGACACCAAAAAGCTGAAAGAAGAAAAGGTAAAACAGCTTAAAAAAGAAGCTATCGATGAAAAGAAAAAACAACCCGGCATTTCTGACAATGATAGTGAAAGCGGAAAGAAAAAGAGAAAACGCATTCGTTCAGGCCAGGTGAACATCGACAAACCGACAACTTTCAATCAGGGTTCAAAGAACAGCAACAAAAAGTTATCACTCAGAAAACCACTGAAAGCCGAAGTCAGTGAAGAAGATGTACAAAAACAAATAAAAGAAACACTGGCACGTCTCACTGAAAAGAGGGGAAAAAAGGCAGGTGCCAAATACCGTCGTGAGAAGAGGGAAGCCAGTGCCCAAAGACAACAAGAGGAACTGAAACAACAGGAAAGGGCAAGTCATGTATTGCAATTGACGGAGTTTGTGACCGCAAACGACCTGGCCAATATGATGAATGTGCCTGTCACCAATGTAATCTCCACCTGTATGAGTCTGGGAGTTATGGTGGCTATCAACCAACGTCTCGATGCCGAAACCATCAACATTGTTGCCGAAGAATATGGATTCAAGACGCAATATGTAAGTGCTGATGTAATTGAGGCGATTGCCGACCAGGAGGATGCACCCGAGGATCTGATATCCCGTCCCCCTATTGTGACAGTGATGGGACATGTGGACCACGGAAAAACCTCACTCCTCGACAGGATTCGCAGTACCAATGTAATTGCGGGTGAAGCAGGAGGCATCACACAGCATATCGGAGCTTACAATGTGCAATTGTCCGACGGGCGTAAGATCACCTTTCTTGATACACCGGGACACGAAGCCTTTACAGCCATGCGTGCACGTGGTGCCAAGGTGACCGACGTAGCAATTATTATTGTGGCGGCAGATGACAACGTGATGCCACAGACCGTGGAAGCGATTAATCACGCAGGTGCGGCTGGTGTTCCTATTGTATTTGCCATTAACAAAATCGATAAACCGGGAGCAAATCCTGAGAAAATAAAAGAGAGACTGGCCGAAATGAATTATCTTGTTGAAGACTGGGGAGGAAAATACCAGTCACAGGATATCTCGGCAAAGAGTGGAACGGGCGTTCGTGAATTGCTCGAGAAAGTATTACTTGAAGCTGATCTTCTGGAACTTAAAGCAAATCCCAACCGGAGGGCTACCGGATCCATTATCGAATCATCACTCGACAAAGGAAGAGGATATATGGCTACGGTACTGGTGCAAAATGGAACGCTCAAACAAGGGGATATCGTACTGGCAGGTTCCTACTTCGGACGTATAAAAGCAATGTTCAATGAGCGCAATCAACGTATTGAGGAAGCCGGTCCTTCCGAACCGGCACTGATCCTCGGATTAAACGGTGCACCCCAGGCCGGCGACACATTCAATGTGATGGAAACCGAACAGGAAGCACGCGCTATAGCCAACCGACGCGAGCAATTACAACGCGAACAGTCGTTGCGTACCCAGAAAATGCTTACCCTCGACGATATCGGCCGACGTATTGCTATCGGCAGCTTCCAGCAACTGAATATTATCGTGAAGGGCGACGTGGATGGATCGGTAGAAGCTCTCTCCGACTCATTGATACGACTCTCCACAGAAGAAATACAGGTGAATGTGATCCATAAGGCAGCAGGCCAGATATCGGAATCCGACGTAAGCCTTGCCGCCGTATCCGACGCCATCATTATCGGCTTTCAGGTGCGACCTTCACTCGGGGCACGTAAAGAAGCGGAAAAAGAGGGAGTGGATATCCGTCTGTATTCTATCATTTATGACGCCATCGAAGAGGTAAAAGCAGCTATGGAAGGTATGCTTTCGCCCGATATCAAGGAAGAAATCATCGGTAATGTGGAAGTACTGGAGGTATTCAAGATATCGAAAGTGGGAACCGTAGCCGGCTGTATGGTACGTGACGGCAAGATAAAACGCTCGAGTCGTATCCGGCTTATCCGTGACGGGATTGTGATCTTCACCGGTGAGTTGGAATCATTAAAACGATTCAAAGAAGATGTAAAAGAAGTTACTTCAGGTTATGAATGTGGTGTCACCATACACAACTTCAATGACGTGAAAGTGGGTGATATTGTGGAAGCCTACGAAGAAACTGAAGTAAAGAAGAAATTATAAACAATCCCCTATAATAAATTCCCATTAATATGGAAATCAGGGGCTTATTTATGATAACCAGTTGACATTGTAATTTTAATTCTTACCTTGAGAGCGGCCGCACCTGCTTTACGAGGAGCAAGTGCGGCCACAACACACAAGGGACAGGAAAAGAAATTACAATAGCAACAAGGGTTTATCTACAAAATATTCACTTTTTAAAATAGTTGACAATGACAAAGAAAGTTTTTTTCACGCTTATCCTGCTTATTTCATTGGTAAGTGGAACTGCTTTTTCACAGGTGTCACCACAAGTTACCATTGCGTATGTAAATACAGCCGAACTGTTGGATCAAATGCCTGAAAAAGCGCAGGCCACACAGCAACTGCTTACATTAAGTGAGAATTATGAAAAAGAACTCAAATTGATGGAGAGCGAATACAATAAAAAGTATTCCGATTATATCACTTACCAGGCCTCTCTTTCTGAGAATATCAAACTGCGCCGGATGCAGGAGCTTACCGAATTGGAGAATAAGATGGGGGAATTCATGGAGCTGGCGCAAAAAGATATCGAAACACAAGAAAAAGGATTATTGGAACCGTTGAAAAAGAAAATAAACGAAGCCATCCATGCCGTCGGAACAGAACGGGGATACACCGTTGTCTACGATCTGGCTAATCCCGGAATCGCATTCGTATCACCCAATGCGGTGAACGCCAATCCTCTTGTAAAATTAAAATTAAGCATTCGCTAACCGTCCCCGACTACCGTGGAGGAAAAAACTGATTACTTGAGTCGCGAAACGGGACCTATCGGTATATTCGATTCCGGATACGGCGGGCTTACAGTACTCTCAGAAATAAGAGCACTGATGCCGGAGTATGATTACATCTATCTGGGAGATAATGCCCGTGCACCCTATGGCAGCCGTTCTTATGAACGAGTCTATCAGTTTACCCTTGAAGCAGTAAAATGGTTTTTCAGACAAGGATGCCGGCTGGTAATCCTGGCTTGTAATACAGCCTCTGCAAAGGCATTAAGGACTATCCAGCAGATTGATTTACCGACACTCGATCCGGACAGGCGAGTATTAGGTGTTATTCGTCCTACGGCAGAATCGGTTTCAACCCTCTCGCAAAGTGGTCATATTGGCGTTTTGGGAACTGAGGGAACTATCTACTCGGGATCATACGAGTTGGAAATAAGAAAACTTTTCCCCCATATAACTATCACCGGTGAAGCATGCCCTATGTGGGCTCCATTGGTGGAAAACAGGGAATACGATAAACCGGGTGCGAATTATTTTATACAACAACACCTTCAAAAGCTATTCGAAAAAGATCCGCTCATTGATACAGTTATTCTCGCGTGTACACACTATCCCCTACTAATGGACAAGATAGCCTTATACCTGCCGAAAGATACAAAAGTAATCTCGCAAGGAAGATATGTGGCCGAAAGCCTCAGGGATTATCTGTGGAGACACCCGGAAATGGACAAGAAATGTTCAAAACAGGGAAGTATATATTATTTCACTACCGATTCGCCGGAAAGATTCGAACAAGAAGCATCTATCTTTCTGAATGAACAAATCAGCGCACGGCGAACTGATATCGAACAAAAAGCATGAACTGGTTTGATCTCACTGTAGGTATATTACTGCTTATCGCCTTTATCAACGGATACCGTAAAGGCTTGGTTATACAGCTTGTGGGACTGGCAACCATCATATTGGCAGCAGTATTCGGAAGTAGATTTGCCAAAATCATACTACCTGAATTAAACAGGCTTATCGATCTCTCTCCGGAAGTAGCAAGGGTATTATCATTTATCCTTGCTTTCGTGGCTATTGCCGTGGGACTTTCGCTGATCGGACGATTATTACAACGATTTATCGAAGCTGTTTTTCTCAGTTTTATCAATCGCCTGTTTGGTGCCATAATCGCGGCAGGAACGATGATGGTTTTTCTAAGTATCATCCTTAACCTGGTGTTGATACTCGACAGCGATAAGCAAGTAATTAACAGGAAAATCAGGGAAGAAGCATTCTTTTTCGAACGGGTGGAAGCTGTGGTTCCCGCTATAATCCCTTATCTCAATCCACAACTTCGGGATGATATTGTTCCTGAAAAATATAGTATCGACTCGACATACCAGCAACAACATTTTTCAATTTGATGAGACTATTACGAATACATAAGGAAGGAAAATCGGCAGTAATAAGAATCGGTATTGTACTTATTCTTATCAATGTTTTTTTTATGTACATACTGCCAAATACCATCTTTACGGCTATCTTACTGGGAGCCTCAATCCTGTTGTATGCCATGTCCCTCAATTTCTATAGACACCCCAATCGTACCTATAAAGGAGATCTATATGGACTGGTCAATGCGCCTACGGACGGTAAAGTGGTGGTAATTGAAAAAGTATTTGAGAAAGAGTTTTTTAATGATGAACGGATTCAGATTTCCATCTTCATGTCGTTCTTTAATGCCCACTCAAACTGGATACCCGTTACCGGCAAAATCACTCATTTCTCTCATATGGACGGGAACTTCCATGCCGCCTACTTACCTAAATCGAGTCATGAAAATGAACATACCAACATTCTCATTGAGACGCCTGAACACGGGACAGTACTGGTCAAACAGATTGCAGGTGCAATGGCACGGAGAATCGTCACTTATATAAAAGAGGGAGATGAAGTGCATATAGGATCACCACTCGGATTTATTAAATTAGGCTCCAGAATGGATATTTTTTTACCCACAGACAGTGAGTTGCTGGTTGAACTTGGTGAGGAAGTTCATGCCAACGTCACATTTTTAGCAAGACTCACCCAACGAATATGACAGATTATGCGAAAACAGATACCCAACACCCTTACCCTATCGAACCTCTTTTCAGGATGTATAGCCACCGCAATGGCCTTTCAGGGTAATTTTAAGGCAGTAGTAATATGGGTTGCGGTAGCGGCATTGTTTGATTTTCTGGACGGACTGGCAGCCCGGATACTAAAAGTATATTCTCCTATAGGAAAAGAACTCGACTCTCTGGCGGATGTAGTCAGCTTCGGTGTTGCTCCCGCATCTGCAGTTTTCATCTTACTGCGCGAAAACTCATTATTGCCGGGCTATTTGGAACCTATCCATCTACTACTTCCTTACCTGGCTTTCCTTATCCCTGTTTTTTCTGCCTATCGACTGGCAAAATTCAATATCGATGAGCGTCAGACAACCTCATTTATGGGATTTCCCACCCCGGCAAACGGCCTCTTCTGGATCAGCTATTGTTATGGTATGTCGGGAGCCGTTGCCGAAAACGAAAACCTCTTCTACCTCACTATCGGTTTGATTATCTTACTATCATTACTGATGATATCCGAAATCCCGATGTTCTCACTAAAAATCAAAAAAATAGCATTCAAAGGAAATGAGAAGCCAATAATCCTAGTCCTTCTGATGATTTTACTTGTAGCACTTTTTGGACTCACCGGTATAGCATGGGGTATAATTGCCTATATCCTGCTTTCCCTGGCATGGCCCGACAAAGTTAAATAATACAAAGAAATGGGTGGGCTTTGCATGAATCATTGTATCTTTATTTTTTTAATTATATTGGATATTTCTTGATAGGGCTAGCCTGAATCAATTTATCCTCATCATTTAGTTTAACGAAATAGTTAATCAAATTATTACTTTACTATATATGGGATTCCTTATTAAATTTTTTCTGGGTTTTATGGTAGTTTATTTTTTACTGAAGGCATTCACGGCTTTCCTGATAGGAAAACGTGGAAGACAAAGATCAAACTACCAACAGAAACGACCTCAACAGCCTAAACAACCTGAGAGCCAAGAGGAACGAATCATTGAATACCAGAAAAAAAACTTCGAATCAAGTGATATTGAAGACGCCGATTATGTGGAAATAAAGGAAAAAGAAAAATAGAACTGAGAAAATTATTACAATCATACATATTCAATAATCATGACAGATATTTTTGACCGGCTGAAAAATGCCGAAGGTCCGCTAGAGCAGTATCGTAAAAAAGCAGAAGGATATTTTATGTTTCCCGAATTGGAAGGGGAAATAGGTCCCCGGATGAGATTTCTGGGTAAAGAAGTAATCACCTGGAGCCTGAACAATTACCTGGGACTGGCCAACCATCCGGAAGTGCGTGAGGCAGATGCTAAAGCTGCAGCCGACTGGGGTATGGCATATCCTATGGGAGCGCGTATGATGTCGGGCCAAACAAAATACCACAGAGAACTGGAAGAAAAACTCGCTGCCTTCGAGAAAAAAGAAGCAGCATACTTGCTCAATTACGGTTACCAGGGAATGGTATCGATTATTGATTCGCTGGTCTCAAGAAACGACGTTATTGTCTACGACTCCGAAGCCCATGCCTGTATTATGGATGGAATTTTCCTGCATAAAGCCAAAGGAGGGAAAAGTTTCGTTTATCCCCATAACGACATGGATCGGTGCGATAAGATGCTTGGCTTCGCCACTAAGAAAGCAGAAGAAACCGGTGGGGGAATCCTAGTGATTACCGAAGGGGTATTCGGCATGTCGGGTGATCTGGGCAACCTTCCGGGTATTGTCAAACTGCGGAAAAAATATAAATTCCGTCTGATGATCGACGATGCTCACGGCTTCGGCACGATGGGAAAGACCGGTGCAGGAGCAAGCGAGCATTTCGGACTGGTAGATGAGGTAGATATCTATTTTGGGACCTTTGCCAAATCAATGGCAGGCATAGGGGCTTTTGTAGCTTCCGAGAAAACCATCGTCAACTCACTCAAATACAATATGCGGTCGCAGATATTTGCGAAATCACTCCCTATGCCCATGGTGATCGGCGCACTGAAACGCCTCGAAATAATACAAACTCAACCGCAACATAGGGAAAACCTCTGGAAAATTGCTCAATCACTACAACAGGGATTGGTGGCAGAAGGATTCAATATTGGTAATACCCAATCGCCGGTGACACCGGTTTATTTCAGTGGGTCTGTTCCTGAGGGAACCAACATCGTGATTGATCTGCGTGAAAACCATAACATCTTCTGTTCCATCGTGCTATATCCCGTAGTACCCAAAGGAGTGTTGATGCTCAGGCTGATCCCCACCGCTTCTCATACTCAGAAAGATGTGGAAGAGACCATAGAAGTATTCAAAAAGGTAAAAGCAAACCTCGAAGCGGGAAAATATATCTCCAACGAGATAAAATCGATGTCCACTACAATATAAGAAAATAACATGCTTCGTATAAAGATTCAACATAAATATCATTTAACCTGCACTCAATGCCGACATGTGACACCCAATTTCTGGACCTGGTTCGAACAGGAACAGCAATGCCCCGAATGCGGAAGTAAGCATTCTGAAGTATGGTACAACCGACGTTATCAACGATTACCACGACTTATCAACCGCAGCCCAACCAGTTTCTGGCACTATTTCCCTTTTCTGCCGCTACTGCGACGAAGGCATATCATCTCAAAGGGGGAAGGTGCCGTTCCGGTGGAGCGGTGGCCATTTCTCGAGGAGTTTGCCAAAAAGAAATACGGCCTCGATATCCACGTACATGTCTACAGGAATGATCTGAACGGTGGTACCGGCACTTTCAAAGATACTGCCGCTTCATTGGCTGCCAGCCTTTTTAACGAAATCGGCATTGACCAGTACTGTATTGCTTCCACAGGCAATTCAGCTACGGCATACGCCAAATATCTTTCGCTGGCAAAGGTGAACTGCTCTGTCTTCATGCCGGAAGATGCCATAAAAACGTCGGAAGCCACGATCAGTTCTTATGGACAACAGGTCTTCCGGGTGATGGGTGACTATGCGAAAGCCAAGGAGATTGCGGCGGGATATGCCAGATTGCATAACATACCCATGTCAACCGGCAATATTGATCCCATACGGATAGAAGCAAAAAAGACGATGGTATTCGAGTGGCTCCGCCAAATGGATAAGTTCCCCGATGTATATATTCAAGCGGTGAGTGGAGGCACAGGCCCTATCGCCATTGACAAGGGAATTAGGGAAATTAAGCAGGTCTATCCTAAACTGAAAAATCCCCGCTTCCTGCTGGTACAAAGCGACGGCTGTGATCCAATGGTACAGGCATGGGAAAATGCCGAGGCAGAGGGATTTCCCGAAGGGTTCGAGAAGAAATACCCTACTATCGATAACCCCAAGACAGAAGTGCCCACCCTCGCAACCGGTAATCCCGCCACCTATCCAATCGTGGCCAAACTGGTAAAAGCATCCGGAGGAAGTTTCCTGAGAGCACATGAAAAAAAATTAGTGCCTGTAGGTAAACTGGCTGCATACGAACAGAAAGTAATCCCGGGACCGGCTTCGGCCGTCTCCATCGCCGGATTCTTTGTCGCACTCAGAAAAAATCTTATCAAAAACGAAGAGACGGTCTTACTCAATATTGGTGAAGGTCCTAACCGTGCACCCTATTTCCTTGAACAGATGATTTACACCTCCCATAATGTACATAATGTAGATGAATGCGCTCCCCACTCTATTGGGGATTATCGTATGCAACTGTGGAATGAGGTGATGAGAGACTAGGTTGAGATGATGATTTGATGAAGTAATTGGTATTTAGAAATTGTCAATCAAAAGAAAGAACATATGGATTACGGGGGCTTCATCGGGTATCGGTGAAGCATGCGCTTATCGCTATGCACGACAGGGAACCAATCTGGTACTGACGGCGACAAGGGCCGACAAGTTGGTAGAAGTCCGGGAAGAATGTATCCGGTTGGGAGCCCAATGTACGATTTTACCCTACGACCTGACCGATTTGGAGCATATCGACGAGTTGACTGATAAAGCCGTTGCCGCTTTTGGAAAGATCGATATCGTATTCCTGAATGCAGGTATCAGCCAACGATCAAAAATATTGGAAACGGATGGCTTGGTAGATGAAAAGATTATGACTGTCAACTTCTTTGCACCGGTCAAAATCGCTAAACGGCTACTTCCGGACATGATTGAACAACAAGGAGGCACAATTGCTGTTACATCCAGTATTTCCGGAAAATTTGGCTTTCCCCTCCGGTCGGCATATGCCTCATCCAAATTTGCCCTTTACGGTTTCTTCGAGACCCTTCATGCAGAATACTACGACCGGAATATCCGGGTGGTGATGGTCTGCCCCGGACGGATAAAAACAAATATTTCTTATAATGCACTGGAAGCCGACGGAAGGAAGCACGCCCGGATGGATGAGGGACAGGACAACGGTATCTCCGCAGATAAAGCGGCAAAGAAAATTGTCAATGCGATCGAAAAAAGGAAACCGGAAGTGCTGGTCGGCGGGAAAGAGTTGCTGATGGTACATATCAAGCGGTTTTTTCCCGGGCTGGCAAGAAAAATGGTCAGAAAAATCAAAACTACATGAAAGAAAAATATATTATCGCAGGCATTCAACAGGTAGGTATCGGGGTAGAACACCTCTACGAAGCATGGAAAGAGTATATCGACCTGTTTAACATGGATATTCGTATCCTCGAAGATGATAAAGTAGCAGAACTGATGCTTCCCTATACGGGAGGGAAACCACAGCAACGCCATGCTTTAATAGCTATCAATATACAAGGTGGCGGAGGTTTCGAAGTATGGCAGTATTCAGGACGAAAACCGCAACCACTTGGATTTACCCTGAATATGGGCGATCTGGGAATATTAGCCTGCAAAGTAAAGAGTAGAGATGTAGCCCGTACCTTTGAAGAATTCTCTAAAAATCCAAAAGCCAATATCCTTGGCGGCCTTCAACAAAATATTGATGGCCACCAGACTTTTTATGTGAGAGACAGCTACGGTAATCTGTTCCAATTGGTCCAGGACGACTATATCTTCAAAGATGAAGGGCACTCCAATGGAGGGACAGTTGGCGTGACCATCGGCGTGACAGACATCGACAAGGCAATGACCGTATATCATGATATTCTTGGTTACGACAAGATTATCGCCGACGAGGCAGGGGTTTTTCCCGATTTTGAGGCATTGCCTTCGGGCACCCAGCAATTCCGCCGCCGCCTGATCACCCATTCACAACCGCGCAAAGGAAGTCTCAGCGAACTCTTCGGCACATCTTATATCGAGCTGGTGCAGGCGTTGGAACGTACCCCGAAAAAGCTCTACGAAGGACGTTTCTGGGGTGATCCCGGCTTTATCCAGGTCTGCTTCGATATCCGTAATATGGATGCACTCCGGACGAAATGTGCAGAATCAGGATATCCTTTTACGGTAGATACCACCCAAAATATCAAGGAAGGAAACTCATTTGATATGGGGGATGCTGCCGGGCAGTTCGCCTATATCGAAGATCCGGACGGCACACTGATTGAATTTGTGGAAACGCATAAAATACCGGTCGCAAAAAAACTGGGATTAAGCCTTAACCTGAAAAACAGGAATCCGGAAAAACCACTTCCCAAATGGATGCTTGGTATGCTTCGTTTTATGCGGGTGAGACCGGAAAAAATCTGATACTCAAAATGTAGTATTATACAATAGTTTTTCACATCACTATACACAATTTTTTCGCCGTTTTTCAGTTATATGTATAATGGAAAAACGGCGTTTCTATTGGATATTACTCTTGCATTTCTGTTGCCTCTTGCATTTGCAGGCACAGTGGGACGATCCTCCCGGTCAATATTGGACGGTAAAGAGTTATTTCAACCCCTCTTTTGCCGGTGAAGCAGAGGCTATCAACGTTTCCGCCCTCTATCGCTATACATGGCACGGAATAAAAAATGCACCCCAACCAATTATCCTTACTGCCGGTATGCCTTTTGAGTTTTGGGGAAATCGCCATGGCGTCGGGATGGTGGTACATAACGAAAGTGCCGGAGACCACCACAATTCATTACTGGCTGCACAATACAGTTTCAAAAAATATTTCAGAAGAGGATTTCTGAATATCGGAGTACAAGCGGGAGTATACGATCTCAATTTCGATGCGGGGAACCAGTTTATTCTCAGCGATTCCCTCCAACAGAGCCGGGGCATAATAAAAGTGAATCCTACAGACAAGCAAGTAATCGACCTTAACGCCGGCATTTCATGGATAGGAAAGTCTTTTTTTGCCGGCCTGGCCGCCATGCATATCAGCCAACCCCGGTTTTATGCCCGGAATGATTCCCTTTCGGCAGATATACAAGGCGACTCCGTCATATCGGTCATTCCCCGCTCTTATAATTTGATGGCAGGATACAATATTACACTTCTTTATCCGTTAGAAATACAACCGATGGTCTGGTTGCAGGCCAATCACAACAAAACATTGATAATGGCCACCCTTCGCATGGAATACAACAAAAAATTCTCAGGAGGCGTGTCATGGAGAAAAGATGATGGGTATGCCCTTTTTGCAGGAACGGTTATCCGCAATATAGAGGTGGGATATGCTTATGGAATACATACCTCGGGGCTTGGGAAAAATAGCAAAGGGAGTTATGAATTTTATCTCCGTTATAATTTTCCGCTTGATCATTTTAAACCGAAGCGGCAACCGTACAAGAGTATCCGGCTGTTGTAATTCTGATGTGGTGATTCGATAATTCAATGATTCGATGATGATTGTAAATTATAATCGGTAAATTATCAAATCAGTAAAGCTGCAAATCAATTTTTTAGTTCTAAATAAAAAAATATGAAAAAATATATCTTACTCGGGCTGGTACTGATTGTCATTGCTTCCTGCGGGAGACCGGGGATCGGGAGCAGTATCAGTGGAGAGCTGACCGGCGTACCTACAGGTAAGGTATGGGGAGAACCTACACCCTATAATATGGTATTGGTATCGCGCGGAGCCTATACCATGGGACCGGGAGAGATCGATTCTCTCTGGGGATTTTCGATTCCTACCCGGGGAGTGTCTGTGGATAACTTCTGGATGGATGAGACGGAGATTACCAATTCACAGTACAAACAATTTGTTTATTGGGTACGCGATTCCATTATCCGTGAACGAATGGCTGACCCGGCATATGTCGGTGACGACTTTTTCAAAATCACCGAAGATGAATACGGCGATCCCATTACTCCTCATCTGAACTGGAAAATACCTATTCCATGGTCAAGGAATACCGAAGAGGAGGAGACCACCATTAACAGTGTTTATATAACCCATCCCATTACCGGAGAAAAAATGCTGGACGCCCGGCAGATGAACTTCCGGTACGAATGGTTCGACGCTGCAGAAGCAGCCCGAAGACAATACCGCCTGAATCCCGCGGAAAGGATATTGGACAGCGATGTTACCATCATCAATTCCAATGAAGTAATCATGATATCGAAAGACACTGCATATATTACCCCTGACGGACGGATCGTCAACGAAACCATCACCCGCCCATTGAGCAGCCTCTATGATTTTGTACATACCCGGATCGTCAATATCTATCCCGATACTACTTGCTGGGTAAATGATTTTCCGGAAGCCGACAACGAACGCTATTTGCGCAACTACTTTTCCCATCCTGCCTATGCACACCATCCGGTAGTGGGAGTTTCATGGGAACAAGCCACCGCTTTCTGCGAATGGCGGACAATGTTTCTGCGCAAAGGTATCAATAAGCAAGGAGTGACAATAGAGAGATACCGCCTCCCTACCGAAGCGGAGTGGGAAATGGCTGCACGTAATGCCAATTCCGACAATAAATATCCGTGGGAATCAGATGCCACAACAAATGAAAGTGGCTGTTTCCAGGCCAACTTCAAACCGGGTGACGGAGCCTATGGTGCAGACAACCACCTTATTCCCGCCAAAGTGAGGAGCTTCAAACCCAATAACTCAGGATTGTATGATATGGCAGGAAATGTAGCGGAATGGACTTCCACCGCTTATACCGAATCGGGGAATAAACTGATGGGCGACCTGAATCCCGAATACAGCTATAATGCTGCTATCGAAGATCCCTATGCATTGAAACGAAAAGTAGTAAAAGGAGGCTCTTGGAAAGACATTTCCACCTTTATCCGATCGGATATACGCGATAGTGAATATCAAAACCGGGGGCGCTCCTATATCGGGTTCCGTTGCGTAAGGACACAAGTCAGCTCGGGGAAATAAATTATTTGAGATGTATACTTTTGACTTCTAAAAATCTGAACTTTTTAAAGACAAAAAATGAACGCTTACAAGAAATATAAGAACAGGGTTGAACGCTTCCTGCAAACCGAACGGGGAAAACGGACCATCAATTTCGTATACAGCTTCGGAGCCGCCATAGTGATACTTGGCGCAATGTTCAAGCTGCTTCATTTTCCTTTCGGCAATGAAATGCTCTTTATCGGTATGATCACTGAATGTATCGTATTCATTATTTCCGCTTTTGACACGCCCATACGCGATTATAATTGGGAAGAGGTATTTCCTGCGCTTTCCGGAAATGCCGGACACACTGCACAAAATATCATATCTGCCAATAAGGAGGTAACCGTAGCCTCCCATTCCCACCTATCAACCCCTCCCGGTGAACCGGAGAATGAAGTTTCTCGCACCTTATCTACCCACACCGAAGAATACGGCAAACAGATGGAAAACCTTAACCGTACGCTATCAGGACTCAATTCAATCTATGAGGTACAGTTAAAAAGCATCAGCAGTCAAATTGGCACTATTGAACAGATCAATCAAGGTTTAACACGTCTTAGAAACATGTATGGTGATGCTCTTCCCGATGGCTCGGTTATCAAGACGGAAACCGAGAAAATGGCAGAACAGCTCAGGGAATTGAATGAAGTCTATGCCCGTATGCTAAATGCCATGACGGTCAATAGATATGACAATGCCGGCAATACCAACTTATAATCCATTCACATGGCAGTCAACAGTCCCAATTCCCCTCGACAGAAGATGATCAACCTGATGTATCTGGTGTTTATCTCGATGCTGGCGCTCAACGTCTCGGTAGAAGTGCTCGACGGGTTTAAAATGGTGGATAACAGCCTGGAAGATTCATCCGGCACGATGCTGGAACGCAATAAATTGATTATGGATGAATTGACAGCATATCACATCCAGAATCCCGACAAAGCCGAAGAATGGTACAGGAAAGGAATGCAAGTACGATCCATGAGTGATTCTTTGACACGTTACATAGACGAACTGAAACTGCGAATGGTACGTGAAGCAGATGGGAAAAAAGCAGATATTAACAATATCAAAAATAAGGATAACCTGGAAGCCGCCTCGGTGGTCATGCTTTCTCCGGTGAATGGTGAAGGGAAGAATTTCAAGAACGCCATAGGTGCTTACCGTGATTCGGTCACACAGCTTGTCACGGATTCCGCCCGCAGGATAATCATCGAGAAAAATCTCAGCACACAATCCTCGGGAGATAAAAGCTGGGAAGCATCTCTTTTTGAGCAGATGCCACTGGCCGCTGCCATTACGATGCTGACAAAGATAGAAAATGATATCCGCTCTTCCGAAGGTGAAGCGTTGACCAATATCCTGCATAACGTGGATGTGGGCGATTTCCGGGTAAACCGGTTGAACGCCTATATCATTCCCGAATCCGATATTGTCATCCAGGGTAGTTCCTATAATGCCCGTATTATCCTCTCCGCGGAAGATTCGACCTGTCAACCCCATATTGTAGTCAACGGACAGCATCTCGATGCGAGAGAAAATGGCTATTTCTCTGTTCCGACCAATCATACCGGCACCTTTCCGGTGGATGGATACCTGGAGATGGCCGGAAGCGATGGAACCATCACGCGCCACCAGTTCACCGGCAATTATACTGTGGTAGAACCGGCAGCCACCATCGCTCCTACCCTCATGAATGTATTGTATGCCGGCATCGATAACGAAATCGGTATCTCGGTGCCGGGTATCTCCCTGCAGGATATAAGCGCCACCATGACCGGTGGCACCCTCACCCGCCGTGGAAATATGTGGATTGCCCGGCCTGCCACCGTAGGGAAAAATGTTACCATATCAGTCTCAGCCAGTACAACCGGTGGAAATATCCGACATGTAGCTACGAAGGAATTCAGGGTACGTGCTCTCCCTGATCCTACCCCCTACATTGAAGATCATGATGCTAACGGAAATCCGGGAATGTTCAAGGGAGGAGGATTTCAGAAAGCTGCCCTGATGAAAGCCGTAGAAGTCAAGGCAGCCATCGACGATGGTATACTCTCGATTCCATTTCGTGTAGTCAGCTTCCGTACTGTTTTCTTTGATTCGATGGGAAATGCTATCCCGGAAGTTTCCGATGGGAACCATTTCTCTGAAAGGCAGAAAGAACAAATCAGGCGTCTTCCACGGGGAAGCTATTTCTATATCTCAGGTGTACGGGCTGCCGGGCCGGATGGTACGGAACGGGAAATCGCAGTAATGGAAATCAGGGTAATGTGACGATTTCCTGATGTGATGATGTGAATAATACACCAGTATGAATAATGTGACTGATTAAAAGGAATTTGAAAAATTGAGAATTCATTGTTCATTTTCAATTTTCCATTAATAAAAAAATATGCAAACAAAACGATTATTGATATTTATTCTTTTGATGACAGTATCCACGATCCTTTTTGCCCAGGAAACAGCAAGGGAAAGAATAGAACGACGCCGACAAAATACAGCACAACAACAGGCTGCCGGTACAAATATCCGTATGGGACAACGGAACCACTCAGGGGACGAAAGCATAGAAGATGCCAAATGGTCTCGTATCATCTATCGTTATCTCGACCTCAATAAAGAAGCCAATGCACCGCTCTACTATCCGGTTACACCTATAGAAGGGAAAATGAGTTTGTTTACGCTGTTATTCAATCTATTACAGGAAGGGAGCATTCCTGCTTACGAATATTTAGATGGACGGGAAGAGTTTACGGATGAATATAAGATTGATTTTAAAGAACTTATGGATCGTTTCGGCATCTACTATGAAACCGTGGACGACAAGGTAATCATAAATGAGGTGGACATACCCGGCAATGAAGTAGAAGGCTATTTCGTAAAAGAGGCCTATTATTTTGATACAGCCAATTCCACCTTTACAGTGAAACCTCTCGCCATTTGTCCGGTGTTGCAACGCCGTGATGATTATGGCACCGCTACACGCTACCCACTCTTCTGGATCTCTTATGAAGATGTGGCACCTTATGCACGGCGAGTACCGGTAATGAGTTCTTCCCTCAATAATAATATGAGCGGCACCATTGATGATTATTTCCAGATGCGGAAATACGACGGAGAGATTTATAAAGCGCAGAATCCACGGAACCTTGCTATCTCACAATATGCCTCCACGCCTGAGGAGATGAAAGCAGAACAGCAAAGAATTGAACAGGAACTGGTCGATTTTGAAAAAAATCTCTGGAAACAAGAAAGCTACCCGGCTGTCCCTCAGCAACGAAAAGTGACCCACAAAGGAAAAAAACGGTCACAATCAAACTCATCCGGGACTACTTCCATCTCCATGCGGGACAGGAGATATTGATTGACACATTAATCCCTGAGTTGTTTCTTTAAGTTATTGATTGGATAAAGCACTGTCAGCAGGCTGATCATGCTCACCACTCCAAAAGCAATTATTATATCTGTCATTTTTACGATTACCGGATAGGCATCAATAATATAGGCACCCGGGGTATCACTCAACCGGAGCAGTCCGAAATGTTGTTGTAACAAGCATAAGGTCAGTCCGGTAACAATTCCAGAAATGATGCCGATAAAAGAAATCAGCCACCCTTCATATAAAAAAATATGCGATATCAACCGATCGGAAGCACCCATATTCCGCAGGCTTTTAATATCATCTCTTTTTTCAACAATCAGCATTGAAAGTGACCCTACCAGATTAAATACAGCAATCAACAAGATAAATACCATGATAAGGAATGTCACCCATTTCTCAATTTGCATCATCCGGTACGATTCCTTTTGCTGTTCATACCTGTCTTTCACAAGATACCTATCTCCCAGGATGTGCTCTATTTCACGTTTCACCCTATTCACCGAAACAAATGGTTCCAACTTGATATCCAAAGAAGTAACTTCATTCCGATAATCAAAAAGGTCTCTTGCCAATTGGATAGGTATGATCGCCATCTGTTCATCATACTCGGGAGAATTGAGGCTGAATACCCCTCCTATTTGCACGTAACTTTTAGTAAATGCGGCAGCAGGATTGGCGAGGTTCACCCTTACATCACGCTTGGGGGCATAGATTTCTACAGGATTGATAAATCCGGGTCGGGCACCAAGTTTTATAGCCAGCCCCACACCAAGAGTAGTATAATCCACCACATCTTCCCTTAACCTGAATGACCCGTCTACCACTAATTTATCCATATCGGTCATTAACTTGAATTCCTCAGAGACCCCTTTCATCAATACCGGTACCTGGCTTTCATCAAACATAAAAAGCGCGTTTTCCTCCAGTGATTCGGAAATGGTCTGAATGCCATTTATACGTAAAGCCTTATTGAATTCGGGCGTATCATAATCAAAAACCTTACCTTCTTTCACTGTGATTTTCAGATCGGGGTCGAATGCATTGAACATATCCTCCACAATACCTCCAAAACCATTGAAGATGGAGAGTACACAAACAATGGCTGCAGTGGCGACAGCAATACCGCATACCGAAATAACAGAGATCACATTCACTACATTATGTGATTTCTTTGAAAAGAGATACCTGCGCGCTATAAAAAAAGAAACATTCATGTTTGTTTACCAGCCGGATATTACTGGTCTTTCAGTAATCTATCGATATTTTCGATGTAATCCAGAGAGTCGTCCACATGAAACGTCAGTTCCGGAATTACCCTCAATTGGGTCCTTAATCGCTTACCCAAATCATAACGGACGGTCTTCACATTCTCATTGATATTTTTCACCAGTTCATTCGCCTTTTCCGAAGGAAAAATACTCAGGTAAGCATGTGCGATACCGAGGTCGGGCGATACCCGTACATTGGTCACCGAGATCAATACACCCGGCATCTTCTTGGCATCCAGCAGAAAGATTTCACTAAGTTCTTTCTGTATCAACCGGTTTACTTTTTGTTGTCTGTTCGTGTCCATTGTTATTTCTTCCTTATCAGAGTTAATCCGTCGCGAAGAGGTAAAATCACCTTCTCCACCCTGTCATCATCCGCCAGTTTACTATTAAATTCCATGATACTGAGAGTTGCACGGTCGTTACTTTTGACCTCCTCCATTACTTTTCCATACCAAAGGGTATTGTCTACCAGTATATATCCACCTTTCACAGTTTTATGAAGAGTGGCCTCAAAATAATCCCAATAGGACTCTTTACCCGCATCGATAAATGCCAGGTCAAAGCTTTCATCCGCAAACTGCGGCAGAATGTCCAAAGCATCCCCTATATAGAGTGTGATCTTGTTTCCATATTCCGACAGGGAAAAATTATGCCTGATCCGGTCCTCCAGTTCGTCATTAATCTCAACAGTATACAGTTCGGCATCCTCTTCAAGCCCTTCCGCAAAACAGAGAGCCGAATATCCAACAAAAGTACCTATTTCCAGTACTCGTTTCGGGCGGATCATTTGGGTAAGCATTTTAAGAAACCGTCCCTGCAAATGCCCGGAAGTCATGATTCCCTGCAACAGATTCACATGCGCATCACGATCGATCTTTCTCAACACTTCCGGCTCCGGATCCATATGAGACAGTATATACTCTTCTATTTTACTCAACAGCCATTCTTGTTAATTATTATCACTTAGCCATTCAACCACTTAAGTACTCAATCACCTAACCATTTAGGCACTTAATCACTTATCCTCCTAAATCACATCGTATAATCGGGTAAGTTATATTTCTCTTTGGCTTCAAGAATTCTCCATGCATCTATAATCTCCAGGTAAGTGGTCCCGCCGGTTTCACCAAAACTACCACCCAGATAAGCTACCCTGTCCTGGGATTCGATCATTTTTTTACTGATCAACCGTTTGATGGCTTCCGTGAAATAGGCTCTCCGGCTCTCCTTGGTATTGCCATCTCCTTTCCCCTCCTGATATTCCGCCCATATACCATATGACATGGCCAGTTCACGGGCCAATCTTTTGGTAGTGGTAATGGCATAGACGGGGCTTTTTCCGCGGAATGCCGCCAGCACCCGCGCCGTACGCCCCGTATGGCTGTCGGTGATGATGGCCTTTACATTCAATTGTGCACACGATTTCACTGCTTGTTTGGCCAGGAATTCGGTTACTTCACGATTATCGGCCGGATCATAAGGAACACGGATGTCATTCTCAGAAAGTTTTGTCAACTCTGCCTCATAAGCGGTCTTAGCCATGGTACGCACCGCTTCCACCGGATATTTACCATAAGCTGTTTCCCCACTCAACATAACTGCGTCGGTACGATAATAAATTGCATTGGCAATATCGGTAATCTCGGCACGTGTAGGACGCGGATTATTGATCATGGAGTGCAACATTTGGGTAGCCACTATAACCGGTTTCTTATGGCGAATAGCTTTTCGGATCAGTATGCGCTGTATACCGGGTATTTTTTCCTGCGCCACCTCTATCCCCAGATCGCCACGGGCAATCATCATGCCATAAGCCGCTTCCAGAATCTCATCAGCATTATCCACACCTTCCTGATTCTCTATCTTGGCAATAATCTTGATAGGACTGCCTAACTCATCGAGTATCTCCTGTACGGCTTCCACATCCTCCCTGTTTCTGACAAATGAATGGGCTATAAAATCCACATCATGCTTTGCGGCAAGACCGAGAAAATTCTTATCACGATCGGTAATTGCCGGCAAGTTGATCCGTACACCGGGAATATTCACACTCTTACGGCTACCGATCACTCCATCATTTTTAACGCTACACATCAAATGACCGTTCGCAACCTCAATCACTTCCAGGTCTACTTCACCGTCATCAATCAGGATATCATCACCTACATGCATCTCGTCAGTGATATTCCGATAAGTAATATACAAAGTCTCCCTCGAAGATATCCCTTCAGGATTTCCTATAATTTTTATTTTGTCGCCTATTTTCAATTCAATAGGATTCTCCAGCACAGTAGTGCGAATTTCCGGACCTTTCGTATCTACCAATATCGCTATTTGGTCCGATACGGCCCGTACATTATTGATAATCTTAAGAAAACCTTCTTCGTCGAGGTGGGCAGAATTCAGTCTTACCACATTCATTCCTGCCTCATAGAGTTGCTCTAAAAAAGGCACATCACAACGTTTATCGGAAATAGTGGCAATAATTTTCGTATGTTTATACATATATATGTTGATTTGTAAATTTAATGATGAGATAATTTGTTGATTAATTATTTTGTCGCGCGAAGCGCATCAAGAGCCAACCGGTAAGAATCAGTACCGAAACCGGCAATCACACCAAGGCAAACAGCCGAAAGCATTGAGTGGTGACGGAACTCTTCCCGCGCATGTACATTGGAAATATGCACTTCCACTACCGGAGCCGTCACCGACTTGATAGCATCACGAATGGCTACCGAGGTATGGGTATATCCTCCGGCATTGAGAATGATACCGTCACTTTCAAATCCGGATTCCTGTATCTTATTGATAATCTCACCTTCTACATTCGACTGGAAATAGCCAATCTCAACATCGGGATTCTCCGCCCGCAACCGGCCCAGATAATCTCCGAAAGTCTGACCGCCATATATTTCAGGTTCCCTGACACCCAGCAGGTTGAGATTTGGTCCATTGATAATTTGAATTTTCATAACCTTGGATTTTCTTTAGATTGCAAAGATACAACGTTTTCGTTAAGCAAGTGCAGAACAAGTTTACTTGTTTTGCCGAGCGCAGAAAACGACTAATGCAATTGAACGTTTTCGTTAAGCAAGTGCAGAACAAGTCAAACAACCAGGGGTATCACAATAAAGTAATACCCCCGGCAATATAACAGTTATGGATACTTCTTAGTTCGCTTCGTCGATCTTCGCAGCCGGTTCCTCTGCCACAGGATCAGCAAACGATGCTTGAGCCATACGTTTATAAGAACGGTATCGCCATTGTGCATTTTCTTTCGCTGCCGCAAAGAGTTGGTCTGCTTCACGTGGAAACGACTTCATCAACTGGGTGTAACGCACCTCTCCGAGCAGGAAGCCCTTAAACTTATCCCAATCAGGCTCTTTGCTGTCGAGTTGGAAAGGATTTTTACCTTCTTCCTCAAGACGTGGGTCGTAACGCCATAAGTGCCAGTACCCGCATTCAACGGCTGCTTTTTGTTCCGATTGGGCGTGTCCCATTCCTTTTCTCAATCCGTGACTGATACAGGGAGAATAAGCAATTACAATAGAAGGGCCATTATATGATTCCGCCTCCCTGATTGCCTTGAGGGTTTGTGCCTGATTGGCTCCCATGGCCACCTGAGCAACATATACGTATCCATAGGTGGTAGCGATCATACCCAGATCTTTTTTGCGGACCCGTTTTCCTGCTGCGGCAAATTTGGCGACTGCAGCAATTGGCGTGGATTTAGACGATTGTCCGCCGGTGTTGGAATATACTTCCGTATCAAGCACCAGAACATTGATGTTCTGCCCGCTTGCCAGAACATGATCGAGTCCTCCAAAACCAATATCGTAGGCCCAGCCATCCCCTCCAAATACCCAGATCGATTTCCTGGAAAGGTATTTTTTCAAAGAAAGGATTTCAGTAGCGATATAGCTATCCACCCCTGCGAGTGAAGCTTCGATTTTGGGAGCCAACTCTTTCGACAAATCAGCATCTTCTCCATTCTCGATCCATTCACGGAACAGCCCTTGCTGCTCTTCATTGAATTCTCCGGAATTAAGTGCTTTTTGCATCAAATCCCGAAGTCGGTTACGCATACTCATATGCGCAATGGCAAAACCATATCCGTATTCGGCATTATCTTCAAAGAGTGAGTTTGCCCATGCTGGACCTTTTCCCTCTTCGTTTTTGGTATAAGGTGTAGACGGTGCAGAAGCACCATAGATAGATGAACATCCCGTCGCGTTGGCAATCATCATCCGGTCTCCATATAACTGTGTAACCAGTTTCACATAAGGAGTCTCACCACAGCCTGAGCAAGCGCCGGAGAATTCAAACAGAGGTGTGGCAAACTGGGAATTCTTCACATTCAGCTTCACATCTACCAGATGTCCCTTACTGCTCACGTGATTCATCATATAATCCCAGTTTTTCTGGTTATCATATTGTGTACCGATTGGTACCATTTCGAGTGCCTTCTCTCCTTTCTTTCCGGGGCATACATCCACACAATTCTCACATCCCAGACAATCGAGCACATCCACTTCAATACGATATCCCATATCGGCAAACTGCTTACCCTGTGCCTTCAGTAATTCCACACCTTCGTCCAACCCTGTTTGTTCTTGCTCTGTAAGCAGAAATGGACGGATAGTAGCATGGGGACATATATAAGCACATTGATTACACTGGATGCATGCATCGGGGTTCCATACAGGTACCATGGCTGCCACCCCACGTTTCTCGTAAGTGGTGGTACCCATCTCCCATGTACCGTCTTCACGGCCCGAGAAAACAGATACAGGCAGGTCATAACCACGTTGTGCATTAACCGGACGTACCACCTTACGGATAAATTCAGGTGCATCATCTGAAGTTTCTGCTTCTGTCCGGATATTGATCCATTCCTTCGGTATCTCCACCTGTTCCACATCACCGCCACGATCGACTGCCGCATAGTTCATTTTCACCACCTCTTCTCCTTTCCGACCATAAGACTTCACGATAAATTTCTTCATCTGTTCTACCGCCAGATCATAAGGGATTACGTTGGATATTTTAAAGAACGCCGATTGCAGGATAGTATTGGTACGGTTGCCCAATCCAATCTCATTGGCAATTTTCGTAGCGTTGATAATATAAAACCGGATATTGTTTTCGGCAAAATATTTTTTGATATGGTCAGGCAAATGATCGCCAACTTCCTCTTTCGGCCATACAGAATTGAGGAGGAATGTACCATTCTTTTTCAATCCGCGGGTCACATCATAAAGATGCAGATAAGCCGGCACATGGCATGCCACAAAATTGGGTGTATTTACCAGATAAGTAGAACGAATGGGATTATCACCAAAACGAAGATGTGAACAGGTAAATCCTCCTGATTTTTTTGAGTCGTAAGAGAAATAAGCCTGTACATATTTATCGGTATTATCACCGATGATTTTGATAGAGTTTTTATTGGCTCCCACGGTGCCATCCGAGCCCAGTCCATAGAATTTAGCTTCATAAGTAGCCTCATCTATGGTGATTTCTTCTTTCAAAGGAAGAGATTTGAATGTTACATCATCGACAATACCCACAGTAAAATCGTTCTTCGGAACGTTCATCGACAGATTCTCAAATACTGACATCATCTGTGCGGGAGTGGTATCTTTGGAGGAAAGACCATAAATGCCGCCCACGATCTCGGGAGCGTTTTCTTTTCCATAGAAACTATCCTTTACATCGAGGTAAAGCGGTTGTCCTGCCGCTCCGGGTTCTTTGGTACGATCGAGCACCGCAATCCGTTTCGCTGTTTCCGGAATTGCCGATAAAAATACCTCGGCTTTAAAAGGACGATAGAGATGAACGGCTACCATCCCCACTTTCTCTCCTTTCTCATTGAGGTAATCAACCGTTTCGCGAAGGGTTTCTGTTACCGATCCCATGGCAATCACCACTCTTTCTGCTTCAGGATCTCCATAATAATCGAACAAACCATATTTGCGGCCGGTCACTGCTGCCAGCTTTTCGAGGTATTTCTCTACTATCCCGGGCACTGCCTCATAGAAGGGATTGGATGCTTCGCGCGCCTGGAAATATATATCGTCATTCTGTGCCGTTCCTCTTGTGACAGGACTGTCAGGATTCAATGCGTGTTCACGAAACGCCTTCAAAGCATCCTGATTAATAAGCGGTGCCAGATCGTCGTTCGATAGAGCTTCTATTTTCTGTATCTCGTGGGATGTACGAAACCCGTCGAAAAAATGAAGAAATGGAATACGACTCTCTATCGCAGCCAAATGTGCTACGGCCGCCAGATCCATCACTTCCTGCACCGACCCGGTGGCAAAAAGTGCGAAACCGGTAGGCCTTGCTGCCATTACATCCTGATGATCGCCGAAAATGGAAAGGGCGTGTGAAGCCAACGCGCGTGCCGACACGTGAAATACGCCGGGAAGCAATTCACCCGCTATTTTGTACATATTAGGGAGCATCAATAACAAGCCTTGTGAAGCAGTGAAAGTAGATGTAAGCGCCCCCGCCTGCAAAGAGCCGTGTACAGCGCCGGCCGCACCGGCTTCTGATTGCATCTCCTGTACCAGTACCGGCTGTCCGAAAATATTTTTTCTTCCCGATGCAGCCCATTCATCCACATATTCGGCCATCGTGGAGGAAGGGGTTATCGGATAGATCGCAGCTACCTCGCTAAACATGTAGGCGATGTGAGCGGCAGCCTGATTACCGTCGCAGGTTAAATAAATTTTTTGTTTTGCCATAATTATATGATGATGTTACTGTAAAATTACAACCTTTTGTCAAGTTTCCTTTATAAATTGTTGCCCATACCTCAAACTACAGGATGGATTATTACTCATTGTAATTTGAACGACGAAATTACTACAAAAATGTGGAAGCAACAAACCATCATATTATTTGTTCACCCCGGATTGATATAAAAACAGCTAAAAACATAAAAATATGTTAAATAATAATCTTTCCCCAAGATTATGACGTTATATCAATAATATCAATGTGCCACCACGTCAATTCCTCGAAGATCAGGATAACTTTTTCCGATCATGACTATCGCCTCTTGATGCTAAAGTATTGAAAAATATGAAGATAATTATAATTGCAAACAGATTGCCCGTCAAAATTAAAAGGGAAGAGGAAGGGTTTTGCATCGTCCGCAGTGAGGGTGGTCTTGCCACAGGCCTCGGATCATTAGAAACCGATTCCGAAATATTTTGGGTAGGTTGGCCCGGAATACATACTGAAGATGAAAATGAAAAACAGGAGATTACCGTAAAACTACATGAGATGAATTTTCATCCCATTTTTTTGTCTGCCAACCAGATAGAAAATTATTACGAAGGCTATAGCAATAGTATTATCTGGCCTTTGTGCCATTATTTTTTCTCCTATATGGAATACAGGGCAGAATATTGGGAAGCCTACCAGGAAGTGAACAGGCTTTTCTGTCGGGAGGCAATCTCATTTATCGAGAAAGAGGATACGGTATGGGTACAGGACTACCAGCTGATGCTGTTGCCCAACATGATTCGTATGGAAAAACCGGATACAAACATCGGCTATTTTCACCATATACCGTTCCCTTCCTACGAACTTTTCAGGGTACTCCCGGAAAGGGAAGCTGTACTGGAAGGATTGCTCGGCGCCGATCTCATCGGGTTTCATACACATGACTATATGCGCCATTTTATCAGTGCCATCTACCGTGTCCTCAACCTGAACTGCACCCTCGACGAGATCAATCTGCAAGACCGGATAGTGCATGTGGATGCATTCCCTATGGGCATTAATTATGAACAATATCATAATGCACCCTCGTTGCCTGAGGTGAAAGAAAAATCGAAACAGCTTCGAGAAGAGTTAGGCGATACCACTATACTTCTCTCCGTCGACCGGTTAGATTACAGCAAAGGGATTCTACATCGCCTGCAGGGTTTTTCGCAATTCCTTCAGCATCACCCTGAATACCACGAGAAGGTATCGCTGGCAATGATTGTGGTTCCATCACGCGATACCGTGGATATCTATGCCGACCTGAAAACAAAAATAGATCAGACTATCAGTGAGATCAATGGGCAGTATTCCCATTTGGGGTGGACGCCGATTTATTATTTCTATCGCAGTTTTTCGTTCGAGGAACTGACGGCTATGTATAATATTGCTGAAATCGCCCTGGTAACCCCCCTGCGTGATGGGATGAATTTGGTTGCCAAGGAGTATTTGGCCTGTAAAGGAGAAAATAGCGGCGTTCTTATCCTCAGCGAGATGGCTGGTGCCTCCATAGAATTGCAAGATGCCATCATCATCAATCCCAATGATGCGGTAGAAATTGAACAGGCTATTGTAGAGGCACTAACCCTACCCGAAACAGAAAAAAAAGAACGGTTACAGGAAATGCAGCAACGCATTTCTACCCAGGATGTAAAGAAATGGGCGAAAGATTTTGTGAAAGAGCTACAATCAATAAAGGCCCAAAATAAGGAGATTCTACAAAAGGTAGTAGGAAAAAGACAACTCAACCAGATCAAGAGTGCTTATGACGATGCTACATCCCGACTGCTCATGCTTGATTACGACGGGACGCTTACCGCCTTCGTCAAAAGGCCGGAAGATGCTATCCCTTCATCTCAGTTGCTTGATCTTTTACAAAAGATGACTTCCGATAAAAAGAATAAAGTGGTGATCAATAGCGGACGAAACCGCCAAATGCTTGACCAATGGTTCCGGGAACTCGACATTGATTTTGCCGCCGAACACGGCATCTTTTACAAAGAGAACGGTCAATGGCATGAAAATATGCCGGAGAAAGTGGAATGGGATGATGAAATCCTCGACATACTTCAGCATACCATAGACAAAACGCCTCGCTCCCATCTGGAAAGAAAGGATGCCTCTTTAGTATGGCACTATCGCAACGTGGATGTATGGCTTGCCGAATTACGCACGCAACAGTTGGTGAATGCCCTTATAGGGCCCTGTTCCCGATTAAATCTTCAGATTGTACCGGGAAATAAGATCGTGGAGATCAAATCACCCGATTTCAATAAGGGAAGCGAAGTATTGCGGCGGTTGGCACAAAAGGATTACGCATTTGTCTTGGCGATAGGCGACGATACTACCGACGAAGATATGTTCAGGGCGCTGCCACCGCGAGGTGTGAGCATTAAGGTAGGGAACTTCTCTCCTGCAGCTAAATACCGTATCCCCTTACAGTCATCCGTCATCACATTCTTATCGAATCTCATTGAATAGATAAACTTGCCTATGGATTTTATAGACCATCTTATCCCGAATAATTCATTTCGATATCCATTTTCCGTTACTGGCAAAACAAGCTCGGCATCGACCGGAAGGAGGCTGCCGCTACGGACGAATAAACTGCGAGAGCCTTTTTTCCTCAGAAAAGAGAACAGCAGTATTGATAAAAGCAAGATGTGAATAGGCCTGGGGGAAGTTACCCAACTGACGTTTGGTCTTAAAATCGAGATCTTCACTATAAAGCCCCAGATGATTGGAATAGGAGATCATTTTCTCAAATATCTCACGGGCCTCCTCTGTCTCGCCGATTTTGAAAAGTGCTTCGATCAACCAGAAAGTACAAATAGTAAATGAAGAGGTGGGCACTCCAAAATCATCCTCCGCCTTATATCTATACATAAGTCCTTCATGATAGAGATTCTCCTTGATTGCCCTCACGGTTTTCACATACCGTTCATTGTCGGGTTCAATAAAATCATAAAATTGCATAAGCAGTAATGACGAGTCGTAATCATTATTTTCATAGGCCTGCGTAAAACATTGCAGCTCTTCATTCCAACCTTTTTCATGCACTTCTGCTTTTATAATATCGGCTTCACGACGCCATGTTGCGGCATAATACTCTCTCTGCAAAAGCTCTGCGATTAGTGATGCCCGGTCGATGGCTACCCAACTCATCACTTTAGAGAAAACAAAATGCATCTTTTTGGTCCGGTACTCCCAGATGCTTCTGTCCGGTTTGCGCCAGGAAGCCAATACCGAGCGTACCAGGTTTTTGATGATTTCCCATATCTCCTCTATCTCATCCTGAGTGCCCGGAAAATAAAGATAATATTTATAGATGACATCCAGTAGATACCCGATAGAGTCATTCTGTTCCTGGTAATAGGCGGCATTCCCGATCCTCACGGGACGGGAAATCTCATAGCCGCTCAAATGAGGCAGCTCCTCCTCCGTCAGATCACGCTCACCCCGTATGCCGTACATGATCTGGATCGGCTCGTTGCGTGACGACTTCAGGATACGTTTCACAAATTTGATAAAGCGTTCTGCGGATGACCTCTGCTTCATGAACAACAATGTATCTATCGACATGGAAGCATCACGCAGCCAACAGAAGCGGTAATCCCAGTTCCTGTTCTCCCCGAGGCTTTCGGGAAGGCTGGTAGTTACCGCTGCAAGCATGGCACCCGATTGTTGGTAAGAAAGCAGTTTCAGCACGAGCAAACTGCGCTTGATCATATCATTATATTGATAGTAATCCCTGGAACGATTCACAAAATTAAGCCAGTACACCTTCGTCCGTTCATACTCCAGCAAGATACGGTTGATATCCACCGTCATCAGCTTCTGGTTATAGGACAAAAGAAAGAAATGGTGACCGGTCAGTTCAACCTCTTCACGATTGATCACCGGCTCCGGATCCAGACTGGTATACAGATACACTTTATCCTCCGAATTTTCTACTGAATAAGATCTGATATAACCATCGATTATTTCATGGTGCACCTCTCCCCGGGCGTAATTCATCTTTGGATCATATATTACCTTGACAAGGGGGCGGCCTTTGAAGACACGTATATAACGGTGTATCTCCGGAGGCATGTAATAAAGGGTATCCTCTGTGCGGTAGCGGGGCATGTAATCGAATACGATAAATCCGCTCTCAGGCGACTCAAACCTGGTCAGCAGCATATTGGTATGTCCGTGGTAATTCTGGGTGATGGTATATTCATCCGACACTTCAAAATGAAAACTACCTCCTTTTTCTTCATCCAGCAGTTTGGCAAAGATGGAAGGAGAGTCGAAATCAGGCAGACAAAACCAGTCGATACTCCCGGTCTTCGATACCAACGCTGCAGTGCGGCAATTCCCTATTATTCCGTAATCCAAATTCTTCATCCTAATCAATTTTACAGGTTCCTAAAACTTCTCTCTGAAAACAAATGTACTTGAAAACCGAGGTTTTTCCAAACTCACAGAATGAAAAACTGTTATTTATGGTTATCCTATTTCTTTTTGATGAGGATGTGACTGCAATTCATGGCGACACAACTAAAAAAATCACTTTCTTTGGAGATTGAGAGGTATACTGCTCCCATAAAAAAGGATTTAGTTTTATGCTTTAATCGAACTGCAACCATCATTAGCATTGAATTTTATTTCACATTTTATCGTATCAATTCCGTAATTTTATCTGCGGCAACTTTGTACCCTTCACTTGTCAGATAGATATAATCACCCCCGTACAGCCCCTCTTTGGTGGTCCCCTTTTCATCGACATACCAACCGGTAGGGTTCACATATTCCATGTGATGAAACGGGTAGGCTGCTAATATATCATGTACTTTATCGCATTTGACACGGAGTGCCGCCTGTTTCTCCTTTCCTGCCGGAAAAAGCCCCAAGAAAATAATTATGTGCATCGGGAAATTGTGTGCGGGCTTCATCCACAACGGCGATAGTCCCTTCCGCCGTATCTCCTCCTCCCAGGTTATTGATGCCAATGGCGATAACTACATTCTCAGGCTTACAAACATTGTAATTGCCATTCTGTAGACGCCATAACAGATGCTGGGTACGATCGGAGATAAACACCGGCGACCCTGTACCAATCCGCGCCTTCAATCCAGCTTTGGTAAGTGTTAAGAATAAATTTTTCATCTTACCCTCTCACTGTCAATTCTCCACGACGGGGAACAGGCATAAGACGGTTTACTTCTGCCGGTGTTTTTCCTTCACCGAAAAGAATCATCAACTTGGTAAGAGCAGCTTCGGTAGTAATATCATGTCCGCTAACAACTCCCAGTTTTTCCAGACGCTGCCCGTTCTCATAGCGATGCATTTCTACCCCTCCATAAAGACACTGGGTAACGTTGACAATTACTATTTCCCGTTCTATCGCATCCCGCAACATGTCTGTAAACCATGGATAAATAGGAGAGTTTCCCGTGCCATATGTTTCCAATACTACACCTTTTATGCCGGGAATTGCAAGATGCGCCTGCACCACCTCTTTTGTGATACCAGGAAACAACTTCAAGATCACCACGTGAGGATCCATCGCATAATTGAAGTATACGGGTTTCGTATAATCCGGCTTAAGGATAAACTGGCCACTATATCGAATATTAAGGCCTGCCTCACCCAGATAAGGATAATTGGGACTGGTGAATGCGCTGAAGTTGTTGGCATTGATCTTCGCTGTACGGTTTCCGCGCATCAGCAGGTTTTGCATATACACACACAACTCCGGAACGATTGGCCGGCCGGCAGCATCTTTATCGGCCGCAATTTCAAGCGCCGTGATAAGATTTTCTTTCCCGTCCGTCCGGAGTTTGCCGATAGGCAGCTGCGATCCGGTCAGTATCACAGGTTTGGTAAGATTATCCAACATCAAACTTAGCGCCGAAGCAGTATAAGCCATCGTATCAGTACCATGGAGAATAACAAAACCGTCAAATTCATTGTAAAGGTCTTCAATTACATGTACTATATGCTGCCAGATAGAAGGCGACATATCAGAAGAATCGATGGGAGGATCAAACAGGTAAGTTTCCACATTGAATTTCAAACGCTTTATCTCCGGCATATTAGCATATAAATGACTAAAATTAAACGGTTCCAAAGCTCCTGTCTCCGCATTTTCTACCATTCCAATGGTTCCTCCTGTGTATATCAGGAGCACCTTCGCATTTCTATCGATCATACCTGCATAAATTTTATGCAAATATAGCAGTTTGAAAGGCATTACTTATCTTTTTGATAGAATTTAACCTCCAAACGGAAATAGTTGCGCTCAAAAACTTTACTTTTTCTTAATCCGATCCATTCCTATCATTCCGATTCCGGGACAAAAGCAACAGCATCTATTTCAATCAAAAAATCCGGGTGAGCCAATGTAGATAGTCTTTCCACTCCCCTGTGTAGTCACAATTTGTGTAAATACAGGATTTTTTGAAAGTCCATCAGGATTAATGTATTCTACTTTGTTACTCATTTTTTTTACTTGTTTAGTTGTTAGAGATCGGTTTACCTCTCGATCAAAAGTCTATTCTATGGTAATCCGTATTTTATCTTTATCCTTTTTCATAACATATAAACAGGCACGATTGCTGTCGCTTGTGTTATCGAACTAAACCGGTATTGAATTGTTTAGTTTATTACATAATTATCAACTAAAGATATGGCAACACATTCTATTCAAACGGTTTGGAGGGGAAATAATATTTTCGATACTGACATCGACGGGCATAAGATTACGATTGATCTGGCAGTAGAAGCAGGAGGAGACGATGAAGGCCCCAGACCCAAGAAGTTACTTATGATTGCAGCCACAGGATGTACCGGGTTAGATGTGGTGGAGATTGTCCGCAAGATGAGAATCGATCTCAAGGGTTTTGACATCCGCATGGAAGCCGAAATGAGTGAAGAACATCCCAAGCAATATACGTCCCTGAAAGTAATCTACGAATTTGAAGGTGATAACCTCCCGGAAGAGAAGCTGGAACGGGCATGTAAGCTATCGTTCGACAACTATTGCGGTGTATTGGCCATGTACAAAAAAGCAGTGCCGGTGACCTATGAAATAGTCATAAAGAATGCCTGAATTTTTCTTCTGACTATTACGGAAAATTTTCCATATTTTTAGTAACTTTGCACCTTATTCGGCTCCGCCAATTCTATTGCTATTCGGCTGCGCCGTTATTCGCACTTCGTGCGTTATTCGCTTCGCGTTATTTCCCGCTTTGCGGGATAATGCTCAAATTACAACCGAACAACAATCGAATAACAACTGAATTACAATTGAATTACAATCGAACAACAAATTAATATATTCTGGATTATGCAAACAATGGACACTTTTAATTTTGCCGGTAAAAAGGCATTCGTGCGTGTGGACTTCAATGTACCTCTCGATGAAAATTTCAACATCACCGACGACACACGTATCCGCGCAGCTATCCCTACACTGAAAAAAATACTGAAAGATGGGGGCAGCGCCATTATAGGATCACATTTAGGCAGACCGAAAGGCCCGACCGATAAATTTTCACTCAAGCATATCCTCCCTCGCGTATCTGAATTGTTGGGAGTGGATGTGCAGTTCGCCAACGACTGCGTAGGTGGAGAAGCAGAAGCCAAAGCTGCCGCATTGCGTCCCGGCGAAGCATTACTACTCGAGAACCTCCGCTTTTACGCTGAAGAAGAAGGCAAACCCCGTCCGGCTGCAGACGCCACCGAGGAAGAGATTGCCAAAGCAAAGAAAGAGGTGAAAGAGTCACAGAAAGCATTCACCAAGAAATTGGCTTCGTATGCCGATGTATATGTAAATGACGCTTTCGGTACTGCCCATCGTGCCCACGCTTCCACAGCGCTGATTGCGGACCATTTCGATACCGACCACAAACTGTTTGGATACCTGTTGCAAAACGAGATTACCGCCGTGGAGAAAGTGATGAATGAAACGCAACGTCCTTTCACAGCAATTATGGGTGGTTCAAAGGTATCTACCAAAATAGAAATCATCCAAAACCTGTTAGACAAAGTAGATAATCTGATCCTTGCAGGAGGTATGACCTACACCTTTGCCAAAGCATTCGGGGGAAAAATCGGAGATTCTATTGTAGAAGATGATAAACTCGACCTGGCGAAAGAACTGGTGGAACTGGCAAAACAGAAAGGTGTGAACTTAGTGCTGGCCACCGATGCAAAAATTGCAGACAGTTTCAGCAATGATGCCAAGACCGACTTTGCCTCTGTAAATGAAATTCCTGACGGATGGGAAGGACTCGATATAGGTCCGGATTCGGAAAAAGCTTTTGCCGATGTAATTAAAAACTCAAAGACCATTCTGTGGAACGGACCGGTCGGCGTATTTGAATTCGACAACTTCGATAAAGGATCCCGTGCTGTATCCGATGCCATTGTAGCTGCTACCAAAAAAGGTGCTTTCTCACTGGTAGGTGGTGGAGATTCAGTTGCTTGTGTCAATAAATTTGGCCAGGCCGATGAAGTATCGTATGTTTCTACCGGTGGCGGTGCCCTGCTTGAAATGATCGAAGGCAAAGTGCTTCCGGGAATCAAAGCAATCCGCGGATACTAATAAACAGATAAAGCTAAAACATAGCTTTCAGGTAAAGTAACCAGTCTTGGTTCTAAAAAGTCAATCTAACTCAGGGGTGGAACTTATTGATATGAGTCTCCACCCCTTTTATGTGCCACGATCATCATGATTTCGGTGTTTGAGAAATCAGCCTGCAACGTGTAGTACACCGGGTCATCGGGTGAAGCGGCCATAAGTTTCTCTTCGGCGAGACGCAGTCGCTCCCGCGGGATAAAATCGGTAATAATCAACTCACCCGTCTCCACATATTTTGCCAGGTGCGTGCCGATGGTCGATACCGCCAACCCCCGCTCGTCGGCTATCTCTTCGACCGTCTTTCCCGAGCGGAACATCTCTAAACTCAAACGCCGGCTGTCTCCCTTCTGCCTCTTCTCTTTTTTCTCTTTCTGTTCTTTCTTTTTTCTCTTCGATGCACTCCTTTCCGGCATACAGGATTGCAATCCTCTTCTTTCACAATACGCCTGAATAATCGATAAGAAAGTTTCTCCGTATTTTTCCACTTTGGCAGGGCCGAATCCAGTAATTTGAAGCAACTCCTTTTTATTTTGGGGTAGGTATTCCGCCATTTCATAAAGTGTTTTACTGCCGGCAACCAAATAAATCGGCAAGTCACGGGGACCACAGATATTGTTTCGCTCCTCCATCAACAACCGGTATAATCCCGGATGCGACAGGTCGGATTTCGTGGAGGAATCCGTTGCATAAGTATTGACGCTGAAGGATGGAACCCTGAAGCTGTTTTTCGCTTTGAAATAGGCTTCGACGGTAGCGTCATTTTTTAATTCACCAAGCAAATATTTTTTCAGGGTCAAGTCAGAAAAGACATCCTGAATATCTTCGTTATACTCAGCGGCATGTGCGCGGCTATCGGTCGAAGCGGGTGATTGTCGTAGCTCGTCCACCAACCGGTCTATCTTTTCCACGAAAAAAGTGGTCGCAGCATCTAAACGACAACCTAAACGCTCTTCATCTACCGGATCGCGGCAAATGATAGAATTCAGCTGTACTTGAAATTTGACTGCCACCCGCTCCAGCTCCTCCAGCTGTTGTTGAATTTTTTTTAAATAGGAGACTGTTTCGTCATTGAAGGACTTACCCCATTCCGTAATTTTCAACGACAAACGCCTTATTTTCGACAAGATACCTCCAAAATCAAAAATCGACAACAAAAGATACGAACGATAAGCTTTACGTGACCTTTCCAACTGACTTTCCAATGCCTCGATTGCCAGTTTGTTTTTCTCATGCTCAATAATCTGACGATCATTACGAATGCTATCCGGATGGATTTTACTCTGTAGCACGATCCCTTCCAACGAGCGGCAACGGCTCAATGCCACGTATACCTGTCCCGGCGCAAAAGCTTGTCCGGCATCAATCACCACTTTATCAAAAGTAAGACCCTGACTTTTATGGATAGTGATAGCCCATGCCAGTCGCAATGGATACTGCGTAAAACGCCCCAGTATATTCTCTTCTATCTGTTTTGTATCGGGATTCGCCGAATAACCGACATTCTCCCATACCACACGTTCCACCTCAATATATTCATCCCCTTCGCAGCGTACAATAATGTGCTCTCCATCAATCTTATCAACCACTCCCGTTTTACCGTTATAATAACGAGCTGCTTCGGTATCATTTCGCAGGAACATCACCTTTGCATCCGGTTTCAATGCCAAAACAGACTCAGTAGGATAATTCCTCTCGGGATAGTCACCCTCTATTTTGGCGACAAATACCTCGGCTTTGCCTTTCAGACGCTCCAACTCCCGAGAATTGACCTGATCGGCCTTGTAATTATGCGTGGTAAGGAGGATGAAATCATCCTCATCTCCAGGTGTAAACAACGGATCATAGCGTTTTTCAAGCATCCGGAAGCTTTCAGGTGAAAGAGAATCGCTCCTGATCTCATTCAATACCCTGATAAAATCGTCGTTCGTCTGGCGGTAGATTTTCTCAAATTCAATATATACCGGTGCATCCTGCATCACTGCCCGGCTATGGAAAAAATAGGGACTTTGATAATATTCCGACAGTAAACGCCACTCCTCCTCCTTCGCGACCGGTGAAAGTTGGAACATGTCGCCGATAAAAACCACCTGCACCCCGCCGAAAAGTTGATCTCCCCGATAGCGGAAATAACGCAGACTGGCGTCGATTGCATCCAGCAAATCGGCCCGCACCATACTTATTTCATCGATTACCAGCAACTCCAGCTCCTGCAATACACGTCGCCGGTGCCCCCGCATCCTTGTCTGGCTGATAAGTTGCTTCCTTCCCTCCGGGGTGGGAACGAATGGAGAAAGGGGCAGTTGAAAAAAAGAATGGATGGTAGTCCCTCCCGCGTTGATCGCCGCCACACCCGTAGGCGCCACCACCGCCACCTGCTTTCCGGAAATCTCTTTCAGACGGCGCAGGAAAGTGGTCTTCCCTGTTCCTGCCTTTCCGGTAATAAACAGGTTCCGATTGGTATGCAGTGCAAATTCAAACGCTAATTGATTGTTGTCCATCTTATCACAATATATGACATCCTCAAGGGCCAATTATTTGAGTGTAAGGCAAAATTAAGTAAAACAACGGAGACTCGGAAATATAAAGGAGCTCAATTTTTCATGCGGATGTATAAAGTCTGCGATTCATCCAATTATTCAGTAGTATCGCTTCATTTTGTCGGCGGTATCTATATATTTTTACCCACTTACCAGGCTACTCCAACAACTGCTTCATTTCCTCTACGAGGAGTTGCGGCTTGCCGTTATATTCACCCGGCTCCAAATGATATTTTCTATCTGAAAAATCTATATATTTACTGTTCAAGGAATTATATTTCATAATTTGGAAAAACACAAAAAAGAGGAGTTGAGAATGTTCTTTGAAGGGTTTTGCGTCAAGCGGCTCGAACGAGCTTCTGATTTTGTGTAGCAATATTTTAGCACAACGACAGTATGACAAATGATTTTAGTCTATCTTTGTTGTAATTAAACCAAGCCCCAAAACGTTTGCGAAAATATAAAGTAGAAACATTAAAACAAGAAATATATGATAATAATAGTTGGTGCAGGCGGACAAATCGGTTCAAATGTTGTGAGAGAATTAGAGCAAAAACAGCTTCCCATACGAGTACGAGCAATAGTGCATAAATCAGCACCTGTTTTCAGTAAATCCGTTGAAGTCATGAAAACGGAATTATTGAACAAGGAAGAAGTAATAGAAGCATTTAAAGGCGGATCGACAATTTTCTTATTAACCCCCGAGCGACCTGATTCAAATGAGATATTAGAAGAAACAAAAATAATCATAGAAAATTATAAAACCGCGATAAAAAATGCGGGCGCAAAGAAGATTGTTTGTTTATCTTGCGGAGGTGCTCAAATTGAAAAAAACACAGGAAATATTTTGATGTCACGGATGTTAGAACAATCTTTTAGCGATATGGAAATTGAAAAAATATTTGTTCGACCGTCATACTATTACAGCAATTGGCTTGGATATTTGGATTTGATGAAAAATGCAGGAATTTTGCCTACTTTTTTCCCGGCCGATTTGAAAGTAGAAATGCATTCCCCTCTTGATGTTGCAAAATTCATTACGAAGTGTATTCTAAACGACAAACAAAGCAATGAAACAACCATTTATGAGTTAGGTGGAGAAAAATATAGCACAAATGATATTGCAAACAGCTTTTCGAAAAAATTGAATAAAGAAATAACAGTACAAGTTGTTCCCATAGAAGACAGAATACAAACTCTAATGTCAGTCGGTTTTACTCATAATACAGCTCAGAATATGTCGGATATGACACAAGCAGTTATTGACAATGTATCTCATTTTGAATTTGAAGATAAGGTAATTAAACTTCCGACGACCTTTGATGATTATTTAGAAAGCGTGTTGAAAATGCTTTAAAAGATATCTCAGGAATAGTGGAATATTCAAAAGAGTTTTACGAATAAAGGTCGAACCGGCCGACAGAGAGCACGCCCTCTTCTTCCACCACCTCCGCCACCTTTTTGTAGGGCCTGTCGATGGCAAAGCGATGCGACCCGTAATGAAACAGGAGTGCCGGCCTACCGGATAAGAGCCGCCAATTCACGCTGCATCTTCCCGATAAAGGGGCGGATACAGGTTGAAGCATATAGCCGAAATTCGGGTGATTGACAAGCGTTATTATGAGTGTGTCCGTCATAGGGGCAAAATTAGCTAAAACCGTGGAAAAGCCGAAATACACAAGTACTAAATTTTTGAACATTGGAAGAGTTATCGCTTTTTTTTGTAATTTTGAACCTTATTTGAAAATTTCAGATTTCAGGATACAAGGATTCAAGTATTTGACTACGTTCTCTCTGACAAATGCATGGTCAAAATGTCTTGTATCTTGATTCTTTTGTCTAAATATTAATCGTATGAACATTTCGTACAACTGGCTCAAAGAGTACCTTCAATTTGATCTGTCGCCGCAGGAGACGGCCGATGCGCTCACCTCCATCGGACTGGAAACGGGAAGCGTGGAAGAGATACAAACCATCAAAGGGGGATTGGAAGGCCTGGTAATCGGTGAAGTGCTGACCTGTGTTCCGCATCCCAATTCCGACCATCTGCATCTGACCACCGTGGATATCGGCACCGGCAATGAGCCGCTTAAAATAGTCTGCGGCGCCCCCAATGTGGCAGCGGGTCAAAAAGTGGTCGTGGCCACTATCGGCACGAAATTATATTCGGGCGATGAGGTGTTCACCATAAAACGTTCCAAGATCCGTGGTGAAGAATCGCACGGCATGATTTGCGCCGAAGACGAGATCGGCATAGGCTCCTCACACGAAGGCATCATCGTACTGCCGGCAGAGGCCAAAACAGGCACACCCGCCAAGAAATACTACAATGTACAGAGCGACTATGTACTGGAAATAGATATCACTCCCAACCGCATAGATGCAGCCTCCCACTTTGGCGTGGCACGTGATTTGGCTGCATGGCTGGAACAGGCAGGCAAGCCATACAAACTCACTAAGCCATCAGTGGAAGGGTTCGCAGTGGATACCCGTGAAGGAGGTATCGAGGTAATTGTGGAGAACAAAGAAGCCTGCCCTCGTTATTCGGGTCTGACCATTCGCAATGTAACCATAAAAGAGAGCCCCGACTGGTTAAAGAACAGATTGTCGGTTATCGGGCTTCGTCCCATCAACAACATCGTGGATATCACCAACTTCGTACTGCATGAAACGGGGCACCCGATGCATGCATTTGATGCGGCAAAAATCACCGGAGGTGAGGTAATCATCCGTACCATGCCCGAGAAGACCAAATTCATCACATTGGATGAACAAGAACGTGAGCTAAGCGAAAACGACCTGATAATCTGTAACTCGGAAGAGGGAATGTGTATCGCCGGTGTGTTCGGGGGATTGGAATCGGGTGTGACCGAAAAAACAACTGATATATTCCTCGAATCAGCCTGTTTCAATCCCACATGGGTGCGAAAAACTGCCCGCCGGCATGGGCTGAATACCGACTCTTCATTCCGCTTCGAACGGGGTGCCGATCCGTCCAATACCATTTATGTATTGAAAAGGGCTGCTATGCTGGTGAAAGAACTGGCAGGCGGGACGATAGAAGGTGAAATAAGAGATATATATCCGGTTCCTGTCGAGAAAGCGCAAGTCAAACTGACTTATAACAAGACCAACAAGCTGATAGGAAAAGAGATAGCAAAAGAAACAATCAAACATATTCTTTACAGCCTTGAGATTGAGGTTGAAAACGAAACGGATGATCAACTCACACTTCGTATCCCCACCTATCGGGTAGATGTAACCCGTGATGTGGATGTGATTGAAGAAATCCTACGGATCTATGGTTATAATAATGTGGAGATAAGCGACGCATTGAAGGCGAACCTCTCTTCTCAAATGCCGGCGGACCGCAAGCAGAAAATGCAGACACTCATATCCGAACAACTTACGGCGAACGGTTTCTATGAGATATTGAACAACTCACTTACTAAGAAGGCATACTACGAGGATTTTCAAAACTATCCACCCTCAAACTGCGTGCCACTGGTCAATCCACTGAGTAACGACCTGAATGTAATGCGGCAGACATTACTATTTGGAGGATTGGAAAGTATTGCTTATAATCGCAATCGTAAACATGGAGATCTTCGGTTCTATGAATTTGGGAACTGCTACTTTTTCGATGCAACCAAAAAGAGCGAAGAAAAAATCCTGGCGCCCTATTCCGAAGAGTTCCATATCGGACTATGGATATGCGGAAAGCGTACCCATAAGAACTGGTCTGCGGCAGAGGAACAAAGTTCCGTATTCGAATTGAAAGCACATGTGGAAAATATCCTGAAAAGGATGGGAATCAATGGAAATAAAGTTTTGTTTGAGACAGAACCGAACGAATTTTTCTCCGTCGGGATGAGCGTCAAAACACACCGGTGCACCCTCGGCTTCTTCGGAATCGTTTCACCGGCAATATGTAAAAAGTTCGATATCGACACAGAGGTATTTTTCGCAGAGTTGAATTGGGATCTGCTGATGAAAGAGGTCGAAAAACAATCAGTTCATTTTACTGAGATACCCAGATTCCCTGCGGTAAGTCGTGATTTGGCACTCTTGATAGACAAACAGGTCACCTTCCGACAAATACGTCAGGTTGCCCTCCAATCAGAAAAGAAAATACTAAAGCAAGTATCTCTGTTCGACGTATATGAAGGGAAAAACCTGCCCGAAGGAAAAAAATCATACGCCGTTAATTTCCTACTTCAGGATGAAGAAAAAACGTTGAACGACAAACAAATCGACAATGTAATGCAACGAATCCGGAAAAATCTGGAGAACGAACTGGGAACACAGTTGAGGTAAGGCCGGGGAGACCCCGGGAACGAGGAAACCGGGAAACGAGAGAATTGAGATTGATGAAATTGGAATCCAAATAATCTTGGTTCTCAAACAATTATTAATTCAAAATTATACACAAGTATGGGAAGAGCATTTGAATATAGAAAAGCAACGAAACTGAAACGATGGGGCAATATGGCCCGCGTATTCACAAAATTAGGAAAACAGATCACGATTGCCGTCCGTGAGGGTGGTCCTGAAGCAGATACCAATCCGCGTCTGCGCGTATTGATACAACAGGCGAAGAAGGAGAACATGCCGAAAGAGAACGTGGAACGCGCCATCAAAAAAGCGACCGACAAGGATCATTCCGACTACAAAGAAGTGGTTTATGAGGGATACGGCCCTTATGGCATCGCCATCGTGGTGGAAACGGCGACCGACAATCCCACCCGTACCGTGGCAAACGTGCGGAGCTATTTCAACAAACATGGCGGTTCATTAGGCACTACCGGCAGCCTGGAATTTTTATTCGACCACAAATGCGTGTTCAAGATCGCTCCCAAAGAAGGTATCTCAATGGAAGACCTGGAGCTGGAACTGATCGACTATGGAGTGGATGAGGTGGAGGCCGACGAGGAGGATATACTTCTCTATGGTGATTTCAAATCTTATTCCGATATCCAAAGTTATCTCGAGGGAAACGGTTTTGAAATCCACTCGGCCGAATTTGAGCGCATCCCCAACGACACCAAGGAACTCAACGAAGAACAACGTGTCCAAATAGAAAAATTATTGGAGAAATTTGAAGAGGACGAAGACGTACAGAATGTCTTCCACAACATGGAGGAAGGGGAATAAACCAAGAGGGAAGTAGCGCACAGCGGAATCGAACCGCTATTCATTGCCTGAGAAACAATTTTCCTAACCGTTAGAAGAGTGCGCCATAACGATTCGAAGGGCAAAATTACAAAAAAATGGTATAATTATTCCAATAGGATGATTTTTTTTATTCTAATAAAGTGATTTTTTATTTTCATTGTCCATGGAAAATCCATAGTGTAATGACCCCACTCCCCGGTCGGCACTGATCCTCTCAGCCACTTTTTTATTGATCCTTTACGCCAAAATAAAAATGCCCCTGCCAGGTATAAATACTTGACAGGGGATTTTATGTAATTTCGGATTCCGTCCCGTCCGACGGTATAATACAAAAAAAAATGACAAAATTAAGGAAATGAGATACTATACGCTTGTTTTGATATTATTACTTCTCGCTATATCAGTGAATGCCCAACAGGTATTGCGTCTCTCAGGAGTTGTGAAGACGACGGCAGGCGGGGCGCTGCCTTATGCCAATATTCGATTAGTCAATGAGAGCGATACCACAAAATTCTATGGAGTTTCTACGGACAATGAGGGTAAGTTTTCAATGACCGCTTCTCCGGGTATTTACTCGCTGGAAATCTCATATATCGGATATATGAAGCAGACAGCTTCGGTACAGTTGGACAAGGATGTCACTCTCCCGGAAATTATATTGGCTGAGGATAACCAGATGATGGATGAAGTAGTGGTCACAGCAAAGAATATCACCTATCATGCTACCGGTTATGTAGCCGAAATATCCGCCAACCCTTTTTATAGGAATTATGACTTGGACCAGATACTGATACTTACTCCGGGTACCAACGTGGTGCGCGATGAGATCAGCCTGTATGGCAAGAGGGTATCCAAAGTGTACGTGGACGGGCGGGAGGTGCGGATGCAGGGCACGGATCTGATGCAGTACCTGCGCAATTTCAACGGGCGCAACGTAAGGCGGATGGAGGTGTTTGCCACCGGCGGACATAGCTCCAACCACAACAGTGATATCCATTATAACACAACCAATATCAATACTCGTTGGCGAACCGGCAAGTGGTCCACCTATCTGATCGGATCATTTGGCAAAGGAAAATCTTCTTCATCGAACAATGTAGAGAATATTTTTCACAATTCCGGGAATAAGCTGTTAACCGAAGATTCTTCCACGGGGAAAACCCCGGGAAATATTTCATCTACAGTCGGATTGGGATACGATATAGACGATTGTAACCTAATTACCGTGGAAGGCATTTTCCGCTCAAGACGAAACAGCTCCCGCATCTTTACAGACACCAGACAGTGGGAATCCGATGCCACCGGTTTCGAGCAAACCACTTCAGGGTTTTCCAATAACAATAACAATGCGAAAATTTATAACCTTTCACTGAACTATACCTACCTGTTCAACGAGAAGAGTTCACTGGTTTTCACGGCAGACCGGGTGCAGAATGATGGGGAGAAGAATTAGGAAAACGACTATGCATATATCAGCGGGGAGAGTATGCAGTATAGGAACCGGGACAAAGAGGCAAATCAAGCACCTTTTCCGTTATGGCAAGAGTCAACTACACGCTAAATTGGGGGAATCGGTCGGCAAAAGTACGGCGTACTTCTACCGGAAATACATCAGAACAAGGACATCTCAGCAATGAGTAATTACTAATAACCAAAGTCGGGAAGCCGAAAACGATAACACAAATAGAGTAGGCATAATTAAAAAATCAAATTGTATGGAAAACGATGCAACAAAAAAATGAGACAATTTACACATCTATAGGCAGATAGAATGAAAAAAATGTATATGCTGGAGCAGTAATAGAGGCAAATAAAAAAATAAAATATTGTCCGATGTGTGGACATGCTTTAACGGATGATAATATAAATCCCGCAAAGCCTCAATATACATATGTTTGCCCCAATTATGGATCAATTGGAACACTCTATTTTTGATCACCCCTTGCAAGGGAGATTCCCTGATCCATATTACATCAGCCGAAGGATACTCTGTCCTATTTCATCCTGCAATTCTTTTGGGGTTTGCTTATCTTTCCGGATAGCCCCCAGCACTTCCACTATTTGCTCTTTCTTCACGCTCCAGCGGAACCAACCCAATGCTTCGGCAAGGACAACCCTCACCTCCGTATCATCACTATTGTCTTTCAGCACCTCCAATAACCCGGCAACCTGTAGGTGGTTATTATAATTTCTCAGGAGGCGGATAGCGGAAATCCGGTCCGGTTGTTCCGCGGTCTTGTCCTGTATCACCATCAAAGATTTGTCGTACCTCACTTTTTGTCCCGAGAAATAAGATACAGCCTGTGCCGCTGTCTCCGAAGGATGCAACAGATGGGAACCGGTAGCCTGACGGTTTATCTCACGGTTTACTTTCTCCCAATCGAACATCGCCAACGAATTCTGGACCGCATACTGTACCCGCTGGCTCTCATTCGAAAAGAGGAGCGTATGTACTAACGGCTCAATCAGTCTTTCATCACCCGAATAACCGGCAAAACGCGCGCCATTCCTCCGTATCAACTCATACGGATCGTTCAGGGCAAGGAGCAGCGCTTCCGTCAGGTGCTTGCCGGAAGATGAATAGAGAATCCGTTGCAGGGCTTGCATCCTCACGCTGTAAAAAGGACTCTCCTTCAGGTATCGCAGCAGCATATCATCATACCCTTTCGGTTTCTTCACGGAGAGTTGCTTCAATGCTATCGCCTGTAAATTGGGATTATCACTCTCCAGATAGGCAAGCCAGACCTTGTTGTCCTTCTTGTGCAACGCAAGGTTTTTGTTCAGCGTAGCCGCATCACGACTACGGTCGGCAGCCGCCGTTCCGGGTGTAAGCCGGAAAGTGGGATCACCGAGGAGATGAGACTCCAGGTACTGGAATTCCTTTTGCCAGAATCCGATCCTGGCTCCTTCCGCGATCATGCCGACCAGTTCCATCGACCATTTGTCCTGCAACACATTGACCGTATTACCCTGGGTCACCACCGTATTCCCATCCGAAAAGACATGATAACCGGCCACATAACCGGGTTGATGGAATGAACCATTATAGCAGGCATCAAAAATAGTGATCCGCGGCCGGGGGGTTATACTTCGTAGGTCGGCGAGCACAATATTGATATCGGCAGCAAAAATAGAATCATTGCTGCGGGTACTCTCCATCAACTCCCGGCTAAAAAAACCGGAAGAGAGGTTATATTCTTTCATCGTACTTTGCGCAAAGGATTCCCTGCGCTCACCGCTATATCTCCGGTATCTGTTCCGCAAGGATATGGAAAGGGCTTCCATAGGGCCGTATCCATCTTCCTTGTGCATGCCAATGATAGGGGGTGCCGGGTACTCCCCGTTGATATACTGGGTGTCGAAAGCACCATGTTCATGGAAAACAAAGAGGTCGGTACCGGACGCTTGCAACCTTTCAAAAAGGTTGTACTTCATAAACGGATCCTGCCGAAAGTTATAAAATGCATTTCCACGGGAGGAACGGAACGCTTCGGGGAACTGTTCTCTAATCACAAACTGTTGGTTTTGCCATACGGTCAGACAATCAGAGTTATAACCATGCCCATTAAAGAATTTGATATTATCGGCATAATTCACCTCTTTATGGGCTTCTACTGCTTTACGAAGGTATTTCCTGAGCAACTCATACATGTCACTTCCCATATCTGAGGGAGGCAACATCCTGGCAGAGTAAAAATCACTTTCTATCACTTGAGGAGAATCCTCCCTGAGTTTATAATAAAAATGACGGGGATTTTTTTCGTCCACGCTGATAAACTCGAACTGCAGGTCGAGGTCATCATAAAAACGGTCGCTGGTAACGGAAGATTCCTCTATCGGGAAAGCTTTTTCATTCATCTTGAAAGCGGTGGTGGCATGTTGGAAATTCCGGACACGTACCACCGGGATATCACCGATAAAGACAGCACCTTCCATCACCGGTTTTTTCCTGTATATCTTTATAATCTCATTTTTCAGGTCATCCGGAGAATTCCAGTCGCCTATCATGACCACCACGCCAAGTCCCTCTTCTTCCAGCACATTTTTATATGCCATCACCTCTTGCGAGGCCTGTGCAAAACTCCCGGAATCAATCACGACCAGAAACCGGGTATCGAACTTTCCGTTCTCGGGAATAATACGCACTGCTGCCGGCAGTAAAAAAATACCGCACGAAAGCATCAACAATAAAAGAGTAGCTATCCTTTTCATCTCATCCATCTTATCTCATATAAACCTCAATCCGGGCAATGCTTTTGCGTAATTCATCCTTCAACGCCGGCGGCGTTTGTGATCCGGAGGCCACTTCTTCAAAAGTATTCACAATAATAACTCTGTTTTGGGAGAGTGTGAACCATCCTAATGCTTCAGCAAGGGTTATCCTCAAAGACTCTTCTTCGGTATCGTCGGCAATCACGTCCAGGTATTCCCCCACCCGGTGGTGATATGCATAGTTCCGTAACATTCTCGCCGCAGAAAGTCTTGCCTTCAACGGCTTCCCCTTGTTGATCACATCATCCGCCATCGCGGCAATTCTCCTACGGGAATCGAGGCTGGCTTTGAATTCTTTCCAGACACGCTCCTTGTCGGGAAAGGAGTTGTTCTCCCCGAGTTGTTTTTTCACCTCTGCTTCCAGCTTGTCCATATCCATCAGGTCGAAAGTAAAGATGGCATTAAAATAAACCCTCTCATCCAGATAATCGTTAAGATATACCGATGCCAGGAAAGGGATAAACCGGTCGGACCCGATCCGCCCCATGGAGAAGACCGACTTGCGCCGAATGAACTCGTATGGATCGTAGATGGAACTCTCTATCAATTCGCCAAAAGCATCCCCTTTATAATGTTGCAGCAAATGGTATACCTGTAACCTGACAGCGTACCATGGGGAATGATGATAGGTAGAAACCAGCAACTCGGGCATTCCTTCATATTGCAAATAAAACAGTTTACGCAGCGCCAATCCTTTCAGGTCGGGATGCTCTTCCCTTTCAAGCACGGAGAGCCAGTAGTCAGGCCCATCAGCATGGAGATCGATTTGCGCGGCTTTTCCTCCGGAGAATCGGAAGGTGGGATCACCGATAATATGCGACTCCAGGATATTGATCTCCCGTGCCCACTCACCTACACGAAAGCCCAGTCCCAACATCCCCATCAGGTCTGATGAACTCTTGTCCTGCAATACATTGACACTGTTTCCAAAGGTAACCAGCGTTTTTCCTCCTCCAAAAACATACTCTCCCGCGATATAACGCTCTTCACGGAAGTCCCCGTTATAGCAGGCGTCGAAGATCACCATCCGGGCATTGGGAGCGATCCGTGGAACATCATCCAGCACGATGCCGGTACGGAGGTCCAACAGTGAATCTTCCTCCATTTTCTCTTTGGAAAAGGCATCTGCAAACCATGCCGGGGCAATCCGATAATGCTCTATCCACTTTTCCATGGCCTCTTCCCTCTCTTCGGGACTCTTTATTCTTTGCAGCGACCGGCGAAAAACGCGCTTGGCCGCATCGTGATATGCTTCCGCGCCCTCACTGTAAGGAATCGCGGTAAGGTATTGCCTGTCGGGGGTTCCATGCTCATGGAAAAACATCAGGTCCATCTCCTCACGCCTCAACTCTTCCTCCAGCAACTCCTTCATAAAGGGATACATGGCGAAGAAGAGGAATTTCGCGGAATCCTTGTCCTTGAATGCCTGGGGGAATTGTTCTTTCATCAGGAGCGCCTGGTCTCTCCAGGCGGTCATACTGTTCGAGAAAGAGCCTTCACCGGTGTAGGAGGTGATCACATCCAACGGATTCTCTTTTTTTCTCTCTGCCAGCAACTTTACAAAATAATCCCTGACCTGCCGGTATCCCTCCTCCCCTTTCCGGGTCGGTTTCAGTCGTCCGGTATAAATATCGCTTTTGATATATTGCGGGGATGCCGCACTGAGGGAATAATAAAAAAACAAGGAATCATCCTCTTTTTGCCCCAAGTATTCGAATGCCAAGTCGAAATCGTCATAAAACCTGTCGGACGGTACCGAAGACTCTCTAAAAGGAAAACGCTCCTGGTCCATTTTAAAGGCAGAAGTAAGATGTTGGGCATCCCGAATCATCGGGACCGGGATATCACCGATGAAAAAGGCTCCTTCGAGCGAATGGTCACGATACATGCCATGCAGGATATTCCTCACCTCCTCCGGGTTCTTCCAATCACGGGAGAAGATCCCGGGAGAGAATCCTTCACTTTCCAGCATCGATGTGTACTGGTCTATCTCAGACTTGCAGGCATTATAAGTTGCCCGGTCGACCATGATGGCAAACCCTTTCCCTGTTGCCGACAGGGAAAGGGTGAGAAAAAACAGTCCGGTTACGATAAACAATCTCTTTTTACTTATCCTCATTCCATCCAACTTAAAATGTAACTCCCGCGCCCAAGTTGGCTATCACCCTATCCCCTCCGCCTTTGGAAGGTTTATAGTAATCGGCAGCCAGCTTCACGAATATGCCCGATTTCTGATTACCGATACCGGTAAAATAGCTGACAGCACCTCCTAGCTTGTAAAAATCCTGCGCCAGGTATACAAAGTCAGGTGTCATAAACTGGGTGATAACGATGGATTCTGGGTCAACGCCACCATAATGGTACTCACCATCGAGATTACTCTTATAGCTGAAATCGGCACCCAGTGTCCAGCTACCCGAAGCACCCGCTTTCATATTCACTTTCCCGTTCACTCCCATATAAAGATTCTTGATATTTCTCTTTGACTCAGGCATGATATAGAGATCGTCGTTGGCACGATAATTGGTGAACAGGCCTACCTTCCATTGATATGCATGGTCGGTTCCCTTATAGAAATCATAGGAGAGACGGATATCATCCTGCCTGTAAGTAGAACGGATACTGCTATATACATCCACCCACTGCTGTACTTCAAAACTGTTATCCAATACCTGCACATATTCGATGGCACTCATCCGGTCACTACTTACAGAGAAGTCAACACGGTGCAGATTCATTCCTTCATACACCATTGCCAGATTGCCATAGAGGGTCTTCTCTTTGATGGAACCTTCTTTTCTCGGCTTGGTGATATCCCTGATCACATCCTCCACCCGGTAGGTATATCCCCCGTGCGCTAAAAGACGGAGCGCCTGAAAATGGTGGACATATTGCAGTTCACCACCCACTTTATTGGCATCGTACTTAAAACCGCCCAACGACTGCAACCCGCCAATCACCGACGTATAGTGGTTTCCCAATCCCTTCATGACAAATACATCCTGATTCACCTCGGAGTCGCTGTTGGTATGCCTGGTCTCCTGCACCATATTCTCATATTCAAAGTTCACGCCCAATTCTTGGTTTTGCAAAAGGGCGACGATTCCCGGCTTCACATTGATGGTGTAATAGTAAATTTCCGATCGGGGATCCACCTGCTTGGCACCGGTATGCGTAGTATATACCGCTTGCAATCCAAATAGATATCTATCAAAAAAGGGTCTCGACGATACTTTCATCTCCAGATTGTAGTCTTGTTTTTTCCAGTCGCTGATATTGGGATCAACCGGAAAAAAGGGTACCCCCCTGTAAGGATCCAGCATAGCCGTGTTGAATTTTGAATCACGGGTAGTATTCCTATTATAGGAAAATCGTCCCCAGAGGTATGTTTCTCCAAGTTTCCGTCCACCTTCGGTATCGACTACCAATGTGCTTTCTTTGTCTCCCTGCTGTACTCTTTTGAAATCTCCGCTCTTCATCCGGTAACCCGCTTCAATTGAACCGAAATTCCCTAAATTATCCAATACCAATCCGGCACTATTGCCGGTATCAAACCATACCGACCGGGCTTTATGCAATTCAATGGAAGCTGGGGAATGAAGCGTTTCCTGCTCCTGTGCCTGAACATATTGTATAAATTGAAAAGCCAAGACAATAGCCAAGCCTCCTTTTACATATTTACTGTTTCCTTTCTTCATAATCATAACCTGTTAAACGCTATTTCCATGTATTCCAGGATGGGACTTTCACATCGTATCTCCTGATAACCGGTGGATCCATCACTTCAAAATCGTCGGTACTATTATTGGTGTCTTGCAGGATAACCCTCCCGTCGGGCAAGGTCTCCTTCACTTTCCGGGCCACACTCTTACTCAAATAAGTGCCATTTACCGTGGCCGCACCCGCATCGAGCATGGCAGGCACTCGTTTAAGCTGCATCTGATTGGGATTACCTACATTCTCCAACGCATCTATCACCACTTCTATGGGTATCCGGTAACTTTTGGCGGTAGAGCCTTCCGGACTTACAGTCTCAGTAGGGCTGTTAGGATCTATGGGCCCGGGAGGATAGAAGATAACAAATGCACCCCCAAAGACGGTAGTCAACCATTGAGGTAATGGTGAAGGCCAGAAAGCCATACTCATATTAATAGCGGGGTTATCCTGTATCAGCGCTGTGGTCTTTACCAATCCTTCAAACTCAGCACTCAACAAATTCACCGGCGAGCTGGGGTTTAAATTGCTTTTTTTGTGATCATCCGCCATCTGCGCTATAATAATCGATTCTCCCGGATTTAACGGGAAATCAGCGGTATCGGGTATCTGCCAGATATTGGAAGCATAGACATATTTATCTGCATCGGGACCGGGCCATACCGGCAGATTGGCTGTTGCTGTATTCGGATTAAGATACCCGATGGCAAGTCCTCTTACATTTTGTTCGATCTCACTGTTATTGTAGATCTCATAAAACTGGTCCCGGAAATAAGAACCTCCTGAAGGTGTCTTTGATCCACAGTAGAAAACCTCTTTAAAGACAAGCGCGCCTGCCCGTGAGGCTCCCACTTTTACATCGATTTGCTTATCATTGGTCACAATATTCACATTCACGGCATTACCATTGTAATTATAGGTAAAACCATCCTCATTCTTCTCGGCACTGACCGTAACGGTATAGATACCGGGAATAATATTATCCACCTTGATATCTCCTTCGGGTGATACGGCAACCCCTAGTTCATATCTTTCCGTAAAATTGGTCAGCCTGACTTTTACTTCATCCGGCATAGGAGCTCCTTGGAGGTCAAACGAAATATTGATCTTTGCACTTAATGACTCCACTTCCTTGATGTTCGAAACATCCCGAAACTGCTCACAGGAGACAGTTATAAACAGAAAGAGAAGAAATATGGCGTATATATATTTTATATGTCTCATATTGTTAAAATTTTTACCAACATATTCCAAATGGGAGGAATGCTTATTTTAGTTTTACCATAAGTTCAAACCCGAAATACATGGGAATATTAAGCCTGATAAAAGAACCGGGTGAACGCTTCGTTTCGTATAACGGTCTGCGATTAAACATATTATTCACATAAAACGAAGCTTTCAGATTCTCCCCGATCTCTTTAGTGAGATGGAAGTTAAGCAGTAGTACGGGAAAATAAGATTCTACCACTTCCCTGGTGGAACTTCGGCTCTCAAACAAATAGGCAAACTCGGGATCCTCTTTCAGTGAATTGTCGAAAGGCTTTACTTTTCCGTCCAACCTCGAGATATAAGCCACAAAAGTGGTGTCATTGCCATAATTGTTCCAGTATTTGTTTAACCAGCTCACCTGCGCAGTAGCAGTCAGTACAAATCCTATGGAAGGAATATTATGAGTAGCTCTCAGTGTAGTAGTCAAACGCTCCCTCTGCAGTTTCTCCACTCCTTTTTCATAAATACCCACATTTCTTTCCAGCTCATTGCGATTCTTCTGATTACTGAAGCTATACCCTTCATTCCAGTCGGTGGAACGCATATAGGCTCCATTCAATACAAAGGAGGTACGTATGGCATTGATACGGCCGAAATCAAAATCGAACTCCACTCCCCGGTTATGCGATCTGGCATCATTCAAAGGAGTAGCAAAAGAGATAAAAATATTATGTTTATCCTTCTCTCGTAACGTTGGGATTGCGCCCGGATTATGGGTCGCCTCCTCATATTCGATATACTCCAGCCATCTGTAGGAATCTATGGTTCTCGCCAACCTGTAACCATCTCTTAGCTGTTCATCATAGGCTGTGACGGAAAACCGCATTTTATTAATTCTCAGATCGACTCCTACCTCTTTCTTATGATTTGTAGCAATCTTGAGATCCTTGTTCTCTGTATTGAATACTCTCGTAGATGCCAAAAAAAGTTGCTCATTCTCAGGTATAAAAGAAGAATTGAGTGTATTGAAATGGACAAAATCGTAATAAGCATCTTCCGGATAGAGATACAAAACGGTAGGGGCTTTTGCTGTCACCCCAAGACCTCCCCGCAGCCACAATTTACCGGGAAGGATGTCAAAAGAAAAATTAGAACGGGGAGAAAAAACACTTTTGGCATTTATATGGTCATAACGCATACCGGCCTGTATAGTTAACTCCCGATCGGCAATGCTCCATAAGAAATTTTCTTCGCCATACAGCGAGAACTGGTTCACAAAAGGTATGGATGAGTATTTCCGGGGTCTGGGGGATGAATTCTCCGAAGTGTTACTTCGCAGAGGGGGATTGTTCAGGTCATACACCTTCCCATCGCCAAGATTTCCATCGGTCTTAAAGTTCACTCCCACGAGGATTCTGTTCATCACATTGTCCACTTTTTTCGAGAAGGAAGCATTCACATTGGCAAACAGATTGATTTCCTTTCCGTAAATATCATAGCTGCTTTTATATTCGTTCGGGAGATAGGTGGCAATCAGGTTGGCCTCGTTCGAAGGGATATGGGTCAACTCTTTTCCATCGGCATCATATACCTTTTGACCGGGTCTGTTGCTCAATATAGCCCCATCGGTATTGGACATAGAATAGGCTGCAAAAGCATTCCCGAGAAGTTCCCTGCTATAAGAATGTTTATCCCGGTAACTTCCCGAAAGGGTATATTTCACGTTTTTCATCCAACCTTTATTGAGATTCCATGTTCCATTTGTATTGAACCGCAGCCCCACATCCCGGGCACCTGTTTCAAGTTGGCTCCGCAGGTCATCGGGATTCTTATCCCGGGTATCCTTTCCAAGGGAAAAATCAAACGAAGTATTGCTGAAAATACTTCCGAACCGGTTGGAGTACATTGCCCGGGCGGTAGCCCGTTGATAATAGGCGTATGCTTTTGTAGCATCCGTGACACCATACGCATAATCACCGCTAAGATTCAAATTTCCTTTTCCTTCACCCAAGCTCACACCTTTGCTTACCGAAGCCTGATAAACATTCGGATCTGTTTTAAGCCGTATTGTCAGCGGCTCACGTCCTGCTTTCGATCGTATAATAACCGCTCCCGAAGTAAGATCCCCATGTTCTACCGAAGGAATACCGCGGATCACCTCCACCGACTCGATATTATCCGTCGAGAGTGAACGCACATCAAGCCCTGTATTGGGTGATGATCCACCACCAATCGTCCCCCCGCTGCCACTGATAGAGGGTGATAGGGTTTGCAGATTGGCATTATTCGATAAAGGGGCTCCATCAATAATAATGGCAGTACCCATGCTATTCATATTGGCAGCATCGGTAGGTGTGGGGATATTTACATTCAAACGATCTGCACCAAGACTTCTGATAGTAAACGTCTTGGCGGTAGCAAGCCCGCTTTCAGGAGATACGATTCCTCCCGGTAAAAGTTGCATAATATCCCTCAGCGAAGAGGTTTGAAGGTGGTCCATAGCCTGTCTCGAGATAGTAGATGAAGTTGCTTTTCCCGCCTTACTTTCCTGGGCTACTATCGTGACTTCCAGCAACCTAAAGGTGCTTTGTTTCATTTTAAAAATCATATCAGTAACTCCCGGAACAATCGTGAGGGTAGTATCAATTGTTTCCATTCCCATAAAATCGATTTTCACATTGATACGCCCCGGATATAGCTGGTTGAACTGAAATTCACCCTTGCTGTTAGTAGCTGTCCCCACCCCCAGGGGTAAGATCTGCACAGTAGCAAATTCAATCGCTATATTTTCATTTTCAGATTCTACTACTTTTCCTTTCAATGTGGCGGAACCGGTTTGTCCATAACTCTGAACAGATCCCGATGTCAGCACTATTATCAAAACCAATACATGCGATAGTGATTTCCATTCCACATATCTCGGGTTCACATTTCCGTTTTTATCCATAATTTATTACCATTAAAATAGAGTTTATATCGAATAAGATTTTAGATGTCAGATTACCAATTATCTTATTCCTTAATCAATATAATATCTAATAGAATTAACTGAAACAATCAATCTGTCAATCTACTTACTGTCCGCAACAGTTCATTCTTCACAGCCTCATCACTCTCTACGGCAGCCTGTGCAGTACAAAACGCCACGATCTCATCCCTTTTCCATGAGTGGGTAAACCATCCGAATGCCTCTGCCAACAGCACTCTCAAGTCATGATCATCCGAGTCTTTCATAAAAATGAACAACTGGTCGAGATAAGCCACATTATTAGAATTCCTCAGCCCGGTGATTGTAAATCGTTTGTTACGGGGTTCAACCGCAGGATCAAGTAGCTTCTTAAAAGCAGTCTCAGTTCCGGTGAGCGAATTTTCCAGTCTTTTTCTCTCTTCGGCTTTCTGTTCATACCATATCCCTTCTTTTCCTTTCAGTTCCGCATCGTATGCCGCAAGGACTGCCTCTTTGGGATATACGTCGGTTGCACCTTTCAGCTGGAAGTCCACTCTTTTGGTTACCCCCGGCGACAAGCGGAGTTTAATGATATCCTCCAAGAGAAGGGGGGACTGATTGTCGGATGCGTCGCGGGCAGCGAACCGGCGTATCAGTTCATAGCTGTCGTACAATCCGGCCTTGATGGATGGAACCATCATCTCGTTGTATTTTTTATGAGTCAGGTAATAAGCCATAAGGCGTACAGTAGGTTTGAGATTTTCCGTCTGAATACGGTAGAGTTCTTCGGTCGAAATATTTCCGCTATTAAAAAGCATCTTTATGGCCAATGCTTCCACTTCCGGATTATGATCCTTCAACAGTCCTTTCCAATATCTGACATCGTCTCTCCTGTATGCTATGGCATCATTCAATCCGTTCAAATCACTCCGGTTACTCACATACCGGTAGGTAGGATCACCGATAAGATGCGACTCGAGAGTAAAGAGTTCTTTTGCCCAATTCCCCACGCTCACGCCAAGATCCAGCAATCCAATCAACTGATAAGACCATACATCCTGCAAGGAATTCACAGAACTAGCCTTCACCACTACGGTATGGCCCGGGTTAAAAATATAATGTCCGCTGATATAATCATCAAGATGGAAAGAGCCGGTAAAACAGGCGTCCAACAGTACAAAACGGGCGCCGGATTTATAATTCTCCAAGTCTTCAATATGCAAATCCAACAAAGCGTCCTGCAAACTATCCTGTATTACGATCTCCGGATTGAAGACATTTGCCAACCATGATTCCGGTATATTATAATTATCAATATAATATTGTTTCGATGCGACCGAGTCTTTGGCATTACGGACTTTTCCCCTGAAAAATTTCCGGGCCATTTCCAGCCATTCACCGGCCATACTTTTCACCGGAGCGCCATTGAGAAGCTGTGTATCATCCGCACCATGATGATGCAGTATGGCCACATCCAGATCTTCCCTCCCCACCTCAGCCATCAGGCGATGTTTCACATAATCATCATAACTATGGTCGATATAATTCAGCATTCCCTTCCCATTGGCCAGATTGACAAACTGGGAGGTGAGTGCTATCCTTTCATCGGCCCTTGCAACCATGCAATTGGAATTATAACCATGGCCGGTAAAATAGGTAATGTTGGATATTTTTCTTGTATTTTGCTTCTCCCGCACTACCTTTTCCAGATAACTATCAATCAACTCGAATCTCGTCTTACCCTCATACTGGGGAGGTTTAATCCTTGCGCTGTAAATTTCACTGTTTACCGATTGTGCCCCTTCAGGAGACAAATTATAATAATGATAGAGAGTATTGACGCTATCTTTCCGGATATAATCGAATTTCAAACCAAAATCATCATAAAATCTGTCGGACGGAACGGAAGATTGATCCCATGGTCTTCGCTGATCCATTTTGAATGCGGTGGTAAGATGCTGCCCATTACGAATCATCGGGACAGGTATATCTCCTACAAATACGGCACCTTCCAGATTATCTGTTTTATATAAAGCGTATAACACCCCCCTGATGGAATCCGGAATATTCCATTTATCTACAATAATATGCGTTCTGAGACCATCCGCTTCGACAGAAGCTGCATATTTATGGATGGAAGCACCACAATTTTCCATCACCTCTTTATCAACAACAATTGCAAAACACCCTGTTCTTTTCCCTGCAAACAGGGATGCACAGGAGACAGTGGATAGTAATAAAACAATGAGAGTAGAACGAATTTTCATTTTAAAGTAATTTAATAAGAAGGACAAACTTTCATAATAAAGCAGACAGAAATAAATAAACAAACAAGAAATAGATGATAATCATTGAGCTCTTATTTGCTATTTAATAAAAAACCGTAAAGGGATTCCGATACAATAATATATTGTAATTATGTGATTTTAATCAACTTTACAAAATTAACCTGCAAAAAAAATATCAAAGCAACGCTCCATTTATAACCAAAAACAAACAAACACCGCAAATGTAATTAAATATTTCTATTTTTACTCCATTCTTGCTATCAATTTGAAATCACCCTGCTTATTTTCCGGTTTACAAAATTAATAATACCAATTGAGGTATACAATCCCAATAACTAATAATTATTCACATATATTATCCCCATTTATAGGGATTTTTTCATTCAGCCCAAAGAGTAAAGGGCAAACTTGTTCGAAAACTAACCATCGAAACTTTTATAATATATTTTTATTTAAGGCTAAAAGAATTCAAAAAACGGTGCTCTCTCATTTATCAAAGTGTACTGATACTGTCTTCAAATCTCACCTTTTCTTCAAGTAAAAGAGGTCCAGCGCCTCCCTGGCGGCAATAAAGGAACTTTTACGGTTACAGAGGACATCATCTTCCAGTTTCTCCAATAACCCGGCAATCTCCGGATCCCGGTAAAAACTGTTGCGTAATTGCTCATTAATGGTTTCATACATCCAATATTTAGCCTGCTCATTCCGCTTGCGATTGAAATAGCCGTTTTCCTTCACAAAATCGATATATTCATGAATCATCTCCCAAACTTCAGGAATGCCAAGGCTATAATATCCCGAATAGGTTAGCACCTTGGGCAACCATCCCGACTCGGGAAGCGGAAAAAGATGCAACGCATTGCTGAAATGACGCTGCGCCATCTTCGCCTTTTCAATGTTATCTCCGTCGGCTTTATTGATCACGATACCGTCAGCCATCTCCATAATCCCCCGCTTGATGCCCTGCAACTCATCACCCGTGCCGGCGAGTTGGATCAACAAAAAGAAATCGACCATTGAATGGACAGCGGTCTCCGACTGCCCTACTCCCACGGTCTCCACAAACAGATAATCAAATCCGGCTGCTTCACAAAGGACAATGGTCTCCCGGGTCTTACGGGCTACCCCACCCAATGATCCTGCGGCAGGAGAAGGCCGAATAAAAGCATCCTGTTCCAAAGAGAGTTTTTCCATCCTTGTTTTATCACCGAGGATACTGCCCTTCGATCGTTCACTCGACGGGTCGATAGCCAGCACTGCCAGCTTATGACCCTTTCGCAGCAGATGCATCCCGAACGCGTCGATAGAGGTGCTCTTACCTGCTCCGGGGACACCGGTAATCCCTACACGGATAGAATTACCGGCATGAGGAAGGCACTGTTCGATAATGGCCTGTGCTTTTTCCTGATGATCAGGACGTGAACTCTCTACCAAGGTCACGGCCTGGCTAAGTACCACCCTGTTACCCGCCAGGATACCTTCAACATAGTCTGTCACAGAACGCTCTTGTTCCCTGCTCTTTTTCTGCAAGTACGGATTCACACTTGGTGGTCGGGAGACTCCTTTATTGACAATAAGCCCTTTATACCTCGGATCGTTTTCGGGATGTTCCATCATATCTTTATTCTTGAAGTTTCGTAAATTGTGTAATTGCATCTAAAGACCTTGGTTTTAGTTACATATATTTCAAATACACATACGAACCTTGCGTATTTAATTAAAAAACCGAATGAACTTCTACAAAGATAGTTCATCCGGCCTTTATTTCCTATCGAAACGATATTTATTGTTTGGGTGTTACATTTCCTTTAATAGTGAGCACATATACCGTATCCGGGACATTCGTGTATACCCGGATCGTCTTGTTAAATGTGCCGGGACGCCGCACGGTGGAATAAGTGGCGGAGATAGTCCCCGATTTGCCCGGCAATACCGGTTCTTTGGTATAACTGGGAGTAGTGCAACCGCAAGATGCCGATACTCGTTGGATGATAAGCGGACTTTTACCTGTATTGGTAAATTCAAACTGTGTAGAAACCGAACCCATCTCTTCTTTGATAATACCGAAATTATGCTCCGTTCTCTTAAAATCCATTTCCGGATTATTCTGCTTCTGAGAAAAAGCCATACTGCCCACAAAAACAGTCAATAATACTACTAAACTCAATTTTTTCATCTTTCCATTATTTATTTTTCATCATTACCCTCTCATGCATTGGTAACATCTCTTTGTTTATACAGATACAAAAGTAACAAATTCGTTTAAAGCTTGTTTATTCTTTAACAATAATTCTCATTCCGGCGGTATGTGATGTAAACTCAGGAGCATACATACTTTGGATGGTGGTAATCCCGTTGGAATAGATGCCCGGCCGATTCACATATACCGCATACTCGAACAGGTAGGTACCCCGCGGCAAATTATCGAAATAGAATCCGGTAGAGGCATCTTTCGACGTTTGATAATAAGGGATTCCGTTCTGCCACCCCATGGCAGAAATCTGATTGACCGGCTCGAATGCGGCAGCACGCATATCCTTCAGATGGACAAACTCCATATCACGATCGCTCCTCACGGTCAGCCGCACCACTACTTTGTCTCCCACTTCCAGCGGACTATCCTCGGTAATGCGTACCAATTGCGTTTCCGATGCAGTGGTCTTCTCCACAAAGAGTTGTTTCCCGATATCGAGCGATGCGTCGGTTTTTTCAATCTTGTCCATATCCTCGAAATACTGCCGGTAAAGTGCGCCCCAGGCGGGACCGCCTCCCCGGTGTTCCACCGTTACTTTACCCATTTCGGGCGTTATCTCCGTCCGGCTCCATGATTCCTTAAAATAACCGCTGCCCAACTCCTTATTCTCCGGTTCTACCCGCAATTTACCCAGTGAGATAGTAGTTTCCCCCTCTACGGCAAACCAGTCACTGCCACTGCTCAGCAACGCATATACAGCATCAGCCGTGGCATGGGTGGTTTCCCATAACTGTGTCTGCTTTTGCTTCAGGAGCCACCGCTTCATCTCATCCATCTCCTCCACCTTGGCCCCCCCCGCACGGAAAGCATCCATGATAAAAGTATGCACCGATACGGCCGATTGCGACATAAAAACGTGTGCGCGGTTATTCGCCCAATACATACCCTGCTCTTCCGAACGGGTGGCATGTTCTCGGAATGATTTCAATATATCATCCATCACAGTTGTTTTCCCTTGTCGGCTCATCAGGATGGCAATCAGCGAGCGTTCATATAATCCATACTGCGTCCAGTTCTTTTCCACCACGGAAAGGTAAAAATCGGTCATCTCTTTCGTCTCTTTGTCCAACTTATACCCGGTATAACCGGAACGGACATAGAGATACTCAAGATCGGTAATGGAAATGGTCTTGGTCTTTTTCCACTCCTTATTATATTTTTTGAGCGATTCAAAACGGCGCTGGGCCTCTACATCGATATAGGAAATTGCATTTCCCTGCATCGAAAGAATATCGCCAGAAAACTCTATAACATCCAACTCCTTCAAGCGGTGAAAACCATAAAGGATATATTGGGTGATACTTATACTCGGATTAAAGCCCTTGAACCAGCTCCAGCCCCCCTGATTGGTTTGCAAGTCCTGCAATTTGCCAACTGCCGAAGAGGTAAGGTTACGGCTCCGGTTCAGATCAAACAGCAATGCCAGTTGCCTTTTCTGTTCCGACTCATTTTGGGCTTCCATTACCCATGGCGTCTCTTCCAGCAACACGTTTTTCAATTCCTGGTTCTTCTCCAGGTTAGAGAGGAAAGTCTCCTTACTTCCTCCCTGTTTTTTCCATGCTTCTATCATCGCCTTCACTTTGGGAAAAGATTTTCCAATGTGTGCTCCCAACGAATTGGCATAATAGGAGGCAAACCATGATACTGCATTGTCGCTATCCGGTTCACCCAGCACCGGCAGTGCCTGTACCGCATACCATGCAGGATTGGTAGTGAATTCAAGCGTCAGCCGATAATCCTGAATAGTGTTGGACGACCGGTCAATCAGCCCATTCATGGTAAACCCTTTCGTCTGATTGGCATTCAAATCCATCCGCATGCTTTCGGTCACCATCATCCGATTGGGGAGCACCGCCAACGCATGCTGCTCACCATCGCTGAATTGCTCGCTCTGCGCTACAATCCGCACTCCAAGTATATCGATATTGACCGGCACGTCAAATGTCCATGATGCTTCCGAAGAGGTGCCTTGTGCCAAAGAAAACAACTGATCCCGGTTATTAACCGTTATATTATCGATAGCTTCTTCCGTAACAGGATTAAAAAATTCCAGCTTCACGCTGCCATTGACCGCCTCCTCCGAGAGATTCGATATTTTGGTAGATATCGCCGTGCGATCACCATGACGGAGGAACCGTGGCATATTGGGCGTCACCATCAACTCTTTCTGCGACACGGTAAACGCTTCCGCCGCTCCGGTATTCAACTGCTTATCATGTGCCAGCACACGGAAACGCCATCGCGTATTGCTTTCAGGCACAGTAAAGGCTATTTGAGTCTCGCCTTTATCATTGGTTCTTAGCTGCGGAAAGAAGAAAGCGGTCTCATTGAAATTCCGTCGTATTTGGAGCCCCCCGTTTTCATCTCCATCCGCCATGAATGCCGGGGAGGACTCTTCATTACCTTCCCTTACCCCCTTACCCTGCGTCATCATAGGTGCCGCTGCCACATCTGTAACAGAGAACACCTTATTCTCGCTAAGTTCCTCGATATCTATAGCTTGCGACTCCTGCACGAACTGTTGTGAACTGCCATACTTGTACTTCTGTAACTGTACTCCGCCTGCTCCCATACCCCTTAGCATCATCCTGCCGGCGTAAAACATGGAATAGCCGAACCAGTTAAACCGGTCGAACTCAAACGAAGAAACCTGCTCCCATTGCGGCGACATATAGCCATATGCCGATTCATTGAGGAATGACCGGTCGTTCTCCAATCTCATTGCCGGCCTATACCGGACAAAATGCGAAGGAGAAAGGGTCCAATTGCCGGACGGGTAGATATTGTCGAGTGAAAAGTCATACATCGACGCCAGCACCTCTACCTCCCCCACCACAGGTATACTATCCGGACCGGCCACGGTGATCCGCCATTCCTCTGCCGCTCCGGGACGAATCTTGTCACGGAACACATCCAATTTCACATTCAGCTCTTTTTGATCTCGTTCCGGGAGGAAATCCACCCTGCGACTATAAAATTTCTCACTCTTCGCATAAGTAAGCATGAGAGTGGCACCTTCCTTATATTGTTCCTTGTAGGGAATTGAGAAGAGCCGGTTTTCATTGTCCAACCCAATCCATTTCCGTTCCACCAAGGTATTTTCCTGCCATAACTCATACAAAACATGTACTTTCTCCGAGACACCCAGAATCACTTCTCCATTTTTGTCCGGTGAGAAATTTTTGTTTTTTTCGATAAACCAATCATTGGTTTTTATTGGAGGACGTTTATCCGCATAAGAAAAGAGAATGATATCTTTCTCCGTCCCGATAGGATTTCCCCGGTCGTCTTTCGATTCCAACTTGATCCTATATTTTCCTGACTCTAAACCAACCAGTTGTTTTTTCAATGCCGGTTGCGCCCCCGTCTTAAACATGCCCTCCACCACCCGTTGACGTATAGAATCATTTTCCTGTAATGAGAATACCTGATAAGTTCCTTCAGCATTCACATCATTACCATCCAGATTTTTGGCAGTGATCACGATTTTTTCGTCTTTCTCCTTTACCCACCGGTCGACCATCTCCAAAGACAAAATCATGGAAACATCCCCCACCGTGACGGTATAAGTGCCCGATTGTGTCTCTCCGTTAATATCGGTCACAGTCGCTTCCACCACAAAGGTGTATATTTCTTTGGAAGAGCGCAGTTCATCCGGCTTCTCCGGGGTAAACAAGATCTCAAAACGACCCTCCTTATCGGTAGCGACACTGCCCGCCGCATAATGATCGGTACTGTTTCCGCCCCAAACGCGCCACCACATCTGCCGGCGTGTAATCGAATATTCCACATTTGCCTCTTGCAACTTTATACCTGAGAAACTCTCCGCTCTACCTTTCAGACTGATTTCTTCTCCAAATTGATAGGTTTTTTCTATCTTGTCGAAAGTCACTTCAAAGGTAGGACGTTTGTATTCTTCCACCCGGAAACTCGCCCCTCCCTTTCCGGTCTCAATCATAAATGAACCCGGCAATACACCCTGGGGCACTACAAATTCACCGGCAACAGAACCAAATTCGTTGGTGGTGATGGTTTGTTTTGAGATCTCCCGGCGATTGGCATCCCGCAATACCAACTCAATGGCCTTACCCGGGATAACAGATTGCTCCATCGCACTGCTACGGTAGTAAATCGCTTTGAAGTAGACCGTCTGCCCCGGCCGGTAAATACTCCGGTCGGTGAAAAGAGTTACTTCTTCCCGCACCGCATCATTTTCGGTTGAATATGCATAAAAAGTCGATGGCAACCTGTTCAGCACAGAACCCCTGTCCTCTCCTGAAACAGCGTGATAAAAAACATCATTGTTCGGGATTTTCTTTTCATATACGGCCAATCCCGACTCATTGGTGATAATCGACTGTACCAGGGCAAGTCGTGAATTGTTCCAGTTACCCGGCAGCTTATAGATATCGATTTGGGCGTTGGGAACCGGTACTCCGGTCGTTCTGTCCACAGCGAAAAAGTCATACTTCTTCTCGGACGAGCCCCGTGTAAAAACAGCAAAATCGGAAACCGAGAAATAATACTCCGGGTGTATGGTATTGTCCGATTCAGGCGAAGAGACGAAGGTGAGCAAATAAGCGCCATAATCAGTTACATCCACAGTAAACAACGTATTCCCCTGCCAATATTCGGGCATATCGGGCAACGGTATGGCTATTTCTTTCACAAGCATCCGTTTGCCCGCTATCTGACTTTTGACTTTCGACCGCTCTTCCAATCCCTCTACGGGTGAGTTGAGGCGATAAAGTTTGGCGGTAAGTGACCGGATATTCCTAAAATTCACTTTCAACTCTTTCCTGCCCTCTTTAGGGAATGTACTTGCCCCCGTAACGGTAAAATTCGGTTCGGTAAGTTGTGACAATCTATTCCGGAGGATGGAAATACGCTCATATTTCGGGAAATCATCAATGGTTTTCCGTAATAATTCATACACCTCGGCGGTCTTCTCTTTTCGCACTATTGTATCTTCCGGATTGACTAAATTGATCTTCTGAAGATAAAAATTACACAGTTTGTCGATGACCTCCACGCTAAACGGGTCGCCCTCCCATTTCGTCAGCAATGTCTCCAGAGAGGATAGAGCATATGCCTGGTAAGCATTATACAACCGTGATAAATAATCCAGTTTTTCAAGTTCTGTCAGTAGTACAGATTGTCGCAACCCCCTACCGAGCAATGAAGTCAAATGCAGCCGATAGTATTCAAGCACCCACAATTCCTTTTCCTCCGATTGGGGATCAATCGAAAGCCCGACAAACTCCTCTGCCGAGGCAAACAACGATTGTTGAGAAATATTTTTCCTTGCCAGCATGCGGCTCAAGTCCTCTCCCCCTTCTATTTCGCCGGACAATTCTATGGCACGGCGCATCAAAAAATCATACATGGTGGGATAAAACCGCCTCGAATCCTTACCCAACTCCACCACGTCGGTATATGCAGCCACTTCTACTTTCAACAAATCCTTCTCCCGTGCTATCGAGGCATTCAGATGCTCCACGGCTTTGCCGTAAAAAATGTTAGACGTCCATTCTTTCATGTCCGTCGGCACAAAATCTCCCAAATCTGTACGTTGATCGATATTCCACCGGTCTTTTCGGTAATATTGCAGGTATAACTCCCCCAACATGGAATGCAATACCGACTGCTCCACCGGATGATTACTCTTCTGCAGCATCTCACTCAGATTGTGAAAGATAAGCGTATCGTTTTGCGCGTCCATCGTCAGGTCATATTTCCCCTGATGGATCAACGCCTTAATGACTTGTGGACTGTTTTTATCTTTTACGGCTTGTTGTAGAATGGCGTTTACGGCATTTGAAGCCGATTGTGGCAGTGATTCTTTCTCAAATTCAGCCACTTTGGCCCACTCATTGGCATATTGGGTTCTGTTCATTTGTCTGTTATTCTGGGAAAACACTCCTGATGCAATGATCAGAAGGAGGAGCATAAATGAAATTTTATTCATAGTGGTGTTGTTTGCAATAAGTAAACCATTTTGATGCGTGAAAATCGAATTAGTTTAATATAACCAGATCAATCCTTTTAACAACTTCAGATACTTTTTGTTTTGAAGGAACAAAAGGCTTAAACAAAAGCAGGAACCTGTATATTTCCTCAATTCCAAAAACCCATTCCACTTAATTAAATACATTTACATTTAATTAAGTTAACAAAAATACTATTTAGCTATGAAAATTTTACCTTTATCGCTGAAATTATCAGTTCTCATACTATCATGCCTGGCGTTACGCCACAACAAGGCACCCGTGGGGATTTACTCCTCACCTTCATATAAGAACCATAACCTGCAAAAGAAAGGCTACTAATGCGAAAATATCATATTTTACTAAAACTCTACTCAAATGAAAACTCAAAAAAAAGAAAAATTGTTACTAATGGCATTGACGATGCTCATGGCCGTTGTCTGTCTGTCCTCATGCAGGCCAAAAACTGCGACAAGTGCTTTTAGTGAAGATGCGGCGGTGAAAACGTATGTCGCACCGGGAAATTATGACGAATTTTATAATTTTGTGTCAGGAGGTTTCAGCGGCCAATTAGCCGTATATGGTATTCCTTCAGGCAGGCTGCTCAAGGTTCTCCCCGTATTTTCAGTGAACGCCGAAAACGGATGGGGATTCAGTGAAGAAACAAAACCTATGCTGAACACTTCCTTTGGTGAAGTACCCTGGGACGATTCACATCACCCCAACCTCTCGATGACCAATGGTGAATACGACGGTCGATGGGTATTCCTCAATGCCAATAACACTCCCCGTATAGCAAGGATCGACCTGAAGACCTTTAAAACGATGGAAATGCTGGAATTACCCAACAGCGCCGGGAACCATTCTTCGGCATTTGTAACTGAGAATACCGAGTATATCGTGGCAGGGACACGGTTCAGCGTTCCACCCGATTACGTTGACGGCGATGTTCCCATCAACAGTTACAAGGAGAATTTCAAGGGACATATCAGCTTTGTCAGTATCGATCCGGTGAGCGGAGAGATGAAGCTATCTTTTCAATTGGCATTACCCGGCTTTAATTACGATCTTGCACACCCGGGGAAAGGCAAATCACACGGATGGTTTTTCTTCACCTGCTATAACTCGGAACAATCACATACCCACCTTGAAGTTAATGCCTCACAAAACGACAAGGATTTCGTGCTCGCAGTCAACTGGAAAAAAGTGGAAGAACTGCTGAAAGCAGGCAAAGGGGAGACCGTCAAAAGCCCATACGCACATAACATATACGATGAAAAAAAACATATGACCTCTTCTAAGATCATAGAGGAAGCCGTTGTGTTGAAAGCCGAAGACCTGACCGGCTGTATTTACTACATCCCGTGCCCGAAATCACCACACGGAATAGATGTAGATCCTACGGGAGAGTACATCATAGCCAGCGGGAAACTGGCCACAACCATTCCGGTCTTCAGTTTCGACAAAATCCAAAAGGCCATCGAAGAGAAAGCATTTGAGGGTGAAGTAGAAGGAATCAATGTCATCAACTATGAAGCCGCCCTGTACGGAGAAGTACAAAATCCGGGACTGGGAACCTTGCATACCGAGTTCGACGACAAGGGAAATGCCTACAGCAGCTTCTTCGTCTCATCCGAGATAGTGAAGTGGAACGTCAAGGATTTACAGGTATTGGACAGGATACCGGCCACATACTCAGTGGGGCATCTCTCGGTAATGGGCGGAGACACCAGAAAACCTTACGGGAAATACCTGGTTGCCTATAACAAAATCACCAAGGACCGCTTCCTGCCCACCGGTCCGGAGCTTGCACAATGTGCGCAGCTGATCGACATCAGTGGGGATAAGATGAAACTCCTCCTTGATTTTCCCACCATCGGTGAACCGCATTATGCCGTGGCAATTCCGGCCGCGATGATCAAAGACAACCAAAAACAATACTATCCACTCGATGAAAACAACCATCCCTACGTGGCCAAGACCGAAAAAGAGGCAAGAGTAGTCAGGGAAGGAAATGTAGTGCATGTATATATGACTGCCATCCGTTCCCATATGGCACCCGACAACATCGAAGGGATAATGGTGGGAGATACCGTCTACTTCCACTTGACCAATATCGAACAGGAGTGGGATATTCCTCATGGCTTTGCCATAAAAGGGAATACAAACGCCGAACTACTGGTAATGCCGGGTGAGACCCAAACTTTAAAATGGGTACCGGGCAGGACAGGCATCTACCCCTTCTACTGTACCGATTTCTGCAGCGCGCTCCATCAGGAAATGCAAGGTTATGCACGTGTTTCAGCCCGGGGAAGCAACGTTCCTCTATCTTACACATTAGACGATAAGACCACAGGCAAATAAACCTACAGACAAATAAAATCCCGGAGGAGGAGGGGAAGGAAACCCTTTCTCTCCTCTTCAATAAACACAACTGATTATGAGTAAAAATAAAATATCCACCCTATCGAGAGTTTTATTCATTCTATGCGCGATTATACTCGTCACATCCATTTTCGTTCCTTTATGGAGAATCGAATTAACCGCCCCCCAATATCCTGAGGGATTATTATTACAGCTCTATCCCAATAAAATAGGAGGAGATGTGGAAGCCATTAACGGCCTTAACCACTACATAGGCATGCAGACATTACATACAGAGAATTTTATCGAATTTACCGTTTTACCTTATATTTTAGCGGCCTTCGCCCTATTGTTCCTGGTCACTGCCATTATGAGAAGCAGGAAAATGTCGCTGATAAGTTTCATTTCATTTATTATTTTCGGCATCATTTCACTGATTGATTTCTACCGATGGAATTACAATTACGGTCATAACCTCGATCCGTCGGCAGCTATAAAAGTGCCGGGCATGTCTTATTCACCACCGGTTTTGGGATACAAACAACTCCTCAATTTCGGAGCCTATTCCATACCCGACATAGGTGGTATTTTGATCCTCGTGGTAGCTTTACTACTGATATTTATCATTATCAAGGAATATCGGATTGATAAGATTTTCAGAAAGAAACATGCCGCGCCCATGCTCCTCTTGTTCCCTCTCCTATCCTTCTTCTCTTGCGTAAGTGACAATGCACAGCCCGTCCGGATGAATCAGGACCAGTGTGAAGCATGCAGGATGACCATTGTAGACTCTAAATTCGACACACAGATCATCACCGGCCAGGGACGCTGTCTTAAATTCGACGATCTCTCCTGTCTTATCCGTTACACAAAAGAAAATAAAGATCTAAAAATAAGAAAGATTTATGTATCCGATTATTTGAATGAAGATCAATTCATTGAGGCTAAAAACGCATTTTACATCAGAGGGGGTGAGATCAAAAGTCCAATGGGCGCCAACATAGCCGCATTCGAAACCCGCCGGGAAGCCGAAGCGGCAGCAAAACAACTCACTGCGGAGGTCGTTTCATGGGAAGAGATCAATTTTTAAACGCAAAGCGACTCCTTTCTCTTATCGCCTGCAGCCTGATTTTCCCGCTCACTGCCGGCAACATCCATGTGGGGAAAGGACTCTCCATCAATACCATTACGGATGCTTTGCAAACAGCCGGGGCGGGTGACAGTATCATCGTCCATCCGGGAACATACCGGGAAGTGGTCGTAATTTCCCTCCCTGTCGTTTTAATGGGAATCGGCGACCCCGTGATCGACGGCAATCAGCAAGGCGATGTGGTCTCTGTCTTTGCGGACAGTGTGTTTATGGAAGGATTCGTCATCGTCAATTCGGGGAGATCGTCGCTGACCGACTATGCCGGATTGAAAATAAACAAAGGATACAGGGGTATCGTTGTCAATAACAATCAATTCACGGACAACTCCATCGGGATATTCGTCCAAGACGCGGAGGATTGCCGGATAACCAACAACCGGATAAAAACATCCATCGGTGAAAGCTCATTGATGGGAAATGCCATCCATTGCTGGAAGTGCAAAAATTTGGAGATAGGAAAAAATCATATCCGTAGCCACAGGGATGGTATCTACCTCGAATTTGTCTCCAATTCCCTTGTCCGGGACAATGATGTGGCTAAATGCCTACGATATGGCCTGCACTTCATGTTCTCTAATGAAGACGAATATTTATATAACCGCTTCAGTGAAAACGGGGCCGGGGTGGCAGTGATGTTTTCTTCCCGGATCAATATGCTGCACAATACCTTCGACAATAATAAGGGAGGCGCTTCTTACGGGCTCCTTCTCAAGGATATATCACACGGAAATATTGCAAGTAATCAATTCACCGGCAATACGGTGGGCATACTGATGGATGGAGGGCTGTCGCTTTCGCTGCAAGAGAATATTTTCAGCGGGAATGGATGGGCTATACGCCTGATGTCAAGCAGTACAGAGAATACATTCACCATGAATAATTTTTTGGGGAACACCTTCGATATTACTACCAACGGCACTTCCGAAAAAAATTTTTTCAGTGAGAACTACTGGGATAAATACAGGGGATATGATCTCGACCGGGACGGCATTGGGGACGTCCCCTACCATCCACTGAGCCTGTTTGCCGTTATTTCGGAATATACTCCCGCGGCAATGCTGTTCTTTCGCAGCTTCCTGGTCGACCTGTTGGAACAAGCCGAAAGGATCATCCCCACAGTCACACCCCGGAATTTCGTGGACGACAAGCCCTCAATGAAGCCATATACTCTATGATTACGATTAAGAACATACATAAATATTACCGCAAGCTGCATGCGCTGAAAGGTATCGATCTGACATTTGAAGCCGGAGATAGATGCATCGCGTTAATAGGTCCCAATGCATGTGGAAAAACCACCCTTATCAAGTGTATACTCAATCTGGTCACACCTACGAAAGGTGAAGTGATGATCTCCGGACGCAATGCAAATCACGATCCCCGCACTCGGGAATTGATCGGATTCATGCCGCAGTCGGCCAACTTCCCAAAAAATTTATCGGTGGAGAATACTTTCCGATTGATACGCTCCGTAAGACCGGAGATCAACGATACGGACGACGAATTATACCACTCGTTCCACCTCGATCGGATATCTACCAAAACAATGGGAACGCTCTCCGGGGGAACCGTACAGAAGGTGAGCGCCGCACTTGCGTTCATGTTTCACCCGCAAATAGTTATCCTCGACGAGCCTTTTGCCGGCCTCGATCCCCTGGCATCGGGGATACTGAAGGAAAAAATCCTGAAAGAGAAGGAAAAAGGCAAACTCATCCTGATCACTTCACACGTGATCAGTGAATTGGACCACCTCGCTTCACATGTCATATTTATGGAAGAAGGCCGGATTCTGTTTTATAAGTCGGTCGGTTTACTACTGGAAGATACTGGTGAACATACGATTACCGGCGCCATTATGAAAATTCTCACACAAACGGAGTATGAATAATATTGCCCGCATCATATTTTTCGATATCCTGAAAAGCAAAATAACATTTGTCTATTTCATAGTCCTTGCCTTGGTTTCGTGGATATCTTTTCTGCTCGAAGAGAGCCTTTCCAAGGGATTGCTGACCGTGACCTATATTGTCCTCTTCAGTGTACCCCTTATGGCGTTGCTATACTCCACCATATACATCTATAACAGTAAGGAATTTATCACCCTTTTGCTCAGTCAGCCCATCAAAAGGGGAAAGTTATGGAGCAGCCTCTATGCAGGAGTTTCCACCAGTCTCTGCATGGCATTTCTGTTAGGTGCCGGCATTCCAATCCTCATCTACTCCTTTAATGGCACCGGCTTCCTGATCATTGCCATGGGAGTGGGCATCACGCTTATATCCGCCTCCATTGCCTTTTTGATAGCGGTAATGACCGACGATAAATCGGTGGGGATAGGTCTCTCCATCCTCTGTTGGCTGTTCTTCACATTGCTGTATGACGCCATCATGATGTTTCTCCTGTTTCAATTCAGCGATTATCCCATCGACATATTGACCGTATTGTTACTGATGCTCAATCCGGTGGATCTGGCACGTCTTCAAATCATGATGCAATTGGATGTATCCGCCATGCTGGGTTATTCGGGAGCTGTATTTACCCATTTCCTCGGGAGTACTTTCAGCACAATCCTGTCATTTATTTTTTTAATTGCCTGGATAGTTATTCCCTACAGAATTTCTTTGAAAATATTCGGTAAAAAAGATATTGCGTAGAAAGGCAAAAAACCGGTATCTTCTTTCAATACACGCATTGAAATAAGATACCGGTAAAGTGAAAATAAAATCTACTTCTTATTTTTACTCGGTTTCCACCTTCAAGGGAGCTACAACAAGTCCTTCTTTGGTATTCGCATTAAAGGAAATCCAGTAAGTGTCCGGCGTTCCTTCCTCTTCATCAGCCGGTTGGGCTTGCAGAAGGCTCCATGCAGCGACATCATAATCAACGGGATCTTTTCCTTTTTCCGTTACGGTCAATTTTCCTACGGGAGTGGCCGGGCCTGTGGATTTCACGCCGCCGATCTTATCTTGGGGATCTTCCAATGTCAAAACCCACGATTCATCTTCCTCTTCGTTTATCCATGAAAAAATGACATCTTTTTCTGTAGACTTAATGAGAGTATAAGTTCCAGCATCGGTGCCCGATACTTTCTTATTTTCACCCCATTTGATACGTACAGTGGCATCCGCTTTATCTTCCGCATAAGGATCTTCCTTTACCGTAACAGCGATGGAAGCTTCCAGACCATCCTTATCGGTAACTTTCACGGTAGTATTCCCTACTTTCAGGGCCTTGAGAGTTATATCTCTCCCGTCCACAGTTGTTTCAACCACCGCTTTATCAGCCGCATCCGCTTTAAAGGGAGCTACCCCGCCGCTTACTTTCGCAACGGCTTCTTCACCAATAATTACTTCGACACTAGTCTTGTCGAATGTCAGTTTATCATCATCGTCATCATCACATGCGACGAATAACACACCTGACATTATCAAACCCAATAAATAAACAGAAATTCTTTTCATAATAACCTTTCTTTTTTTTAGTTAAAAAAACAGTGTAATTTGTGTTTGAGATCTCGTTTACACATTAAGATAGACGTGCAAAAAGACAAAACGCTGCACCATTATACAAACTTTAACCGGTATTAACACTGAAACACTGTCTGAGAAAGGTTTTTACGCAGTGGAAACTACAATATAAAAAACTTATAATAAAACAAATAACAACATTTATAAGAATAAAAAATATTTTTCTGAAAATTAAAAAAAGCAAATCAGTTGGCTTCCTCTAAAAGAAAGAGAGCACTTTCATACATTTTTTCCAGCTTGGGGTTGAGCCCTTCGTTAATCAGATACTCTCCGCTAACGACTTTGTTATTCCCCCAATAATTGGATTTATCCACGTTCAGCTCTGTCACTTTATATTCTTTTGCAGGATCAAGGCCAAACAGTTTAACTGATTGAGAATTATGCGTACGCCCCTGATACTCGAAACAGTAATCGAATACCACCGCACGTTTTTTGTCCTTGCTGACATACATCAATGCATACAACCCTTTACCTTCATACGGCGAGATGATCCTGTACAAGTCTCCCTGCATGACGATATCCCGGATTCTCTTATAATTTTCAATCGCAGACTTCGCAAATAATTTTTCTTCCTCCGACAAATTCTTAGGTTGCAATTCCATCCCGAAACGGCCACTCATCGCCATATCAAATCGAAACTTTAGAGGAGTAATATTTTTTGACTGATGATTAGGCACTACTGACACATGAGAACCTATAACAAGTGCCGGATAGATCATATTTGTTCCATATTGAATAAAGATTCTGCTCCGAGCATCGGTATTATCACTCGTCCATACCTCCTGATGGTATTTCAATATACCATATTCCACCCGTCCACCGCCCGACGAACAAGCCTGTATCAGCACGTCCGGATATTTCATCCTAATTCTTTCATATACATTGTAGAGGCCTTGCGTATATTTAATCCAGAAATGTGATTGTCTATCAGCAGGGAGAAACGCCGATCCTACAGATTCAACATGTCGATTCGCGTCCCATTTAATATAGGAGATCTTGTCTGATTGTTTCATTACATCATCAAACACACCAAATACAAAATCCTGCACCTCAGGGTTCGTTAAATCCAGCAACCACTGGTCACGAATAGTCGGGATAGGACGTCCTTCCGTCTTGACAACCCAGTCAGGATGATTTTCCGCCAGTTCACTTTTAGGATTCACCATTTCCGGTTCTATCCAGATACCAAATTGCAGTCCCTTTTCCTCTGCATAATTTGCCAGATAATCAATACCACGAGGCAGTTTATCTTTAATCACTTGCCAATCCCCCAAACCCTGCTTATCATTGTTTCGAGGATATTTACTACCAAACCAACCATCATCCAGTACAAACATTTCAAGTCCTATATCCGCTGCATCATCAATCATATCTGTGATCGTCTTTTCGTCAAACCGGAAATAGGCACCTTCCCAACTGTTCAATAGTGTAGGTCGAGTGGCATCAGCATCATATACCTGATAACGGCGTGCCCAGTCATGCAAATTACGGCTCACACCTCCCGCTCCATTCAGACTGTATGTATATATCATCTCGGGAGTGTGAAATGTCTCCCCTGAGTCAAGAAAATATTCCGAAGCATAAGGATTCATTCCTGCCGTAATATTCAATATATCAAAGTCATCCACTTGGAAATTGATTTTATAGTTGCCCGACCATGCCAAAGCCCCCCCGATTACATCACCGGCATGCTCATTCAAAGGCATATCAAGCGACAATACGAAAGAGGGATTTTCGGTATGGGTCGTACGCACGCCCATTTGATTTTCGATGGACTTGACACCATGATTTAGTAGTGACTCCTCCATGAACATTTCTTGTGTCCATGCACCATAAAAAGAATTCAGATAGTATTTCTTTGCTCGTACCGGAAGATAGGAGGAATAGAAGTTATGAAGAACGACCTCTTTTTTCTGAAGGTTAGTAATGTTTACTTTCTGTGTGAATACATTCTCCTCCCGGTAAGCTGTCACTACCAACTCCACTTTCAAAGGCTGCTTCCGGTCCTGCATAGTAATGGTCGTCATCACCACATTGCCTCCTGAAAGTTCCTGCTGCTCATGTTGCACATAGATCAATTCAGTATTCAAGTCGCCGTCAGAATGAGTCACGCGCAGTGCCGAATTCCGATAGTTACGCCCCCCCGCCGCGAGGTAAGCATGTGGATCGGTTCCATAGTCCAATCGCCGGTAGCTTATCTTATCAAGATAAGGTGTGGCATCCTCTATTTTCCGTCCGAAATGATGGAAATAGAGAGTACTATCTTTACCCACCGTCATGATCATTGACAAGTCTTTGGTCTGCAAGTTAATCACTCTATCTTCATTACTCACCGTTTTCGCTTTCATTGCTAAAGAAGAAATAAGCAGAGGAAAGAGAAAAACTACAGCTAAACTGATTTTTCTTTCGTTCATAATTATTGATTACTATTATCCATTATATTGATAAATATGGGGACCTTCGAAGGCATACCCAAGGATGTTGTCCTTTTATTTCTGATTATTAACCTCAAGATGCATGAACATAGGCAAATGCTCGGATCCTATTTTTGTATATGAGACATTTAGGATCTCCCGAGGCCTTCTATCTTGAGAAGACAGATGAGCAGCAAAAAGATTCAGACTTTTATACACAATGGGGTAAATTATTATCACATTTATTATTTTTAACTAGCTATTTAATAAAGCTTTCCATTCTTCCATGTAAGTTTCTCTCCCCAAAATGGAAGAATTGTATTCTCACATTTCACCGTAGGTAGATGCTCCAACGTTTTGGTTATCGATGCTTGCCCATATGGATACGGCTTATGTCTTAATTCTATGAGATGCGATAGTATGGCATAGTGAGTCTCTACTTGCCCTTCTCCCGTTCCCAATATATTATTTTCTCTTGTAGCTCCCCATCTAAGGACCACTATACTTACCGGCCCCTGCACATTCTTGAAATGCGACGGATTAAAACCTGAATCACCACAGTGAAGCATGGAAAAATCACCTGAATCCTCCCCACAATCTATACGGAAAGTAGTAACAAAGTCCGGAAATTTCGGATCCGCCAAATGATCTGACAAATCTGTCCTGATTGTGAAGTTTCCTATTTTATAATTTGCAGGTATGGTAGAAAGATACCTCTGATCCTTCTCGTAGAAATTCGACAATATGGGTTTACCTTTTTTATGCATGGCTTCCAACAACTTGGGGTCATAATGATCTCTATGATTATGGGAAATAAAGAGAAAATCCAGATAAGGTTCCAACTGTTCAGCCAACCGATGGTCAATATCAATTCCAAAACAACCCGATGGTGTCTTCACCACAAAACCCATATTATAAACCAGCCAAATTAAAGTACTTCCTTGCTTCACTTTTGTATGCTTCACTTCATGAAGAACCTTGTCAAAACCCTTACGGTAAAAAGACACAATAGGTATTGTATCTTCCATGACAACTGCCTTATCTTCAGGACTATTCAAATACTCTTTGAAGACAGCATTATCCAGGCTATTGGAATATGTCTCAATCTTATTCCACAGAGCCAGCCTCTCCTCGTTCAATAAGAATGGCGATGTCTTGCTAAACTGCTCCATCGTTTGGGCAGCTTTCTGCATTGTTTCACTGTCGTTGTGCTTATTTGTCTTATAAAAACGTTGCTGACAAGAAGAAACTGATATAAGCACACATATCAATAAACCGATTTTTTTCATACAATTCTATTCTTTTCTGCTACTTTAATCGCAATTTTCCACAAAAACACAGTTTTATAGTATATTAGAATCTTGCAAGATCGATCTTTTCTATTCTCTTTCCTGATTCACTAATATAACTTTTACTCTTTAATGAAGTATTGTCTGTAACGACCACTTTTATTTTTTTCTCGCCGATTCGCTCAATATCTATATCGAATGAAGTATCAAAGGCATGTATTTTTCTCAATGCCATTCTATTCCAATCAGACGGAATTTGAGGTGTAAGCGAAAAACTTTTAAACCCGACAGGTCTAATACCAAATAATCCTTCTGTTATTATCCTACAATAAAGTCCACTCTCAGCCGAGAGATGTCGCTGGTTTCCTTCCGGCCATGCTTCAATGGGGTATGGTACATGCTCTCCAAGCAACCTTTGTGCTGAATAGTGTTTCAATAATCTTGTCGCCACATCTCTTTCTCCTGCTTCATAGATACCTCTTACACCATATAAAGTAGACCGGTCCCAATAAGTGGTGCTACCTTCTTCGGTAATCAAACCGTTTTCGCTCCACAACTTCGGACTGAGTAAAGCGTCAATAGTTCCTTTTGCCCTTTCGGTTATTCCCACCGTCAATGGAATACAAATCCAAGAACGCAACAAATCATTTCCTTCATAGTATTGATATGTTTGATACCCACCGACGTCCGCCCCAAAATAATTTTCTATAGACTCCCTGAGAGCCTTGGCTTCTTTTTGATAAGAATGAATCCGGGATCCGCCCACTTTTAATTCCTTCCCCAAGTATGATGCCGAAATCAACGCATCATAGTAGAGAGAGGAAGTGGTAAGATTTGCTTTTCCGGCAGGGAAACGGCCTTCTAATTCATCCGAGTCAGATGTTACTACACCGTCACTGTTTCTTTTCCGTTTGCAATATTCAAGGCACCATTCTATTAAAGGCCATAAATATTCTGCTTCTTGCCTATTTCCTCGTGCCAAAGCATAACGTGCAGCACCGTAAGCTATCATCGCAGCATCTCCCCGGTCACCGGCACCCTGCCAAACATCCGATCCCTCTGCAATTATTGAACTCGGGATAGGTTTAAACTCAGGATTCATAAAACGGGCAAAATGCCTGAATGAATTCAAGGCCGATTCATTCCCCTTGTCATATCCAAGAAAAGGAAAGAATGGGTTGATATATTCAGCCTGATCATTGGCCCATATAGCAGCATAATACGACTCTCCACCCGGTCCGTGCATTAATCCTCCTTTTGTGCGAAAAATACTCTCTGATCCTCTTATTTTTGCGAAACGGAATTCTCTATCAATAACATCGTCGGGGGTATCTAAAACCAACAATCCATCTATATCATTATGAATATAACTCATCCGGGAGGATAATTCTTTCTCCATATCGACATTTACCGGCTTCTCGTGCTCTTTATGAGCTTCAAACCGCACATAAAATGTGACTTCTGATTGAGGTTTCATCTTGAATGTTCCGGAACCATCAAAATCACATCCAATCATATAACTTCCATCTGTTCCCTTTTCGGGCAGTGTCTTCTTAGTTTGTGAAAATTTGGGAATATACACTACAACTTCCCTATTGCTGACATTTCTCAATACATATTTCTCACCTACAAGAGGTTTATCTGTTGATGGAAAAAAAATTCGACGCATCACAATGGTCTGTTGCGGCGAAATATTCCTTGCAGCTCCGATATTTGGTCTTCCAACAAAAAAAGAGCTTATGACTTCTATTACTCCATTTATCACAACCTTTTCCACCACTTCATTTTGAAGAGAAAGCCCGTCCACACTCAATAACGATGGAATATCAGTAGCAAACCGGTGCATAAGACTGGCATGAGTATTATTGGGGACGGTACGCAGCATCGGGAAAATCAAAGAACGCTCCGTATATAAACTACCATTTTCGTCGATCCCCCAACGCAATACATACGACACCTGTTCCCCGCTCATTTCAATATGATCGTAGTGAGGAATATCATCTTTAACCACCCACTCAATACCTCCATTGTCCAACATTTCCCACCTACTTTGCGCAGATAGGTTTACAGTAAAGAGAAGGAAAATAATGGAATAAACTACACGATTATAAAAACTCATCTTATTGGTATCTTATTTATCTTATTGGCATCTTATTTTTTTATAAACTATCAGAGATAAACATACGCTCTCTTATTGGCAACTCATGGTACAACAGGCAATTTACCCATGTTAAACAAAAACGAAAAAAAGATTCCCTTACGATAATAAGGGAATCTTTTTTACAACCCTAATTATTCCAAAGATATAATTCTGCGATTGACACCGCATTCGATCTGTTACTCTTTGTCATATATAAGTTTACATAACGAGCCGTTACCTCCGGGAAGAAATTATACATAGCCCGTTGATCTCTTGTTGTTCCGTAATCAACGGTAGTTACATATCTCCAAGCCTGGTTGTCATCAGAAACATAAATTTCAAAGCCCCTTAAGTCGCTAACATAGGTTGCGTGACTACGTCTCCAAAGCTCTATGGCTGAAAATGTCTGAGGCCCACTTAAATCAATAATGACATTAAACGGCAATGAAGATTTAGGTCCCACCGATCCGGCAGTATCATTATAACGGTTCTCCCAGATAGTATTGGTTTTGCCATCCAAAACATTTTTATTTGTACTTCCATGATAAGACTCGGGAGAGAAGGTCCACCCCGTGAGAGGAAGAGCGTTATATCCATATTTTTCCAGATATTTGCCCAAGTAGTTAGAATCACTGTTTACATCTGTAATCGAAATAATTCCAGCCGTACTTACTTGCATTACGTTTTGCAAATGAATAATTAGATAAGGAACGCCTTCCACTGCGGTTTCCTGTCCTAATACAGTAGCGCCATCCAACCAAAGCACAATAGAGGAACATCCATCCGGCACTTTTGAAGCATCAATATCAACGGTCATCACTATCGTGGAAGTACCAGGTTTAGCCATATCTTCAAACTCCACTGAATAGGCGTCTGAAGGCGTTGCCATCAAAGCAGAATAGGCTTCCAGGGTTCCCCTCGACAATAACGTACTATTCAGCTTATTGACAGCCTCATCTCCCGTCAAAATTCTAAAAGTGGTTTCCCATTGATTCTCTATCATTGTCTTCACCGGAAACTCGAAAGTAAGCGTACCCGATATTTCGGATTTAGTAACTGTCACTTCACCGGGAGAAACTGCCGAGACAGCCATTTTCTTCATACTTGGATTAAGAAAGAGCATATTCAGTTCATTACTGGCCTTAATGCCTCCATCTGTACTCAACAACAACGGCACCACATATTCTTTCAAATCACTGTAATCGCTTTTTTGGGACAGTGCCTGCAATTTTTCGCAGATAAACTGAATGGTAAATTGAGTGGCATCTTCTTTTTCTGTGATCATTCCTTTATTTTTTGTTATGGAATAACAATCCGAAGGAAGTTCTTTTAAATTGGTCTCATTGTCTTTATTATATTTATCAAGACCCGAAACATCTTTATCGACAGACACTTCGGTTGTTCCTCGAAAATATCCTGCATTAACTGCATAAAAGTTATAATCAAATGTCCCTTCTATATCATAAAACAATACTTCCTGCAATCCACCTCGAGAAAAATAAACCGTAGACTCAAGCAAATTGTCTTCCAAGTGCCGCCTTTCACACCCCAATATCAAGGTAAAAGCCAATAATAGCAGAGCGATATATTTATTAATTTTCATCATGCTTATTTTTATATTACCATCCATAATTTTGTGTAACATCTACCCGGTCCAATTCTCCTTGATGTATTGGCAACAGATATTTTTTCTTATCCCAAATACGCACACCAGGATACCCGCCTTCTGCAGCTACGACAGTTCGCTTCCAAAACTCGCCTCCCGGATTATGGTCGGTATGGGATATATTCATACCATAGACAGGTCCATTATCATCGGTCTCCGAAGTCATCCATGTACGTGTATCAAAATAGCGTATATTCTCAAAGCATAATTCTATTTGTCGCTCACGATGGATATACTCTCGTTGCAAATCCCGGTCACCCTCTATTTCCGGATACACATCCTCTATATTAGGCACTCCTGCCCGTTGGCGAATTAAATTCCAATAAGTCAATATATCGGAATTTGTCGGGTCATATTCGTTTAGCGCTTCCACATAGTTCAGAATAACTTCTGCATACCTAAACAAAGGGTAAGATATGTTACCCCACTCACCATTCACAGTATTCTTGGTTATATCTGCAAATTTCAATGCCAAGTATCCCGTAGACGAATAGTTATGGCTGGTTAATGGTCCTGCATTTCCTCCCGAGTAAAATTGGATATCTGCTTTCGAAAATGACCCTCCCATCCAGGTTTGTCCGCTCCAAAAAACATTGGCATAAAACCGGGGTTCCCTGTTCTGGTACATCTTATACGTATTCACTGTTTTATTAAAAAAAGGATTAGTGTAATTAGAAAAACCATCTTCACTATATCCTGCTTCGGAATCGATAATAGGAGCCTCCCCATCATCTGTATATCCTACAATTGGATATCGTCCATTCTCCATGGCAAATGCATCCACCAATTTTTGAGTAGGCCCCACCCCTCCATAACTTGTGCCGCCAATATTTGCAGGCGTAACGGAAACTCTTGTAGCGTAAGCGCCTCTTTCCGATGTATATATTAATTCCGGATTGTTCCTCACAATAAACACATTGTGGATATTGGTAAGTGGTGTAGCTGCAGGATCGTTCACCAAAGCATACCGACCAAGATCGATAATATCTTTTGAAGCTTTGGCTGCAAGTTCCCACTTGGAAATATCTTTACTTTGACTAAAGAGTGGCTCTCCATCTTTATTTATTATGCCATTATATAGCAGATTACCATTGAATAAGGGTCGAGCAGAATACAATAACAATCTGGCTTTTACAGCCATAGCAGCACCTTTGGTTGCTCTTCCCCACCACTGGGTACTGGTTTGTTCATCCATCAAGTCTAATGCTGCCGCATCTAATTCGCTGACTACCCAATTTACACATTCATCCCATGGACTTCTATCCTTTTCGGAAAGAGTACTTGATGTGAAATCGACTATCTCATCGCCTAAAAGAATAACGGGACCATAAAAACGCATAATCATAAAATAATAATAGGCTCTTAAAAAGCGTGCCTCGGCATACCAGATTTTCTTTTCTTCATCGTTCAATTCTGTAGATGGTACGTCATTGATATGTTGCATGAAGTAAGTCGCCTCACGTATTCCTTTATAATAATTATCATAGGTGTTAGCCCTATGGGTTCCATAAGTATCCGCAGAAATCATATTCCGGTTGTACATTCCGAAGTAACGACCGGTATAAGCGACAGAACATTCATCCGAACTTCCTGCGACATGCAGTACCTGTCCGGACAAGTCAGACTCATTTGGTGTCCATGAATAGACATTGACCAGATACTTTAAAGTAGTTTCATATTTCAAAAAGATATTCTCCGCAGTCATGGGATCATCCGGCTGTCGGTCCAGATAAGCATCGCAACTCGCTAAGAGACCAATAAAAATCGAAATTATCAACAATCTTATTTTTTTCATATCATATAGGATAAGTATGTGTTTTAATTAAAAATTTACGGATAAGCCGATATTATAAACCTGAGTCAAAGGATAAGTAGTGGCTCCGGTCTGCAAATCGGGATCCCAGAGTTTGAATTTACTAAATGTCAACAAATTGACTCCTGAAAGATAAACTCTTAAATTATTGATATATAAACGCTTTGTAATAGTAGGGGGCAATGTATATCCAAATTCGACGTTTTTAAGACGTAAATAAGAACCATTTACAAGCCAAAAGGTAGATGCAACATTATTATTTGCATTTGGTGCTGTAGTCAGCCGGGGATATTTTGCATTAGTCCGTTCAGGTGTCCAATAATTATTATACACGTCAGAAAACACATTAGACTGGTTCATGTTAGCACTAATAAACGCCTGGGTCATATTAGAACGTGTAGTGAATTGCACATTGGCATTTCCTTGAAAAAAGACAGCTAAATCAAAGTTTTTCCAATTGACTGACGCTCCAAAACCATATACCGTTTCGGGTACATTGGTAAAACCTATTGCTTTTTGATCATAACTATCAATTACCCCATCTCCATTCAGGTCTAAGTATTTTATATCTCCCGGCTGAGCTCCCCCGATAGTGGATTGATCTGCCCAAGAATCAATATCTTGTTGGTCTTTAAATAGTCCGGCAGCTACATATCCAAATGACTGATACCTGGCCTGCCCTGTCCTGTTTTGATATAGATAAGCCCAATCGGGTTGATCCTGGTCGAGAATAACATTACGGGCATGGGTAAGGTTTCCTCTGGCTATAATATCGAAATCTCCAAATTTTTGCCGATATTCCACGGAAGCATCCATTCCACTATTTCTCATTTTACCAATATTCACCCATGGAGTATTGGTTAATCCCACATAACTAGGGATCGCTTTCCTTTCCAGGAATATACCTTTCCTCGACTCTCTGAAATAGTCTCCCTGTACTTTTAGTTTTTGGAATAGAGACAACTCAATTCCTACGTCCAATTTGCGGGAAGTCTCCCAGCCAACATTCTCATTTGGCCAATCTCCAAGACGTATGCTTGAATAAGAAGTAGCAGATTCACCGAATGAATAGCTACCACCTGCCTCAATGGTGGGAAGATAAATAAATCGGCGATTTGCTCCGAGTTGGTCATTCCCTACTAGACCATAGGATGTTCTAAATTTCAACAAATCAACTACATCTGTCAATGGCTGAAAGAACTTCTCGTTGGAAGCTACCCAACCGACTGCCACAGAAGGAAATAGCCCAAATCTTTTTCCCCTGGAAAAATTTTCAGAGCCATTGTATCCAAAATTTCCCTCTATAAAATATCGTTGATCATAGTCATACGTCAAACGTCCTGCGATTCCTTGATTACGATAAGGCAAAGCATCTACAGAAGAGCTGACACCCACATTGTTCCGTTGAGATTGTTGATACAAAAATAAAGCAGAAACACTATGGATCCCAAAAGTACGTGCATAACTTAAAGACCCTTCTAAATATACTAATCGTCTACCGCTTTTTCCTTCTGAATAAGTCAAAGATTCAGCTCCTTTTACCAATTGATTATATTCCAGTTCTCCTTCAGCATTACGATTGGCAATCCACTCTTCTGCTGTTTTCGTCCTGCTTAGACTACTATAGTTCAATGCATCGAATGAGAATTTCACATTTGCCTTAAGCCCTTTAGTTAGATAATCACTAAAATCGTGTGTGATGCCAAAAAGTGATTGTGCATTATTCCAAAACTTCTCTACATAGCCTGTCTGAGTAAGCAGTGCATAAGGATTATAACCTTGTTGTGCTCCCGGACCGGGTAAATATCCATTAGAGTAAACCATAGGAAAAGCATTTGAGGGAGTTTGCAGAGCATATTGCCAAATAGTGTCGGAGCCTGTTCCCGGCTCATTCTTTTTCTCAAAAGATGTAGCCAGATTGACATTTACCGTCGTATGTTTCGCTAAGTCTATATCTATATTAGACCGGAACCTATACTGTCGATAATTAACAGCCGTATTATATTCTTTCATGTTATCAGCAATAAAAAGACCATTTTCCCCATAATAGCTTCCGGAAACATAATACCTTACAGTCTTAGCACCTCCGGAAATATTTACATTCAAACGGGAGTTGGATGAGTTTTTCTTATAGAGTTCCGACACCCAATTTACATTCGGATAAAGGTCCGGATCAGAACCTGTCTTATAGTGTTCTATTACTTCAGGAGTATAATAAGGATAACCCGCCGCATCATTATACATCTCTGCATACTGCACTGAATTTAGCATTTTAGGAACACGGGTTGGGGAAACTATTCCTTGTTCAAACTTAAAGGATATTTTCGGTTTGCCTTCCGCTCCCGATCGTGTGGTTACAAGAACAACGCCATTCGCTCCCCTTACACCGTAAATAGCCGTAGCTGCCGCATCTTTTAAAATAGACAATTCCTTAATATCTTCCGGATCAACAAGATCCAATCCCCGTTCAATACCATCAACAAGCACCAAAGGCGTTCCACTTCCACTGAAAGTACTGATACCTCGGATCCAAAACGTTGAACTACTTCCCGGTTCTCCAGAGCGCTGAACCGCCAAAACTCCAGATAATTGTCCCGCCAACTGAGAAGAGATTTTTGCCACCGGAGCTTTGACATTTTGGGGAGACAAACTTGATATCGCTCCAATAACACTGGCTTTCTTTTGAACACCATATCCTACGACCACCACATCCTCCAATGATTTTGTATCTTCCTCCAAAACGATATCAATCGACACCTTACCTGTGGTCGAAATTTCTTTTGTAAAATATCCGATAAAAGATATCTGGATAGAGGCATTATTGGCAACCAATAATGAAAACTTCCCATCAAGATCAGTTACTGTACCATTCGTGGTTCCTTTTTCAATCACATTGGCACCAATCACCGGCTCACCCTCCATATCAACGACGGTACCCAGAATGGCTTTCTTCTGTTCTTGCTCAGGATTACGAAAAGCAAACTGCTTTTCCGCTCCTTCTTTACTTACTATCGTAATGTGACGGTTATTTATGGAGTATGTAAGATTGGTATCACGCAAAGCTTGTGCAAGCACATCTCTTATATCCCCATTTTTCACATTCACACTCACACTTATCCCCGCTACATCTGTATCGAGATAGTTAAATAAATAACCCGACTCCTTTTCAATCAGATTGAAAACCTCGGTCAGCGGTTGCGCCTTCACGTCCAAAGACAGTTTTGCATTTTGATTATAAGCACTTTCGGCGTGTAACTGCAACACACCGACAAGCATAATAATAAATGTAATTTTCACAGAACATGGAAATTTTTTAAGATTCCCCAATAGGAAACCGTTTTTCTTGTCGCTACTTTTCATGTATTTATATATAAAATTGATAAAATGTGTGTTTTATGCACAATAACTATAATAAAAAATTAAATATTCTTCAATAAATTATCATATAATCTTCATTCTCCTTTCTCCATTCAAAATTTATATTATTCTTCATCATATCCAATATTTGACTAATGCTCTGACCGGCATCAATGGTTCCTGTCAATTTCGAAATTTTGAGTTCTTCTGATGGAAGTACTATATTTACCTCATAATGCTTTTGAAGCAGAGAAATAAGCTCTGAGAAAGAAACAGATTTATATTTTATCAGATTATCTTTCCAGGCCACCTCAATTTCCGGATCAAATTTTTCAACGGTTACTTCCTTAAGATGTGTATTGTATAAGATTTGTTTATGGGGAGTCAGTAAGATCGTTTGATCCGGTGTTTCAAATCTCACACTGCCTTCAATCAACGATGTTTTAAGAATGTCTTCTCCTTTCTTGCTCTTCACGCTGAATACTGTTCCAAAAACAGTTATTTTCGCATCTCCCGCATTTACTACAAATTGTTGTTTCATATCATGTACAACATCGAAATATGCCTCTCCGTCAAGGGATACTATCCTGTTATTCCTGCCAAACGATTCGTTATAGGTAAGTTTACTATCTTTATTCAATGCGACCTGCGTACCGTCGGGTAAAACAAAATCAGAGATGCTACTGCCTGTAATGTAAGTAAATACTTCATCGTTATCCATTTTCAGCATAAGATGAGATATAATTATCACAGCTATAATTGATACGGCTGCAACGAGTGCGGGTCGGAGCCATAATACATTCCTGTTTTTCTGTACTTCAGACTGTTCTATTTTGTATCTCAAATTTTCAAAATCCGGAATAAACTCGAGATTATGCATAGAGATCTCCGCATTCCAATATGACTGTATCTTACGGAATTCTGTTTTGTTATCTTCATCGGCAGACAGCCACTCCATGAGAGTCATCATTTCCTCTCCGGCAGCTTCTCCCGATAAGTATCTTGCGATAATATGCTCTATGTCTTTTTTCTCCATACTTCAGTTCCTTACTTATTAAGTCGCAAAAAAAAGAAAATCCCCCTATTGGAAAATAAAATTATTTCAGATTGGAACGAATTTTTTTTACTGCTAAGGCTAAATGGTTTTCTAATGTCTTGACAGATATACCCAAGACTTCTGCAGCATCCCGATATTTCATCTTATCTTCCCTCACAAGTTTGAACGCCTGCTTACATTTGGAGGGAAGCGCTTCAATAGCGTTGTTGATATGGTTGACAGTTTCTTCCGATATCAAATCATCTTCAGGAGTAGTACAGGTATTGGCAAATATTTCAATTGGAATATTCTCCAGATCAACATTCATTATTTTTTGGCTTCTTAGCCAATTTAGTGCTTTGTATTTTGATATCTTATAAATATAGGAATTGAAATTATTAATCGCCGGAAGCTCTTTACGGTTTTCCCACACGACAAGAAAAACATCAGAAACCAACTCTTGCACATCAGCTTCCGATTTCACATAGAAACTTATATACCTCATTATCGGGCGACAATAGGCCATATAAATAGATCTTAAGGCGGGTTGAGAATCATCCATAGCAATAAGATCTAACAATAATCGTATTTCCGGATTCTTCCTATTCAATATTTCACAAATTCGGTCATGTAGCAGCTTTCATCATATATTACTATAGTAACAAAAAAGCAAGAATCCCCCTATCTATGGATGTGAATATTTGCAATATCCGTAATCCACAGTTAACGGGAACACTTAGGAGAGCATCTACTCTACTCCTTGCTTGGTATGGGTTTCATTACCACTCCCATCCTTTTTTTACCATTTATCTTGATGATAACAGGTTGTTCGAAATGCACCTGCCGGATAAATTCGGTCTCGTATACTGCTGACTGCGCATTCAAAAATTCCTCATCAAAAAAACCATCGTTTTCCGCAAAAGGATTCACTGTAAAATATCCTACACCAAAGGAGGTGAGGTTCTGAAAAAAATGGGTTCCCTGACTGGGTTCTATCCGATAATTCTCCATTCCCGATTCCACAATGACCCGCGCCTGACTGATATGCGGCCATTTCACCGGGACACCCAACCAAGGGTCGGAAGAACCCCAGCGTCCCGGTCCGACTAGCACATAATTGGTACCATCTGCCGCAAACCGGCTGTTCAACGACTCGATCTCACGGGCTATCAGCGAGTTCTTCGAAGCATTAAAAGCCGTCGTCTTTACATACACCACATCATGCACATCGTTAGATATTCCATTGCCGAGGGCATTTTTCGAAAACAGGATGGTATTGGCTTGCGCCACCTCATCGAGGTTCTCATGTACCACTTCCTTATTGTCCACAATGGGACGGATTTGTAATACATAAAAAGAGGCAAACTGCTGTTCTGTAATATCCACTGCAAATTCAATTTCCACCGGCCGGCCCATCTCTTTTTGTCCTGCCCGCAGGATTTTATCCAATATCTCCGACATGGGGAACATCCCATGCTGAAGGATATTGGCGAAAGAGATGATCTTACGCCCTCCCTCATAATAACCATCACGGATAAGCTGGTCCTGAGGGTCGTAAGTGGACGCCACATACCGGAGCGGGCCTTCCTTTTCCGCTTCTTTGAGACGAAGTTTCAGGAGGTTAAAGCCGTCATCCACCATAAAGTCCTTTATCTCCGAGTGGAGATCGAGTGCGTAGAAGCGGGTCTGGGTATCGCTCAACGCCAGATCAAGCGAACTCAGTTGCAGGATATTGGAAGCATGGAGCGGAGAAAAACGGAGCCCCGTATTACCGTCCACAATATATTTTCCCAAGCCGAAGGCCATATTCACTATACCATCTTCAGGTTTTTCATTACCGATGGGATAATAGTTAAGCGAGCGGGCTACCCCCGAAATGGCGGGATAGAAAAGGTTGCCATATTGTGAACCGACCACCTCCTGCAACACGATCGCCATCTTCTCCTGGTCGATCAGGTTCTGCGTGGCAGCCATATAAGCCTTGCTATCCTTATAAAACACCGAAGCATACACAGCCTTGATAGCATTGCTGAGCAGGCGCACCATTTCATATTTATCATTCACATAAGGAATCATATAAGTGGAATAGATTCCTGCGAACGGCTGGTACTGCGAATCTTCGAGCAAGCTGGAGGACCGGATGGCAATAGGTGTTTCTATGGCTTCAAAAAACACGAGAAAATCACTTACCAACCGCTTCGGAAGTTTGGCGGCAAGGAAATGCTTCAGTATCATCTCGTCCTCCAATTCCGAAAGGGCAACCGGATAAAGGTTATTGGCTTCCATGAATTCATCGAAGATATCAGTACAAAGCACTACTGTCTTGGGCGTAGTGACAGGAAAATTATGATTGTTGTTCAATTCCAAGTGTGTTTTTACCATATAACCGATAAAAGCCAGGCCTCTCCCCTTCCCCCCGAGCGATCCCTCTCCGATACGGGCAAAGTTGGAATACTGGTCGAACCGGTCTTTCTCGAAGACAGCCACCACACCGGTGTTCTTCATACGCCGGTACTGTACGATAGTGGCATAAATAAGCTCACGGGCATCGTGCATATTGGCGTATTCCGAGACATCAATTTTCTTGAGCATCTCCGCCACGGGAAACATGGCACGGGAATAAAAAAACCTTGAGAAATGATTCCGCGAAAGATGATAATATAAAGCGTCATCAGGAATATTGCGAATGTTCATCTGCAGTTCCTTCAGGTTTTTGATACGGAAGATCTCCTGTTTGGTATTGGGATCAGTAATGATGAAATCACCGAAGCCAAGATTCTCTTTGATTGCCCTACGTAGATCCTGTGGAAACGTTTTGGAATTCTTATCGATAAATACCGCATCTACCGCAGCAGCATACTGTCGGTTGTCCGATTCGGAAGAAGTATAAATAATCGGGATAGAACGATCTTTTTTCCTGATCCATTCCCCCAACCGCTTCCCGGCCACCTTATCCTTCTCTCCATCCACATTGAAGCTCATGTCGCTGATCACACCCAACATATTGTCTCCATATTTTTTATAATAGGTGACCGCCTCCTCATAATCACGGGCAAGTAAAATCTTGGGCCGACCACGCATGCGGAGCATCCGCAAATGGTCGTTGAGCGCCTCCTTCGAAAACTCCTTCGACTCACTCAACACAAACTTATAAAGCAATGGCAATGCCGACGAGTAGAAACGGACAGAATCTTCCACCAGCATAACCGTCTGTACACCCACGGTTTTAACATCATGCTCCACATTCATCCGGTCTTCAATGATCTTGATGATGGCCAACAGCAAGTCGGTATCGCCCAGCCAACTGAATACATAATCTATTCCGCTCAGATCCGATTTACCCAATGATTGTGTAACTGCTTTGGAGAAAGGCGTAAGCAATACCACCGGAATATCGGGATAACGTGCCTTCATCTGTTTTGCCAGATCGAAGGTATCGCTGTTATCCATGTTGGGCATACAAATAATCAGTTCGTAATGGTTTTGTTTGAGTTCCGCCAAAGCCTCCTTACTATTGCCTACCTGTGTAAACCGGGGAGGATAACGGAGATTGAGCGAGGTATACTCATTGAATATCTGTTCATCCACCCGGCCGTCATCCTCGAGGATAAACATGTCATACCGCGAGGCTACCATCAGGATATTGTAAATCCGTTTGTTCATCAATTTCACAAAGGGAGTATCACGGAACCTGAACCGGTTTATATCATGGGCCTTAACGACAGACCCGGGAGTTTTTAGTTTCATATTTATTATTTTCAATAGCTTGTGGAGATTCTAATTTTGGCAGACTTGTATATTCTTAAAAACAAATAAAGCACCCATACAAAAATAATAAATATATTTCATTCTTACGGATGTTTCACGGTTTTAGGGTTTACACATAAAGGCTAAGAGTTTGATTTTTTATCGTTTGTGAATAAAATACCGACTTTTTATTTAAATTTGCAATAATTTGAGTTGTACAGAACGGTATTGGATTCCGTTCATGATACACTTATGCGCTGACCTGCCGCGAAAACTGGAAATTTGCAAGGCAAGGGGAAACAGCAATTTCATACTATACGTTTAATTACATTAAACGTTTTTGCACTCGGCAAAACGGGTAAACTCGTTATGCGCTTGCTTAACGTACGTATAGCGTGGACTTACTCCTGTTTCCTCTTGGGTATTCCAGTACCTCGCGGCGGATAGTTGTAGGATCCACGCTTTTTATGTGACCCGCAACTTAAAATGAGAATTGGTCGTCCTGCCTCCTTCGCCAGAGTGATTACTAAAATTGACCTGAAAAGTTTAAGGAACACCCTCTAACGAAAGGCCGGACAAGGTATTTCGAACAATAGAGTATCTAATGAGTATCTACTTTTACCCAGTAATTCCTCTTAATTACTTCTATTTGTAACTTTTGATATTTTATCGCAATCACTACAGGTGTAATTATCCGTCTTAATCAAATCATTCGAATAAATGAAAGGAATCTTGCTGCTCACAATGTCGTTATTGTTAATTGCCGGCTGTTCCATGTCCCAAAAGCCGTCACTTGCCGAAATAGAAGAAATAGACAGCCTCCTCGATCTCGCTTATGATTATAATTCATCGATTGACCCGAATAATAGCCTCAAGTATTCTTTAGAGGCACTGGCGGCAGCTCAATCCAGTGGTTATAGTAAGGGGATAGCAGAATCTTGTTTTTACATTTCCCTGACTTTACATGACACGGGAAACTACTTCAAATCAATGGAATACATTTCATATGGAGAAAAATATGTACACGGAGATCCCAAACTGAAGTCCGAATTCATGCGAATAAAAGCCCGCATATATTCATATCTGGGATTGCAGGAAAAGGCAAAAGAGGAATTCCTGAACGGCCTCGCCTATGTAAAAAAGATAAAACAACGGGAGCAGCAACAATTTTTAACGGCACTCGCCTATGAAAATCTGGCACACCTATATAGAATTATAGAACGTCCTGATTCGTCACTCTTTTATACCCAAAAAAAAATAGCGTTATTAAACGTCATGGAAGAATCCCGCATTTATACTATCCTTGTCAATGCCTACACGTCGATGGCAAGATTCAAGGCGGATGACGAGCAATATGATTCGGCAAGGATATATTTCGACAAAGCTCTCGCCGTGGCAGGTAAATATAATTATCCTTACCTTTCCAGAACCTATACCTATAAAGGTGACATATTCTTACAGACAAACAATGTTGACTCAGCATTGTACTATTACGACAAGGCGCTGGATAACCTCGGGGAAACCGGCCTGAAAGCTGAATATCCTTTACTCTATGAAAAAATATCCGACATTTATTTGTCCCTCAACGACACAATCACCGCCCGTCAATATGAAAAAAAGAACCTGATCGTGGAAAAAGAGTTAGACAATGAAAAGCTCAACACCGCCCAAAACATACTTAGTACATTGATATCCAAAGAAAAAGAAATCAAACAGGCACAAAGAAAAAAATCACTACTACTGGGGACTGTTATGATTTTATTATTGACGGCAATCATATTTATCTTGTTCTTCATGAGACAAAAAAAGATAAATTATTATCAGGAACAGGAAAAAGCAAAGGAGCAGGAACAAAAAATACAAACGCTTACAATAAAGGTGAATGAATCATTGGCAGAAATCGTGCAGCTTGCCAGGAAGAATGATCCGTCGTTTATGGTCCGGTTCCAGGAGATCTATCCCGAATTTGCACCCACCATCTCGACTTATCACCCTCAACTTCAATTAACTGAACTACAACTACTGGCCCTTATATACCTTCAATTTACCACCAAAGAAATCGCCGATTGTACCTGCCGTTCCGTACGTACTGTCCAGAATAGGAAATACAGACTCCGGAAAAAATTGGGTATCGCCACTGATATTGATATAAATATCTGGCTCAACGAAATTTTTCAATAGGTTCCCGCAGGATAAACTCAATAAACAGAACAATCAAACACACATTATCACACACTTACACAGATATTTACAAAAATGAGTATCCGGTGAGTATGTGATTTTTTTTTTAGATTTTCATTTTGTAATAGTTTTGTGGCGTTAATTCAACCCTTAATATAAGGTTGCTATCCATATTGGATACAGAAATTACCTATACAGTGCGCGGATTAGAGTGTTTAGAGTGATTAAACACCTTCATTTTATAATTGTGTGTGATAGTGATACATTGTAAAATGAGAGCCCACCGTATAGGTTGTAAATATATATAGAGGTACGATAGTCGGTCTTGTGCAATAAAAGAGACTGTTTTTCGTGCGATAAACAGCGATTTTTAAAAATTACAGCGGTACAGAAGTACAAAATAAATTCCATCAAACGAAAAGTAAAAAGAATGATCAGGCATCTTTCAATTCTATTCGTTGCATTCGTAGCAATGAGTATTCCGGCAATCAGTCAGGACCAACTGGCAGTGAAGACCAACCTGCTATATGGTATTCCGGCATTGACGCCCAACCTGGCAGTAGAGTATGGAGTGGGTCCGAAAACGTCACTCGAATTATTCGGCTCCTACAACGGCTGGAAGGTCAACGGTTCGGAAACAAGCAACAAGAAATTGGCGCATTGGCTTGTCGAGCCGGCGTTCCGTTACTGGTTCTGCGAGCGCTTCAACGGTCATTTCACGGGTATTCACACCATGTATGGAGAATACAACATAAGCGGCCACGACATCCCTCTGTTTTTCAATGGGAAGATACACAAGGAATACCGTTATCAGGGCAATACAATTGGGGTAGGCATATCCTATGGCTACAACCTGATCCTGAACAGGCGTTTCAACCTCGAGTTCGAGGTGGGAGCCGGATACAACCACCTAAAATATGACAAGTTCGAGTGCAGGAAATGCGGAGAGAAGATGTCGAGCGAAACGAAGAATTATTATGGACCGACCAAGGCGGCCATCACGTTGGTTTACCTGATAAAATAGATGATAAAGATGAAAAGAATAATCACAATCATGGTGTTGCTGTCGGCAATCGGTAGCAATGTCCTTTTTGCGAAAGAAAAGGGTGCGGTCATCACCAATGCCACCCTCAGGAAAGAGCAGGGAAACATACGGGTTTCATTCGACATGCAAATCGATAAGCTGCGCTCCGATTACATGCTGGTCGTCACTCCCCGGTTGGTAGCCGGTACCCGTTCTGTGATCATGGAGCCCCGTGTAGTCGCCGGCCGGAGAAAACAAATCATGGAAGAAAGGGCCGGAAACGATAAGGATTCCTATATCCGCGCCTCCAAACGCCATGGCAGTTATCATTATTCGGCGGTCATTCCTTATGAGGAATGGATGCATGACGTCACGCTCAACATACGCCAGGAAATGGAAGGATGTTGCGACAGGGAGGAACTGGCTTCCACGGATGTCCTTACCCGCATGCTGATGCCGCATGCCATCACACCCCACTATGAAAGGGAGCCGGCACAGGTACCGCCTGTAGAAAACAGGGCGAAAGAACTGGAACAATTTCTTTTCGTACACCCGAAAAGTACTTATGCAAGCCGTTACGACATGCTTCACATGGAGAACCGCTCCGCCAACAATACCACAATTTTTTTCAAACAGAGCGGTACCGGCATCGACCCTTCCTTCCGCGACAACTACGCCGTATTGCAGCGGGTAGTCAAAGCGTTGGAGATTATCGAAAAAAACCCGGACCTCACTTTGGATAAAATAATGATTGCCGGTTTTTCATCCCCCGAAGGGACGCTGGAAATTAACACAAGAATATCGGAATCCCGCATGAATACACTCAGGGACTACCTGGTGAAACGCAAGAATTATGGCAGTGATATTTTCGAGCTCCACAACGGTAAAGAAGACTGGGACGGGCTGCGGTACTTTGTGGAAAAATCGGACATGAAATACCGCGAGGAAGTGCTCCGCATCATCCGCGACGTGCCGGTGCTCAACGGGCGTGAGAAACAGCTTATGGATTTGGCGGGCGGCGAACCCTACCGGTATATGCTCACACACTTCTTCCCCGAACTGCGCAATGCAGGATACATACAGGTTTATTACGATGAGACCGCGACAGCGAATGCAGCCGTGACAGAGGAAAACGCAAAACTGGACATCCTGAACAAGGCTGTCGATAAGATCAACTGCAAAGAGTACTTTGCGGCAATATCTCTGCTCGACCGGGTGGACAACGACCCAAGGGCATTGAACCTCAAGGGTGTATGCCTGATGATGCAGCAAAAGTACGACGAAGCGGAAGCCCTGTTCAAAAAGGCAATGGCCACCGGAGATCATTTCGCGGCGGAAAATATGAGGGAATTGGAGAAAGCAAGGCAAGCCAATTAAAGATTAAGAGTACAAAATAAAAAGGCAAATACAAACAAGAAAATTCAAGGGTGCAGCAACAGCACGATTCTATATATTAAGTCAAGTATTTTTAGCTATTAAATTAATTAATTTATCAACTTTTTTAATTATTTATGATTATGAAAATCAAATTTTTATTCGCAACTCTCCTGGCGGCAATCACTTTTGCCTCCTGTAGCAATGATGATGGTACGAATGTCGTACCCGCCGGGCAACCCGCCAAAATGTCCGTCACCATCAAGCAGCCCACCCGCGTAAGGGCTACCGGTGCAGCGGCTACAACCGATCAGACAATCACCACCTTTACAGTGTGGATATTTAATGCAGATGGAAGTCTTGCGGCTACGGCAACGGCAAGCGACGGCTCTGACAAAATCGAAAATATCGAAGTCACCACAAGTGCTACAGATGCCTATGTGATCGCCAACTGCGACCAGTCGACAGTTACCGGTATCACTACCAAGCAGGCATTGCTCGATTATGTTGGAAACCTGGCCAATACTGCTAACCAGACGGCCGCACGGTGGGCTACCGGTAAGAATGCTACGGCGCTCACCTTTACCCCTGCCGACGGCACTTATGAAGGCAGTGCCACTATTGCCCTCGATTTTATCGCAGCACGCATTACGGTGAAAATCGTAAACGGCATGACCGGATATGATGCCACCGCTGGGGATGGGTCACTTGTATTGGAAAAAGTAGCCGTATTGAACGCAGGCGGGACTTCCAAATTGTTCGGCACAAGCCTTATCCCGGCTACCAAGACATGGATTTCGGGAATCGCCGATAACAGCTTTGAGTATTGGCCTGCAGCCAATGTTACTGTCGATGGCACGCTGCTTTCAAACGATATCCCTGCGGATGATTTCACTACCACATACCACTATTATGCATTTGAAAACGATGCGACATCCCCGGAGAATTCACCGACAATCGTAACACTCGTAGGAGAGTACGACGGAGCCAAGACCTATTTCCCGGTACACCTCGCACCTTATGAAACATTCAAAACAGGCGATGTGGCAGACGGTGTGAAACGCGGTCACAGCTATGACATCACCATCACCCTCAAAACCGATCCTACTATTGGAGGAGGTGAAGGCGGAGGCGGTGAAACCGACCCGACCAAACCGGCCGTGGCAAAAGCCAAATTCGACGTGGAAATCAGTATCAATGACTGGATTCCCGTAACACTTGAAAAAGAATTCTAAATCACGGACTTTTACAAGCACCGCTGCTCTCAGGTGTGGCGGCGGCGCTTCCGATTTCGCAACACAAAACACCTGTCTGGTATGCGCCGTTTGGTTATGGCGCATATCCCTAAGAACATAACAAGAAAAGAGGTATGCAACACAGCTATATGAAGTCTTTTTCTGTCGCCGCGCTCCTGTTGGTAATCCTGACCACGGGGTGCATCAAGGAAGACCTGGACGATTGCCCACCCAAGGGGGTGACTTTCACCGTAAAGGCTTATGACAACGATGGCAAGGAACTCACACGGGAAGAGGCAGGCGACGTGGTAATGTTTATATTCGACGGGGAGAAACGCTTCCTGGAAAAGGTCGACACCAAGATCGGGGAAAACATTACCGTCATCCCGCCCACGGAGGGGGGTATCCACGTCGTGGCATGGAGTAACCTGGCGGGGGGTCATCAAAAAGTGCCGCAGCCGCTGCCCGGCACACCCATGGACGAGTGCGGCATCACCCTGTTGCCCGCCCCACAGGGCGGCGACTACCGCCTTTCGCCCGACGACCTGTTCCGGGGCGACATCCACCTCCCCGCCGGGGAAACCACGGGCACGCATACCCTCCCCATATACAGGGAGACCGGTCAGATGGACATCACCATCCGCAACCTGAAAGAATTTGCAGGCTACAACGACGACAACTATACGGTGGTCGTACGTGAGACTTCCTCGGGCATCGATTTCCGGGGCAACCTCTATGGCGACAAGGTGGCGTATCGCCCCGAGGGCACTTTCGTCACTAACGGTAGTGCGGAAGAATTCACCATCCCCCCGTTCAACCTGTTCCCGTCGCAGCAAATAACCATAGAGATCTATCACGGCGACGAGTTGATAGTCGCCGTCTCCAAAGACGCATCACAAACACCGGTATCGGTGCAAAAAGGGCTTGCGACCCATGTGTTGATTGAATTGAAAACGCTCCTTTCCGTCAGTGTATCCATATCTCCGTGGGGAGAAGATGCCGTCTGGAAAGAATTTTAAAGAATAACCAAGACAAAGAAACGATAGAATTATGATCAGTACATTTCGTAATACATTCCGGAAGCTCCTTGCAGGGATACTCCCCGTGCTGATACTTGCTTCCTGTTCGTCGGACGACCTCTATCCCCCGGTCGGGGGAAAGACAAAAGGAGAATCCGCCGTCACCTTTTCCATCCAGGTGCCGGGTACAAGTACCCCCTCCCCCCTAAGGGCGATATCACAGAGTAATGAGAACGACGTAAACGAGGTAGACATCCTGGTTTTCGACCCCACCACCGGAGATTATGTCTACAGGACCGGGTGCAGCGGGTCGGCCATTACGGGCAGCGGTACCAACAACCGCCTGAAGACCTTCACCGTGAACATGCGGCAGGGCAGTTTCAACGTGGTCATACTGACCAACGTACGCGACAAGATAGCGGGACTCACCCTCGATGGTCTCGACAAGGATGCGATCCTTGCCCAACTGGAAGCCGCCATGCCGGCAGGCGGGAAGTGGCCCACCAACCCATATACCCCTTTCCCCATGTGGGGCGACGCCGGCACGGTCACCATCAACGACAACACCAATCTCACCGGCATCAAGCTTACCCGTATGGTGGCGCGGGTGGACGTGAAGATAGCCGATGCGGTCACCAATTTCAAGCTGACCGGCGTGGATGTCTATAACTACAATACCCGGGGAAGCGTCGTGCCGAATACGGCCGACTGGGACACAACCACCGACCCCAACGCGCCGAGGGCCACCAAACCCAATGTGCCGACATCGTCCACGCTGACCAAAGGACCCCTCACTTATGGTGACGACATCATCACTCCCGACGGCTTGCTATGCGAAAGGGAAATATATATTTTCGAAGCCGAGAACCACAGCGACGGAGCCCACACCGAAGCGAAAGGGCTGACCAACCGCACCTGCCTGGTAATTAAAGGAGTGTGGGATGCCAATGGCGACGGTGACTTTACCAACGACGGCCCCGCCACCTATTACCGGGTGGATTTCTCACAAGGCAACGGCGCCTCACAACAATACCTCGACGTGCTCCGCAACCACCGCTACATATTCAGCATCAATAAGGTGTCAGGTCCGGGTCATGAAGACTCCCAAACCGCTTTTGAGTCGGGTCCCGTAAATATCGAGACCGAAGTGCTGGAGTGGAACGAAGTCAATATGGGCAACATCGCCTTCGACGGGCAATTCGTCCTGAGCGTGAGCCGGGACGAGTTCACCTTTTTCCGGGATGAATGTACCGAAGAAGGAGACGACAACGTACTGTATGTGTTCACCGATTACGATACCGACACTCAGTCGGGATGGCATATCGACAAGATAGAGAGTGCCACGGATGGCGTGGACAAGGACTGGCTCACGCTTACCCCCCAGACGGGAGATGCGGACGAGAAAACGAAAATTGTCATGACCTATGACGTCAACGACACGGGCGCCGACCGCACCGTGGTCGTATGGTTCGCCGCAGGCCGGCTGCGCTATCCGGTAACCGTAACCCAAACCATCATACCGCACATAAGCCTCGATATCGTCGATCCCGTGACCAATGAACCACTGACCGAACTGGTGTTCGACGCCGGTGTAGGCCAGATTCCCGCAACACAGTCATTCAAGGTCGTCTGGACCCCGCTGTCTGCCGATGTGACGGTGTCAAACACTCCGTTAGCCGCCAATCCGTTCCCGTCGGGTTCAGGCGCGCCCGAAAGCGGGGTGCTTTCGGGAGGAACAGGCCCGATAACCTATGATGTACAACCGGCGGCGGTTGACCCCGTGGAGGCGGCAAACACCCCGTTCCTGGACAAGACCTCCAAGGTAGATTTCACAGTCTCCAACGGCATCACATACGCCAGCGTGAGCATCATGCTGCGCCAGATCGTTTACAGCTTCATCGCCACTCCCGAATCCAGTTACCTGCTCAACGGGAGCACCTATACCCTGCCGGTACGTTGCAATACCTCGTGGCAGATAAAGGAAATCAACGAATACCCATCCGAAACGGGGAAAACATTCTTCGCCCTCAAACCCGGCGACAACCTGAGGGTGGGCGGTTCCGGAGGATATAACGTCTCCGGTGAGCCGGTCACGTTCACCGTTGTGAACGACCGCACCTTTAGCGGCCATGTGGATGTGGTCTTCGAGAATACCGAAAACAAGTTTGAAGAGGTTACCGTCACGTTGATATTCCCTATCCCTAAGATGAAAATTGTGGGAATTGCCCCTTATGAAACGTTTGGCTATAACGTGGCACTAACCCATCCTCTAAACGGCGGTATTTCTGCGAACACCTTCCTGAGTTCACCGAATAACTTCGGGATTACGTCTGAAAGCACAGTACAATCGGCAGGATTTGAATTCAAAGATTTTAGATATAATACTGCTGTAACAGAAGCACAACTCAATGAACTCCGGTCATATATTAATACAGATAAACCGGAAATAATTGTCTTGGGATATGATTTGTATATCAGTCCGGTACTGGCAGACCTATTTTTGGAATATTTGGAAAAGGGTGGCGTATTACTTGCACTCAATGAAGGAAATGCCAATAGTGTCCAGTCCCTGATGCAAAAGGTTTTTGGTGACTCCAATATCGGACAAACCCGTATCAATGTACCAGGTGCCGTGTACAAATTACCGACACCGGATAGTAACAATGCAGACGACCTTGTCCTTAACGGGCCCTTTGGAGACTTGAGGGGCAAGCAGTGGGGGGATGATACTTCGCAAAGCTGCATGGTTACCAACTTCTCCAATCATCTGGATAAGGTAATTGTCTATTCCAACGGGCAAGATATCTCAAGTACACCCTATCCCACTGCTACTGAACCAGTTGCGCTCAGGCACAAAGAGCTGGGCTTGATATGGATTGGCGACGGAGGTTTTGTTTCATCCTATAAGCAAAACACAAGTTCCATTTCGTGTCCGTTCTTGATTGATGATGAAAAAAGGCCGATACTCAGATCCGGATTCGGTAGTGGTACTAAATACGACGTATACAACTCCCAGATGTTCGGCAACATGATTTATTGGGCAATGCTCTATTCGCTCGAGCATAACAGCCAGTAAAGGCTACAATTGACATGAGTTTTATCATAGGGAATGACTACAGAGGATGAAGGTCCTCCGTAGTCTATAATCCCTCTCCGGCAGTGGAGATCTATTATGGAAGTAAATCATCGCGTATAGGAAACCTTCATAGAAATATTTATATGAACGCAAAAAAAAACGAAATCGGTAAATATTTGCTGTCAGATGTGAAATCGTTCACAGTTACTTTCTCGGATGGGTTGAAAAGTAAAATAAACACATCACCCGATAATGAGATTGTCCTTGTGAAGTTAATCCCCCGGATTTCAAAATCAAAGCATTTCGAAGATAGCGTGTTAAGTAATTACTCCATTGCGAAAGATATGCAAGAACTGGCAGACCTGTGTGGTTTTCATAGTTTAAAGACATTCACCCGCCATTTCAAAAAGTGTTTCGGACAAACTCCCTATCAGTGGGTACTCGACCGCAAGATGGAAGAAATCCATTCGCTGGTAATCCGTTCAAACATCAGTATTACAGAAATTTCCAGAATATACGGCTTCAAAGGTGTCTCACATTTGGTGAATGCCTACAGGAAAAAGTATGGAGTTGCTCCATGTAAGGACAGGGTCGCACGTCATCTCTGAATTGGCTTTGTATCATTAATTTTGTATGGAAATCAGTTCATAAAGATTCGTATGATTTTCAAAAATTGAATCTATGTTTCTGTTTATTTATCAAATCACAGCTTTTCCCTGAAAGGGGAGGGGGATATTATTTCCCCATTTTTACCGTGAATAGTTCAGAATAATACAAAATCTCAATTTATTGAAAGAAAATTATGCAAAAATATTTATTGTTGCTGGCTCTCATTGTCCTTCCCTTAAGCATGCATGGCCAGAAATCTCAAAATGATCTATCAAAATTCGATCCTGCAAGGTTAATCTACGGTGCCAATATAGGGTTTGGTATTTCCAATAACTATTGGACGGTGGGGGGAGCACCTCAAATTGGATATAGGATTACCGATAAACTGCATGTGGGAGGCGGACTGGGATACCGTTACGGTAAATCAGACCGGCTATATTCTTTCGTCCCCGGCCCGCAGGAAGATGAACCGGGATGGATCCTTAGTCCCTATCGTTATAGGGAAAATAGCGTCAGTATTAATCTTTGGGGACATTATTACCCGTGGAAAAAACTCATATTCAGCATCAAGCCCGAATTAATGCACACCTGGCACAAGGCGATATATGAAGACCATACATATTCAGTCAACAAATTCACTCCCTCATTCGTTGTGGGTGGAGGTGTGCATTTAAAACCGGTAATTTTACAATTGAATTACGAACTTATCCAGAATAAATATTCTTCATATAGTGACAATGTCTTTTTCAGTATAGGCTTTTTATTTTAGTAAAGAATACATTCATCATGCGGGGAATGAGCCCCGGCAGCCCCTTACAGGGTACTCTAACCTGCCCTATGCAGATTAGAGTACCCAATAAGTATTACGTTGTATCCCAAAATTCACCTAAAATATTTTCATTTACCATATTTATACATATTTGCTAAATGAAAGGGATTACACTGCTTACAATACTATTATTATTAATAGACGGCTGTTCGCAGCGCAGGGGGTACTCATCGGCTACCGAAAGACAAAAAACAGACAGCCTGATCGCTCTCGCCAATAATGATAATTTTTTGATTGATACGGAACACAGCCTCCGGCATTCATTGGAAGCACTGGAACTGGCACAATCGTCCGGTTACCGCAAGGGAATCGCCGAGTCATGTTTTTATATATCCCTGGCTTTATACAATATTGGGAATTACGACAAATCGATAGAATACGTGGAACTCGGGGAGAAATATGTAGACGGCGATCCAAAATTAACATCCGAATTCATCCGAGTCAAAGCCCGTATCTACTCCTACCTGGGATTGCAGGAAAAAGCAAAAGCCGAATTCCTGAAGGGACTCTCCTGTATACAAAAGATTAAACAGCCTGAACAGCGGCAATTCCTCACGGCGCTTGCCTATGAAAATCTGGGGCATCTATACGCCATTACCGAAAAGTCCGACTCGGCATTTTATTACATCCAAAAGAAAATAGCGTTGCTGGACTCCATGGACGAGGCGCGTGTCTATACCATCCGCATCAACGCATATACCTCGATGGGGAAATTCCATACCTATGAAATGAATTACGACTCCGCCGCTGTCTACTTCGACCGGTCCATCGCCATGGCGGATAAGTACGACTACCGCTACCGGTCAAGGGCCTATATGTCAAAAGGCGACATGTACCTCAAAATTAACAATGCCGATTCGGCGATGTATTACTACCGCCTGACCCTGGACAATCTTGCCGAGACCGGATTGAAAGCGGAGTATAGCCTGCTATATGAGAAAATGGCGGATACTTACCTCCTACTCGGCGATACTACCGCTGCCCGCCAATATAAGAGTATGGAATTGGAAGTTGAAAAAGAACTCAACGATGAAAAACTCAAAACAGCAAAAATCATACTCGATACGCTGTCCAATAAGGAAAAGGAACTGAAACAAGCACACAGGAAAGAATTTTACTTCCTTGGCACGGTTATTCTCCTGCTATTGGCCCTCATTGTCTCCATTTACCTGTTCATCAGGCAGAAAATAACCAAATATAAAGAGAAGGAACAGGAAATACAAGAATTAAAGCTAAAGGTAAATGAATCGTTCACCGAAATCGTGGAACTGGGCAGGAACGATGACCCCACCTTTATGGTCAGGTTCCAGGAGGTTTATCCCGAATTTACACATGCGCTCGGCACAAAATACCCTCATTTACAATTAAGCGAGTTGCATCTGCTGGCACTTATATACCTTCAATTCACTACCAAGGAGATAGCGGATTGCACCTGCCGTTCCGTGAGGACTGTCCAGAACAGGAAATACCAACTCCGGAAGAAATTGGGTATCGCCACCAATATGGACATGAATGTTTGGTTGCACGAAACCATCCAACAACCTCCGGAAGAATAACACTTCCGACAAAAGATGTTATTATTTGAATAGTTCTGAATGTGTGCCAATCCTAAGAAGTTCTATCGTATCAGTGTCATCATCTATCCATATAAGAAGAAAGTCTCCTTCAATATAACATTCTATGCATCCTTTCAGTCTTCCTTTGAGCATGTGGGGCTTTAATTCCGGAGGTAAAGGTGACTCATTTTCAAGGATCCTCACAACTTCTAACAATTTAATAATTTTATGGGGTTGATGACGATATTTTTTGAAGTCCTTTTTATATTGCGTACTATAAATGATCGTTTTCATTCCTCGCAGGATTTTATAAAAGCATCCAAACTACCGGTATCAATCCTTCCGCCAAATTTTCCCGAACGTGCCTCTTCCACTGCTGCTAAAGTAGTCTCGTTGGGTTCATAATAAACACTCTCCGCCAGGACACACTCCACAAAATTGCTCAAACTCCTATTTTCCATTCTTGCTTCTTTTTTCAATCTATCAAGCAAATTTGCATTTAGCCTGAAAGTCGCCTGTTTTTTTTCTACTTTCGGTTCCATTGTTGTATGTTTAATTACTTTGTCTTACAAACATACTATATATAGATAGTATGTACAAATTATTTTTTCAGTTTCTTGTGCCAACCCACCTTTGGGCATCGCCACCAAAGTAAAGATATTTATGTGTGGGCTTGAAGAAATTCAGAAATGGAAAACTGCGACAAGACAACCACAATAATTATCTCATAATAAATTCTTTACAAAACCAAGTAGCTGATAAGTATTCGAATATTTTTTGAAAAACACCTTTTGCTTTAGCTTTGTCGCTTTAATTCAAAACCTCCAAACTCAACGATTGCTCTTAACGGACTTTCGTGATAAGACCTATTCATAGGGGATATAAGATAAGTAGGGGGAAGAAACGATAAATTACCTGTACAGTGCGCGGAATATAGTGTGTTCACACACTATATAATCTTATTATTGTGAATTTTTCACAATGGTATTGAAAGCAGCTCTCTGTACAGGCATTTTGCATGGGAAGTTCCGAGTATTTACAACCAAAATTCACTCATAAACCGGTTAAAATACACATCACCGGTCACTATTGATAAAATTTCAATCAGGATGAAAATAACTATTTTTTCAAATCCCAAAAAACGGCTTTTCTCAGCCCTCTTACTGGCATTTTTCACCTCCGCTGTGTTTGCCCAGACAGTAAAAATTAGCAAGACGGACGCATTCTGTGGGGGAGACGGGAAGGTGGGAATCACCGTAACGGGAGCGAAACCGGGCTCCTCTCTGAGCTTTGAGCTCTTCAAACAACCCGATAATAACACCGCTTTCCGGTCGAACTTCGAGGCTGATATCACAACCTCCACAGTGACATATACCGAGGACAACCTGCCCGAAGCCACATACAAGCTAAAGGTGGTGGAGACGGTCGAAGGAATCCACAACGACCTGGGTGTCATCACCTTTACCATCGGCAGGGATTTTACACCCATCAATGCGGAGAAAGATATAAAGATATCAACCGAGACTGTTTGTGATAATAAAGCGGAACTTACAGTAAACGTCACCGGCAAAGGCAGACCTGTACGCTATGCCCTGTTCGACCTCAACGGCGCGGAAATCTTTCCCTACCAGGACTCCAACAAATTCCCCCCGGTTGCTTCGGGCAACTACCGGGTGGGGGTGGAAGATGTTTGCGGCAATAGAGTAACCAAGGACTTATTAAATGTTACCGTTACCACTTCAGAAATACGCCCCAACCCCACATTTGGTAGTAACCCTTATTGCGGTTCCGGCCGTTTGATCTCCTGCAATACGATAGATTTTAAGGCATCAATAATTGGTTATAGAGGTAGTACAACTTCATCTCTTGCATTTATTGAAAAATTCCAGTATCCTGTTCGGTTAACTGTCACGATTGCGAGAGTCGATCAAAATGACAACCTGCTTGAAGTACTGTTTCAAGAAGAAAAAGAGATAAATAATATCAGCGAAGCACAGACGGGCATGCAGGTACATGCAGAGGGGTTCAATCTCGGAGACCGGCTGATGTTTAAAGCAACCACCGTGGACGCTTGCGGTATAGCCTATACAAGCACGGGGTATACAACCTATACGCCGGAGTTCAAAATAAGTAAACAAGTCGCTAAATGTGGCGCAAATTATTTGGAGTTATACGATATGTACTATTTTCCCCCGGCATCCGCGACAAAAATAACATTCGACAAATACCCCGTAGGGTTTAAACCGTGGGAGTATAATAGCGATTTTTCCGATGGGGAATACAGCCATATCTACAATACGAATATAAATTTAAGTAGATTTGGTTCTTTAGACAATCCCGTTCCGCCCGGAGAGTATACAATAATTATCACCAACGATTGCGGGGCTTCCGTCACACAATCCATTACAGTGCAAGAACCGACACTTACTGCGATTTTAAACCAGTCACTCCTCCCTGATTGTGAAGAGGGATGGAACCATATCAACTACTATTATTATGGTGGTCAAACAGAAATCAGCAAAGTAGTCTTCACTCAAGCTCCCCCGGAATTTCTTGATCATTACGGATGCACATTGCCTTTCAATGCAGAAGAGCATGTCCGAATCTCTTCTAACCAGTATAAAGAATTTAGGATGAGGGTGCCTGAGGGAGACTATACGTTCGAGATAACCAACGATTGCGGACAGACAAAAACAATAAATTTATCCGCCACAGAAAAGTACAACGTGGATAAAGGGAGCCTCGAAGTTAGCCGCTATTGCGGGGGATATTTTACCGTAAATTCCTCTGCCAGGCTTACCAAGAAGAACAACCAGTCTCTCTCTGCATCATATTATAGCAAATTCCTCCAGAAATGGTATCCTGAAGCAAATGCATGGGGAGATCCCACAACAGGCTACACAGGCGATGAGCTTGATCCGAAGGCAAGAACTTCTTTTGGTAGCAGCTCTCAGTTTTATGTGGACGGCAAATTCCGGGTAATCCTCATCCCCCGCCTATTTTATGATTATGAGACTAATGAATTTGGTCGTTATGTTTTCGACGAATGTCCCACCTTTTATGAAGTGGGTGAGTTCACCATCCCCAAAGGTTCCGTAGCACTGAACGACTATTATGTCATGGGCTGTGACAACGGGACCTACAGCCTGTTGATCGATGCCACAGGCGTAGGCGACGAACTCAAATACGAAATCACCCACAAAGACGGGCAGCCGTTCCCGGTAAACAACGGTAACAATCCTGTGTTCGGGAATCTCCCCCCGGGAGAATATAAGGTGATGATTACCGACCCGAAATGTGGAGACGCAAGCACTTACACCGTGAAGCTGCTCGACAACAAGTTTCCCGCCATCAAGGCGCAGGAACTGTGTGAAGGAGAGAACGGGCGCCTCTATGTCAACGGTGCGTCGTACCTCACGGTGGAGTGGTTCAAGAACGGCACTCCCCTCAACATCAGCGGCCACGCCCTCGAATTCAGCCCCTACGATCCCACCGGCGACGAAGGACTCTATGAAGCCAAACTGAGCTACGACAACAATCCCAACTGGTGCGTCAGCGAGGAGAACCGCACCATCTCCTTCTACCTGAGCCCCCAAATCATGAACAACGCGCATGCCGGGGAAGGCACGGAGGTGACCGTTGTCAGAAACGAGATGGTCGACGGGTTTGTAAACCTCTTCGATTACCTGAAAGAGGGCGTGCCCTACGACAAGCACGGAGAATGGACGGAGATAACCACCGAGACCGGATACCTGATGGGCAGCAAGTGGTTCATCACTCACGTGCCGGGGGGAACCTACCAATTCAGATATGCGGTGGACGGCACCTGTGAGTCTCACGACGAGACTACGGTCACCATCCATCTCATCGGCACCAACTTCTGGCACGGCACCGTCGACAGCGACTGGAGCAACCCCGAAAACTGGACCGCCGGTTTGGTACCGGGCGACGGCGAGGACATTGAATTCGCGACCGACGCCAACAACGGCGCATTGGGCAGCGGCAACGGCAAGGGTGCTGCCCGGAACGACCTGCATCTCGATACCGACCGCACTATCGGCAACCTGGTCAATGCTTCAGGAAAGGACTTGTGGGTCACCACCGGCAATGAACTGGTGGTGGACGGAAAGGTGGACAACTCCTCAACCGGCACCATCGTGGTGAAAGCCGACCCCGACAACCAGAAGACCAACGGAACACTCCGCTTTGCCGATCCTTCCGAAAACAACAACGTGCAGGCTACCGTGGAGTTTTACAACAAGGCGTACGAGTGCGACAACTGCGGCTTCTACCGCAAGCAGTGGCAGTATTTCGGCATCCCGGTGCTGCAGGCGGAATTTCCCGCCACCGGCAACGAAACGGTGAACCAATGGTCGGAACCGACCAACGGCAACAAGTGGGTCACACCCGCCTCACCCATGTCGGCATTCAAGGGCTACCAGATTACCGCCAACAGCACCACGCTCCCCTCCCATATCTACGGGTTCAAAGGGCTGCTCGCGGCAGGAGAGGAATTTACCGTTCCCCTCTCAAAATCGACGGGGGTGAACTTCCCGGGGGCAAACCTCATCGGGAATTCCTTTACCGCCGCCATCCCCATTGCCGACGGGCTCACTCTCCCGCCGGAGGTCTCCGAAAAAACGATCTACCTGTTCAATACCGGCACCCGCGACCAGTGGCGCAAACTCAACGGTGAAGCGATCCAGAACGTGGCGGCGGGACAGTACCTCGCAGTACCCGTCAACCTTGCGGGACAAAACGACCTGCCCGACATGATCCCCTCCACCCACGCCTTTATGGTATTCGCCGACCGGACGGCACAACTCACCATCGACTACCATAAACTGGTAAAGAACAAGACAGTGAAAGACGGGGCGGGAAACGAAATCGCCACCCGCTCCGCTACGGTACCGGCCCGGAGAATGGTTCCGACAAAAAAACATCCGCCGGGAGCAGACCCGCCATCCAACCGTTGCCATCCGTACGCATGGACGTGATCGGCAAGGCTTCCGCCGACCGGCTGTGGGTATTCCACAAGCCGGGGACTTCGCACGGTTTCGACAGCGGCTGGGACGGCAGGAAAATGGAGGAAAGCGGAATCGCACAACTCTACGTGGCGGCATCCGACAGCAGCAGGCTGCAGGTGGCCACCGTGCCCGACATGCACAACGTGCGGATTGGCTTCGTGCCGGACGATAACGGCAGATACACGCTGGAATTCTCGCTCTCCGAACAGCTCAGGAACGCGGAAATATACCTCTACGACGAAGCAAGAAACGTGAAGGAACGCATACACCACGGCGGCTCTTACACCTTCGAGGCGGGGAAAGGCGAAAAAACCGCCCGGTTCCGGCTGACATCCACGGCTGCCTTCTCGCAGCTCTCGACCGAGGAGGAACTGATTGACGTCACTGCCTCCGCCGACGGAAGGATTACCATCTCCAACCGGAGCAAAAACGACTGTTCGGCATTTATCTCGGGCAGGGAGGCTCCGCGGGAACGGATCGAAGTGAGGGCAGGCGGCGAAAGGACCATCGAGGGCCTTCCCAAGGGCACCTATGTGGTACGCCTCCAAAATGCGGAGGTGACCGACGCAAGAAAGGTAACCATACAATGAGAAAATTGAATCAGCCATATCCATAAACAACTATATTATGCACAAAATCAGTCACAAGTTTTTTCTGGTCATCCTCGCGCTGGCGGTATCACTGCCGGCCCTACAGGCGCAAAGGGTGGCAGTCAAGAACAATCTCCTCTACGACGCTACCGCCTCTCCCAACCTCGGCCTGGAGATGGCATTGAGCCGAAAGATGACCCTGGAGCTGGGCGCGGGTTTCAACCCTTTCACCTTCTCCGACAACAAGAAAGCCAAGCATTGGCTGGTGCAGCCTGAACTGCGCTGGTGGACCTGCGACGTGTTCAACGGCCACTTCTTCGGCCTGCATGCCCACGGGGCGCAATTCAACATCGGCGGATGGGATATCCCCGTAGGGCGTCTCGACAAGTTCAAGGACAACCGCTATGAGGGCTACCTCTACGGGGGTGGCATCAGCTACGGCTACCACTGGATGCTCAGCCCCCGCTGGAACCTGGAGACCGGCATCGGCGGAGGATACGCCCGCATCCATTACGACAAGTTCCCCTGCGCCAAGTGCGGCACCCGGGAAGACAAGGGAAAATACAACTACTGGGGCGTGACCAAAGCGGCGGTATCATTAATTTATATCATCAAATAAACAACCGGAAATGAAGACAAAGAACAATATCCTATATCTTATCATCGCATTCTTCACGGTCGTGCCGGGGACGTATGCCCAGGAGGCACACCCCTCGGATGTAGTCATTGAAAACCGGAAGGCCGTCAAGCAAAACGACCGGGTCACCCTCTCTTTCGATATATTGCTCGACGCATTGCAGGTGAAAAGCAACAACATACTGGTGCTCACCCCACTGCTGAAATCAAAGGAGAACGGTAATATAAGCCTCCCGCTCGATCCCGTGGTGGTTGCCGGGAAGAAACGGGCAAAAATATTGCGACGCAAACATGTGCTGGGCGAAAACCTGCCGGTGAGCGAGCCGGCTGAGGTAGTGACACGCAAGAACAACACCGCACAGTCGGTGCATTACCATATAACCATACCCTACCGGGAATGGATGCGGAACGCCTCGCTCTCGCTGGTACACGAGCAATCGGGATGCGCGGAGTGCGGCATGCTGATCGGAGAACAACCGCTTATGCCTGAATTCCTGCCCGCTCCCTACCGGCCGGTCTATAAACTGACTTATATCATGCCCGAGGCGGAAGAGAAGATAAGGAGCGACCGCCATACCGCCTCCTTCAACTTCGTGGTGGGACGCTGGGAGCTGCGACCCGACTACGGTGGCAACGCCGCCAAACTCGCGGAGGTGGACCGTGTGGTGAACGAGATACGCCACAACCCCGACCTCACCATCACCGAATTCACCATCGACGGTTACGCCTCGCCCGAAGGGAACCAGCAAAATAACAGGACACTGGCCGGAAAACGCGCCGATGCCTTTGCCGATTACCTAGTGTCGAAATTCAACGTACCACGGAACCGGTTCAAGGTCACCGGTCATGGAGAGGACTGGGCAAGACTGCGTGATGCGGTGAATGCCTCGTCGCTGGCCGACCGCCGGGCAGTGCTCGACATCATCGACCGGATAGCCAATCCCGACGCGCGTGACGCCGAACTGATGAAACTCTCCGGAGGAGAGACATACCGTCAGCTGCTCAATCACTTCTACCCACCCCTGCGCCGTACCGAATACGTGGTGGCATACAACGTGCGCGGGTTCGACGTGGAAGAGGCACGTGAGATCATCAGAACCAATCCCAAGCTATTAAGCCTGAACGAGATGTACCTCCTGGCACAGACCTATCCGGTGGAAAGCACCGAGTTTAGCGAAGTGTTCGACATCGCCGCACGCCTCTACCCCGACAGCGATATCGCCATCCTCAACTCGGCGGCAGCCGACATCGAGGGGGGGAATATGGACGGCGCCATCACAAGGATGAACAAGGTGGCCGACAACCCCAAAGTATGGAACAACCTCGGCGTGGCGCACGCCCGCAAAGGGGATTTCGACAAGGCGAAGGAATATTTCGGGAAAGCCGTTTCGAACGGAGACGATGATGCCCGTGTCAACCTCGAAGAATTAAACAAGACACTGGTAACAAACTGATTAAAAGGGAAACTATTAAAAAAAGGGAAACTACAATATCTCTATTATCAAATTTTTATTATTAATTAATTTTTTAAAAATGAAAAAATTCAGTAGATTTTTATTGATGGCTGTCGTAGCTCTCGGAGCAGGCTTCACAGCTTGTAACAATGACGACGTGCCACAAAATGGCACCGACGACGGAGCAAAAGCCAACACCCATGTGGCGGTGACATTCTCCGTGGGAAGCAACACTGCCACACCACGTGCATTACCCCAGGACTATAATCCTGTAGGTACTTGGGCGGGTAAGGACAAGATTGAAAAAATCAACATCTATCTGGTAGACAATAAGTCGGTGACTTCATGGCAAAGCGCCGCCGACCTGAGTGACGATTACACCCAAAACGGTAACGTGCTCACACCCAAAGCTACCGGAAATGCCGCCATCGCCACATCAGCCGGCCTCAAAAAAGTATTTGTGGTGATCAACGGTACCAATGACTTGATCTCCGATTTAAGCACCGCTGCCAGCACTTCTGCCGGTAAATTCGAAGAGGTCTTCAAGACAAAAGCCTACGAACTGGAGAATAAATTAACAGGAAGCACTCCTAACCAGACGCTGGACTATTCATCCGCCCAAAACTTTGTAAATCAGGATGACACAAACAATGTAGAAACCATTGTGATGACCAATAACAACGATGTTACCATTAATGTGCAGGAAAATGTAAAAAAAGAAGAAACATTGGCCTCAGCAAATCCGAAAAACCGTGTCAGCGTGAATGTGGAAAGAACCGTCGCACGGGTAATGGTGACAAGGGCTGAAGGTGACGGAGCCTCTACCGACGAGTTTAAAGTGAAACTGGGTGGCGAAGTCCTCGGTACCGTAAAAGATATCACCTGGGTGGTAGCACAGGGCGAAAACTCCCTCTACCTGCAAAGGAAAAACGATTATCAAACTCCGAAATTCAGTTTTAAACCCACGGGCTGGACTTCTACCGACTGGACTGAAGCAGCAGCCGGTTATGACTATTCCGGTTTGTTTGAAAACCGCACAAATAAGTTGGGCGGAACCGACGTACCCACACTGGCCCAGTACAGTGATGCGGTTGACAACGGTGAAATCAAGGAAAACTTCCTTAATGACGGGTTGCTGGACGGAAGGTTCATCCTGCCCACCATCCATCCCGAAGGTACCAGCGCTGCTGCCTGCGGTTACCTGAGAACCAATACGGCTTATGTGATGGTACGTGCCCGATTTGTACCCGAAACTTTTGCGGATGCAGCGCATGCGGCCTCCTCTTACACTGAAGGTGACGATTTTTATATGGGTGAAAACGGTCTGTTCTATATCGAACTGGACAATGTGGTCGACCCCGACAAAGGGGGTGTAGCCGGCCAGTCTGCATATACTTATGTAAAAGGTAAAACTCTTTACTATGCCTGGGTGAACCCCTCCACAACCAGTCCCGCTACATGGTGGAACTCTCCCGTAATCCGCAACAACGTATACCATATCCATATCACCGGATTCAAAGGTATCGGAAGCAACTGGAACCCGTACTATCCGGAAGATCCCGACGAGCAGGATCCTACCAATCCCGATCCGAAACCTATCGGCACACCCACACCTCCGCCTCCGGGACCGCTTCCAGACTTGGAAACATGGATGAGTGTAGAAGCAAATATCTTACCCTGGAATGTACACTCTTATGAAATTGAAATGTAATAAATCAATGTAAATTGTAATATAGAAACGTTAGAGCAATCAGACTGTTGCCCGGGGGGGGGAGGCTCCCCGGGGAGTTCTCCTCCCCCGGGTTTTCACAACAACCAAACAAACTGTCCGGCTTGGCAAGGATAAAAGGAATGGTAAGCATGCCACCACTACGCATCCGGGCAGGAAACAACAATATTTTTTATACAAACTTTCAAAACGCAACGAATGATGAATTTACGAAACAAGATATGGATAATGCTGTTCGCGTTGGGAACAATTTTCTGGGGTTGCGACTCTCTGATCTATGATGATTTGTCCGATTGTCCCCAAGGTGTATATGTGGAATTCTACTCGATGACACCTTGTCAGTCAAATCCAACATTCATCGGGAGCGTCCCTTCGCTTACCCTCTTCGCGTTTGATGAAAATGACAGGCTGGTCACTTCTGTCACAAAAGAAAACGTGACGCTCAGCCGCGACTATGAGATATTGGTGCCGGTGTCCAACGGCAGTTTCTCCTTCGTGGCATGGGCCGGCATAGATAATCATTTTATCCCGGCTACTTTCACCAATGGAAAAACCAGTAAAAAAGATGTGATGCTCACCCTGAAAACGGCTTCCGGCAGGGCGGAAAATCTCGGAGATACGCAGGTGTGGCAGGGCGAAAGCCCCGTTGTCTATCTTCCCAACCCGGAAGAGTATGGCAGCCTCTACAAGTATACCGCCGTCAACTTGCGGGAAATCACCAACCGAGTGGAGCTGATTGTGGAATTCGACAAGAAGACCATGAAGGAATATGACCTCGAGGAATTGCATGCCCAAGTATCATCGGGCAACGGGACATTGCATATCGACGGCTCCATGCCGCTCAAGCAGGAGGTGATCACCTACCCCGCTACCACCGGTCCGCTCTATGACGACAACACCGCCACCTGGCACTATGACATGCTTGATTTGTGGACGGGATACGACAACAGATTGTATATCTCCTACACAGGCAACCAAGAAGAGGGCGAGACCGTATTCGACGGCGACCTTATCGCCATAATCCTGCTCGCCGCACAAAACGGACAGGCAAACCTCAGTTGCGACAATGATTTCACCATTAAGGTGACCATCAAGGATTACTGTGCAGAGTGCGACACCCACTTCAGTTGTGCCATCTATGTAAACGGATGGCAAGTACACAGCTTTGAAACTGAAATGTGAATCGCTCCCTTCGATATTGTAAAACCTCAGGAATAATAATGATGCAATTTAAAATGAAATACATACTAATTGCCGTACTGCTCCTCGCCTTCACGGCGTGCGACAACGTTATCCACAACGAGCCTCCGCAAGACGAAGGACCGACTGCATACCTCAATATCAGCACCCGGATGGCACATGCCGACGGTAAGGCGTCCGTAAATACCGACAAGACCGATTTTGAAGACCGCATGTACAATCTCGCCCTGTTGGTGTTCGACAGCAGTACCGGCAGCAGGATGGAGACTCCTTACTTCAAGGATAACCTCGGAAGCGGGGAGTCGGCCTATGCCTTTACTGCGAAGCTGAAAACGGGAAGCACCTGCGATTTCTATTTCGTAGGTAATCTGCCGGCAGGCACACAAAACAACTTGAAAAATATTGCTGACCGGACCGCGATGGATGCTTTCATGGGCGAACTCCGCAACCTGGATGAAGCCCTCTACCGGGGTGCGGCCGACGACAACGGATTTCCCGTGTCGCGTGTGTACCGCAACCAGCCCATCCCCGCGGGAGGAACGCTCTACCAGCCCGCTCCGTTCAAACCGAAATATACAGAGGGGGGTACGGTAGCCGTCCTAACGGAAAATGGCACCGTTACCGAAGAACCCTGTGTGATGCTCACACGTGCTGTAGCCAAACTGGAAGTGACCTTCACCGGAGCAGATTTAGGTATCGCCGAAGTGAAATTCCATAATGCTTTCCGACAATACAGTCCGGTAGAACAGGAGCCGCCTGTGGCTTCACCCTCGTATCAAACCGATGCCACGCTGACACCTATAACCGGAACCAACACCTACGTTTACTATATGCCGGAAGCATTGTTTCCCGTTTCCACCACATGGACGGCAGAGAGCCCCCATAAACCGGTGAATTATTTTTCGGTGAAGACCACGGACGGCACAACGTATGAAGTTCCGATCATTTCTTACGGGATTCCCGGTACGGACCCGAACGTGACACCGGTAAAACCTTACGCCAATTATCTGGATTTCGCTACAGGTAAACTGATGAACAAACCTGATTATAACATTTACCGGAACCACCACTACAAGTTCACCATCAAGAATCTGGAGACGATTGAAATCCTCTACGAGATAGACCCGTGGGAAAAAGAAAACAAGTCGCTCTATATGGGGTACGGCTACAACGTGGAGGTGGACGGGAAGACGGTTACCGTCAGCAACACCTTTGACGCCTGCACTCCACACAATATAGTGTTGAAAACTGTTTCGCCATATACTTTTACCGACGGTAGCGGCACAAAAACATTCATGAACGGGAATGAAACAGAGGCGTTGAAACTCACCGCCTCGGAGACATACACGCTAAACACCGAACCCACCACAGGAGCTGAATACCTGGAAGTGTGGTACAATGGCATAAAGGCATACATTTTTAAATTGTAATGAATCACAAAACATCGCCAGACGGATGCTTTAGTTATAATCATTAAACCATACGAAACTTGAATGAACATTAAAATTATACGTGATAAGTGATGAAGTATAAACTATACATATTCCTGGGAATTACCTTGTGGATGGGACTCTCTTTCGCCTCCTGTTCCGGCGAAGACGAAGTAGTAACCGGCAGCGACAAAGGGGTGGAAATTGCCTTTATATCAGACGGTTTTACAAAAATAACCGTCACTCCAAAAAGTGCGACCTCGACCATCTCACCCTTCACAACCACCTTTTCCAACCCACCCCCCACAACCCGTGCGACAGACACCGGAAGCATCGAAGAAAATCAAATCGACGACCTTTACCTCTTCCTCTTCAAGAGCGACGGTACCGACCCGGTAAAATATTACATCGGCACACCGGGCACTTTTACCCATAACGGCAAAAGTGGCAACTGGGACAAAACCAACGGCAGGATCACACTCAATATGACGCAGGCTGAAGCCGGCACACGACAGGTTTTTATCGTGGCTAACTGTGTCAACTTAAAAACTGCCCTGGACAATGTGACGACCATCACCGGCAACGGAATGACGGCACTCGAAAACGTACTATGCACAACCGCCACTCCCTGGACGCCCACGCTGTCCACCCCTATACTAATGTCGGGAAACGTTACCCACAATTTCATCGACAACCGGATATTGGGTACCGGCGGCTCAAATCCCAAGATAAAACTAGTGCGCGCCCTCGCCAAGGTAGAACTGAATATCAGGCTTACACAAGAGCACCAAAGCATACCGGTGGTGAAAGAAGGAGATATCAACGATCCCAATGCCACTTTGACCGAAAGACCACAGTACCATTATGCCTTCCTGAATTTCGATAAGAACTCTTATGCAGTAAGACCCGCCCCCACCAAACAATCAGATCTTACCGCTCCCAATGCGACGGTAGACCTCCGCTCGCTGGGAGAATCGGACTGGACGGTATGGCCTATTCCGGAAACGAGTGGTAACTCTATTGTTACAGACCTGCAACTGGTCACCTATATTAACGAAAGAGACAAAGAAGCAGACCGGCCGCTGTCATCGATAGGGATAAGCGTGCCGTACACCGGTCCTACTCCGCCACCCGAATTCGGGCCGGATATCTCTCAAATCTTTCTTCCGGAGAAAATAGAGCGAAATCATTGGTATGTGTATGATGTTGAATTATAAGTAAGAAAATGAAAATAAAGAAAATATTTACAGCAATAAGTTTACTTGCCCTAATTGTGTTTGGCTGTAGAGAAGACGATTTGGGGCTGCCCGGGGAAATTCTGCCTCCCGGAAAAGCAGGCAGTATGATTTCATTGACCACGGAACGTGCCGACGCCATGGTGAGCCTTGCCGTGGACGCTCTCCCGGCCGACCGGGCCGGTGTATGGATCGACCTTGACGGCGACGGGATCCGTGCCGAAGACGGATCGGAAGACATCTCCCTGTTCAATGCTTATCAGGACTACCCTCTGTCCGGCAGCAAGCATACGGTAGCGGTGCATGGGAACCTCACTTACTTCGCCGCCGCCGGCAATGAACTGACCGCCCTCAACATCGCCAAGTGCCCTTCGCTGGAAACACTGAATGTGAGGCTTAACCGGCTTACCTCGCTCGACCTGTCGAAAAACAACGCACTCGTCCGGCTGGACTGCTCGTCCAATGGTCTTTCTTCGCTCGACGTGTCGAAAAACGAATTGCTGGTCTCGCTTTGGGCATGCGACAATCAACTCACGGAATTGGACGTGTCCACCAATATCGCCCTTGCCTATCTGGACTGTTCCGCCAACAAACTCTCTACACTCGACGTGACCCAAAACGGTGAGCTGGCACGCCTTTTATGCCATAACAACCGAATCCCTTCTCTGGATTTATCGCAGAACGAGAAGATTAATCGCCTCTGGGCGTTCAACAACCCTTTTTCCCCCGAAGAGGAAGAAAGCCTCGCCACCTCGCTGCGGCAAGTGTCACAAGACGATTTGTGGATATCCGTCGCACCGGCCATTGCAAATGAACACGACCAATGACCGCAATAGAGTCATGCTATAACTATTATAATGATACTTTGTTTTTCAAACTGAACAGCAAGGGATATGTGACCGAAATAGTATCGAAAGGTCGCCCCACTGGATATTAACAGCTTTATCAACGAGATGTACGACGAGCCCGGAATGTTGCTTGCCCTGGCAGGCAAGACCTCCAAAAATCTTATCGCCACGGCAGGATTCACGGGACAGGCAAATCCACACAAGATACTCTATGATTTTGACGAGGATGGATATGTCACCAAGATATATGATGGCTCCAAAGACCGGCTATGGATTGAGGTGGAATACCTCGCCTCTCGAACTCCTTTCCAGTGAAACAGGAAATTGCTCCGTATCTTATAAATTTTCGAGTTACAAAAAAAACAATTATCTTTGCATAGTCCAAAAAAATTATTAAAGGAGACTAATCTCCAAAGGTGTAGTATCCGACCGGGTAACGTCAGGGAAAAGAATGAAGAAATATACGGTATTCATCTTATTATCAATAATTATAACAGGTGGGACGGTACTATTCATTATCCTCACCTCCGGAAATAATATTGAAAAAGCCGAAACGGAAAGACCTTTGGTGCTTTCCATGACTGCTTCGGTAGCCGTTCCGGAAAAGATGGAATTTGCCGGTGAGCAAATCACTTTCGACCGTTACGACAAACGGGAGCGGATGGACCGGGAACTGAACAGTTTCACTTATTTCCATTCTACCACCCTATTACTTTTTAAACGGGCCAACCGCTTTTTCCCGATCATCGAACCAGTTCTAAGACAACAGGGCGTTCCTGACGACTTGAAATATCTGGCGGTAATAGAAAGCAACCTCGATCCCAGGGCAGTGTCGCCCGCCCGTGCAGCCGGACTTTGGCAGTTCCTGCAAAGTACGGCCAAACAGTACGGATTAGAAACTACCTCCAGTGTGGATGAGCGTTATCACGTGGAAAAATCGACTGAAGCAGCCTGCCGATATTTGAAAGAAGCTTACCGGAAATACGGCTCATGGAGTGCTGCGACTTTATCGTACAATGGGGGACAGGCACGTATTACCAACGGTCTAAAAAACCAGGGGGTAGACGATTCACTCGATCTCTGGCTGGCAGAAGAAACCTCACGCTACTACTACCGGATGCTCGCCATCAAGGAAATTTTTGAAAATCCACAACAATATGGATTCATTATCAAACCGGAGCATCTCTATAAGCCAATGCAATTCAAAGAGGTGGAAGTATCTTTTTCCATACCCGATTTAGCGGAGTTTGCCAAACAACATAATATCACTTATGCCCAATTAAAGGATTTCAATTCATGGTTACGGGATACCGGCCTGAGTAATCCCTCCGGTAAAACATATACCTTGCTTATTCCTACGCAAGGTGATCTTTATTATAAAAAGGGGGAGAAACCAAAGATACATAATCCGGCATGGGTAGTGAAGTAAAAAGGGATATGGCTTCAGAAACAGAGCAAATTCAGGTGTATGGCGCACGCGTACACAACCTAAGAAATATCGACGTAACCATACCGCGCGATTCTCTCACGGTAATCACCGGATTGAGCGGCAGCGGTAAATCGTCACTTGCCTTCGACACTATTTTTGCCGAAGGTCAACGCCGTTATATAGAGACATTCTCCGCATATGCAAGGGGATTTCTTGGAAAGATGGAACGTCCTGATGTTGACAAGATCACAGGATTAAGTCCGGTCATCTCGATTGAACAGAAAACTACCAATAGAAACCCCCGTTCTACGGTCGGTACCACTACGGAAATATACGACTTCTTACGCCTCCTTTATGCCCGCGCGGGTGAAGCATATTCCTATATCACCGGTGAAAAAATGGTCAAGTACACCGACAGCCAGATACTGGAATTGATATTGGAAAAGTATGTCGGTAAAAAGATCTATATCCTTGCACCGATAGTAAGAAACCGGAAAGGACACTATAAGGAGTTATTCGAACAAATCCGGAAAAAAGGATATCTCAATGTAAGGGTAGATGGCGAAATCAGGGAGATCATCCCCGGTATGAGGGTAGACAGGTACAAAAACCACAACATCGAAATCCTGATTGACAAGTTGGTTGTATCCAATAAGTTTGCTGATAAACTACAAAGCAGTGTACGCACTGCCATGAAGCAGGGCTCCGGCTTAATCCTCATCCATGACGTGGATGCCAACGAAGTGCGCCACTACAGCCGCAGTCTTATGTGTCCTACCACCGGCTTGTCATACAATGAACCGGCACCCCATAATTTTTCTTTCAACTCGCCGCAAGGAGCTTGTCCGCGTTGCAAAGGCATCGGGTCGGTAGATCAGATAGATATAGAGAAAATTATTCCTGATCCCAATATAAGTATCGCTGCGGGCGGTATCACCCCGTTAGGAAAAGAACGTAGTAACCTGCTTTTCTGGCAAATTGCGGCCATCTGTGAAAAGTATGGTGTAACGCTAAAAACACCTATCAAAAATATCCCGCAGGAAGCGATTGATGAGATCATGTACGGCACCGATGAAAGGCTAAAAATCAAGAACGAGTCGTTGGGAAATTCCAATTATATGGTTTCCTACGAAGGGGTAGCCAAGTACATTGAGATGCAGCAGGAAGATGAGGCATCGGCTTCTGCACAAAAATGGGCCGGGCAGTTCATCACCACCTCCGTCTGCCCCGAATGTCACGGGCAAAGACTGAACAAGGAAGCACTCCATTTCAGAATCAACGGAAAAAATATCGCTGAACTGTCGGAAATGGACATACAATCCCTGTACGACTGGATTATTTCGTCTGAAGCTGCCGTGACGGAGAAACAAAGATTGATTGCAGGAGAAATCAGGAAAGAGATTCTTTCGCGCCTTCAATTTCTGCTGGACGTGGGATTGGGCTACCTTTCACTCTCACGGTCCTCTGCATCCCTCTCGGGCGGGGAAAGCCAACGTATACGCCTGGCCACCCAAATCGGATCGCAACTGGTAAATGTACTTTATATACTTGACGAACCCAGTATTGGTCTTCACCAACGTGACAACCACCGTTTGATCGACTCGCTGAAGAAATTACGTGATTCGGGGAATTCGGTGGTTGTGGTAGAACATGATAAGGACATGATGCTTGCATCCGATTATATCGTGGATATGGGACCGTTTGCCGGACAGAAAGGCGGTGATGTGGTATTTGAAGGCATTCCTTTGGAGATGCTGAAGAAAAACACACTCACTTCCAACTACCTGAACGGTAAGTTAGAGATTGCCCCCCCAAAAAAGAGACGGAAGGGGAACGGTAAGAGCCTCACTATTGAAGGAGCATCCGGCAACAACCTGAAAAATGTGACGGCCACCTTTCCCTTAGGGACACTTATCTGCGTGACAGGCGTTTCAGGCAGTGGAAAATCGACATTGATCAACGAGACGCTGCAACCTATCCTGAGCCAGAAATTTTACCGGTCGCTAAAAGATCCTCTCCCCTATCAATCTGCCAAAGGCATCGAGCACCTTGATAAAGTAGTGAGCGTAGACCAGTCCCCCATAGGACGCACACCCCGCTCCAACCCGGCGACTTATACCAATGTTTTCTCCGATATACGTATGCTGTTTGCAGGAATGCCGGAAGCAAAAATACGGGGTTATAAACCGGGCAGGTTTTCCTTTAACGTGAAGGGAGGGCGCTGTGAACAATGCGGTGGCAATGGCTACAAAACTGTAGAGATGAATTTCCTGCCCGACGTGATGGTCCCCTGCGAAGTGTGCCACGGAAAACGATACAACAGGGAAACCCTTGAAGTGCGGTTCAAAGGAAAATCGATCGCCGACGTATTGGATATGACGATCAATGAGGCGGTAGACTTTTTTGAGAATGTACCCAACATCTCACATAAGATAAAAGTGTTACAGGAGGTAGGACTCGGATATATCAAGCTGGGACAATCCTCCACTACCCTGTCGGGTGGAGAAAGCCAACGGGTAAAACTGGCTACAGAATTGGCCCGCATCGACACGGGAAACACACTCTATGTACTGGATGAGCCTACTACCGGTTTACATTTCGAAGATATCCGCGTACTGCTGGGGGTGCTCAACAAGTTAGTGGATAAAGGCAATACCGTCATTGTCATCGAGCACAATCTCGATATGATTAAGTGTGCCGATTATATCATCGACCTGGGTCCCGAGGGTGGAGAGAGGGGCGGTCAGATCCTGGCGACGGGAACACCTGAAGAAATTGTCAGCAAGAGTAAAAGTTACACGGCAGTTTATCTGAAGGAGGAACTCATTTAAAGTTAAAAATATAGTAATCATGAACATTTAAATCAACTCTTTGTTTAGTGATTACAGAAAAGGGACATTGGCAGTAAGCACAAAAGACCAAAGAATAGATTTGTGAGAGAATTAAATAAAAAGGATTAAAATCAATTTTAAATTAGAATATTATAATGGCAAGTATCACATTTAAAGGCAATCCCGTTCATACAATTGGAGAGGTACCCGTAAAAGGTGCGGTAGCCCCCGATTTTACTTTGGTAAAGAGCGATCTTTCCGAAGCCGGTTTATCGGACTTCAAGGGGAAATTTGTTGTACTTAACATTTTCCCGAGTATCGATACGGGTGTATGTGCAGCTTCTGTACGTCGCTTCAATAAGGAAGCCGCTTCGTTGAAGGATACGGTGGTACTTTGCATTTCTGCCGACTTACCTTTCGCAGCGGGAAGATTCTGCTCAGCGGAAGGTATTGAAAATGTTGTCACTCTTTCCTGTTTCCGACATAAGTCATTCGGTGAAGACTATGGTCTGCTGATGACAGACGGTCCGCTCAAAGGTCTTTTGGCCCGGGCTGTGGTAATAATAAACCCGGAAGGGAAAGTGATACATACGGAACTGGTTCCTGAGATTGCACAGGAGCCGGATTATCATTCTGCAATCAACTCGATAGTGTAGTTTGTTTCATGAAGATTGTGTTAACAAGGGAGGTTTGCGAAGTGATTCGCGGACCTTCCGCTTTTTAGACCGACAAAAGACACATACCCCTACCTCCTTTTAAACAGAAAAGACCCCAATTGATCGGAGAATAAAAAAACAGCCTTTCTAATTCAAGATTTAATATCTGCGAAATTTTTGTTACTTTTGCATTAAAGTTTTGTAAGTGTTTATGTTGTTCATCGCAACTATTACAAAAGTCAAGGAAACATATCCTCTATGGCCAAGAGAAAGAAAAGAAGACAAAAACCAAAACAGGGACAAGGACAGAAGAAAAGGATACTCTCCTTTTTGAAGAATGAACGTGTGCATTTCATTTCGGGGGTGATTGTCGCCTTCATCGGCATCTTCATGCTGCTGGCCATTATTTCATTTTTCTTTACCGGTGCTGCCGACCAGAGTAAAGTCCTGAACAAATCTTTCATGGAAGTGGTGCGTTCCAAATCACCCGAAGTGGACAACTGGACGGGTGCGGGTGGCGCTTATATCGCAGAGAGACTTGTCAATGACGGGTTTGGCCTGTTTTCCGCACTTATTCCCTTTTTCCTGATTTTCCTGGGGCTGCGTATAATGAAAGTTTCCGATTTCTCATTTATGAAGGCTCTCTTCATTGTTGCATTCGGACTTATTGGCGGCTCTGTTGCCAGTGCCTTTATCCTCGACCGGATAATTCCGGAGACGCATGTAAAGTGGGGCGGAGCTCACGGCATCCAGATTGAAGGGATACTGGAAAGCAGTGTGGGATGGCCCGGTATCATGTTACTGATCATATTATTCATCACAATTATTGTGGTAGTCTTCAGAAAGAGTTCGATGTACAAAATACAAAAGACACTGATCAATAGTACCGCTTCATTTGCGTCACAGGAGGAAGAGCCCACTACAGATGATTATTACCACGGAAGCGAAGAGGAGGACGAGAGAAAACCGGGTCTTATCAAGCGGTTCTTTGCATGGCTGAAGACATTGAGACCGGTAAAGGAAGAAAAGTATGACGAGGATGAGGAGATAAAAGCACCTTCGGAAGAAACAATGCAGACCAATGCTGGACAAAAACCGGCAGAACCGTTCACAACCGTTTCCAAACCAACCCTCACGAAACAACAAACACCTATTGGAGACGAATTTGAGGTGTTCGTTCCAAAAGATGATGAACCATCCCATACTCCCCTACAGGAGGCAGAGAGGAATCGTGATGAAAATAAAAGCCGCGAAGAAGAAACAATGCTTCCGGATACTTTCCCGGAAGAAGATTATGATCCGCGGAAAGACCTCTCCTCGTTCAGGTTCCCCACGATGAACCTGTTGAAAGTGTACAATACCGGCGAGCGGGCTGTGGATATGAACGAGCAGAATGAGAACAAGGAAAGGATTATCCACACCCTGCGAAATTATGGCATTGAAATCACTTCAATCAAAGCCACCGTAGGCCCCACCATCACCCTTTACGAAATCGTACCGCAGGCAGGTGTGCGTATCTCCAAAATCCGGAACCTCGAAGATGATATCGCACTCAGCCTCTCGGCATTGGGTATCCGAATTATCGCTCCAATGCCCGGCAAAGGGACTATCGGAATTGAGGTACCCAATAAAGATCCGCAGATTGTTTCAATGCAATCGGTGATCAGCTCGCGAAAATTCCAGGAATGTGACTACGAACTACCTGTGGCATTGGGAAAGACCATTACCAACGAGGTATTCATGTTCGACCTCACCAAGATGCCCCACTTATTGGTGGCGGGAGCTACCGGACAAGGAAAATCGGTTGGGTTGAATGCCATCATCACATCACTGCTCTATAAAAAGCATCCGTCGGAAATGAAGATGGTATTGGTCGACCCCAAAATGGTGGAATTCAATATTTATTCCGCGATAGAGAAACATTACTTGGCTAAATTGCCCGATGAAGAGAAGGCGATCATTACCGATATCACCAAAGTGACCCAGACACTGAATTCACTTACCAAGGAGATGGACGATCGTTATGAATTGCTGATGAGGGCACACGTACGTACCATCAAGGAATACAACGAAAAGTTCATCAAACGCAGGCTGAATCCCGAAAAAGGACACAGGTACATGCCTTATATCGTGGTAGTAATCGACGAGTTTGGGGACCTGATCATGACTGCCGGGAAAGAGATTGAAATGCCTATCGCCCGTATTGCGCAGAAAGCACGTGCCGTGGGTATCCATATGGTGATTGCCACGCAACGCCCCACCACCAATATCATCACCGGTACCATCAAAGCCAACTTCCCCGCCCGGATGGCTTTCAGGGTCACGTCGCAGATCGACTCCCGCACCATCCTCGATATGAGTGGCGCCAACCAGCTTATCGGGAGGGGAGACATGCTTTTCTCACAGGGCAGCACCCTTATCCGTATACAGTGTGCATTTGTGGATACACCTGAAGTGGAAGATATCTCCCAGTATATCGGGAAACAGCAGGGATATGACTTTGCCTTCCCGCTGCCCGAGGTGGTCTCCGATAGTGAACCGGGGAGCAGTGCGACCGACCTGGGCGACAAGGATCCGCTTTTTGAAGAAGCCGCCCGTCTTATCGTGGTACACCAACAGGGCTCTACATCGCTTATCCAGCGTAAGTTTTCCATTGGTTATAACCGCGCCGGGAGGTTGATGGATCAACTCGAGGCCGCAGGGATAGTAGGTGCCGTGCAGGGAAGTAAACCGCGGGAAGTATTCATCTCAGATGAATATTCATTGGAGAAATTACTGGATTCATTGAGGTAATTGGTATGGATGCAACTACAGACAAACGATTTAGTTGCAATCGCCACACTTACAAATATTGCATAGAGTAAACCAATCCCGGTTTTTATCGTCCAAACCACTCAAACAAAACCAAGCATTGCAAAAATGAGAACAATCACCTCCATATTACTGATTCTTTTCTTTTCCGGGTACACATCCGCTCAAAATTCAACCGACGCCCGGGCACTTCTGGACAAAGCGTATGCCAATTACGAAGTATCCAACGGCATCAAGCTGTCGTTCAAATCAACCATGACCGACAAGGACGGGGCAGACTACGCACCCCAGTCGGGGGGCGCCTATATAAAAGGCGATAAGTTCAAACTGGAAATGGAAGCGATGGACATCTGGTTCGACGGTAAAACCCAATGGGTATGGATGAAAGATGTGGACGAAGTGAATATCAGCGCGCCTACGGCAAGTGAGATCGCAACCATAAGCCCGTTGGCTCTCCTGGGAATATACAAGAACGGCTTTATACTAAAAGCGCCCGCATCAAAAACAATCAACGGAAGGGGCACATACCTGATCGACATGGTGCCCGTCAGCCAGAGTAAAGATTTCAAATCCATCACTGCAGCGCTGGACAAGGAAAGTGGTAATATCGTCCAGGTAATCCTCATGATGGCCGACGGGACGAAAAATAGAATTGATATCTCCGGTTATAATACCAATCATCAATTCAACGATGCCACTTTCAGATTCGAAGAGAAAGATCATCCCGGTGTGGAGATAGTGGATCTCAGATAATGTGAATATCCAATGGCGTATATGAAAGAAAAGTTGTAACTTTGACCGAGAAGGTTTTAATATTCAAAGAAAATATGAGAACAAAAACACGTTGCCTGATCATCGGGTCAGGACCGGCCGGTTATACGGCTGCTATTTATGCGTCGCGGGCAAACCTCGAACCAGTCCTTTATGAAGGGATGGAGCCGGGAGGCCAATTGACCAGCACCACTGAGGTAGAGAACTTTCCCGGATATCCCGAAGGGATCACCGGTCCGGAAATGATGGAAGACCTGAAGAAACAGGCGCAACGGTTCGGGACAGACATCCGTTCCGGAAGGGCTACCGCCGTCGACTTCTCAGTACGCCCCCTCAGAGTGACTATCGACAATGAACAGGAGATTGAAGCAGACACCGTCATTATTTCCACCGGGGCATCTGCAAAATACCTCGGCTTGCCGGATGAGACCAAGTATGCCGGTCAAGGTGTGTCGGCATGCGCTACCTGCGACGGGTTCTTTTACCGTAAAAAAGTGGTGGCTGTAGTAGGAGGTGGTGACACTGCCTGTGAAGAGGCTACTTATCTGGCGGGACTGGCAAACAAAGTATATATGATTGTGCGCAAGGACTACCTGCGTGCATCGAAGATCATGCAGGAGCGCGTGATGGACAATCCCAAGATTGAGGTGCTTTTCGAACACAACGCGGTAGGGTTATACGGTGAGAACGGCGTGGAAGGCGTTCATCTGGTAAAACGTTTAGGTGAACAGGATGAAGAGCGGTACGATCTTCCTGTCGACGGATTTTTCCTTGCCATCGGCCATACGCCCAACACAGGAATATTCAAGGATTTCATCCATATGGACAAGGTAGGGTATATCATTACCGAACAGCCTACGGCAAAAACCAATGTGGAAGGTGTTTTCGCCTGTGGCGACGCGGCCGATCCTATCTACCGACAAGCTATCACTGCTGCCGGCACCGGGTGCAGGGCAGCTATCGATGCAGAACGATACCTAGCGGAAAAAGGGTTGTAAAATTATTGAATTGATTCCCCCATTTTTTCACTACGAATATTAATCGTATTTTTGTTGTTCAAAGATACATGAAACGAACATGAAAAAAATTCTATTACTCGCAATCATACTCCTGTCGGGAATACCACTCTTTGCCCAGATGGAAGGAACTTATAAAAACGGGGCTGATTCCATTGCTTTCACGGGCGAAAACGTAATCTTCCGGATAACCGGCTTCGGAGGACTTTCCTCCGCGCATGTAGGGGAAGGGAAATACGAGATATCCGGTGAGTACCTTATTATCCACACATCCGATTATAGTGGGGATAAAACGACTTTCGAGGTATTGGACGGTACGAAAAAGGATACTTGCGTGATACATACCGTCAATTCTCAACATTATGCCGTCCAGGGTATCTTGGTGGAATCACGCACTAAATCAGGAAAATTAGTCAGCAACAAGGTGACAGGGAACGACGGCAAGGTGTTTTTCACCCCCTGCAGCAAAATAGCTTCCATATCAGCCAATTCGTTGGGATATAACGCTACCTCATTCGATTACACACCGGGAAAAGATTACCGTATTCAATTGGCACAAAATGATATAATAGAGAACAGTACCGTAGCCTTCAAGATCAATTTCATTGATCAGGAAACACTCTCCCTGCTGATGCTGACGGATAACCTGAACAACAACAAGGACAAAGACAAAGAACTGCAAAAATTAGAGAAAACAGTGCAGAAAAGCAATAAACTGGATAAACGCCTGAAAAAGGTATATGTACCTTATAACAGGAAAAATTAAATGGAGTTTTCAAAAAGAGAGGAGTCGCTTTACGGTTTCTGATATATCTTTTCCCTCTGCTTTACCGGCCAACTCCTTGGAGGCAACCCCCATCACCTTACCCATCTCTTTCATGGAAGTGGCGCCGGTTTCCTTAATAATACGTCCTACTGCAGCTTCCAGTTCTATCGGGGAAAGTTGTGCAGGAAGGAACTCACGGATTACTTCCATCTGTGCCAGTTCGGGTTCTGCCAAATCATCTCTTTTTTGCGCTGTATAGATATCGGCACTATCCCTGCGCTGCTTCACCATCTTTTGCAAGATGGCAGTCGTTGCCGCTTCAGTCAGTTCTTCTCCGGCACCTTTAGCGGTCTTGGCTTCCAGCAACTCTTTCTTGATGGCCCTCAATGCTTCCAAACGCACCTTGTCCTTGGCCAGCATAGCTTTCTTAATTTCGTCTGTAATTGTATCAATGAATGACATAAGTTTGATTTATTAATTTACTGATCTCCATGAATCGGGACAACTTGTTCCGACCTTCGGGAAGTAGTGGTGATTATAATTAAAATCAATCGAAAAGAGAGGATGATTGTTGTTGCTGCGTATCCGCAGCGAATATGCGGGGATTGAAATTAGATTCCCGCTTGAAGACGGGTGTTTTTTCCAATGCCTCCAGCACCTTATCATCATCCAGCTCATCGATAGTAAGCACGAAGGGCTCTAACCGATAGTTGACAGTAGTCAAAGTCTGCAAGCCGGTTTTCCCGTAATATTTCTCGATCAGGTCCTTGTCTTTCTTCTCCTGCTCCAGTTTTGCATCCCTCTCGATCTGCAATTGTATTTGCTCGGCCCTCGATTTTTCCTGTTCATGCTCTTCAATTCCGGGAACGCTGGAAATGGAGAAACCCGTAGCGAGTAATGTGACTTTGACCTCTTCGTCCAGCGAATTTTCCACTGCAGCACCCCAGATAACCTCTATCTCCCGGCTGAATTTCGACATAAAGTCGTGAAGGGCATTCATCTCCTCCATCATCAGAGGGAACTCCTCGCCAAAGGAGAGATTAATAAGTATCTTTTTGGCACTGAATACATCGTTATTATTGAGCAATGGTGAATGCAGCGCATTTTTTATCGCTTCATTGATCCTGTCTTCGCCTTTACCCAGTCCGCTACTCATAATGGCCACTCCCCCATCTTTCAATGTAGTGTTTACATCTGCAAAATCGAGGTTCACATGTCCATGGAGGGTAATGATTTCGGCAATGCTCCGGGCTGCTGTAGCCAAAGTATCATCTGCTTTGGCAAAAGCATTTAACATAGTGAGATCACTATAGATGTCGCGCAAGCGTTCGTTGTTGATTACCAACAGTGCATCCACATTCTTCGCCATCTCCTCCACACCTTTCAACGCCTGGACTATTTTCCTTGGTCCTTCAAACATAAAAGGGATAGTCACAATACCTACGGTAAGGATGCCCGCCTCCTTAGCCACCCGAGCGACCACGGGAGCGGCACCTGTCCCGGTTCCCCCGCCCATGCCGGCAGTAATAAAGACCATCCGGGTACCGTCATTCAGGAGATTTTCAATCAATTCTACACTCTCTTCAGCTGCGCGTTGCGCTATTTCAGGTTTGTTACCCGCTCCTAATCCACCGGTAGTACGCCCCCCAAGTTGCACTTTTACCGGTACCGGCGATTCCATCAGAGCCTGGTTATCTGTATTACACAATGCAAAAGAGACATCATGAATGCCCTCCTGAAACATATGGTTGACAGCATTTCCGCCACCACCACCTACCCCGATCACTTTAATAATAGCATCGGTACGGCTCTCTATCTGAAAATCCAATAATTCGTCCTCCATCTCTTGCAAATATTAATCTTCGTCATCTTCCTCCGCAAAAAGTCCCCCAAACATACCTTCTACTTTTGAAAAGAATCCACCACCTTCTTCTTTGTCTTGTTTCGGTTTTTTCCCTTCTTTATGTGGTTTATTTTTTTTCATGGGTTTCATATTTCGTCCGGAGAACCAACCGGAAGAACCGGATGATTTATCGGTTCTGCCATCATCATCCTCATGCGTCTCCGGTTTTATCATCTCACAATCGTCTTTTCCGAAAAGGAGCATCCCCAGCACTTGTGTAAATGCAGGATCATGGATCAGTTCCGGAGAATTATTGATAAAGGTCTTTTTAGCTGATGCCTTTCTCACCGGCATCTTCAGTTTTTGCGTAAGATAAAGGTCCAGATTTTTCAATTGTGAAGCACCGCCTGTGATAATCAAACCCGCACCTAACTGGTCTTCGTAACCCGACAGTACAATCTGCTCCCTGATATTGGCTGTGATCTCATCCAACCGCATACCGATCACTTTATTCAATTCAGTAAGATCGACATCCGGTTTTGAGGAAAAAGGAGATAAGAACATAGGTCCATCCTGACTTTCAAAGGCTTTTCCGAATTTTATCTTGAGTTGCTCGGCGTCATTCTCGGTAAAGTTCAACGCACAGATATCTTTTGTAAGATTTTTCCCTCCGAAGGGTATGACCACCATCCGACGAAGTATGCCTCCCTTGTAAACCGACAGCGTGGTAGTACCCGCACCGAAATCCAGAAAAGCACATCCTAATTCCTTCTCTTCATCGTTCAATGCAATTGCGGCAGATCCTATCGGCCCTACTATATAATCCGCAATCTGCAGATCTGTTTTGGCCGTAATACTTTTTTCTATATTCACCAGGAGATTAGGGCGTCCAACGATCAGATTGAAACCCGCTTCTATCTCCGAGCCTGTCACTCCTACCGGGTTGGGTTCCGGTTTGTCGTCAATATAATATTCCACATCAGCTATACTGTAATTTCGCTTCAGTTCGGGTTGGAATCTCTCGGCCGACTTGCGTAGCCGTCCTATCTCCCCTTCGGTAACCATTCCCGATGAGATATGCAACATCTGGTTAAACTCCAGCGTATGCAATGATTGTCCCGACAAGGAAACATATACTTTACAGATTCTCCGCTCCAGACTATTCTCAAGCATCATGATCAGTTTGTGTATATTCGCACCGGCTTGTTCGATATTATACACCATCCCCCGGCGGATGGAATTTCCGGAATCAATGGAATTACTTGCTAAAATGGAAAAAACCCCATTTTCATTCTTACGCCCCACGACTCCTTTTATTTTAGAAGTACCAATATCAATTACAGCTATAAATCCAGATTGAGTCATATTATTCAGTCAAAAGATGATATTCAATAATGTTTGGTTATATTGCTTTTTAACAAACATCGTGACGATACCTTTTGTTTGCTATTTAACATCATTTTTTTGTGCAAACCACCTGATTATCGTACTTTAAATTGATAACCGAGTATCGGTTCCATCCCACCACATTAAGTCCTTTATCCACAAATCGGGCAAACTTGGCCAGTTTAGCCTGATAATCATTGAGATCGCCCATAACAATCCTGAAATCTCCGGCCCGGGGAATCAGTATCACTTCATGGTTGTTTTGTACTACGATCTGTTCTATCCAGACATTCCAATCGGAATGGTTATTAAGGAAAAGCGCGAAATCATACAATTCGTTCCGAGCAAACTCCTCATCAATTATGCCGGTAGCTACCGGTACATAGACAGTGAAGTTGCCCGATACGGGCATAATACGCCGCTCATTATCCACATAGAAATTACCCTTTGTATCTGAAATAACCCTTAATACCGGTTTCCGCTGATAAATCGTCGCCACTACCGAGCCCCCGGGAGTAATGAATACCTCTGCCGACTCCACCAGCCTGTTGGTGAGAATAGTATCACGGATGGACAGGGTGTTGATCTCACTGAACTTCCTTCCGACAGGATCAAGATCATACCGTTTCACCAAGCCCATAATATCCTGCCGGGATACAAACTTATACTGGTTACTATCTGCAATGACAACGCCAAAACTCTCACATACCTTGTTCCTCGACATATTCCTGAAATAGGATGCCGAAAAGATCAGGTAGCCTATAACCACCGCCGCAACCAGTATGATGAGCATTTTTTTCACCGGCCTTACCACATTTATCACCTGCAAAGGTACATCAAGTTATTCATTAATGTCAATACTTCAAAGCGATTTATCCTCCGACAGGTATTTATTCCTCAATAATTCTTCTATCGCCGGAAGCAACCTATCTATATCTCCGGCACCGAAAGTAACCAGCACTTCCACCTCTTTCTGCCGGAGCAAGCCGGGTAATTCCTGCTTCGTGCAGAGCACCTTCTCCGCCGATGTTATCTTATCAAAAATGATGTGAGACGATACTCCCTCGATGGGTTCTTCCCTGGCCGGATAAATATCCAGCAATATGACATCGTCCAACAGCGACAAACTTTCGGCAAACGCCGATGCGAAATCACGGGTACGTGAATATAGATGCGGTTGGAAAATGGCCGTCACCTTCTTATCGGGATAAATCGCCCTGATCGATTGAATGGCGGCCGACAATTCACCCGGATGGTGAGCATAATCATCAATAAAAACAATCCGGTCGGTTTTGATATGGAAATCAAATCGCCGGCTCGCCCCCTGAAAAGTATGTATGCCCTCTCGTATCTCTTCGGGTGCCGCACCGCATAACAAAGCTGCCGCGGCGGCGGCCACACTGTTTTCAATATTGATTTTCACGGGAATACCCGGTGAAATATCCTTGATAACTTCCGAAGGAGTCACCAGGTCGAACAACACTTCTCCATTGCCTATACGGATATTCTCCGCATGGAAATCACCTTCCGATTCACCATAATTCCATATTTTCACCGTTTCACTGCTATGCGGAGTTATCGGTATCCCTTTCCTGATAACCAGGTACCCATCGGGCCGGACGAGCGAGGTAAACTTTTCGAAACTCTCCCTGTAGGCCGCCTCTGTACCATAAATGTCGAGGTGATCCGGATCGGCTGAAGTGATGACGGCGATCCAAGGTTTTAACCAGTGAAAAGAACGGTCATACTCATCCGCCTCAACTACTGTGATATTGCTTTTGTCAGAAAGCAGCAGGTTTGTACGGTAGTTCTTCAGTATTCCGCCGAGGAATGCGTTACAATCCACCTTAGACTGCCGCAACAGATGGGCAATCATGCTCGAGACGGTGGTTTTACCATGCGTTCCCGCCACGCATACCGCATCGCTTGCGGCAGTTATCTCACCAAGCAATTGCGCTCTCTTTATTACACGGTAGCCATGCTTCCTGAAAAAGAGAAGTTCGGCATGTGAAGCAGGTACGGCAGGAGTATACACCACCAATGTTTTTTCATTATCGAAAAACAGCGCCGGAATAGAATGAACATCATCGGCGTAATGAATAAATGCTCCCTCTTCCTGCAACAGCCGGGTAAGTGCCGATTCAGTACGGTCATACCCTCCCACCCTCTTTCCTTTGGAGAGGAAATAACGGGCCAGGTTGCTCATACCGATACCACCTATGCCTATAAAATATATCGAATCATAATTCATTTGTTCAATGTGACAAACAACGTTCAACGGAACGAAATGTAGTTAAATATGACAATGAGAATAATGTGACAATCCCGATGAATGGAACAGGTTGTACCTATTTATTCAATAATCTTCCGGATTTCGTCGACGATCCGTTTTGCGGAATCATGCTGCGCCAGTTTCGTAATATTTTCACTTAGACTTCGCAATTCCACATCGTTTCTCACTACCGCGATAGCCTTATCAAAGAGAATATCGGGTGCTTCGGCATCGGAAATCATCAGTGCGGCACCTTTATCGACCAATGCCCGCGCGTTACTGGTCTGATGGTCTTCCGCCACATTGGGCGAAGGGACCAATACAACCGGTTTTCCCAGTAAACTGAACTCCGAGATAGACCCGGCACCCGCACGGGAAATAATCAAATCAGCCACGGAATAAGCATAATCCATTCGCGATATAAAATCAAAAAGATGTACGTTGGGCGGAATCTCGCCATCTGCCTGTAATTGCTGCATCTCCTTATAATAATACTTTCCACATTGCCAGATTACTTGCAGGTCATCAGCTTCGGACAACTTCGGGAAAGCGCCTGTAATACTATAATTAAGTGTGCGGGCGCCAAGGCTGCCGCCCAACATCAATATTGTCTTCTTGTCCGGATCCAATCCGAAATGGACGTATCCTTCCTGCCGGTTTTTTTCCGAAACCACCAGATCCTGCCGACAGGGATTACCGGTCAGCACAATTTTCCCTTCCGGGAAAAATTTCTCCATCCCTTCATAAGCTACACAGATAGTGGCGGCTTTCTTCGCCAGCATCTTATTGGTCACACCGGCATAAGAATTCTGTTCCTGGAGTAACGTCGGCACTTTCTTTGCCGCTGCCGCCTTCAACGTAGGGCCACTGGCATACCCCCCTACACCCACAGCTACATCCGGTTTGAAGTCGGATATGATTTTTTTTGCTTTCCGCATACTTTTAAGCAGCTTCATCAGCACCGAAAAATTTTTCAGGAGATGTTGACGGTCGAAACCGGCCACCGGCAAACCGATAATGTTGTATCCTGCCGCCGGCACACGTTCCATCTCCATCCGGTCTTCTGCTCCCACGAAAAGGATATCGCTGTCGGGCCACCGCTCTTTCACGGCATTGGCAATACTGATAGCCGGGAAAATATGCCCTCCCGTACCACCACCGCTAATAATGATTCGCTTCATACCTGAATAATTTCGAATTCAACCTTATCTTCTAACTTGTCCACTGTCTTTATTTCTTTCAGCAGATTGCGGGAATTATTGTCGTTGTCATTTCCTTCATCTCCACCGGTCTCTGTTTCATCGTTTTCCTTTACTTTCTTTTTCCCGATGCCGAAGCGATCGGCGCTCAGAATTAATCCGAAATAAGCGCAGGTGATCAGGGTAGAAGTACCTCCCCGGCTTATCAGAGGAAGGGGTTGACCGGTTACAGGAATCAGGTTAACGGCCACTGCCATATTAACAAAAGCCTGTATGGACAACATCAATGCCGATCCCAGGACGAGGTACTTTGGAAACAGCTTCTCGGTTTTACGTGCAATCATCCCCGCCCGGATCAGGATAATCACATAGAGGAGCAGCACGAAAAGTCCTCCCAGAATCCCCATCTCCTCAATAATAATCGCATAGATGAAATCGGAATAAGCCTGCGGTAAAAAGTCGCGTTCGGTGCTGTTTCCCGGGAATACCCCCACCACACTGCCATTGGCAATCGCTATCTTGGCATGCGCCACCTGATAATTATCATCCGTAATAGTAAAATACTCTTCTTCTGACAATTCTTTATGGGTTGTGAAATTGGAAAGACGATTCTGCCAGGTACTCAAACGGTTCAACGGACCGCTGTCTGTCCAGTTCGCCGGAATCACATTCAGCATCAATACGAACAATAGTATGGCGGCGACCCCTATTCCCGCAACTTTCAACAACCGTAAAAACTTCACGTTACCTATAAACATCAGCAAAAAACAGATTCCGAACAGCATCATTGCCGTAGACAGGTTATCCAACGCGATAATTCCACATACTATAGCCATCAGTCCAATCATCCAGCGAAACATCAGCGCTTCATTTTCCTCGTTCTGTTTACTTAACAGGAAGGCGACAGTCCCCATCAATGATATTTTAGCTATTTCAGATGGCTGAATGGTGATACCCATAAATGATATCCACCGGTCTGCTCCATTGACACTCGTACCTATAAGCGGCGTAAGAACTAATAATATGACAGCAATAAACAATACAAATATCAATGACGAAAAGTAACGGTACGGGATATTATGGATAAGTAAAATCACACCTACACCCCCTATCAGGAATACGGCATGCCGCAGGATGGGACTCCACATATTCTGTTGCCGGTAAACAATGGTACTGGTAGCACTGAAGATCTCCACCAGTGAAATAACACATAGAGCGATAAAGACCGCCCAGATCACTTTATCTCCCTTGAATATCTTACGCCCGAAATCACCTAACGACGATTCGGTTTCGCCTCCCTCTTCATATAATTGGTCTGGATCGTCCATTTGATTATTATCGTTAAACATACCTCTTTTATTTCCTGATCGCGATGAATCGGGACAACTTGTCACGACCTTCGGCAAGTAGTGATGATTAAAGTCGTCTCACACATTCTCTGAACTGGTCACCGCGATCCTCGTAGTTTTTGAACAGGTCGAAGCTCGCGCAGCAGGGCGATAACAAAACAGTATCTCCCCTTTGGGTTAGTTGGTATGCGATATCTACAGCTTTCTTCATAGAATCGGCCTCCCGGATCACATCCACTTTCCCATCAAAGAATGCATGTAATTTACTGTTATCCTTCCCGAGGAAGATCAATGTACTTACTTTTTTCCGTACCAATTCCTCAATTTCGGTATAATCATTTCCTTTATCCGTTCCACCGAGAATCAATACTGTTCTTGTACGCATACTCTGTAAGGCATACCAGCAAGAATTCACATTTGTCGCTTTTGAATCGTTGATATATTGTACTCCACGTACGGAAGCTACCTTTTCGAGCCGGTGCGGAACCCCTTTAAAATCAGATAAAGATGCACGCAGTTGCTCATCACTGACATCCATCAGCTTAGCTACAATACCCGAAGCCATTGAGTTATAGACATTATGTATCCCTTCCAAAGCAAGTAACTCCAATTCCATATCGAATATATTTCCTTTTGTTTGAATATACAATTTTCCGTTTTCGGTATATGCAGCTGCATGATCTTTTTTCTTCTCTCCGAAAGGATAAGAAGTGGCTGCCGGCTTTAACTTTTCTATCTCTTTTGTGACCAGAGGGTCATCTATCCAATAGATAAATGCATCCTCCGTTTCCTGATTCCGGATAATCCGCATTTTGGCATCCACATAATATTGCAGGTTATGATCGTACCGATCCAGATGGTCGGGTGTAATATTCAGCAATACCGCTATATCTGCCTTAAAATCATAGACACCTTCCAATTGAAAACTACTCAGTTCCAACACATAGTAATCATAGGATTCTTCCGCAACCTGCCGTGCGAAACTTTTACCGATATTTCCACCTAGTCCCACATTCAATCCGGCCGATTGCAGGATATGATAGATCAGGCTGGCAGTAGTAGTTTTACCGTTGCTACCCGTAATACAAATCATCTTCGCATCGGTATACCTCCCGGCAAATTCAATTTCGGATATCACCGGAACACCTTTTGCCGATATCTTCTGCAAGATGGGCATACTGTCAGGAATCCCAGGACTTTTTATGATTTCGTCAGCCCGTAATATCCGAAGTTCGGTATGTCCGTTCTCTTCAAAATCGATCCGGTAACTTTGAAGCGTTTGCCGGTGCTCATCCGCCAGTGTACCATTGTCGGAAAGAAATACCTCAAAGCCCTTCTTTTGTGCGAGTATGGCAGCCCCCACACCGCTTTCGCCACCTCCCAGAATCACTATCAATTTCCCATCCATCATTCCATTCATTTAATTGACCAGCCTAATCATCATTCAAAACTCTCTTTCTCCATTACCTCATTTTGAGAGTCGCAAGGGCCAGCACCACCAGAATCATCCCTACCAACCAGAAGCGGCTTACAATCTTCGGTTCGGCCAATGGCGCGATAGGCTTTTGAATAAGCGCTTCGATACTTCCATCCCCCGGCTTCTGGTAATGATGATGCAGGGGTGTCATCTTGAAGATGCGTTTACCCGCTCCATATTTTTTCTTTGTAAATTTAAAATAAAACACTTGTGCGATTACCGATAATGCCTCGACAAAAAATACACCGCACAAAATCGGCAACAATAATTCTTTATGTATCAATACGGCAAAAACACCGATGATACCTCCCATTGTCAAACTACCGGTATCCCCCATGAATACCTGTGCCGGATAGGCATTGTACCAGAGAAAACCCACACAGGCTCCCACGAAGGCAGAAGCAAACACCATCAATTCATCTCCACCCGGGATATACATGATATTCAGGTAGGAAGCAAAGTCGACACGTCCGGAAACATAAGCCAGTACCCCTAAGGCCACCCCGATAATAGCCGAGGATCCGGATGCCAGGCCATCCAGCCCGTCCGTAAGGTTGGCACTATTGGAAACTGCGGTCACTATAAGAATCACTACCAATACAAAAACAATCCAAACCGCTATATCGGCAAAATCGCCCATCCAATTGACCAACCACCTATAGTCGAAATTATTGTTCTTTACAAAAGGGATAGTGGTACTGGTGGTTTTTACATCCTCATTCTGATAAGTAACCTCTTCTATCACATTATTTACACGGATTTCAGTATTCTCCCGGACTACAATTTCGGGACTGAAATAAATGGTCAATCCGACAATTAACCCCAATCCCACTTGCGCCACCACCTTGAATTTCCCTTTCAATCCTTCCTTGTCTTTTTTGAACACTTTGATATAATCATCGGCAAAACCCAGTATTCCCAACCAGACAGTGCTGACGAGCATCAGTATAATATAGATATTCTCCAATTTTCCAAAGAGCAGTGTAGATACCAGAATTGAGAGGATTACAATAACACCTCCCATTGTAGGGGTACCCCGTTTACTGTACTGTCCCTCCAAGTCGAGATTCCGGATAGTCTCCCCTATCTGCCGACGCTGCAATGCCCGGATAATTTTTTTACCTGCAAAGATACCGATCAGCAGTGAAAAGACAGCTGCCATGGCGGAACGGAACATTACGAATTGAAACATGCCCGCTCCGGGAAAATCAAGTTTGTCTAAATATTCGAATAGATAATATAACATTGTTTGATGTGATAATTTACTAATGTGATGATGTGATCCTCTCTACTTCTTCTTTATCATCAAAATGGTGCTTCACCCCTTTTATTTCCTGATAATCCTCATGTCCTTTTCCCGCAATGAGAATCACATCTCCTGCCTGCGCCAGCGCGCAGGCAGTCTTGATTGCTTCACGACGATCCACAATAGTCAGTGCGCTGCCTTTCTGCTCGTCGGTAAGTCCCTCCAGCATATCCCTGAGGATTTCATCCGGTTCCTCAAAACGGGGATTATCAGATGTAAACACTACTCTATCACTCAGTTGCACAGCCTCACGCGCCATAACCGGTCGTTTGGTTTTATCCCGGTTACCCCCACAACCTACTACAGTAATGATCTGACCTTTCTTGTTCAATACACCATCAATAGCTGTCAGTACATTTGAAAGAGCATCCGGTGTATGTGCATAGTCGACAATTACGGTGTATCCTTTCGGTGAGTGCAGCGTTTGAAATCTTCCGGCTACCGGTTTTAACAGAGAGAGTGTCCGCAGCAACTCCTCTCCTCCAAGTCCGAGCAATATGCCCGTTCCATACACAGCCAAAAGATTATATACGTTAAATGTACCCACGAATTGCACAGTAAGTTCTTTCCCATTGATCTCTATATCGGTACCATCGAAATGCTTTTCGAAAATACGGGCTTTGAAATCGGCCATTCCCCTTACTGAATAGGTATATTGTGATGCTTTCGTATTCTGTAGCATCAGCGAACCGTTTTTATCGTCGATATTGGTCAGGGCGAATGCTTCAGCCGGAAGGTCGTCAAAGAAGGACTTTTTGACGTTGCGGTATTCCAGCATATTCTTATGGTAATCGAGATGGTCCTGGGTAAGATTAGTAAAAATGCCACCTGCGAACCGAAGGCCATACACCCGCTTCTGGTGAATCGCATGTGAACTGACCTCCATAAAGGCGTATTCACAGCCGGCATCCACCATCTTACGCAGATAATCATTCAGTGTGATCGGATCAAGCGTGGTATGTGTAGTGGGGTACCTTTTTCCATCGACATAATTGGCTACAGTGGATAATAATCCGGAAGGATAACCCAAATGGCGGAACGTATCATATAATAATGTAGCGATAGTGGTCTTGCCATTCGTACCGGTCACACCTACGAGTTTCAACAATGACGACGGGTTTCCATACCATGCAGAAGCTATCTGCGCCAGAGCTAACGCGCTCTGTTTTACCTGCACATAAGTAACGCGGGAAAAATATTCTTCGATCATCGGTTTATCATACACCACCACAATCGCTCCCTGCTCTATCGCTTTACTGATATAGGCATGTCCATCGGTAAAAATTCCTTCTACCGCAATAAAAAGAGAACCCGGCGTCACCATACGCGAATCGGACGTGATGGATGTCACCTCCGCTTCGTCGTTGCCACGCACGACAACTACATCACAAGTTTCAATCAATTTATTTAAATTCATTTCTTCCAGGCTTTTTATCCTTTATTCCCATTGTCTCATTATTCTTATTGACACATTATACCGAATCATCTCTACTTCCGGAAGGCCGGGAGAAGTTGTCCCGATTCATCGGGATCAGTAAATCAGCCCTATCTCATCGTAATGGTGACGGTAGTTCCTTTCACCAATCTCTGACCGGGCGAAAGCGACTGCGACACCACCTTTCCGGCTCCGATCAGGTTAACCCGAAGTCCTGATTTTTCCAGCAAATAAACCGCATCGCGAGCACCCATCCCCCGCACATCGGGAATAAGGCCACTATGTAGCACAAGTGGATCAGACTGATAAGCAGTGCTGTCGTACTTCATCTTCACCCAATCGGCTGCTTCTGCCGGACCTTCAGCAGGAAAGTTCAACGAACGTAACAGCGAGCGGTTATGTTCCCAATTCCCATTTTTAAAGGTAGGGTATTTATGCTGTGTAGAATCTATTCTACACGCATCCACATTCAGCCGCACTTCTTTAAGATAGGTCTGTTCTGCTATGTTTTTAAAAACCATACCGGCCATTCCTCCTCCGGAAGGAACCCCCTTGGGTTTTCTCAGTCCGACGAAGATGGTGTACATAGGCTCCTCTGCCGGGAAATATCCACAAAAAGAGACGTAATAACTGGAATAACTACCTCCCGAAGCAATTTGTGCCGTACCGGTCTTTCCGGCAATCGTAAAATAGTCGGAAGCCACTACTTTGGCTGTCCCATCCTCTATTACTTTCAGCAGCATCTTTTGTATTTGTTCTAACGTGGAAGGCTTACACATTTTCGGGTTCACCACTTCTGCGTCCACTCTCTTTACCACCTTACCCTTATCAATAAACTGCTTGGCAATAAAGGGTTTTATCATTTTCCCACCGTTCGCAATTCCATTATAAAACATCAACATATAGATGGGTGGTACTTTTGTTTCATATCCGAACGACATCCAGGGGAGTGTTGTCTTCGACCAGTAATTGGTCTTATCATCCGGGAACCGGATGGAAGAAGTACCCTCTATCCCATTGAGTGGCACATCCCAAGTAAGAGGTTTTCTCAACCCGATACGGTCTATTCCCGCCACAAATTGTTTAGGATTACCTTCATATCCTTTCAGTACGACCTTACTCATTACCACGTTCGAAGAAATAGCGATCCCTTCCTCTACCGTCAGGTAACCCCTATCCTGTCCTCTGCGCCAGTAATGATCCCTTACCCACCTTTTATTATATTGGAAAAGACCGTTTCCCACATAAAACGAGTCGGTGGGCGTAATCACACCATCGTCGAGCGCTACCATCGCTGTCACAGTCTTAAAGGTAGAACCCGGTTCATTCATATAGGAAAATGCATTGGGATTACCCTCGGCATAATTCCCGTTACTCATGCGGTCAAGATTCACAATACCCTTTATCTCACCAGTTTTCACCTCCATGATAATGGCTGTACCCGACTCAGCCTCCGTTTCTATCAACTTCTCCCGAAGGGCACGTTCGGTAATATCCTGTATTCCTGCATCGATAGTAGTGACAATATCCCATCCCTCTTCAGCCGGTTTTTCCACTACATCCATCCATCGTCCCTGTATTTTCTGACGAAATTTCACACCGGGCACCCCCCTGAGGAGCGAATCATATTTTAACTCCAAACCGCTGGCACCTCCCTTGTCCAGATCCTTATATACGCTACCCACCGTGCGGTTGGCCAGATTCCCGAAAGGTTTTTTGCGTGCGTTCCGCTCTTCGGCAATCAACCCGCTACGATTGGAACGTTGATTCCAGAAAGGATAAGTGCGGATTTCCTTTAAATCGACATAAGAGATATCATTCCGTAATATCCTCACATAACGGGAACGCATCGGAACTTTTTTATCGATTCCTTTTGCCTGGTTCTCCCGCATCCGGCGTTCTTCATCTTCTCGCATTGACCAACCATTCATGATTACATTCTTGTATTGGGCAGCCGTTCTGTCGGGGAATTTTTTGGCTAAGGCAGCCGACAAATCACCCACATATTTTGTGAGCGTATCTTTTTGTATTCCACCCGCCCAGAAATCCATGTATATACTATATAAAGGCTCGGTTGTAGCCAACAACTTACCGTCATAGGTATAAATATTTCCTCTCTTGGGTAAAATCACACGGTCCTTGATAACGGTCTCCTTTTCGCCTACTTCACGCCATTTTTTTCCTTCGGAAGTAAACACAATCTTACCGGCAGAAAAAATGATCATCACGGCAAACAACATCAGCAGGGCAACGATAAATCCATATTTGCCCAAAATAGCCCGTTTGTTATTGCGACTTTGTTTTTTCATTTTATGTAAGACTTTTCAATAAATTGAGTCGTTTTCCCATTATGGCAAAGTTCACAAATTTGCCTTCTATTCATTTATTTATATAATAAACCGGTCCGTTTGTCACTTTAAGTTCCAAACCGGCTTCCTCAATACGCCGTTCTATCTCCCCCTGCCTACTCGCTTCGGTAAGGCTCGAAGAGATGGTCAGTGATTCATATTTTGCATCCCGGAGTTCCTGCTCCAGTTTCTCTATCTCCGCCATTTTTTGAATCACACTATAACGATGGCTGATAAAGAGAAATATAACCAACACAATAACAATAATAAATCTCATGTTTTTGAGGAAGAAGTCCTCGGTGAGGACACTCCCCCCAAAAACACGGACAAACGATTTGCGTATGTTATCGAACTTTAGTTTCATTTTATTTCTACAACCCTCAACTTGGCGCTTCTTGAACGGGGATTGCGCTGTTGCTCCTCATCGGTTGGCACAATCACCTTTCGGTTTATAAGCGTGAAGGGTGTCTCCACATTTCCATAGAAATCTTTGACCACCTCTCCTTCAAAATTGCCTGCCCTGAAAAAATTCTTCACCAACCGGTCTTCCAGAGAATGATAAGAAATCACAGACAAACGCCCCCCCGGCTTTAACACCTGTAAGGACTGAAGGAGCATTTCCTTCAGCGCCCCGATTTCACCGTTCACTTCAATACGAAGTGCCTGAAAAGCTTGGGCTAGGAGTTTTTTCTCCTTTTCCCTGGGGGTGAAAGGTTCCAAAATTGCCAGCAGGTCCCCGGTTTCCCGGATTTTTTTTGTCTCCCTGTATCGTACTACAGCCGAAGCGATCTGTCGTGCATTTTTTAATTCACCATATTGGAAGAAAATGTCAGACAATCTTTCTGCTTCATATTCGTTAAGAATATCGGCAGCACTCCTGTAGATATGCCGGTTCATCCGCATATCCAATTCCCCTTCAAAACGAAATGAAAATCCACGACCGGAAGCATCGAAATGGTGTGACGACACACCCAGATCGGCAAGAATACCATCTACCGCCTCCACACCGTGATAACGGAGAAAATTCTTCAGGAAGCGAAAATTACCATGTACAAAAGTGAAGCGGTGATCGGAGGGAATATTTTCGATTGCGTCTTCATCCTGATCGAAAGCGATAAGCCGCCCTTCGTTCCCTAACCTATGCAGTATTTCCCGAGAGTGCCCTCCTCCTCCAAAAGTAAGATCGACATATACCCCCCCGGGACAGATATTCAGCCCGCCAACGCTTTCTTCAAGCAACGCCGGCGTATGGTACACCATTTCGTCCTGCCCACCCTGTGAAATCATTTTTTCACGCCATTAATTGCTGTAATTTAGAGGAAAATTCGTCGGGATCCACCAACGGTTTTTCCAGTTTTTCTTTTGCCCAAATCTCAATGGTATCATCCACCCCAAGAAAACGGACATCTCCTTCAATGGAAACCATGCGAAGATAACGCTTCGGAATAAGCACCCGTCCATTGGCATCCATTTCAAGCCTTTCGGCATCCAGCACAAACTGACGGAAAACCTGCTGCTCTTCCCTGTTCCATTTATTCAATCTGCTGCGAAGCATCTCGACCTCCTTCTCCCATACACTGCCGGGATAAAGCACGAGACATTCCTGAAATACATCCTTCCGAAGCACAAGAAACTCCTCCCCTTCGCTCTGCAAACACTTGCGAAAGATAGCCGGCACAAAAATACGCCCTTTCGTGTCAGCCTTGGCTTCCATATTTCCCAGAAACTGTATCATTTAATGCAGTAAAAGTACAAAATAATCCACTTTTCCCCACAATTCCACACAAAAAATTATAAAAAAGTTATCAACAACTGGTTATTTAATTATAATAAGCTCATAATCAACATATTTATAATAAATAAAAAATGGGGAATTTTTACTACTGATTTATAAAAAAATATTTTCCACATGATTTCGGTTATGATTTCGATCTTTTATCCACTATTTTTGTACATTTGCCAGAAATTAGGGGAGAAAGAAAGCAATGGATCACGATGCATTTAGAATTGATATTGAGCGTATTCTAAGAGACAAATTGCCCGGACATTACAATAAAATTCCAAAATTCCTGATCAATTGGCTCAAACGGACCGTCCATCAAGATGATATCAACGGCATTTTGGAGCGGAATCAGGGATTGGAGGGGGTAGCTTTTATGCATGCCCTTGTGGATAAAGAATTCGCCCTCACCCTTGAAATTAAAGGAGAGGAGAATATACCTGATGAAGGAAAATTTATTTTTGCATCGAATCATCCGTTAGGCGGGCTCGACGGTATTTGTCTTTCGTCATTCTTAGGAGAAAAGTATCATGGAAAGATTCAATATCTTGTGAATGATGTACTTTATTATATTGATCCGTTAAAGCCTATTTTTGTGCCAATCAACAAATACGGGTCGCAAGCCAGGGGCTCGGCGAGGGCCATCAATGAAGCCTATGCATCCGATAACCAGATAATTACATTTCCCGCCGGATTATGTTCCAGAAAACAGAACGGGAAAATCAGAGATCCGGAATGGCTGAAAAGCTTCATAATTAAAGCTGTTGAAAATAAAAGAGATATTCTTCCCGTGCATTTTACAGGAAGAAACTCCAATTTCTTTTATAATTTTGCCAATATCCGCAAGGCATTGGGCTTTAAATTCAACATCGAATTGATTTATTTACCGGATGAGATGTTCAAGAATAGCGGCCATACATTCACCATCACTTTTGGCAAACCTATTCCCTGGCAAATATTCGACAAGTCTAAAACGCCGGACGAATGGGCACAATATGTAAAGGAGGAGGTCTATTCACTGGCATAGTGACGATCGCTTAAAATATAAAAGAGAAAACAGTATGGAGAAGATTATAGATCCCATCGATAAGGATCTGATAAAAAATGAACTGACCGTACAAAAGAGGGTCAGGGCGACGAATAAGGCCAACAACGAGATTTATGTGTTTACCGCACACGACTCGCCTAACCTGATGAAGGAGGTGGGGCGGTTGCGTGAGATTGCCTTCCGCTATTATGGAGGTGGGACGGGGCTAGAAGCCGATATCGATCAATATGACACGATGGAAGTTCCCTATCGTCAGTTGATTGTTTGGGATCCCGAAAATGAAGAAATATTGGGTGGCTATCGCTTTATCTATGGTTCGGATGTGGAGTTCAACGCGCAAAACAAACCCATGCTTGCCACAGCCCATCTTTACAATTTTTCGGACCAATTCATATCACACTACCTCCCATACACGGTAGAATTGGGGCGCTCGTTTGTCTCGCTCGAGTACCAATCGACGTTGCTCGGAAGAAAAGGAATTTTTGCGCTTGATAATCTTTGGGACGGATTGGGGGCACTCACCGTGATTGATCCGGAGATCAGGTATTTTTTTGGAAAAGTGACCATGTATGGCACCTACAATAAGCATGCAAGAAATATGATCCTTTACTTCCTGCATAAACATTTCCCTGACAGTGAAAATTTAGTGACCCCGATCGATCCGCTTAAAACAGGGGCAGACATCAACCAGATGAAGGAACTCTTCACCGGGAAAAAATTCAGTGAAGACTACAGGATACTTAACAAGGAGGTGCGCGCCCTCGGTTATAATATCCCCCCCTTGATCAATGCCTATATGAGCCTGTCGCCCACAATGCGTTTTTTCGGTACCGCCATCAATGATGAATTTGGTGATGTGGAAGAGTCGGGTATCCTTATTGAAATAGAGCAAATCCTCGAAGAAAAACGGGCCCGTCATATTGAATCATATTTAAAGAGCAATCCCAGTAAACGGTTTCTCATGATGCTCAGGAAAAGAATAGCCGGCAGCTCGGGCAAAAAAAGGTGAAACTTTCCGCGCTACAGCCCCATTGTCCGTAAGCTGTCCAGTTCAATCATCACCCTCTCCCGCACAACCATAAAGCTATCTACCAACTCGGGCTTCACAGGCAAACAGGGAGGCGACTCCATGGTGAGAGGATTGACAGGCTGGTTATTCTTGTGTACCCGGAAATCGAGATGAGGACCGGTAGACAAACCGGTAGAACCCACATAAGCAATCACTTCTCCCTGCTTCACTCGCTTCCCTTTCTCAATTCCTTTGGCAAAACGGCTCAGATGCATGTAAGAGGTAGTGTAGGTAGCATTATGTTTCACCTTGAGGAAATTTCCCGCTCCACCCCGCTGGAATCCTTTCTCAATCACCACCCCATCGCCTATTGTTTTTACGGGCGTACCCGCTGGTGCGGCATAATCTACGCCATGATGCGGCCGGTGCCGTTTCAGGATGGGATGAAAACGTGAATTGGAAAACTTCGACGTGATACGGAAGAAATCAAGCGGCGCCTTCAAAAACGCCCTCCGCAAACTATTTCCCTCCCTATCAAAAAACTCCTTGATGGAATCTTGCTGAAACGGGATGGCGTGGAACGGCTTGCCCAGATGGGTAAAAACAGCCCCTTCGATGGAGGAGATCCCCACCATGGTGCTGTCATCGATATAAGCCACGTCGTACATCAATTGGAACGAATCACCCTCCTTGACATCAAAGAAATCGATCTGCCAGGCATAGACGTCCGAGAGTTCAAGAGCAAGCATGGCGGGCGCTCCTGTCCCGATAATCGCATTCCACAGAGAGGAGGTAATAATCCCTTCGGCATATTCCCGCTTCAGTATAACCGGTTTTGTATAGTCATACACCCTGATTGTGTCATCGCATAAATCAACGATAGCGTAATCGGTCATTGACTTTTCAAAAACGACATATTTCACGGCCGAAGTGGAGTCGGTGATTGCCGTATAGGAATTTCCGACCTGCAGCCTCGAAGGAGGATAAATAGAAGAGACCGCCGCTATGATTTTTTCTCGCTCGTTGGGTTCAAAACCCAAATCAGACAGGATGGTCGCAAGATATTGCCCCTTCCCGATCTCGTAACGGGTCACATCGAGGGAATCCACGCATATTCCATATTCATACATGCAAGTCGGCTCTTCCTGTTCAATCTGCTGTTCTTCTTTTTTCAATCCACATGAAACAACAGCGACGATCAGCAAAAAATAGATCATCGACCGGATTGTTTTTCTTCTGTTTACTATATGCATAACTGGTTACTTCTGATGCAAAGATGCATAAAAATCCCGTACAGACAAAACAAACAACGGTTTTCCGTCACCTCGACCGCACCTCTTTCCGCATAAATGAGATATAGGCCAACATAAAAAAGAGGAGCGTGATGGAAATCAATCCCGTGAGTTGCGGCCATACCACCAGTATGCTTTGCCCCAACGACAGGGGACTGGGAATAGCACCATCCATCTGCTCAAAAGTCAGTGGGCCAAGGCTCCTCACCGAAGGCATCAGCATGGTCATCGTGATTTCCTGAAACAATTCCCCGGGTGAAAACCGCAGCAAATTCAACATAAACTTCTGATAATGGACAATCTGGTCGGGCATCGCCATGGGGGAAGGCCTCAACGCCTTACCCACCACATTCATGAGGATATTATAGAAGACGCTGAAAAAGAGCCATACCGATATTCCCGCCAATGCCGATGTGGCAGGCTGCTTACTTCTGATAGAAAAGAAGAGTGCCAAGTTGAGCCAAAATGCAATATAAACCATCGAAAGGAGCAGGAAGACCACAATACGGCAGAACTCCTCGGCGGTCGGTGGTATTCCGATGAATACCAACCCGAAACCCATCACCAGAAAGCCGAGGGCAAACAACATGATACCAATCACAAAAAGTGCCGCAATCCATTTCGCGTTCAGGATATAGTCCCGGTATATTGGTTGCGAAAGCAAGCGGCTTAAAGTCCCTTTATTCTGTTCGGTATTGATGGCGTCAAACCCCAGTGCGATCCCCAGTAGGGGACCCAGGAAACCGATGAAAACAGCAAACGAAGGTAAAGCACCATCGGATGCGGTGAACAATTTCAGAAACAGGAAATTATCATCGGCAGCTCCCTGTTTCACAGTTTCTCCAATGTTGCTCAGGGCTGTATAGAGCGAGCCCATACAGGTCAATGCAATAAGAATGATCAAAATAACCGCCTTGCGGCTTCTCATGTAATCGGATATCTCTTTCCGTACTATCACCCGGAAAGAGTTAAATATATTATTCATGTGCATTCCCTCCTAAATAACGGTTATACACCTCTTCCAATTCTCCCGGTTTATGCTGCAACTCATTGATATCGATCAGGGCCAGTAAACGCCCATTCCCGAATAACCCCACCCGGTCACACAGTTGCTGCACCTGATGCAGGTGATGCGAGGAAAAGAGTACAGTCAAGCCGTTTTCATGACTTAAATGGCGTATCAGATGGATAAAATCCTGCACGCCGGCCGGATCTATACCAGAAGTGGGTTCATCGAGAATGATAATTTCGGGATTTTTGATCAGCACATCAGCCAATCCGAGTCTTTGGCGCATCCCCTTTGAATATTTTCCGGTCCGTTTCTCCGTCTCGTCACCCAATCCCACACGATGCAGTAGGGACATGGCTCTTTCACGTGCCTCTTGGCTATGAATTCCGTTCAATTCCGCCGTATAAACGAGGTTCTCCAAACCGGTCATATCTTCATAAAACCCAACATCTTCAGGAAGATAACCAACCTTTCTTTTTACTTCCACCGGTGAGGTAATGGGATTGATTCCACAAACGGATACACTCCCGGCGGTAGGTTCCGTCAAGCCCAAGATCATCAGAATAGCAGTCGATTTCCCGGCACCATTGGGTCCGAGGAGGCCGAAAATCTCCCCCCTTCGTATGCACAGGTCGAGATTGTCCACGGCCGTGAAATTGCCGTACCGTTTTGTCAGGCCGGTCAACTCAATTACATGCTGATCCATCTTTACCTCCTTCCGTATTTCCGGAACAGATAAAAAATTGTTCCTGCCACCGCCAGAATAATGGACACTCCTATCCATCCCCATAGCAGAGGCGTTTTCACGGTCATCCTGAAACTCGCGCTTTTATTCACCTCGGGGGTATTGGCACTGATATTCAAGACATAATCACCGGGAATCGCTTTTTTAGAAGCCCTGACAACCGCTTGGATATTGGCGGTCTCACCGGCCTTTAACGTCTCCACAGAAGCCGGTTCAAAGCTCACTTCCCAATCGACGGGTTTGTTCGACGACAGTTTTATATCCTTCAACTCTGCCGATCCGGCATTGTTTACTACCAAATCAATACGTTTTGTATCTCCGGCCGTGATGTCCGAACTTAACAACCCCCTGGGAGTAGTAAGCTCCATATCGTAAGACCCGGTCACCACCACTTCGAGTTCCAATTCGTCGGAAGTGCTTCCGGTGGTCGCCTGCACAGGGATTTTATAGGTTCCCGCCTCCACGTTTCCCGGCGGTGTGATCTCAATACTGATATTCTCCGTGGTGTTCGGCTCCACCTGTGCCGACGTGGCCTGTTTTCCTCCTGCGCGGAAAACAACATTCCACCCCCGTGGCGCGGTCGCCATCAAGGCATAAAGCTGCGTTTCCGCAGTCTTGTTGTTCAGATTGGCATTGAAGTTGAAATTCGACTTGGCATTGCCCTGCATATTGGGTTGACCAGTGGTGAACTCGGTTTTAAAAGTCCCTTGCGAGGATACCGTCACCGAGAGAGGCAGTTCAGCTTCTCCCGCACGCACCATAAAACGATAGGTTCCCTTGTTCACCTGCAGGGGGACTGTCACCTGAAGGTTAAACGATTTTTTATCATTGGGCATGACGGCAAGCTGTGTGACGATATAACTGCCCGATTTCACTTCCCATTCCCATCCGCGGGGTATGCCGCTGACGGAAATATCGGGATTTTTGAGACGCTCCGTCTCATTCACAATGTCGATACTGTAATTGATGGTTTCTCCCGGCGGAACAGAAATCCTGGTGTAAGGTGTGTAGAGTAGCATCTGCTTTTCAATCTCTTCCGCATGCATGAGGGCCGTGAAGCCCATAAAAAGAATCATCCAAAATTTCAATCTACATTTCATCATAGCTCATTCACAATTACGATATATTATAATAGAATTTTATTGCCTATACCGCAAAAATATTAATGCAACGCCCCCAAGGGCATGCATCAAAAAATACTGATCAAAGAGAACCAGTCAAAAAATAAAACTGTTATTCAGAATGAAAGCTGCGAAAACAGCGATACAAAATTAAGAAGAAGAAAAAAGCGAAGCTGTTATTTTTTACAAAAAAGGTCCGTGATGACATTTAAATATTTCTAAAAAACAGAAAGATAAGGAGGGGAAGCGTCATGCCGCCTATCATGACAGGAGGGAATCGGATATATGGGTTTTGGCTGTTTTAAAACTTATATTAACTTTGCGTGATTAACTGGATAAAATCACATAAAAATATTCTCTTATGAAGTCTATCGCGATTATTTACGGTTCGAGCACCGAACACACCAAGAATGCGGCGGAAAAGATGGCCGAACTGTTGGCTGATTACTCTCCCACCCTTGTAGATATCTATGAAGGCGATGAAACGCCGTTCCTTACCCATGACGTATTGATCCTGGGTGTGTCCACCTGGGGCGTACAGGACTTACAGGACGATTGGAATGATTTCTATCCCAAGTTTGAAAAGCTGGATTTGTCAGAAAAGACCATCGCCATTTTTGGACTAGGTGACGCATCTATTTATCCCAGTTCATATGTGGATGCGATAGGCATATTGTATGAAATCGTCGTTCAGAAAGGGGCTACCGTCATAGGTGAGGTATCTCCCGAAGGATATGATTTTGAATACTCCAGAGCATTAAAAGACGGGAAATTTGTAGGACTGCCGTTGGATGATGATTATGAGCCTGAGTTGACCGAAGAGCGTATCGTCAACTGGCTGGAAACTCTGAAACCCTATTTCGAGTAGGAACCGTATTCCTATGGATTAATTGATTTTTATTATGTCCAAAGAAAAGAAGTGCACATTACAAATCCAGTCCGAGACGGGAAAACTGGAAGCCGTACTGGTTCATTATCCCGGCGCCGAGGTGGAAAACATGACCCCCCGGCATGCGCAAAGGGCTCTATATAGTGACATATTGAACCTTTCCATTGCCAGAAGAGAATATGACCAACTCCTGGCCGTACTGAAAAAAACATCCGATGTATACGAAGTCGCGGATTTGCTGATAAAGGTATTGGAACACGAAGACTTGAAGGATGATCTGGTGCGGAAGATCTGCACTTTGGAACAGGCAACAGGCTATATTGATTCTCTGATGGAACTATCGGCTTCGGCCCTTACCAAAGTGCTGATCGAGGGTCTTCCATTACAAGTCAATACCCTGGCCGATTTCCTGCGTGAAGAGTATTACGCCCTAAAACCTCTCTACAACTATTATTTTACACGGGATCCCTCGGCTGTCATCGGAAACAACGCCTTGGTATGTAAAATGGCCAATAGCGTTAGGGTACGGGAATCACTTATCATGGATGCCATCTTCAGAAGCGGTCTCTTTTTTAATGGAAATGTGGTGAACGGTTACGACTTGTCGCAAGACAACCCGCTCGTAATGATGGAGGGTGGTGACATACTTGTAGTGCGGGATGACATCTTATTGATCGGCAATGGCGTAAGGACCAGCGCACAAGGCATTGACTTGCTGGTGCAGGAGTTCTGCAAGACCGGCTCGGGTAAGAAACATGTGATCGTGCAGCAACTGCCCGGATCACCCGAATCATTCATCCATCTCGATATGGTCTTTACCTTGCTCGACCACGACAAGGCAATGATTTACAAACCGCTGATCATGAACAACACTCCCTACCAGACAGTGCATATGCAAATCGATAATGGCAAGGTTACCAAAATATCTTCGGTAAGCGGCATCCTAGGCATTTTGCGAAAACTGGGAGTCGACCTCACGCCGATCGTATGTGGCGGTAAGTCCGACGATTGGGACCAGGAGAGGGAACAGTGGCATAGTGGTGCCAACTTTTTGGCGCTTGCACCGGGCAAGGTAATTTCGTACGCAAGGAATATCCACACATTGGAAGAATTGCACAAAAACGGGTTTGAAGTGGTGAAAGCGGCCGATATAATCAACGGTCAACGGGATATTGCTTCGTCCGGAAATTGCGTGATCACCCTCGAAGGGTCTGAACTCCCCCGTGGAGGTGGAGGCCCAAGGTGTATGACCATGCCTTTGCGGCGGACTACTACAGAATTTCCTTGATCTCTCCCAGCGTTTGCACAGTATAAGTTGGTGCAAAACCTTCCGGCGCAATCTCTTCCGGGTTATACCATATCTGCGTAATACGGCTTTTCCATGCCCCCACGATATCAGCATCCCAACTATCACCGATCATTACCGTCTGGTCGCGCCGGGAGTTGGTGTTCTTTAATGCATAAGTAAACATATCAGGATGCGGCTTATTGATTCCCGCATCCTCCGATAGGATTATCTTATCGAAATAAGGCGCAAGGCCGGAGTTTTCTATCTTCTTGAATTGTACCTCCCTGAACCCGTTAGAGAGAATATGCATCCTGTATTTGGGTTTGAGATAATCCAGCAGGTCCATTGTCCCGTCAATCAACCTGGTCTTACGGGTAGTTCTCTCCAGAAAATCATCACTCAGCCGTTTTGCATATCCGGGATCATCAATTCCGAACTCCCTTACAGGGACCAGAAAACGCTCTATGATAAGTTTATCTTTTGTAATGTCTCCCTGCCTGTAGAGAGCCCATAAATGATGATTCGAAGGCATATATACATTATAATAGGCTTCGAAATCAGGATAGAACCTGTCATATCCATAGTCCCGGTAAATCTCCTCCAGGCATTCTTTCCCGTTTAAGTGGATATCCCAAAGGGTATCATCCAAATCAATAAAAAGATTTTTGTATTGCATCAATAAAAAAAGCCCCTATCAATTCACTTCAATAATCAGATATTTAGTGAGGCTCCAGAAACGTTGCGTGTCGGTGATCTGGAAAGTCAGCTTCCCGTCGCTGCCTTTTACAAACTCATATGTACCTTCAGGGTGCGTAGACCAGAGTTTGCCTCTTGAAGCATATAACGGTATCTCGGTTACTTCCCGGATATCTATTTTCAGGAAATAATCCTTATTGAAAGTGTCTTGCAGTACCCTTGTCTGCTGTAGAAATCCTCCCGAAAGTATTTTTTGGTCTTTCAGTTCATTGGCCGTACCAAAGACATAGTAAGCCGTATGCAATGACCTGTCTTGTTCCTGGATAGTAGCAGATTGGGTTTCGGATTCCCGCGCAAGTGAAGCGATATCCTGTGAGAGTTGCATGATCTGTTCATCTTTCTGTGCCAGTTGTTCCTGCAATTCCACAAGGCGGGCAGAACTTTCTTTCATCTCGTTATTCAACCGGTTAATAGTATTTTTTAACGAAGCAACTTCCTTGTTACTACTGCTGGATTTACGATTCAACTCATCCAACTGCTTCTTGTTACGTTGCAGTATTTCGTTGATCATCTCGAAATTATCCTTTACCTTATCACGGGTAGCCTGATTCATTTCTCCACTCTGTGCCGATTGTGTGGAGATATATTTTTCTGCCTCCCTTATTTTGGCAAAATTCTCCTCCACTTCACTGATTACAGCCATCATTTCCGCAGCCTCAGCTTCACTGCCGGCAGACTGCTGTAACAGAGAGTCACGTTGAGCCTGAAGCTCCTTATACTCTTTCGATTCTCTTACATTTGTACATGAGACAATAAGCCCCACAACAAAAAACAGTATTCCAATCTTTTTCATACGATTCAAATTTTTCTTCTTTAATTAACGATTAACTCTATAAAATAGTTTGTTCAATAGATTATTACTTCCCTGATACGACGATCACAAATTCTCCCCTTGGTTCGTTCCCGGTAAAGTGAATCACCAACTCCCCCAGCGTACCTCTCACGGTTTCTGCATATACCTTCGATATCTCCCTTGAGACTGAAGCAGCACGATCATTACCCATATTTTCTGCCAGTTGCGAAAGCGTCTTTACCACGCGGTAGGGTGATTCATAAAAAATCATGGTGCGTTCCTCTTCTGCCAATTGTTGCAATTTGGTCTGCCGTCCTTTCTTCTGTGGAAGAAACCCTTCGAAACAAAAACGATCAGCCGGCAATCCCGATTCCACCAGGGCCGGCACAAAAGCAGTTGCTCCCGGAAGACACTCCACTTCCACTCCATCCTGCACACATGATCGTATAAGTAAAAATCCGGGATCTGAAATAGCCGGAGTGCCGGCATCCGATATCAATGCGATTTTTTTACCGCCTTTTAGCTGCTCTACCAGAGGCGCTACCGTCCGGTGTTCATTAAATTTATGATGGGACTGTGCGCGTGTTTGTATTCCGAAATGTTTCAACAGCACACCACTTGTACGTGTATCTTCTGCAAGGATCAAATCACATTCCTTAAGAATCCTGATGGCCCGCAGTGTCATATCCTCCAGATTTCCTACCGGTGTAGGTACCACAAACAGTTTACCCATGCCTCTTTGCTTTTCGTGTTAATGAAAGCCTTTTTTGATGACAAAGAGAAAATCCTTTACCGTTTGGTCTTCGAAATTCCAGTCATGCTTGCTCCTCAGATAATTCTCTACTTCCTCGAAATTACCAAAAGTATTTAATTTATCTATTACCCGGTTCATCTCCTCCCGGTTATTATTGAATAATTCTCTCTGGAACAGGAAACGATCGTTAAGACTGATTCCTCTCTTCAAGTCTACCAATGCAGGGGTTGCCTGGATAATATCGTTCAGGGATCGGGGCTTTACAGAATTTTCGTCCCCGTTTCTTTCGGGTATTGCCTGCTCTGTGACTACCCGGGAAGAGGGAGTCGGCTCAGTTATTCGCGGATTGCGATACTCAGGAAAGATCACCTTTTCAGCGATATGGGTCTCTTGTTCCACTATAACTTCTTTCCGTTCTACCGAATCATTTTCTATCGGGGGGCTACTTTCTACCGGGTTATTTTCTACCGGCTCATTTGCCTGTTTTTCAAAAGCATTTTTTCTTTTTGAAAGAATGTCCTCCGTTTCCCGGGAAGAATTTTCAGACAGAAACAGGATTAACCGTTCCATTTGCTCTTTCATCTCTCCGATCTGCATCAGTTCCAATTCGTGGAGCGACCGTGATATCTTTTCTATCCGGTCGAAAGAGGCACTGAAGAAAGAGAAGGGCAAGGCATCATTTTCCTTGACAGAAAGGAGACGTTCTTCCAATAGCTTCAGTTCACCCAAAAGCTGGTCAATATATTCTTTTCTTTTTTCCGACATTCAACATCCTTTTACCGGAAACATTCCGGCATCTTACAAATTACAAAAGTAATCATTATTTGGGATGTGCCACAAAATCATCAGGTAAATTCACAAGAAATAACTTCCGAGAACTGCGGGTGATAGAGGTATAAAGCCAACGGTAAAAGTTCTCTCCCATATATGATTGCTGGATATATCCCAAATCGAGGAACACATTCTGCCATTCCCCTCCCTGTGCTTTATGGCAGGTAACCGCATATCCGTACTTGACTTGCAAAGCGTTGAACCATGGATTTAACTTCACCTGCTTATACCTCTCCCGCTTGCGGGAAATATCAGCATAATCCTCCATCACGTTAAAAAACAGTTGATCATTCTGTTCACGGGTCAATCCGGGTACCTCGGTATGCAACGCATCTAAGATAATTTTGGCTTCGAATTCAACTTCATAATCCCGATGATACAGTAACACATTGCAAAACCTGAATCCATACATCTCCTCTTCACCCCTTATCCGACGGACTTCCACAAATTCCCCGTTGGCCAGGAAATCAAGTTCTTCAAAATTCTCCACCCAGAAATAATTATTCCTGGTAATCATCAGTATATCTCCCGAAGAGATCTCTTCTTCACGGTATAGGACCCTATTTCTTATCCCATTATTATAGGCGTTCACCCGTTTATTGGATCGTGAAATAACGATAGTTTCGTCCATTCCGTCCTTTTGGTAGGCATTGGCTATCTCATCGATAAGATCCATTCCGGTAATACGTATCACATCTACAAAGCCCTTCACATGCAGCTTTGGATAGTCATTCGTATTTTGAAACCTCAATGCATTCCTGAGTGCAGTAGCATTATACAAGACACCCGATTCTTCTTCCTGACGCACGATTTGGGTTAGCATTGCATCGGCGACCTGCAACGAATAAGAACGCAGGATGTCCTTGTCGAGTGCAGGACTGTTCTTCTGTTTCACCGGAGGCAACTGCGCACTATCTCCTATAAGAAGCATCCTGCATCCCCGGGCAGAATAGACATACTCCACCAAATCATCCAGCAATCTACCCGTCCCAAAAACAGAAAAATCAGATGATTCATTACTAATCATCGATGCTTCATCCACAATAAAAAGTGTATGTGTGTGTAAGTTTTCAGAGAGGGAAAAGTGAGGTGATCCTTCACCAAATTTCTGCTGACGGTATATTTTTTTATGGATGGTCAGTGCCTGCTGGTCTGCATAACCCGAAAAAACTTTGGCTGCTCTTCCGGTGGGAGCCAACAAAATTGCCTTTTGCCTAAATTCAATCATTGTTCTGACAAGACTTCCGATAAGAGATGACTTTCCGGTACCGGCATACCCTGTAAGCAAAAATATCTGATCATCGATCCCTGAAAAAAGAAAACCGGCGATCTTTTCCAAGGCATTCATCTGGTCATTTGTAAAGTTGAATGGGAAATTCGCACTGATTCTCTCAATAAAAAACCGATTTACCATTTTTTTTGGTATTTTTTCCCGTAAAAGTAGCACAATTATCATTCTTTTTCTAAATTTGTAGTCTAAAATCAGAAAATCAAAATTTAAACAGTATAAATATTTAAAAAGGAAAAGTCCATGAAAGTTGTAATGAGAGTGCTTTTAGCAGTAGCCATTATTCTTTTGGCTTACATTTGCTGGAGAAGTATCCAAGGACCGATTGATTTTAATGCTGAAGTAGCAAAACGTGATAAGGCCGTTATCCAACGTTTGGTGGATATCCGTACGGCTCAAGCCGCTTTGCGGGCTCAGGGCGGTTCTTACACAGCTAGTTTCGACACGCTGATCCACTTTGTAAAGGATGGAAGAATTGCTACGGTAGTAAAAGCAGGAGATCTCACTGAAGCGCAATTGGAAGCCGGCATGACCGAAGCAAAAGCCATGCAGATTATCAGGTCGGGAAATGAAAAAGCCATCAAGGATGCAGGTCTCTGGGACGAAACGAAAAATGGCCCCCAGTTAGTGAGAGACTCCATATATTCTCCTGCTGTTGAGGTATTATATCCGAATCGTCGTAATTTCAGCCCCGATTCCCTGGCGTTTGTACCTTATGGGAATGGAGTAAAATTTGAAATGGGAGTCGATTCACTGATCACTGCCTCCGGATATCCGGTACAGGTATTCGAGGCAAAGACGCCCTTTACCAGCTATTTAAGTGATTTAAACGACAAACTGTTGGACCAGAAAATCCAGGAGGTACTTGACCGCCCGGGCAAGAGGTATCCCGGAATGCAGGTAGGTTCACTTGAAGTAGCTAACAATAACGCCGGTAACTGGGAATAATAGCTTCCCTTATTTATTGTATGTTTTTACCTGAAAATATCGACCTGGCTTATTCGGAAAGATACAATTTATCCATTCGGCTATCGCCGAATGGATTTTCTTTTTATATTTATTGTCCGGGAGATCCTACGATTTTTCATTTTCAGGAAACCGAACTAAGCGGCAAGCTCTCCTACATAGATAATATCAAAAAACTGATTTTCGATTTAGGTTTTCTCAGCCAGGCTTTCAACCGGGTAAAAGTAACCGTGGTCTCCCCTTTTTACACGCTTGTTCCCAAAATATATTTTGATAAGAAACGGATTGAAGAAATATTCCGGTTTAATTTCCATAATACGGAGGGTATTGTTCTCACTGATAGAGTTGCCGATAATGAACTGCAAATTATTTTCAATCTGGATGAAGAAGTCCATGCATTTCTTGCCCGGAGTTTATGCAACCCCACATTCCATCATCACAACTCCCTCCTTACTGCATTATTCAGATCCTATATAGGTGAAGAAAGCGGAAAATATTGCTTCACTGATTTTCATGACAGATATGTGACCATCGTTTGTTATGCCGGTCACAAATTAATTTCGACAAATACATTTCCGGCTACCGACCCACATGATGCCACTTATTTCATCGCCAGCATATGGGAGAAATCAGGATTTGACCAGTCAACCGACAAGCTCTATCTATCCGGTGATATCGATTCCCAACAAACCTCCGTCGAGTTATTACGAAAACTGATCCGGCATATAGGGCAACCGGAATTGAATCCGAAGGTGATGCTGACAGATGAGCAAAAGAAATCACTCCCCACTGATATATTGGCAGGCTTATGCGTATAATCGGAGGAAAATACAAATCCAGGAGAATTCAGGTTCCCTCGAATCTGAAAGCACGTCCTACTACCGATTTTGCGAAAGAGGGGCTTTTTAATGTGCTCAACAACCTCCTTGACTGGGAAGAAACAACGGCCTTGGATCTCTTTTCCGGCACAGGCAGTATCGCTTTTGAATTGATTTCGAGGGGATGTCCTTATGTGATGAGCGTGGAACAGAACCAAAATCACTTTAACTTTATCTGCATGGCTCAGGAAAAACTCGGGGCAAAGGAATTGTTTCCGGTAAAAGCGGATGTTTTGAAATTCCTGCAATCTCTAAAACAATCATTCGACTTTATTTTTGCTGACCCTCCTTATGATCTACCCGCCGCGGGAAAGATTCCCGAAATTATCATCAATAAACAATTGGTCAAAGAGGGGGGATTTTTTGTCATGGAACATTCCAAGAAATTCAATTTTTCACATCTGCCACATTTCAAAGAAGAACGCAAATATGGAAATGTACATTTTTCCTTCTTTGAGTTTTAAATCCTGCCCAGCCTTCTTTTTCTCTTCACTCTTTGTCGGTTTTTCCAAAAAAATAGCGTATATTTGTCACCCTTTAATAACAAATTGTCAAATGGACGAAGATTCCCGAAAATATAATCAATGTAAAATCTTTGACCTGTAAATGGATACCCTCCTTTCAGGCAAAGTAGAAAGGAGAGTGCGATGACAGATACCCAATTCAATTTTCAGAAACTCATAAAAGAGAGGGCATGGGCTACCCTGAAAACGGAACTCATTAAATTGGATGTTCCCGATATTACCTCCCTCATTGAGCATAGCAATCCATTTCAATCCATTATCTTTTTCCGCCTTCTTCCCGGGAAAGAGGCTACGGAAGTCTTCAGCGAACTCCATTCCGACAAACAGGTTGAAATCATTGACGGGTTGGCGCACCATGCATCACGCCTTACCGACCTGATGAATGACATGAATCCGGATGACCGTACCGCACTGTTTGAGGAGTTACCCGGCAAAGTGGCCCAGCAATTGATGCAGTTGCTGAGCACCGAAAACCTGAAAAAAACCACGCAGCTCCTTGGTTATCCCGAAGAGAGTATCGGGCGATTGATGACACCCCAGTATGTAGCGGTAAAATCCCACTTTACCGTCGCTGAGACATTGCAACATATCCGCCGCTTCGGGAAAGAGGCCGAGACCCTGGAGGTGGTTTATGTGGTAAACCAGCACTGGAGATTGATTGCCGACCTCCCTATCCGCGATATATTGCTCGCCGGCCAGGATGAAAAGATAGAGGACCTGATCGATCATAAAGTCGTGGTACTAAACGCTTTTGATGATCAGGAAACAGCCATACAGGTCTTTAAGGATTACAATCGTGTGGCTTTACCCGTTGTGGACACTACCAATACACTACTCGGTATTGTTACGATTGATGATATTTTTGATGTGGCAGAAGAAGAAGATACGGAAGACTTCCATAAGTTCAGCGCCATGCAGGATGCGGTGATCAATCCCTTGTTGGCAAGTGCTTCTTTTCTCTACAAGAAACGGATAGGTTGGCTAATGGTATTGGTGTTCGTGAATGTTTTCTCGGGATATGCCATGTCGAGATTTGAGAATGTGATTGAATCGGTCGTTGCTCTGGTATTTTTTCTACCGTTATTGATAAACAGTGGAGGGAATGCAGGCTCACAATCCGCCACACTGATGATTCGTACCCTGGCCCTGGGTGA
>NZ_DHOS01000010.1:169281-169673 GCF_002410825.1 Proteiniphilum sp. UBA5384 | reverse complement strand
ATTCGTACCCTGGCCCTGGGTGATGTTCGCTGGCAAGACTGGGTACGATTGTTGAGTAAAGAGTTTATGGTTTCCTTGCTACTGGGAATTACGATGGGAGTGGGAGTCTCTCTCATAGCCGCCTTACGCGCACCGGAAATAGTTCTCGTGGTCTCACTCACCATGGTTGCGATAGTAATCGTAGGCAGTATGATAGGTATGATGTTGCCGCTTATTTTTACACGGTTGAAGTTAGACCCGGCTACTGCCAGTGCACCAATGATCACCACCATCTCCGACATAACGGGTATCATTATCTATTTTTCCATGGCGAAATGGTTCTTTGGGTTGTAGTGTTTTTATTCTTATTTTTGCACCGCATTCTTACAAAATCAAATAGAATATGCTTAAAA
>NZ_DHOS01000010.1:40269-168952 GCF_002410825.1 Proteiniphilum sp. UBA5384 | reverse complement strand
AAACATCCACAGATTCCATTCCTCTCACGGAGCTGGACGAAGTGGTGGTTACCGCTTCAAAGGTCGACCTGCCATTGAATCTGGCAGCGAAGCAGGTGACTGTTATCTCGAGACTGGAAATTGAGCGGGCACCCGTTCGCAGTATTGAAGACCTTCTGAATTATGTGGCAGGCGTAGATATCCTGCAACGCGGGCCGCACGGCGTACAGGCGGACATCTCCCTTCGCGGCGGGTCATTCGACCAGACAGCCATCCTTCTTAACGGTGTAAACCTCACCAATCCTCACACAGGACATTACAGTTTTGACATTCCAATCAACCTTTCCGACATCGAACGGATCGAGATCGTGCAGGGACCATCCTCATTGGTCTTCGGTGCCAGTGCTTTTTCCGGCGGGGTGAATATCATCACCCGGAAAGATACCGAATCGAATGGCTTTGCTAAACTGGAAGGAGGGATGTATGGCCTTTTCGGGACTGAGGCAAGAGGTGCCTATAAGGCGAAGTACTCCTCGCACAGCTTATCGGCAGGCTATAAACACTCAGACGGGTATATCGCAAACAGTGATTACAATATCGTCAACCTTCTTTGGCAAAGCCGTTTCGATATCAACGGCTCAAATCTAGACGTAATGGCGGGATTGAATGACAAAAAACAGGGAGCCAATACTTTTTATTCGGCTGCCCATCCTAACCAATATGATGACACACAGGGTATTTTTGCCTCCATCCGCGGTGAAACCGGCGACCGGCTTAAATTCATACCCCATCTCTATTGGAGCCGTCACTATGATGAATTCCAGCTCTATCGCGACGGCACACCTGATATCCCTGCCACCTATAAAGGCCATAATTATCATCGAAGCGATGTATTCGGAATGAACCTCAACATGCAGTACACGTCACGATGGGGTATTACAAGCTTTGGCGGCGAGTTACGTAATGAAGGCATCATGAGCAGCGTGTTGGGGAAACCAATGGAGGAAACTATCGGAAAGTACACCCATTCCGACAGTCGCACCAACATCAGTTATTTCCTTGAGCATAATTTCATTTTCGACCGGGTCACCTTCTCGGCAGGCAGCCTATTGAATCACAATACGGCGGTTGTGGATAAATTCAATCTCTATCCCGCATTGAACGCCTCATACAGACCGTCGGAACCGCTGAAACTCTATGCATCATGGAACAAAGCCACCCGTATGCCCACCTTCACCGATCTCTATTATACAAGAGACACCCATATAGGCAACAGCGATCTTGAAGCCGAATCATCAGAGGCTTTCGAAGTCGGTTTGAAATATACCCATCCCATTATCAGAGGCAGTATAGCCGCTTTCTATACGAAAGGCAGGAATATGATCGACTGGGTAAAAACGTCTCCCGACGCACTATGGGAGTCGAGAAACCACACAAAGATCAATACAAAAGGAGTTGAAACCTCTGTGAGACTCGATCTCAAAGAATGGTTCGGCGCAAGCCAGCCTCTCCGCTCCTTCAGTATTGGATACATGTATCTCGACCACAATATGGTGGAAAGTGGATTGATATCCAACTATACCCTGAACCCTCTCCGGCATAAGTTTACCGCCGCACTGCATCATGATGTAGTAAAAAACCTTACCCTGTCGTGGAACTTCCGCTGGCAGGAAAGGTCCGGTTCTTATGTAGAGTATGTAGACCTACAGCCGGGAACACAGGTAAATTTTAAACCCTTTTCCATCCTGGATGTGAAAGCCAACTACAAACTCCGGGGTGTGACGCTGTTCGTCAACGCCAATAATATTTTCAACACTACCCATGTGGATTTCGGAAATATTCCTCAACCGGGATTCTGGTTATCAGGCGGGGCAACAGTCCAATTTTAATTTAATTATTCAACAGTAAGAATGCATTGCTGCTGCAGGCAGCCGGATAGTCTGTACGTTTTGAGAGGTTATCCGGCCTGTGGCAGCATTTTTAATTTTAACCGAACAGAATCAGACCCGTGGGAACGTTTTTATTTTGGCAAAGTAAAATCAAAATTGTACATTTGATTTTCTATCAATACACAAACAGTACAAAATATGTTCCAAAAATTAGTCGCTATCGAGCCTGTCAGTTTAATTCCATCTGCAGAACAAAATTTACACTCATTCGCTGAAGAGGTGATCTTCTATAACGACATATCGGGAGATGATAATGTGATCGCGGCTCGAATCGGAGATGCCGATGCGGTGTTGCTTAGCTATACTTCCCAATTGGGTGAGTCAGCTCTGAAACAATGCCCCAATGTGAAATATATTGGTATGTGCTGTTCACTCTATTCACCTGAAAGCGCCAATGTGGATATCCGGTATGCCAACAGCAGGGGAATCACCGTCACGGGCATCCGCGATTATGGTGATGAAGGGGTTGTTGAATATGTGATCAGCGAGCTGGTGCGCTGCCTGCACGGATTCGACCGGGATCCCTGGGACGGCATGGCGCGTGAGATTACCGGCCTCAAGGCGGGCATTCTGGGTCTCGGCAAGTCGGGTGGCATGATCGCGGACGCACTTCACTTTTTTGGAGCAGAAATTTCCTATTTTGCCCGAAGTGAAAAAGAAAATGCCAAGGCAAAAGGATACCGCTTCATGCCGTTGGATGATTTACTCCATGAATCGGAGGTGGTCTGCTGCTGCCTGAACAGGAACACGGTGTTATTGCATGGCCCTCAGTTTGAAAAATTAGGAAACAAAAAGATACTTTTCAACACCGGCCTTTCCCCCGCATGGGACGAAGCTCCCTTCCTGCAATGGCTTGAAGGGGACAATCTCTGCTATTGTGACACAGTGGGTGCACTGGGCGGAGAACATCTTATCAGCCACTCGAATGTGCGCTGCATGCAGGTATCAACCGGGCGCACACGCCAGGCATTCGACCGCCTAAGTGAAAAAGTACTCCGGAACTTGTCTGATTATACCGGAATAAATATATAAACGGAAAATCCGGACAAGCTTATATATCAATTCCTATTCAAAAAACCGTCAAAATATTTCACTCGGAACATTTCTACATATATTCATTCCTAAAATGTAAATTCATATTTCGTGGGAGCGATAGTCAGCTTTTTTGGTCGGCAATGGGGGTTTATTGGCTATCCGTGGCAGGGATCATAGTCGTGCTTATTATTGTGCTTTTCCTGCATGATACACCTCAAAGTAAGGGGTTTCCTCCGGTAGAAGTGTTGACCAACGAGACAGAAGAGACGGAATAGCGGACGTGCCTGCACTAGGTAGTCCTTGGTAGCCTCAGAATCACCCCCGCCATCAGAGATACATCTGCCTCATCAAGGCGATATCTACATCCAAAACAGTTTCCAGATAGTTTTCGATCGAACCGTATGTAGATTTGATATAATTCAATCCTGATTCGAGGTATTCTCTCTTTACTCCCATCATACCGGCAAGTTTCGGATTATCGGCTATCAGATCGGCATATTTTTTCTCTAAATTTTTGTTCGATTCGAGATAATTTTCAAAAATAGATTCCTCATCCACCCCAAGGGCAGAAAGGTACAGCGCCGCTCCCATTCCGGTCCTGTCTTTGCCTGCCGTACAATGAAATATCAATGGGATACAATCTTCATGCTGGAGTAATCTGAAAAATTCACGGTATTGCTTGATGGAAGCACTATCACTTACCAATTCAACATTCAGACCCTTCATGAATTGTTCTCCATCGAATTCGGGAGACTCTAGAAAGCTCATATCTTCCATTGTCAGGTTTCCGGGAGAAATGGGCAAAAAAACCTGATTATGTACTGATTCAGGCAGATTATCGGGATTCGCTTCCACTTCTTCATTGCTTCTGAAATCAACCACAGTGACGATCGGTATCTCCGAAAGGAATTCCCAATCTTTAGCGGTGAGTCCCCCCAGTTCATCACCCCGGAAAATCAAACCCGATTTCACACATCGCCCATCAGCAGTTTCAATCCCGCCCAAATCCCTGATATTGTATCCGCCTTCCATTGGCAACAATTTATCCGAAGACATAGGCTGCCCCTCTTTTGTTTTCGTCTGCCCCGTACATGCGCCCAAGAATAATAATGCAATCAAAAACACTACATGGCTCGATTTTCTTTTTCTGTAATTCATAATCTCCTCGTTGATTTGTTGTTCTATTCATCTGATGCAAAATTAAGAAAAAAATAGAAATTAAACTACCTATTTCGCTTTTTAGCAATTATCCGGATTTTTGGATTGGGGATTGGAAATATAGGGTTTTGATATAAGATTTAGGCTGTAAGATTGGGGAACTGGGTAGTAGTTTTTATGTGGACTTTGGTTTTTATCCGGAATATTTGTAATTTTGACCTGTAAGGCATTATATGTATGATAGATTCTTAAAGAAAATGAAATATATTTCACCTGTTATTCTTTTCCTGTCGATTGTCTTATCGGGCTGCGCAGGTGCAGAAGAAGAGCAATTCAGCAAATATGTAAACCCTTTCTTAGGTACGGCTACCCTCTGGGAGCCTGAAGATTTGGGGTATGTGCGCACATGGGAACAGCGGACCTGGGGTGCTGAGGTTTTTCCCGGAAGTTCGCTTCCCAACGCCATGGTGCAATTGAGTCCGGTCACCCAGTTCCGTAGCGGTGCGGGTTATCAGTACGAGGACACGGTAATCTATGGCTTTTCACATACCAACAAGGGACACTGGAACCTGCTCCATATACCATTGTTGCCGGTCACGGGAGATGTCACTCCCGGAAATTATGCGTCTACTTTCAGTCATGATAATGAATCGGCCCACCCGGGATACTATCAGGTATTTCTCGAGACATATGGAGTCAATGTGGAACTGACTACCACACTGCGTTGCGGTTTTCACCGGTATACCTATCCCAAGGGAGCGGATAAAAAGCTGGTGGCCGATATGACCCGTTCCAACAACCATGTAAAGGATTGGAGTATCCAAAAGATAGATGAACATACCTTTTCGGGGTTTCAGGATGCTGAAGGTAAAATATATTTCTATGCAGTATCCAACTATCCGGTGGAGGATATCCGACAAGTGAAAGATGACCGGCATGAAGTATCCCTGGTAGACTTTGAAAAGAGTAATAAAGACGGGGAAAATAAACCGCTTGAACTTAAAATAGGGTTATCTTTCGTCAGCATCGAAAATGCAAAAATGAATCTGGAAGCAGAGATGCTGCACAAAAGTTTCAATCAGGTACGAGAAGAAGCCAATACGGAATGGAATAAATTACTGTCTAAAATTAAAGTTTCGGGTGGTACGGAACGCGAAAAAGGGATCTTCTACTCTACCCTATACCGTTCCTTCCTTTGGCCTGCGTTGCGCAGCGATGTGAATGGTGATTTCACTGATGAGAGAGGGGAGATCGTCAATGAGGGATTCCGTTACTATACCAATCCCTCGTTCTGGGATGACTACCGAAATAAACTGGTACTGCTGGCAATGTTGTCCCCAGATGTCTCTACCGATATCATCCAATCGATTACCGACAAAGGGGAAAAGAGAGGAGGCTATATGCCTACCTTCTTTCATGGTGATCATGCCTCGGTATTTGTGGCAGGCAGTTATCTGCGCGGCATCACCGGTTTCGATCTGGAACGTGCTTATAAATTATTACTGAAGAACGCCACTGTACCCGGCCGTGGCGGCAGGCCCTATCTCGATGAATACATTGAAAGGGGCTGGATTGCGGAAAAAGATACCACCAACGTACCCACATGGGATGAATACAAGGCGGCAGTTACCAAAACGGTGGAGTATGCCTATGATGATTATGCGACCGCACTGATCGCAAAAGAACTGGGTGATGAGGCGAATTACTCGCTACTGATGAAACGCTCCGGCAACTACAAGAACCTGTTCGATCCCTCCACCGGCTTTTGGCGCGGAAAAATCGACAATGGAAATTGGATAGAAGACTTCGATCCCTACTATCCCTATTTTGCCTATATGTACCGGGAAGCGAATGCATGGCAGTCGCTCTTCTTCGCACCGCATGACCCGGAAGGGATGATCGCATTATATCCGTCTCCGGAGGCAGTGGATCAAAAGCTGGATTCTCTCTTCACCGAGCCCTGGAGAGGATATGAAGCACACAACATGACCGGATTTATCGGTAATTACTGCCACGGAAACCAACCTGACCATTCTATCCCTTATACCTATTATTTTATCGGCAAGCAGGAAAAAGCGCAATGCGTGCTCGACAGCATCATGGACCGCTTCTATGATATGGGAGCCGAAAAACTGGCTTACGCAGGCATGGACGATGCGGGAGAGATGTCGGCCTGGTATGTGTTCAACGCCATAGGGTTATATACATACTCACCGGCCGATCCGGAATATATCATCTCTGTGCCCCTGTTCGATGAGGTGAAGTTTTCCCTGGGTGAAGACAAGGAATTCACCATAAAAAAAGAGGGTTACGGAAAGAAAATTCGTCAGATCAAATACGGCGATACCCCCCTAGATGGATGGTTTATTCAACACAGTCAGCTCAAGCAAGGGAAAGAACTGACAATAACTACCGAGGAATAAGATAACGGTAGGACTACAATTTTTTAAGAATAATCGTTTTTACCTGGAAATCATTTGTTTTCCTTGCGATTAAAAGCATTTCGTCCCATTTGTCGAGAGGAACATAAGGCTTCTTGTATACCTTACTTGCCGACAGGAATAACCTGTTCCCTTCGAGTTTATAATCAGAGTGAAATCCCCCGTAATCATTCGAATAATCGGAAGACAATGCCTCCAAGCCTTCAACGGCATATCCTTCGGGAATCTCTATCCCAATATGATAGTCCAGTCGCATGGCAGTAGGAAGATAAGCATCCATATTACGTTTCTCATCCCGCTCGTCGGGTTCCCATTGCGACCCTATCAGCCTGCCAATTTCAAGGATAAGGTTTTCCCCGGCATTCTTTACCAATCCCTCCACGGTATGGAATACGGTATAATCCAGTGCAGTACTGTTAACAGTGGTACCTGTAGCATTGAGAGAATAGTCGGTTATCTCATCCGGTTTCCGTCCGTAATAGCTTGTAAGTTCCTGTTCAACAGTTTCTTTTTGATTTTTCTTACGCTCCTCCAAGGTTGAGTAATATTCGTCGATATACTTACGGGTTGACTTGTCTTCCTGCAATTCCTCTACTAATGTTTGGTCAATACTCAGTATCTCCCTCATCTCTTTATCCCAATCTTCATAAGTCACCAACTGCCAATAATCCTCTTTCATACTACCGGTACATTTCAGATTCCGCTTTATATTCAACCGCATCGGATTATCGTCAGGAAAATTCACTTCAATGGTAGAGGTCAATGCATTGTCATCAACCCCTGACTCCGGAATCTCATATTGTCCCACACTCCCTTCGATGCCATATTTCTTGTTTGCAGCATATTTCACAACCTCTGTGGTAAAAGCGGTTTCCCCCTGGTAGACTGCGGGAATCTCCCCGGCATACCGGTATCCATTCCTGAAAAAGAAGAGCTGATGGTCGTTTGCCAACAAGCAGGTAATGATATCATCATCGGTAACTACCTCTTCTTTTCCCGGACCGAAACGGCTGGTCACAAACAGGAATTTGTGCGATATATCATACTCCTTGAAGAGTTGCTGTAACCGGACCACAAACTTCAACCCCGGATAATTGGCGTAATCGCCCGGCCAATGAAAACGCAACGCGTCATACATTAATACCGCCAGTTCGTCATCAGTCATCGAGGGGTGTTTTTCTATATATTCCGATAGGGTCTTCTTCACTTTTTTATCGGTATCCTTCATCCAGAACATTTGCTTTTCCTGTGCCGCCAGGAAGGTTTTGGAATCGCTCAGATATTCGTCATAAGGCAGGTTTTCATATACTCCGGCCTTTCGGGCATTGGGCGATTTAAGAATTAATTTGGATGCATTATTCAGTACATACATACGGATCATGGGAAGACTTCTGTAGGGAGAGATCCAGCGGGTTTCATCCAGGGGGAATATTTTCATAAGATTTTCCGCTTCGGCATCAAGCACATAATTATTATCGGCATCCGTGGACAGCTTCATCTCGGGGGCACCGTTCACCGAACGGTATTCCACCGTCAGTTTATTCCCGAATTCGCAATGGATGGAATATTTTAATATCGGATATTGTCCGAAAAAGGCAAATATCCCGGGTGGCACATTATAGGTCTCCAACTCCATCTCGTCGCAAATAAAATAGTCCAGGATATCTCCCACCTGCAAACCCGGGATGGCTACCTTCTTTGCCACCTTTTTATCTTTCTTTCCTTCCGTTACGCTTACCGCTTCCTCATCAATGGCCACCTCCGTCATACTGCCGTCAGGCTTGATCACGCGCGCTCCAACGATCGTACGAAGTTTGTTCGACCGCAAATACCCGCTTAGTTTTGCCTCTTCCCTGAACGAGAGTTCCGAGAACTCGGTCAAGGCAGACAGGTCGTTAATCTTCACCAACTGCCGGTCTATATTGGTATAATATAACTCCCGGTTGATATCCCCAAACAGAAGCGCGTTCATCCTGAACCGGTTCTTGCTGGTTGCTTCGATGTGTTGATGACGCGCAAGGATAATTGCTGATTCGTTTTCGTATCCTGCCGGCAATTCATAATTCTCAAATTCGGGTTTATCCCATGCCCACACTATTTCCCTTATACTCTTTGCACGTGCCTGAAGGTCTTCGGCAAAAGCGCCCGTGGAAAACAGGAAGAAGAATAATAAGACGGTAGAAGAAGCTTTTTTAATCATATACGTTCAATTTCATTAGTCATTTTCTCGAAAGTGATTTGTCTCACATAAGCTTTTTTCAATAAACCGATGTTTCTGTTCCATTGGCCGAAACCGGTTTTCGGGATGGTGGTATTTTTTATCGTGATCTCCTTATGATACAACACGCTGTTATCATCCACGGTATAGCGGATAGAAAACTGGTAATCATCTGTTGCTATTTCCATATCATCGGGTATATTCTTTATCCGGTAGCCTTCGGGAATTGCAATACGGATGGTAGTCATAAGGTTTTGACTGAAGGGAAAAGCATAATCGTTCTTTCTTTTCAGTGTATCGATGGACAACGCCGCAAAATCGTTGAAAACATCCGGATTGATATACATTTCATCAGAGAAAGAGCGTAGGCAGGAAGGACGCAGTTCCTGATAGGATACGGACAGACTTTTTGAATCGACATCTATCCCCTTGACATCCATTTCAAAAATTGAATCGGCGGGGTTGTTCCCTTTCAGGTAATTTTTCAAGTACATATCAGTATCGCTCTTCGTGGTGTACCGGATTAAAGAGGTCATCGCATACTTGGCTTCTCCGCTGAAAGACAATTCCGACCGTCCTTTTAATTTCCCCTCTTCAATCACATACTCACCGACCAACCGGGTAGCATTATGTGAGGGAGGAAAAGAGGGGGTTCGGAGCATCAGGTACTGGTCGCCATCCTCTACCATGGCCATCTTACCTTGAATGGGATAAGCGATTTCACCAAAAGGCATAAACTTCACGGTAGGATCCAGGAAATAAAACTCATCATTATATTGCAAGCCACAGATCATGTGATCGGCGGAAGGGACGGGCTGCGTCCATTCACGACCGGTTTCGGTTGTATTTATCCATACCAGCCGGGCATCAAATCCTTCTGCCTGTAACAGGCATTTCAACAGGTTCGACATTCCCTTGCAATCTCCATACTTCTTTCTTGCCACCGATTGTGCTTCGTCGGGTTTAAAACTCTGAATTCCATATTCAAAAGCGATGTACCTTATATTGTTCTGCACCCAATTGAGCAATGCATTGATTTTATCCTCATCGGATTCGCTGTTTTTAGTTATTTCTTTTGCCAATTGGGCTATTGCGGTAAGGTCGTTATCTACGAGATCGACCTTGCTTTTACACCATTTATACAGATGGTCGAAACTATCGAAAAACTCTTCCGTCTTTTTATTGATGAGGGCTTTCCGGGGAATAACCTGAATGGTAGGGAACGTAAGCAAATAATCAGGCATAGCATCCTCGTACTTATATGCCGGCTGATTTTCTATCCGATAGGTGTATATGGTGCTACCCGACTTGGGATCTGCGTTCACCGACTTACTGATCCCCGGGTTGAAGCTATTCTCGATGACATCTACCTCCATCCACTCGGGCACGATGATACGGATCGTCTTATTTTTGATAAAATGGGTTTCAATAATATTAATGAACGAAAATCCATATACATCCTTATATTTCTTTTCGTAAGTGACCGTACCTGCCGCATTTTTATCTTTGAAGTATAAATCGAGGTGACAAATCTTACTGTCGTCATAGAAGATATTCTCCTTTGTATAAGTCCCATATTGGGGAGAAGAAGCCTTCACCCCTTTCACTTTGATTTTGGTTATCTCTGAATTGACATCATAAAACCGGTAAAATTTAACAGGTTGCACATTTTTAGCACACGAATAGGTTACATCCTGGTTCTCTTTCACAACTACCCTGTTATTCTCTATCACATAAGTGTAGGTAGATTGCTGGTCGCTGATGACCATGTTGTCATCCATATCCTGAGACAAGAGGGAAATAGGCAGGAAAATGATTAACAACAGCAAAAAATACTTCATAGTGATAGCATAATTCAAGCAATAATTGAAATAAATATTTTATTGCGCAGCAAAAATAATAAATTAACTTCAATTACATTTCATTTATACAATTAAAAATTTCGCCCCTTATTTTTATATATATTCTTTCTTCCTCCCGCCGTTCCACAGTGATGACTGTTGAAGATAAAATATGTAACTTTGCCGGTTCAATTCTCATTTAACAACCGATACCAGGAATGAAACAATTTCTACTCTTTACATTGAGTTGCGTAATGGTAACCGCAAGCTTGCAAACTCAACAGCTCAAAGGTGTAAATGTGAATAAACAAGGGGAACCGGTTCCGAATTCAACCATCTATATTTACGAAATAGCTAAAGGAATTGCCGCCGACAACCTGGGGGAATTCCAGACCGCCCTTGCACCGGGGAGTTATACCTGTGAATTCCGTTCCCTCGGATAGGAGAGTACCAGGAAAAGTATTACTATGGGAAAAGACAACCAGACTATCCGGGTAGAACTTCAAGTATTCATTTTACCTCCCCTGAGACCTATCAACAAAAATTCCTAGCAAAAAAACCAAGCTATTACGATCTCAGTGATATAATCTCGAAACAACCAAGCCCACCTTCATGCATAAACTTTTCAATTTCCTCTGAATAATCAACCAATATATCGGCTATAATCTGTGTTTTCAAATTCCCTACTCTTATCCATATAATTTTAGGAGGAAATCCATATAGGCTCAATGGTAATAATTTGTTTATAGTCAACCATAGCAAAATTTCTCGTTAACTGATCCTGCCCCACTCGTAACGGTTACCACCCAAGCGATCCAGTTGCTGTTTCAATACCAGATGCTCCGGCTGTTCCAGTTGGGGGTCTTTTTCAATCAGCTCTTCCGCGATTTCGCGCGCACGGTACAGAATATTGTTGTCTTTTACCAGGTCGGCAATCCTGAGATCAAAGGGAATACCGCTCTGTTGGGTTCCTTCCAGGTCGCCCGGTCCACGCAGTTTGAGATCCGCTTCGGCAATGACAAATCCGTCGTTACTCTCGGTCATGATCTCCATCCGCTTGCGGGTATCGGATGATATCTCATAGGGCGTAATCAGTACGCAATAGGACTGGTCGGCTCCACGCCCTACCCTGCCCCTTAACTGGTGCAACTGCGAGAGACCGAACCGCTGCGCACTCTCGATCACCATCACACTGGCGTTGGGCACATTCACTCCCACCTCGATCACGGTGGTCGATACCATAATCTGTGCTTCATTGACCACAAACCGGCGCATCACTTCCTCCTTTTCAGCCGGTTTCATCCGTCCGTGCATCTTACAGACGCTGAATTCGGGAAAGGCTTCCTTGATATGCTGATACCCTTCTTCAAGGTTTTTCAAATCCAGTTTCTCACTCTCTTCAATCAACGGGTAGACGATATAAGCTTGTCGCCCTGCGCGAATCTGCCCGCGGATAAAATCATAGAGCGCCCCTCGTTTTTGTTCATATCGATGGAGCGTCTGCACCGGTTTCCTGCCCGGCGGCAGCTCATCGATCACCGACACGTCCAGATCACCGTAAACCGTCATGGCCAAGGTACGGGGAATGGGTGTGGCGGTCATCACCAGCACATGCGGCGGCCGGTCGTTTTTCGTCCATAATTTGGCCCGTTGCGCCACCCCGAAGCGATGCTGTTCATCGATCACCACAAACCCGAGGTTACGGAACTGCACGGTATCTTCAATCAACGCATGCGTACCGATCAGGATATCTATTTCTCCTGACTGTAACCCGGCATGGATTCTCTCCCGTTCCTTTTTTTTCGTGGAGCCCGTCAACAACTCCACTTTCAGGTTCATTCCCGAAAGCATCGCGGTAAATGTCTCAAGATGTTGCGATGCAAGAATCTCAGTGGGCGCCATCAGGCAGGACTGGAAGCCATTGTCAAGCGCAATCAGCATGCACATAATGGCCACCAGTGTCTTACCGCTGCCCACATCGCCCTGCAGCAAGCGGTTCATCTGCTTTCCCAACGCTGTGTCTTTCCTGATCTCTTTGATTACCCGTTTCTGCGCATTGGTCAAAGGAAACGGAAGCTTCTGCTTGTAAAAGGAATTGAGCTGATCTCCTACTTTTTTGAAGATAAACCCGTTCAGCTTTCCTTTTCTTTCAGCGGCATAACGGACAATATTGAGCTGGATGTAGAAGAGTTCTTCAAACTTCAGGCGAAATTCCGCATCACGCAACAGGGGGGCTGATTTCGGGAAATGGATGTTCCCGATAGCATCATGGAATGGCATCAGCTTCGCAGCCTCTGCCACATCAAGTGAAAGCGTCTCCGGAAGCCGCTCTTTGATTAACCCGAAAGCGTTTTCGATGATCTTTTGCATCGCCCTGGAGTTGAGATAATGGTTCTTCATCTTCTCCGTGGTGTTGTACATTGCCATCAGCCCTTCGGGTCGGTCCGACTCATTCATAAAAGGATCAAGCTCGGGATGGGCGATATTCCACTTGCCATTGAATAGCGCGGGTTTGCCAAAAACCACATATTCCTGATTGAGCTTGTATTTTCCTTCGATAAACCGTATCCCCTGAAACCAGACCAGATCCACAAAACCCGTCCCATCGGTAAAATGCGCCACCAACCGCCTGCGACGCCCCTCTCCAAATGATTCAAAAGCGGTGATCTTTCCCTTCAGTTGGATATAGGCCGTCGCATTATCGATCTCATGGATATAATAAATCCTGCTTCTGTCGATATAGCGGTAGGGGTACCACCTCAACAGGTCGCCCACCGTAAAGATATTGATCTCCTTATTCAGGATCTCCGCCTTTTTTGGTCCTACGCCGGGCACGAATTGTATTTCGGTCTGAAGAATACCCATTTGGATAAATCACCATCCAAATAGCGGATATTGCCGCATGGTGGCGTTCACCTTCTCGCGTACTGCAGCGATCGTTGCGTTATTGTCCGGGTTAGAAAGCACGGTATCAATCATTTCCACGATTTCATCCATCAATTCCTCCTTCGCTCCACGGGTAGTGATAGCCGGTGTACCGAAACGCAGTCCCGATGTCTGGAAGGGAGAACGGCTGTCGAAAGGTACCATATTCTTATTCACAGTGATATCGGCTTCCACCAGTGCTTTCTCCCCTACCTTACCGGTCAGGTCGGGGAATTTGGTGCGAAGGTCCACCAGGATAAGGTGGTTATCTGTTCCACCGGATACCACTTTATATCCTTTATCAATAAAAGCCTGTGCCATCCGTGCAGCATTTTTCTTTACCTGTGTCTGATAAGTTTTATATTCGGGCTGTAGTGCTTCATAGAACGAAACAGCTTTTGCGGCAATCACATGTTCCAATGGCCCCCCTTGCATGCCGGGGAATACGGCTGAATCAAGCATCGCCGACATCATCTTCACTTCTCCTTTGGGTGTAGTGATGCCCCATGGATTTTTGAAATCTTTTCCCATCAGGATCACACCTCCACGCGGACCTCTTAAGGTTTTATGGGTGGTAGAAGTAACAATATGCGCATATTTCACCGGGTTATCGAGTAATCCGGCAGCGATCAGTCCGGCAGGGTGCGCCATGTCTACCATAAAGATCGCACCGATCTCATCGGCTACTTTGCGGATACGGGCATAATCCCACTCGCGGGAATAGGCAGAAGCACCGGCAACGATCAGTTTTGGCCTTTCCCTGCGCGCGGCCTCTTCCAACTGGTCATAATCAACCTGCTGGTTATCTTCCCGCACATTGTATTCTATCGGTTGGAACATCAGTCCTGAGAAATTGACCGGTGAACCATGGGTCAGGTGCCCACCATGTGACAGGTTCAAGCCGAGGAATTTATCACCCGCTTTCAGACACGCCAGAAATACCGCGGCATTTGCCTGTGCCCCGGAATGCGGCTGCACATTCGCCCATTCAGCGCCGAACAACTCTTTCAGCCGGTCGATGGCCAGTTGCTCACTCATATCCACCACTTCACAGCCACCATAATAGCGTTTCCCGGGGTATCCCTCCGCATATTTGTTGGTCAATACCGATCCCATGGCCTGCATCACCTGATCACTTACAAAATTCTCGGAAGCAATCAATTCGATACCTTTCAGTTGCCGCTCACGTTCTTTACCTATGATCTCCGCGATCTGCCTGTCTTGATTCATTTTGTTTTTCTTTAAAATTGATTGCAAATATAGTGAAAGCAGAGAGAAAAGCCAAGCTTGCTTAAAATTTTCCGAGGCGCATCCTATATTATTGAAATATAGTGAAAGCAGAGAGAAATGCCACCTAATAAAAATACTGACAATGATTTTTGCGCCCGTAATGAAGTAAGAACAGAATTAACTCACTATATTTGCATACTCATCTTTGGATTATTTACATAATAAAGCATAAAAAAATGAAGAAATCTATCATCATCGTTATTCTGCTCGCCGTCTTGACTATCCAATCGGCAAAAGCGCAGCAATCAAATTACATTCATGTTTCGGTTGATGCCGGCTTGGTAGCCAATACAAGTCGCGACAAGAAATTTGGTCTGGGCGGCACGCTGGGTTGGCTTACGCAGGACAATTTACTCTGGGGCAATCCTAACGCTTATTTTTCTTTAAGTGTAAAAGCATTCAATAATCCTTACGGAGAGGGAAAACTCTTCTCCAGCATCAATAATGATGCTGACGATGCGTTCAATTACATCATGCCGTTAGTTGGTTACCGGATTACCCGGAATGGTATTTCCGACGGTTTTTTTGTAGAGCCTCGGATGGGGGCAGTATTCGGAGCCAACAGTTATGCCGGATTCGTCTTCTCACCCCTGGCAGGTTATGCCTTGCGGCAGTTCGATTTCGCCATATACTGTGACATGGGTTTTGGCAGCAAGGAAAGTGCGATTCTCAAAAAGAGTTTTTTTACACCGGGTATCAGCATTGCATACAACATCGGTTTGAATTAAATCAAATATGAAAAAAGCATTGATTACCGGTATTACAGGCCAGGATGGTTCTTACCTAGCTGAATTCCTTCTTGAAAAAGGCTATGAGGTGCACGGCACATTAAGACGCTCATCCTCTTTCAATACCGGCAGGATAGAACATCTCTATCTGGATGAGTGGATCCGCGACATGAAAAAACGTCGCCTCATCAATCTTCACTATGCCGATATGACCGATTCCAGCTCACTCATCCGTATTATCCAGCATATCCAACCCGACGAGATCTACAACCTGGCTGCTCAGAGCCATGTGAAAGTGAGTTTCGATGTACCCGAATATACCGCAGAAACTGATGCAGTGGGGACCCTCCGTCTGCTGGAAGCAGTAAGGATATTAGGATTGGAAAAAAAGACACGTATCTATCAGGCATCTACTTCCGAGTTGTTCGGATTGGTACAGGAAATACCCCAAAAAGAAACGACACCTTTTTATCCACGTAGCCCTTACGGCGTAGCGAAATTATACGGATACTGGATCACTAAAAATTACCGGGAATCATACGGAATGTTTGCAGTAAATGGCATTTTATTCAATCATGAGAGCGAACGAAGAGGAGAAACATTTGTCACCAGAAAAATCACACTGGCTGCCGCCCGCATTGCGCAGGGTCTTCAGGATAAACTCTACATTGGCAATCTGGATGCGAAACGCGACTGGGGTTATGCTCCGGATTATGTAGAATGTATGTGGCTGATACTGCAGCATGAGGTTCCTGAAGACTTCGTGATTGCCACGGGTAAGATGCACAGCGTTCGTGAATTTTGCACGCTTGCTTTCGCTGAAACGGGAATAATCCTCCAATGGGAAGGAGAAGGTATCGTTGAGAAAGGAATAGACAAAGCTACCGGACGTGTATTGGTAGAGGTAGATCCAAAATATTTCCGGCCAGCCGAAGTAGAGCAGTTATTGGGAGACCCCACCAAAGCCAAAACATTATTAGGCTGGGATCCTCATAAAACATCATTCGAAGAATTAGTCAGGAGGATGGTAAAGAACGATATGGATGCTGTAAAGAGATTTCCCCGATAAACTTGTAAAAAGCGGGAGATTATGAAGTCGGGAAAATTGAGGCAGAAGATCGAAGCGCGAAAGAGAGAGGGAAATAATAAAGAGCAATTATGGATAAAAACAGCAAAATATATGTCGCCGGCCACCACGGTCTGGCAGGATCGGCCATATGGCGAAACCTCGAATTGAAGGGATATACTAATCTGGTCGGCAAGTCGCATATCGAACTGGATTTACAGGATATTGTAGCTGTAAAGGCCTTTTTCGACAAGGAAAAACCCGAATATGTCATTCTTGCAGCTGCACATGTGGGAGGTATTATCGCTAATAACACTTACCGCGCCGATTTCATTTACCGGAACCTGCAAATCCAAAACAATGTCATAGGAGAGAGTTTTCGTCATAAGGTGAAGAAATTGCTTTTTCTTGGCAGCACCTGCATCTATCCCCGGGAAGCACCTCAACCCATGTCGGAAGAGGCACTCCTTACCGGCCCACTGGAATACACCAATGAACCCTATGCCATTGCCAAGATTGCAGGTCTCAAAATGTGCGAAAGTTTTAACATCCAGTATGGTACGAACTATATTGCCGTGATGCCTACCAATCTATACGGTCCTAACGACAATTTCGATCTGGAAAAAAGCCACGTATTACCTGCAATGATTCGCAAAATACATTTGGCCAAGGCATTGATTAATGGCGATTGGAATTCTATCAGAAAAGACCTTAATAGGCGTCCTGTAGAGGGAGTTTCGGGCAGCAATAGTCAGCAGGAAATTGAGGCTGAATTGCAGAAATATGGTATCACTAAGGGCCGGATAGATCTATGGGGCAGTGGGAAGCCGCTACGGGAGTTTCTCTGGAGTGAAGATATGGCCGACGCCTCTGTCTATATTATGGAAAAAATTGATTTTTCAGATCTGGTAGCAAGTAAAACCGAGATACGGAATTGCCATATCAATATAGGAACGGGGAAGGAGATCAGCATACGGGACCTCGCCGCACTGATCAAAAAAACAACAGGCTATACGGGAGAAATTGCTTTCGATATTTCGAAACCCGATGGCACAATGAGAAAACTTACTGATGTATCCAAATTAAATGCATTGGGATGGCGCCATACCATCGATATTGATGAAGGGGTAAAAAAGATGTATGATTGGTATTTGCGATAATGGTTTTTGTATTACATTTAAATAATGCAGGATTCGCCGAGAGAAATGCTTAAATAAATTTGGCATTCCTCTCGGCTTTCACTACATTTGTAAAGGAAAAAACATTAAAACGACATTACTATGAATCTAAACAACTATCCTGCCGAACCATTCCGTATCAAATCGGTAGAACCGGTAAAAATGATCCCGCTTGAGGAACGGGAAAGAGTAATCAGAGAAGCCGGTTTCAACACATTTCTTATTCCAAGTGACGAGGTGTATATCGATCTGTTGACAGACAGCGGTACCAACGCCATGAGCGACCGGCAATGGGCCGGCATGATGATGGGTGACGAAGCCTATGCCGGCAGTCGTAATTTCCTTCACCTGGAAAAAACCGTACAAGAGATTTTTGGGTTCAGGCATATAATTCCCACTCATCAAGGAAGAGGGGCGGAAAACCTTCTTTCCCAAATTGCCATCAAACCGGGGCAATATGTGCCGGGAAATATGTATTTCACTACTACCCGATACCATCAGGAACACAATGGAGGTATTTTTATCGATATTATTCGCGATGAAGCCCATAATGCCGGCCTCAATATTCCATTCAAGGGAGATATAGACCTGAATAAATTACAAAAGCTAATTGATGAAAAAGGAGAAGAGAACATAGCCTATGTATGTCTTGCCGTAACGGTCAACCTGGCCGGGGGGCAGCCTGTATCCATGAAAAATATGAAAGCGGTACGCGAGCTGACTGACTACTATGGCATCAAGGTATTTTTTGATGCCACCCGTTGTGTAGAAAATGCCTATTTCATTAAAGAACAGGAAGAAGGGTACAGTAATAAATCCATTCAGGAGATTGTGAAGGAGATGTTCAGTTATGCCGACGGATGTACCATGAGTGGCAAAAAGGACTGCCTGGTAAATATCGGTGGATTTTTATGCGTAAATGATGATGACCTTTTCTCCGAAGCGAAAGAGCTGGTAGTAGTGTATGAAGGAATGCCGTCATACGGAGGAATGGCCGGGCGCGATATGGAAGCAATGGCAATAGGACTGAGAGAATCATTGCAATATGAATATATAGAGCACCGCGTAAAACAAGTACGGTATCTGGGCGACAAGCTGCGGGAAGCAGGCATTCCGATGATTGAGCCGACGGGAGGTCATGCGGTATTCCTTGATGCGGCACGTTTCTGCCCGCATCTTACCCAAGATCAGTTCCCGGCACAAAGCCTCGCGGCCAATTTATATGTAGAGTCAGGCGTACGCAGCATGGAGCGGGGTATCGTCTCTGCGGGTCGTGACAATAATACCGGTGAACACCATCGCCCTAAACTGGAAACAGTACGACTCACCATTCCCCGCCGTGTCTATACCTACCGGCATATGGATCTGGTAGCGGAAGCTGTTCAATCGCTCTACCGACGACGGGAGACCATCAAGGGGCTCCGCTTTGTCTATGAACCGAAACAGCTACGCTTCTTCACCGCCAGGTTTGAGGAGATCGATTAACCTTTTTGAAATACGAGGGTGAAATCACCCTGTGATCCACCCTCGTACAATTGCGAAGTATGCTAAATATCATATATAAGTAGTTAAAGAGTTGTCATATGCTGATAGGCTCCGCTGGCGATGTCATCAAGCCACTCCTGGTTCTCAATGTACCATCGGACGGTTTTCCCGATACCTTCTTCAAACTGGAGAGAAGGTTTCCATCCGAGTTCATCCTTGATTTTGGTAGCATCGATGGCGTAACGTAAATCATGCCCCGCGCGGTCGGTGACATAGGTAATCAGTTTTTCCGACGCACCTTCCTCACGTCCGAGCAAACGGTCCACTGTCTTGATGATTACCCGGATCAGGTCGATATTTTTCCACTCGTTGAAACCACCGATATTATAAGTTTCGCCGGCCTTTCCTTTGTGGAAGATCAGGTCAATGGCACGGGCATGGTCCTCCACATAGAGCCAATCCCTTACGTTTTCCCCTTTTCCATAGACCGGGAGTGGTTTATTCTGTCGAATATTGTGGATAAACAGCGGGATCAGCTTCTCCGGAAACTGGTTGGGACCGTAATTATTCGAACAATTGGAAATAACAGTAGGTAAACCGTACGTATCGTGATAAGCCCTGACAAAATGATCGGACGAAGCTTTCGATGCAGAATAGGGGCTATGCGGGTCGTAGCGGGTTTCTTCGGTAAAAAGGGTACTGTCGAACCCCAATGCTCCATACACTTCATCGGTGGAAACATGATAAAAAAGCCTATCATCATAAGCTCCCTGCCAATTTTCTTTGGCTGCCTGCAGCAGATTAAGGGTGCCTAATACGTTGGTCCTCGCAAATGAGAAGGGATCGGTAATCGACCGATCGACATGACTTTCAGCCGCTAAATGGATCACATCGGTAATCTGATAGCGTGTGAATACCTCTTTTATTTGTTCGAAGTTGCAGATATCTTCTTTCAGAAACTTGTAATTGGGTTTTCCCTCCATATCTTTCAGATTCGCAAGATTTCCTGCGTAAGTCAGTTTATCGAGGTTGATGATTTGATAATCGGGATACTGATTCACAAATAATCTTACGACATGGGAGCCTATAAAGCCGGCTCCACCAGTAATCAGGATAATTTTTTTCGACATGATATAATTCTCTATAGTGAATAGTGAATAGTGAAAAGTGAATGTCTATACATTTTTAACTTTTAACTAAAAAGGATGGATTTTTCCGGTCTTTTTCCGAGAGGATAACGTCATTGGCAGGTAAGCCCCAGTCGATTCCGATTTGCGGGTCGTTCCAAAGAATAGCGCCTTCGTAACCGGGGGCATAGTAATTGTCGCATTTATAAGCAAAAACAGCCTCTTCACTCAACACTGCATATCCATGTGCAAAACCACGGGGAATAAAAAGCTGTCGCTTGTTCTCTCCCGAGAGTTCCATCGACACATGACGTCCATAAGTAGGAGAATCCTTTCGGATATCCACAGCTACATCCAGCACACATCCTTTCACCACCCGCACCAGTTTCGCCTGTTCATACGGGGGCTTCTGGAAATGCAATCCTCTTACCACACCATATCTCGACGAGCTCTCGTTATCCTGCACGAAAACGGTTGCAGACACTTTTTCTTCAAACTCTTTCTGTGAAAACGACTCAAAAAAATATCCCCGCTCATCGTCAAATACTTTCGGTTCGATAATCACAACTCCTTCTATATCTGTTTTTACTATATGCATATTTTTTCACTATCTCACTTTCCCACCTTATTTTATCAGTCCAAGCAAATACTGTCCATAAGGGTTATTCTTCATTGACGTCCCTATTTCCCCTAACTGTTCATCGGTAATCCACCCATTCCTCCAGGAGATTTCTTCGAGACAAGATATTTTTAACCCCTGCCGTTTTTCCAACACCTCGATAAAAGTCGATGCTTCCGAGAGGGAGTCATGGGTACCGGTATCGAGCCATGCAAATCCCCGGCCAAAGAGTTGCATCTTTAATTGTTTTTCGTTCAAAAAAACTTCATTTACCGAAGTGATCTCCAACTCTCCACGTGCGGAAGGCTTAATTTTCCTGGCAATCTCCAACACCCGGTTCGGATAAAAATAGAGCCCTGTAACTGCCCAGTTTGATTTAGGTTCAGAAGGTTTCTCTTCGATGCTTATCACCTTCCCCTCACTATCCAACTCAGCTACACCATAGCGCTCAGGACTATTCACATAATAGCCGAATATAGTTGCCATATCCTGTTCTTCCACATCCTGTACTGCCTGGAGTAACATAGCGGGAAGTCCCTGTCCATAGAAGATATTATCACCCAGTACCAAACAGACGGCATCATTCCCTATAAACTCCTCACCGATAATAAAAGCCTGTGCCAATCCATCGGGTGAAGGTTGTTCCGCATAACTGAAGTGTACGCCATAGTCAGTCCCATCGCCCAGCAATCTCTGAAAACCCGGCAAATCAAGTGGAGTGGAGATAATAAGGATATCCCTGATGCCCGCCAGCATCAATGCGGAAATGGGATAATAGACCATCGGTTTATCGAAAATGGGAAGTAATTGTTTCGATATTCCTTTTGTAATAGGATATAACCTTGTACCGGAACCTCCGGCTAAAACGATTCCCTTCATGATCAATCCGGTTTTTCCACAAAGATAAGGAAAATTGAGAGCAATCAAGAGAATTTACTCTCTAAAGATTGCCGAGATGCATCCTATTTTCTTGAAAGGTACAAAATTTTTGTCTATCGAAAAAGATCAGGTCTCAATCTTTTTGTACGTTCTACTGCCTGTTCATGCCGCCATTCCTGTATTTTCCGTTCATGTCCTGACAATAGTACATCAGGGACTTTCCATCCCTTGTATTCAGCGGGACGTGTATATACCGGCGGCGCCAATAATCCGTCTTGGAACGAATCGGACAAAGCGGATTGTTCATCCCCGATAGCACCGGGAATGACACGCACCACCGCATCGGCAATCATGGCTGCCACCAACTCTCCTCCGGTAAGTACAAAATCGCCAATAGAAATCTCCCGCGTAATAAGATGCTCTCTTACACGATAATCCACCCCTTTATAATGGCCACAGAGAATAATAATATTCTCTTTCAGGGAAAGTTCGTTTGCAGTAGATTGGGTAAATTGTTCCCCATCGGGAGTAGTAAATATCACTTCATCATAATCACGCTGTGATTTCAGACAACTGATAACCCTATCAATAGGCTCTATCTGCATCACCATACCGGCTTCACCCCCAAATGGATAATCATCCACCCGTTTGTGTTTGTCGAGCGTATAATCTCGTATGTTATGCAGCCCGAACTCTACCAATCCCTTCTCCTGAGCGCGTTTCAGAATACTGGTATGAATAGCCCCCTCAATCATCTCCGGAAGTACGGTAATAATATCGATTCTCATATAATTAAAATATTCATCCACTTATTGTACGGGAACAGTACTGCCTTGGGATGCTCCATCCTGGCCCTGCAGCACATCTTCGTTGGTAATTGTACGTTGCACCTTCTTCATTGAGGACTTCAGGTCTCCAAACCGATAGGTAATACTCAATCCGAAGTTACGCATTGGATTGAGGTATGTGCTTTTTTGGGAGAATCCTACACCGGTTGTGGTGGAAGACATTTCCCTATATTTAGAGAAAACATCTTGTATGTTAAGGGAGATATCCAGATTCTTCTCCATGAGACTTTTCATTATATTGAAAGAATAGAAATAGAACGCAGATTGTGAGGTTTGCAATTGTATGCGATTCAAAAACAATCCTCCATTTGCCCCGATCCTGAGATCTCCCGGAAAAGAGAAGGTAACCCCTCCGAAAGCGCGTCCCGAGAAACCGTTGTTACGTAATTTACTGTTTTGGGTACTCTGGATATCCGTATAATTCACACCTCCATTGATATAAGAACGGATCATTTGGGTGGGAGTCCAACTCAGATACATATTTGTACCGAACATATGATTGCGGCCGATATTGGCGTAAGTGTTATGGGTAACGGCATTCTCAATAAAACTGTAACCGGTCACAGCATTCTTTGCGAATGAATAGCTAAGTGTGACATTGAAATTGAGTTTTTGGGAGAAAGAACCATAATTGATATTGAAGTTATGCTGCTGTTCCGCATCAAGGTTGGGATTCCCATAACTAATATTATTGGGATCGACATCATTGATATATGGATTCAAATACCAGATCCCCGGTCGGGAAACACGCATATTGTATCCGCCACGTAATGTGCGGGTCATCCCCATTTGATAAGACACCGTAACAGAAGGTACCAGATCAAAAAAATAAGTATTGACAATCGTATCCTGGTCGCTATTCATAAAATGAATTTCTTGCGCGGTATACTCTCCGCGCAGGCCGGCTTTAAAACCTAATTTACCGGCTTTATAGCCATATCCGGCATAGCCCGAAGTGATGTTTTGGGAGTGGTCGAGGTCATTCTGTCTCCCAGGATCGGGTTTCCATATCTTTTCTTCGGTATCAAAAAAAGTGTTATCACTCCTACTGGAGTTATCCCTGAAAATATATTTTGCTCCCGCTTCTATACTATGCTTACCATTAAGGGGATTCACATAATCAACCTGACCGGTATGTTCACTTCCGCCGGCATCATTCACGCTTCTTTGCTGATATCCATCAGGATAATAAAAATCATCTTTTACATCCTCATATGCACTACTATATTTACTATCCATAGGACTATGCTCATACCGGTAAGAAGCGGTAAGCATTTCTCCTTCTCTATGGAAACTACGTTGATAATCGGCCGTCAGGCTTATACCCCCATATTCTGAAGTACTATTGCTTCTCGTATTATAGGAATAAAGGCGAGCGCCCTCCGAGACCACATCTAATAAAGACAGCGCTTTAAATTTCCCCGCATGACGGGATGCAGATAAATTAAACAGATTCACCGTGTCGGGTTCAAAACTGAGTGCCCCATTCAGAAAGAGTCCATGTCCCCGGCTATTATTCGATCCTTTCTGCGACAATGTATTTATCGGGTCAGTCTCTTCCCGCAGGAATTCCGACTCAGACTCGGGACGTTTATGGTAATAATATCCCGCATTGCCCGTAAAACCGAATTTTCCGTATTTAGTGGCCAGATAGGCATTCCCTCCATAACCGCCAAAGGTATCCCCGTTGGCACCCACAGAACCGGAATAGCCATCGTCGGTACGTTTATCGGTGACGATATTGATAATTCCCCCTACTCCCTCGGCATCGTATCTGGCTCCCGGATCAGTAATCACCTCAACATCTTTCACACTGTTGGCGGGCATACTTTTCAGTACCTGTGACGGATTGGAACTAATCATATTAGAGGGTTTGCCATTCAGATATATCTTGAAGTTGGAGGAGCCTTTCAGTTGAATCTCATCTTCTCCGTCGACCGTAACAAGTGGCACCTTGCGCAGCAGATCAAGCACGCTGGAGGTAGATGACTCCGGATCGTCCTTGGCATTATAGGTCAGTTTATCGATCTCTACTTTTACCAGAGGAGCCTGTGCCACGACACTGATCTCATCGAGTTCAGTAGAATTTTCAGCCATTTCGATTTCTCCCATATTCATCGGGTTTTTCGATGTGGTGACTTCTATCCTTTTTTCCAACGTGTCCATTCCCACAAAATGAAAAGTAAAGATATATTTTCCGGGATTAAGAATGGTAGAGAATGTACCATCCTCCTGCGTTGCCAGTTTCTTCTCTGCTGTGGTCGGAGTAGCTTCATGTGCTATTGAAACAGTAGCATAGGGTAATCCTTCCCGATCAGACACCGATATTAACTTTCCCTGTATGGTAACATTCTGCGCTACTAATGCTGTTGAAAACAAAAAATTTATCAGAAAAATGAATATCTGTTTCATCGATATATCGGGAATTTTTAATTTTATTTTGAAGGGTTAAAAATACACATTTAATTGCAAGGGCAACGAATCGGATTCCGATTGTTACGAAAATTTAGTAATAGCCATTTCGATAATATTCCTTTTTTGCATATTTAAACATCAGAAAAATTTACAGACGGAACAAACAAAAGTGCCTATTCATTCGTTTTTTACATTGATCTTCAAATTTTTTCATTATGCGCGCATTAATCAATGCTTTTATTATACATCTCACGCTGAATATTTTGGTTTTTCTCAAAGGATGGAACGCCTTTGAAGGAAAAAAAACAGCCCGTATCATAATGGCTGTCATTTTTGGGTTGGAATTGCTTATTTATTCCATTGGTTTTATATTTTACCGTCACCTGCCTGAAGCAGTCACTCAATTTATCCGCGTGATGGGTACCAGCTGGATGCTTTTTCTTTTATATAACGGGGGATTGTGGTTAATTATCGACCTGGCCAATATGATACGACAGAAACTGTCCCATAAACCATGGAGCATCAAGCGGCAATCTCAACGGTTCAAAATAGTCACTTATCTTATTCCAATGGTAGTGGTAACAGCCATCATGGTACAGGGAAGGTACCGGTTTATGCACCCGGTAGTGCAACAGGTACCCATCACGATCAATAAATCCGCCGGAGAGATGGATTCGGTGCGCATCGCAATGATTGGCGACCTCCATATGGGATACATGATCAACAGATATCATACAAAACGGTTTGTAGACCTGATCATGGCACAACAACCCGACTTGATTCTTTTTGTGGGAGATATTATAGACGGCCATATTGAACCGATCGTACAACAGCGGATGGATGAAGAACTGTCACGTTTACATGCCCCCTTAGGAGTGTTTACCTGTACCGGAAATCATGAATACCGCCATGATACAGAAGAAAAAATCCAACTGTTGGATAATGCCGGAATTACCGTATTACGTGATTCTGCGGTGTTGATTGACAGCAGTTTCTATGTGGTAGGGCGCGAAGACAAAGTAGTGCCTACACGAAAACCGTTACGGGAAATACTATCAGGGCAATCCGTGGAGATGTCAAGGCCGGTGATCGTATTGAATCATACGCCTGACAATCTGGCTGAGGAGGCAGATGCAGGTGCGGACATCGCCCTTTACGGGCATACACACCACGGGCAGGTCTTCCCGGGGAACATAGCCACGGAATTAACCTTTGAGGTTGCCCATGGTTACAAGAAAAAAAAGAACACACATATCTATGTTACCTCCGGTATCGGGTTAGTGGGCCCCCAATATCGGATAGGGACAGTTTCGGAAATGGTGATGTTGACCGTAAAATTCATGCCGTAAAGGTTACAAGCTGTCAACGGCTTTTTCCAGATGAACGGAATGGGAGCCTTTCAACAATATATAATAATTGGTCACAGGCTCCTTTTGTAACGATTCTATTAACTCATCTACATTATCAAACAAACGGAAAGTATCATCCGTGGCGCTCCATTTGTTGAAAACGGCACCTACCAGATAGACTTTATCGTAAGGCTGTTCTTTCAGAAAATGTATTATCTTCTCATGCTCTTCATCACTACTCTCTCCCAATTCCTTCATCTCTCCCAGAATCACCATTTTAGGCAATGTGGTAGGAACTGACGAAAAAAATTCTAATGAAGCTTTCATGCTGGTTGGATTGGCATTGTAGGCATCTATGATCAGATCGTTATTATCCGTCCGTTTGAACTGTGAACGATAGTTCGTGGGTTCATACTCTTCCAGGGCTGTACTAATACGTTCGGCATTGATTCCGAAGAATTTGCATACCGCCACCGCAGCGATGGCATTATCGAAATTGAATTCACCCACCAATCGGGTTTTAACATGATAGGAACTATCGAAAAAACTCCAGTCGAATTCAAGGAAAGGAGTGGCATTGGCAATAGTACCCGAAGCGAAAAGTGAAGGATCATTCTTGCCATAAAGGATACGGTCCATGCCTTCTGACCGTTCAAAGAGCAACTGGTTATCTTTATTTACAAATACTTTGCCTCCATGTTCACGGATAAAATCATATAATTCGGCTTTGGTGTTGACCAGATTTTCGAAAGTACCAAAACCTTCCATATGTGCTTTCCCCACATTGGTAATAATTCCGTAGTTTGGTTCGGCGATCCCGCATAATTCCCGGATATCCCCCGCATGGCTGGCCCCCATCTCCACTACTCCTATTTCATGCGATTTATTCATCGACAGCAAGGTAAGCGGAACCCCAATCTGGTTATTCAGGTTCCCCTGTGTATAAGCCACTTTAAACTCTTTAGAGAGAGCCACTGCAATGAGTTCTTTGGTGGTTGTTTTACCATTCGTCCCGGTGATGCCGATAATGGGTATTTTCAATTTCTTCCGGTGACAATTAGCCAACTCCTGGAGAGATTCCAGTACATCCTTCACCCGGATAATCCTGTCACTCCTGCTCTCCGGCTCCTCATCTACCACTGCATACGCACAACCTGCCTCAATCGCCTTCTCCGCGAACAGGTTCCCATTAAACCGCTCTCCTTTCAAGGCGAAAAAAATGGCCCCCTTTGGGCACATTCTCGAATCGGTTGTAACCACAGGATGTTTGAGAAACAAATCATAAAGTGTTGCTGTTTCCATATTGCTTCCGGTCAATAGCTTATAAACCCAGTTTGATTGTAGTCTCTGCGGGGATAGCATCCCTGTGTAATACAACACTCAAAGTCTTATAACGGACAAAAGGGTCAGAGGCATACCAAATTCCCTTATAGGGACCGGCCTCACCCCATGAATTTTTCACCATAAAAAACTTGTTACCGTTCTGGTCTTTTGCAATACCATAAATCTGCATACCATGGTCATCGGTAGTCTGATAGTTGTCGAACGACTCTTGTCTCATCTCCTGTGTAATTTCTTTTTCTGCCAAGACTTCCTTTCCAATACGCGACTTAAGGTCGGCATCCCGTTCACGGGTAGAAAGGCCGAGCCATTTGGCCTGGTCGGAACCGGCATTTTCGGCTGCATTCTCATCGGGTATAATTGCTATACCTTCACGGGAAAAACCAGCCTCACTCACGTCGGAAGCCCAACCGACAGTATATCCCTTCATAAGCGCATTCTCAATCACTTCCATCAACTCATCGATGGGGAGATTATAAGAATTAGCCCAACGCCAGTTATCAGGCACTTCAATTGCGAAGGATTTATAAAACGGATGATGGATGAATGAAGTCAACGAGATATAGTCATCCTGTTTGATTCCAAGGAAATCTTTAAAAGTTTGGGGAGTGTATTGCTTCCCCTGATAAGTAAATGTTTCCGGCAATGGTCCCAGATATGTATCGAGTATGGCTGAAAATCCGTTCATCCAGACTGGCGACAAACTTTTTGCGCCAATAATTCCATCCATGTATCCTTTCAGCACCTTATCTAGTTCGCCATGATTATGTGTCTCAGAACCATAATTCAGTCCGCGATAAGCATCTTCCGGCATTATACCATATTCATTAAGGGTCTCTACCACATCGGCGAAAGACCCCCCGGCACTAAAATTCAGACTGCCATGCAAACGGGCATACTTCCGGGCTTTATCTTCATAATTCCTGCGTACAATATACATCTCGGACAGATCAAACTCCCCTTTTCCCATACGAAGCAATTCTGATTCCAACAGTCCCACGCCGGAGAAACTCCAGCAGGTTCCCGAACTGGCTTGATTTTTAACCGGTGTAACGGGATTTTCCTTTACTACAGAAAAGTTATATGCATTTTGTGACGAAACGGTAATCACCGTCAAAAGAAAAATAAAGACTCCAATTAATCTGTTCATAATTATTATTCGGCTCTTATTCAGTTATTATTCGGCTGTTACTCGGTTGTTATTCGGTGATATCCAGTCGTTCTACGTGCGAAGTACCAATAACACCCAAAGTGAGAATAATACGCGCGGAGCGAATGAATAGCGGCGAAGTCGAATAACTATAAAGCATGAGCACAAATGTACCATTTTTTGAGGAATTCTCTAATGTTTTTCTCGGTGCGATTTCCATAAAAAGTCAAAAAAAGAATATCTTTACGCTCTCATGCAAATTATATGGATAGGAAAAAATATTTATTTTAAACGGTTTCATGTGGAAGTCGGGAAAATCATGTACATTTGCGAAAACATATTTAAATTCGTTTGATATGGATGATTTGAAGCCTAAGAAGAAAAGATTACGCAAAGGACTGGGATGGTTCTTTGGAATACTGATACTCGCTCTTGGAATTTTTATTTATGTTCGTTTCTATTATGTATTTGGGACGGGAGTAAAATCAGGAGAATTAAATTATCTTGTTTATAAGGGAGTGGTCTTCAAGACCTATGAAGGGAAACTGATTCAGTCCGGTTTTCGTGCCGACAAGCCCGGTGGTTTACAGTCAAACCAATTCGAGTTCTCGGTTGTCGACAAGAAGATTGCAGAACAACTAATGATATCAAGTGGCAAACATGTGCAATTACATTACAAGGAATATTTCGGCACAATACCCTGGCGGGGATACACCAAATTTATCGTGGACAGCATCATCATGATAGAGGAGCCGTCCAAGCAAAGTTTGGAAGAGGAGTTAACACCCTATTTCCTTGACTCGATGTAAGGAGGTTTGATGGCAAAAAAGAAGTTTTATGTTGTTTGGAAAGGAATAAAACCGGGGATTTACAGTTCGTGGGAAGAATGCAAAGTACAGGTTTCCGGTTTTGAAAATGCCCTCTATAAGTCTTTTTCGACTCTGGAAGAGGCCGAAAAGGCGCTCTCCTCCAATCCGTGGAAATCGTTGAACAGCCAACAAGGGAAAAAGGTGAAATCGCCTGTCACGTCGAAGTCCCCGACCATATCCGGCACTACCCTCCAAATCATCCACGAGAGTATTGCAGTGGATGCCGCCTGTAGTGGCAATCCCGGCCTCATGGAGTACCGGGGTGTATTTGTGGCAGACGGCAAAGAGATCTTCCATATAGGTCCCATGGCAGAAGGAACAAACAACGTGGGTGAATTTCTTGCTATTGTGCATGCCTTGGCCCTACTTAAAAAGAAAAACAACAATATTCCCATCTATTCCGACAGTGTGAATGCCCTCAAATGGATAGCCAAGAAAAAATGCAATACCAAACTGGCACAGACTGCCGTAAACAGACCGATTTTCGAACTGATTGACCGTGCCGAAACTTGGCTGCGCACCAATCATTACTCCAATCCTCTCCTGAAATGGGAAACAAAACTGTGGGGCGAGATTCCCGCCGATTTCGGCAGGAAATGATTTATCAAATGATATCGGCCACCATTTTTTCGACAGCCGGCAGATGCTTCAAGCCTGCATCCAATTTTGTACGATAATACTGTTCCACATCCTTCCATCGGTAATAAGGCGCCATATCGCTCTCCACGGGAATCATCTGTTCCTCCTCGTTAAGCAGTATTTTGACTAAAATATCCGGATTTTTCTTGTGCCGATAGAATACCAGTTGAATGTTGCTCGCCATGGGGAAGAATTTATAGGCTCTCCATACTTCATGCAGATTCTCTAAATCGTCAGTTTGGTATCCACAGTTGCCCAATTCCATTAAACAAGCCAATGGAAGTAGGCAGGACTCATGCCCAAATCGCAGGGTCGCACTGCTTTCCTTTTTTGTCAGGCAGGTATCCGCCGTGTTCAGTATATTTTCCAATAAATTAGCTTCCACAAATGGGAGTTGTCCGTCCGACAGGGGCGTAGCCGCGGAACGTATATACCAACGGATATTATCCCTCTTCCACAGGTCGTAGCACTCCTGTTTGGTAAAGAAGCTGAACAAATCCAGACCGGTATCATGGCTCTGCATATTACGAGCCATCTCAAACAGCGCAATCATCAGGTTTTCCGAATCAATATGCTCCTCAACATAATTCATATCCTTGAACATTACCTTCATGAGCCGTTCAGGATGGACAAACTTTCGTTGAAGGTCCTTTGTAGCTTTATCGTTTTTCTTCCTTTCCGCCGAAAAGAAATCATCAGAATAATTCATATAATACATATCATGCTCGCTTGCGTCATAGCTGAATGTAAGTTGTGGATTCAACTCCTTCAATTGTAAACACTGGGAAGTCATCGAAAGGATACAACGGATTATAATGGTGGAACGGGCATCGATATGCGCTTTTTTCCGGAATATTTGCGGATAATCCTGATACATTCTTTCAGCAATACCCTGATGTTGGCGTACACCTACCGGAGTGAGTTCTCCATAACGCTTTCTGGCCATATTGGCCATACTGTCCGTAATTATAAGTATTTGTTTGCCCGCCCCGGTCAACACATCTGCTTTATCCGCTGCTTTTAGTACCCGAACCGGTTCGTTATAGGCTTTTTCTTCATTGATCAGAAAGCGGGATCCATGACGGGCATAATGACTTAAATAAAAAGGGGCATATCCTTTTGGGGGTGCCGTATGTTTTCCGGAAGGTGTTGGATAAGCATAATAGTTGCCACCTGCAAGGTTTATATTTTCAAAAATCTCCTCTTGTGCCGTTTGTGCGTGGATACTCAACGTGATGCACAACAGCATCAATAGTCCATAAAAATACTTCATTCCTTTCATCTGTCTGTTATTTAATATTCAAGCCTCTTCACGTAAAAACTATCTACAAATATATCAATCTTATGATCAAACAAAAACTGAAACAGAAATTTTAACAATTTCAAACCTCCATTAGTCTCAAAAGTTTTCACCTTCACGCACCACGCTCCGGATCATAATCATTGGCGCACCGAAATTTCAATCGCGGAAGGGTTCAAATATTACCATCAAAGGAATTATCTAATTGCGCAAACCTCTTCTTTTTAGATATTCCAACAAATAAGCCGGCCGGTCAGTTTGAATCAGGCGTGCCCCCAAAGTATCGATCAGGTAGCCATAGCCTTTATCCGGATCCTCCAGCGACATATCGTCATCATGTCCTCCCGCCATGGTATCCCACAATGTGTTATACCAAATCAGTGATTTCCCTTTTAGATTAGGCACCAACTGTTTGGGGAGAGGATTGGTATCGGAAACAAAAAGTAATTCGAATGCCACAGGATTAAAATCGGATATAAAATCATCGATTATCTTTTCAGCATTTTCCTTATCCAGATTGACAATAGGCATATAGATCACATCGTCGAGATAATTCCCGAACTGCTCTTTAACCTGCCGGGGGGATTTACTTCCTTTCATGATTATTTGCCTTTCAGTACCGGTCTTTTTCAAAAGGGCATATACCTCATCAAAATAACGGTCGGCCTTGTCCAGATTCAGTAAAATCTTCCCTTTCGCCAATAACAGCGCCTCTTCCAGTGTCGGCACCACTTCTTTCGTCCTGATTGCACACCCATTCCTTAACCTTAACGTCTTGATAGAATCCAGGGTCCACTCTGCAACTTTACCTTTCCCGGTAGTGGTACGATCCAATGTGGCGTCATGCATCAGTATGAGCTGTCCATCTTTTGTGCGTTGGATATCCAGCTCCACGATATCCACTCCCATTTTTATGGCATTCTCTATGGCCGGTAGTGAATTTTCCATCGCATAACGCCAATCGCCCCGATGCGCGGCCACAAGCACTTTGTTCAAATTGGGATTTATCAAATCGGCCCTTATTGCCTCGGCATTCCTCACATCTTGCGACACTAACCCCGAAGGACTTTTACATGCTGTAAGAAAAATGAAAGAGCTAAAAATAAAAACGACAGTACCGTGTAATTTATTTCTCATCATAATCGATTGTTTTATCTCTAACTTATATTGGGTCATTCACTATCTCTCTCAGACCCCATATTGCCGGAGGATCTCCAGAATAGGATTTTCAATCACATCCAATATCCTGTCAAAACCCAAATCATTGGGATGCACGCCATCCGTGGTTCCTTCATGATCAGTGCCCAGGAGTTCACCTTCAATAAAATAAAGGTCCTTTATTCCTGCGGACTTTAATTTTTCAAATTCATGTTTGAAGTTTTTGTTTTGGCCGGTCACCCGTTCTTTTACTTTCACATCAAAGTTTCCACCCTCACGCACAACGCTCTGGATCATAATGATTGGTGCACCGGGATATCGATTGCGGATGGTTTTCACAAGGTATCCGGTGCGTTGGCTGATCTCATCCGGGCTTGGGTTAGCGGCACAATCAAGAATATAAGCATCCGCTTCAATATCTGCAAGCATATCGGCTACCGGTTGATGCATTTTCCCATTTCCGCTTAATCCAAGATTAATAAAGTTGATACCCGACTTTCTGGACAAGCGTGCGGGATATGCCATTCCCGGCCTGCTGGCAGATGCCCCTTGGGTGATGCTGGATCCATAAATCAGTACCTTTTTACGGAATGGATTAACAGACGGTTCTATAAAACTATCTTCAGCGACTCCGATTTCTAAACTTTTAATTTCATCATACAGAGGGAGATATAACAAGCATTCTTTCTCTCCATCCTCCATATTTTGCACTACCTGTGCTGTAGTGGAATTGACCGTTGGACGTCCTACTCCGGCAAAAATCCACTCTCCGTCCCGTTTTATATAGAGATCAAGGCCCTTATGCGCGATAGCAGTCATGTTACTACTCGTCTTTGGATTTGCAGTGGTCCACCGTGCCGAAATTGTATTGCTGTTTGTTTTGAAAACAATGGCCAATCCCGCCGAGTTGGTAAATAACTTCTTCACCGCAGCCGGCATCGTCTGATACTGTAAAGTATCAATTCGGTGATAATGATGAGGTGTAGGATTAGCTTTACCTATCAGAGTCAGTTCTTTCGCATCCACATAGACAACATTGCCGATCTGTTGCCCCAAAAGATAGCTGATGGGAGCCATGGTGAAAAGGCAAAAAAGCAGCATTAATTTTGATGTTTTCATTCTTATTTTTTTGATCGTTGGGTATTGAATCGTAAAGGTAATAATTTTATACATCTTAAAAGGAAAACATATTATTATCTCCAAGGGCAACGCATTAAAACTTTAGCAATGAAAGAAGATTATCCTTATCCCAACCGGCTCTCCGTCTTTTGGAAACTAGGCTTCCTTTCGGAACTTTAACCTTTTTCAATAAGTTCAAGGAAATTTTCCATACAATGGCGAAAATTGGAGCGGCGATCTCGTTGTTTTTCGATTCCGTTTTCCTTTGGCCAAAGCATGGGTTCTGTTCCACGCTCCAGGCATGAACCAGATGGATGGGGAATTTACCGTGGAAAGAATCCGGGGAACCCCGATACTCTTCCCGTCAATAGCTATCACCTTGTCCAGTTTGCCGCTCTCCTTCATATGGGATGACCATTCTATAAAGAGTCGTTCGAAGTGGTGTAAATTGATCAGGCCGCATACCCGGTTGATCATATCATAGAAGACAAACTCTACCTGAGAGTCAACCGTGAGAAGTTTCTATTTTCATTCTCCGAAAAGAGAGTAACGTCCATTTTCTTCAACAATCCAGTTATTTGAATAATTTAAAAGGTGAATCCTTTACATATATCCTGTAATCCTTTATCATGCCCGGTTTTCCCGATTCGGGGCGTGGTAGGTATGAAAATCCGCTTATCACCTTGTCTTCCCCTAAATCAATCACGATATGATGAGGATGTCCGGGGTTAGTGGCAGAATAATCGGTATGCCAGAAAGTCGATTCCTGCAGGTCGAATACATTGGATGCAATGTTATTGGCATCATTCGTCTCTTCACTGTCGGCATATACCACTTTCCAATGTTGACGAGAAATAGGTTTTCCATCTTCGCCAAGCAATTCCAGTTCAGCAATAGCTGCATAGTCGTCTCCTCCGTGTGAATTAAGTGATTTAAGACAGAAATAACGGATCAGCTCCTGTTTTCCGAATTTCACATGCTGCCACCCGTTCCCGGGTTTGAATGATCCGGCATAATAGGGTTGCTCTCGTTCGAGATTCAACTCTTCGCCCACTTTCCGGTGTGTATACGCTGAACCTAGTAGTGAGAGTTCATCAAGAGTGGGGGCACGCAATCCTGTCAGCGATGCCTTTTCAGGAGAAGCCATATCCAACACGATTACTTCGTTTTCTCCTTTTTTCAGCCAGCATCCGGGCACATACAATGCCTGTTGAGGCCCAATCTGCCAGTAACGCCCGATGGCATGTCCATTCACCCATGCCATTCCTTTGCTCCATGTACTCATGTCGAGGAAAGTATCCCCGATCTCATCAAGCGTGAAGCTTGCCCGGTAAAAAGCGGGGTGTCCTTCGCTGTTCGCTTCATCCTTGTAAATCCGATTTTTGGCAAATTCGTAATCTACGGGGATGTTGTACACTTTCCAGTCTTTCAGGTCGGTTGTCCCATTTTCAGAAATGAGTTCCACCTTTTCGGTGATTCCCTTCCGGTCATATATCCCTTCACCGAAGTTCATACGTCCCATCGCTTCCACAAGGATATCCAGCACATCGCCCTCCTTCACGGGAGGCAGCACGACGGTTCCTTCCCCTTTTAATCGGCTGAGTGTGGCGATCCGCTCACCATTAAGGAATACCTGTGTCCAGTCGTGGGCCTCGGTGATCACTAATGTCTGGCGTACAGCCAATTCCTTCAGTTTGGTACGATATAAGATGCTTCCCCACCCCTGATCGAAGTATTCCATCGATTTAATATCTTCACTCCGTTTCGGCTCGGGAAGGTTATCGAATAAAACAGCATTTTCTGTCAACTCAAATTCTGAGATCGAAATGGTCGGTATCGAATCCGGCACCGGAGCCAATTGTTCTCCTTCGGGGAGGTATTGTTCCAATAGTTTACGCACTTCGTAGTACTTGGGCGTTGCCCGTCCATATTCGTTGATGGGAGCATCATAGTCATAGGAAGTGGTGGTAGGCGAGAAATTGGGAAAATTGGCGCCGCCCCAATGTCCGAAACTTGTTCCTCCGTGTGTCATGTACAGGCTGAATGAGATATCCTGATCGAGCATTTCCTTCAATCCTGCCACGAGTGCTTCCGCGCTGCTTGTTTCGTGTTGCCCGCCCCAGTGGTCGAACCAACCGGACCAGAATTCGCTGCACATCAACGGGCTTTCGGGGCGCAGTTCTTTCAAGCGGCGGAACTGGTCTTCTATATTCGCACCGGTCCCGAAATTGATCGTCCACAGCAGGTCGTCGAGTGCGTTGTTCTCGAAATTGGAATTCCAGTCGCACTGGAAAAGAGGCACCTCTCCCAATCCCGCCTCTTTCACAATATCGCGTATATTGGCTACATATTCCTTGTTGGTACCATAGGCACTATATTCATTTTCCACCTGGAACATGATAATATTTCCGCCCCTTGTTATCTGCAAGTCTGCCAACTGTTTCCCTACTTCATTCATAAACAACCGTGTACGCTCCAGATAATAGGGATCGTTATCACGAAGTTTAATATCACTCCTCTTCAGCAGCCACCAAGGAAGTCCGCCCATCTCCCATTCGGCGCAGACATAAGGGCCGGGGCGTACGATCACCTGCATCCCATGCTTCTGTGCCAGCCGGCAGAAGGCGGCCACGTCGTTATTCCCTGTAAAATCGAATTTACCTTCTTCCGGTTCATGGATATTCCAGAAGATATAAAGACAGATCGTATTCATTCCTAACGCTTTGGTCATTTCAATACGGTGTTCCCAATATTCGCGGGGGATACGCGGATAATGAAGTTCCGCCGCCTTCACCACGTAAGGTTCGTTATTCAGGAGAAAAGTGTTCTGTCCTATATTGAACGACCCTTTCTCGCGGTTGTTACAACTACTTGTCAGTACAGCCAAAATAACACCGACTAAAAAGATACTTTTTTTCATTTTGGTTTATATTATTTACTCATGTTTCTTATACGCCTCATAATCCGTTGGATTCACCCAGGGGGTCAATGTCCAAGGTTCTTTGATCGTACCGTCCACCACTTTTTCATAAAAATCCCAGGATGACGGGTCGTCATAAGGATAACGGTCGAAGATATCACCATCTCCTACCACCCTCGGATCTTCCTGTTCACGTAAATGTGAGAATAACAACTCCCGCAGTTCTCCCTGTATTGAGGCATACTGCTCTTCTCCGGCAAGATTCCCCACGCAGAAAGAATCCTCCCGGAGGTTATACAGTTCTTCGGCCGGACGCAATCCCATCGAGAGTGTATAATATGAACTGTCAACGCCATCGCGCATCATATCCAGGATAATTGTCTTGGTAGGCGAACCGTCGATATCCAGATAACCCGTTTCCGGATTACCCGCAGGCATCAGATGGGGCTTTAAGTTGTTAATGTACAGAAAATCGCCGGAAATAATAGCCCTTATGGGATAGCCCTGGTTGTCGGGGCGGCCAATATCGTCCCGTTCCCGCCCAAGCAACGTGTAACTTCTTTCCGGATCCACCTTGCCGTCTTTCCGACTTTTAAAAATATTTACCAAACTCTTTCCGGGCGAGGAATGCATTCCGGAGGACTCCCACTCGATAGCTGCCGCGTCAAGGAACGTAGGGGCCAAATCGACAAAATTAACCAGATCGTTGATTTTCCTTCCGGGTTTATTTATTCCGCTTTTCCACATGATTGCCAACGGAAGATGATGGGAATATTCATAATTATTGGCCTTGGCGCGCGGGAAGGGCATCCCGTTGTCGGAAGTGACGACGATGATGGTATTGTCGAGCATTCCCCTCTTCTCAAGCTCATCGAGCATTTTTCCGATCTGTGTGTCAAAATATTCTATCTCGAAGGCATAATCGAGCATGTCGGTACGCACCTCTTCCGTGTCCGGCCAGAAAGGAGGTACTTCGTCAATCATGTCCGTGCTCTTTCCTCCCAGGGTGATACCCGAACCGTATTCGTAAGCCCTATGCGGTTCACGGCTGCCAAACCAGAAAAACCAGGGTTTACCGCCGCTACCGTCTTTATCCAGGAACTCGATAAAATTGGCCACGTAGTCTTCCGTGCTCATTGAAGCTGTCGGGGCGGTCGTCCTATTTTTATTATAGTGCTTGCCTGTCAACAACCTTGGCTGCCCGTCCACCATCCCCGGGTTTCCGGGAGCCCATCCCTTCCCGGTATATGCCACCATATAGCCGTTATCGGAAAGCGCCTCTGTAAAGACCTTGAACTCGGAAGGGAAATTGGTGATATGGTTCCCTCCTTCTTTCAACTGCCATGAATAACGACCCGTGAGAATACTCGCCCGTGAGGGGGCGGATTTCGCATTGGAGGTATAGCAGTTATTGAAGAATAGACCTTCCGAGGCAACCCGGTCAAAAACTGGTGTTTCAACCCAACTGCAACCTGCCATGCCAAAATGATGGAACGAGGCATCGTCCGCAATACAGAAAAGGATGTTAGGGGGCTGACTGTTTCCGGCATGATCCCGGGTACACATGGCTAAATTTCCCGGAATGAGCACGGAGAGAGACAGCGCTTTGATGATGGAGGAGTTGTAATTTATTTTCATCTGACATTGACTTTTAATTCATCACCTTTGATATTGTCCGAAGTGATATTGATTTTGATATCTTCTTTTTACCGGAATAATAATCAATCTTTTACACTCACTCCCCTTCTTATACTCTTTTTATTTTTCAAAAACCGACAAATCCCATTTATCTCTCCACTCTATATTAAAAGTATCTCCTTCTACTTCAATCGGCAGCCAAACGAACAAACCGTCAAAAGGATGTTCCGGTTTCCAGAGGTCAAACATGGCGATAAATGCGTTCTCTTTGCCCTCTACTTTTATTATATAGGATGACTGTCCTCCAAAAGTCTTCTCCTCATTCATACCATTATGCGGATTCACTCCTTTGGTTGGATTTCCTAATTCTTTATAGGGGCCTAAAAGAGAGGTAGCGGTGAACGCCCTGGCAGTATTGGGCTTCCACCCGGTAGAGCCGGAACCCAAGATAAAATAGCGACCATCTTGTACAAAAATAGCAGGAGCTTCCGTGTGTGGAGGTATTTCTTCCATTACCCTATACGCTCCATCGGGATAAGTATATTCTCTATTAAATTTACCAACAACAAATGCTTTATCCGGTTTACGCACGGTGAAATGGTACACTGAACCATCCGTATCCTTGAATAAAGTAAAATCTCCTGATCCTTCTTCTGAATCAGCTGCTAAGAATTTGTGACTATATGTAAATGGGCCACTCGGTGAATCTGCTGTGGCTACGCCTAAATAACCGTATTTGTATCCTTTTCCTTTAGGATAGAGTTTGAAATACATCATATATTTGGAAGTAATTTCATTATAAACAACCTTTGGGCGCTCCAAAATACATCCAAATGCAATCTCACTATCGGGGTTATCGTAATCTACTGAAAGTATTACTCCCTCATCTTTCCAATTGTAGAGATCTGCGGACGAATAGCAATGTACTCCTCCTCCCGCTTTATCATCCTCTGAACGACCCGGGATCTTATGCTCTCCATACCAATAATAAATACCATTTTCATACAACACACCTCCTCCATGCGCGTTGATACGATTTTTGCTGGCATCTTTCCATTCGATACCCGGTATAATCACATTTTCAGTTTCTTTGTTTTGCGCCTGACATGACACACACAATAATAGCATCACAAAAATCCCATAAATTATTTTTAGTCGTTTCATATTTGAATTATTTATTATTAATCTCCTGAAAAATTGTTCCGCTTTCCAGCAATGTCCCATTTTCCCAAATACTATGGTTTTTATTGAGATCAAAGTCGAATAAAAGTGTCATTTCCGTATTACCAATCTTTTCTACAGCTTGTATAAATAGACGGAAATATTGCAATCTTTTTGCTTCTCCTCCGTTATTTTCAAATAGTTCTTTTCTGAATCCCCATTCTGTTATCCAATAAGGCACCGGTTTATCCAACACGTTATTTATTACATCATAATAATAAGTCAGAAGTGAGCCTTCCATATCTTCGAAAAGTTCAGGATAGGCATGAAACCCGATTCCGTCAGCAAACTGAAGATAATTTGTTTTATCAGCCTGATCCGGGTGTTTACCTTGAAGTAAAGTCATGAACATATCGGCTGCAACAATGGTATAACCATTATTAATAGCCCATCTAAAATCATTTTGTTCTCCCCCACTTTTCATACCCTGGGTAATCAATTTTACATTTCTCCCCGTGAAATGAATATCCATTAAGTTCCTGGTAATTTCCAGACATTTACTGTACTTTGTAATTCCCGCATAAGCGTCCTGAAAAGAGGATTTATCAAGCGGTGTATCTAATTTAAAAATCTCACCCTTACCTTCCGGAGTCGGTTGTAAATCGCCATTAAAGTCTGCATGATTTGCCTCATTGAATAATTCCAGGCCAATTATGGCATCTTTCTGTGTATGGAGTGCAAGCTCTTCCAATAACTTATTCATAAAGATACGAAAACGGTTCGGGTCTATATCAGACATACGACTCGGTCCTGACACTTGTTCATAACCTTCCGGATACATCTCTATCCACATGGACTGCATCAGCAGCACTTTAACTCCCTTTTGTGCAAAGGTATTAATGTTATGAATGACCTGGTCTATACTTCCACCTTCTTTTATTCCGTTTATCCTTACTACAGGAATATTGCTCTGAACAATATTATTGGCAATTTCCACAACTTTCCCATAATTCTCTCTCTGCAGATTCATTCGACATACACCATGCGTAGTTTCTTCGATAACTACCTCGTTTTTACCTTCTTCCTGAATAGGGATTGTTTTTGAACAACCTTGCATACTTCCCAGACAGAAGAATAATACAAGCACAAGATAAAAAATTGTTCGTTTCATCCTATTTGTTATTGTTCAGTTAATTTCTTGAAAAATTGTACCGCTTTCCAACAATACTCCATTTTCCCATATACGATGATCTTTATTGAGATCAAAGTCAAATAAAACGGTCATTTCCGTATTACCTATGATTCCTATAGCTTGAATAAAGCTCCGGAAATACTGTAGCCTCCTCATTTCACCTCCATTATCTTCAAATTGCGGTTTTGCAAATCCCCACTCTGTTATCCAATAAGGCATTGGTTCTTCTAATACCGCGTTGATAGGATCAAAATAGTATTCATATAAGATATCTGACATATTATTAGCTAGCGGGGGATAGCAGTGTAGCCCAATAACATCAGCACACCGGAGATAATTTGTTTTATCCTGCTGCTGTGGATGACTACCCTGCAAGATGGTCAAGAACATATCCGGTAATACGAGGGAAACACCCCGGTTGATATGCCATTGAAAGTTAATCCATCCACCACTGCTAACGATACCGTGGGTAACCAGTTTGATATTTTTCTTTGGAAAATGAATGTTCAACAAATCTCTGGTAATTTCCAGACATTTGCCATACTTGTTGATTCCGGCATAGGCATCTTGAAAAGAGGGTCTATCGAGCGGTGTATCTAAATTAAAGATCTCTCCCTTCCCTTCCGGTGTCGGTTGCAGGTCGCCATTATAACCCGCTTGATTTACCTCATTGAATAGTTCCAGACCGATTAGGGCTCCTTCAGGGGTGTGAAGCACAATCTGCTCCAACAGTCTATCCATAAAGATGCGGAAACGGTCTGGAACTATATCAGACATTTTATAAACCAAGAAACTAGGACCGGGTATTTGTTCGTAATCATCTGGAAACATTTCCATCCACATCGGTTGCATCAATACCACTTTGCCCCCTTTTTGGGAAAAGGTATTGATATTATGAATGACCTGATCTATACTTCCTCCCTCTTTTACCCCGTTTATCCTTATCACCGGAATGTTGCTTTGGACAATATTATTAGCAATCGCCACAACTTTCTCGTAACTCTCGTTTTGTAGATTCATCCGGCATACACCATGTATAGCCTCTGTAAGCACTTCTCCTCCATTTCCCTCTGGATCAGGAGTTGAAAACACTGGCTTTTCAGAACACCCCTGAGCACCCATACTGCTAAAGAAGAGCACAAGAATGAAATAATAAATTGTCCACTTCATCATTTTCATTAGTTGTTATTAATGCTACTTATCCCGTACACAGCGAACTGATATCCCTTCTTGTTTGAGAAGAGTATGATCTCTAAATATAGTGTGTCGGTTATTGTTTTGCAATAGTCTCCTAAAACCTCGAAGATCAGTCCCCGGAGCGTTTGTAGAGGTCCAAAACATAACTCTGCTTTGGGCTCCCCAAAAAGAACTATAACTTCCATTATTTGTCCGGACACCTGCAGGTAATGCTTTAAAACCCACATCATCTGTCCCAGGAATATCCCAACCTGCCGTACTACGTAGCTTCAGACTAAATCGGTCACCATCGGAGCCTCTCCATGCTGTGCCATCTGACACTGCTTCTGACATTCCAACTATATATTCTAAATTTTTAAAATCTTCGTCTGTCGCAACACGCCAACCTTCCGGTGCAAGTCCTCTTGCATCTTCAACTGCAAAACCATTATAAAGCAAGCCATATTTTGCAATCATTTCTGCTTCCGAACCCACCATTCCATTAGTTTCGGTATAAGGATAAATAGCATAAGCGCCTAAACGCTCATTATTTGTAGCTGCCCATTCTGCATTAGAAAGACCTGTAGCGATTAGATCACCATTACGATAACGAGTCACCTTGAGGTTTTCAGTCATCCATTCTAGGTCACCGATCACAACTGTTGTGTACACATTGCCTTCAATGTCTTTTAGAGTTCCTGCCTGAATAAAATTCAAGTCTGTCCCATTATAGACAGCAGGAAAGTAAAAAGCTTTTCCAACAGCAGTAACAGATCCACGTGCTGATTTACTATTAGTACTCACGGCCAATTCGGTATCCGAAGCATTTAAGACTTTCAGGTTTATTTCCGGCCAATTCTGATCTGCAACGGGTACAAACCATCCCCAAAATTCCTGCTCCCCTCCGGATGCAAGATTGGTCGCTTCCGACAATTCAAATGTCAATTCATTCCCTGAAGCAGTCCCGGAAATAGTGCCCATAGCCAAATCGAGTACCGCGGTATTGCCATAGACTCCTATAGGTGTCCCTGCAGAAAGTTGAACCTTCTTTATATTATCCCAGGAATATTTACTCCCATTTTTCAATTGAATACAAAACAGAGAGCCCTCATGTTTCAAGTCTAACAAAAGATTAGCCGCTGTCGTTTCTATACCGGTTTCGGCAAAAGCAAGCATTACCGCTTTACTTGTTTTCAAATCATCCAAACTTCCCGAGATGTAGGATTCAGCGGGGGATAATTTCGCTTTAGTCGGATCATTTTTGTCAAGACCTCCTCCGCCATATATTCCATACAAATTAAACGTTTCAATACCTTGCGGAATCTCCACTGAAAAATCTGCTGTTTTCCCATCTTCTGAAATATTAGTGGCCTTTATAGTTTGTATTTCAGTCATTTCCCCGTGCTGTAAACAGACTTCAAGTTCATCACCGACTTCCCATATAAGTTTGATATCCAAATCCTCACGCTCCAAACCGATCCTTGTTTGAGGACCTTCGCCTGGCATCTTCGCAGTAAAAGAGACAACAGTATATTTATCGCCTGTTCCCTGTTCGTCTACTTTCTGTTCATCAACCAAAGATTCGTTAGAACAACCGGGTGTGATAAGCAGGATTGCACAAAGCATACTTAAATATAATTTTTCCATGCTCTATATTTTTTATAGTTCCTATTTTCAATTCATATAAAATCAATCAAGATTACCAATATTCTCCCGGCATATCACGTGGAGAGTTATTATCGCTTGCAGCTTGTAATATGTTCTGTTCAACTGCAATCTCAGTTACTTCAATCATGGGAGTTTCATAAAACCCTGCCATCTCTTGTCCTGTTTTTTGCTTTTCCATATTTATAATATTTTAATTAATATAAAAATCCTCCATAACACCTACATCTATTATTATTGAGGTTGTTTATCCCGAACACAGCGCACACTGGCCCCCACCCGTGTTGTGACCAACTGTCTTAGAATGGGGTGAACCCGGATGGATCTTCTATATATAAAATTAGAACTTCCTCCTGAAGTACTTGTCCAAAGATTGTTCCCTTCCCAATGATTAAATCTTATAAACTCTCCATCGCCTGCTCCTTGCCTATATCCTGAAGATAAACCGTTAAAACCAAATTCATCCTTTCCGGCAGGATCTCCAATAATCCATTCCGTACTACGTAACTTATATGCAATTGAGGCATCCATCCCTCTATCATTCCCTGTCTTGTCAAGTTCACTTTCCGGTAATCCCGCAAAATATTCCAAGTTTTTATAGTCCTCATCAGTAGCGACACGCCACCCTATCGGCGCCAGTCCTTCCGAAGACATTACCGCATAACCATTATACAAGAGACCATGTTTATTAACCATTTCTTCTGCTGAACTTATTTCTCCATTCGTACTCGTATATGGATATACTGCGTACGCCCCAGTAGTTGTTGTTATCCATTCAGTATTAGACAGGTCTGTTGGTATAGGAGCTCCATTACGGTAGCGGGTTACTTTAAGATTTTCTGCCATCCATTCCAAATCACCGATTACAACGGTCTTATAGACATTCCCATCAATATCTGTGAGCGGACCATTCTCATTGGCATACCATTCTGACATCTCCATGGTAATATTACCGCGCACACTTATATTTTCCGGTAAATCTCGACCTTTTTCTACATCATTGACGGATATTCCTCCATAAAACATCGCTATATCACCATAACTCAAATTACCGTCGTCATTTATATCCACATAAGCCAGTGCATATAAAAAGGGGAAATCTTGTACGTTTTCAAAAGTGGAAGTCAAGCCGTTGATTATATCATCTTCCGAAAGTATATGCTCCCAAAATATATCAGGATCACGATCCAACAAAGCTTCCTCTTGGCTTTCGGCATAATATAAACCAAAAGTTAACCTTGATCCCGGTAACGGGGGAGAAGGAAATGTGAAATCAACCTCTAAAGGTGGGCGTATTGAGGAATATACCTGATCCATTGTTAACGTAAGGAATTTCCTGAAACTCACATTTTCTGCTGCTGCAATTCCTTTTATCACTTCACGAACGGATTGGGCCAAGTAACAAATGGCTATATCACCATCACTCAGCACTCCGTTTGCATCAACATCTACATAAGCAATAACATACGCAAAATCTAAAGGTATAGGATCATCAAAAGTCAATGTCAAACCATGTTCTATATCCCGCGCATTAAGAGTATGTTTAAGTATCTTATCCGGATTCCTGTCATAGAATGGTTCATTTTCCTCTTCTGTATAATAGAGATTAGCTATCAATTCCATTCCCGGATCGGGTTTATCAACAAAAGTAAAATGAAGATCCAATCCAGAAGATTCATCTACTTCTAATTTTATATCCCTTAAATCTTCTCGACAGGCGGTAATGATAGATATCAGACCCAGCATAAACCATAATAACAAAGCATGCTTTTTCATCTTGTTTTCCTATTTAGAAAATCTACTATTTACCTTTTCTCCTTAACTCTTCTAAGTTTTTAGCCTGTTGCGGTGTTAATATCTCTGACAGCCTATTATTTCTCTCTTTTTCATTATTCCAAAGAGCATTTTTCTGTACATCACCTGTAGTTTTTTCTTTGATCGACTTCTCTCGTTCCGTAGCAGTAGCCAGTTCTTCATAAACTCTATCAGTTTGCTCATCTGTGAGACCTAACTCCTTTTTCAAATATTGTGAACGTTGCTTCGCCCATTGATTTGAAAGTGGATTTGTGGGGACATTCATTTGTTGGACAGTCTTTTGTATCCCCATCTTCTCTTGCTCTCGTAATTCTTTTAATTTCTTGTTCTGTGAAGGAGTAAGAATAGAAGATATCCTGTCATTTTGTTTTTTATCGACCTGCCAAAGTGTTTTCTTCAGTGCATTACCCGTAGTATTTTCCTTAATATCCTGCCTTTCTTGAGCTCCAATAGTAAGCGCTTCATAGATTTGGTCAGCTTGTTCTTCTGTAAGTTCCAATTGCTTTTTCAGGTATTGTGCCCGTTGTTTTTCCCAACTACTTTCCTGTGCCTGTAACATAAAAGAAAATCCACTAATAAGTATTGTCATCATTATCAGTCTCTTCTTCTTTATTCCAATTATTTTCATAATATTCCGTATTTTATTAATTAATTTATTAACCTGTAATTTTTCGTATTCTTTCATCTAATCTTTTTAATATCAAATAAACAACCACCAGATACAAATCAAGTACGTTTCTTCATAGTTATAATATTTACAAGTAGCAACATCAAAAAAAATCAATAACCGGGATTTTGCTCCTTGTTTAAATTGGGATTAAGTCCTGTTTCTCGCAAAGGAATTGGGAACCATATTTTATAAGGTTTCCAATTCAAGTGCAAATCACGAACTCTTTGATTGGGGTCTCCAGCATTAGGGCTTAACGACATAATAACATCGTTCAACCTATTAAAGCGAAACAAATCTATCCTCCTTTTACTTTCATAACATAACTCCCTGCTCCGTTCTTCAAGTAGCTCATCCACGAAATCATCCCTGTTATATTCAGCATCCAGTTCTTCAACTGTGTGCCCATCTTTCACGCTACGCTCCCGTACTTTAGTCAAATATCCCCTTGCCGATACTTCATCTCCCATGAAATAAAGTGACTCCGCATACTGTAGCAATATATCAGCAAACCGCAAGAGCGGTACAGAAATAGCAGAACCATTAGTCCGAATTGTTTTCTCTTGTGGATCCATGTGTCGATATTTGCCTGTACCATTATTCCAAAATGTAGGGCCGGTACTTGCCATGGGAATATAATAATTCACACCTCCAATATTTTCAAGAGTAGAGTTGGCATTATAAGGGCCGGTAATATTATGTGCATAGCGTATATCCAGCTCCCGATTGTAAGAAGAAGCAAATTCCACCGTTGGCCGGTGAGCTGTCCAAGAACCACCATGCTGTGAAACATTCCCCCCCGGTGCAAATAACATAGTAATATCCGGGAAATTATCTCCCCCCGTCGTGAGTGCATATTCCGCCGTAAATAGGCACTCTTCCTGTTGATGAGATTTCGTGGTTTCCCTGAACAGGTAATCATAACGTTCAATCAATTGATAAGGAGCATTTTCTACTACATCCTCCAACCTTTCTTTGGCATTCTCGCTCATCTGATCGGCATCCACCCATTGAAAACTATTTAATGGGAAATTAAACTCTTCACCGGCTTGATAACGCTTACAAGCAGCCAGATAATTATAAATTACCCCCAGATAACCCTTGGCTGTCCACATATTGGCTCTTCCGATAGACAGATCCGTTGAAGAAAGATTTTCCTCTGCAAATAAAAGATCCGGAATGATCAATTCTGTATAGATTACTTCCAAACTTTCACGGGGAGCCTGAGGATCAGGAGAGGAAGTTGTATTCATCGGAACCCCTCCAAACAACGATGCTAGGTGATAGTAAAAAAATGCACGCAAAAAGTGGGTTTCGGCCACTATCTGTGTCATAGCCTCCTGCTCCTGCAGACTAGGCGTTTCAAACACTGAGGCCTTATCCAATAATACGTTACACCGCATTATTGCGGCATAATAAGCCATCCAAAAACTCCCTATAGGAATATTGGATATTCCATATGAGGCTATACCAAACTGATTACGGTCTACCGCTGTGACATTTGAATTTAAAATCAATTCATCAGTTCCCACACTCAACATATATTGTAATCCATACATATATGTTCCATCCGATACTGTTCTCCCGGGCAGATTTTGCATATTGATTGCATCATAACAACCGATCAGAGCCATTTCAAACTCCTTTATCGTCCTGTAATGATTTTCCGGTGATGAAGTCGAATAAGGTGTCTTATCCAGGAAACCAATATCATCACAGGATATAAATAGCCCTAACATCAGCAACACAACATATAAATAGCTTTTTGTTTTCATTCTCTATATCGTCTTAAAATTAAAAGGTCATATCAATGCCGAATAAATAGGTACGTGCTCTTGGATATGCTAAACGATCATATCCCGGTAAAAGATTATTGCTAGACCGTACATCAGGATCCAAGCCGCTGTAATTCGTCCATACATACAGGTTGTCGATGGAAGCATACACTCTCAAGCTGTTTGTTCTCAAAGCCTTCAATACTTTTGGCCTGAAATTGTACGAAAGTGAAAGTGTTCGGAAACGCAGGTAAGAGCCATCCTCTACGTAATAGGTAGAAATGTATTGGTCTGTATTGTTACTCGTAATCGACGCATAACGATTCGACGGCTTTTCCGGTGTCCACCGATTCTCCCAGTAAGCCCTCGTAAGGTTATATTCATTTGCACCCTGTCCCGCTTCCACACGTGTAGGAAATGCATTGAATATATCGTTACCATATACACCTTCAAAAAACATATGAAGCGTAAAGTCACGATAAGTAAACTCGTTGGCTAAACCTCCGGCAAACTTGGGATTACTATTACTGATAATCCGACGGTCATCCGCATTAATCTCGTTATTCCCATCCAGATCCTTGTACTTGAATACCCCCGGTATTGTAGCTGCACCAGTTAAAGTTGGAATTCCTTCTTTCAACACATAATTACGATCATCGTGCGGAATACGTGGATCACTGTCATTCTGCCAGGAGAAATCCTTGATCTGGTAAATTCCATCCCAGACATAACCAAAAGCTGTTCCCAAAGGTTGTCCTTCTTTCACTATACCAACATCTCTTAAGTAACCATCTCCAAATATTACAGGAATATCGGCCGTACCACCAAGGCTAAGTACTTTATTTCTGTTGAAGTAGATATTAAAGGTTGAATTCCATTGGAAATTCCGGGTATCCATATTGATGGTATTCAGTGTAAATTCTAATCCCTTATTCTCCATATCCCCTATATTTTGCCATTGTCTTATAAAACCGGTTTGACCTGCAATCTCAGAATTCAACAACATTCCGGTTGTTTTCTTATAATAAGCTTCAGCATTAAGGGAGATACGGCTATCCAAGACAGCCACATCAATCCCTAAGTTATACTGTTTCGTAGTTTCCCATTTTAAAAATGGATTATCCGACGTTGTAGGTGCTACACCATACACGGGATTTCCGTTACTCGCATAGTAAACCGGTGACAGTTGTGCTAGACTCTGGTAAGGAGTGATACGGTCGTTACCCGTTACCCCATAACTCAGCCGGAGACGAAGATCTGAAAAAAGATCCTGATTCTTCATGAATGATTCATTGAATGCCCGCCAAGCAAAAGCCACGGATGGGAAATAACCGAAACGGTTTCCTCGCCCAAGATTAGATGAGCCATCTGCACGCAGGGTACCGGTAAAGACATACCTGTTCCGGAGAGTATAATTTAACCGACCGAAAAAGGACATACGATTTGTTTCCGTTATATTGGTCACGGTTGGATGGGTAATAAGCGCCTTGGTCATATCATACGGTCCTGTCGACTGGTCTTCGAAATTTTCGGCCCTCGAGAAAAAAGTTTCCCACTTGTAGGTATTCGTCTCAAACCCTGCAACCCCGTTAATGTGGTGGCCTTTGGCTAGTGTTTTATTATAATTCAATGTGCTGGTTTGAAAAAATGAATTAGTCTGAGTATGCCTTAAAGAAGCCCGGCCATTAGGTACACGCCCCCAAGTTGTATTACTACCGTAGAACTCAGTCAGTTTAGAAGAGGTCGTTGTTCCCCCACCTTGTACTCTTAATCTCAATTCTTTCATTATATTATACTCAAAAAAGGCATTCCCTACAATACGGTTAAAATCGGTTTCACGATGAGATTCCATAATTTGGGACATTAAGCTGACCGGCTCATCTTCGGAAGACTCATCATAGATCAATACCGGACGATAAGTATAAATTTCCTGTATCAATCCATCCCACGAACCAGCACCTCCTCCACTGGAAGCCACTCCTTTATTCAGAGTTTTTCCCCAGAGCATATTGGCTCCAACTTTCACCTTATCAGACACCTGATGATCTAACCTTACCCGTCCCGAGTAAGAGGTAAAATCATTGTTCTTTACCAATGCATCAATTTTTTCATAGCCCAATGAAGCGGTGTAGGTGGTATTGTCACGCCCTCCCTGCATCGAGAGGTTTACTTTGGAAACTGCTCCCTGTCGGAAAAGTTCATCCTGCCAGTTATGACTCGGCAAATGCGAGACATTCTTGGGAGAATCGAGGATACCATCTCCATCAGTATCCATAGCCCAGGCACGGCTGTAAGGCGCCTTCTCATAACGGTAATTGGCGTACTCCTGCCCATCAATCATATCAATGCGTTTCGTGATCTCCGTGATTCCATACGATAAGTTCGCCGTGATATTGGTCTTGCCTGCCTTGCCCGATTTCGTGGTAACCAGGATAACACCATTGGCCCCTCTTGCCCCGTAAATGGCCGCGGCCGATGCGTCTTTAAGTATATCAACGGACTGGATATCGGCAGGATTCAAAAAAGCCAGTGGATTTCCGGAGGTTGAATTACCAATATTGGATGTAGCCACCTCACTTTCATTGACATCCATAGGAACACCGTCAATCACATAAAGCGGCTGACTACCGGCATTGATAGAGTTGGCCCCCCTGATCTCTATATTGATTCCCGATCCCGGTTCTCCCGAAGAGGAATTCACCCTTACACCCGCAATTTTTCCCTGTAATGCATCGGCAAGGGTGGAAGAGCTGGTCTTCATTAAATCTTCCGATCGCACACTCGAGATGGCCCCGGTTAAATCACCCCTTCGCATGGTACCGTAACCCACCACCACCAATTCATTCAGCGACTTAGCATCTTCTTGAAGAAGAACGTCATAAGAGCTTTTATCATCAATTATGATCTCCTGCGTCAGGTAACCGATATATGAAATCTGAATTGTAGCTTTTGGAGCTACCGACAACTTGAAACTTCCATCTATATTGGTAACTGTACCGTTGGTAGTCCCTTTTTCAATTACATTGGCACCAATGATTGTTTCCCCGTTTTTATCCGTCACTTGTCCTATAATTGTTTTTTTCTGTGGCTGGGCAACCTTCTTTTCCTTTTCCGCTTTTTTCATGATATACACTTGCCGTCCATCAATCTTATAGCTGTTTTGCGTATTGGCAAAAAGCTGGTCAAGTATTTTCTCAATCGGTTCATTATCCGCTTGTACAGTGACTTTCCGTTTAAGGTCCACATCGCTGTTATTATAAAAGAATACCACGTTCCCGATGTTCTCAATCACACGAAGAACCTCTTTAACTGTCTTGTCGGTCTGACGAATAGATATTGCCTGTGCATTGGAATTCCAGAGGAAAGACAATTGTAGAAAGCATATCATTACAATGACTGAAACTCTTTTTTGTCTAAACCCCAATTTGACTTGCTTCATGATTTATTAAATAAATTAAAAATGATAAAACTCTATTCTGCACTCGTTTCCTTTTATACCAAAACTGAACGATGCTATTTGCGATAAATTATTAAGTATCTGATAAATATCTTCTTTCAGCTCCAATTTACCCGAACAGACAACTCCTGACGATTGCTGTGGTAATATCATGGTTACATTATAATAACGGGCCAATTGCTGAAGAATATCTTCAATAGGTTCATCCCTGAATACATATATACCGTCACGCCACGAAGTGTATACCTCCACATCTACTGTTTCAACACTACTTCCTTGGCCGGTGTATGTAAATGACTGGTTAGGTTTCAATCGTGTATTTGTGCCGTTCAATGTAACATCCACCACTCCACTCACTAAAACAACCCGTTTCAAGGCATCTTCCTCATAAGCCGACAAATTAAAGGAGGTACCAAGTACTTGAATCTCCAACTGATCAGTTTTGACTAAGAAAGGTCGTTTTTCATCCCGGCATACATCGGCATAAATTTCTCCATTTACATAAATCTCTCTTTTCTGATCGGAAAAGGTAGTCGGATAGATAACCGTTGTACCGGCATTGACCCACAATGCGGTTCCATCAGAAAGCGTTAAGGAAGCCCGCTTCCCATAAGGAACCGTTAACTGATTGTAAGATAGTTTTTCTGTCGGCAAAGTAGTTTTGGGATTTACAGTCTCATTGTTCACGGTAAACAATCCCGTACTATCATATCTTATCTCTGCCTCCTTCCCTTCAATCTCTATCTGCCCCTCTCCTGTGACGATACGTATTTCCTGATGATCCGGCTGCTGCTGAATTGATCGAAACTGAGTATAGTCGATATCCGGACTATAATGCATATCATTTTTCTCAAGAAGAATGAATAGAGATATGACAATGACGATTATGCTACTGGCGGCAATAGATGCATATTTGTACCAACGCATCCGTTTACGCTTGTTTTTCATTGATTTTCTTGTTGTATCTATCCTTTCCCACAAACGATCTTTACGTACCTGAGGCACTTCATGCTGACCTTTCCTTATTGTGTCTAACAACATATTGGCAGCTATGAACTCATTGATATCGATCTTTTTCCTGTCAATAAGTTCAGACCAGAAAAACTCACTCTCCCTAGTCGGGGAAATCATGGACTCAATGAAGAAATCATCATCCAAAAAATCAATATCTTTATAGTGGGTATAATCTATTCGCATTTTCTATCTGTAAATTCATCTTATTTCAGTTAATTTTCCTTTTCTCTTAATCCCGATTTAAGTGAGACGATACATCTTTATTCCGGATCTTAGATACTGACCTGTATATAAGCGTCTTGACCGATTGATAATTAATCTGCATAATCTCTGCTATTTCATCATAGGAAAGACCCTCAAAGAAACGTAAATGCATAGCCTCCCGCTGATTTCGGGTTAAGCCTGATAACAAGCGATTGACTAATCTTTGCTTATCACTCTCTTCTTCATTCTCAATCCATATTTCCTGACTGTTCTTTTCAGCAAACAGATCTGGGGCTTCATTCAAAATTTCCACATAACGTTTGTTTCCTTGCAGCAAAAATAAAAGCCTGTGGCGAAACGCTGTTTTGAGATATTGTTTTAAATTAGAAATATCGACCAATCTTTGCTTATTTGTGTAGATATCAATAAACACATCATGGATGGCATCTTCTATTATGCCGATGTCGGAATGAAGCGACAGACCATACGCATACAGATTATCCGCATACATTCTATACATGAATGCCAGCAGATCTTCATTTGCGTCAAACGTTATATCCTGATCAAATAGGTTTACACGTCCTTTCTTTTTCTTCATTCTCTTCAGTTCAGTCTCCATGATGTTGGCCTTGAATAGGAAGATATAGGTTGTTTAGAAATATATTCCCATCTTGAAATTACCATTTCATATATAATAAGGGAAAAATAATAAAAAAAAGTATTCAATTTAATTGTTAAAAAACAAGGGAAGACAAAAAAGGTACAAAATTGGCATTCATCAGAAATAATACCCATCCCTGATAGTTGTACTTTTTAGAAAAAAAAATAGTCATTTTTGGTTATTGACATATCCAATAAAAAGAGGTTTCTTTGCAGAAAATAATTGATATAAAAATAAACCTATGAAGTCAATTGCTATTATTTATGGTTCCAGTACCGGTAACACCAAATATGCGGCGCAATTAATCGCCGAAAAATTAGCCGGTTATTCGCCAGTATTAAAAGATATCGCCGAGGTTTCCCCTGAGGGATTTCCGGAGGCGGAGGTTCTTATGCTGGGATGCCCCACATGGAGTATCGGAGAATTGCAGGATGACTGGGATACGTTCTTCCCGAAAATCAGCAAACTCAATCTGAACGGCAAAACTGTGGCTTTCTTCGGGCAGGGAGATTGTGAAGGATATCCCGACACGTTTGCCGACGCTCTTGGTATTCTTTATGATGAATTTGCCAAAACAGGATGTACTTTCATAGGGGAAGTCTCTACCGACGGCTATACGTTCGACGATTCCCAGGCTCTCCGTAACGGCGTCTTCGTGGGATTACCGCTGGATGAAGACAATGAGAGCGACAAAACTGATAGCAGGGTTAGCGCTTGGGTGAATTCACTGAAGCAATATCTGGATTGATTTTCCTATAACGATCAAACGATATTAAATGATATTATCGGAAGATCGACCAATAAAAGTCCTCATAAGGGCTCTTCTCTTTTAAATTATTTATTGTGCACTACACTATCAATAAAAAACCCCCACAAATTTGTGAGGGTTTTTTATTATCTGTCACGCAACAAATTTATGTCATGCCGCATTTTACCATTGCTTACGGTAGATTGTATTACTTACTTTCGTGGCTGAAATAAATACCATTGGTAAGTTGAATTGTTGATATTCCTGCTGTACTATTGGTGTAAGTGATCTTCGTTCCAATAACCGTCAGTTTATCTCCCACTTTAATGCCTTTGTCAGCTATCAGGTTTTTTCTAAAATCGCCGGTGGCACCATACCCCGGATAACAGCCGTACACGAAAATCTCACGGCCGCCCTCTTTCAAATAGAGATTACCATATATCCAATTGTCAATCAATGTAATTTCACCCGTTATCATAAAGTAATCTGTATTAGAATCGGGTTTGGCCAACACCTCGGTAATAGTAGCGGCAGTTACGGGAACAACCTCTTCCAAAACGGCACCGATTACTTGTGGAGTACCCTTATAATCGCCACGTTTGCCGACAACGGTGATGATGTCACCCGCTTTCAAGCCTTTCGTAGTGAAATCCTGGATACCATACACATAGGTTTGCCCGGAGAAGTCCCTCAAGTATAAATTACCATACCTATCATCGGCAATGCTGGTGATCACACCGGTCAAACGATATTGGGTGTCACCCACTTCCGCGGCGAGGAATTCAGCCACGGTAGCTGCCACAATCGCTCCTTTTTGGGTAAGCGTTGTTTCTGTAGTATACTCTTTAGAACCATCGGTAGTACGGAATATGAGAGTAGTTCCGCGGTCTCCGCCGGTATTGGCAGCGGCTTTGAACTTCACCACGGCATTCGTTCCTGCCGATTCGATAGAAGAGATTGACAACCAGGATTTGGCATCTTCAGGAATATCTACCGATACGCCTTGCCCTTTGCAGGTAAGGAATGCAGTGAACTCACCCCCTTCGATGGGAAGCACCTCGTTCTCCACAGAATCGACCTTTATCAGTGATTTGGTGATCTGGATAACCGTTACATCCACAAATTGAGGAGAACTGTTGTAGGTCGATTTCGGTCCTTCAATGGTCACTTCATCTCCCACTTCAATGCCAAGACTCAGGAAGTTTTGCTTCCCTCCCTTCGCGTCAAGGGTACCGTATATATACAAGGTGCCTGTTTCATCCGCCAGATACCAGTTACCATACACTGTATTTGCTATTGAGGTACAAACACCGGTAACCCGGAAAGTTTTTCCATCGGGACCGGCATTCGCATCAGCTACGGAGACTTCGGATATTTGCGCTAATCCCTGGATGATATTGATTCTCTGCGTTTGGCCGGCACTCTTCAATAAAACCTCCGCAGTGCGCCCATCGATGGCCGAGGGGGCAGTAAATTTCAGTTCTGTTTCACCGGCACTTCCGGTAGCGGAGGAGATCGTCAGCCATTTCACTGAATCTTTCTCTGTCATTACTTTCTCAGCTGTCCAGTTCTCTTTGGCCGTTACGGTAATGGTTGCTGAACCACCTGCTTCAGGAATGGAGACATAAGACGACGATACCCGGATTTCATCGAGCAACGTTATAGATTCGTCATCGTCACAACTCACCATCAAGGTCAGCATTACGATAAATAACGGGAATAAATATTTTAAGTTCATATTGCCTGTACTTTTAATGAATTAGTTGAAAATATATTTGATACCGATGGAAGCATACCAGCACTGGCCCAATGAGTAACTCGGGGTAAATGTTTTGGTATCGCCATTGATGGCAGCAGGTGTGGAGAAGATAGCCACGCCGTCGGCATCCACACCTTCATACTTGAGGATACGAGGATCTGAACCAATAGCCGGATTCAGGTATTTAGCCACGCCCCACTTGGAATTGAACAGATTCATCACATTTTTGATATCCATGCTCAATTGCAGTTTATGCGTGTCTTTGCCTGCATTAACTACAAAATCGTGCTTCCAGCTAAAGTCGATGCGATGTACCCAGGGAGAGTAAAGGCTATAGGCTTCAGCATACTTGCCTTGACGGTCTTTCAAATAACTGTTGGCATGCACATAGTCCATAAAACGGGTTTTGTCGTCTTCTGTCACAAAGCGGAATTGATTGTCAGCCACTTCCTTGTCGGTAGGCACATAGATTGCATCGTAGTTGTAACCGTCGCCATTGATATCATTGACCATCATGTAGGAGTAACTTGATCCACCGCGCCATCCTTCATAGATAAAGCTATAGTGGTTGCCGCTCTTGTCGTGGGCAGTAAGTGAAGCCACAATACGGTCGGGAGTGTTGTATTGGGAATTGTGCAACCTGATGTGGTTGGGACCTTCTACTGTGGGAACGTATCTAAATGCCGATTCAGCATTGTTGCCGGGCATACCGGTCACATCTTTGGCCACCGTGTGTGTATAGGCGGCCATTACGCTGATATGCTCCGTGGGTTGGGCATTGAGCGTGATGTTGGCTGACCAGCCATACCCGCGGCTTGTGTTGTCCAATACGAATGCCGGAGTATTGATGCGGTAACCTGCAGGATAAATCGGGCGGTTGTCCACACCGTTGAAACGGGCAAAACCACCGGCAGAGGGAGTACTCCAGTCGGTCAAACAGACACCGTTGATAGTTTTATTGAAGATTCCTTCTACCGTTACCGAAGAGGGGAAAGGTGTGGGGAATGCATAATCCGTAGCCAGCGAAATTTTCCATACCTGCGGCATTTTGAATTTTGGATCAACGGCCGCAATAGAGGAAGGAGTTGATCCGGTTTCAGGCGATATGGTGGTAAGATATCCCAACGAGGCTAATTTGTCATAAAGGGCAGAGATGTTAGCTTTTCCGTTGGCATCCGTTACAAGACCGCCGGCAAACTCATTCATCGTAAAACCGTTTTTCGCGGCATTTGCAGCATTGATCTGCGCCTGGTATTGCACCATACCACCGTTGGTGGGCATATTGGTGAAAAACACCAGCGGTAAATTACCGGAGAAAAGGCCGGTACCACCACGTACTTTCAGACTCTTGTCGCCAAAAGTATCCCACACAAAACCTACACGAGGAGAGAGAATGACATTTGCCGAAGGCCATTTACCGGTATCGATATGACGACCGAAATAATCGATCTCCTTGATCGCATTGTTCGTCATCAGGTCACTATTGTTGAAGAAAAGGCCATCGATACGCAGGCCATACGAAAGTTTGAAGTTCTCATTCACACTCCAATCATCTTGCACATACACACCAATTTTGTTGGTCCTTACACGGGCGACAGGTTTTTTTTCGCCATCATACCCGTATGTCAAGTTGACAACTTCGGGTACCCCTCCGTTTAAAAAGTCGTCGAGACTTGTATAGCGATAGTAGCCTGTACCACTACGCATATAAGCGTTATCCGCCATCTTGTATTCATAAGCGAGACCTCCTACGATTTTGTGATTACCCAAGTAATAGGTCAACTCATCCTTGATGTTCCATACATTATTATGCACAGCGTTGTTCCATGTGAAAAGTTCATAGCCCAGGGACATATAGGCTTGTCCATCTTTCAGAATATCGATGAAAGGGAATTCTGTAGAAGGCGACCCGCGCATATCGTCCAATTTGGAGAAGGTGGCCAGGAATTGGTTAGAAAGGTTGTCCGACAAACGGCTGTTCAAGTCGAAAGAGAAGGAATGCACAAGGTTATCCTGCGAATACATCGAGTTGGCAAAAGCCATGGAAGCTTGTGACATTCTTGCTTCAGACATCGTGGTTCCTCCATCCATAGAAGAAGCATTGGGCGATCTCCACGCAACATTCTTCGTATAGTTATAACGCAACGCCAGCCGATGCTGGTCAGTAATATTCCAGTCCAAACGGGCAAGCAGCTTGCGGTTGCTTTCATCTGCCGGAAAATTGGTATAGGAACCGGTTTCATAACCATACTTCTCTTTTACGAAATCAGATACCTTCTGAAGGTCACTTTCCGTGGTACGGGAGATATAATTGTCGGGCACAGCCACACCATTGGTGGATGCTCTCCAACGATTGACGACGGTGGGCGTTTTGGCCCATTCACCGTTTACAAAGAAGAACAATTTGTTTTTGATAATGGGACCACCCAATGTGAACCCGTAGCTTGTATTACGGTCTTTATCCCGCGCTCCCGCGATTTGTTGATTCCTGACAGCATCACCACGCATATTCTCATTTCTGTGGTAAGCATAAGCACTTCCCTTGAAGGTATTGGTTCCCGATTTTGTAATGGCGTTCACGCCACCACCGATAAAATTTGTCTGGCGCACATCATAAGGCGCGATAACCACCTGCAACTCTTCGATAGATTCCAAAGAGATGGGATTGCCTCCACCGGGAAGCGCGTCACTCAAACCGAAGTTGTTGTTGAAATTGGCACCATCCACCGTAAAGTTAGCGGTACGACCGTCTGTGCCGGCAAAACTCATACCATCGCCGCCATAAGGTGAGAGGCGGGTAACGTCCGTGATACTGCGGGTTACGGTAGGCAAATTGGTGATCTGGCTGTTGGTGATGTTGGTCACCGCCCCGGTTTTCTCATTAGAGAATTTGGTTCGGGTTGCCGTCACTACAATTTCGTCCAATGAGGTAGTTTCTTCCGAGAGTACCGCATTCAACACGTAATTTTCACCTAGGCTCAACGTAATGTTGCTTGTGGTGCTTGTACCATACCCTATATATGAAATTTCCACGGAATAAGGCCCACCCACGCGCATACCGTTCAGGTTAAAGCGGCCTTCCATATTGGTCACCGTTCCGAAAGTCGTTCCTGAAGGTTGATGCGTGGCAATCACCGTCGCACCGATCACAACCCCGTCAGCATCCGTAACGCGTCCGCTCATCGTGGAGGTAGTCACCTGGGCCTGCACCACCGTTGCCATCATCAAAGTAAGAGCCAGAGCTAAAAACTTCAATTTCTTTACCATAAATTCAATGTTTAAATTATCAATCCTATTTCTAATAAAGTTAAATTTCGCACACAATATCTCCCACAAAAGTACGATAAATTTATCTAAAATCTGTTACATTTTTGTTACTTTCATTATTCTTTTTTATATATTCAATCGCTGTAAAAATTCCAATACCACAGCTGTAATGAAAACATCCAGATACATTAGTCGTTTTCTCGCTATGGCAAAGTTCAAATAAGTTTAACTTTGCTCATTTAGCTTAACGAAAACGTTCAATTTTATTACCTTTGTACTTTTATATTTCAGACGACTTTCTCCAAAACACTCATTATATAGTGAAAATATCAACTCTTAATAATAACTCGGAAGCTTTTAAACGTTTGTTCAGAGATTATTTTGACAAATTATATGCCTATTCGGCAGGATTATATCGCGACGAGATGCTGGCAGAAGATGCAGTACAGGAAGCCTTCATCAGCCTTTGGAATGCCAGGAACAAAGTCACTTGGGATGCTTCGGCTTATCCCTACCTGCTCAAAACGGTAAAAAACGGCTTTATAAACTATAAATTGCATGAGGATGTAAAACGACGATATACCGAAGAAACATTGCATCTCGAATCGGACACGGTGGATTGGGATCTCCCCGAAGAAGTAGAAGAATTGCATCGCAGTTTGTGGGAGGCGATTGAACGCCTGCCGGAATCCTGCCGCCATACATTTATCATGAGCTGCATAGAAGGAATGAAATATAAAGAGATAGCCGAACAAACCAGCGTATCCATCAATACAGTAAAAACGCAGATACAAATAGGATATAAAAAAATCCGTACCAACCTGAAGATATCAGCTATCAATTCAATAAGATTACTTGCTGCGATAGGTTCAATCTGTCAACCATTGTTAAGGTTTTAATACGTTTACACCCTTTTTGAGGCTATTCTTGTATTTAAATTATGAAAGATAATATTCAATCGGATTCGCCCAAGCTATTGCAACGTTTCCTGGAAGCAAAAAATGCCACTGAAGCAATCTCCCTGATGGATGAATTGCAAAAAAAGGAACATACCGAGGTACGAAAAGCCCTTACGGAGTTACGAAACATGCAGTTGCAACCCGATATCGACGTAATTTGGGACAAGGTACAACAAGGCGTAAAAAAGGAAAACAAAAGGAGAAGGTTTCGCGGAGTATTACGCATAGCCTCCTGCCTGCTGCCGCTGGTAATACTCACCGTGGCTCTGGTGCACAAGAATAGGCCGGAAACAAAACAAGCAGGCAATACGGTAGAAAAAGAGATTAATATTGAAAATAAAGCCTATTTGAAGACGGCAGAAGGGAATACAATACTTTTGTCCGATGGGAAAACCGATACGATATGCGACAGTCGCGGCGAAACCATCGTCGTAAGCGAAAAAAACGGGAAACTCCTTGTAGCAAACAGAGAAAAGGAGAACGAATCACAAGGGGCTGTTGAATACCACACCATAGTAGTACCGCGCGGGGGTAAATACGACCTTGAATTGGCAGACGGCACAACCGTGATGCTCAATGCAGAATCGGAGTTGAAATTTCCGCAAAAATTTAATGGAAACCTGCGCAAAGTATTCCTCAAAGGAGAAGGTTATTTCGATGTGGCAAAAGATGGCCGACACCCATTCATTGTTGAGGTGGAAAACGTCTGCGTGTCTGTATCGGGAACCCAGTTCAACATCAATGCGTACCCCGAAAATAAGAGCGTGGTAACCACTTTGGTAACAGGCTGCGTAAAAGTATCGTTGCCGGAGAATGGGCAGGAAGCAGCTTTGCAACCCGGCAAGCAAGCTATTTGCATGGATAATTCATTAAGTATCCGCACCGTAAACACCATTGATTATACTTCATGGACGAAGGGGCGGTTTTACTTCGAAAATATGCCATTATCCCAAATATTATTCCAAATGGCAAGATGGTACGACATAGAAGTGGACTGGAACGATGAGTCGTTGCAACAGCACACGTTCACAGGTGCTCTCCATCGCGACTACAATGCACAGGAACTACTCGAAATGCTTGCCAAAACAACGAACATAGAATTCACCTTCGATGGACAATCGGTCAAAGTTTCCCGGAGACAGTAAGGGATTCAAACTTTTCCAAGCAGAAATTAACATATTCCAACGATAAAAAAATGATGTTTTTAAATAAAAACGTCATTTTTTATATTATTCATTCACCCTTTCCTGCAGATACCTTGTATTATATAATAAAGTTCATGTCTTATTTAATTATAAACTGATGAAAGAACGATTCAATAAATTACTATGGTTAACCGTTTTGGGCTGGGTGGTTTTAATGCTGCAAACGCCTTTGCAGATGCAAGCGCAAAGCAGAGTACAGGTAGGCGGTATAACTATCAAAGTCGCCAACATGTCTCTCGGGGAGGTCATTGAGTTGCTGAAGACTAAAACAGGAAAAGATTTCATGTTCAGTAACCGGGAAGTAAATATAAAAAAGCCTGTAACCGTCGATTTCAACAACGCGCCACTGCCCACTGTACTGAATGCAATCTTTGGCGACGGATTCCGGTTCGAGATTACACCGAAGATAGTGATAATCAAACCGGTAGAGGCACACACAAAAGATATCAAACAAACAACGCCTGAATGGGTCAAAGGGCGGGTAACAGACTCCTCCGGTGATCCGTTGGTGGGAGTAAACGTTATTATCGAGGGTACTACACGGGGTATCCAGACCGACCTTGACGGCCAATTCAGTTTAAGTGCTGAAAAAGACGCCCAACTGAAATTGACCTACGTAGGGTTCGAGGATATAATAACCAAAGCCTTTTTCGGCAAATCCATGCACATCATCATGATAGAAACGATCAGCGATCTGGGGGAGGTGGTTGTAAACGGATATTTCACACGTAGAACAGAAGGTTATGCCGGCGCGGTCACCACCCTTAAAAGGGAGGAAATTCAGAAACTGGCTACCGGAAATATCTTCACGACCATCAGCGCCCTCGATGCCGGATTCAAAATATCTGAAAATAATAGCATGGGTGCAAGTCCGAATACCATGCCCGATTTCTCGATCCGCGGTAAGGGTTCTTTCCAAGACGGGTCCACCACCCCCCTATTCATCATGGATGGATTCGAAGTTTCCATCGAAAAGGTGTACGATACCGATATCAACCGCATAGAAAGCATCACAATCCTGAAGGATGCATCTGCTACCATTTTATATGGCTCGAAGGCCGCAAATGGAGTTGTCGTGATTGAAACCGTCGCGCCCAAATCGGGACAAATACAAGTGACGTATGACTTCAAACCGACAATCGCCCTGGTTGACCTGTCGGATTACAACCTGATGAACGCAGAAGAAAAGCTGAATTACGAGGTAGCAGCCGGCTTGTATGACAAAGTCAATAGCCCGGCTAACAACTATGAGATACAACAGTCCTATTACAGGAGATACAAAAATATTGCTGAGGGGGTGAATACCTACTGGTTGAAACAACCGGTACGCAACGCATTCTCACAGGCACATTCACTTTATATAAACGGTGGTGAAGGTGCCATACGCTATGGCATCGACGGCCAGTTCAACCAGACCAACGGTGTGATGAAAGAATCCGGACGCGACCGCTATGGCCTGGGGTTCCGCCTGATTTACCGCATCAAGGAAAAAATCACGGTGCAGAATTATGCCTCGTATGCCTATACACATGCGTACAATTCATTGTATGGCAGTTTTTCGACTTATGCCCAACTGAATCCGTACGACCGCATCCGCAACAATAAAGGAGAAATACTACCTACTTTATTAGATGGCAGTCCCAATCCCCTATATGATGCAAAACTTCCCAACCGCGACTTTACAAACACCCAATATTTTACAGACCAGTTAAAAATAGACTGGACAATTACGGAAGAGTGGCGGTTGCGTGGACAATTGGGTATTGAAAAAGGTATCACCAAGAAAGACAACTACATTTCGCCATTCTCCTCCAGGTATATATATGACTCCTCTTCAGGAAGATACACGTCCACTCCTGTAGAAACGCGCGGGGAACTCACACTTCACAATGGTGAAACGATGAACATGTCCGGAAACTTCACGTTGAACTACACCAAATTGATAGGAAAGAAGCATCTGCTATACGCAAGTATCGGGGGTGAAGTGCTCCAGGATAAATTCTCCATCCATGGTTTTACCGCCACGGGATTCAGCGACGACCGCTATTCCGACCCTACCTTTGCCATCCAGTATAAGGAGAATACAAAACCCTATAGTACGGAAAGCATCACCCGTTCGATAGGTACATTTGCCAATATCAATTATCTGTTCGACAACCGTTTCTTTGCTGATTTCTCCGGTCGCTACGACGGTTCTTCCCTGTTCGGCGCCGACCGTCGCTGGGCTCCTTTCGGTTCTATTGGTGGCGGATGGAATATACACAACGAACATTTCTTAAGGAGAGGATCGGCTCTCGACCTATTGAAAATAAGAATTTCCTATGGTATCACCGGTAACCAGGAATTCCAGGCATACCAAGCCCGCACAATGTACCAGTATCAGACCGGACGTTTGTACAACACATTGATTGCCGCAACCCTGATGGGATACGGCAATCCCGAATTGAAATGGCAAAACCAGCATCAAACGAATATAGGTTTAGACCTGGGGATGTGGAAAGACCGGTTGAAAGCCTCCTTCAATTATTACAACAAATTGACTGACGGCATGCTGACGCAAGTTACCGTAGCCCCTTCCATCGGTCTGCCGAGCAACGACTTCACCAGCAACCTGGGTGAAATACGTAACCGGGGATTCGAGGTAAATATCAATGGCGCCATTATCCAGAACGTGAAAAAAAACCTGGAATGGAGAGCCTGGGCACAAATCAGTCATAACAAGAATACGCTGTCGAAAATTTCCAACCAATTGAAAAATATCAATGCGACAAACAATCTGGAGACAGTGATTCCGGGAGCCGTATATGAAGAAGGAGAATCGATGAACGCCATCAAAGCGGTAAAATCATTGGGCATAGATCCCGTCACAGGCCAGGAAATATTCCTGAAAAAAGATGGTAAAACCATTACTTACACCTGGGATCCAAATGACAAAGTGCTATGCGGCGACAAAGATCCTGACATATACGGCAATATAGGTACCAATGTATACTGGAAAGGATGGAACCTGAATATGATATTCGGATATGAGTTGGGAGCCGACTATTACAATAGCACGCTTGCAACCCGTGTGGAAGGGATTAACCCTGCCTGGAACGGAGATCGCAGGGCGTTGACAGACCGATGGAGCGCACCGGGACAACATGCCCGGTATAAGAACATCAAAGAGTATGAAACTAATTATATATCCAGCCGGTTTATACAGAACAGGAGTTACCTGCACCTGACTTCATTGTCATTGTCGTATGATTTCAGGACCCAATGGATGAAACAAGCCCATGTCAGCAACCTGAGGTTATCGTTCTATGCCAATGACCTGTTCTACTTGTCCACCGTGAAAGCCGAACGGGGTTTGGATTATCCGTTTCAACGCAGTTATACCTTTGGGTTAAACATCAGTTTGTAGAATAATAAATAGAAATTATGATGAAAAAATTGATATACTTAACAATGATCAGCGGGGTCATTCTATCTACTTCGTGCAATGACTGGCTCGATATCACCCCTCACGGGCAGACCCAGGCCGAGGAACTTTATAAAACAAGCAGGGGATGTAACTCCGCCTTGGGCGGCATCTACTACACTCTTTCTTCTTCTGACTTATACGGGAAAAATCTTTCTTATGGGGCAATCGATATTCTGGCACACTACTGGGATATTTCCACCAGCACCAACCATGTTTATTACAAGTTATACAGCTATGACTATAAGGATCAGAGTTCGGTTGCTATCTTCGATGCTATCTGGGGTAACATGTACCAGGCCATCACCCAGTGTAATGCTTTACTGCATTATCTTCCCGGAAGTCGTGAAGACATTGAAAATGCCGACTTGATTGAGGGAGAAGCATATGCATTAAGGGCCTTTATACATCTGGAACTGTTTGAAATGTACGGGGCTGTCATCCGGACAAAAGCTGACCTGCAAAAGAAGGCAATTGCCTATCGGACGGAATTTGATGTGACCTCGAAAGATTTTAATACGGGAGAAGAAGTATTGAATTTTGCGGAACAAGACCTGCAGAAAGCGTTGGAATTACTGAAAGACGATCCTGTCAAAAGAACTGATATCGGCAGGAGAGGTGACGCCAACGCTTCATTGCTGGACTATCACGAAGTGTTGAACCGCCGGGGTTCACGCCTCAACTATTTCTGCACATTGGGACTTCTGGCGAGGTTGGAGCAATTGCGGTTAAACCCTCATGAAGCCTATCAATACGCACAAAGAGTGATAACCGAGGCCAACGGGATTATCCAGCTGATCAACAAAGAGAATAACCTGCCTACCAATCCGAGCAGGAATTTCGCCTATAGTATGGAAATGCTGGGGGCAATCTATGTAAACAACCTCTATGATATGACCAACGAATTCTTCTATATGGAAGGAAAAGGAGACAGCAATCTCTCCATTCCGATTGGAGACACCCAATACTCCTCTCTCCTGAACACTATTTATGGACGTACCCCCGATGGGGCAGGCACCGATAACCGACTGAGATATTGGTTCGAAAAGACAGAAAATATTTACAACTTCCAGAAGTTACATGAAGCTCCGGTGCAATCCGGGCTAAGAGCTGCTTACGATCCCGAAATACCGGTTATGCGCATGTCGGAGATCTATTACATTGCCTGCGAATCAAAAATAGGTATCGACAATACATTGGCCTTACAATACCTGAATGACGTGCGCAAAACGCGTAATCTCGAAGAGTTGCCACTTCCTATCGGGGATGTGGAAGTTACGTTAAAGGAATACCTGGTGCGGGAAGCGCGCAAAGACATGATTGGAGACGGGCGCATATTCCTGATGTGCAAACGGATGTTTTATCCTATTTATGTGAAAGCAGGAGAGGAAATAGCACCATCAGACGAGATTTTTGTATTTCCGATACCCGATGATGAATATGAATATACCAACAATGAAAAAGGATAAAAGGAGGTAGTATGAATAAAAAAAGTTTTTTGGCGACCCTGTTCTCCTTGTTTACGTTATTTGCCTGCAATCAACCTATCGATGACTTCGATGCTCAAGGAGACAATTTTATCTATTTTGATATGCCCAACGTATTAAATCAACTCGGGCACCCCACAAAAGTGCGGGATACAGTGATGAGTTATTCGTTCGATATGGACGAGAGCCACGTCACCTTTCACACGTTTAAAATTCCTGTCACCATCATCGGCATACCATCCGCTACCGACAGGAAATATCATGTGGAAGTAGTGGCAGACAAATCCACGGCAACCGCAGAGGACTGGGATAAAACCACCATCAGTAATCTGACCGTCAAAAGTGGAGAGATGAGGGATACCATCTACTTGAAAGTAAACCGGACTGAGATTCTACAAAAAGAAGAAAGGAGATTAGTGTTGAGGATTGTACCCAATGAACATTTCCTGTCCGGATATAACAACCTGCTGGAAATATCCATACTCTTTACCGACCATCTAACCCCTCCGGAATGGTGGGAAAAATGGCAATCTATCTTTGGCGAATTCTCACGCGAAAAATTTACCAAATGGAAGGAAATCTATTACCTGGGGGCCGATCCAAATGTGGAACGTTTTGAAGGTCCCGGGTTGGATAAACCTTTATACTGGGACAATATGCCTTACTATACGATTCTTTCGTGGTATCCGTCAACTGACATGTTCATCCAAATGTTGAGGCAGTATTTTATCGACAACGAGGTGTATCCCGACGGAGACACCTCCAAGCCGCGCATCACAATTCCATACACCGGTTAACAAATCATTAAAACAGCATGATTATGAGAGAAAAAATATTGCATAGCCTCTTTGTAACCGGTCTCCTCCTCCTTTGTGGGTGCTCGGAAGACAAAGGCAATTATGATTATACCGATTTAAATACGGTAACTATTGCAAATATTCCGGCAAAATCATATGCACCGGGAGCAACAATCCAGATTATCCCCGAATTGTCACGCAGCCTGACCGCAGGCGAAGAAAACCTTTCCTTTCAATGGGAAGTGGCCGGAATTGCCATCTCCCAAGAACGCAACCTGGATGCATTGCTTCCGGCAATGCCCTACGGACAAAAGGATTGCGCATTCATTGTGACAGATAACATCTCGGGAATGAAATATTACAGGACATTCGATATTAATATTGTAAACGAATTCAACTACGGGTACTATTTCCTTACCCGCCAACAGGACGGTAGCACAATCGTAGCTTATTTGCCCTCCTTTAGGAATGATGACAAAATACCACAAATTTTACACACTACTGTTTGCGGCGATGTCACTTTCGGTAAGGAACCAATAAAGATTGCCGGATCATTCGGCTATATCAACGCACTCGGCAATTACTTCTGGTCAATGACCATCATCACCAAAGAGGGCTCTTATCCGGTCACATCTACCAATAATGGCACTTTCCTGCCCTCTACACTGGTTTCGGAAGAGAATTTCATGGACAAGAATTCCGGGTACGTATTCCAACCGGAGAAGTATGACGTAAATCCTTATGGACATGAAGTATTTGTAAGTGACGGCAAACTGGTTTTTTATGGCTCCGGATTGCTCTACAGGCCTGCCAAACATGAAGGGAACTATTATTGGAGCCACATAAGAGGTACTTACGATCCCTATACTCTGTGGGCTTTCGACAAACTCTCCCGGAAATTCTATTTTGTTTCACCCAAGCAAAATGATCCGATATCAGGCACCATAGCAGAAGTAAACGCCTACGACCGGGTAATTCCCATCACCGACTCCCCGACAATACGGGAGAATGAATATTTTATCGGATTCTCAAAAAACTCCAGGACAAATATGAACGGGCTGTCAGCATACACAGCAAGCAACGAAGGCATCAATATTCATAGATACGAATTTGATGATGACCCTAAAAGCAATTATGGCATAAACCACAGGTTCCTGGGTTCAACGCTTTTACCTGTCATAGGGGCAAACCAGGATACAAAATGTGTATCTCTGGAGAATGATTGTTTCTTTGGCATTGGGAACAAAATTTATACGACTCCCACAGAATTACCTACACTTAGCGAATTCATCACTATCCCTCCGGAATATGGGGCAATCATCCATCTGGGACTCTCAACCAATGAAACCAGGCTGATTGTAGCCACGTATAATCCAAATAGCACAGCGGAAAAGAAAGGATCCGTACTCTTTGTCGATACCCATAACAAAAGAATAACCGAAACATTCAAAGAGGAGATTGACGAGTGCATATCCATTTTAGGGGCCAACGCCGATGTGTACGGTATGACCAATGGCCTGGGAGATGACAAATAAAGAATAACAACTAAAACAAAAAAGAGACTGTCTCTTCTGAAGGTTCGCTTCATTAGAGACAGTCTCAATTTTCGGGTATTTATTTTACCTATTTTCGGGATTACATCATACCCCCCATTCCGCCGCCGCCCATCGGAGGCATTGGAGCCGGATTATCTTCTTTTTTATCAGTAATCACACACTCTGTTGTCAGGAACATGCCGGCGATAGAAGCCGCATTTTCCAAAGCCACACGGGTTACTTTGGCAGGATCAATCACTCCTGTTTCATACAGGTTTTCATATTGATCGGTGCGGGCATTGTAACCGAAATCAGCCTTACCTTCACGTACTTTCTGTACTACTACGGCACCTTCTTTTCCGGCATTCGATACAATTTGACGAAGCGGCTCTTCGATAGCACGTTTTACAATCTCGATACCTGTAGTTTCATCTTCATTTTCACCTTTCAGCCCTTCAAGAGCCTCAATAGCGCGCACATAAGCCACACCACCACCGGGGACGGTTCCTTCTTCCACTGCCGCACGGGTAGCCGAAAGTGCATCTTCCACACGATCTTTCTTTTCTTTCATTTCCACTTCGGAAGGAGCACCCACGTAAAGTACCGCTACACCACCGGCCAGTTTGGCCAAACGTTCCTGCAATTTTTCACGATCGTAATCGGATGTAGTTTTATCGATCTGAGCGCGGATCTGTCCGATACGGTTGCTGATAGCTTCTTTTTCACCATTTCCATTTACAATGGTAGTAGTGTCTTTGTCGATCGTCACTTTTTCAGCGCTACCCAGCATATCCAGTGTAGCATTTTCCAGTGTGAGTCCCTTTTCCTCCGAGATCACTACCCCACCGGTCAGAATGGCAATATCTTCCAGCATCTCTTTTCTCCGGTCACCGAATCCGGGAGCTTTCACCGCGGCCACCTTCAACGATCCACGCAGACGGTTTACCACCAAAGTAGTCAGCGCTTCAGAATCGATATCTTCGGCGATAAGTAACAGGGGTTTTCCGGTTTGAATTCCTTTTTCCAGGATAGGAAGAAGCTCTTTGATTGCGGAAATTTTCTTATCATGAATAAGGATGAGCGGATTTTCAAAATCCACTTCCATAGCTTCGGTATCGGTCACGAAATAGGGAGAGATATATCCACGGTCGAACTGCATACCCTCTACTACATCTACATAGGTATCGGTACCTTTCGCTTCTTCTACAGTAATCACGCCCTCTTTGCTTACTTTCTGCATTGCTTCGGCAATCAGTTTGCCGATAGTTTCATCACCGTTGGCAGAAATTTTAGCTACGTTTTCAATTTTCTTCAGGTCGTTTCCTACTTCCACAGCTTGTTTTTTCAGATTATCCACCACTGTGATAACTGCTTTGTCGATACCCCGTTTTAAATCCATCGGATTAGCACCGGCGGTCACGTTTTTCAAACCCACACCAATAATAGACTGCGCCAAAACAGTAGCAGTTGTTGTTCCATCACCGGCATCATCATTGGTTTTAGAAGCCACTTCCCTTACCAGTTGTGCCCCCATATTCTGGAAAGAATCTTCCAGTTCGATCTCTTTTGCCACAGTCACACCGTCCTTAGTTATCTGAGGGGCGCCATATTTTTTATCAATAATTACATTTCTGCCTTTAGGGCCTAATGTTACTTTAACGGCATCTGCCAAATCGTCCACGCCTTTTTTCAGAAGGTCGCGGGCGTCCATGTTAAATTTAATTTCTTTAGCCATTTTATTTCGATTTTTGTATTGTTGTTCGTTTATCGAACAGATTAAATCTGTTATCAGATTAATTTAAATTGAACCAAATTGAGTTTCGGTAAATTCCTGTCAATCGGCATCTACTATCCTATAACTCCCAGAATATCAGACTGACGCATAATCAGATGCTGTACTCCATCGATTTCAATTTCAGTGCCGGCATATTTTCCATAAAGCACCTTGTCACCTTGTTTTACCACCATCTCTTCATCTTTTGTACCTTTCCCCACAGCAATCACTTCACCTTTCAACGGTTTTTCTTTTGCTGTATCGGGGATAATTATCCCACTCACTGTTTTTTCTTCTGCAGCGGCCGGTTTTACCAGCACCCTGTCTGCCAATGGTTTAATATTCATACGATTTACTAAAATTGATGTTAATATAATTAGTATTGTTTCTCTAATTGACATTACCACAACTGCGAATTCTGTGCCAAATTTATTAAAGTCTATTTTCTGCCAAAAAAATACATTGAAGGCACAGAAACTGCCAAATTTACTGTCAAAATTTCAGTCTCCTTCAACCGTTTCTTGTTACCTTTGCATTTTGAAAATAGCTATTCGGTTGCACTATGTGCGAAGCACAAATAGTCCCGGCTCTTATTTAAAACAAATGAAAAAATTATTTCTCCTCTTATGTATCATCACGGCTTTTGCCGTCCAGGGACAGCCATACGCACGTATAGTGTCATTGGCACCTTCATTTACCCAAAGTCTTTATGATCTGGAAGCGCAGGATAATCTGGTGGGATGCACCAACTATTGTACGGCAGGCAAAAAAGATAATAAAGAGATTGTCTCTTCGGCCATAAAAGCCAACGTAGAAAAGATTATCAGCCTAAAACCAGATCTGGTACTGGCATCTGGACTGACCGATCCCAAAGATATAGAATTACTGAAAAAGGTTGGAATAAAAGTGGAAATCTTCCAGACTCCAAAAACTTTTCAGGAAATATGCAACCAGTTCATCGAATTGGGAGAATGGGTCGGCAAAAAAGAAAAAGCCAATGCAATCGTAATGGAAAGCAAACATACCATTGATAAGATAGCCGAAAAGAATAAACGATATACAAACCGGACAATGTTTTTCCAAATTGGAACAAATCCTATCTTTGCTGTCCTTTCCAATACCTTTATGGACGATTATATGACGCTGCTGGGAGTCCGGAATATAGCAGGCACGCTGACACAAGGCACCGTTACTCGGGAATTTGTTATCGTTAACAATCCCGATTATATTTTTATTGCTACCATGGGTGTCGAAGGAGAAGAAGAAATAAAGGTATGGAACAGATACGCCAGTCTTGAGGCTACTAAAAACAAACATATTTATACCATCGACTCGGATATCGCCTGTCAACCAACCCCTATCACCTTTGCAGAAACAATAAGGATAATGGATCAATTGATGGGAGAATGATTTGATGATGTGTGAATGATGAAAACGATGGAACAAAAACAATGGATTTGGAGCCTTTATGTCCTTCTACTTCTGGTGGGAGTCGTAACTGTGTTCATGTTATCATTGGGAATGGGTGAAATCCCCATACGAATAGGGGATTTGCCCCATATTCTTTCAGAGAAGGATAGTGTGGAATATGGCGTATTGGCATATATCCGTATTCCTCGCACATTACTGGGCTTGACCATAGGTGGAAGCCTTAGCCTGGCAGGTACTATATTACAAGGTATTTACCGGAATCCGCTGGTGGAACCCTATACCCTTGGAATTTCAGGCGGCGCATCATTGGGTATTACCTTTGCCATCGTAGCAGGAATACATCTGATCAATATACTGTTTCTGCCGTTGGCCGGATTTATCGGTGCCTTCGCGACCATCTTCCTCGTGTATACCCTCAGCCTTGGAAAAGGAGGACTCAGCATCAATCGGATGTTGCTTATCGGTGTCATGATCAGTTTCATCGCCTCCTCATTAATGATGTTCCTTATGTCCATCACGTCCACCGACAATGTTCACGGTATTATTTTCTGGATGATGGGATCACTCAATGAACCGAACAATACCCTGATCACAGTAATGGTCATACTGTCGCTATTTTGCCTGATCCTCTCTTATCTGTTCGTGATGCCTCTCAATGCACTGCGCCTGGGTGAAGAAAAAGCGAAACATCTGGGATTTAACGCCAACAGCGTAGTCCGGGTCCTGTTCATCATTACCTCATTGCTTACCGGAGCTTGCATTGCCGTGGCGGGAATCATTGGTTTCGTGGGGCTGGTCATCCCGCATATCGTACGGCTGTGGGTAGGCACGGATTACCGCATTTTGCTTATCACTTCCTTTCTGAGTGGCGGTATATTCCTGATCCTGTGCGACGTGATGGCACGCACAATCATCTCACCCAACGAGCTGCCTATCGGGGTAATTACCGGTATCCTTGGAGGTATTTTGTTTATACTATTGTTAAGTAGATCAAGACGAAAAGAAGTTAGTTGATTTACTGATGATGAATAATATATTCAATTCCGTCGATTTGCAATTCATTGTCCATTTTCAATTTTCAATTAAAAAAGATGATTTCTTTCCTTGACATACAAAATCTCTCCTGCGGGTATAGCAGTGGCTTTCGGGTACACGACATCAATCTGTCGCTTGACGAAGGATCGTTTGCCGGAATCATCGGACCCAACGGATCGGGGAAAACCACGCTGTTCAGGGGGATATCGGGAACATTACCATTAAAAGAGGGGCATATCCTGCTTGATGGAGCTGACCTGTCGAAACTTACCTGGAGGGAGAAAGCACAAAAACTCGCTATCGTCTCGCAATTCTCTGAAACAGCAGAACTATCGGTAGAGGAATATGTGTTAATGGGAAGACTTCCCTACCGTCGGCAGTTCCAATTCTTCGACAGGAAAGAAGATATTGAAATAGCGCATCACTACATGCATCTGACCAACACCTATCGTCTGCGTAATAAGTCGATGACAGAGTTAAGCGGCGGTGAGCAACAAATGGCCAATATCGCCTGTGCCCTATCGCAACACCCGCGCCTGTTACTGCTCGATGAACCAACATCGCATCTTGACATTACCCACCAGATACGGTTTATGAATCTGATCCAACGTCTGAACGAAGAGATGAAACTAAGCGTGATGATGATCATACATGATCTCTCACTCGCCGCCGAATATTGCGACTTCCTGCTGATGATGAAAGAAGGGACACCCTTCTGCCAGGGAACACCCGAAGAAGTAATAACTTATGAACATATAGAAAGTGTATACGATACGGTGGTAATCGTAAAAACCAATCCGGTGTCGGGCAAACCGGTGGTCTTTCCCGTATCCGAACAACGATTGAAGAACGGTAAGAGATAATTACACACTTTAGTTTCAAACTCTTCAGTAGCATACCATTTGGTAACATACTTTTTGATAACAGATTTTTTTATATCTTTATAAAGTATATCTGTATATATTTGTAGTTAGAAATTATACATCATTTTCCTGAGCTCAGGAAAATGAGTTTAAATAAAAAGTAATTAAAGGCAAGTAGCATCAACAAAAAAACATACACAACATGTCACAAAAGAAAAAAAACAAGCGGAATATATATCTGGTAATCTTATTGATTGTCATCGTTGGCCTAACGGTATACTACACACAAAGGGGTAATGGCGATACAGAAATATTTACCGAGTCCGGAGTAATGGATATTCCTTTTAACAAGCAGGGGGAACTCTTCTTTACAAACCAACAGAATAGAGACACACTGACCGTGATCGACATCGAAGTGGCTGACAGCGACCAATTACGTGCCCGTGGATTGATGTATCGGCGCTCCTTACCTGAAAATGCAGGGATGCTGTTTATCCAAACCCGGGCAGAGATGCAAAGCTTCTGGATGAAAAACACCTATATTCCCCTAGATATCCTTTTTGTAAATGCCGGTAAGGAAATTGTAACTATACACGCAAATACCACTCCGTTAAAGGAGTGGAATTATGCATCCACCCAGCCGGCCCTCTATGTAGTGGAAGTAAATGCGGGTTTTGCCGACCGGTACGGCATCAGCATCAACGACAAGATTGAATTCTCCATCGCAAAATAATCACTCACTGCCTAAACACTTATTCACTCTTCAAATATTTCTCCAGCCACTGATCCTGTTCCCACAGCAGGTGCAGTACATTTTCCCTAGCGGCATACCCATGGCTCTCCTTCGGTAGAATTACCAAACGGACAGGCGCACCAAAACTTTTCAGCGCCTGGAAGTAGCGTTCGCTCTGCATCGTATGGGTACCGGAATTATTGTCACTCTCACCATGGATAAGCAGCATGGGTGTTTTCATCTTATCGGCATGCATAAACGGCGACATCGCATTATAGGTCTCGGAGGCCATCCAGTAATTACGCTCTTCCGCCTGAAACCCAAATGGGGTAAGTGTCCGGTTATATGCACCACTACGGGCGATACCCGCGGCAAACAAGTCGGAATGTGTGAGCAGGTTTGCCGTCATAAATGCGCCATAAGAGTGGCCACCTACAGCAACCCGTTTCCGATCGATATACCCCAGTGCATCCACGGCATCTATCGCTGCCTTGGCATTAGCCACCAGCTGTTCCACAAAAGTATCATTGGGTTGTTCGTCCCCCTCTCCCACAATGGGAAAGGCAGCATCATCGAGGATCGCATAACCGCGTGTCACCCAGTAAACGGGGTTTCCATACGACAGGTAGGTGAATGAATTGGGGTTTGCCGTGGATTGCCCCGCGCTGCTCCGATCTTTGTACTCAGTAGGATATGCCCACATGATCATCGGAAGTTTCTCTTTCTTCTCCCTGTCGTAACCGGCGGGCAAATACAAGGTAGCGGTAAGCTCTACGCCATCTTCCCGTGTATAATTAATTACTTTCTTATATACCTTTTCAATACTTTTGAAAGGATTTTCGAAAGTGGTCAAAGGTACCGGTAGACGTTTATTGCGAATATTGCGGATATAATAATTGGGATACTCGGTAGGTGACTCGATCCGGGTGATGACCACTCCTTTTTTACTATCCACAAATGTGATCAATTCTTCTACTTTGTCGGTATACGCGGATTGATAGATCCGTTTCTTTTTCAGCGTCTTTAAATCCAGCTCGTCGATGAACGGAAACTGCCCTTCTGCCGTAAATCCGTCTCCAAAGAAGTAAATCGAATTTCCATCCATTTGCAACGTATAGGTTCCCATTGCATTCTTTGCTGTTTGCGGAAAACCAGGATCGTCATAGACATTCTGGTAGTTGCGGTCGACAAGGATACGGGGCTCCCGGGTGTTATCAGACGGATTAAAAACATACATCTTCTGATTCCGGGTATTCCACCATTGATCATGGAGGATGGCGTATTCATCATTTCCCCAAGTAATGCCGGCGTAACGGTTGACAGTTTTCACTAACGAACGGGGAGTACCGGAGAAGGGAGCATCGAGTTGGAATACCTCATCACGGAAATCAACTTTTACCTTCGGATCGCCTTTGTCGAGCGCCTCCACCCAACAGAGGGTCGACGGCTTGTCGGAGCGCCAGTAGATATTCCGTTTTCCCTCCTGTGTGGCCATAAATCCTATCGGAAGGTTATCCAGCAATGGCTGTTCGTTGAATTTCATCAGGAAATCCCCATCGGCAGTATAGATCTCTGTCATGCTCGGGAAACTATAATAAGGCACAGTATAGGAAAACGGGCGGGAGAGCATTGTCAGCAAGAGGTATTTTCCATCCGGTGAAAACGATTGCTCTGTGTACATTCCGGTCTCTTTCCATCGTACTTTCGATCCGTCGAACCCGATCTTATAAAGTTCCGAGGTTATCAGCATTTCGAAATTAGCCTCATCGACCGGATTTTTCAATAGATCCTGATAGGTGCGGTTTTGCGATATCTGGCCGTCACTGACCGACACAATCGGTCCTTCCGGCAAAGCCTTTTGGGTATCGACCAGGCCGGGGTGGCCTTCGGGAAGCATCCTTACAAGCAATCCCGACCCATCGGTAAACCAACTGTAGGGAAATCCGGCATTGGCATTCACAATACCCTTCGTCACTCTCCTTGCCTGCAAGTCCCTCAGGTCAACAATCCATAGCTCAACCCCCTTTTCCACCGTATTGGTAAAAGCCAATTTTGTATCATCAGGCGAAAAAGAGAGGTATGCGATACGAGGATCAGAAGGTAAGCCTTCTATTTGCCTCACAGTTGCATCATTTGTCTTTTTATAGCGTATATTATTGATATAGGTTACCGTGCTCGATATGTTGGCATCGGGATTGATACGCAGTCCGGCCAACCGCACTTCAGGTTGGTTCAGATCCGACAATGTTTTAAAGGTATTCCGGTAAAGGAACAGTATCTGCTCCCCTTTGCTGTCCATATTGACGGATGGCGCTCTCTCGATATCGACCAGTTCCAAGATCTCAGCCGGCGGTACCTGATAAGTGATATTTTCCTGCGATTCAACAAACCGAGTTGTCATAAGCAAAACCAATAAAATGATAGAAACTCGTTTCATGATGGATATATTTCTTTTTGAAAAACGGAAGCCGAGGCCTGCGCGGTAGGCATTACAACCATATCGTTAATATTCACATGCGACGGGCGGGAAACGGCAAACCAAATGCATTCCGCGATATCATCGGCCACTAAACACTCATATCCTTCATACACTTTATCCGCACGATGCTTATCCCCATGAAAACGGACAACGGAGAATTCTGTTTCCACCGCCCCCGGACAGATCTGGGTAACTTTTATATTATATGGGAGCAAATCAAAACGCATCCCTTTTGTCAAAGCATCTACGGCATGTTTGGTAGCACAATATACATTTCCGTTGGGATAGGCCTCTTTTCCGGCGATGGATCCGATATTGATGATATGTCCCTTCTTACGGACAACCATACTTTGCGAAACAAAGCGGGTAACAAATAATAAACCCTTTAAATTGGTATCAATCATCCGGTTCCAGTCCACGCTATCACCCTGTTGAAACGGCTCCATACCCGCAGCAAGCCCGGCATTATTCACCAATACATCAATATCCTGCCATTCCGGGGGCAAATTTTCCAAAGAATTATTTACTTCTTCTTCATTCCGCACATCGAAACAGAGAGTAAAAACAGAAGAACCACCTCGTTCCAGTTTATGCTTCAATACATTCAATCTATCCTGCCGCCTGCCGGTAATTATCACAGCGAAACCCTCTTCGGCCAGTTTCAGAGCTGTAGCCTCTCCTATTCCGGAAGTGGCACCCGTAACCAATGCTATTTTTTCCATACAATTCAATTTCAGGACCAAGAACCAAGAGCTAAACACCCCAGAACATTTTTCTTTGTCCACAAATGGGATGAAAAACAGTTGGACTTATAATTTAATCGCAACACTTAAAAGAATTATCAAAAATACTGTAAAAAACCCATATCCCCTCATTTTAATAAACAAAATCTCGTTTCTATAAACAAAAAACTATATCTTTACGTTAATCTAAAAATAAGATCCTATAACAAAAACATCACCTATGGAGGAACATTTTATTACGGTGAAAACATTTACTTATCCCGCCGACATACCCATCGTACAATCATTTATGGAAATGAGGGGTATTGAGATCTATATGAAAAATCTCACCTCCAACAGGATAGCTTACACTATTGGGGATATAGAAATGCAGGTTAAAAGCTCCGACTATGAAAATGCCAAAGAGGCACTGATTGAAGGCGGATTTTCTAAACCGGAAGATTTCCTATAATTTCAATAATCTTCATGTAGAGGTTTAATTTGAGAGTAAGAATAATGGAGCAATGAGGTTGAGTAAAAAATTGTATTTCCTATGTCAATAGAGCTAGAAAAAAAAGAAACACGCCACAAATACATCCTGATTGGATTTCTTATCCTGTTGGGATTGATCATTTTCAGGTATACACGTCCCTATATGAGTGGATTCCTGGGGGCAGCCACCTTATATGTGCTTGTGAAAGGGCAACAGAAATACCTGACACAGAAGCTCAATTTCAAAAAGGCGATCAGTGCATTGCTAATCGTATTGGAAGTTCTTTTCTTTATTCTTCTTCCCCTCACAGGACTCACTTTTCTGGTCATCGACACTGTTTCAGAAATCTCCATCAATCCCGAGGCTATCCTGAGACAGTTTAATGAATTTGTCGATAACCTGGAAGAACGATTGGGTTTTAATATATTCACGCCTGAAAATCTGGCAGCACTGCCGAGGGCAGGATCTAATATATTACAGGTATTGGGGAACGGTGTCTATTCATTTGTGATCAATGTTATTGTGATCCTCTTCGTACTTTATTACATGCTTTTCAATAGCAATGATTTTGAAACAGCCATCCGGGAAATCCTTCCCTTCAAAGAGGAAAACAAACAAATCCTGGCGGAGGAAACGCGTATGATCATTCAGGCAAACGCTGTTGGGATACCGCTTATGGCTATTATCCAAGGATTCTTCGCCTATTTGGGTTATCTCTTTTTCGGGATAGACAGTGCGGTTCTATATGCCATTCTTACCGCTTTCGCCACTATCCTACCTATTGTAGGCACCATGATTGTATGGGTGCCATTAGGAATTTCACTGCTGATTGGAGGTGATTACGTGAACGGTGTCGCATTACTTGTCTATGGCATGTTTATTATCGGAGGCGTGGACAATGTAGCCCGCTTCCTGTTGCAAAAAAAACTGGCCGATATCCACCCGTTGATCACTGTTTTTGGAGTGCTAATAGGAATTCCCATGTTCGGTTTTTGGGGTGTCATCTTCGGACCACTCATACTCTCGCTGTTCATTTTATTTTTCAACATGTTCCGTCACGAATATGTACCGGGATCAAAAGCTGAACCGCGTGTTACCACACGTATAAAAGCGAACAAAATGGAAATACCCCTTATTGAACCGGAGGAAAACGAATCGAATAAACACCGAATAAACACCGAATAACTATCAAACATCCATCGAACACATTTTGGCATTATTTTTGCATTATCTTTCAAACGATCCTCTAAGTGAACGTTTTCGTTAAGTCAGATGAATAGAGGAACAAAAGATAACTAAAAAAAATTTTTTATTCGATTTAAAATAAAAGATTATATTTGTAGTCGATACACAGCAAAAATAAGAAGGAGTTAATAGATGGATAGTAACTTTTCACAACGAGTCAGAGACATCATGGCATATAGCCGTGAAGAAGCAGGAAGACTCCAGAATAATTATATAGGACCGGAACACCTTATGCTCGGCATACTCCGGGATGGCGACGGATTAGCTATCCAGGTGCTTCAGGACTTTGATATCGATCTGCATGTGTTGAAAGATTATATCGATTCGCACGTGCGTGCCACCCAAGAGCATTATGATGGAGCCAATGAACTGGTAATCAATAAAAATACGGAAAAAGCTTTAAAAATGAGTATACTGGAAGCGCGTCTCACCAAGAGTCAGGAGACCGATTCCGAGCATTTATTATTGGCGTTACTGAAAGAAAAAAGCACATTGATCAATGATATTCTCACGCAGTTTCAGCTCGATTATTCGAGTGCTTTTCTTTATATAAAGAGCATCCTCGACAACCGGACAGAAGATGAAGATATGCAATTTCCTGCTGGAGGTCCCAACTTTACCGACGACGAAGATGAAGATGCGAACGAGAAATATCCGTTCAATCCGGGAGGTGGGCAAAGTTCATCCTCTCAGCAGACAAAAACCAGCGGATCAGATACCCCCGTACTCGATAATTTTGGGACAGATATCACCCGTGCCGCATTGGAAAACCGTCTTGATCCGGTAGTAGGACGAGAAAAAGAGATCGAACGCATTGCACAGATACTCAGCCGCCGTAAGAAAAATAATCCGGTACTTATTGGTGATCCGGGTGTAGGTAAATCAGCTATTGTAGACGGACTTGCCCTGCGCATCACGCAGAAGAAAGTATCCCGTGCCCTGTTCGACAAACGGGTGATTGCTCTTGATATGGCATCGATCGTAGCAGGCACCAAATACCGCGGTCAGTTCGAAGAGCGTATCAAGGCAATCTTGAATGAATTGTCGAAGAATCCGAATATCATCCTCTTCATCGATGAGATACATACTATCGTAGGTGCAGGCGGTGCTGCCGGATCACTGGATGCAGCCAATATGTTGAAACCGGCACTGGCAAGAGGTGAGATACAATGTATCGGAGCCACTACACTGGATGAATACCGGAAAAATATTGAGAAAGACGGTGCACTGGAACGCCGTTTCCAGAAAGTGATCGTAGATCCTACCACCCCTGAAGAGACATTGCAGATTCTGCGTAATATCAAAGAGCGGTATGAAGAGCATCACAATGTACGGTATACCGATGAAGCGCTGGATGCGTGCGTGAAGCTGACGGACCGTTATGTTTCAGACCGTACTTTTCCTGACAAGGCGATTGACGCACTCGATGAAGCCGGTGCCCGGGTACATATCTCCAATATAGTGATTCCGAAGACCATTGAACAACTCGAAGAGGAGTTAAAGGAGGTAGAACAGCAGAAGACCGATGCGGTAAAAGCGCAGAAATATGAATTAGCAGCCAGTTACCGCGATAAACAACGCCAGCTATTACTGGCGCTTGAAGCGGAAGAAGAACGCTGGCAAAAGGAGATCAAGGAAAAGCCGGAGATCGTTGATGAAGAGAAAATCGCCGAAGTGGTCGCCATGATCTCAGGTGTTCCCGTACAACGTATTGCACAGGCTGAAGGGCAGCGGTTGCTGGAAATGCGTGATGAGCTGAAGAGCAAAGTAATCGGGCAGGACGAAGCGGTGGACAAGATCGTCAAAGCTATCCAGCGTAACCGGGTAGGACTAAAAGATCCCAACAAACCCATCGGCACCTTTATGTTCCTCGGCCCGACAGGGGTAGGTAAAACGCATCTCGCCAAGAAACTGGCAGAATTCCTGTTCGATTCGTCCGAAAACCTTATCCGCATCGATATGAGCGAATACATGGAAAAATTCAATGTATCGCGACTGGTGGGAGCACCTCCGGGATATGTGGGCTACGAAGAGGGCGGACAGCTCACCGAAAAAGTACGCCGCAGACCCTACTCGGTCGTGTTACTCGACGAGATCGAAAAAGCACATCCCGATGTATTCAATATTCTGCTTCAAATACTGGACGAGGGACATGTGACCGACAGCCTCGGACGGAAGATCGATTTCAAGAATACAATCCTGATCATGACTTCCAATATCGGTACACGGCAGTTAAAGGATTTCGGACGTGGTATCGGGTTCAATACGAACCATGATGTGACAGATGCAGAATACTCACGTAACATTATCCAGAAAGCGCTGAACAAAGCGTTTGCACCCGAGTTTCTGAACCGTGTGGATGACATCGTGATGTTCGACCAGTTGAGTAAAGAATCGATTTACAAGATCATCGATCTCGAATTGAAAGGCCTTTACAAACGGATCGGAGACCTGGGATATAATGTCATCCTCACTGAACCGGCAAAAGAATTCATTGCCAATAAGGGATATGACGTACAATTTGGAGCACGTCCATTAAAGCGGGCCATCCAGAAATATATCGAAGACGAAATGGCAGAAATGATCATCCGTACCGGTATGAAAGAAGGCGACACCGTCCTGGTAGATTTTGACAATGAAAAGCAGAACGTGGTAATGAAAATCGAAGAAAAAGAATCTGTGTGATAAATCATATGTTTTCAACCATTATACACACCCCAAAAAAACATCAAAAATTTTGGGGTGTTATTTTAATATATTCACCTGAATTGTTATAGAGATGGCATCTATCGATGTGAGTTGGGGAAACTTTGTGGAAAAAGGGGATGAGTCCTCTTTTTCCATCATTTATAATACTCATGCGGATGATTTATATTCCTATGGAATCAACCTGGGTTTTCAGGAAGAAATGTGTAAGGATGCCATACAAGACACATTTTATAAACTCTATGTATCCAAGGATAATCTAATTCATATAAAAAATATTACCGGCTATATTTTCAAATCATTTAAGCACCGTCTTATTGACCTTTCCAGAAAAAATATACGGAAAGAGACTCTTGAATCTGTTGCTGACTCCTTTACAGTGCAGGTAACTGTACTTGACAACATAATCGACAGCGAGAAGGCTGAAATTTTACGAAAAAAGGTTGCTTCACTCCTTAACGAACTAACACCCAATCAGCGGGAAGTTGTCTATCTGAAATATATGATAGGACTGGAACATAAGGAAATAGCCGATCTATTGGATATACGAGAAGAGTCCGCCAGAAAATTACTGTACAGAACAATGGAAAAACTACGACAAACAATATCCGAAAAAGATTTTCCGGATGCTTTAAGCATGTTATTGACCCTGGTTCCCTTTCAGAGATTTTTCTAATAAAAGATAAAAGAATGTACTTTTCCGCCAAACTGTTTCAATTCAGTAGATTTTATGGTGATTTCGGATGAAATTATTATCTTTCCACCCATAAAGATGTTAAATTTTTAATTTTTTCATTTATTTATGTCCACGTCGGCGAAGTAAATCCGTCATTATTATAAAAGGAGTTATTGTGGACAATATAGAGGTCAATAAAAACCAATCTTTTAAACCCGATCATGACTTTCTTCTCGATGAAGATTTCATTCAATGGAGGCTTTTCCGGACGGAAGAGTTGGATAAATATTGGATGAATATCATAAAAGAAAGACCATACCTTGAAAAAGCATTTCGCGAAGCAATCAGCCAATTCAGAGCCATACAGATCAATCAGGATCAACTACCGCAAGAAGATAAGAAAGAGATTTACAAAACCGTTCTGTTAAACATACATCGTTATAAGAGACAAAAACTATTACGGAGAATCGGATCGGTTGCAGCAGTGTTGATAATAGTTTTTTTATCTACCTTATTAACTCTCCATCAGAAAAATAGTCATCCGGTCAGGACCACTTCGGAGAAGGAAGTCATCATAGGGCAAACGCTTCCCGAAGAAGAGATCTATCTTTTATCCGGAGAAGAAAAAATCAATATATCCCAGAAGTCCCATATTGGGCTCACCGGTGATGGCAAAGCGCTGGTGACTGATAGTACGGATTCAACAAAAGAATTGTCGCTGGTCACCACACAACTGAATAAACTGGTTGTTCCATATGGTAAAAGAGCAAACCTGACGCTTCCGGATGGAACGGAAGTCTGGTTGAATTCAGGGACCCAGCTCGATTTCCCCACAAAGTTTACGGGAAGCAGCAGAGAGATATATGTAAATGGTGAGATTTTCATTGATGTGGCACATAATCCGCAACAACCGTTTGTCGTACATGCGCACGATATGGATATTTATGTACATGGTACCTCTTTCAATATTTCTGCATACCATGATGATAACCAAAGAACCGTAGTATTGGTCGAGGGAAGAGTGAAAGTAGAAACATCCGGAAATCATACAGCCGAGTTATTACCCAATGAAAAAATTGAGATAACAGAAAACGGGATGACAAAAGAACATGTGGATGTATCGGAATACATTAGTTGGACAAAGGGTGTATTGGAATTTGATGAAACAACCATCTCCGAGATACTCAAAAAAATAGGACGATACTATAATGTGCAGTTTGAGAGCAGTCCCGACATAAAAATGAATGATAAGACCTGTTCCGGCAAATTGTTTCTTTCGAACAACCTGGATAGCGTAATGACTTCTGTTTCAGTAATTTCATCCACTGTGTATCAAAGGGAAAACAATATCATCCATATTACAAAAAAATAGAGAAAAGCCTATGGGAGGAAACAAGCGAAATAAAAATCGGACAGTGCGGCCACACTGTCCGATAGAAACGAAAAATAATCTACAACTAACTCTTAATTAATTATGTAAACTAAAATTCATTACAAATGTATGAAAGAAAAAATTAAATACAACTTGATTGCAGATAAAAAATGCAACAGTCCCCTCAAAATCATGAAGATTTCAATTCTACTTTCTTTCCTCTGTTTGTTTTCTCTTGCAGCGGAAAATATACATTCCCAACAGTTAAAACTCTCGTTGGAACTGAAGAATGTGACCATTAGAGAGGCTATTTCGGAAATTGAGAAGACGAGTGATTACGTTTTTCTTATCACAGATGAGGCACGACTTGAACTCAATAAGAAAACCAGTTTACATGCAAAAAAAGAATCCATCCATGCGATTTTAGGAACAATCCTGAAAAACACGGACTTAAGGTATAAGATAGTAGAACGACAAGTGTCGTTGTATAAAATTGCGTCAGCCAATAGTGTTACGGATATAGAACAAGTACCTGTTCCAACAGCAAAGACAATGATAAGGGGCGTGGTTGTGGATAGCGACCAACTACCATTACCGGGCGTGAATATTGTATTGAAATCCAATAAATCTACAGGGACGACTTCTGATGCCAATGGCAATTTTGCCTTGGGAGTATATTTTTCTGAAAACGAATCATTGATATTTTCTTTTATCGGAATGAAAAATAAGGAGGTTCCCTTATCCTCGTTCCGGCAAGGACCGGTTATCGTTATACTGGAAGCAGATGACAAGGAGTTGGGAGAAGTAGTGGTCACCGGAGTCTTTAATAAGTCAAGGGAAAGTTATACCGGTGCGGCTAAAACCATCACCTCCAAAGAGATTCAGGAAGTGGGGAACCGCAATATCCTCACCTCTATCCGCAATATCGACCCCAGTTTCAATATAATGCAAGACATCTCCTTGGGATCAAACCCCAACGCGCTTCCTTCAATCACTATCCGCGGCAATTCAAGTCTGAATACCAGTGTGCGTGATTTGCAGGATGATAACCGGAACTTAGGGGCAGCCAATCTCCCGCTGTTTATCATGGACGGATTCGAAATTTCCCTACAGCGGTTTATGGATATGGATGAGAACCAGATTGAATCGTACACGCTGTTAAAAGACAACAGCGCCACTTCGTTATATGGTTCACGAGGCGCCAATGGCGTGGTAGTACTCACTACCAAGAGACCAGAAACAGGCAAGTTGCGGATCACATACCGTGGAAATCTGAGTATCGAGGCACCCGACCTTACCTCATACAATTTGATGAACGCACAAGAGAAATTAGCCTTTGAGAAGGCAGCGGGATTATACAAATCTATAAGTGCCTTGATAGAAAAAGAGTTACTCGATTTGTATAATGAACGGAAATTGGATGCTGAACGGGGTGTGGACACCTATTGGTTGAAATATCCGGTACGCACGGGTATAGGACACAAGCACAGCCTCCGTCTGGAGGGAGGGGACGAATCGATCCTCTATGCTGCGGGATTGTCGTATGACAATATTGCCGGTGCGATGAAAGGATCCGACAGGAATACGTTCAACGGAAATGTGTTGTTACAGTACCGTGTCAACAATTTCACCTTCCTGAACAATTTGGAAATAACTTCCAATAAAGCGTTCAACTCGCCATACGGCAACTTCTATACATATGCAGCTGCCAACTCCTATTGGACACCTTATAACGAGGACGGAAGTCCAAAGAAGGTATTGGAAGACTATTACTATACGAATATTCAAAGAAGAAACCGCATCTATAATCCACTCTACAATGCATCGCTTCCCCAAAGGAATGAGAGCAGGTATCAGCTGGTGACCAATAATTTTTCGGTTGAGTGGTATATTGTACCTGAACTTATCTTCCGGGGACGGCTTAGTGTCTCATCCGAGAACAACCGCTCCGATGTGTATGTCTCTGCCAAGGACACCCGGTTTGAGAATTTTACCGGTGACGATGTTGCGCGGAAAGGAACGTATGATTATGGTACCGGCAACAGTTTTTCCTATGATGCCGATTTAACGATGAACTATACCAATACATTTGCGGACAAACACCAATTATTTGCCGGATTGGGATATAACATCGCGGAATCAACCGGTGAATCCTATATGATCAATGCCGAAGGGATAAGTAATATCAATATGGACTTCTTAGGAATGGCCGGTTATTACAGGAAAGGCGGATCACCGGGTGGCAGTGAGAGTATCACGCGACGTGTGGGAGGAATGGGCACAGTGAACTATACATACGACAATCGCTATTTTGCCGATTTCTCGGGTAGGGTGGAAGGTTCATCCCGATTTGGCGCCGATAGCAGGTATGCCCCTTTCTGGTCCGCCGGATTAGGATGGAACCTGCACCGCGAATCTTTCCTTCTTGACAACAAGGCGTTAGACATAGCCCGGCTACGGTTCTCGTACGGGACCTCCGGTTCACAAAACTTCAGCCCCTACCAAGCATTGACCACCTTTGGAACCAATACTGAAAGTAACTATAGGGGTTGGTACGGTGTTTATTTGCGGGGAATAGGTAACCGTGACTTGGGATGGCAAACCACCCGCCAGTACAATATAGGGGCCGATGTGGAGATATTCGACCGGCGCATCCGATTGAATGTGGACCTCTATAATAAATATACAATCGACATGTTGACTGACATCAATATGCCTTCGGCCGGAGGATTCGATACCTACAGGGCCAATGTGGGCAATGTGGCAAATACGGGAGTAGAACTCACCCTCAATGCTTTTATTATACGTGATCAGGCTAGGGGATTGACCTGGTCTGTAGGGGGATCTTTGATGCATAACAAGAATGAACTCAAGAAGATTTCCAACTCGTTGCAATTCCTGAATGAAGAGTTGCGGAAGCAGTCCAATGTAAACCCCAGTTTCATGTTCGAGGAGGGTCAATCAATCAATACCATTTATGCCGTACAATCGAAAGGGATAGACCCAAGTAACGGCAAAGAGATTTTTATCAAAGCAGATGGTACCGAGACCTATACTTGGGATCCAAAGGACAAGACAGCTGTGGGGATAAACGAACCGAAATTTTTCGGGAACCTCAACAGCACACTCCGTTACAAAGGATTCACTTTCAATACGGTATTTGGCTACAGGTACGGTGGACAGATGTATAACCATACATTGGTAAGCAAGGTTGAGAACATATATCCGTTCAACAATGCTGATAAACGTGCTTATTATGAAAGATGGAAAGAGCCCGGTGATGTAGTTTTCTTCAGAAGCCTTGTCGATTATTATTCCGTGACAAATGCCACAAGTCGCTTTGTAATGGATGAAAATACGCTGGAGTGCCGCTCCATATCGTTAGGATACGAAGTGCCGGTAGGCTGGTTGAAAAAACAAAACCTGCCTATCCAATACCTCTCCGTGACGGGATACGGTGAAGACCTGTTCCAAGCCTCTTCGATAAAGGTGGAGAGAGGATTAAACTATCCCTACGCAAGGAAGTTTTCAATGGCTGTAACGGTAAGATTTTAATTCAAAAAAAACAATCATATGAAAATAAAAATATATATCGCAGTATTCATGGCGGTTGCTCTGACTGGTTGCAACGACTGGTTGGATGTGAATCCCCGGCAGGAGATGAAAGAAAACCAACTTTTTTCTATCGAAGATGGATTTAAAAGTTCGTTGACCGGAGTGTATATACAACTTGCAAATCCTTCCCTTTATGGCAGGAATACAAGTATATACCTTCCGGACATGCTTTCCCGGAATTGGATATTCCCCCCTTTAACATCTAACCGGCTAACAGATTACGCCTTGGGCAACTATAATTTCACAGACTCTGGCGTGGAAGCATTGATTGAAGTTATATGGAAAAGCTATTACCAAAGTATCGCGCAACTAAATAATATCCTGACCGCATTGGAGGAAAATGAAATCAATTTTTCCTATGACAATGACAAGCTGATCAAAGGTGAGGCACTCGGATTACGCGCTTTCCTCCACTTTGAAGTGTTGCGTTATTTTGGGGAGGTGCCGTCGAAAGCGTCACCCGGTAATCGCGCTATCCCCTACGTGACCCAAATGACCAAGGATGCCAATCTATTAGTCTCCACAACATGGGAAGAGGTGATAAAATCTATTGAGGAGGACCTCAATAAAGCAGAAAAGCTCTTAGGAGAGTCTGACCCCATCCTTACCTATCCGAATACACGGTTAAACAACCCACAATCTTATACGGAAAATATTCCTGAGGATGAATGGCATTTTTACCGTCAAAACCGGTTTAACTATTATGCCGTATTGGGAGCAAAAGCCCGTTTTTATCAGTGGATTGGCAACAAGAGTGAGGCATCTAAATATGCCAAACAGGTAATTGATGCGGTGAATGAAGATGAGACCCCGAAATTCAGGTTAAACACGGATCCGGACTACTCCGGTAGCGCCCCTCTTACTGCGAGTTTGGTATTCCCATCAGAACACCTCTTCAGCATACACAACCCGCAACACCAAAGAATTGTAGAACCTTTGTTTAAGGAGGAAAATGCCACATTGACACAAAGTATGGCAAAATTGCGTGAAGCTTACGAAAACAGCACGAATCCCAGCGACATCCGTTTTGCCGACCGCAGGTACTGGGAACAAAAAAGCTATCAACATTCTGCTACTGTCGTCCACTTCTATAAATATATCGGGAACGATTTGGGAAACAGCCCCGGCAATATAGTACCGATAATGCGCCTTTCGGAAATGTACTTTATACTGGTAGAGAGCCTTCCGCTTCAGGAAGCAATACCCTATTTTGAAAAATACCGGATCGCCAGGGGGTTGGAGAATTATATGACTGGTGAACTGACAAATGAGGTTGCGGTGAAAAGCCGGTTGGAGAAAGAATACCGGAAAGAGTTTTTTGGAGAAGGACAGATGTTTTTCTTTTACAAGCGGTTTAATTACACTTCAGTTTCATGGCCGGATGCTTACATGTTTCCTGCCAACCCTTATAAACTACCTATACCCAAAAGTCAATCGGTTTTCGAATAATATTATTAAACAGAAGAATAATGAAAAATATAGTATCATTTACCCTATTTCTCCTTATCCTCTCAGGGATATCGTGCAAAGAGAATGTTGCGTTGGAATATGAGAATGACCCGGCTATCTATTTTGTGCATGACGAGTACGGTCAACGGGATAGTATCAGCCACAGCTTCTTCATTGTGCCGGGAGATGGTCCCGACACGGTCTATATAGAAATTCATACCATGGGTATGACTTCCAATGTCGACCGCCCTTTCGTGCTGGAACAAAGCAATATAGGAAAACCGGATGCCGCCGTTGCGGGAGTCCATTATGTGCCTTTCGATAATGCCCAGGTAGCGAAATATTTCGTGATACCGGCCAACCAGGTGATGATAAGGCTGCCAATCATCCTGCTACGGGATGAAAGCCTTAAGACCGGCAAGGTACGGCTGGAATTGAAATTCGCGTCCAATGAATATTTTCGTCCGGGAATACCGGGATGGACTCATTTTTTGGTGACAACCACTGCCGAAGCAGTTAAGCCGACAATTTGGGATTCATATTGGAAGAGTTATTTCGGCCTCAGTTGGGGATCGGTGAAAATGAAATTTATTATTGATGTAACCGGATTTACCGACTGGGAAAGCCGTATTGATGATTATGCATATAAAGCCTATTTAGTGGACAAGGTGCTTGCTGCATTTCAGAAATACAATGAAGAAAACCCTAACAATCCACTGAAGGAAGCAGATGATAAAGAGGTCTCATTTACGAACTGATCACAATGTATCACAAAACAACATAATTTCACATTTATGAAGATAACACATTTACTATATAGCTTACTATTGACCATCCTCTCTTTTTCCTGTGTGAATGATCTGGGAAACTACGACTACCTGCCGGCCGAAGAGGTAATGGGGATTGGCATTTCAGGGATTAAAGACACCACGGTGGTGATCGGAGATGAATTAGTGATAAAACCGATTCTAAAGAATATGGACGACGAGAGCCGCTATGAATACCTTTGGTATGCAGTGAGGCAATTGGCGGGTGGTTTTTTACCTACACGGGATACGCTGGCGCAAACCAGGGACCTCTCGGCTGTAATCCAAATGGAAGCAAACGATTATTACCTTGTATATATTATCCGGGATCCGGCAACCGATCTGTTTGTCAGCGAACAGGTTGAAATGAAGGTGCAGGGATCTAAAATAGGTGCCGGTTGGTACATATTGAAAGAGATTGACAACGAAACCGACTTTGATTATATCAATCCGAATGAAGATCCCATCTTGGAAATCCCGAATGTGTTGAGAACACAGGCGACACGCCAGGATTTTATCGATGCCCCGGCTACTGTGGGCGATCTGCAACTAAAGGGAAAACCGAGACAGATATCGTATCAGGGAGGAAGATACATGCATGAATTTTTTCGGCAAGATGGTAGCATAGCGCAGACCCTGAGCGGTCAAGCAATCCATATAATCAGTGACCAAGAAATCAAGACATTCAACGCCAGCAATTTTTACCTGTTTAAAGATATAAATAATTTTTTTTACGGGATGCCGGAAACAGTACAACCTCAAAAAATATATGGTGATGCTTTTGGCGATGTATATTTTCTCAATGCGGGGAAATTATACACCATATACGGTATGTCGGGGAATATAGGGAAATTTGGCTATTACAAGACTGCTGACGATATCCCCAATTATAAGTTGTTCGGCGAAATAGTTCCTGCAATCATGGGAGCTATGGTTTTTGATATGGAAACCAATAGTTTCTTAGTAGGAACTTCTTCGGGTAACACATTGAATTTCCTCGAAGACCAAGGTGCCGCCCTCTCCCCATCGAGGAATATGAACTACAAGTTGGCGCATCTTCTTCAAAGAGGAGCCTTTTTTATTGACTGCTACGTAATATTGCAAGATAAAAATGATCCACAACAATACTATTTGGCCTATGGCCAAAGCTATATGGGTGAGGCCTCTAATCCTTTCGTCTCTTTTCGAGAAATCCCCAAAAGTGCCCAAATGCCCACTGCCGATGTGTTTGGTTTACCGGGAGCCGGCAGGTCAATCTATTTTGCGAAAGGAAATATCTTGAATGTCTATATTGATGCGGAGAATCCGGAGAAAAGAGAGATAGAGGTCTATAGATTCCCTGACGGTGAAACTATAAGCTATATCACCCGGCCAAACAGTAATACATTGGCCATCCTCACCAATAGTAGCAACGGCTGGAAGCTGTATGGCTTTAAGCCTGTAGGAAGTTCATGGGAAATCGAAACTGAAGAACCCACATTCGTCTATACCGGAGAAGGGCGTGGACATAGCGTGATATTACGATAAAAAATAATATATTGAAAATAAATAGTTTTAATCATATGAAAAAATCATTTTTAATATTGTTTCTCTTCATCTTTGGCACAATATTGTTGCAAGCAGAAAATCCGGTTATCATTAAAGGTAAATGGGAAAGAAGCGGGAAAGAGGTCAATCTCTATAAAGTTATTTCCGGCAGGTTGGAACCTGTTTCAACTTATAACCTCGATGAAGAACGGGATTTCGGATTTATCTTCACGCCGAAATATGAGGGATTTTATGCGATCGGCAACGGATATCCCGGCGCCAAGAACAATAAATTCCTGTTCTATTTCGAACCGGGAGATCAACTCAATATTGAGGTCAACGACTCCACCTACCGGCTTGTAGGTGAAAACACGGCAGAGAACAAGATGATGACCGAATGGTACTATTGGTCCTTTCCAATGTATTCTATGGCCGTCTATTTCGACTGGATGGTTAATGCTACCGCGACCTATGTTGATTTCTTTCCATTGTTGGAAGAAGCGATCGCCAATCCTTTTGTAATACGTCCAACAGTCAACCAACATTTCAACGAATTATTCAAACGGTTCACAGAAGTGGATTTTTTAAGTACCGCAATGCATTTTTTGCATACGCCCAGAACTGCACACCCACATGTGGATGAATATCCCGATTTTTATAAAAACATAGATATATCCTCTCTTGCGCATGATGACTTCTTAATGCGCTATCCGTCAGGATCCAGTTTGCTGATATCATTGATTTATCATAACGAACGGGTCAATGGTCAAACAGAGAATCCTATACCGCTAACCGATGTCTTGGCTATGATAAAGGACAACAGCCTGAAAGGTGAATATCTTTTATCAAAAGCAACTAATATAAAGACTTACCTGGGTTACAAAGAGTTGATCGATCCTTATGAAGCATTTCTCGTTACAGACGACCAAAAAAATAGGGCTGCGGATATAATGGAGAAATTGGCAAAAGTCGAGACCGAAAGTGGAAATGTTGTCAATTTCACCCATAAGGATGTGGATGGAAATGACGTATCATTGTCTGATTTCAAAGGTAAAGTGGTCTTGGTGGATGTCTGGGCCACCTGGTGCGGTCCCTGCATAGCCCAAATACCCCATTTGAAGACCCTTGAGAAAAAATATGAGGGAAAGGATGTGGTCTTTATGGGCGTATCGGTGGATGAACAAAAGGATTATGAGAAATGGAAAGAATTCCTCAAAAAAGAAGAACTGCATGGTGTACAATTATTTGCAGGAGGATTCAAGAGTGATATCGCCAAGTTTTACAACATCAACGCCATTCCCCGGTTCATGCTTTTCGACAAGACCGGCAACCTCGTGTCAAAAGACGCTCCCCGGCCGTCTGATGCCGAGTTGAGCATATTAATCGACAATGAACTAAAGAAATAGGCCGATGAAGGTACTTAAATCTATTTTGTATATAATTCTTACCTACTCTACTTTTCAATTATATGCAAATCCGGTGGGGGACAACGCGCAAAACAGCGTTGTCTCCTCAACGGATATCGCTCATCCGTCAGTACCGAGGGTCGTCATCCCATTTGAAATGGAAAACGACGCCATTATTGTAACACTGACGCTGAACGAATCCGACCGCCCCCTGCGCTTCCTCTTTGATACGGGAGCCGACGGCATGGCGATAACCCAAGCGTTGGCCGATTCGTTGGAATTGACCATCAGCCACCAACAGAATGCCTCCATCGTGGGAACCAGCCGCAATATCTCCATATCGGGGGGCAACACGGTGCATCTCGATACCTTGTCGCTACCCGGCCAGAACATGGCGATATTTGAAGATATGGGTCTCCAGGACGGAATTATTGGACTAAACTTAGCCAAGGCATTTATTGTAAAGGTGGATTTTCTCCAATCCCGGATTCTTTTATACGACAGGAGAAGTTATACGCCCGACGAGGAGGAAGAGGTTGTCCCCATTCTCTATACAGGTGGTATCATCAAGATACCTTCGGAATTAGACTTGTTGGGAAAAGGTGCCATTACGGGCGATTTTGTATTCGACACCGGGGCGGGATTCCACGTGGTGGTATTCAGCCCGTTCGTGCGGAAAAACAGGCTTCTGCTGAGTGGATTCAAATACGAATCGCAAACCAGCTTATCGAGTTTGGGCCATGTCACCGCGGTATATCACGGGAAAGCGGTCGATTTCTCTTTCGGAGGCATACACTTCAGCGACAAACCCATCGCCTTGCAAGCCTCCTCCGGCAACGACAATTGGGATGCCGGAGCTGCCGGATCCATCGGCATACAATTGATTAAAAATTACAACTTTACCATTGATCTGTGGAATGAAAAATTATATATGAAACGAGCATTAAAATGATTTCTCTCAAGTCCATGACTAAATGGAAGTTCCATACGACACCCTTAAAAATAAAAGTTTTAGTCGTATGAAAGAGATTCAGCATTAAAAATAGATGGATCTTGCTTGTATTGATATTTAGGGTAATTTGACTCCTAATTTAAAGCATTTTTTACAATAATAGTCAACTGTAAAAAACGATAGGTTCAGTTTTAATTATTTAGTTTATAACATTTAAATTTGTAAAAGTATGAAAACGAAATCAACTTTTAAAATTAGACTGGCATCTGTATTAATTTTGTTATTTTTCTTAGGGAATGTTAATGCCATAGACGGTAGAAAGTTTTTGCACCATATTTAAATCAATTGCGGGTGTAGGAGTTATAGTTCCAGATCAATATCGCTGGTATTGGAACGAAAGTGATAGTTACTTAGTAATGAGCTGTCCAAGAGGACTTGTAGCTGACTGTCTGCGGGAAGTATGTAGTTACCCCTCTGAATCTTGTCCCTGCACGAGAAATTATTAATGAGTACCTTTTCTTCCCACCACTTCGGGTGGGAAGAAAAATAGAAGTGCCGCCACTTCGAGCAGAAGTTTGTAAATCTTGATTTACCGCATGCGAATAAATCGCCTACGGTTATGAGAATGTCACCCATTTGGGTGAAGAGGTAGATAAACGGATATTTAATAAATAATTTTATCAGAATACCTAATTAAATTCAGTAAATAAAATTTCAATCTGAGCCTATCGTTATTAGATAAAGTACTAATTAAAAAATCGACACATGAAAAAAATATACTATTATCTTATCTTGTCAATATTATCCGTAAGCTGTATAAGTAATACTAAAACGTTTAAAAACGAGGATGATAGATGGGCGTTTGTGGATAAATCATTGGGTTTGGATAGAAATGATTTAGGCATTCTGGACTCTATAAAAAATAATACAGATAACATCACACTGCTCACTTTAATTTATGATGAATGTGATATGTGTTCGCTATTATTAGAGAGCGAGAAATATAAAAACTTACCTATAGAGAAAATTGAATTAGATATTGCTAAAAACAGTGCTGCGAAGATAATATCTCAGGCTCTATATACAACCGGATTCCCAACATCTTATCTCTTCAACGGAAGAGATCAACTACATTCAATATTGCCCGGAGGAAAATCTTTTAGAACTCAAATTGATTCTGTTTTAAATGATAACCAACCGATTGCTGAAGTAAAGGTGCCAACTGTAGATATAAACTCTACCACAAAGATGTTTTCTTTCTCACTAAATTCTATCTACGCAATCAAAGAAAGAGATTTTGCTAAGGCAAAGGAAAACCTGCGACAATCACTTAAAGAAGGCTCATATTTCTTTAACAACTATATGCTCTCACTAATATATTTAACAGAGGAGAGAGTTGACTCTACAGAGTACTTTCAAAAGAGAGCTTCATGGCATGCCAACCATGGTTCATCTCCATATATTTATGAGAACCTTATTAATAACCTAAACCTTAATGCAATGGTTCGTTATAAAACAAAATAAATGTCTGATTGAATTTTTGTATCTGGATGCCAAGCAGTTCTGCGGTTTGACCACTTGCCAGGCACGCAGTGAGAATAAGCTGAATTTTCATTTTAATGCCGCATTGACCGCTGTCAATTTAGCCCGGTTTGAATGGTTGAGCACACGGGAATCAAAAGATGAACCGTTTTCAATGTCAAATTATAAAACAATGTATAACAACGAATTATTACTTAATAGATTTATTTGCAGGTTCGGTATCAACCCGAACTCAAAGAAAAATAAAAAAATAATCACCGAACTTGGACATTGGGGCAGAATTGCGGCTTAATAAACTAAGTTTTTATAACGAACTATTGTTAATGCAAAATGAATAGATTAATATTGTGTATTTTACTTGTATTTATTGGAACTTATCAATTAAGTGCGCAACAAATTCAAGTACAAGGCATTGTGACAGATTCAAAGACGAGTAAAGGAATAGCGTATGCAACAATATCTTTTGAACAATACCCGTCTGACGAAGTCATAAAAACTTTGGCGGCAGACGAAAGTGGTAACTTTAAAGTAAATATGCCATTTGGTAGTTTTTTTGTGAATATATCAGCTGTTGGTTATGAAAAAAGGAGACAATTGATAACTCCTGCTCAAAGTGTGGTTATTGATAAAGAACTCTTTGGTATCGACATGAAGGAAATAGCATTAAACGAACAAGCTGTAGAACTTGCCGAAATAATAATTAAACCTTTGGTGGAAACCTCAGTAGATGAGATAATTTATAATTTAGATCAGGATCCGGACAGAGAACACGCTACACTGCATGAAATATTAGAAAAAGTGCCTATGGTTGGCAGGACTCCGGACAATAAATTATTTGTGGAAATGCCCGGAGTTAAATTTTTAGTTGTTCGAAACGGGAAAGAAGATGCGCTGTTTTCATCAGAAATGGATCTCGATCAAATTTTAAAAGCTATTCCTGCTAAAGCTTTTGGTAAAGTGAAATTGATGTTGGCTCCACCTCAACGATATGGGGGGTATAAGTATGTGCTGAGTATTGAAACAGATACTAAAAATAGACTTTGGGGAGTAGTAGGAGACGAGGAACTACATATAGATACCAATTCCGGTGCTCATCATGTTGGTACAGGCTTATTGGGAAACTTGGAAAAAATACGTTTTTATATTGGTGGAGGATATTCGGGAGTGAAAGCTCCTAAGCAAAAACAGTTTTTAGAACAAGTCCAGCTTCAAGAAGATGGATTTACTTTGTTGCAGGAAAATCTTAATAGGAAATCAGCTAAGAATGGATTAGGATCATTTACGATGAGTTACGACCTTGGAAAACAACATTTTTTGAGTGCGAAAATGATATATTCTAATGGGAAAGGTAAAATCAATGAGAATATGAGTAATACCCGGATTGCGGAAAACCATACAGAGATGTATCATGTTGCAACCCGTCAAAAGAGTAATAATGTAAATATTAATTATGAAATAAACTATCAGTATGATTTCACAGGTAGAGAGCGGGTACTCAATCTTGCTTTTAATCAGAATTATAAACCTGTCTCTTCAACTTCTTTAGCTGATGTCAGTGGTGTATATAATATCTCAGATTTACCCTTTTCAACAGAATATGACAGTAAGATTAATGAGCAAACATTGCAAATCCATTATTATGACCCGTTATCATCGGCATTTCGTCTTGAAACCGGTGCCAGTTATGTTTATCGAAACTATTATACATCTACAGACTATTTTTCCATAGTAGAACCGATAAAATCACAAGGGAGTACTTTGATGGATCGTAAAAGACATTTGATAAATGCCTATTCGGTATTGAGATATAGCCAAAAAAGATATAGCGGATCTGTATCACTTAGAGCTGATTACATCAATGACGGAGAAGGAACTCGCATAAGAGATCTTAATGGCGATGAGGAGTATATATCAGAAACAGGATTGGATTTAATACCAAGCGCTGATTTTTCTGTGCTTTTTCCCGGAAAAGTAGTATCAAGATTATCTCTGGGATATTTAATGATGCGAAACAATCCGAATTTAAATATGCTTTCTTCTAATAGAAACTATTCTAATCCCAAATTGATAGTAACAGGAAATCCAAGTCTTAGAAAAGAAACTTTACATAGATTTAGTCTGGGTGGTATGGTTAAATCACTCCCCGTAACTCTTTCATATATTTACTCAGGAAATGCAATAAGTTCTTATTGGTTTAAAGAGGAAGATGATGTAATAGTACAGAGCTATAGAAACTATGGGAAATCGGAGTCATTCTCTTTAAGCTTATCTCCCCATTATTATAAGCCTCCAATTATAATTCATACCATGTTAAGTGCTTCATATAGTAAGAGTAAAACAGGAATGGAAAATGAAATATCTGAAAAGATCAATCTGAAGGCTTCAGTGATGCCGGGATACATCTTTAAGAGCAAATTAAATGTGTCGATGGGAATACATTATGTATATACTCATAATACGGGATACAGTGGTTCCAAAATTCCACCGTTTAGTGTTTCTATAGGTGGAAGTCAATCATTTTTTAAGGATCGTATGGAGGTTAGTTTGTCTTTGCCTAATATTGTTAACTTTAAGAAAAAAACTCATTATCACGTAAATGCAAGCGATTTTATCCTGAATCAAACTGTTGAAAAACGGACGTTGCCATTAGAAATAGTGATGCGCCTGAGAGTCGGCTCATTCAAGGTAAAACCGATTAGACAGGTGAGAAAAGGGGCGATAATAGATGATATAAAGACAGAAGAATAAAATGAATAAAAGACTATCCATTCCTCTACTTATATTGAGTTGTTTTCAATTCGTGGTGGCTCAATCATCACAGAGAGGGAATATCACAGGAAAAATCATTGATGCCGGGAGCCGTCTCCCCATCCCTTCCGCCACGGTGAGTATCCTCCACGAAAAAGACAGTACGCTGGTTATTGGATTGTCTTCCGGGAAAGATGGCTCTTTTTCGGCCTCCGTGGGATCCGGCACCTATATAACCCGGATTTCTTTTATGGGTTATCAGGACGTGTTTGAAAACATCTCTGTCACAAAAGCAACGCCAACGGTCAATCTGGATACCATCTTCCTTCACGAAAGCCCTATCCTGCTGGATGAAACCATTGTCACCGCAAGGATTCCCGAGATCGTGATAAAGGGTGACACATTAGAATATAATACCGGCGCATACAGGGTAACCGAAATGGCGGTCATTGAAGACCTGCTGAAGCAGATGACCGGCGTGGAGATAGATATGGACGGTACCATCAAGGTAAACGGGAAAGTGATTAGAAAGATACTGGTCGATGGGAAAGAGTTTTTTAGTGATAACCCCCAAGTAGCCTCCAAAAATCTACCGGCCAAGATGGTGGACAAGATTCAAGTGTTTGACAAGAAATCGGAAACGGAAGAGCTGACCGGATTTGACGACGGAAAGGAGGAGATGGTGATGAACCTTACCGTCAAACCGGAAATAAAAGGGGGCGCTTTCGGAAATGTCGCGGCCGGTTATGGCAACAAAGAACGGTATGAGACCAATGCCATGGTCAATTATATGAGAAACCAGGACCGGATGACCTTTCTCGGTGGATTGAACAATACCAATAGTGTTGCCAATCCTTCTGATATAGCGATCAGGACCAATATGGGGATAGGTGTTGGCGCAGCAATGGGAGGAATGGGGAATGCAGGAGGTGGCGTCACCTCTTCCGAAGGTGCGGGATTCAGTTTCACTAAAGAACCTTCTAAAAAATTTCACATCTCCGGTAGCCTACTCTACGGTGGGAGTCATACTGAATCTACTTCAAGGACCTACACCCAAAACTTTTTGAAGCAAGGAGACACCTTTGAAGCGGATAGTGCCCGGTCTGACACCTACAACGATAACGTGAATGTTAATCTGCATGCCGTATGGAAACCCGACTCTGCCACGATGATCATGTTCCGTCCCAACATATCGTTTCAGGGGAGTGACAGAGAAACGATCAATCATTTTGCCACTACCCGGCAAGACGGGAGTACCATCAACCATGGGAACTCTACCTATACCTCCGACGGAAAGGGGAACAATTTCGGTGGGGAAATCTATATCAGCCGCCGTCTGAAGAAAAAAGGCAGAAGTATCTCCATTGTATTGAACAGCCATGTCAACGATACAGACAATAAGGATATAAACCGATCCAATACCTATTACCAGGAAATGGGCAACGATGATTTCATCGACCAGCGTATTACCCACAAAAACAACAGCTTGAACTGGGGGAGCCGTATCTCTTATGTGGAACCGATAGGAAAACAGAAATTTCTCCAGTTCACCTACAACTTTAGTCAAAATTCATCTGAATCGGACAAAGACACCCGCACACGGGATGAGGAAGGAGCGTACACCGTTCTCGACAAACAATACAGTAAGTTCCACAAAAACAATGCTTCTAACCAGAGTGTCGGAATCGCTTTCCGTGCAGACAAAGGAAAATTTGACTATACGATCGGATTTAATGTACATCCTTCCAATGCCAAAAGGAAAACTTTTGTAGGCGATTCACTGATCAACGATATCAGTCAAAATGTGACCAACTATTCACCCAATGCGCTATTCAACTATAAGTGGTCACCGCAGAAGAATATGCAGTTCATGTACAACGGAAGAAGTCAGCAGCCATCGGTAGAGCAACTCTCACCGGTAAGAGATATCACCAATCCGCTGAATATCACTTACGGTAATCCCGACCTAAAGCCCTCTTTCCATCACAACATCAATCTGAGATTTCAGAATATGCAATTTGAGACTGGTCGCACTTATATGCTGAATTCCACCTACAATTATACGACCAACTCCATCGTTTCCGCCCGTTTTACCGATCCTGAAACAGGAAAGAAAGAGAACACCTATAAGAATGTGAATGGAAATTGGAATGGCAATATCAATTTCATCGCTTCACAACCGGTGATCAATAAAAAATTCTCTCTTTCAAGCAGTACATCCGGAAACTATGCCAGAAACAACGGATTTTCCAATTTTGAAGAAAATATCAGTCGGCAGATGAGTTTTTCAGAAACACTGAGTATCAATTATAAAGGAGATAAATTCAATTTATTTCTACGCGGAAACATCTCATACAACAAAGTGAGAAATAGCCTTGAAGGGCAACAAGACAGGGAATTTATGAACTACGGCACATCGTCATATAGTATCATTCGCCTGCCTTTCGATTTGAGTATCCAGAATGACATCCAATATGCCACCAATTCAGGTTATTATGCCGGTTTTAAGCAGAATGAGGTGCTATGGAACGCTTCTTTGGAGAAAACATTGTTGAAACAGAAAAATGGCATGATCCGGTTAAAGATATACGATATCCTGCAACAGCGGAGCAATATCCACAGAAGTGTATCGTCAAACTTCATTCGTGATACCACCACCAATTCGCTTACCAGTTACTTTATGGTCCACTTCACCTACCGCTTCAATGTATTCAAGGGAGGTGCATCTCCTGAAAATGCACCATTGGGAGGAGTTTACAGGATGATGTAAAAAGTGGATATTCCATTTATTTTAATTATTACCTAAACAGGTTATGCGAAATAACAATAAAAAAAACCACACAAACAAATATTCATGCGGTTTTTTTCAATTTTCTACTCCCTATTCTTTTATGGTTCGGGATTTATATCAAACTACTGCTAATTCGTATCTTCTTAATTCCATCCGGGATTCTGGTGTCCTTCCAAGGCTTTATTAGCCTGCATTTCGCTTAATGGGATCGGCCAAAGCAAGGCATGTTCCTGAATTGCACCAACCCTGGTACTGCCATCAGGCTTATTTTGAATGACCGCCGTAGCGAGCGGACTCCATTTTAACCTGCCGGACTGTTCCCCATCTGCTTCCGGATATAAACGGGTACGGCGGATATCATCCCAGACCTTGAATTCTAATGGAAATTCATGAAAACGTTCAGTCAGGATGGATTGTATCAACGCATCGCCACTTGCAGTTTCATCAGCCAGTCCGGCGCGTTTGCGTACCTGGTTAAGATATTCTCTGGCATCACCTTCATTTCCTGTCCGCGCAAGACCTTCAGCCGCAATCAACAGTACCTCAGCATAACGAAATGTTGGCATATTATAATCACCGTTACGGCCATTCTTCAAAGATCCTTCATCGAACCACGCCCAGTTCCCAACATTGTTCAATGTGTGTGCAACACCTGTATCATCTGTATAATTACGGAAAAAGAATTGTTTTTCCATATTACGGATATCTGAAGAGTGATAGCTGTTAATCAACATACTACAAGGCAGATAGGCATTATACAACACATCTCCTCCCGGGCTGAAAACATTTTTATCCTCTGCATTAGTCCATTGAAAAGCATCCGTACCGATAGAACGTACAGCATAAGAATTGCCCACACCTAAATTGGTCTGATCGTATTCCTTGGCAAAGATAATTTCATTCGACGATTTTGTTGTTTTAATAATATTGAATGCAGAATTAAGATCAGCGGTAGTCCCATCAGGATGGATCAATGCATGCTGTCCCCCGTTGATCACATCGATAGCCATATTGGCAGCTTTGGTATAGTACTCATTTCCCCCATTGACCGGTGCTCCGGCCCACTGCAGGTATACCTGTGCCAATAAGGTCTGTGCCATCGGCTTGGTAGCGTAACCTCCATTATCGTAAAAAGCCTTGTTGGGTAATGCGTCGCTTTCCACAACACTGAGCAGGTCGGCTTCTATATTTTTATATACTTGCTCTGCGGGTACACGTTCCTGATATATTCCTTCCAACGAGGTATAGGGAAAGTCAATATAGGGCACATCTCCAAACTCTTTCACTAAATAGAAATAAGCATACGCCCGGAAAAATTTACCTTGTGCCGTAAAATTCGCTATCTGCTCAGCAGTCAGCACATCAGTCATTGTGGGGATATTGGCAATCACAAAATTGGCACGAGAAACACCGATATAAAATTCGGTCCAGATCTTCTGCGCAGTAGCATCGAACGATTCTATGTTAAAGTTGCCGCCTTCAGAGGCATTGGTAAATGTCCTGTCTTTACGTTTATCGACAAATAACCCGGACATAATACCACCCCACATAGTGGCTTTAGGAGTCCAGCCACCGTCCACATCAATATTATTCAGATATGGAACACCACCAAAATAAAGCGCATTTACAGCAGTTTGGGCATCCGCTTCAGTTTTCCAGAATTGGCCGGCAGTTTTCTCATCTTTCGGCTTTTCTTCCAAGAAACTCTCGCATGAACTGGTCACTAATGATAGTGATAAGATGCTGAGAATGATTATATATATTTTATGTAATTTCATAGGATAATTTTTTTAATTGTTATGTCATGAATTAAAATGTCACATTAAGACCAAACGTAAATGTTCTCGGGCGCGGATAAGTAAAGAACTGGCGGTTGGTACCCCATTTATTATCTCCCAGACGGGAAGAGTTATCCGGATCGTATCCCAAATAGTCAGACGAAGTAATCAAGAAAGCATTGTTCACACTTCCGTACAGGCGTAATGCAGAGAGTCCTATCTTCCTGAGAATTTCCGGACTGAAAGTGTATCCCAATTGGATCAGGTTCCCACGGAGGTAAGAACCATTCGCCACCCAGGTATCATCGGCATTGGCATTATTACCCATACCGAAATTGGACAACCGTATGGCTTGCGCCTTCCCAGTGGGATTAAGCTGTGGATGCCATGCCTCCTGCCAAAGACGGTTGAGACCACTGGTAAGGAAACGCCCTTCGGTAGAATGGAAGTACTCCTGCATAATATCTGCTCCCAAGGAAAATTGTAGGTCGACAGTCAAGTCTAAATTCTTATAATTAAAAGTATTGATGAAAGACCCCATCCAATCGGGTAAACCGTTACCCAGGATTTCACGCTGCTTATAGGTCACTTTCTCCCCAATAGTGGAAGGCACATTCATTGTTTCAGCATCCCAGTTCTCGGGAACGCCGTCATAAATACCGACACGTTTATAGCCGTAAAAAGTGGAAAGTTCTTCTCCTTCACGGATCAGCATGTCATAACCGACAAAGCCGTCAAGGAGGATCTGACGTTTACCGGTAACCGGGTCAACAGCAGAACTTTCATCCAGTTTTTCCACACGATTCTTATTAAAACTTATATTAAACGTACTGCTCCATGAGAAGTCGTTCGTCTGCACCGGATAAGCATTGATCAGTAAATCCAGTCCGCGGTTGGAAACCTCTCCAATATTATCTCTAATGGAAGAAAAACCGGTAGATCTCGGCAAGGGACGGTTCAGCAACAGGTCAGTCGTATATTTATAGTAATAGGATGCCTCCAGGTTAAGCCTGTTATTGAATAATCCTAATTCAAGCCCGATATCCCATTGATTAGTCCTTTCCCATTTTAAGTCCGGATTGGGCATTCTACTTGTATAAGAGACTGTCTTTAAACCTCCTCCGATAATGGTAGTCGATTGACCTATAGTCGGCAATGACTCATAGGTTCCTATTTCAGAATTGCCTGTAACACCATAAGAGGTATGTGGTTTTAATTTACTGATCACCGGATGGTCCCTCAGGAAATCTTCGTTTGACATCATCCATCCTAAACCGACAGAAGGAAAGAAAGAATATTTGTTGTTTTCTCCGAATTTTGAAGAACCATCCCAACGACCGGTTACAGTAAACAAATACTTACTATCATAAGAATATACTCCGCGCAGGAAATAAGAATTCATTGCCCATCTGTCGTGTTCATTGCCTACAGAAGGCCGATCCTCCCCTTTTCCAAGATTATAATAACCATAGAAATCGTCAGTGAAATTGGTACCAATAGCATTGAACTTGGTGAAAGTACTTTCTTGCCACGAAATACCTGCCAGGGCATTAATATAATGCTTTCCAATATCTTTTTTATAGGTAAGGAATGTCTCTTCCTGCCAATAGAGCGCATTTTCATTTATCCCTTCAGCCCGTCCCGTAGAGCTTTGATTAATCAACGGTCGCGGTGTAAATGGTGTGTAGTTTACATTACGATTGTTTTGGTAATCGATACCGAACTGAGTTTTTAACTCCAGATTTTCGGTAAGATGAAAAGTAAGGGCTGCATTCCCAAATATCTGTGTTCTATACTGATTAGCCACCATCCGCTTCAACAATTCAACCGGATTACCTACACCCTCCGGGCTGAATCCCTGCATCTCTTCAGGATCGGGATTATCTTTATCCCTGTAGATAGAACCCGTTTTAACATCATTGGTTTGCATATACACACCGCCCAACTCTACCGGGATAAATGGAGACATCTCTACCATCGTACGCAGGGCACCCTGTCCATATGGATTATCGGAAGTTCTGTTTCCCCATGTATGGTTCACCAATAAATTCACAGCGGTTGACAACCACTTGGTAGGTTTGTCATCATATGCCAATTTGGCATTTAGGCGTTTCATATAAGAGTTATACAAGACACCCTGTTGATCGGTATAGTTTAAGAAAGCTCCTACCGATGAAGTACCGTCTCCCCGTTGAATACTGAGCTGGTGGTTATGGGAAACAGCAGTGCGGGATGCTTCTCTCTGCCAGTCTGTATTGTATTTGGGGAATCCATCGGCATTGAACAAACGTTCATCGGTGAAAATCTTTGACAGGTCTGTATCGAAGTTCATTCCCTGAAAGTCGTTTGCATTTTGCAAACCCTGTTTAAATGTTGCCATCCATTCATTGGAATCCATTACATCCATATATCTTGCCATAGAACTGACAGACAGGGAACCATCATAAGAAATACGTGCATGCGACCCTGTATTTCCACCGCGCTTAGTAGTTACCAATACTACTCCATTAGCGCCACGGGCTCCATAAATAGCAGCAGACGAAGCGTCTTTCAATACTTCTATTGATTCAATATCGTTCGGGTTCAGAAACTGGAAATTTGACATCACCACTCCATCGACTACATACAATGGATTGGCGGAAGCATTGATGGTAGAAATACCACGGATGATCACACGCATTTCTCCTCCCGGCTGTCCTGTGTTGGAGAAAATATTCACTCCCGCAGCTTTTCCTTTTAATCCTTCCAATGCATTGAATGACTGGTTTTTGATAATATCAGAACCTTTAGCTGTGGAGATAGACCCCGTTACATCCGATTTACGGATGGCGCCATACCCTACAACCACCAACTCATCCAGTGATTGTGTATCTTCTTTCAACACAACAGTAAACGTATTTTTCCCGGTAGTATTAATATCCTGTTCCACGTAACCGATATAAGAAATACGAATAGTAGCGTTTTCATTCTCTATCAATAATGAGAAGTGACCATCTATATCGGTGACTGTTCCGTTCGTGGTACCATTCTCTATAATATTCGCACCAATTACAGGTTCACCCTGCTCATCGGTGACTGTCCCGGTAATCTGCTTTCTCTGCTGGAGAACGCTGATCTCTTTCTTTACTGTTCCCGTCTCTTGTTCGACTTCCTTTTTATCAATAAAAATATATTTTCCGGAGATCCGGTAAACGAGAGAAGAATTTTCCATCAATTGATCAAGTATTTCATGGATATCCTTATTTTCCAAGTCCATATCATAAAGGATAGTCCGATCCACATCGCTGCTTTTATAGAAAAAAACATAATCAGATTGATGTTCAATCATGGAAACTATTTCATCAAAAGTTACCCGTTCGACTTTCACCGATAATTTTTCATTTTGGATATCACCGGCAGCAAAACTATTGCCAATACCCGATAACAAAAAAAAGACAATAACGGTAAGAATGAAAGGTCTCTTTCGCCATATAAATCTATGGGAATCTGTTAATTTATTCATATATTTGTATGTTTTTATGACTATTTCGTTAAGCGAGGACATAATCCGAGCTTACTCCGATTATGTCGAGCGTAGAAATAGTGCGTTTTTAATGAATTAAAAAATTGTGTTTTATTGTTGCTCGAAAAACAATAGAGGTGTTTTAATGAACTGAAAACGAATTGAACCGGGATGCTGTTGGCGCAGTGTCCTGGCTTTTTTGTTGCATCTTACTTTTTCTTTTCCATAGGCATTTATTTTTATATGTTATTAATTCACTTAAAATTACACAACTCATCTCTTTTCTATGAGAATCGTATCTGCATGGAATTGCAGCCGGAATTGACCTTTGAAATTAAGGACATCCATCACTTCCCGGATATCTTGATAAGCAAAAAACTTTCCCGTATATTTTTCTTGCCTGTCCGCTTCATCCGGTATAAAAATGGTAACCCCATAAATTTTTTCGAATCGCCGGGTTATTTCTTCCAATGGTGCATCCCTGAAAGAATAAATTCCTTCCATCCATGAGGTAACATCCCGGGCATTTACTTCCGATAAAGTCATTCGCAGGAATTCTTTATCAAAATAAACCTGCTGATCAGGCTCCATCATCACTTCATTTTTCAGGTTATTTTCACCATCATAGATATCCAGTTTCACTTTGCCCGTTACAAGTGTCGTGACGGTATAGGGGTCTGAAGAATACCCGGATACATTGAATTCGGTTCCCAAAACACTGATCGACTGCTTATCGGTATGAACGACAAAAGTACGTGCTTTATCTTCCGTTATATTAAAGTAGGCCTCTCCATCCAAATAGACCTCCCGGTTGGCTGTGTTGAACTTTTCGGGATATCGCAATGAAGAAGAAACATTCAGCCTGACTACGGAACCATCCGCCAATATAACGGTTTTTGATTGGCTTCCTATACCAGTAGTGACTTCAATCCACTCTACACTGCCGTCTCCTGTCCGGAAGAATTGAATGCCCGCTATAACCAGTATAACCGCCACGGCCGCTGCTCCCAGGAACTTCACTATACCGGGGAAATGCCTGTTGGACGCTGTGGGTAACAGGGTGCCTGATGATCGCTTTTTAAGTTTTACCACCAGGCGATCCCAACTCTCTAGCACCTCTGTTTCATCGGGGTTCAATCCTCCCCGACGCAGATCATAGATATGTTTTAGCTGTAAGAAAAGAGTTTTGTTTTCCGACGACGCCCGATACCATTGTAAAAAAACCTGCATATCTTCCTCCGTTTGATTTCCACGGAGTACACGTATTATAATTTGCGAAACATCGTTATTCATTGATTAGTTTTTTATATATTCCGCCAAACCATTCTCTCACTAAAAAAAATGTCATGGTCCTTTAATCTTTTAGTGTAAAAAATAATTACTGTTATAATATAGACGACTATTAAATGAAAACTACGTATTTTTTTGAAAAAAATTATACAAAATTCCCATGTTATCGGGTCATTCTTTGTTTTTTGAGTGATGAATAATTCTACAATAATAGAATGAGCAGAAAAATAATCAGGTTGTTCCTGAGGAATTTCAGCGCTTTGTAAATATGGGTTTCTACCGTTCTCACCGATATGTCCAGTTCTTCTGCAATCACAGCATGCTTTTGTCCTTCGATGTACGCTTTTTTAAAAATATCCCTGCTTTTAGATGGCAGTTTTTCAATCGAAGCATAAATAGCTTCCACTTTTTCTTTGTTCTGCCATTGATCCATCGATGATTCATAGTACTTCAACTCATCAATTTTAAGTTGCCGGGTAAAACTATTCATCAAAGTATCCTTTACCTGTATATGTTTCAAATGGTCATAGCAAGCATTTTGTACCATAGATAGAAGATAATTCCGTATATTTTCTTCTACAACAATTGTCAACTTCTTATCCCATATCTTTAGAAAAATATCATGTACAATATCCTCTGCGGTATAGATATCTACAAATTGTCGGGCAAAAAAAATCAGTTCTCCGGCATATTGCAGGTAAAAAGTGCGAAAATGTTGCGAAAAAATACTTTCTTCTTTTAACTTTTCCATTTCGATATGTAACTTCAGGATTACAATCATTTACAGCCTTCTAAATGTGGAGCTCACCGCCGGACTGAGTTGAATAACCATATCCATTGAAATAAACAACCAGCCAAAGAGTTTGTTTATTTTAACAACATCCTTTATGTTGACGGAAGTACAGAAAACTCGCCAACACATCTGGAGACACTCCAGGTGTCAAGGTCACAATCTATTGATTACTTCCGTCCTGAACAAAGCATACCGAGATGTGATATTTAATTTTTTATCTTTGGACAGAATATGGTATCTTTGCTGCCATATTCAGACAGAGACTGACCTGTCTCTACAATTTTTAAAGAGGCTCTTCAATGGAATATTTGCGGATAGACCCTGACGATACAACCCACTGGGACAATGTTTGGGAGTTATATGAAGAAAGTTTCCCTTTAGCGGAAAGGAGAAAAAAGGAAGATCATTTGCGTGCTTACGCCGATAAACGCTTCTTTCCATTATCGGCATGGGAGGGGGATCAATTGATAGGATTGATGTTTTTCTGGGAATGGGATTCGTATCGTTACCTGGAATATCTGGCGGTTAATCCGGTACTGAGAGGACAAAGTTTCGGCTCGCAAATGTTAAGATTCCTGCGTGATTCAGCACACACCATCATCCTTGAGATAGATCCCCTTATCAATGAGTTGTCGGTACGCCGGTTGCAATTCTACGAACGGGCAGGCTATACACTTACTCCCTACAGGTTTATGCACTTACCTTACCGTCTTGAAGCGGAGCCTCAGGAATTGCTGATATTGAGCTATCCCAACAGGATTACCCAAGAGCAACATAATAACTTTGTCCGGTTTCTCAATGAAGAGGTAATCAGGTACTGTGAGCTGCCAATATAAATTGCATATTATCCTCACACCCAAGCACCGATTTCATAAGAATAAGCAATTGACCTACCATCAATTGTTCCCTTTGGGAGCGAGGCCGTATCGGATAGACAATCGCAAGGAGGGTCTCTTTATCCTCCATCTTGATATAGCCGCCTAATCCCCAGGCAGCCATCCGCGCATCAGTCCTGAATTTAAGTATACCTTTTTTCCTATCAGAATAGGAAATGATCCATTGCCGGTCGACCCGTTGCAGTACTTCATCGAAAGGCTGCCGTGTATGCCCTTTAAAATGGAACCTTTCCGTCCTTTGACCGGAAAAAGAAGGCGGATCGACATCGTCTGACTCCATATAATCAAGTCTCTTTGCCACAAAAAGAGTAATAATTGCCGGAGGGATCATCCCGACAATAAAAAACACTATTCCCACCTGCCAGAGAACCGGTCGGAAATCCCATAGAAGGTAAACTACCAAAAGAATACCTGCGAAGAATGTCAGAAAAATAGACACCCAATATAAATACAACCTGACCGTGAATTTCATATGATTCTAATAAATTAAAAATGAAAAGTGCAAAATTAGGTTCCACACCTTTCCACCTAGCCGCTCAATCACTTAGACATTTTACTCAATGCAACTGAGGAATGACCAGTTCCTCGGTAATATAGATATGGGTGAAGCCCATTTCTTTCAGAAGTGAGGTGATGGCTAACTTCGCCTCGTCCGTTGCCTGCCTGTAAATTCCCTGATCAATGGCATCCCGGATCATCACATTCTTCTCACGTGTAAGCGCCTCGTTATAATCAGATATTTTAATCGGATTAAACGCATTTTCGCTTTCGTTGTATACCTGTATCGATTTTTCATCGATCACCGTATCCAGTATTCTGGGTTTCGGCATGGAAATATGCACAATGGTATCGCTGTCCACGTTCACTTTTATCCTGCTGAAATCTACGCCTGCCTTGATATATCCATTATATTTCAACAGGAAATACTTATCCGTCAGCGGCACATTGATATTCAGAAATTTGCGATAATCCTTATAACTGATCACTCCCGTATAGTTGTACCTTACCAACGCCAGTTCTTGTATATACGAGATGCGATTCATCACCGAAGAACTGTCATAGCCTCTCTCCTTCCCAACCTTTTTGTTAGCCGTCATAAGCATGATGGACAAAATAACAGAAAGGACAAAGAAAAAGACCGTCAATATATTTATCCTTATTTTTGTATGCACTATTTATTTCTCATTTGTTGGATGGCCATACTATTGCACAAATATAATAATTAAGTGATTATGACAACCATTTTCCCGGTTTATTTTTGAACCCAACTTATTATTGCGTTAAAATATAAGGAAATCCCGAAATTTTAGTTATGTTTGCCCATGAAGTTACGATAAAGGGGGTACATCACATCAGGGGAGAGGTCTTTTACTATGAAATATACTTTCATTATACTTTTATGGGTTGTTTTTCCTGTGTCTGTTTTCAGCATGGAAAGCAAGATGGATTCCCTGTTGAAAATAATGGATAAAGTGGTTTTGGAGCGATCCAAATATACAGAGATAAGAGAATCGAACATTTTTACTTCTCTCATTCGAAGTACATGGAACTAAAAGTATATTTCTACTATATCAAAAAACATCATGATATATTAAATCCTCACTGCACAAAGATAAAGGTGGAAAATAAACTTCAATTATATTTCAGAATAACAAAATATTGACAAATAACAAAATAACTATACCGGTAAACCAATTTGAACTCTATTTTCCATCATGTAGCTCTCTGACTATGTTAAAAATATCAATGCTACAAAGTTTTATTTATATTTGTCAGTCTAAAATCGGCAACAAATGGAATCATTTTCTGACATACAAAACTTTAATCTGTTATTCAATGAATACCACGGCCGTTTCGTTTGTTTTGCGATGGGTTACATAAAAGACAGGCAAAAGGCAGAAGATTTTGTATCGGAGGCTTTTGCTGCGTTTTGGGAGAATTACCACCAATTGTCAGCAGAAACCAAACCACCCGCCTATATCATGACTATTATTAAAAATAAATGCCTCAACTGGCTGCAACATCAACAGATAGAACAACGGGTAACTTCGGAACTAAAAAATCATTCTGAATGGCTGCTGAAAACAAAGATCAGCACATTGGAGGCGTGTGATCCCGATTTTCTGTTCTCCAATGAGATACAACGGATCATCACCTCTACCCTGAATCAATTGCCCAGGAAAACGCGAACAATATTCCGAATGAGCCGCGACGAAGGACTTCCCTACAATGTGATTGCTAAAAGATTGAATCTTAGCCAAAAATCCATAGAATACCACATTTCGAAAACTCTTGACCAACTCCGTAATTCATTGAAAGATTTCTTATAATAAACGGCGGCTGGAAAATAAAATTTAATTTATACACATACAATCAGAAAGAGCTGAATAGAGTAACCAGTATAGGTACACTGAGATCGAGCACAAATCCATGAAAGACAGAAATAACAGCAAATTCCTTTCCCGAAAATTTTAATATAATGGGAAGTGTGGTATCCATTGTAGTAGCACCCCCAACCGAAATTGGAGCCAGTCTCCCAAAATATTTCACAAAAAGAGGAGCAAACAATAGAGCCATTATTTCACGGAGTATATTCGAAAGTAATGCAATAGTACCCAGTTCCGCTCCCTTATACTCTGTTATAAAAATACTCGACAATGAATAATAACCAAAACCGCTACCCACCACCATGGCCTCAATTGCTGAGCGACCGGGAAGTATAAGACTTATTATTGCACATCCCAATAATGTACCAACAATGGTTGCTACCGGCAATAAATAAAACTGCGGATTGATCATGGCGAAACGCTTCAGGGTATCCGAATCATTCCCCAAACTCAATCCCACAAAAAACATCAAACAACACAGCGCATAAAAACCGATGTCCGTATCAACAATTGAAAGCCGGATAATTTCAAAATAACCGGACAATATACCCAGAACAAAAAAAGAGACAATGACAATACTACTCTTCATGAAATCTCTTTTTCTTACCATTAACACGTTTCCAGAGCAGTAATGCCGCTAAAGCACTACCGAGAACTGCAGCCAGGGAAATGAACAATGCTTCAATCCCGAGATTAGTCAGCCCCGAGATTATTTGATGATTAGCTCCCACCTCCAATCCAAGGATAAACAGAAGAAGCCAAATCAGTAAAGTAATAATTTTTGAAATAATCCTGAATTCTTTTTTTCGCAGCAAGAACCCAAAAACACTTCCTAGTACCATGAAACCAATTGCAATAAACATATTAAAAAGGATTGTGAAACACCGTTGGACTGTCTAAAACACCTACGACGCTTTTGTGTAATCAAAAGTAAATAAATAAACGGATATGGCAAAATCCATATAATTTTAAAAAAAAATACATTCTTTTAGGGTAATTACATTCTGAAATGTTATACAATATAGACGAACAAATTTAAACGAATGGACAAGGATTTATTACATCGCTTTTTTAAAGGTAATACAAATATTGACGAGGAAAAACAGATCAGACATTGGATTGAAATCTCTGAAGAAAACAAAATGGCTTTTAAATACGAACGTAAAATCTATGACACGCTACTCACTACATCTCCCATAACACCGGTATCAGAGCAAAAACGCCAAATCATTCCATGGCGGAAAATTGGTACAGCGGCTGCGGCGGTGTTGCTCCTCCTCGTCAGCACATTGTATATACATACTTTAGTAAATCCCACACCAGAATATAATACATTGATTGTTCCCGCAGGACAACATATTCACCTGATCCTTGCTGATAATACAGACATCTGGCTGAACGCCAATAGTACCTTCCGCTATCCTTCCGAATTTTCGGGAAAACACCGAACTGTATATTTAGACGGTGAAGCATTCTTCGATGTAAGTAAAGATGAGAAAAATCCCTTTCTTGTAAAAACAACAGCAGGAGATATCAAGGTTACCGGCACATCGTTCAATGTAGAGGCTTATTCAAAACAGGGTAGTTTCGAGACCAGCCTGTTTGAAGGAAGCGTGGAAATCCACAAGGATAAATTAAAACTGGCCACTTTACGACCAAACGAAAAAGGAGTACTTACCACAGACAATAAAATTAGCATTACATCGATTTCGGATAACGATAAATATTTATGGCGCAAAGGATTGGTCTCATTCAATGATAAGAAGTTGGAAGAGATATTCCTGACTCTCGAAAAATATTTTGCAGTAGAAATCCAGATCGACACAGAACACCTATCCCACCATACGTATACCGGCAAATTCCGGCAGTCTGATGGAATAGATTATGCTTTAAGGGTATTACAGAAAAATATCCGGTTCTCTTATGAAAGAGATGAGGAAACAGAAATCATCCACATAAAATGACCTCAACAAAAAATAAAAATGCCTATGATGAATCAGAAAAAAGAGAATTGATCAGAAGAAAACAAGAACCGGCAAGCGCTGCAACGCTCACCGGCCAGATGTTTCGTCGACACAACCTGAATTTATTTATGTATCAACTTAAAACAATTACAAATGTATGAAGAAAAACAATCGAATGGGCAACCAATTAACCAAAAAAGTACCCATCAAACATTTTTCATTGATTATGCGAGTAACTATTTTTCTATTATTTGCCGGCATTTTCTGTGTCATGGCAGAAACAGGGCATACACAAAATGCCAGAGTTACTATCAATAAACGTAATGCTACTCTCAAGGAAGTTTTAAATGAAATTGAACATCAAACCAATTATCTTTTTATCTACAGTAACGAAATAAATACTACTGAGACAGTATCTATAAGAGCAAACAAAATACCTGTATCTGAAACACTTAATATCATATTGAAGAATAAAGACATCAGTTATTCAATGGAAGGTGACCATATTATCCTGTCTACCGGTAAACCGGAAGATAACCAGGAGAATATTTTCTCCACCGATATTCAACAAAGAAAGAAAAAAATAAGCGGGAGTGTTGTTGACACTAACAGCATTCCTATTATCGGGGCTAATATTGTCGAAATAAGTAAAAATGTAAATGGAACTATAACAGACGCGGAAGGAAATTTTTCATTAGAAGTGGAAGAAAATGCGGTCCTACGTATTTCTTATATCGGCTATTTACCTCAGGATATCAGTGCAGCAGGAAAAACAACCATTTCTATTATTTTAGAGGAAGACACAAAAACATTAGAAGAATTGATAGTCACGGCCTTAGGCGTAAAGCGAGAGGAGAAATCGTTGGGCTATGCGGTACAAAATGTCTCCGGTTCTTCTCTTCAAACAGTGAAAGGGGTGGATATGACTGCTTCATTGACCGGGAAAGTGGCAGGCCTTACCATCAAAAATTCAACAGAGTTCAATGCACAGGCAGGCATTGAAATGCGTGGAGAAACACCTCTTTTGGTAATTAACGGAGTACCTTACGGAAATATGAAACTGCGCGATATCCCTGCAGATGAGATTGAAGATATCACTACGCTTAAAGGAGCCACTGCAGCCGCATTATATGGTTCACGGGGATCAGCCGGGGCTATCATGATTACCACTAAACGCGGAAAGGAAAAAGGACTATCCATTGAATTCAATAGTAACACTATGTTCAGGGCTGGATGGGTGGCCATTCCCAAAGCCCAATCATCGTACGGACACGGACTTAACGGTGAAATTGCAGACGATTATGTATGGGGACCGAAATTAGATGTCGGGAACACGGCCCTTCAATGGAATCCGGTCACCAAACAAGAGGAGGAGATGCCTCTTGTCTCGAGCGGAAAAAATAATTTCCGCAACTTTCTGGAATCCGGATTAATAACCAATAACAGCATCAGCATTACCCATACGGGGGAGAATGGGTTCTTCAGGACCAACCTCAATTATGTGTATAATAAGGGCCAATATCCCAACCAAAAGTTAGATATAATCAATTATACATTAAGCGGTGAGATGAAGTTAGGTAATAAGTTCTCCGTGGAAAGCCAAATGGGATATATGCGTTCCACCGCTCCACAAACATGGGGCGGCGGTTATGGCAATCAAGGATATATTTACCAGATACTGATGTGGACAGGACCCGATTACGATATCCGTCAGTACCGTGATTATTGGGCAACACCCCATGAAAAGCAAAACTGGCTGTATTCCGCATGGTATGATAACCCTTATCTGATCGCTTATGAGAAATTATATGGACAGGAAGAGAACAAATTAAATGCCAGCCTCACTCTGAACTATAATATTCTAAAGGATTTAAAACTCGTCTTCAGAAATGGTTATGATTTTTATAAGAATGAAGATGACCTCAGAAACCCTGCCGGTATATATTCCACACGAGGTCCCTCCATCAGTGGCGCATATTGGGATTGGAGCGGCAAAGGCATGTATGGGCTGAACCAAAGATGGGGTTACAGTATCAACAGCGACCTGATGCTCTCTTACTATAAAACGGTGGGAAAATTCGATTTCGACCTATTAGGCGGTGGCAGTATTTATTATTATAAGGACAGGAACCAAGGGGCGAGAACAATGAATGGACTGGCGGTACCCGGTTGGTACTCTTTAGCGAATGCGGTTCCGTCTACTGCTGTCGGTGTAAATTCCATACAGAATATATACGGGACTTATGCAAAACAGGTGAACAGTATATACGGAAAACTATCTGTTGCGTGGAATAATGCTGTATATCTCGATATAACCGGACGCAATGACTGGAGCTCAACCCAACCGAAAGAAGAGCGCTCTTATTTTTACCCTTCGGTTGCTGGAAGTCTGGTATTATCCGAATTTTTCAATGCACCTTCATGGCTCGGGATGTGGAAGGCAAGAGGATCATGGACGATTGCTAAATCTCCACTTGGAGTGTATGACAATAACTTGCCTTACAGTATTTCCAACTCTTGGGGATATCTTGCAGCAGCCTATCCATCTAATTTAATGGGAGCCAATTTATTACCGTCTAAAACCCGTACATGGGAAATCGGGTCTGCAGCCTATTTTTTCGGTAAAAGGTTGTACCTCGATTTCGCATATTTTGATAAATTGTATCACAACCGGCAGATTCAACAGGATATCGCTCCTTCATCAGGTTTTAGTACCACTTTAATTAATACGGCAGAAACCTATGCCCGCAGGGGAGTTGAAATCACCGTCTCGGGTAATATTATCAGCAATAAGGATTTTACTTGGAATTCACTGTTGAACTATTCGTACCAACATCGTTATTATGTGGATATAGATCCCGTTTATTCCAAAAAGGACCAATGGACGAAGCCCGGAAAACGACTGGATTACTATGCTGAAACGGAAAAAGCGCTAAGGGATCCGCAAGGAAATATCATCCATTCTGCCGATGGGAATGTATGGTTGAGTGACTATAATCAATTGTATGGATACAAAGATCCTGATTTCACTTTTGGTTTTATCAATACGCTGACTTACCATGATTGGACATTGAATATAAGTATCGACGGCCGCATAGGTGGTTTGATGGACAATTATATCTATGGAAAAATGTTCGATACCGGATCTGCACCTGAGACTGACACTCAATATCGTTACGATGAAGTAATGAACGGGGCTAAATATATCGGCAAAGGAGTGAAAGTAATCAACGGGTCGGCGTCTTACGATACCGAAGGCAATATCATTGAAGATACCCGCCAATACGCACCCAACGATATTCCGGTAAGCTATCAGGAATATATGCGGCTTTGGGGGAATTCATGGGAAAACCGTATTCATAAACAGACGTTTATAAAATTACGGGAATTGTCGGTTATTTATAATCTACCGCTAAACCTGACCCATAAAACATTTATAAATAATGCTTCCGTGGCGCTGACAGGACAAAATCTTTTCTTGTGGACAAAAGACTTCAAATATTCCGATCCGGACATCGGCTCGGAAGATATGAATGCTCCATCCCAACGGATGATAGGGTTCAATATTAAAATCGGATTTTAATTCAACCGGCGAAATTGAGACATACATTAAAACAGAAAATTATGAGTGAAAATTTATTTAATATAATAGTAGCATTATTTGCCGTTCTACTTACAGGTTGCGATAATTTCGAAGAGATCAATACCAACCCGGATAAACCTTCGGAGTCAATGGCTCCATGGCTTGCTACAACATTGATAAAGGAAATCACCTCTACGCCCACTGCAGAGACAAAAGGATTTACCGAACCATACCAATATGGGAAATATATACTCTTCACTGAACGTAAAGAAGGCTCTCAGTATAATAATCTGGGAAGAGCCAGTTTTTCAAATCATCTTACGGTACTGAAGAATGTGGAGCCGATGAACGAATATGCTGCTGACTTGGGCAAAGAACTTGCGAACTCTTACCAGGCACTTGGACACTTTATCCGGGCATGGCAGTTTTTCCAATTATCCATGCGTGTGGGTGATATTCCTTATTCGGAAGCCATTCAAGGGAATCAGGGTATTATCAAACCCAAATACGACTCACAAAAAGAAGTTTTCAAAGGAATTTTGGATGAATTGGACCAGGCAAACGACCTGTTTTCGAAAGGTGCCGATATATCAGGCGATTTCATTTATGGCGGTAACGTAGATAAATGGTGTAGGCTTACAAACAGTTTTGAACTATATGTACTGATGAACCTATATAAAAAAACGTCGGACAACGATCTGAATGTCGTAAATAAATTCAAAGAAGTTGCCCAACGACCCTTGATGAGAGATTATAACGATAATTTCGCCATTACTTACAATGGGGCGAAAGGCTACTGTTATCCTTGGAGTAATACGGCTACGGACCTGAATGCTTTTACCCAATACACAATGTTATCGACCACATACATCGATCTCCTGAAGGGAAATCGGGACAGACGTCTGTTTTATGTGGCCGAACCGGCAGAATCGTTGTTGGCTAACGGGAAAATAGAATCAGATTTCGACGCCTATATCGGTGTTGAACCATCGGACGAATACAGCGTTACTATCGATAAAAAAAGTAACAGGGAATACAGCGACCTGAATAAACGTTATATAGATCTGGCCACTGCCGAACCTGTGGGATTGTTCTGTCATTGGGATGTAGAATTTATTCTGGCGGAAGCGACCGTGAGAGGATGGATTGATGATGATGCCCAAACTCACTATTCCAACGGGATCAAGAGTTCTATGAATTTTTATGTTCATTTTGTGCCTACAGAATATACTCATGGAGTAACAATGGATGAGGTTTACATCAATTCCTATCCTTCTTCAGTAGCACTTGGTGGTACCATGGAGAACATGATCAAACAAATCATTCAGCAAAAATATATGGCCGGTTTTTTTCATAACCGGTATTTGGCGTGGTTTGAATTCGTTCGCACGGGATATCCCGAATTTGTGCTGAACCCCAGCTCAAATATGAATCCTACCGATAACACCAAATTTCCGACGCGGTGGCAATACCCTCAAAATGAGATTGATTACAACACAGACAATCTCAATGAAGCTATTCAACGTCAATACAACGGACTGGATAATTTTAATGGAATCATGTGGTTATTAAAAGATTAAAGATTATGACACACAAAAAATGGATTCTTACATTAACGATTGGAGCAATCGTTTTTACAGCAAATGCCCAAAAACTTTCCTTTAAAAAAGACGGCACTTTTAAAATCGTACAGTTTACCGATATGCATTATATGCACGGTAATCCGAAATCAGATACGACTTTGACGCTTATTCCCAGAATACTGGATACAGAAAAACCTGATATGGTCATCTTTACAGGAGATATCATTACCGGAAGACCGGTGCGGGAAGGATGGGATGCTGTAACCAAATTTGTCATTGATCGTAAAATCCCCTTCGCCGTGACATTGGGTAACCACGATCATGAACAGGGTATAACAAGGGAGGAGATTGCTGATATTGTTACTTCCTACCCTTTCAACATCAACAGGTTGTCAGATGTCAGCCCAGGCAGAGTAATGGATAATATATTGCCTGTATACTGTAGTCAAAAGCCACTCAAGGAAGCGGCCCTGATCTACTGTTTTGATACCGGAGCCTATTCCACAATAGACGGCGTAAAAGGTTATGCCTGGATAACAGACAAACAGATACAATGGTACAAAGAGCAAAGTATTTACTATACGATCAAAAATAATTTCCATCCGCTACCTGCTTTGGCCTATTTTCATATCGCCTTACCAGAATACCGGTTGGCATTCAACGATGAAAAAAATATACGCTATGGAGAGAGAAGGGAAGACGAATGTCCTCCCGAACTCAACTCGGGTATGTTCTTGATGATGCAGGAAATGGGCGATGTAATGGCTACGTTTGTTGGACACGACCATGTAAACGACTATATAGTGAATTATTATGGTATCGCGCTGGCTTACGGACATTTCAGCGGTTGGAAAACCACTTACACTCCCCAAATTAACGGTGTTCGTGTAGTGGTTCTTAAAGAAGGAAAACGGGAATTCGACACATGGCTCCACCAACTTGATGGGACTATCCGCGACAAAGTATCTTTCCCGGCAGAATTTACCATTTTTTCCAAATAAATACCGGATTTTAATTGAGACTTCAAACCTTACTGTTAATATTCCATATACCAACAAGAAAAATAGAATAATCGTATGAAAAATATAAAAAAATACAAAAATATCTATGTATTGTTTTTGTTGTTCGTTGTCGCGTGTAATAATGACGACAACAAGGTTCAGATAAACCCTTATGACCCTCAAATACCCGTTACTTTTGATTCGTTTCTTCCGGATTCAGGTGGTATAGCATCAAAAATGGTACTTCTTGGAAAAAATTTTGGAAACGATCCCTCCCTCGTTAAGGTTTATTTTAATAATAAAAAAGCAACGGTGGTAGGTGTAGCCGAAGACCTTATATACGTTGTAGTCCCCCGGCAACCGGGTGATCTGAGTGATATCTCGGTTGTGATAGGAAATGATAGTGTTATCTGCAAATCCAAACAGTTCAAGTATATTCTATCAGCCAGTGTCTCCCCTTTTGCCGGGATTGTAGATGCTGACGGGAAAGGAGGATTTAAAGACGGTACAATAGGTGAAGCGATGTTTGAGTCTCCCCGTTTCATTCATTGTGATTGGGAAAATAACCTCTTCGTAACGGATAATGAGAAACGGGTAAGGCTGATATCTCCACAAACGGACCAGGTTATAACACTGGCAGACCATATAGCCCGCCCCGTGGGAGGATGTACATCTATTGACGGTAAGCGTGTGTATATTTCCGCGTATGTCTGGAGAACAAGTACAACAGACCGGAATGTATATTGTTTTGACCCTGACAGACAATGGAATGCATATGTCATTCCAACAAATATACCCCGGGATAAAGTAGATTGGGTTTCACAATTGGCCATCGATGAGGATGAAATACTCTATTTCGGGGCAGAGAACGGCAGTCTGTTTAAAGTCGACACAAAAACGGGAGAATGGGGTTACCTTGCGGAAGGTGTGATCCGTAGCGGGGATTATGTGTATGTAGCTTATTCTCAAAAAGACAGAAGAGTATATATAGCCACAAGAGATGAAAGTAAAATCTATTATTTTGACTTGAGGACCAATGAGTTTAAATTCTTAGCAGGTTCTACCAAAGGGCACAATGATGGTCCCGGTGCCGAAGCACAATTCAATACTCCAACACAGATAGCCGTAGATCTTGATGGTAACCTGATCGTCGCCGACCGTAATAATCATGTGATACGTATGGTTCGCCCCGATGGATATACAAGCACCATCGCGGGTATACCTGGACAGACCGGATATATGAATGGCGCTCCTGAGAAATCGCTGTTCAGTAGCCCTTATGGTGTATGCGTAAGTCCTGTAGATGGAGCGATATATGTATGTGATATGAATAATTATAGAATCAGGAAAATTATAATTGAATAATATATGAGAAAGATATATATTTTATATGTGTTCCTTTTCTGTCTTGGCACATATAGCATTTCAGCCCAAAGCGTAGAGCGGGAGTTACAGGTATCGGGAGTTATCCTGGATGAAACCGGAGAACCTTTGCCGGGAGCCAATGTATATATAAAGAATGAACCGGGAGTGGGAGTTGTATCCGATTTAGAAGGTAAATTTTCCATAAAAACCACCAAGAATAGTATTGTAGTTATCTCTTTCATTGACTTTGAAAAAGAAGAGATATTGGTGACGGAGAGCGTTTCAAATCTAAAAATCCAGTTGAAAGAAAGTGGAGGGACAGCACTGGACGAAGTGGTAGTAGTAGGCCATGGCCAACAACGCAAAGTAAGTGTCGTAGGTTCCATATCCTCTGTAGATGTAAATGAATTGAAAACCCCCTCCTCTTCCATCACCAATGCACTGGCCGGAAAAGTGGCCGGTATCGTTTCCGTGCAGCGAAGCGGTGAACCGGGGAATGATTTTTCTCAATTCTGGATTCGCGGTATCAGTACCTTTGGCGCTAACCAGAGTGCGCTTATCTTAATTGACGGGATCGAACGTTCGGGTATAGACCAGATCGACCCGGAAGATATCGAAAGCTTTTCTGTACTCAAAGATGCTTCTGCCACAGCTGTGTACGGGGTGCGGGGAGCAAATGGCGTTGTATTGATTACCACCAAAAAAGGGTCGTCAGGAAAACTATCCATTAAATTTAAAAACTATGCGACGATATCCCATTCCCCCAGGATGCCCGATTACCTGGAAGCTTATGATTACGCGGTATTGGCCAATGAAGCCCGTGCCATGCGGGGGCAGACTCCCATATATGATGATGTGGAATTACACATTATCAGAAAAGGAGTCGACCCCGATTTATATCCCAACGTGGACTGGCAAAAAGAGATTTTAAAAAAATATACAACGAACCGCAATCATTATCTGAGCGTATCCGGGGGAGGTGACGTGGCCAGATATTTCTTAAGTGCCAGCACCTATTCGTCCGATGCGTTATACAAAGAAAGTGGGTTGAACGATTATAATACCAATGTAAAATACAATAAACATTCATTCCGCTCCAATCTGGATATCAACGTGACCAAATCCACGACCATTTCATTAGGCGTGGACGGATATTTGACCAACCAGAATCGCCCGGGAATGGGTAGCACCTCCTACATCTGGAGTTCTCAAGCCAATCTTACACCGCTGACAGTCCCTGTACAATACTCTACCGGGCAATTGCCCACCTACGGAAAGTCATTGTCGGAAGTTTCACCGGCCGTATTGCTTAACCATACCGGTTATGTGAGCGACAAGAATACCGGTGTGCAATCGAATCTTTCCCTCACGCAGGATTTTTCACAATGGGTTAAGGGTCTTTCCGCCAGAGTGCTTTACTCTTTCGACACATATACCAATCATGTGGTTACCCGTAGTAAAATGCCGGACCTCTACTATGCCAACAAACGTAAAGTGAACGGGGAGCTGGACCTGGAACTGAAATATGACAATGAACCCCTTAAAGTAACAACAGATGCTTTATCCAGGCAAAAGACTTATCTGGAAAGTTCTCTCATTTATGACAGGACGTTCAATGAGAAACATCGTGTAGGAGGACTGATCCATTATTTTCATCAGGAATTTACCGAGAGCGACCGGGATGGAACAGATGCCATCCCGGAACGGAATCAGGGAATATCGGGCAGGGTGACTTACTCTTTATACGACACTTATCTGATAGAAGCAAATTTCGGATATACCGGATCAGAGAACTTTAAAAGAGGTGAACAGTTTGGCTTCTTCCCATCAATTGCTTTGGGATGGATACCTACATCTTATGATTGGATTAAAAACAACATTCCATTCGTTTCTTTCCTGAAATTCCGCTACTCATTTGGTACAGCCGGAAATGACAAAATATCCAATTACAGGTTTCCCTATTTCACTTTTGTGGAATATGCTTCAGCAGGATGGGGCGGAAAGTATGGAATTACCGAAACAAAATTGGGCGCCGATAATCTTAGATGGGAGAAAGCCATTAAAAGCAATATCGGTATCGAAGCGACGTTCAAAGATAAGTTATCCTTTGTGGTTGATATTTTCAGGGACCGCCGGGAAGGTATCTTTCAGGAAAGGACCAATTTGCCGGCTACAGTAGGAAATATTTCCCAACCTTGGGGGAATGTAGGCACCATGAAAAGTAATGGAGTGGATGCAACCTCTTCTTACACCTACACTTTCAACAAAACCAGCTGGTTAACCTTACGTGGCAATTTCACTTATGCCAGAAATATGATCGACTACTGGGAAGAACCCCCGTTTAAATACCCATATAAAGCCAAAACAGGACATATTTACGGTTCTCATACAGGATTGATTTCTTTAGGCCTATTCAAAGATGAAAATGAAATATTAAGCAGTCCAAAGCAGTTTGGAGAGGTTTTGCCCGGAGATATCAAGTATAAGGATGTCAATGGGGACGGGAAAATAGATACGGAGGATTATATCTATTTTGACTACTCCGATGTGCCACAAATAACATACGGCATTGCAGGAGAAATAGGCTATAAAAACTGGACATTCAGTATATTTTTCCAGGGAGCTGCCATGTCGAAATTCATGTATAACGGTAACTACTTCCCTTATAGTGGAGGAAATGTAGGAAATGTGCTGACTATCGCCAATAATCCGGACAATCGATGGATATCGGCTGATTATTCGGGAAATCCGACCACGGAAAATCCCAATGCACGTTTTCCACGTCTCAGTTATGGAAGCTTCCGTAATAATGAACAACCCTCTACTTTCTGGTTGGCAAGTAATGACTATTTACGGTTGAAAAATGTGGAATTGGCTTATCGCTTAAAATCCGATTTTTTTCAGAAAATAGCACTGGAGACTGTGGATATATCGATTATCGGGGAAAACCTGTGGGTCTGGGACAGCGTCAAATTATGGGATCCTGAACAAGCCTCATACAATGGGCGCGCATATCCTATCCAACGGAGATATACCTTGAATTTGGTCATGAATTTTTAATAATTAGCATATGAAAAAATATATCATTGCCATAGTAGCGGGAATCATTATTTTTTGTAATTCCTGTGAATATTTGAATGTAGATCCTTATTTCATGGATGTTTTCAGTGCCGATTCGGTATTTGCCAGAAAAGCTTTTGTGGAAGCCTATCTATGGAATACGGCTACCTATATCTTACCCGAAGCGGGATCTCATGCTGAAACGGCAAAGTATCCTTATTTCACAGGTGCCGATGACGCGTTTTGGACATACAAACGAAGCACCTTTCCGCATAATTATTTTTCTGCCAATGAATTGGATGCATCGTCTTCCTATTTCCAAAATTGGATTCACTTCTACCGGGGAATACGTAAAACCAATACCATCCTGACCCGTATCAACGAATGCGAGGATGCCACAACACTCGAAAAAAGAGAAATCATTGGAATGACCCTTTTCCTAAGAGGATATTTTTATTTCAAGTTATTGGAGCAATACGGGCCAGTGGTCATCACTCCGGACATGCCACAAGGATATGATCAGACTTTAGAGGAGTTGGCATTACCACGAAGCACCTATGACGAGTGTGTGGAATATATCTGCAAAGACTTGACTGACGCAGCGGCCATCTTACCCGAGGAACAGATTACCTCTTATTGGATGCGGCCTACCAAAGGCACTGCTTTAAGTCTTATTTCACGTCTTCGTTTATATGCTGCCAGCCCCCTATACAATGGGAATAACCAATTTTACTCGAATTGGACCAATCTAGACGGGAAGCATTTCATCAGCCAGACTGCCGACAACAAAAAGTGGGCTGAAGCTGCTGTAGCCGCCTATCAGGTAATCCAACTGGGAGAAAAAGGTTTATATGGATTACACACAAAACCTTTGAAAGAAAATTCACCTAAACTGGCGCCTAATGTACCTACCGGACATTTTCCGGACGGTGCCGGAGATATTGACGCATACCATTCATACAGTGATATGTTCAATGGTGAAACCATTATGTATAAGAATGAAGAATGTATCTGGGGGGATAATTCGGAATCGGTTTCGCTTTACAGGGTTGAAAGAGGAACGCATCCATTATTTGTTTCGGGATGGAATGGGCTGAATGCCTCTCAAAAATTAGTGGATGCCTACTATATGAGAGACGGGGGTACTATCACTAAAACCATATTACCGGAGTATCAATATTCCGAAACTGGCTATACGCAGAATGATGAAAAATTCTCCGACTATGTCCTGCAAGCCGGAACTTTTAACATGTACGCAAACCGGGAATATCGTTTTTATGCCACGATTATGTTTAGTGGGGCTAAATTCTACGGGTTAAGCACTACGGCAGGTACGGCCTATTCTAATTTCTTGGTCAATTATTCTGCTGATGGTAACGCAGGTGCCATAGTCGGTTCCGATCCGGACGACCGGTTATTGACGGGATATACTTTCCGGAAATATACCCATACGGACGATAATTATTATTTCGGCAGTGTGTCCAATAAGGCCTTTGCCCGCATTCGTTATGCTGAAATACTTTTGAATTATGTGGAAGCGTTGAACGAACTTACCGACTCGTACACTATTGATGACATTACGGTAAGCCGGGATACGGAAACAATAAAAAAATATTTCAACATGATACGTTATCGTGCCGGATTGCCGGGATTAACCGATGATGAAGTATCCAATCGTGATACACTCAGGGAAATTATTCTTAAGGAGCGTTTTATCGAATTCGCCTTGGAAGGCAGGAGGTATCACGACCAACGGAGGTGGAAAAGATTGGAAAACGACTATCAGCCTTTTGAGGGGATGAATGTAGAAGCGTTACGATCAGAACCGGATATGTTCTTCAAAAGAACGCGAGTTATTCATGCAAACATCAGGCGGAATTACGATCGTCGTTTGTACTTTTTCCCTATTCCCACTTCCGATATCGATAAAAATCCTAATCTTATTCAAAATCCGGGATGGTAAGTAATTAAACTATAATATGTATGAATTATGAGCAAACAAAGTATAATATGGTCAATTGTGTCTGGCATGTTACTCTCTTTTTCTTCATGCCAGGACGAATATTATGAAAAAGAAATATATAAAAAGATCGTGTATATAGTACACAGCGAAAATAAGATAAACCCATTTACGCATCCATTCAAAGGTGCGCCCACGGAAGGTTTTATTTCGTTGTATTGCAGCGGTTCCCTGATGCCTGACGCAGATATTGAGATCGAAATCGGGCTTGATGATGAGTTGATCGCTAAATATAATTATATAGAGTTTGAAGAGGATGAAAGCAGGTATGTAAAGGCTCTAAAAGCAGAGCATTATAACATTCCTTCTTTCCATGTGAAGATAAGAAAAGGTGAACCTTTCGGGACAATGCCCATATTCGTTACTTCCGAAGGGTTGTCTCCTGACAGTATGTATGTAATTCCACTCAAAATTAAAAGCATATCACCCAATTACGAAATTAGTAAAGACTTATCATCCATTTTGTATGCTATAAAATTGGAGAATGCTTATTCAGGACTTTATCGCATGACCGGCAGCTTACAGGAGGAAGGAGGGGCCAGTATGCCTCAACAGGTGTTTAAAGATAAAACACTCCTGCCCCTCAACGAGTTTACATGCCGGATGTTTCTGGGGACTGAGAATGAACTTGCAGAAAACATACCTTTAAGGTCTTTACAGTTTACGGTACAAAGCGACCATTCTATAATGATAACTGAAAATAATAATGTGAGGGATTTAGGAGGAAGTAATTATGATCCTGAAACGGAAAGTTTTATTTTAAATTATAGCTATATAATCTCAGAAAAACGTTACGAAATAAGAGAAAAACTAATCCGCTTAAAAGAATAATACTCTTTTTATATGAAATGCTCCTTGGTAAACGTCGCTATCAACTCTTGAATCTTTTATGCCTTTTTTGCGCAAATAAAGATTGTGTTTATTAAATATTTAATACCTTTACCAGATATTCTTATCTACCATAATCTCGGTGCGCTTCTTTCCGACCCTACCAAGGAAACGGGAAGAAGTGCATTCTTTCGCTATCTGCTTCACTGTGTGGAGTGAGGGATTGAAGAAAATAAATTTCAACATACACTAGAATAATTAAATTAAATTATCAATGACTTCCAGAAGACAATTTTTAAAAACAATGGGCGGTGTTACATTACTCACCATTGTTCCCAGGAGTGTACTTGGGAAGGGCATGATTGCCCCAAGCGATCAACTGACTAAAGGAATCATCGGCGTGGGAGGAATGGGACGAGGTCATATCCCTTACAACAACACACGAGTGGTGGCCATGTGTGACGTAGACACAACGCATCTCTCAAAGGCTGCGTCCATGGTAAAGGAAAAAATCAACCTTTATCATGATTTCCGGGACTTGATTCTCGACAAAAACGTGGATATTGTTCATATCGCCACTCCACCCCACTGGCACGGCATTATGTCAGTAGAAGCGGCAAAGGCCGGAAAAGATATTTTCTGTGAAAAACCAATGACCCGCACTATCGGAGAAGGAAAACGGGTGAAGGAAGCAATAGCACAGCATGGCAATATCTTCCGCCTTAACACATGGTTCCGGTTCAAAGATCCTTTCTACGGATTGGGAACGCCGATGAAACCCCTCAAGAAACTGGTCGACAGCGGTCTGTTGGGATGGCCGTTGAAGGTGACCATAAGCAAACATACCGGCTTCGACTGGAAATTCTACTGGGTAGGAAAAACACACCTGGAACCGCAACCGATTCCTCAGGAACTCGATTATGATATGTGGCTGGGACCGGCTCCCTACAAGCCCTATAATGCACACCGCGTACATCAGACGTTCCGCGGATACTGGGATTACGATGGAGGAGGCTTGGGCGATATGGGGCAACATTATATCGACCCTGTGCAATATATGTTGGGCAAAGACAATACCAGTCCTGTAAAAGTGGAAGTAGATGCACCCCAACAGCACCCCGACGCGGTAGGTACATGGCGATCCATCACGTATACTTACGAAGACGGTTGCCAGATAATCCTCTGGGGAGGTGATTACGGGAAACCGAATACACCCTATATTGCCGGACCGAATGGGAATGTATATAAGAATTTTGTATGCGATATTCCGGACTGGGAAAAGAAGTTGGCCGATTTCCCCGATCCTCAGGCTCAAAACACCGATTTTCTTGAATGCATTCGCAACAGGCAGAAATTTGCGCTGAATGAAATCAATGGTTTCCGTTCCTCCACAATCGTAAATATGGGTACGGTGGCACTCCAACTCAACAGGACACTCGAATTTGATCCTGTCAACGAAATCTTTGTCAACGACGAAGAAGCCAACCGGTTGCTGGATCAACCTACCCGTGCACCGTGGACTATTTAATGTGCCAATTTTCCGAGGAAGAGCACATAGCCAAACTTGTTTGAACTTTGTCGAGTGACGACAGAAAAT
>NZ_DHOS01000010.1:0-40112 GCF_002410825.1 Proteiniphilum sp. UBA5384 | reverse complement strand
CTTTGTCGAGTGACGACAGAAAATGGACGAAATTAATGTGAATAATGAATTTTAATTTTTAATTCAAAAATGAAACATATACAGTTACTTATATTCTGTATGAGTCTGCTTATTACAAGCGGAATACAGGCCCAACTGCCGGAAGGAAGAACAAAAACCACCGTCATTGCCGACGCGTTGGCTCAGCTGCCGGCCGATACACCCCACAAATACAACCAGATAATCGCGGATTTAGTCTCTACCGGAGAAGAAGGATTGCTCGACCTGATTGGCAGGATGAATCCCCCCGGAGATCAAAGCAATGAAACGCTCGATTATGCTATCAGCGGATGGACCCATTTCGTGGCCAACGACAATGCAATGCGCAAGGTAGCCGCCGGCGCCTTTGAAAAGGCTCTCACCCGACCGTTGGACAAAGAAGTGAAGGCCTTCGTGATACGCCAGCTCAGGATGATCGGTAAGGATGACAATGTGGAAGCTCTCTCGGCTTTCCTTTCGGATGAATACCTGTCCGATCCTGCTGCACAGGCACTGGTATCCATCGGAACAGAAAAATCCGGCGATGCGTTACTGGCTGCACTTACCTCTTCATCTGACGAAAAAATCAAATTGAACATGGTAAACGCCCTCAGCCAATTAGCATACGAGAAAGCTGAATCGACCCTGTTGGCCCTTCTCAACCGGAATCCGCCGGAAGCAATGCGGAAAGTGTTGTTAAACGCTTTGGGAAATACCGGATCAAAAGCATCACTCAAACCCTTACGCGATGCCGCGAAGAAAGCCGGTTATGCATACCAGAAAGATAACGCCACCGCTTCCTATATTTTACTGCTTGGCAGATTGAACGATACAGAATCGAAACTGGTGAAAAAAGAGGCTGAAAAATTATTGGCCACCGGTAAAAAATTGGGTAAGCAGGATATCCGGATTGCGGCTACCAAACTATTGCTGGCACAACCTACGGTAAAAAAAGAGGATATGAACAAGATCATCAAGGATGGCGACATCACCTACCTTTCGGGTGTATTGAACCTATTGTTCGGGAACGATAAAAAATCATCCGAATTGATACAGGCAACACTCGCTTCTACCAAATCGCCGGAAGTACAGACAGCACTTGTCTATTGGTCGGGCAAACACGATAAAAAAGCATCCATACCCCAGATTACTGCGTTTGCCGGTTCACCGGTCGACATGGTACAGAAAGCGGCCGTACTCTCACTGGCAAAATTGGGTGGTGAAGAAGCATTGATTACCCTGGCATCGCTCCTGAAAAGCGACAATGATGAGACCGTCACGCTGGCAAAAGAAGCTTTATCCACTTATAATGGCGATATCTCCTATACGCTTGCTTCGGTGTTTGAGGATAGCGGCGATATAGGGAAAAAGGCGATACTGGAACTTGTCTCCAACCGGAAGATGAAAAGCCAGTACAACCTGGTTTACAACCAGATGTTCAGTGACAATAAAAATATAAAATCTGCCGCCGCCAATACGCTGAAAGATGTGTCGACAGACAAGAACCTGCCGGATTTATTTACCTTGCTTGAACGAGCGGATGCCTCAGATGTGCCCGCCATTCAACAGGCAATCAATGCGGCATTGAACTATCTGCCGGCAGAAGAACAACTTGACATGGTGACGCAAAGGATGAAAAACTCCCCCAACAAACATCTCTATTATACCGCGTTGACAAACAGCGAGTCACAGGAAGCCATGGATATCATTACCACGGCTTATGCCACGTCCGAGGGAGCAGAAAAAGAATCAGCTTTCAATGCACTCACACAGTGGAAGTCTTTCCTTGTAATCTATCCTATACTAGATATTGCAAGAAACAGTAAAGAAAAAAACGAACTGAAAAAAGTAACCGATGCATTGATCGCTTTAATCCGTAAGTCTGATCAGACCGGAGCAATTAAATATCTTTACCTTCGAGAAACGATGCAGTTCGCCCAAACTGACAAGCAGAAAAACGATATACTGCGACTAGCAGGCAATACAGGGCAATATCAAGCAATGCTTTTTGCAGCACCCTACATGGATAATACGGCTTTGAGCGAAAATGCAGCACAAGCAGCAATGAATATCGCTATCAATAATTCTTCGTTTGCAGGGGCTGAGACAACTCATATACTGAACAAGGTGAGCAAGACACTCTCCAATCCCGATGCCGATTATCAACGACAGTCCATCACCAAATACCTCACAGAAAATCCAACCAAAGGTGGATTTATCTCTCTCTTCAATGGAAAAGATCTTGACGGATGGAAAGGGTTAGTAGAAAATCCCATCAAACGGGCAAAGATGTCCTCCCGAGAGTTGGCTGCTGCTCAGAAAAAAGCCGATAAAGAGGCAGGCAACGACTGGAAAGTAGAGGACGGCAATATCATTTTTGACGGGAAAGGATATAATAACCTCTGTACCGAAAAGCAATACGGCGATTTTGAGATGCTGGTAGACTGGAAACTCTATCCGGGTGCCGAACCCGATGCGGGAATCTATCTGCGCGGGACACCGCAGGTACAGATATGGGATACCGCCCGCACGAACGTAGGTGCGGAAGTAGGTTCTGGAGGACTCTATAACAACAAACACAACCTAAGTAAACCGCTCAAGGTGGCTGACCAGAAGGTGGGTGAATGGAATACTTTCCTTATCCGTATGGTAGGAGAACGTGTATCGGTTTGGTTGAACGGAGAATTGGTAACCGACAATGTGATCCTGGAGAACTACTGGGACAGGAACCAGTCGATTTTCCCGATGGAACAGATCGAATTGCAGGCGCATGGCAGCAAGGTGGCCTACCGCGACATCTTCATCAAAGAAATATCCCGTCCGGGGCCTTTCAAATTATCATCAGAAGAAGAAAAAGAGGGTTTTCGCATCCTCTTCGACGGGACAAACCTCGACCAGTGGACAGGTAACAAAAGGGACTATGCCGTAGAAAGCGGCAATATCGTTTTGCACCCCAGCAAGGGATCGGGGGGCAATCTCTATACCAATGAGCAATTCGATAACTTCGTCTTCCGTTTCGAGTTCATGCTCACGCCGGGAGCCAACAACGGATTAGGTATCCGCACGCCTCTGGAAGGCGATGCAGCTTACGTGGGTATGGAATTACAGATATTGGATAATGACGCGCCTATCTACGAAAAGCTGGCCATATACCAGTATCACGGCTCAGTCTATGGCGTGATTCCGGCGAAAAGGGGATTCCTGAAACCCCTCGGAGAATGGAATTATCAGGAAGTGATTGCCGATGGAGATCATATCAAGGTAATACTTAATGGAACGACCATCCTCGACGGTAATATCCGTGAAGCGTCTAAAAACGGAACAAGAGATAAAAGACAACATCCCGGTCTGCTCAATAAAACCGGCCATATCGGTTTTTTGGGACATGGATCAAAAGTAATGTTCAGGAATATCCGCATCAAGGAACTGAAGTAAAATTCAGATAACAATGATAATAGAATGCGCCGTACGATTTTTCTTCGTATGGCGCATTTTTACTCAGCCCACCAATTTCATCCCACCCCACACAGCCAGCAGACCGATAATAACACTCACCAATGTATATAATATAAATAAACCCCATTGGTTCGTTTCTATCAACCGAAGGTTTTCAAATGCGAAGGTTGAAAACGTGGTATACCCGCCACAAAACCCTACAATCAAAAGCAGACGGAATGTTTGATTTTCCGGTTGATGCGCAAGCATCCACCCTGATAATATCCCGATCAGGAAACATCCTGTAATATTTACTGCGAGCGTACCTGCAAACAACCATTCAACAGGAACATGCCTGATAACAAAACGGGAAGCAATGAACCGAAAGATACTACCAATCCCCCCTCCAATCCCTACAAAGAGTATATCTTTCCACATATTGGTCGGACTTTTTACTGCAAAGATAACCTCTACTAAACGATTTTACCCAATCATTATTACACAAAATTTATTTTTGTTCATCAAAATTGACAATAGTCATACCTGCATGACATTCCTGCCCTAAAACAGTGCTTTTGGCACGTATTCATTATATCCCTTTTATTCAGGAATGCATCTCGCATTTTTGTCCTAAAATTCAGGAAAGTTACACTGAAAAAATTTCTTGTGTTTACTTTTAACATCCGGTACTATTTATTTTATTATATAAAAAATGCAATACGTATTTTCTTTACCGATAGTTTTTATTAGCTTTGTGAAACAAATTAGTTTGGATGAAGGCAAAAGATGAATATATTCAATTGCTGATACATGTGTGGGAACTGAGACATCGAATCCTTTTCTGGTAATGGATTTAAAAGAATATCTGGAAAATTTGTCAGACTGCCTTGTGATATTATTCGATTTAGAGAAAATATGAATTCATACTTAAAGTAATGTATTGAAAAAGAAGGAATTTATGTTTCATAATAAAAATTTAGCCGTATATATTTTAAAACCCAAATAACAAATGAAGATCCACTTTTCCTCAATTTTAGGAGTAGCTTTATTGCTGTCTTTTTCATTGGATGCACAGGAAAATCTGTCTTTTGGGCAGAATAAAGAGATTATCTCCCCGGAGATACATGCCGACAATTCCGTCACATTCCGTTTAGCGGCCCCTACTGCCAACGACGTATCTGTGACGGGTGACTTTCTGGCTCCCGGGGAGGAAGCGAAAATGACAAAAGGCGCCGACGGGGTTTGGAGTTATACAACACATCCCCTTTCCTCCGAATTGTACACCTACGCTTTCAATGTGGACAGACTACAGATAAACGATCCCAACAATGTGTATTACCGACGCGACGTAGCCAGTACATTGAACGTGCTACTCGTCGGTGGAGGACAAGCCGACCTCTATAAAGTGAATAGTGTTCCACACGGCACAATAACAAAACGGTGGTATCAATCACCCGGCAACAATATGGCCCGGCGGATTACTATCTATACACCACCCGGATATGAAGAGAACAACAGTTCCTATCCGGTTCTTTATCTCTTGCATGGCATGGGTGGCGACGAAGAAGCTTGGATAACCCTCGGACGTGCATCACAGATAGCGGATAACCTGATTGCCGAAGGAAGAACAAAACCTATGATTATTGTAATGCCTAACGGGAATGTATCACAGGAAGCCGCTCCCGGCGAATCGAGCATAGGCTTCTACAAGCCTGCGTTCCGGCTACCGCATACCATGGATGGAAAATATGAGGAGACTTTTGGTGAGATTATCCGGTTTGTTGATACTCAGTACCGAACCATCCCTGAAAAAAAAGGACGAGCTATTGCCGGGCTTTCCATGGGTGGATTCCACACTCTGCACATCTCCAGATACTATCCGGATACTTTTGATTACATGGGACTTTTCTCAGCGGCCATCATGCCTGATGAAGCAGTCAAATCAAAAGTATATGATCATATCGAGGAGACATTGAAAACACAAAAAGTAAATGATTATGTACTCTACTGGATAGCAATCGGGAAAGAGGATTTTCTCTATCAGGCCAATATCGATTTCAGGAAAAAACTGGATGAAATGGACTTTCCTTATATTTACCGGGAATCAGAAGGGGGACATACATGGCGCAACTGGCGAATCTACCTGTCGGAATTCCTGCCGATGCTCTTTTAAACAAAGTGACAAAAGGGCCTTGATATTATTTTTAAATAAAAATAACTATTTCACCTCCCCTATTCAATGATTTAATTCATAGTTTTGTAAGATAGGCACTCCTACTTCTTGAAAATATAAACCGATAGATAACAATAAATTATGTCTACAACTGCCAAGTTATATTCTTTCAACCTCAGTAACACGAAAACTTATCTGTTCGCGACGATATTTATCGTTGGAAACCTTCTCTTACCACAATTGGCACACCTTATTCCACAGGGAGGATTCATTTTCCTGCCTATTTACTTCTTTACATTGATCGCCGCTTATAAATATGGAATATATGTGGGATTACTGACGGCAGTCTTGTCACCGTTGGCCAACCATCTACTGTTTGGTATGCCTCCTGCGGCCGTACTGCCGGCCATCCTCGTCAAATCGGTTACTCTGGCAATCGTAGCTGCATGGGCTGCCAAACATTTCGGGAAAGTATCTCTTATTGGTATTTTACTGACTATTACCGCTTACCAACTAATAGGGACAGGGATAGAATGGGCGATGACACAAAATTTCACCCTTGCCGTACAGGATTTCCGCCTCGGTATTCCCGGGATGCTTCTGCAACTTTTTGGTGGGTATTTCTTATTGAAAGCAATAGACAAACTATAAAATGACTACAGGAAAATCATTTGAAGAAGTCATGCAACGGTTTCGAGAGATTACCTTTCATGAAACTTTTGACATGATTGTCGCGATTGCCAATGGGGGCATCATTCCGGCAGCCATCATCAACCAGCGGTTGAATATAGAAATACAACTTCTAAAGATCAATTTACGTGATCCCAACCAACAGCCAAAATACGACAGCCCTAAGTTAGTCTCCCCTATCGACTTTGATTATAAAGGTAAATCAATCCTGCTGGTGGAAGATCGCATAAAAACGGGGGCAACAGTGCAATATGCCATCGAACTTTTGCAGGAAGCCCGTGAAATAAAAATATTCGCCGTGAACGGGAAGGCCGATTATTCACTTTACAATGAATCCTGCTTCAGATTTCCCTGGATAATATAACCGGGAATACTTTTTATTCATTCGAGCGGATGGCAAGAATCTTTAAAACAATTCAACAATAAAAAACAACCATAGACAAACGGAATTTCTTACGGGCGGTAACTCTCACGGGAGCAGCGTTCATCACAGTAAAAGAGACAGATGCGGCGCCTGTTCGCACCCCCATAAAGCCTTTTATGTGGAAGGTTTACGTTCACAAAATACGATTTTAATTTTTATATCAGAAAATAAATTGATAGATTTGCAAACTTGTTAATTGTTTCTTTGTTGTAATGACAACGGAGATTTTATTTAGCGGGCAAAAAAGGAAATATCTTTTTCAACAAGAAGGTGACTATACATGAGTAGAACAACTGCCATATTATTATTACCCATCATGATGATCTTTGCGATACAACCTGTCATCGCATTGCATTATTGTGCCGGCGAGTTGCAATCACTCAACCTGTTTGCCCAACCTGTAAACACAAATACCAATCCCGTATATGGTACAGACCGTGGAAACAACCATTCCTGTTGTGATACGCCCAAAACCGATGCTGCCCATCACGATTATGAATGGCATGCCCCCGGTGACCGGTGCTGCGACACACAACTACTCGAGTTGGCCACTGACGACTACCAGAATAAGGTAGAACAGCCGGTACTGCGTCTCCTGCCTCTCTCTATAGAGCACCAAGCAGGCGTTATGACTCAGTTGTATCAATTATCGGATCCATTCACCAACATCCAAACTCTTGATCCCGACTTTCCTCCGGAAGGTCTTTTCCTGAAAGATGTAAGTCTGCTCACTTACATCTGTATTTACCGTATTTGATTTTACGATACCGGTCGTTTTCGCTATAAACAACCGGCCACATAGGGATTGACATCACCATTCATAGTCAATCTTTTGCATTCTCATATCTGGCAGAATCCAATCACTGTGAGATATCATCATAAAATCAAATTCACTATGCTCAACAAAATCATTCGATATTTTCTTGAAAACAGAATTATCACGTTACTGTTATTAGTCGCGATCATTGCATGGGGATTGTCCACCGCTCCTTTCAACTGGGGTGGAGGCATCCTGCCTCGCGATCCGGTACCCGTGGATGCGATCCCCGACATTGGCGATAACCAGCAGATCGTCGCTACCGAATGGATGGGACGTTCTCCCAAAGATATCCAGGACCAGATCACCTATCCGCTGACTACCTCACTGCTGGGTATTCCGGGGGTAAAGACCATCCGCAGTACTTCCATGTTCGGCATGTCGTTCATCTATATTATCTTCGATGAAGATATAGAGTTCTACTGGAGCCGTTCACGTATACTGGAAAAACTCAATTCCCTCCCGGCCGGCACGTTGCCCGAAGGGGTTCAGCCCAGCCTTGGTCCCGATGCCACTGCGCTCGGACAGATATTCTGGTACACCCTTGAAGGGCGTGATCCCGAAACGGGCAGGCCCACAGGCGGATGGGATCCCGACGAACTGCGCACTGTACAGGATTTCTATGTGCGTTATTCGGTTTCGTCAGCAGAAGGCGTATCGGAAGTCGCTTCCATCGGCGGATTTGTGAAAGAGTACCAGGTAGAGATCAACCCCAATGCCATGCGTGCTTTTGGCGTTTCTATCATGGACATCATGAGTGCCGTGCAGAAAAGTAATCTCGATATCGGTGCGGAAACGGTCGAAATCAATAAAGCCGAATACCTTGTGCGCGGGCTCGGGTATATCAAAAATGTCTCCGACCTGGAGGAAGCCGTAGTGGCCGTGCGTAACGGCGTGCCGGTGAAGATAAAAGATGTGGCTTTCGTCAATATTGGTCCCGCCACCCGGCGCGGCGGACTCGACAAGGAGGGCGTGGAAGCCGTAGGCGGCGTGGTGGTTGCCCGATACGGTTCAAATCCGCTTCAGGTAATCGATAATGTAAAAAAGAAAATCGATGAGATAGAATCGGGTTTACCGCAAAAGGTACTCGATGACGGCACGGTATCCAAAGTAACGGTGGTTCCGTTCTACGACCGTTCAGGTTTGATACAGGAAACGATCGGCACCCTCGAAGACGACCTCACGCTGGAAATGATCATCAGTATCATCGTCATTATTATTATCATTGTCAATCTGAGGGCATCGGTCGTCATATCCAGCCTGCTCCCCATAACAGTCCTGGCCGCCTTTATCGTGATGCGGCTATTGCAGATCGACGCCAATATCGTTGCCCTGTCGGGCATCGCCATTGCAGTCGGGGTGATGACCGATATAGGTGTCGTCTTCGTGGAGATCGTGATCCAGCACATGGAGAAACCGGAAAACAAAGGCATTACCAAAGGAAAAGCTTTTGTGCAGCTGATACACCGGGCGGTGAGCGAGGTTTCCACTCCCACCATCGTGGCCATGCTTACCACCATTGTCAGCTTCCTGCCCGTATTCTTCCTGGAAGCACAGGAGGGTAAACTCTTCCGGCCACTCGCCTATACCAAAACCATTACACTGGTATCAGCTCTGATCCTCGGTATGACGGTCGTCCCCACCCTCACCTACTATTTCTTCTCGATCAGAATATCGTCCGGAACCATACGAAAAGCCCTGAATATCGCGCTTATCGTCGGCGGTATCTTGCTGTTTATTTTCACCGGCGTAGGTGCAGCAATTGTATTGCCCCTGTTCGGAATAAATAACCTGTATGCCCACCGCTGGAAAAATAAAAAGATAACTACTTATATTACCGCAGGCATTGCAATCCTCGCGGCAACCGTCTTCCTGACTTCCCAATGGTTGCCGATGGGACCTCAAAAAGGTTTTGTAGTCAATTTCCTGATGGTGATCGTTTTTATCGGGCTGATCCTCGGTTTTTTTACACTCTTGATCAACAACTACGAAAAACTGATACGGTGGTGTCTGGCCAACCGGTGGAAATTTATGGCAATCCCGATTTTCACACTGCTATTCGGTGTCACTATCTGGCTGGGATTCGACTCTATATTCGGCTTTATAGCAAAGGGATTCGAGACCGCAGGATGGAAAAATTTCCGGCAGACCGCCTTCTGGCAGGCGTCCACCGATCGGTTTCCCGGCATAGGCGAAGAATTCATGCCGAGCCTTAACGAAGGTTCTTTCCTGTTGATGCCGACAAGTATGCCGCATACGGGTATCGAGCAAAACCTGCAGTTTGTGGAAGCATTGGATAAAAGGATAACCAATATTCCCGAAGTGGAAATGACGGTCGGCAAATGGGGGCGTGTAAATTCGGCGCTCGACCCCGCCCCCACGCAAATGTTCGAGAATGTCATCAATTACCGTCCGGAATATATCCTCGACCAGGATGGCCGGCGCATGCGGTTTAAAACCAACCGCAAAGGAGAATACCTACTGAAAAGCGGGGCCACTTATAACCCTGAAGAGGGTTTCCGACTGATCCCCGCCGACAGTCTGGTTATCGACCGCAGAGGCGATTATTTCCGTCAATGGCGTCCGGAAATCAAATCGGCCGACGATATATGGCAGGAGATCGTGAACGTGTCACATCTGCCCGGACTCACCTCGTCACCCAAGCTCCAACCCATCGAAGCACGGTTGGTGATGCTACAGACAGGAATGCGGGCGCCGATGGGATTGAAAGTATCCGGACCCAACCTCGAGGCAATCGAAGAAGGAGGAAAACTCCTTGAGGCTGCTTTGAAAGAGGTACCCTCGGTTTTACCTTCTACCGTGTTTTACGACCGTGCCGTGGGTGCTCCCTATGTGGAGATTGGCCTGAACCGACAGAATATGGCACGGTACGGCATCACGGTCGCCGACCTGCAGGATGTCATCAGCGCCGCAGTGGGCGGTATGGCATTGACCACGACAGTGGAAGGGCGTGAGCGGTTTCCCGTACGGTTACGGTATCCACGTGAACTACGCGAAAACCCCGAAGAACTGGGCAACCTGATCATCCCCACCGCCACCGGCGCACAGATACCGTTGAAAGAAGTGGCCGACATAGGATATACCCGTGGCGCCCAGATGATTCAAAGTGAAAATACCTTCCTGATAGGGTATGTCATCTTCGACAAGATTGCCGGAAAAGCAGAGGTCGATGTCGTAAAGGAAGCGGACAAAGTACTGAGAGATAAAATCAATTCCGGTGACCTTCGGCTTCCGCAAGGAGTCTCCTATACATTTGCCGGTAATTATGAGCAACAGCAACGGGCAACTGATCGGTTACTGATCCTGATTCCGGTATGCCTGATCCTGATCCTGGTCATCCTTTATTTCCAGTTCAAGACCGTTACCGCGTCATTCATCCATTTCTCAGGAGTATTTGTCGCTTTTGCCGGAGGATTTATCTTATTATGGTTATATGGTGAACCGTGGTTTCTGAATTTTTCGGTTGGCGACGTGAATATGCGCGACCTGTTCCAAATGCGCCCGGTCAACCTCAGTATTGCCGTGTGGGTAGGGTTTATCGCCTTGTTCGGTATATCCACAAGCGACGGGGTATTGATGGGATCGTTCATTCATGATACATTCCTCGAACGCAACCCGCAGACCAAAGAAGAGATCAGGGAGGCGGTCGTGTACGCAGGCTTACGGCGTGTACGCCCGGCAGCGATGACCACCGCGGTCACCCTGATCGCCTTACTGCCTATCCTCACTTCCACGGGAAGGGGTTCCGATATTATGGTGCCGATCGCCATACCTACCTTCGGAGGGATGCTGATCCAATCCATGACGATATTCGTTGTACCCGTCCTCCAATGCTGGTGGCGCGAATCGGTGATTAAAAAACATGGTAGCATTAAAGAATAAAAACAAAACAGATATGTCGACAATAAGAATATTTTTCATTACGCTGTTCTTCGTTTTGGCGATGACCGGGACATTGTTTGCTCAGGCCGATTCACCTACCGGCCTGCCGATCCCCCGACAGGAGGCCAATTCACTTGCGACACCTCAGGTTTCCGACTCCCTGCTCCACTACCTCGAAGTGGCAGCACGCAATAACCCGGGAGTGAGGGCCGACTTTCTGGCCTATAAAGCATCACTGGAAAAGAAGCCGCAGGCGGGTGCTTACCCCGATCCCGAACTGGAAATAGGCTTCTTCCTGCAACCGATGGAGATCATCGACGGTCGCCAGATTGTCGATTTCACCTTGATGCAGATGTTCCCCTGGTTCGGAACGCGCAAAGCTGCACGCACCGAAGCAGAACACATGGCTAACATGGCTTTCGAACAATTCAGGGAGACGCGCGATAACCTTTACCTGCGGGTTTATACACAATGGTTCACTCTGTGCAGTCTGCAGCAGCAATTAAGCAACAGCCGCGAGAACCGGGATTACCTGAAACAACTGGAGACACTGGCCATACGTAAGTTTTCCGCTTCTCCGGCAGGAGCCACAGGTTCCGGGGAACGTACGCAAACAACATCGGCTACCGGATCCTCTTCTACAGCCACAAGCAGTATGGGTGCATCGGGAAATATGGGGAGTATGGGATCGTCCATGGGAGGAACAACGACCCAGCCTCAAACTACCGGCAACACTATGTCTTCCATGAGTTCCGGGGGAAGCATGCAAAGTATGGGCAGTTCTTCCGGCATGTCGGCTGTATTGCGTATCCAATTGGAAATTGCAGAACTGGAGAACAGTATCGAAAGCATCTTATCTCAAATCGAAGCCGAAACGGCAGCCTTCAACGTGTTGTTGAACCGACCGGACAACAACAGGGTGCATCTCCCCGACTCGATCATTGCGATACCGTTTTCATTGGACGTAGCCTTAACGGCTGAACAGATCAATCTGAACAATCCGATGCTGGCGATGATCGACCAGGAAGGGGCGGCCTACAGGGCCAAAGCAGAAATGGACAAAAAAATGGGTTATCCGATGTTAGGGATAGGGTTACAGTATTCGGTAATCGGCAAACGGATGGATATGGGGCATGCAGGCCTCCCGGTAACGGATATGAACGGCAAGGACATGATCATGCCGATGGTCTCTATCAGCCTGCCTATTTATCGAAGTAAATACAAGGCACAACAAAAGGAGAGCAATATCCGCTGGCAGGCAAGCCGACAGCAATATGCCGATACCCAGAACACCTTGTATACCGAACTTTATCGCAGCAGGCACTCTCTGGATGATGCCTCGAGAAAAATTGCCCTGTACGAGAAGCAGGCACAACTCGCACAAACAACCTATCATTTACTGGTACAGGAGTTTATCTCGGGAAAAAGCGACCTGACCGATGTCATACAGGTACAGCGCCAATTACTCGATTATAAGTTAAAGAAAGCAGAATCCATCGCCGAATACAATACGATGGTAGCTTCGATACAAAAACTTGCCTCATTCACTTTTAATTTTTAATTTAAAAAAATATGAACACTAAGATAAAGAAAGCGATCAATAATAAGTATGTTACCTACGGATTGATCCTGTTAGTAGGACTATTCCTCGGTTGGTTGATTTTCTCCGGCGGCTCCTCGTCGAACGACGGGACTGCAACGGCAGAACACGGTCACGATCATGATCACGGCGAGGAAATATGGACCTGCTCGATGCACCCTCAGATACGGATGGACAAGCCGGGAAAATGTCCCCTCTGCGCGATGGACCTCATTCCTCTGAAATCAACCGGATCAGGTGATGCCGCCATCGATCCCGACGCTATTCAACTAAGTACCGAAGCGGCAGCGCTGGCCAATATCCAGACGACGATTGTCAGCCGGCAAAATCCGGTAAAAGATATCCGGCTTTATGGGACTATCCAGGTGGACGAACGGCTCTCACAATCCCAGACATCCCATGTGGGCGGCCGCATAGAGAAACTGATGGTCAGTTTTACCGGCGAGAGTGTACGCCGGGGTCAAACCATTGCTACCATCTACTCACCCGAATTGTTAAGTGCACAACAGGAATTATTGGAAGCCGTAAAGATGAAAGATATCCAGCCGGCATTGCTGCAGGCGGTAAGAGAAAAACTATCCCTCTGGAAATTATCGGACGAACAGATAGCCGCCATCGAACAATCGGGAGAAGTCTCTCCGTTAATCGATATTACGGCAAATACAAGCGGCATAGTCGTTTCCAAAAATGTCAACCAGGGTGATTATATCAGCACCGGAACCATTCTGTTTGAGATTGCCGATCTTTCCCGGGTATGGGCAGTTTTCGATGCATATGAAACCGATCTCCCCTTCCTGAAAATAGGCGACAGGTTGGAGTATACCCTCCAATCTCTTCCCGGAAGAACATTCTCAGGGAAAATATCTTTCATCAATCCTATACTCGATCCTACAACACGTACTGCCAAAATCAGGGTGGAGACGGCCAATCCCCGCACTGAACTGATGCCCGGAATGTATGCCAACGCCCTTGCGAGTGCGCCGCTGAAGCAACACAACAACGAAATCGTCATCCCGAAATCAGCCGTCCTATGGACGGGCAAGCGTTCCATCGTCTATGTGAAACAACCCGGTACCGAAACGCCGGCATACCTCCTCAGAGAAGTAGCACTGGGTCCTTCACTCAGCGAAGCTTACCTGGTGCTTGAAGGGATAGAAGATGGCGATGAGATCGTGACGAACGGCGCCTTTACCATTGATGCGAGTGCCCAACTTGCGGGGAAACGCAGTATGATGAACGATGAAGCCGGCCATGCCGTTACCGGGCACGAAGGCCATTCCATGCAGGGAGGCGGGGGACATGGACATGTACATAATCAGACTCCCGCCGGACATGAACATGCAATGATGACTGTACAGGGACTTTGTGAGATGTGTAAAGATCGTATTGAGAAAACAGCTATGAGTGTAAAAGGTGTATCTTCCGCCTCGTGGGACGGGACTACGAAGCAGTTACACCTGAATTTCGACCCTCAGCAGACCGATCTCGACAAGATCTCCCAGGCCGTTGCCAAAGCGGGTCACGACACCGACAAGCACAAAGCCGACCAAAAGGTGTACGACGCGCTGCCCGCATGCTGTAAGTACAGGGAGTAAAATGGGAAACAACGAACAAAAATATCCTATTTTCGTTAAACAAAGGCAAACTCAGATTTAAATAAACAATTAGAAAAAAGTTATGATGAAAAAGTATGTATTATCAGCAATGATTGTTGCGGCCTCATTGTTCGCCGCATGTAATTCGGGTAGTTCCAAAAGCGGTGCTGCTACAACCGGAACAGCACAGACTGAAACAGAAGTATCCGCCGGGACAGAAAATCAGGACGAGCATGCTGTGCTTGGTGTACAGGGGCTTTGTGAAATGTGTAAAGAAAATATAGAAACTGCGGCAAAAAGCGTAGACGGAGTATCTACTGCCGAATGGGATATGGAGAAAAAAGAACTCCATCTGCATTTCAATCCGCAACAAACGACTCTCGATGCTGTCAGTAAAGCCATTGCCGGGGTAGGATATGATACCGACAGGGATAAAGCAGACCAAGCAACTTACGATGCATTACCGGCTTGTTGCAAATACAGAGGTTGATTTTTTCAATTAATTATTTAATCCGTCTCAAATATCCCCCTATTTTCACTTTCTATCAGGATAATTTGCTAAATTTGCAAATCATGGACAATGATTCCGGTTATATCATTTCGTGAAATCACATTATCGTTCCACAAGGATAAAATCGAAATTGAACATGCAGCCATTTAAGTTCCAATCATATAAAAAACTAAAAGCAAATGAAACGATTTTTTCTATTACCGGTACTTCTTATTCTCGGTATGGTTTTATACGGAAAGCCGGTATTGCCGGAAATCCTGAGCGACGGGATGGTACTGCAACAAAATAGCAAAGTGAATATATGGGGAAAAGCCGGTCCGGGCAAAACAGTAGAGGTCAAGCCTTGTTGGAGCAAAACGGCAGTGAGAGCCACAGTCGACAACGAAGGAAACTGGCTCGCCGTGATCGAAACGCCCGAAGCAAGCTTTAACCCACGGACCATTACAATTTCCGATGGGGAAGAGATAGTCCTCAAGGATATCCTAATTGGGGAAGTATGGTTGGCATCCGGACAGAGCAATATGGAAATGCCCTTACAAGGTTTTAATAACAACCCCATACTGGGTGCCAACGAAACCATTGCCTTCTCCGGACAATATCCCGCCATACGATTTGTCACCATACCTAAAACACCTTCTTTTGAACCATTAGAGAGTGTAGAAGGACGCTGGCAGGTATGCAATCCGGCCAATTCACCGGGATTCAGTGCCACGGCATTTTTCTTTGCGGAAACACTCCACCGGTCGCTGAATGTACCCGTAGGTATTATTGTTTCTTCCTGGGGAGGTACCAAGGTAGAAGGGTGGACCAGCAGGGAAATCCTCGAGACTTATCCCGATGTGGATCTGAATGAAGAAGCGGTCAATAAATTACATCCAATGGCCCGTCCGCTGCTGATGTACAATGGCATGATCCATCCGCTTACCCATTATATAGTAAAAGGCTTTATCTGGTATCAGGGAGAATCGAATGTCGGTGCCCATCAGGTGTATGCTGAACGCCTTTACAATATGGTGACCCTCTGGCGCAAACAATGGAATAATCCTGAACTGCCGTTTTACTATGTGGAAATTGCTCCTTATGCCTATGGCAATGGAGATGATAGCAGTGCAGCCTATCTGCGCGAGGCGCAGTTTAAAGCACAAAAACTGATTCCTCATAGCGGGATGATCTCCACGAACGATTTGGTGGAACCTTATGAGTTAACCAATATCCACCCCCGCAATAAAACGGATGTAGGAAAACGGCTCGCATTTATGGCGCTTAACAAAACCTATGGGTATGACCGGGTAGTTGCCCGTGGCCCCGAGTATAATTCAATGGAGATTCGTGACGGTAAGGTAATTCTCTCCTTCGATCATGCAAGAGAGGGATTCAACCGCACAGACGGTATCGAAGGATTCGAGATTGCTGCCGAAGACGGACAGTTCCTTCCCGCCGTGGCAGTAGTTCGTGACGGCAAAGTGGAAGTGTTCCGCGAAGGGGTTGACAAACCGGTAGCTGTCCGTTATTGTTTCCGTAACTTTCAGACAGGGAACTTTGCCGGTACGCGTGAATTACCGGTAGTACCGTTCAGAACAGATTCATTTGAGAAATAATAGAAACAGTGAATTTGCATTCAGAAAGTGAACCTGAGGTTTACCCGTATCCCGTCTTTGGAGATTTCCGGATGATCGAGGTAGCTAAGTCGACGGTAGTAACTTATTTGCAGCACCTTGAGTATATTCTCAACCCCCACGCTATATTCCATATAGGGTTTATTGCCGAACATAAAAGTTCCTTCGGGAAATAGGAATAACCCGTCAGTCAGGTATGGGTTATTTTTATCGGATAAATCCCCGTAAACACCACTGAAAGATACCACTTCGCGCATTTTCAGGCGGTTGACAAGGGGAATACGGTTGAGGATAAACCCTTTCAAATGGTAATTTGCCGTTATTGAAACATATTGGTCGGCGACAAATTCCATGGCGTTCATCAGGTGGAAAGCATCCTTCTGGATAGTCCACGATTGATTGGCATTGGGCATGATCAACAGGGGGAAAGGCACCTTGTCCCACACTTTCCCGGCTTTTATCTTCGTATCGATATGCCCGAAAGACGAGAGCCAGATGCGTTTTTCCATGCTCAACTCCGTATGTTGGTAGGAATAATCGCCTCCTGCCACACCGTCCGTCCCGATTTGGTGGGAAAGGAAAAAGATGGGCGTATCGTTGGAGAGGTTACCGACCGATTCTTTTCCCACACGGGTATTAAACGGACGTTCTCCCGGTGCAAAACGCAACGAGGCACCCCATTCGGCAGTGGTGAAATCGGTCAATTGGGTAAAAAGGTCGTTCCCGTCATGCCGGATATATTGCAGCGCGCCTGCGGCCTCATTGTTCTGATGTTGCAGCCATGTGCTTACCGTAAGGCCATTGAGCCACTCTTTCTCGTATTGCAGCCGCGTAGTGCGGAGATAATTCATCTTATCCATCACCTTCCCCGTCCTAAAGGAGAGCAACATGTTGTCCTGGCCGGTATTGAAGAATGTATGCCCGGGTGTGAAAATATCGAACTCGTGCGACAAGCTAAGGTTATTCAATGGAGTCTCCTTCTCATGGTATTCCTTGTCGTTGAAACTGTAGGTTGCCTTGGCCGAATATTTCCATTTATGATCTTTGAATCCGTAGGCCGCATATCCTCCGAAAAAGAGGTGGGGATGCAAGTTGGCCGTGGTCATAGCCCCGGCACGCAGTCTCAACCCTTCCACTTCGTTGAACGAGATAGAGCTGTTCATGGGACCGATATCCAACTTATTGGTATCATGTTCCCTACTGGTTTCGATAAAGCCTGACACTACCACTCCCAGCACCTTCATGAAGACCTTGAACGAGTTCCGGTCATAAAACTGATCCATGATCTCTCCCATGGCATCTTCGCTTGCGGGGAGAGGTACTTGCCTCCGTTCTGCCCACAGCGCATCGCTCATGACAACGTTGGGTGCCGTATGCACGTCGCCCTGCAAGGCGAAGACCGAATCGCGGTTCGTGACCTCATAGCGGTAATGGTCGTAACTTTTCAACTGATGGACATACAGCGGTTGCGTACCTTTCACAAATCGTCCTTGCACATAAGTATCCACCCTGTCGGGTGCCCATACCCCCTCCGGCGTCTGTTTGAACTCCTGTTCTATCTGGATATGGTTGACGAAGTTGAGGTTGATTTGTTTCGGAACGTTCAAGGTGGCTTTCTTGACAGCGTAGGTACCATCCGTCAAAATATAGAGCCGTCCGGTAAACCCATAGCTTTGTGAATTGGCAGGTACAAAAGCCAGGTCGATGCACTGGTCTCCATTTACTGCCACGGTATCCATAATAAAGTATTGATAATAGGCCGTCGCCAGCGTGGAGGAGAGCGGGCTCACAAAGCGGTTGAGCAGGAATTTAATGTCGTTGTCGAAAATGTTCACCTCGTGAAAGATTTCCTCGAGATTGGCAGTGAATGCGCCGTAATTATCCAGTTCCCGGTCGATACCCTCCTGTCTCAATGCCTTGTAGATTGTTTTTTCCGACCGTGGGTCTTTGCGGTAATATTGGTCTGCCAGTTTCTCCCGTATGGAAAGTGTCAGTATCGGATTTCCGTCGATAGCCGAGGAATCGACATAGTTCACAAGAAAGGGAAAACGCCGGAGAAATGCGTTCTGACCGGCATCGGGATTAAATTGATCCAAAGCCAGGGAAATTTTCTCGTAGGTCTCCACCTGATATTCATCCAGGGAGGTGATCCGGTTTTGGTCCTTGTGTTCGATCACATTCCGGATCAAATCGACGGCGGGATTATTTCTTCTGCGGTATCGCTCCCTTTTCGGACGGATGACCACTTCGTCGAGTTCCATAGTGGACGGTGTCAGCAATATCTCCAGTCCGGCATTATGGGTTCCCGCTTTCAAAGGGATTTTTTTCGTCTCATATCCGACGAAAGAGACCTGCAAGGTGTGGTATCCTTGCGTGTTTTTCAATTCAAACTGGCCGTTGTCATCAGTTGCCGTGCCGATGGTTGAATTTTCAAACATGACTGTAACGAAAGGCAAGTCTTCACCCGTAACTGCGTCCTGCACCAAACCCGACGCGGATGTGACAGTTTGCGCATACCCGCTAAAGGTTATGAGCCTCATCAAGAAAAACAGTCTGTAATACTTATACAACGATCTACCCTTCATCCACCTACATCAACATTAACCGATATGAAGGAACAAAAGTAGTTGTTTTTAGCATACGCGGCTGTTATTTTGTGATTAAACTATCTTAGGGCATCTAAAAATTTGTTTTTCCTCCACAGGTAAGCATTCTACCCTCATGACGGAAGAAGGCAGGACAGAAAGTGAAACAAGGGACAGAGGCTAGTCGGGATATCAAAAGATGGTTACGGGCATCATTCAAATAGACTCCACGCTTGGTTATTACATACAGGTCCAATTCCTGACGGTTGTTTGCCGTCGGCGCAGTGCGTTTACCATCACGGTTAAAGCCGTTAGCCGCCCACAACAGATCGGAGAATTGCGGAGGGGTATCCGTAAACTATACACACAAAGCGCCTGCTCCAAGAATTCCGATATTATGCAGGTCGGAAGTCAATATTTGAACTTTCTCCACCGACTTGGGATAAGGGAAACCTTTCAGATTCTCATACATTGAATCTTTAAAGAGGTCGAATGACTTAGATATGGAACCTCCGAAAATAATAGCCTGCGGATCAAGGATCAACAATATCACTTTCACCAACGCAGAGATATGTTTTCCATATTGGTTATATATTTCAATCGACTCTATATCTCCTTCCCTCGCTTTTAATGCAATTTCATAGCCTGAACGGCTTGTCGTCCGGGTAAAGAAACGACTTCCGCAATATTCCTCAAGGATTGAATCGAGATAGGGTATCTCTCCAAATTCTCCGGAACCACAGTTGGAGTCGAATAACAGATGATTATCCTGAATGATCCCCCCTCCTACGCCTGTTCCTAATGTAATACCCACAAAATTTTCAAAATTTTTGCCTTTTCCAAAGATTTTCTCCCCATAGGCAAAACAGTTAGCATCATTATCAATATAAACAGGCAGTCCAAATTCCGCTTCAAGAAGGGATTTCAGATATACTTCATCCCAATTCCTTATATTCTGGACATTATAGACAATCCCTTTCTCCCGGTCTACTACACTCGGCACTCCTATTCCGATCGCCCTGGTATCAGTAGTCTTTAGCTGACGGATAAGTCCCTTCAGTATATTCAATGTTTTTTCACCCCCCTCCCGGGCACAGGTATCTACTATAATCTGCCCGGCTATATGCTCACCTTCTATTCGACCTCCAACAATGGAGGTACCGCCCATATCAATACCAAGAATGTTTCCCATATATTTACTTTATTTCAATATCTGGTACAAATTTAATAAACTTTTCTAATCATCCATCAATAACGATACGGGATCAGAGAGGTATTCCATTACCCTCTTAACAAAGCGGGTGGTCTCGCCACCATCCACAATACGATGGTCGACGGTAAGTGAAACAGGCATGATATTGCCTACCACGATTTCGTCATCTTTCACGATAGGCGTTTTCAGGATACGCCCGATACCCAATATACCGGCTTGAGGAAAATTGATCACCGGCGTAGCAAAAATACCGCCAATGGAGCCGAAGCTGGTGATGGTAAAAGAACCTTCTTTCATATCTTCCAATACTAATTTTCTCTCCCGTGCCTTTTGGGCCAATTCACCTATTGCCTTTGCTATTTCGAAAATAGTTAAACGGTCTGCATCCCGGATCACGGGCACCACTAATCCATCGGGGGCATCCACCGCGATACCGATGTGGTAACGGTTGCGGAAGATCATCCGGTTGTTTTCCGTATCGATCTGGGAATTAAGCTGGGGATGTTGTTTCAATGCTTGTGCCACCGCTTTCACAACAAAGGCCAGATAGGTGAGCTTCACATCCTTAGCGGCAAATTTGGGTTTGTATTTCGTAACGACCTCCTTCAACAAGGATATCTCCACCTCTTCAAAAACCGACATGTGTGCCGCGTTATGTTTGGAGTGAAGCATATTCTTTGCAATGGTCTTCCTGATCTGGGTAAGTGGCTTGTAGGTTACATCTTCCATCCGGGGTGCAATTGCACTTGTTTTACCACTCCCCTCTGTGGATGGTGATGTATAATTCAGTATATCTTCTTTTTTGACTCTTCCCGAGGGACCACTACCCGGCACATGGTTGATATCGATCCCCATCTCTTTTGCCATAGCACGGGCGACCGGTGTGGCAAGGACTTTGCATCCCGCTTTATCCATATTGGTTGTTTCGGCAGAGACTTCGTTGCTAGAAGCCAGTAAAGAGCCTTCACCGGCCAATTCCATGGTTCCTACTACCGCTGCACCCTCTTCCGATTCAACAATAGCTTCCACGGGCAATCCCGCATCTACGACTATCGGTTTGCCGGTATCAGTATTTTCCTTTTCAGTATTCCCCTCGCGCGCTCCACTGCCCTCTATTTCTATCTCCACAAGCGGCGAACCCACATGAATTACATCGCCCACATTGCCGTGGCAGGCGATAACAGTGCCACTTTTGGGAGAAGGAATATCAGCTACTACTTTGTCTGTTTCCATCTGCACCAGAGAATCACCCACTTTCACATTATCTCCTTCCGAAACAAACCACTCCAATATGGTTCCTTCTTCCAATCCTTCGCCCAAGTCGGGGAAATTAAATACAAACCTCATTATAATTGATTTTTAGATATTTAGAGGCAAGAGCCAAGACTAAACTAAACTAATGTGAAAAGTAAAAAGTGAAAAATCAACTTCTTTACTTCTCAACTTCGGACTTCTTTTTTATCAGTCACATTGGCACTACATGTCCCGATTCATCGGGATTATTCTCATTGACATTACTTGTTCCGATTTATCCGGATTAAAACTTAATGCTCTTTTCAATTTCATAAAAAATACGCTCGGGCGAAATTATATAATACTTCTCCCCCTGTGCCAACGGAACAATGGTATCGAATCCTGCCACCCTCCGGGGGGGTGCTTCCAGATAGAGGAAAGCCTCCTCATTGGCGATAGCGATTAACTCCGACCCGACACTGAAAGATTGGTGTGCTTCGGCCACGATAAGCATACGTCCCGTTTTCCGCACAGAATTCCCGACGGTTTCCCGGTCGATGGGATAAATGGAACGCAAGTCGATCAACTCCACCGAAATGCCGGTCTCCTGTGCCATTGCGATTGCTCTCTGGCATTCACGGATCATGGCTCCGAAAGCCACAATCGTTATATCTGTCCCTTCCTGCACCACGCGGGCCTTGCCAAGGGGAAGGGTAAACTTCTCTTCAGAAACCTCCTGCTTGATTGCCCGGTAAATCCGTTTCGGCTCCATAAAGATAATGGGGTCATTGCTTTCGATAGCGGAAATCATCAACCCTTTCGCATCATGGGGAGTGGACGGGATCACTACCTTGAGCCCCGGTATATGGGCAAACAGGGCTTCAGGACTGTCGGAATGATGCTCCAGGGCATTGACACCACCACCATAGGGAAAACGGATCACCATCGGCACTCCGTATTTCTTACGGGAACGGTTCTGCATGCGTGACACATTGGAGAGTATCTGGTTAAAGGCAGGGAAGGTAAACCCTTCGAACTGCAGTTCCACGATAGGCCTGAGACCCGACACAGCCATTCCCAGGGCAGTACCGACAATCCCCGACTCCGCCAGGGGGGAGTCGAAGACACGCTCCACGCCGTACTTCTGCTGCAACCCCTCGGTCACACGGAAAACGCCGCCCTCCACGCCTACATCCTCACCATACACAACAATATCCTTATCTTCTTCCAGCTTTATATCGAGCGCATTATTAATCGCCTTTACCATTGTCATTACGCTCATCTCCTTTTCTCCTTCCAGCTTAAGAATTGTGCATACTCCATCTTTTGTCTCTCTAGCTCGTCCGGCATGTCGGTGTACATATTTTCAAATACCTCTTCCCAGGGATAGGACTTGTTATTTTCCGCATCTACAAACTGGGCATCGATCTCCAACCGGTATTCTTCAATAAGTTTTTCTTCATCGATCTGCCATATTCCCTTATTCTGCATAAAACGTTTCAGACGGATCAACGGATCAGTCAGCCCCCATAGCGTTTCCTCATCCTTACACCTGTATTTCGAGGGATCGTCCGAGGTGGTATGGGCACCACGACGATAGGTGACAGCTTCGATCAGCACGGGTCCCTTCCCTGACCGGACGTATTCGGAGGCCGTTTTATAAACCAGATACATGGCAAGAAAATCATTGCCATCCACCTTGATTCCCGGGATACCAAAAGCGACCGATTTCACCGCAAGGTTGATCGAATTGGTCTGCGACTTCACCGGGACGGAAATAGCATACTGGTTATTTTGTATCGTAAAGACGACCGGCACCTGCCATACACCGGCAAAATTCAGCCCTTCGCTGAAATCACCTTCCGAAGTACCTCCGTCACCGATAAAAGTATATACCGCTTCATCTTTTTTCCGGTATTTCACGGAATAACCTATACCGGTGGCATGATGAAATTGCGTTCCGATAGAAATCGCGATCGGCAGGACATGGTAGGCATCCTTGAAACTGCCGCCTTGTTCATTTCCCAGATAAAACAGGAACATCTCTTTCATGGTAACCCCTTTAGCCAGTAGGGTACCCATTTCCCGGAAAGCAGGCACCACCCAGTCCTCTTTCCGGATATTCATTCCGGCGGCAATATGGATAGCTTCCTGCCCCATATTGGGTGTATAGGTGTACATCCGTCCCTGGCGCTGATAAGAGACAGCCATCTCATCGGCCAGCCGCTCGTATAACATCTGCTTATAAGCATCTATAATTATTTCGTCCTCCAATGCGGGCATCAGCGGTTCATTCACCACATTCCCTTCATTGTCGATGACCTGCAGCATCTTATCTTCTATTGGATCGAAGTCACGAAAAATCGCAGGTAAATCATTTTGGATCATCTATCTGTCTGTTTAGCACTATTTCTTTGTATGACATAGCCTGAAGCAATCAAACTATTTTAAACAACACTTCACTGTGAATCTTAAATACACTTAGCACTGAATATAACATCTCGAGACATAAATAGTTCTTAAAAGAGGCTGAAAGGGGTCATAAAAATACTTACAAACGGACCCTCTGTCGTCATTGTCACTTAATATTATTAATTTTGCGCCTTCATTCCTGACTCTTATTACAGACGGAAGACAGAATCAGCAGAATTGGAATGAAAAAAAGAAGAATATCTCAACAATGGATTCATATACAGAAACGGAGGAAAGACAAAAGCCGGCAAGTAGTGTGCAGTCAGAAGTGATATATCAAAAAACGATTTATACCATTTTATTTACAATCAGTTTTGCACATCTGCTAAACGATATGATGCAATCGGTGATTCCTGCCGTATATCCTATTATCAAAGAGAAATTTAATTTTTCATTTACGCAGATAGGGATCATCACGCTTACATACCAATTTGCTTCGTCGGTATTACAACCTTTCATAGGATTTTATACAGACAAACATCCAAAACCATTTTCTCTTTCTATTGGAATGAGTTTTACACTGGTGGGACTGATCGTCTTGTCGATGGCCTCCGGTTTTCACACCTTCCTCCTTGCTGTTACACTTGTGGGCATCGGTTCATCGGTCTTTCATCCGGAATCATCCAAAGTGGCACAACTGGCTTCAGGAGGAAGAAAAGGCCTTGCACAATCCATTTTTCAGGTAGGAGGAAATTTTGGGAGCTCCCTGGGGCCTCTACTAGCCGCATTGATCGTCTTGCCTTTTGGACAACCCGCCATTAAATGGTTCACATTGGCTGCTTTACTGGCAATCCTTATCCTCCTGCGGGTCGGGAAATGGTACAAGGCTCACCTGCACATAAAACCGACGGCCCGGGGAAATACACAAACGGAAAAAGCCAATACATTCCCCCGAAAAAAGGTAATCGGATCATTAATCATCCTATTCTTCCTGGTTTTCTCCAAGTACTTTTATATGGCAAGCATGACAAGTTATTTCACTTTCTTCCTGATTGAAAAATTCAATGTCTCCGTACAACACTCGCAGTTATACCTGTTCATTTTTCTTGCCGCTGTAGCAGTCGGTACAGTTGCCGGCGGACCATTAGGAGACCGTTTTGGCAGAAAATACATTATCTGGTTTTCAATTCTTGGGACAGCTCCTTTTGCGCTTTTAATGCCTCACGTTGGTCTTTGGGCGACCATTGTCCTTGCCGTATTTGTAGGTTTGATTCTTTCATCTGCCTTTTCGGCTATACTGGTATATGCTACCGATCTTGTTCCGGGAAGAGTAGGTATGATCGCGGGATTATTCTTTGGACTGGCCTTCGGGATGGGAGGCATAGCCTCCGCGTTTTGGGGGTGGTTGGCAGATAAGACAAATATTGAATTTGTGTTCAATATTTGTGCTTACTTGCCCCTAATCGGAATAATAACAGCTTTCCTGCCAAATATTGAAACGGGGAAGAGCAGAAAATAATGATATCCTTCAAAACCATTAAAATCTCCCGTAAACGTTCAAAAGTACGGTGATAAAGTAACGTTATTTCTCTTTAAGCCAATTTCATACAAAGAGATTGTACTCCCGCCGGCTCTTTTTTCGAAATCATACGTTCCAAGCAGAAATCAAGAAAATCCACTCGTGGAGGATTGGCTAAGGGTTGTCTTTATAACAGAGAGAGGATTAGTCGCCGTCTTCCTGTATGTTGACAGATCATTGCTTGATCAATCAGTTCATCTTGTTTATTGTATAACCATCTGTTTTCCCATAAAAAATAATGATTCATTACCCAAGCAGCTTGATAAGCTATTTGGTTGTCATCATCAAAGAGCAAGTCGTACAGCTCCTGCTTTTTCACCTCATTCCCTTGTGTCAGATACGTTATTTCATGAATGTCATCCATACTAATGCGTTGGGAGAGTTTAGATTTGAGGTTCATATTCATAAATTTGTATTCAATCTAGTAACTTCTATTTTCTTCATTAAATCATCTTGATAGATTTCCATGAATTTACCTAAATCAAAAAACAAATATGAGGTAATGCGAATATAGGAATTGGGTATTTCAATGTGTTCAGTTGCTATAAATAGTGTGCTCTAATAATCGATAGCACTTCATTAATTCTTGTTCTTCAATCTTCAAATCTTTTGCATATTTCCACGCGGATTGAATTCGCCCTCCTGTCAGTTTCAGTAGCCATCTAATATCCTCCGAAGAAACGAAATGCCATGTTGGACGCATTATATGTGTTCGAAGAAAATCTCCACGATTGAAAGCTTCTTCTATCTCTTGCTCTGTATAAGAGTTTAGCCTTATTGCAATAGCCCACTTTGCCATGTTGAAGTCTTGGGCTTGCATTGCTCCCATCCATGAAACTAATTTTTCAGGGGAATTCTGCTGTTGCTCTGATAGTTGTCGACTGGTCAGTCGTATATTTGATGATTTTCTCATGATCTGTGATAGATTTAATTTCCCTAGGGTCAATATCGTTTTCAATTTCTGTATTAGAGAAGAAATAACAATTGAGTTGAATTTTGCCAATAAATATTTTAGAATTAGAACAGAGGTCATGATCTTCACTCAAGTAACCATTTACTACATCAAAATTAATTTTAGATTCCTCCATTCCTGTCTTGCCATTGTACCAACTAATAAGATAATTGTGATTTACATAATCAATCCATTTTCTCCAATCATTGATATCAGTATCCAATACATATAATCCCTCCACGAGCCATCCCAATAATATATGCCTTTTTTAATTTATTCCATTCTAACTCTAAGGTATTCATGATATTTTTATTTTAGATTATCATCGGTTTGACTTAACCGATTGAAGAATAAACCTTTATCAGAGTTGTTAAAATTTAGAGGTAACTAGTTAGTAACCGTGCGTATTTCAGCGTTTTGCAGTGCTATACTGGGAAATAACCGACATAGGCGCGGGAGATAACTTCGGGTCAATCGAACTACCTCTAACTGTTACCAGCTGGTCTTTCTGTTGTCTTTTCATCTTAGTTTTATTCCTTGTTTTTCAAGTTTGTCGGCACCAGATAAAACTCCAAAACTCCCGATTTTTCTTGTCGCAAGTTTATTATGGATATGGGATTTTAATTTCCTTGATGTTGCTTGAATTTCTGCCCAATCCCACAAACTTACAAGTCCATTTACTTTATTTGTATCTTCCCATTTCAATGCTCCTTTCTCGTTAAAATGTCCGATGTGCGATAGATTAAGTTCGTTGTCTTTAAGTCCACCGAAATATAGCTGTATTAGTCCCCAACCATCTGTTGAATAACGAAAAGTGTGCCCGTTACAATACTTAGGGTCAAGGTCAATTTTTCTGAATAGTGGTTTGCCTTTATGTCGTGGAGTCCAAAGTTGAAATGTAACAGCAAATTTGCCTCCGTTGTCAAGGTCAAACTTTGAGTATATTTCGTCAACAGTTTTGTATTGACAAATCTCTTGTCCGTATGCAGAACCTGAGTCGTAAACGAGCAGGTCTGTTTCCTTGAAAATGAATTCAAGAATTTCCAATTTGTCTGCTTTGTCTGCGAAAAAGTCGTAATCCATTTTTTATGTTGTCTGTCGTTTTAGCCTTATTGGTAATTTACGTATTAGTGCTCACTATGATAGGTGCTCATTACGGGACATCCTATTATGACGCCAAAAATACTAAATATTTGAGACGTAGCAACAATTACCTTTTGAAACCTTTGTTATTGTTTACTTCCGACTTCGATGGAGGAGTGATTCTGGGTTTTATGGTTTGCTTCAAGCGTGAGAATTGCTCTTTGAACCGATCAAAGATATTCTTTCCGTTGAGAGAAAGATAAAGTTGTTGGGGGTGGTCAGGTGAATAGAATTTCGCAGAATCGCCCGAAAGGGTTTAGCCAAATAGTAACGCACGGATAGAGTCGAACGTCAATCCTATTTGCTCCTGCATCATCGGGAAGTATTTGTTAATGGTGTTCAGTTCCTCCTGTGCTTTGTATGGTTCATAATCTTGTCGGAGTTGTTGATGTAATCGGTAACTTTGAATCATCAAAAATCCGCAAAGGCATCATACTTAATTAAGTGTTGATCATCAGTGTTTTTCGCAACTTATATTTGCTTTTATTTTCCGCACCTCACTTCCCGATGCAGAATTTCGAAAATATATTACCCAGTATTTCATCAGTAGATATCTGACCGGTGATTTCGCCAAGATGGAACATGCACTCCCGGATATCCTGGGAGAGGAAATCGTGAGTGATGCCGATCTCCAATCCTTCCTTTACACGGAGGATGGCTTCAAGGGCTTTGGTAAGGGCTTCATAATGACGCAGGTTGGTCACAACTACATCTTCTTCACTAATGGCGGGAATGGCGGCAGCTTCGACCAACAACTCCTGCAACCGACCGGTATTGTACTGCTGCCTGGCAGAAATAAAGAGCCTGTCATCTCCTACCCCCGGAAGGATATTTTTCTTCTCTGTCCGTTCTTCTCCGGATATCAGGTCGGCTTTGTTAAAGAGCAGGATAAGATGTTTCTCTTTTATTTTTGGGACGATGGACTCTGCCAGTGATTCTATTTTTTTACGCGGTGTGGTCAAGTCGATCATCCACAGCACGATGGAGGCTTGTTCTATTTTTCGGAAAGTACGCTCGATTCCCATCGTCTCAATGGTATCTGAAGTCTGGCGGATACCTGCCGTATCGATAAACCGGAAGGTGACACCTCCGATATTCATGGTGTCTTCGATCACATCACGCGTAGTGCCATGAATGTCGCTGACGATGGCTTTCTCTTCGTTCAACAACAGGTTCAGTAAGGTGGACTTACCGGCATTCGTCTCGCCGATAATAGCGACCGGGATACCGTTTTTGATAGCATTCCCCAACCGGAAAGAACTGACAAGTTTACCTATTTCACTCTCGATTTCTTGTGTTAACAAGTAGAGTTGCTGCCTGTTGGCAAACTCCACATCTTCTTCGGAGAAATCGAGTTCCAACTCGATCAACGAAACAAACTGTAATAACTTATCACGCAGATCAGAGAGTTTTTTGGCAAAGCCACCCCGCATCTGGTTCATCGCAACTCTATGTGAAGCACGCGAAGAGGAGGATATCAGATCAGCCACCGCCTCGGCCTGGCTTAAGTCGAATTTCCCGTTACGAAAAGCACGACGGGTAAATTCGCCGGCTCCTGCCAACCGCGCACCATGAGCCAACAACAACTCCATAATCCTCTGCTGAATATAGACCGACCCGTGACACGATATTTCCACACTCTCCTCACCCGTAAAAGAATGGGGAGCACGGAAGACAGTGACCAGCACTTCATCCAACACCTCGTCCTCCGCCATAATCTTTCCGAAGTGAACGGTATTGGCTGCTACTTCATTCAGTTTCCTCCCGGAAGGAGAATGAAAAATCCTATCAGTTAAAGCACAACTACCTTCGCCTGAAAGGCGAATAACAGCTATCGCTCCCATACCGGGAGGAGTAGATATCGCACAAATTATATCTTCTATCATATTTATGCCCCTGTACGGATCAGGGGACTGGACTCTTATCTAATAACATAATAAATCTATCCCATCCTTAGGCACCTCGCCATCTAACCATTGGCACATTGGCACACTCATCACACTAATATCTAAAACTGCTTCCCCCCACAAATTCCCTGAGTAAAGAAGTCGGCGGCAACTCACGGTCGGTGATATAATTGAAATATCCTAAAAATTTGAGTAGGCGGTATGCTTCGGAATATTCCGGCACAGTCCGTGGTACCCGCTGCAGGATCGGTTCGGCATGACGCCGGATGGCGGCCAACTCATAAATCATAGCCGAATTGAACATTACATCGGCATTTTCCTGATAAGGGAATATCCATTTATCTTCCCCATGCCTGACACTATCCCAACGGGAGATTGTTTCTTCAGCTGAATAGCCCCTGTAACGGTAGTCACGCACGATACGGCGAATGAGCCGGTTATCAGAAGCAGGTATCCAGTTATGATCGTCCAGAGAGATAGTAGTCAGTGCAGAGACATAGACCATAAACTTCTTTTCGCGTGGAATATGGGCTGTCAATTCCGGATTCAAACCATGTATTCCCTCCACGATCAGGATACTGTTTTCTTCCATCTTCAGATAGTTTTTCTTGTATTCACGCTTACCTGTCATAAAATTGTAAGATGGCAGTTCAATCTCCTCCCCCGCCATAAGCGCAAGCATATGCTGTTCGAATAATGCCCGATCAAGCGCATAGAGCGATTCATAGTCTTTCTCCCCCTTTTCATCCAATGGTGTCTGATCCCTGTTCACAAAATAATCGTCCAGGGAAATACCCAGCGGCTTCAGCAGATTCACCAGCAGTTGCACTTCGAGCCGTTTACGGAAAGTGGTCTTCCCCGAAGAAGAGGGTCCCGATATCAGTACGACACGCACGCCCTCCCTGAATCCGCGGGTAATCTCTTCGGCAATCTCGGAGATCTGTTTAGCCTGATAAGCCTCCGCCACCTGAATCACATCTGACATACGATCGGCCTGTTTTGCCCGATTCAGATCCCCGACATTATCCAGGCCGCTTATCTTCAAAAATTGAATATGCTCGCGGTATACATTCAGTAATTTCTCCTGTTGTATTTCAGGCTCCAATTCCACCGGATTTTCGCGTTTAGGAACCCTTAGGAGATACCCCCCGTTATGCGGCTGGATATCGAATAGTTTGATGTATCCGGTAGAAGGTGTCAGGCTACCGTAGAAATAGTCGATATACTCTTCCAACTTAGAATAGCGGGCATAAAGAAAATCGGATGTTTCGAGTAAACGGGCTTTATCTTCCATACCCTTTTCCCGAAATAGTTTCACAACTTTCACCGTCTCCTCTTCCACTTGCACAAAAGGAATATCGGCATCCACGATCTCCTGCATCCTTTTACGGATAGCATCCAGTTCCGGCTTGCCGACCGGGACCTCCGCTTCTATCTGAAAATAATAACCTTTGGCTACGGCATGCTCAATATAGGTTTCAGCGTGTGGTAAGGTGTCATTTACTGCCTTGGCGAGAATAAAACAGAGCGACCGCACATAAGTGCGCATGGCCGAAGAGTGAGTGAGGTTCGCATACTCTATTGTTTTGGGACGGTATATCCGGTAGGATAACGACTCTGTCTTATTATTTACTTTTGCATTCGTGATCAAATAAGGAGATATAACTCCAAAAACATCAATAAGCTCTTCCAACGAAGAGCCGATTTTCACATCTTTATATTCACCCGTGTTAAGACAATGTACATTTACCGTATCTGACATATTTTTAATTTTTAGTTTTTCCCTCGGCTTTCACTATATTTAAAGAATATAGAATGCACCTCGGAAATGTTCAACAAGTTAGACTATTTCTGCGTTCGGTAAAACGAGTAAACTCGTTCTGCACTCTCTTAACGAAATAGTTCAATCAAGTTTGGCTTTTCTCTCGGCTTTCACTATATTTGCACACGAAAATATTTTGCACGCTAATATACGCTATTTTTCGTACATGGAGTATAGTTTTTTTGATTTTTTAAAGCTCTTAGGCGCAATGGCTCTGTTTTTATATGGCATGAAAACAATGAGCGAGAGCCTTCAAAAACTTGCCGGAAATAAACTCCGGAATATCTTGTCAGCGATGACAAAAAACCGTGCAACAGGCGTGTTGACCGGCCTTTTAGTCACTGCCCTCATCCAGTCCTCTACGGCCACGACCGTAATGGTCGTCAGTTTTGTAAACGCCGGATTGCTAAGTTTGGCACAATCCATCAGCGTAATTATGGGAGCAAATATCGGAACGACTCTCACCGCATGGATAATCGCTTTTTTCGGATTCGGAAAATTGTCGATCAGCACGCTATCAATACCATTGATGGGACTTGCACTCCCACTTATTTTCTCTTCAAAGAACAACAATAAATCGATAGGCGAATTCATTTTCGGATTTGCCTTTCTTTTTATGGGGCTTGATTTCCTGCAACACTCCATGCCCGACCTGCAGAATAACCCCGGGGTATTGGCGTTCCTGCAGAATTTTACCGGAAGGGGGATTGCATCGGTTCTCTTCTTCCTGCTTGTGGGTACCATATTGACGGTCATCGTCCAGTCATCGGCTGCTACCATCGCGCTCACTTTGATTATGGCAGCAAAAGGATGGATCGATTTCCCCAGTGCCGCCGCGATGGTGATGGGGGAGAATCTTGGTACGACACTCACCGCCAATCTTGCCGCTATTCCGGCCAATATATCAGCCAAACGAGCCGCCTTTGCCCACTTCATATTCAATATACTGGGATTAGTCTGGTTGATCTTCGTTTTCAATTATTTTTTGAATTTTGTAGACAATGTCATTGGAAACATCACCTCCTTCTATCCCAGCGGAATGATCTCATTTATAGACTCGCTTTCTCCGGATGAATATACGCAGATAACCACTCTCTCCAGGTCTGAACTCTCCCCCGCATTGGCCACGTTGCAGGATCAATACCTGAGTTATCAGTCCTCTACCTCTTATGGTTTAACGTTATTCCATACGCTTTACAACATTTGTAATGTACTTATCATGGTATGGTTCGTGAAATTCTACGAAAAGATATGCCTTGTCGTCATAAGGCCCAGAAAGGGTGAAGAAGACGATGAGGAATTCGGACTTCAGTATATTTCTACAGGAATGGCATCTACAGCTGAACTTTCCATCCTTCAGGCGGAAAAGGAGATGGAAGTGTATGCACAACGCGTAAAGAAAATGTTTGGGTTTGTGAAGAAATCCACAAATATGGATCATCACGATAAAAAATTTCTCAAACTATATACCCGTACTGAGAAATATGAAGATATCTGTGACCGGATGGAGGTAGAGATTGGTTCCTATCTGGGAAAAGTCTCCGAGGGAAGATTGAGTAACCAGAGTAAGGAACGTGTGCGCTCTATCCTGCGCGGCGTGACGGAAATAGAAAGTATTGCCGATTCAAGTTGCAATATAGCGCGGCATTTGAAACGGAAAATGGAAGCAGATGTTGTTTTCGAAAAAATCATTATCGACAATATCAACAGCATGTATGATTTATTGGATAAAGCGTTTGAAAATATGCAGTCATTGCTCAAGAATCAAAAAATTACAGAATCGGAGCTGGTAGAAAGCAAACACATAGAAAACAGCATCAACGAAAAGCGAAACCTCCTGAAACGTGAAAATGTGGAGAGTTTAAACCAGAATCTCTATTCCTATCAAAATAGCGTCTTTTATATGGACATTATCTCGGAATGCGAACGCATGGGGGATTATATCATGAACGTGGTTGAATCATTAGAGGTAAAGCATAATTAAAGGAAAAATCGTATCTTCGTAGGCCGGCATGCATTAGAATTTATTCATTTGCCAAATTGTATAGGAAAAGGACCTGTAAATTCCGTGACATTATGAACGACTGGAAAAAAAGACTAGATATTGTTTATTCTACCAATCCCGATTACCACTACCAGGAAGAGGAGCAAGAAAAAAAGAGTACACAACCAAAAGAAAAACAGTTGCTTCGCATCAGTCTCGACAAACGCAACCGTAAAGGAAAGGCCGTAACACTTGTTACCGGGTTTATCGGAAGTGACGACGATCTGGAAGAATTAGGGCGTATATTAAAAACCAAATGCGGCGTAGGTGGATCGGCAAAAGAAGGAGAGATTATTATACAGGGCGACCATCGCGAGAAGTTACTGGCCATCTTGCAGAAGGAGGGATATGCCAAATCACGCATCATCTGACAACAGGCATTTACAGGTAATCAAAGCATCTGCCGGATCGGGCAAAACACACCGTCTGACAGGTGAATATCTTCGTTTGCTTTTTTCGGCGCCAAACAACCACAGGCATATTCTGGCTGTAACCTTTACCAACAAGGCGACCGATGAAATGAAATCGCGTATCATAGAAGAACTGCATCGTCTTGCTTCGGGTTCCGACTCCCCTTATCTGGCAGACTTAAAGGAGGATTTCGCCAGGAGTACCGAAGAAGTCCGTACCAAAGCAAAAAACATATTGGAAACCATCCTGCATGACTATTCTTCTTTCTCTATCAGTACGATTGACCGCTTTTTCCAGCAGACCATGCGTTCCTTTGCCCGCGAAACCGGATTGGCCGGCGGATATAATATCGAGTTGGATGAGACATCCTTATTGACTGAAACTATCGACCTGATGCTGTCGGAGTTGGACAAACCCGAAAATAAAATGTTGGCGGAATGGCTCCTCCGGTTCATGCAAAATAATATAGAAGAAGGGAAAAGCTGGAAAATAGAACAGCAGGTACTGGATCTGGCGAGGGAATTATTCAACGAGACTTATAAATCGTTTACAGATGAGGAACGGTCGACCATCCAGAATAAGGAACAACTCGAAGCCTATAAACAGATGCTTATACGCACAAAAAAAGGTTACGAGAACGAAGTAAAAGCGGTAGGAATAAAGGCGATGGCCATTATGCAGCAGAATGGCTTGTCGTACGACGATTTCAAACATAAAAGGAATTCCGGGTTCCTGTTATTTTCCAAGCTCGCGGGCGGAAGTATAGAAAAGCCCTCTAACCGCCTGACCGCGCTGGCAGATAATATTGATTTATGGTACGGTGATAAAGAGAAAGAGGTCTCTATCCGAGCAGCATATAGTGATGGCCTCAACGACTGTGTGAAGCAGATCATCCACCTTTCCAACAACGACAGGGATTACCAGACGGCAAAGCAGCTGCTCAGAAATTTCTATACGCTGGGTATCCTCAACGATATCAAACAGCGATTACAGAAGCTGCAACAGGAGAATAATACCCTGTTCCTCTCCGATACGACGGAATTATTGAATGATATTATTGCCGGTACCGACGCTCCTTTTATTTACGAGAAGACGGGAACGAGGGTTTATCACTATATGATCGATGAGTTTCAGGATACTTCTCGTATGCAATGGGAAAATTTCCGTCCGCTAATCCGGGAAAGCCTTGCCTCGGGAAACCTAAACCTTATCGTAGGTGATGTGAAACAGAGTATTTACCGTTTTCGCAACTCCGACTGGCGCTTACTCGAGGAGCAGATAAAAAAGGATTTCCAAAGCAACAATATCCGGGAACATATACTGGACACTAATTGGCGAAGCGATGCCCATATAGTGGAGTTCAACAATGCTCTTTTCACAAAGGCTGCAATCAATCTACAAAACGATCTAAATGCATCGGTAGAAGACAATCAACCAATAGAGACAGGTAATCACAACAGTCGTAGTAACGACATGCAAATCACGAATGCCTATGCCGACCTCTATCAACAGGTTCCTGCAACGAAAGCTGACAGCGGTGGACAGGTAAGGATCACTTTTATAAAAGACGATAAGGAATCGGATTGGAAAGCGGAAGTATTGGAGCGACTTCCACAGGAGATAGAAGCATTGCAGGACCAGGGCTTCACACTGAAGGATATCGCGATAGTAGTGCGTTGGAACCACGAAGCGGTACTGGTTGCAGAGACACTGCTATCATACAAGGAACAGCATCCCGAATCTCCCTATCGTTATGATATTATTTCCAATGAAGCACTCCTCGTTCGCAGTGCCCAGAGCGTGAAGGCCGTCATCGCATTGATGCGTCATTTCCGCAATCCCCAGGATAATACCCGCCGGATGATGGCGATCTATGAATTCTACCGGTACCAGCGGGGGTGTTCACCCGATGAGGCATTGCGGCTTTATCGTGAAGAATCGCAAGGAGATTTTCCGGACGAGATCAAAAGCCATCTTAACGAAATAGGATCGATGCCCTTCTACGAAATGACGGAACACTTTTTCACCATGACTTCAGGAGCAGGGGGCGAGAAAGAGAATGCCTATGTACAGGCTTTTTTGGATATAGTACTCAAATTTAAGGAGAGTGCTACAGCAGATTTGAATGACTTTTTGGACTGGTGGGACGAGACCGGTCACAGGAAAGCACTTTTTTCACCGGAAGACCAGAACGCCATCCGGCTAATCACCATTCATAAATCAAAGGGATTGGGATTTGGTGCCGTAATCATGCCATTCGTCAATTGGGGAATGGATCACAATACATACCATAACGATATCATCTGGTGTAAGCCGGAACAGGCCCCGTTTAATGCTTTGGGTATAGCACCATTGAAATACGGCAAAGGATTGGAAAACACCATCTTCCGGAATAACTATCTCGAAGAGAAACGGTTCACCTATATCGATAATCTGAACCTTCTTTATGTAGCATTTACCCGTCCGAAACATCGGCTTATCATCTTTGCCCCCATCCCCGGAAAGCCCGAAATCATTACCAATGTAGCCGATTTGCTATGGAGGAGCATTGGAGATAATACGTCCTCTTCCACCGCCAGGGAAAATTATATCCCTCTGAATGAATATTTTAACCAAGGAGAAGTAGAATCTATTTTTGAGTATGGTATTCCAACTCTCCTACAAATATCAGGATCAAAGTCCGATGCAGGTACCAGTAAAACGGGTAGATGGCTATCGATCCCTTTTGACGACCGACTCAAACTGCGCTTCAATTCTATCGGATATTTCGGTGATGATGGCAGTCGCGATTACGGACGGATGATGCATGACATTGTCAGCAATGTAAAAACACTGGCAGATATTTCCCAGGCGGTAGAACAAAAGATATCCACAGGAGAACTGGGAGAGGAAGAGAGAGATAATACGATCCGCCAACTAACAGAAATGTTATCGCAGCCCGGGGTTTCGGAGTGGTATTCCGGCAAGTACACAATATTAACCGAAACGCAACTCTTGCATCCCACTTCGGGTTTTAACCGGCCGGACCGGATAATGATTGGTGACAATGAAGTGATCATAGCCGATTATAAATTTGGGGAACTGGAAGAATCTAAATATATCCGACAGGTACGCCAATATGTAAAACCCATTCAGGAAATGGGTTTTCCCAACGTGAAAGGATTCATTTTTTATGTGAAGACAGGGAAAGTGGTACAGGTATAACCCGCAGCTTCACTAACCGGCCGTCCATTGCAGAGACATACAATTCACCATTTTCAGCCGGTAAGATCATGTTAATCAATCCATTTGAAATACGATATCTCCAGAGAAATACTCCATCCAAGGCGCGGTAAGCATAAATCAAGCCTTTATCGGTAGGAGCATATACCACTCCATCTTTTTCTACCACCGGTGTAGGTGTCAGTTCATAGCCCATATCTTCTCCCGAAGATATCCATTTTACTTTTCTTTCGGGAACAGTAGCATCAATAGCAAGGATATTTCCATCCATGGTCTTGGCATAAACGGTATGACCATCTTCCGATATACCAATTGATTCACGCACCCTGTTTTCCGGATCGTTGTACCGCCATATCACCTCTCCCGTGACTTCCTCCAGCACTATCATATACCTGTCAGGTGAAGCCAAATAAATCCGTCCATGTGTGGTTATGGGCACCACTTGTGCCGGTGACAACATCCGGTTGGAGTGTCCGCTATTCCATATCCATCGCGGTTTTCCGGTTTCAATATCGAGAGCATAAAACTCGTTACCCCAACTCCCGAAGAAAATTACTCCATCTTTCACAAGAGGACGGGTCACTACAAAATTCTTCACACTATCGAATTGCCATACAAGATCACCGGTCGACATATCCCATGCCCGACAGTGACCGTCACCACCGGCAATCATCACCTTACTCTCTGAACAGGCGGGTGAAGAAACTACCGCTTTATTATTTTTCAGTTGGAACACTTTTTTTCCCTCCAGCAGATCCAAACCATACAGATAGGAGTCGGAAGAGGCGGCCCACACACGGTTGTGACATATAATGGGAGTTGAATAAATCTTACCGCCGGTTTTAAAGTTCCAGACGGGACTGCCATCTTTCGCTTTTACCGCCTTGATTTCTCCGGATGTATTGGTATAGACCAGTAAATCTCTTTGCAAAGCCATACCACTCCCCATATCACTTTTTTCCTGTACACTCCACACTTCGGTTACATAAGGATGATTCCGGTTAAATGAATAGTCGGGACGGGGAGGATTGCTCTCCCATTGCGTCCGTTCTCCGGTCGGATAGGTAAGCCAGGGAGAAAGTGTTACGCCTGAAGACTTTCGTTCTTGTAAGGTGATTGAATCGCTGCTTATAGTGAGAACGGTGTATCCTCCGTATTCTTCTTTGGCACGTAGATTGGAACGGCACATAGCTGCGTTTACTCCTTCAAAATTCATTCTCCGGTTAACATGTCCGTGCCCGCACAACATCAGTTGCACATTGTGAGGCCTCAACGCATCCATTACTTCAAACCAGTTATTCAATCCGTTATCCATGGGATAATGATTCACATAAATAATAGGCATATCCGTATCGGTCTTTTTCAGTTCTTCAAGGAACCAGTTGAGGTTTTCCCTTGGAATTTGTCCCGGTCCCATCCGCATATTGGGTCCCGAAGCCAATCCCAGGAACTTGTAACCGTTATATTCAAACCCGAACGTTTCGTTTCCGAATATCCGCAGGAAGTCGTTGGTACCACTCTCCGACCAGTTAGCATCATGATTACCGGGGATCGCATAATAAGGGATGCTCAAGTTATCCAATAGTTCTTTCGCCGTATAAAGCTCCTCATAAGAACCGAATTCAGTGATATCTCCCGACACGATCACGAAGGCAATATCAGGAAGCAAATTGATATCCTCCACAGTACGGCGGAGATCTTCAATGTTAGCAGGACTACTGACATGTATATCCGTGACGAGGGCAAATCTGAATGGTACTGAAGGCCGGGCGAAAAGCGGCAGAGTGATAACTAGCGCCAGAAGGGATATTACCCATTTCTTCATAATTCTTATCCTTTATTGCAATAATACTTATTGGCGAGATCTAAAATATTCATTGAAGAATAATACCTGATATTTCACTGCATTGCTCCAATATCCCCAATTATGGCCTCCCGGGCGCGTTATATAATCGTGAGGAATGTTGCGATATAATAGTTCATTATGAAGGCGTTCATTTACATCAAAGAAAAAATCTTCCGTACCGCAATCGATAATTATTTTCAATGCATCAGGCGTCAAAAGATGTAATAATCCCATGACCGTATTCTTTTCCCACCTTTCAGGATATTCACGTTGAGTGCCGATCCGTTTGGATATATCCCATTTATTGGGAAACGGGCGAATATCCACTCCTCCGCTCATGCTTCCACACGCACCAAAAATATACTGATTCCGGAAACCGAGATATAATCCTCCATGGCCTCCCATGCTTAACCCCGTAATGGCACGTCCTTCCCGGGAAGGAACAGTTTTGTAGTTCTTGTCAACATTTTCGACCAATTCCTTCGAGATAAATGTCTCATATTGTGAAGCCTGATCTTCAGGACTATCCAAATACCAACTACCTATACTTCCATCAGGGCATACTATCATCATTTCATATTGGTCCGATAACTCTTTGATATGAGGAACTTTCGTAAGCCAGTTATCATACCTTCCACCGTAACCGTGCAACAGATAAAGAACGGGGAAAGTTTTTTCTCCTCCATATGTCTGTGGTTTGATAACAACCACTTTGATCTTTTTATTCATTTTTTCACTGAACACATTCAGCGTATCAACCGTCGCGGAAAAAACTCCCGCCGTAGAAAAGGCAAGTGCCAGACAAACAACTGTAAATTTTCTCATTGTCTCATTTATATAAAAATAATCCGATTTCTCGGGACCGGCATATGAATAGCTCCCAAAAGTACATGAAAAAGTATAAGTGGCCTTGATTTTTATTTCACGCGCTTGGAAATACTCTTATTTTCATGTACTTTTG
>NZ_DHOS01000020.1 GCF_002410825.1 Proteiniphilum sp. UBA5384 | reverse complement strand
TTATGCAAATTTTATATCGATTAATTTGCTGATTTTCAGCATAAATATCAATTATTCAGCAGACCCTAATTATTGGCACAGAAATTAGGGATGACCCTCTATAATCTCGGAATAGGAGGTGCTCGGATTTCCATACCCGTTGCGACAACGTCCAAAGATTTACCACAAGCCGACCTAATTACTATCCTGATTGGATTCAACGACTTTGAGAGTGCCAATCAAACTCAAGTCCAGTTTGAAGCCAATTACAGGGCATATCTAACCGAAATCAGAGCAAACCATCCATCAGCAGCCATTTACTGTATCACCCTGTTACATACGACTAGAACCTCCAATACAACAACCGGACTAACACCAGAACATTTTCGGAATATCGTTAAAGAGATTGTATCTGAATATCAAATGACAGACAACAACCTGCTTCTCATCGAAGGTGACAAAATCACATCTGCCAAACATTTAACAGACCGGGTTCATTTGAATGTAGAGGGTGCGAGTACGCTGGCGGAAGAACTTTACCATTGTTTCGTTCTGGCACACCTCTACAAGGATACTATTTAGTATAAAATTTAAACTCCGTAGAGGAATAATAAGTTTGACCCGGATAGAGGGTAGTAGCAGGATATTCAGGATGATTGGGTGAGTTGGGGTAATGCAAGGTTTCGAGCAGCATTCCTCCAAATTTTTGGACGGGTATCCCCCCCTTTCCCACAACCTTATCTGAAAACAGCCGTCCTGTATATGTCAGCAGACCCGGTTCGGTGGTCCATGTTTCTATTCCTCTCCCACTCACGGGCTCCCATAAGTCAGCCGCCTTTGCCAACTCTCCTGTCTGGTTTCTCAACACCCAGGTCACTGAAAATCCCCGCATATTACATAGATGTTCATTCGGGGTATCAATAGCATGGTCGATTCTTCTCGGTTCACGTAAATCAAAGGGTGTATCTTCAACCGGAAGTGAAGGACCCAATGGAACGAAGTGGATATCATTGGGTAAATAATAATCCGACTCAACACACATTATATTGTCCATCACGTAACCCCCATTCGCCCCTTTCAGATTGAAGTAAGTGTGGTTAGACAAATTGACAATGGTCGGTTTATCCGTAGTCGCAGAGTATTCTATCTTCCAAACATTCTCTTTAGTCCACCAATAGGTGATCTTACAATCGAGATTGCCGGGGTAACCCTCTTCCCCGGCGGGACTGACACGGTGGAATTGCACACCCACTCTATCTTCTTCCTGAAGGATTTCCGCATCCCACATCACGCGATCGAAACCTTTTTCACCACCATGCAGATGCCCTGGACGACCCGCGAGAATTTCATTACAGGTTAACTGTATGAGCTCCCCATCCAGCATAAATTTCCCGTCAGCAATACGATTACCGAAACGCCCGATTATGGATCCAAAAAAACGTTCTGACCCAAATTCAAAATCTTTTATATTATCATATCCCGGAACAATATCTTCTATTACTCCCTCTCTGTCGGGTACGCAAATACGCACAACCCGGCAACCGTAATCAATCACATCCATATAGGAGCCATTACCACTCTTAAGACGATAAAGAGTAACCGGTTCTCCGGTTGACAACTCTCCGAATGGATGCATTTCTACTGATAGACTATCTTTTTCACATGAGGCAAAAAAGGTACAACCACATACAATTAGTGTAAATATTATATATTTCATGGACAATTTGTTTTGCATTAATAAGAAATATTTGTGGGACTGGCATTTAGATTTTACAGAAGCATAACAGACAATTAAAATAATCCTAATCATCTGTTATGCTACATTAAACACAATCCAAAAAATTGACAAGCTTATTCCAAAAATAGCATGTCACTAACTACTTATTTTGATTTACGAACTTCTTTCAACATGACAGATGCCCACAAATTATCAGGTTTGAGCTCCAGTGATTTAGCAAAATATTTTTCTGCAGCACTCACGTTTCCAAGACCCAATTCACCTAATCCCATCGTGTAATATGCCAAAGTATTTATGGTTTCAACGGTTTTACCTGTAGTTCCTTCAGCTCCATAGAAGTTCACATAGCTCTCCACAATCCTACCGCAGCCTTCTTCTAAAAGGGTGTTGAAAATAGTCTTGGCTTCCTCTTTTTTCCCTAACTTTTCTAACGCTAATCCTTGCCAGAAACGATAATCGGTTTTCTTAACGTTCACTTCAGATGCTCTTTTATAGTAAGACCGGGCTTTGGATTTATTCCCCATTCTCTCGTAAGTATCCCCAATGAGGAAGTAAACCTGTGCATCGCGAGGCAAACGTTCGTCGACTAAAAATACCTGATGGTTTTCAGGGAATTCAAACGATTCTTCATAGAGGTTAATCACTTCTTGTTTTTGTCCTTGTTCATCCTTTTCTTTCGCAGCAAGCACCAAAGCATCTACATATACATCATGGAAACTTGCCACACCTTCACGTGTCGGAAAATAGCATGTTCTTAACAGATGCAGCACATAATCATAATCACCCAGGAAAGTACCCATCATCACTTCTGTAGCCAGCGGAAGATAACGTTTTGTGGCAAGTTCGTGGTGGCTTTTGAGCAAGTCATATCTCACTTGCACATTCTCTCCCTTACGCTCATACACCTGAACTATTTCTTCGAGGAAAAGGGCTTTTGTCGGATCCAATTCTATCGCTTTTCGGTAATACCTGACCGACTCCGCATAATTCTTTGTATGCAGCCAATGCGCCCACCCAAGGTTACGCCATGCCATCGCGAAATCAGGATTAATCTCTATACATTTTTCCCACTCCTTCATGGCATTGTCAGGTTGTTTATCATAAAGCAGATTACCCAGATAGTAGTAAACTTTGTAATTATCAGGATAACGTTCTTTCAGCTTTCTCAATACCTCTAAAGTCTCTAAACGAAACGGATGGCAATACTCTGTTGGAAGGGCAAGCGCTGCCTTGAAATATTTATCGGCAGTAGCATGATCACCCATTACCTCGGCCATTTCTCCCAACCACATTTTGGCTATAGGAAATTCAACTTTACCATCAATATATGTAAGTAACTCGAAAGATGTCTCTATAAATCCATTATGCATATAACTCAATGCCAACTCAATGTATGACTGCACATCGTCTCTCATCAACTTATAAAAATAGTCGTCACCGGCAAGCAGCATCTTTTCGCGGGAAGCATAAGCGTTTAAAGGATCAACGGACAATACGCGTTCAACACATTTCAGTGCTTCTTCTTTGTTACCCGATAGACGCATAATCGTTGCTTTGAGATTGAGCGAATTGAAATTGTTTGAATAATAGGTAATAGATTCATCCAGGCGATCCAATGCCATATCAAAGTTACCTTGCCAGCTATAGATCTGTGCCAGTTGATAATTTCCTGACGAATTGTAGGTGTAGTCCCAAACCGCACGGTAGAGCGTATCGACAGCAGCTTCCAGTTCACCTTGAGTTTTCAGGATAAGCCCTAAATTGTACAATGCTTCACAATCTCTGGGACGGGTGTAATCCTTAGTCTGGCGCTTTATAGCAGTACGCAAATAATTGGCAGCTTTTTCATAATCGCCTCTCTGCCTCCAATAAACGCCCATCCTCGTATTAGAACGGACATCTCCGGGATCACGACGAAGTACTTCTTCAAAGTAGTCGGTCGGATCGATAAACGGGTTATAGAATTGTAAATTGCGAAGTCCAACATAATAACACTCTTCCGTGTTTTCAATCTGGTGGGGGAGCAGGGGGCGATCGACGATTTCAGGTAAAGGTTTATCATCCGCATCATCGTCCTTCTCTATTGGAGTATAGGTTAACAGCAAATTACCCTCTTTGTCTTCAACAGTCATTGTGAGATCTGCATCCTTTACACTTTTATCGAGTTTGATTTCTCTCACAAATGGACTTTCAGGAGCGATAAATGCTGTTTCCGAGAATAAGACTGTACCATCCCGGGAGGTAAGTTTTACGGTCAGATCTTTCATCTTCTCTGTTGTATTGACTCCCAGGAATGCTTTACCGGACTCATCCAGATCAAGATTTAAAGCGGCATGCCTGTTTCCTGTTTTAACTCCACCCAAATCACGCAGGCCATACCAATGGTGTGAAAATGTCTTTACTTCATGCGGTGCCGCCCAGGTATAGTCCGGTTGGTTATCCGAATATGCCCCGACCATTAACTCAATATAATGACCTGAATTATCAGTCAATATTTTGGTATCCCACTCGGAATTGGGGCCCCAAAGCCAGAACTTGGCTCCTTTTACTATATGGTGATTCGCCGTCATCATCGTACCTGCTTTACGAGCGTGGTCATAACCCGCAATAAAATCTTCCTGCATATCATGCACAAAAATAGAATTGGACATAATGTGGTTTTTCCACCACGATGCATCTATACCGTTCGCATACTCTTCGTAGCCGTTATATGGCTCTTTTGTGATAGGCCAGTGACAGAAGCTATTCTTGCAATGGAATGTTCCAAACTCAACACTCTGTGGTAAGATAATCTGGTAATTTTCGTCTACATGAGTGGCTACATTCGACCAATAAAGCATGGGGGTATCGTTATGAGTAGCGTTAATCAAGCGACCCGTGATCTCCATATATGATTTTCCAGGAAATAACGTAACGCCAATAGCCCACGACATACGATGACGAAGTTCCGTTTCACCAACCCAAATGGTCATACTGCCATCTTCATTGTCTATTAACTTGTAATTTACAGGTAAATTTGTCGTATTGCGATGATGATGGAACACATTCCATTCAGCCCCCCCTGAAATCCAGGCTCCCAACATCCCTACGTTAGCAGGTTTGATTACGTCATTACGATAAAGAATCTCATAATCATTCGTCTTGTCCGTCGCGTAGAACAAGCGTCCTCCTATCTCCGGGAGCACGCACAATTTGAGATACTCGTTTTCCAGGTATAGTGCTTTATAGGTAATAACCTCTTTATTTCGTGTCATATTATCATCCAGCAGGTAAGGATAGACACTTCGACGTGCACGTTGATAGGACCAGTCCCGTTCAAAAATCGGGGCAACTTCCGGATCATCTAACAGATAAGTCGGGATATCCATTGTTCCCTCCCACATTTTTACAGGTGTCTCTTGAGCAAATGTCAAAGATGCAGAGAAAAAGAGAGAAAAACACATCATTAAAAAGAACGTTTTCGTCAAGCAAGTGCAGCACAAATTTATTCGTTTTGCCGGGCGCAGAAAATGACGAATGTAATTAAACCATTTCATGTTTTTAAATTTTAATTAATAATTAAGTAATGGGTTTATTGATTATTTATCATATCTATTTCAGATGATTATTTTATTTTTTTATTAAAGTATATGGAACTCGCTTTTAATCATCATCTTGGGCGTAATGATGTTCATGCTCATTTCATACAATATACCTTGGAGCATTTCTTCTATATACAGACCCTATCTCCACAGAGTATATATAAATATAGCTCGTTTAGACAAGATCACAGGAAGAAGGCTGCCTGTAAGCAACTCGCATTCCTGCCAATCAACAGGTGCTAACTGTTAAGAGGTGTACCCTTGTTTTTACTATGCAAATATTGAAATTTACAGTCTATTCAAACAGAACAAAAACTGCATTTGATAGAAGAATTCATTCATTTGTGATGCTTTTCTGGCTCATATACTCCATTGGAAGAACTCCGTATACTTTTTTAAAGCATTTGGCAAAATAAGAAGGAGTATTGAACCCGACTGAATAACAAACATCATTTACCCGACAATTACTTTCAGATAACATTTGAGCTGCAAACATAAGGCGCTTATTACGGATATAGTCATTGGGTGTGGTATCTAAGAGTGCCTTTATTTTCCGGGTAAGCGTAGATTTACTCATATAAAGAGCACTGGCTATATCGTCATTAGAAAATGCCGGATCACTGATATTAGAAGAAATAACTTCGTCGAGTTGGTTAAGGAATTTCTCATCGGTATGCGTCAAATCAAACATTTGAGGGGTTAACGGATACATGAACTTACTTTTATACAACTGCCTGAGATTGTTTCGTCTCGATAAAATATTGCTTATGCAAACTTTCAGATAGTCAATACTAAACGGTTTCTCGATATACACATTTACACCGCTCTCCATGCCTGCAATCTTAGACATGGCAGACGAATGCGATGACAACATAACGATTGATGTATGCGATATCTCAATATTTGAACTAATTGTCCTGGATAGTTCCAAGCTATTCATCCCCTGAAGATCACTATCTATTATTACCAGATCTACTTCATGTTGTCCAAGAAGTTCAAGCGCTTTTTCACCAGTCATTACTGTCAGTATCCTATATTCATACCGCAACTTTTGAATCAAATAGTTTAAAAACTCCAGATTGTTTTCCACAAGTAGCAATAGTGGCAGTTGTGTATTTTCTTCACCTATTATTTCCTGATCAGCAACCATATGAATGGTCTCTCCTATTGGCTCGGTCTCTTCACTTTCCGATTTCAGGTTGAGCGTCAATATAAATCTGGTATAATTCGGATCTTCATCCAGTTCCAAAGAACCCGAATGAAGTTCCGCGAGACTTCGGGCAAGCGATAAACCAATCCCCACCCCTCCAACAAAAGGCTGGTCTTCACTCCTGTATTGATTAAATGGTTTAAAGATATGCTCCCTCTGATCGGTGGGGATGCACGGCCCATCGTTTTTAAATGCAACGACTATCTGGTTACCTACCTGTTTGGCTTCAATCTCGATATATGAATAGGCATACTTTATAGCGTTATGCAGCAGATTATTAAATATTTTATTCAAACTGGGCTCATCTGCATGGATATATAGTTGCTCTTCATCGTGTTTCAGGACAAGTTTTATATTATTGTTTTTAGCCATCTCCGAAAAATTAAAGCATAGAAAACCTAATTTTTCTATAACATCAATGTCACTTTTGTTCAGCACATATCTATCGCCTATAATCTTAACAAAATCGCCTAACCCTTTAATCAATATCGATATATGTTCCGTATTATTATTGATCACCATCAGGTCTTCTTTTGTATCATTATTGTAATCCCCGTTACTTAATATATTCTGTAACGGCATACGGATCAAAGTTAACGGGGTTTTGAGTTCATGAATGATATTAGAAAAGAAATTCACCTTTTCATTAAATAACTCTATCTCTTTCATTCGCTTATACTCTTCCTGTTTTTGCTGTTCAAGAATAATGGCCCGTCTGAAAAAATAAATCCAGGACAAAACGACTAAAATAATAAAGGAGAGTAGATATAGAAAAATAGCCAGCGTTGATTTGTAAAATTTTTGAGCGACGTGAATTTCAAGTGGAGGCCGGGATTCATTCCATAAGCCATTACTGTTTGCACCTTTTACATATAACTTATAGTCCCCTGCAGGAATATTTGAATAAAACGATCTATTATCATGTGATACTCTATGCCAATCCGCATCGTAACCTTCCAACTTACAAAGGATCGTATTACTTGCATATGATGCAGACCGAAGTAAAGAAAAACCAAATCCAAATGAATTTTGTTTGGCGGAAAGACTGATTTTCGTGGTATTATTGATGCTTTGTGTCAATGGGGAGTTTCTCTCACTTGCCACAACCCTTTCATCCCCAATATAAAAATCTGTGATCAGAATATTCGGCACAGCCGAATCGGTATAAAAAAATTGCGGGTTAAAAGAGATAAAGCCATCTGTTGAACCAAAATAAAGTGTTCCATCGCCAGATTTAAATCTCGCGTCATTGTTAAATTCATTATTAAGTAAACCATCAAGTGTGGTAAAAACTCTTGCTTCTTGTAAATCAGGAGAAAAATAAATCAACCCCTTGCTTGATGAAATCCATATATTTCCATCTTTATCATCCATCAATGCATAGTTAATATTACTCGCTTTCTCATTTGCCAGAAGTGTATCATATACTATAAAACGATCATTCTCCTCATCATACAGAAGAAACCCGGCTCCAAAGGTAGTAGCCCATATCCGGCCTATAGCATCTTCAAAGACTGAAAGTACCTTATTTATTGGGAGTGAGTTTCGTTCGCTTGGGTTATTTCTATATTGGGTTATAATTTTTTTATTTTGATAATCATATCGTAAAAGACCATCTGCATAAGTAGCAATCCACAAATCACCTCGTGCATCTTCAACCATATCTGTAATGAAAAAACCACCTAACTCTTTTTCAGGGATAAAACGATCGGTCTGCTTATCATATATAAGCATGCCTAATGTTGTGCCTACTAAAATATCTCCTTCAGAATTTTTATAAATGATATAAATCTTACTATCACGTAGATTTAAATCATGTCCAATCTGGCTATAAATTTTCTGGCTGTTGTCTTTTATATTGAGTTTACATAGCCCATGCGGGGAGCCTAACCACAGATTACCCTCATCATAGCAGATTCCAAACAGTGATTTTGGAAGGTCTGGATTCTTATATTTTATCAACTTCTTATCTTGGGGAAAGAAGACAAAAAGACCTGCCTTCTCTGTTGTTATCCATATTCGACCATCCTTATCACTGGTAAATCCTCTTACGAAACAATCCTCCAGAGGCGTATCTTCAGAGGTATAATATTTCTCAAAGTTTTTCTGGAACAGCCCTGAAAAATTTACGCCTCCCGCATTTGTCCCCAGCCATATACCATCTGAGCTATCAATACATATAGTAAGCACATGATTGTCAGAGAGTGAAAACTTATCATTTTTATGGGCTTCCAGGTATTGGGTATACTTACTGTTTGTATCATATATATATGCACCCTCATTCGTCGCTATCCACAGCTTGCGTCTCTTATCAAACAACATGGAGATTGGAATAAAACCTTTTTCCTTGTTAGAAACCAATGTTTCCACCCTATTCCGACGAAGGTCTATTTCACACACTCCATTATTCACACTTGCCACATAAATCGTATTGTAGGGGCTTTCCAGTATCTCGACAATATTATCATTCTTAAAATAATCATCATTGGCTACGCTGACGGGAGTAAGGTTTTCCAGATTTTCGTCTGTCCGATAAAGGCCATAAAAATAAAGAGACAACCAACACGTATTATTATTGTCAAAACAAAAAGAAACTATATTAGCAGGGAGTGTTTGCCTGCCATTTTCCACAAAATAATTTTTCAAGACCTTACTTCTATGGTCATACGCGAATATACCCTGATTATTGACAGCTAACCAAACAACACCTTGTTTATCTTTTTTGATCTTGGTGACCTTATTACGAATTAAAGTCTGTTGATCACTTTCTAAATCAAAAGATGTAAACCTGTCGTAGTTAGGATCATAAATAGAGACGCCCCTATCAGTTCCAATCCAAATATTCCCCCTATCATCTTCACAAAGTGATATGATAAATGAAGAACCAATACCTAAATCGTCTTTGTTGTATATTCTCAGGATTTCTCCATCATAACGATTTAATCCATTGGAGGTAGCAAACCAGATAAAGCCCTGAGAATCTTGAATGATTGAATGAATACAGTTATACGAGAGATTGCTATTCGTAGTATTAAGATGGTTAAAATAGAATCTACTTTGATTCGTCGCATTTCCATAATTAACCGACAACAATAGTATACACAGGTACATCACTATACCTGGGAAACATTTACCCATATTTACTTTATAGCATATCACAGGAATAAGATTTATTTCATGCGATTAAAACTATTTATTTTCATTTACAACTCACCCCGTTTTCAAATACAAAAATAGGAATATTTACACTACTGTCCAAAGAAATTA
>NZ_DHOS01000027.1 GCF_002410825.1 Proteiniphilum sp. UBA5384 | reverse complement strand
AATGTTAAACCTGTACATTGGATATTGCCAAAAGTTGTACACTCAACATTGCCATTTTTTGTACATTGTAAATTTGCTAATTACACCAGTCTTAGTACAGATAGTTCTTAATCTTTTAAGTTGATAGGAGCGTATATTTTACAGTAAGACTTCTTATGTCGACATAGATTCCCGAATTTGTTTTTTTGAAATTATTTTGAATTTATTGCTCGGTTTTTTCGATTTATTCGTTTTTTGAGGGAAGATCTGCGGAATATTCTAGCACATTATTTTCGTTCCTTTTTTACTTTGCAACTCCACACATTGGCTTTTTGAGGAAAATGAAAAGTATAACAGTGAAGAGGATCAACGCCGGTTTCTTCTCTTTTTGTCTTTAGATTACCGCGACACCCATGAGTGAGTTATTTGGATATAAAATAAATATTATTTAATTGATCAATTGTAATGGAAAACTATTTGCGAAACCATTTGAATAAGAGGTCTTTTCTGCCTCTTTTGATTGCCTTTTTTCTTGTATCCCCCTGGGCGTATGCTCAAAATAGTGTAAGGGTTACGGGGATGGTAACAGATATTGCGGGCGAACCTTTGATAGGGGTGAGTGTGCTGGAGATTGGAACCACACGTGGTACCGTATCGGATATGGATGGAAACTTTTCTTTTGACGTAAGTGGACCAGAGGCAACTCTTCAATTCTCTTATATAGGATTTGAAGAACAACTTATCAAAGTAGGAAGCCAGACCCTTATTAATGTAACGATGAAAGAGTCTACCAGTGAGCTCGACGAGGTTGTAATTGTCGGATACGGCACGATGAAGAAAAAGGACCTGACGGGTTCCATCGCATCCCTTAACAGTGCAAAGTATGAGAATGAAAAGAATAAGAATATACAACAGATGTTGCGGGGCAACATTCCCGGGCTTAATATCGGGATTACCAGGGATGCGAAAGGGAGTTCAGATATAGAAATCAGAGGTCAGCGCTCTTTGAGTGCCAGCTCTTCTCCATTAATCGTTTTGGATGGGGTTATATATAATGGAGACCTGTCTGACATTAATCCGAATGATATTCAAAGTATCGATGTGTTGAAAGATGCCAGCTCTGCAGCGGTATTTGGTGCTAAATCAGCAAATGGAGTAGTAATTGTGAATACTAAGAGAGGTACCAGTGAAAAGCCTACCATTGGTTTCGACATGAGTGTAGGTATGGTCAGCCTTCTTCGTTCCGCTAAAGTGTATGGACCTGAAGGTTTTATCAACTGGAGGTCTGATGTGCTGAAAAGTATCAACCGTTCTGCTCCTCCCTACGTGTTTGAAAGTCCTGACAACCTTCCTGATGGAATAACTCAGGAAGAGTGGTTGAAGTATGATAATTCTCAGGGGGATCCCATGGATGTTTGGTTGAGAAGGATCGGTTTGTCGCAAGTTGAACGGGATAACTACTTTAAGAATCAAAGTACAGACTGGACGAAGATGGTTTATGCAAACGGAATTCAACAGAGCTACAATGTGAATGTATCCGGTAGAACCGACAGACTAAACTATTATTGGTCCTTGGGGTATGACGATAATGAAGGAGTGATAAAATATGACGATTTTTCGGTTTACAGAAGCAGGATAAAACTGGATGCCAGAATTACCGATTTTTTGAATGTGGGAGTAAATACACTTTTTTCGATGAGAAAAGAACCGGGCGGAGCTGCTTCCTGGGGAATGGTTGATAACCTTTCTCCTTGGGGACAACCCACCAATCCTGATGGGACAATGAAAATTTATCCCACAGATGACGCTGTGGCTGCCAAGCATCCACTTATCGACCGGTCTCATACATATAAAGATTACACCTATAAATCACTGGACAATGTCCTTTTCGCAAAACTGACCTTACCCTATGAGATTCAGTATGAATTGAGGTTCTCTCCCCGTTTTACCAATAACGAACTCTATCTTCATAATTCATCGAAACATCCGGAGTATGCCAAATATGGGGGAAGCGCAACTCGTAATACATCCAGTGGACTATACTGGCAAGTTGACAACATCCTCTCCTGGAATAAGACTTTCAATAATAAACACACGTTGAATGCCACGCTTTTGTACAATGCTGAAAAAAGTCAAGGTTGGCAACAGACCATGAAAGGGGAGAGCTTTGTTCCCAGTGATGTTCTGGGTTATCACAATATGGGATCAGCTACTGTTACTACTCTTTCCAGCAACGATACTTATTCAACGGGTGTAGCCTATATGGCCCGGCTCTTTTATTCGTACAAATCCAGATATCTACTTACAGGTACAGTGCGTAAAGACGGCTATTCTGCATTTGGAGTGGGTAATCCTTATGCTGTTTTCCCTTCTCTGGCACTTGCCTGGGTATTCAGTGAGGAAGATTTTATGCGTAACCTGGAATGGCTGGATTACGGAAAGCTCAGGTTGTCATGGGGAAGTACCGGTAACCGGTCGATTGGTATTTACGATGCACTCTCAACGTTGAACAACGGATTGATAACTTACGTTGATCAAACAGGAAATGCTTACCAGGAATCGTACCTTTATTCAAATCGTATGGGTAACCGAAAACTGCAATGGGAGAATACCACTTCCTATAACGTCGGAATCGATTTCAATTTATTGGGTCAGAAAATAAACGGCAGTTTTGATTTATATTCGATGAATACGACTAACCTGCTTGTTAATAGATCTTTGCCTACTGTGACCGGTTACACGTCCGTGACAACTAATCTTGGTAAGGTAAATAATAAAGGCGTTGAATTCACATTGACCACACAGAACATCAATCACCCCGACTTCGTATGGAGTACTACCCTTAATTTGTCCTACAACCGCAATAGAATTGTTCAGCTTTACGGGGATATGGAGAATGTTTATGATGAAAATGGTGTTGTGATAGGGCAAAAGGAGATAGATGATATACGTAATGGATGGTTCATCGATCATGCTATTGATGAAATCTGGGATTATAAGGTTGACGGTGTATGGCAGTTGGGCGAAGAAGAAGAGGCCGCCAAGTATAAACTGGCACCGGGAGATTTCAAGCTGGTAGATGTGAATGGTGATTATAAGTTTACCAATGATGACAAATTTTTTCAGGGTTATAAGTCTCCTCCAGTAAGGTGGTCACTTAGAAATGATTTCAACCTGTTTCGGGATTTTGATTTGTCATTTCTTATCTATTCCAACTGGAATTACAAACGTTCGTTCAATGAAGCGAAACATAATCCTTCCATGACCATGGAACGTTTTAACTCATTCGTTATTCCTTACTGGACAAATAGTAATCCTACAAATAAGTTTGCTCGCTTAAACTCAAACATGGCGGGAGTTTCTTACAATATCTGGCAGGATATGTCTTTCATCAGGTTAGATAATATCTCCTTGGGGTATTCTGTTCCCAAGCAAATTGCAGAACGGTTAAAACTTGAGAATCTCAGATTCTCCCTGTCGGCAAAGAATGTTGGTCTGTTTACAAAGGAATTTGTGCTGTGGGATCCTGAATATGCCGGCCCCACACCATCTTACGTTACATTTGGTCTCAATTTTTCACTTTAATAAAAAGCAGTCATGAAACCTATCAATATATTCTTTCTAATTTTTGCCTATTTTGCACTTCTTCTGCCCGGATGCTCGGATGATTTCCTGAATCCAAAACCACTTTCAATCTTAACAACAGAGGCAGGTTTGGTAGATGCTACATCAATGTATGCAACACTCGGTTCCAGTACAAGGAATATCCGTAACCATTATATGGATGGCAGTTTCGCTCCTCCCATGTTTACTGAATACCTTTTTACTGAAGTGATGATAGACGGCACTACAGATAAGACATTCCCTACTAGGGATATGAACAGGTTGGTCATTCCCGACGGTGTGCTGAACGACGCCAGTTACAACCGTATAGGAACGATATGGAATGCTTCTTATGATGCAATAAAAAGTGCAACAATTGTTATTTCCAACATAGACAAGGCTACATACAGAAGCCAGGAGGAACGTAATGCAGTGTTAGGTACTGCATATTTTCACCGGGCATTTTGGTATTACATGCTGGTACACCAATTTGGAGATGTACCCTGGATTTCTGGACAAATCAGCGAGCCTAAACTTGATTTTTATTCTACAAAACGGGAAGCTATTCTGAATCAATTGAAAAAGGACCTTGAATTTTCAGCGCAGTGGGTTCCGGCGAAAACACAAAGAGGAAAAGTTTCAAAAGGTGCTTGCAACCACTTATTGACAAAAGTGTATCTTGCTTTGGGTGAGTTTGACAAAGCTGTAGCATCATCCACTGCGGTCATCAACGGGGGGTATTCATTAATGACAAAAAGATTCGGTGAAGATAAGAATGATCCTGCAAAAAATGTGATTTGGGATCTTCACCGCCCGCTAAACAAGGTAGCTCCGGATAACACGGAAGAGATTTTCAGTGTGATCGACCGTTACGGGATGCCGGATAATATTAAGAACGGCATGACTTCAATGTACATTTTTGTTCCTAACTGGGGAAATCAAACCAATTCAATTATGACCCCGGAAGGAAATGTGGGAATGTCGGAGTTGCTTGGACTTGAAATTCCGATTATCGAACAGATAGGAAGAGGAGTAAACAAAGGAAGAGGTACCAGTTACTATACACGATACATCTGGGATGATCCGGATGACTTACGTCATGCCCCTGGTAACTGGATGACCATGGAAGATCTTGTCTATAACAACACGAAATTGAAGACCCTGGGTGATCCTTACTACGGAAAACATTTGCAATTATATGATGATCAGGGAAACATACTGACCAAGGATACTATCCGCAACTGGACTGGAGGATGGCCACACTACAAATTGTTTGTACCAGATCCGATCCGGGTACAACCCCGTGGTGGTAATACCGACTGGTATGTTTTCAGACTTGCCGAAACATATCTTCTCCGTGCCGAAGCTTATCTTTGGAAAGGGGATGTGACAAATGCCTTGGCTGATGTCAATCGTGTGAGAAATAGAGCTGGGGCAGATTCATACACAGATACATATGATTTTAATTTAGGGACGATTTTGGATGAAAGAGCGCGTGAACTCTTTTATGAAGAGACTAGAAACTGTGAGTTAACACGTATTTCCTATATCTATGCTAAAACGGGAAAGCCGTGTTACAATGGAAAAAGTTATAACTTGAAGGACTTTTCCAAATCTAATTTCTGGTATGACCGGATTATGGAAAAGACAGAATTCTTTAATAAGGGTGTAAAGACAGTATCTGGCGATGAATTTACAATGAGCCCGTTCCACGTACTTTGGCCCATACCTCAAACGGTAATAGATGCCAATTCCATGGGAGTAATTAATCAGAATGAAGGTTACACGGGCTATGACAATAATGTGCCT
>NZ_DHOS01000074.1:1794-3720 GCF_002410825.1 Proteiniphilum sp. UBA5384 | reverse complement strand
TTTTAAATGTTACAATGTACTAGAGGCTGCGGCACATAATGAAAATTGGTGGCAATCATGGAAAAGTGCAGGAGGGAGAAGTGAGAGGGAACGTTTTCTGGTCGATCGGTTTTATCACAGGCCAGCCGATGAACTTTATTCCGTCAAAGATGACCCGGATCAATTCAATAATCTGGCTAACAGTCGGGAATATGCCAGAATCAGGAAGAAACTTTACCGGGAACTTGAAAAATGGATGAAAAAACAAAATGATCCGGGAATTTCCGTAGACACACAATCAGCTTACAAAAAAAAATATTATCACTTTATGAAGTAATCTTATTATAAGTAGGTTCGTATTCTTTAAAAAATAAGAAAAGTATGTATAAACTAAACCCAATAAAATTATCGAAGCTGTTTTTATTCGTATTCTTGACAGTTTCATTTGTAAAAGCTGAAGCCCAGACACCCCAGGTAATGTCCGGGTCCGAAATAGAATCGGGTCTCATGTCACATGACCGCGCTCTTTATATTAAAAAGCACTGGATCCGCGACCCTTATATCGTTTATGCGCCAGATGGTTTTTATTATTTGACCGGCACCACGCCCAATCCCGGGGATCCCCGTGAGAACAGAGATCCATACAATAAGGGTCTTTTTGAAGGAAGTATTGTTGGTGCAACCGTTCAGATCTGGCGTAGCCGTAATCTCATCGACTGGGAATACCAGGGCGTATCTTTTACGACAAAGGATACGTATCATTATGATGATGAAAATAGAGCAGAAGTAAAGAGTCCAAACAAGAATTTTATATGGGCTCCTGAAATACATTGGGATGAAAACCGGAATAAATGGATACTTGTTCATTGCCCTCAGATAAATAGCAGTTTTGTACTCTCCGATGGTAGCGATGTAAAAGGGCCATGGATTCATACAATGGGCAAAAATTTTGATAAAAAGCATGATCCTTCCTTATTCAGGGATGATGATGGAACATGGTATGCCATTTGGGCAAATGCATATATCGCTCAGATAAGCAGCGATTTAACTCGTTTTGAGACAGAGCCCGTCTTTATTGAGCCGTCCGGGAGCCGCCCGGATCCGAAGAATCCCGGAAGTACAATAAGTCGTATAGGGCATGAGGGATGCACTATTAAAAAAATCGGAGGTAAATATGTTTTGTTTGGAACGGCCTGGTCCACCGATACTGGTAGAAAGGGATCTTATAACCTCTATTATACTGTAGCCGATAAAATAGTAGGACCTTACGGTCCAAGACGGTTTGCAGGCAGATTTCTCGGACATGGCACCCCTTTTCAGACAAAGGATGGAAAATGGTGGTGTACGGCATTTTATAATGGAGATGTTCCTCCTGTTAGCAGCAAGGGGATTCAAGATGTCGATCTTTCAGCAACAGCGCAAACAGTTAATCTGCAGGGAACAACCATTGTCCCTTTAGAGGTGAAGTTTCTTAAAAACGGAGAACTCTATATACGGGCAAAGGATCCTGCCTATGCCGTTCCCGGTCCTGATGAGAATCAGAAATTTTAATAAAATGAAAATAAGGCACTGTATTAAGAAAAGGATTTCCATTTTTGTCGTTGTCTTGTTATTTGTAATTTCCTGTTCAGGCAATGATATGTTTCCGGTAACGGAAGAACAGGCTCTTTCGGAAAAACCGGCCCGGAATATTCCGTTTGATACGGTGGACCTTTCGACCTGGTCCATGGCACTTGGGGTAAACTACAATGAGCAATTGCAGTTTATCAATTTCAATGATTTGAGACGAACGAAGACCACCTGGGTGAGAGGATTTATCGACTTCTTTCAATTATACGATTCGACCAAGGGACTGCATTCAGATGAAAGGATCAAGGATTATCTTTCACTCCAAAAGGAAGGATACAAAACCATCCTGAACATCAAATGGAACTTCCGGGAACGTAA
>NZ_DHOS01000074.1:0-1600 GCF_002410825.1 Proteiniphilum sp. UBA5384 | reverse complement strand
GAGTCCCTACCGGCAGAGAATAGTACGGATTTTAAGGCTTATATGATTTTTTTGAATAAGCTTTTGGAACAGGTTTGGTATAGTACCGACTTGCTGGTGATTGGAAATGAACCGTTCATTGAAACAAAAGTTGCCGAACGTGACCAGCGTGTGGTTGATTTTTATAAAGCGGTAGCCCGAGTGGTGATGCAGTTTCGTGACGGTCATCCCGATCGGGATGTTCCGATTTTTGTTGGTGCTTTCAATAATTTGTATGAGGAAACCTGGCAAACCGCAGCTGTAAACAGCTTGCTTTCCTTTGTTGAAGAAGAGCCGGGTATTGCGGGTATCGATATACATATCCATCATTCTGAAATGGAACATATACCAGCGGCGTTAAGTTTTGTGAGCAACAGGATTCGGGAGAACCAAAAGATTATCGTAACTGAATTTTCTTTGATGAAATATTGGAAATCTCATCTGACAGATGCTGTTTCAGAAACCTTTGCCATGGCGTGGCAAATTGATCCGGCATGGAAAAATTACCAGTACATTGATTATGCATTGAAACATCCCCGCCCAATGAGTGAGTGGTATGCTTTTTTAAAGAATAGTCACTGGTTTGAATCGAGAAAACATTACCTGCACGAAGCATATACTTTGATGACTGGAAATCCCCGGTTCCTGGTAGCGACATATGCTATTCGGCAAAGTTTTCCCTATAATCAGGATTTTAAGAGTACCAGTGATCCCTGGATACTAAATGGCTTGTTTGCAAACCGGACCATCGAACAAGATACGCTATTAAAACAAACCCAGTTTAATTATTCTTTTATGGATAATTTTATTGAATTCCAGAAATAGAGAAAGTGACACAGAAAATTGATATACTTTTAATGATCAAAAAATGACTAAAATTAATTTACCCGTTTTTTCTATACTGTTGATATGCTTATTTGCAATCTCTTGTACCAGTAAGAATAAAGAGATTCCCGTGATTCCTGCAGATCTCACCACCGGACTCAGGGCACCGGCCTACCCGTTGGTAACTGTAGACCCTTATTTCAGCGGCTGGTCGTATACAAACAACTTGTACGACGATCAGGTCCGTCACTGGACCGGAAAAGAGTTCCCTTTGCTGGGTGCTCTAAGGGTAGATGGAGAGACCTATCGTTTCCTGGGAAAAGAAAACTTGCCCCTAAAACCATTTCTTTCAACTGTTCGCGAAGAAAAGTGGACGGGTAAATATACATTCGAACAACCAAATGGGGAGGAATGGAAAAACATCGATTTTAATGATACCGGATGGAAAACCGGAACTTCTGCGTTTGGTACGCCCAACGAACCCTCTTTGTCTACCCTGTGGCAAACCAAGGATATCTGGGTGAGACGTACATTCGATCTTGAAGAGGATGTGGCCGGCAAGACCATCATTTTACATTATTCTCATGATGATATTTTTGAGTTGTATATTAACGGAGTTCAGGTTGTGAAAACCGGTTATTCCTGGAAATATAACGTAGTGGAAGAGCTTTCAGAAGAAGTGAAGGCTACGCTGAAAAAAGGAAAAAATATCATCACAGCTCACTGTCATAATAGAACCGGAGGGGGATATGTTGAC
>NZ_DHOS01000016.1:37938-38298 GCF_002410825.1 Proteiniphilum sp. UBA5384 | reverse complement strand
AGGTAGGGCACAAAAACAGTGGCCAAATTGTTGCGCAAAAGAATAATCAGATTCTGTCAATTTTTCAATCCCCTCTAACTATCATGGCGTGCAGGTATATATTCACGCTATGACAATGATTTACACCTCTATTATCGCAAATATACTGATAATTCCTAAACGATTTTCGGGTGGTTATGGTTTTGTTATCGAAACAGGATGTTTCATTGGTGAAACGATGAGGTGGATATCGGATAAATGGGATTGGAGATTAGAGATAGAGGCGTTGAAATTTTTCTTACGAGGTCTATAAGGTTGCTTAATTGAAAGGTGATTATGAATGAAGGATCTTTTGTTTTTGATGTTTATGGCAATTTGTTT
>NZ_DHOS01000016.1:0-37683 GCF_002410825.1 Proteiniphilum sp. UBA5384 | reverse complement strand
AGCTTGGGAAGCTAATGCTCTACCGACTGAGCTATTGCCGCATTACCGATACAAAAATAATCAATTTTCGTGGAATTCCTCTCTGATTCGAAAAAAATTATTTACCTTTGCAGCCACAAATTGATCGGGATGTAGCACAGTTGGCTAGCGCGCCACGTTCGGGACGTGGAGGTCGGGTGTTCGAGTCACCTCATCCCGACAATTTTTCCCCCTATCCGGCAATGGGACTATGATTGATGAATAGTCGCCCCTATGGCCGGGACAAACCTGGAACATAGATTATAAAAGGCTGAATATCAGACTTTTCATTTTATTTACAGAAAATATTTTCCCCAGTAAGGCTTCTCAATATTCGGATTTTCTTTTTCGAACAATAAAGTAGCCTTGGCTTTTTCTTCATCCGGATTTCGTTTATCAGACCTGATAAAGGGCGGCAAGCGCCGCTCAAAATCGGCCAATAGAATTACCGGACGCGGATTTTCCGGATTTTGCGCTATTGCAGTCTCGTAAAGCCGGATTACTTCTGAGAAATATTGCTGTCCGTTCACCTGAGGATTCATCGCAATCATAGCCATAAGGCAATACCCCTTCAACGTATTGATTTCTGACTGGTCAGCACTCGGAAAAACATCCATATCCTCTATCACCTTGTTAGCCTCCTCCAAAATCATCCCGTTACGCGGCGACTTTAGATCATAAAATACACTATTGACATCGCAATAAGCCACATAATAGGCTGGAAGCCATTCCGAAACATAGTTTTTTGAAATCCGGTCGAATAGATTTCGGGCTTGCTGCAAACCCTCTACTGTTTTGGCAGAATCCATCCTATTCAAAGCCAATTGCATATACTCTTCATATCGACTATCACGCACGGTCTGCGCTTGTACGAAAGAGGAGAATATCATACTCAACAGGATTGACGCTGTAATAAAAAAATTTGTCTTCATAAGAATAAATTTTGAGTTGAATCAATAAAAGTTCGACACATTGTATGCCGCATTTTTTCCGAGAGATATAAAGCACCCAATATAAAATGACTGATTTATCTGTTGTGTCAACGGATGGCTCTCATACCGGTCATTCAGAGTCCTTTTATCATTGAAAGTATATCCGTAAATGTTCTGTCGATTGAGAATATTTGAAAATCCGAGATAAATGATGGTGCGTTTGTTGGCCAGATAGACCCAGCTTGCATCCAACGAATTATAATTGGGTGTCCGGCCGTTCATAAATCCTTCACGGTTCGGGTCATGATAATAGCGACCGCTTGCAAACCGGTTACTGACACTAATGATACTCCGGATGGAAAAATTGGAGTATTTCAACGTCGCACTCGCATTATGCCGCATGGCAAACGGCGGTATATCCCTACAGGGAAAATCAAGATATTGCCGTCGTGAATCGTTGTATGAATAGGCAAGCATATACTCCCAATGTTCCAAAAAGCGGGTATCATTGAAAAAGAGGTCGATCCCTCTGCTATAACCCCTTCCTTCGGAATTGTAATGGAGAAATGGAGATATATCCCCTGAAAGAAGTGGCAAATGATCATATTTCTTGTGGTAAGCCTCCAGCCGGAAGATACGATTTTCTCTTTCGTAGTAAATACCGACCAGTGCCTGCACATTGGTTTCCGGCAACAAATCAGGAGTGTATATCAACACCTCGTTATCGGCATTCTGCTGATACTTTCCCAGCACACCCGAAAATGTCAGATCACGCCACCTATACCCGAGTGCTATACGCGGCAATAATTGCCATTGTTCGCTTAGCGATGTATATTCCATACGGGCCGAAATATTCAACATCAGGTTTTTTGCCAAACCAAAATCATTGGAAATAAATGCCCCGCCGATACCATGATTGAAACTTATATCAAACAACGTGGTATCCGAATAATGAAATTGATACCGCTTAAAAAACGTTTCAACGCCCGCCGTCATTTTGCAAAAATCGTTAAATCGTTTATCAGCTTTGCTTTTCAAGTGGATCTCACGCTCTTTTGTGAAATAGGAATCATTCATTGTCCTGGCATTTTCCATATTTTGTCGATTGGATGAATAGGCGGCTCCAAAAAAATAAGAGGCTCCACTATCCAATTTTTTTCGAAAGGTGGTATTTATATATAAGTCATCGTCGGATAATTCCATATTGCGTGTGGCTGCACTGAACGGATCGGCAGACAGTAAGACAAAGCCTGCTTTACTATATGCGAGATAGCTCTTCAAATAGGTATCCTTTCCAAGTGTAAACCTGAATTGATTTTGTAATCCGATCTGTCTATAGGGACGTCGCCATTTGGATTTCAGGCTTGGGAAAAATAATTCGTTGTACAGAGTCATGTCGGTATAAGTCAAATTATAAGAGGATGAGCCGTTATGCCAGGGAATCGTGCCGCTACTCCCAAGACTCACATTCATGACATCTACTCCTACCTTTGTCACATTTGCTTCATCACGGGTATACAACGGCAATACCGCTGACAATCCCTGGGAATACTCCGGAACATACCCTCCCAATGAAAAACTGATCCCTTCGAAGAGTTGGGGAGCATACCTCCCGCGCGATCCGACGTCACCAAACGAAGCAGTGTATGGTGAAAGCACATGCATATCATCTATATAGGTCTGCGATTCACGACTCGACCCACCCCGCACCAATAACCGGCCGTCACGGTCGGGTGCCTGCATTCCCGGAAGCATGGATATCGCCTTAAAGAGATCCCCGTTCGATCCGGCAGTGGAAAGCAATTCTACCGCTTTGGTCTTATTGATAGTGGATGAATTTTTCAATGAATAATTTCCGGCATATATCACCACTTCATCCAGGTTATTGGTTTGTGGTTTTAGAAATATCTGCAAATTATCCATATTCAGAGCCTCTCCGGTCACTGAATAGGTTACATACCCGACAGACGAAACTTCAAGAGTCATCATACCAGTCCCGGAGGTTGTAAACCCAAATGTCCCGTCCGCCATAGTAGATGCACCATCCATCGTTCCTTTAATATACACGTTGGCATAAGGAACCGGTTGCCCGGCCTCATCACGCACTGTACCCGATATCTTTACCACCATTTGCGAAAAAGCAACAGCAAAGCAGGCTAACAACCAAACGGTTGCCGCTAATCGTTTTATAATAAGCATAATGCTATTTCTTTAGAGTGATTATTCCTCTTTCGGGGGATTCAGGTAACTTTGTAGCGCTTCCACATACTGCTTAAAAGCGTGCATGCCTTTCCGGGTAACACGGCAAACAGTACGCGTACGCTTACCGGAAAATCCCCGCTCCACTTCAATATAGCCGGCTTCGTTCAATTTGTCGATCTGCACGCTGAGGTTGCCGGCTGTCGCTCCGGTCTTCTCCCGGAGATACACGAAATCGGCCTCTTCCACCGAAATAAGGATGGACATCACAGCCAGCCGCAGTTCGGAATGCAATAACGGATCGAGCGATGCAAACATACTTATTTCCTCCCTTTTGCATTGAGAATATGACCGGGAACGACCATCATCATCAGAAATACTGCGGCAAAAACCAGTATCTGGTCTACTCCTTGTGTAAATAAACAGGCAAGCGATAACACAATCCCCACGAATCCGGCAACAGCTATCGGCGTAAAGCGTATGACCAGTCCTGTGATGGCAGTGCCGCTTCCCATCAACAGGATAATGATAAACAGGATGGGTAGATTCCAGAAAAAGATAGCTACCATAGAAATCATAAAACCGGTCAGCCCTATCACCGTCCAGACATACCCGACTACCCTGTCGATATAGGTCTTCACACCCTTTTCATCTTTCCGGACAAGGAAGAACATCACCGGTCCGGCTACTAAAGGGATAAGGAACCATAAATAATGCATCCGGTAATCCCCGGTTCTCGATAAGAAGTACCATACCAACAAAGACACCACAATTGTAGTGTATCCCCAGACAAGAAAGGGCATTCCATTGCCTTTCTCCAATTTCTGCTGCGTGTTCTGAATCATTCGAGCGATCAGTTCCAAACTCTCCTTCTCGTTTAATTGTCTCTCTTCCATTGTTTTTTATTTTATTTCTCTAAATCGGTTTATATTTCAAACTAAAACAACACTACAAATATAAATCAGTTTATATTATAAACCAAATGAAACTAAAAAAAATATTTAATCTATTCTTTAAAAAAGAAGAAGCATCTAATAATTAAAAAAAATAATAAAGAAAAACCAAAAAATATTCATTACTTTTGCAGTATAACTTTTTGTCTTTTGAAGATTCGAACTATGAGAAACTTCGCTCTATTTTTTTTTATTTTTTACACATTTACTTGCTTTTCGCAGTCGTCACCGAGTAACGAGATCATCCATAGGACATCTCATTTTATCCTGAATAACAACGGTATGATCCAGATAGACACCATGCTGATGCAAATAAATGACAGAAATGCAGTTACCGAGATTCTTATTCCCTATTCAAAAGGAGATAAAATAACCATTGATGATGCATGGATTGAAGACAAAGAGGGAAATATTATCCGAAGGTTGAAAAAAAATGAAATAAAAGATCGAAGTTTTATCTCTTCGATATCCTTATATGAAGATGATTTTGTAAAATATTTTGATCTGAAATACGATCAATATCCCTATCTCATTTTTTATGTCTCCCGGATACACTATGCAAAATCACTGAATATTATCAATATAGATCATACAAGATCAAAAACTCCCGCCCTTTCGAACACTTTAATCGTTGAAGTACCGCTGACCGACTCCATAAAGTACAGGTATGAAAATGTAGGAAATCCTGAAATAGAAGTAGGGGGTAAATTCAGGAAATTAAGATGGAATTACAGCTTCACACCTCCCCTCTTCACTGATATTTATAGCCTTAACAGTGATTTTAAAGCACCATCCATCCACATTGTACCCTTATTTTTCAAATATGGAGAAGCAGGAAGTTTTGCTTCCTGGCAATCTTTCGGAAATTGGATATTCCGTTTGAATAAAAATAAAGACAAACTGACGGAAGAAGAGCGTCAAAGAGTGGATAATATGGTGAAAAACACCGACAGTCAAAGGGAAAAGGTTAAGATTCTTTACCGATATCTTCAGGATTATACACGCTATATCAATGTAAGTATTCAATTGGGAGGCCTCCAGACCTATCCGGCAAGCTATGTCTGCAATCATAAATATGGCGATTGTAAAGCACTTACCAATTACCTGCAATCTATGTTGAAATATATAGGTATCAAGTCATACTACACCCTTATTGATGCCGGCACAAAGATTCCCAAATTCGACGCAGATTTTCCATCCCAAACATTCAACCATGTCATACTCACCGTACCCTTGGAACAAGATACTGTTTTTTTGGAATGTACCGATAAGAATATTCCATTCGGATACATGGGAACATTTACGCAAGGACGAAAAGCACTTTTGGTGGATGAAAACGACAGCCAACTCATCGATATTCCCGCTTTACAACCGGAAGAAGTGCTCTCTAGCCGCACTATCAACATAAAGCCCGATTCAAAAGAGATACAGGTGACAGAAAACCAAAAAGGATATAAATATGAATTTTTCAATTATGCGGTAAAAGAATTAGGCAAAGACAAGTTAGACAATATTGTCCGCGGTGAAATTTTTGCCGGCAATGCAGAACTTATCGAGTATGCATTCCATCCCACCGACAGACAATCTCCCGAAATCAACCTGAACGCCCGGTACAGCGTTACCAATATATATAAGGAATATGGTAATAATTTAATACTTCCTCCTTTTCCCATAAAAGTAAAGGATTTTGAAAAACCTGCGCAGAGAACTACGGGAGTGCAGATCGATTACCCTGAATTTTATATGGACACGATCATTTATGATATCTCTGCCAAACAGATATCCCATATTCCTGAAAAAATATCCATAGAAACGGATTTCGGCAAATATGAAATTTCCTATGAACAGAAAGACAATACACTGGTTTGTCATAAGACTATTCTGCTATATGCAGGCAAATACCCTTCTGAGCGATATGAAGAGTTCTATCAATTTATTCAAACGATGAAACACAACGAAGTAAAAAACATCCATATTGAAGCGCTCTAAAACAACACGCTACCTAACCGAGATATTAAGATGAGACAAACTGTAATTTTATCGGCATTCCTATTCTTTTCCATGATGGCATCCGCCCAGCATGAAAAATATTCACGTGAATTTGGAAAAGTAACCCAGTATGAAATGGTAATGAAGGAATATGAGAACGATCCCGATGCGGAGGCAGTCATGCTTTACAATCAGGGTGAATACTTCTATGCGGGTAACTACGAGAATGGGAAACTTTATCTACGCATGAAGAAGCAGGTCAAGATCAAAATCCTCAAACAGTCAGGTGTACAATATGCCAATTTCGAGATACCGATATATAACGGAGATTCGGGATGGGAAACTGTAGAAAGTGTTGAGGGTACCACTTACAATATTGACCAGGGATTCACGCAGACGAAACTGGAAACAAAAAATGTATTCGAGGAAAAAGTGAACGATTATATGTGCGTTAAAAAGATCGCTCTTTCCGACGTACGTCCCGGTTCGGTCATCGAGTTGAGTTACACCATTGTAACTCCTTATTTTTTTAATATGCGCAGATGGTACTTCCAGGAGAGGATACCGGTTGTTCTCAGCAACTTAAGATATCGTGCAATTCCCTACTACGAATATGTGTATATTCTTAAAGGAAGCAATAAGCTGGATATATTCACATCCGATACGTCCACCGGTGAGACCCGGTTCAGGAATCTTGCATACAGGGAAATGATTTATGACTTTGGAATGAATGAACTACCTGCATTCAAAGATGAAGATTATATTACTTCCGTCGACGACTACATGATCAATATCAATTTCCAGCTTTCACGGGTTCATCACCCCCATGGAGGAAGCAGGGAGGTTATGACCACATGGTCCGAAATGTGCGACGAATTCCTTAAGCACGACAATTTCGGGAAATATATTAAAAATGCAGAGAAACAAGCCCCTCAAATTATTTCCGGTATAAATCTAGAAGGAATCACGGATAGGGAAAAGGTTGAACTTATTACGGAATTTGTAAAGTTGAAATACAAGTGGAATGGTTTCTATGGAAAATTTGCAGACAACGAATTAAAAGATTTTCTGAAACAACAAAGCGGAAATACCGGCAATATCAATCTGCTGCTTACGGGATTGCTCAAATGGGCAGAGATAGAAGTTCATCCCGTCATACTCAGTACACGTGGCAACGGAACCATCAGTTTCGAGCACCCATTTCAACAGTTCTTCAATTATGTAATTGTACTGGCGGTAGTGGAAGACCGGGTTATGCTGCTGGATGGGACCGAACCCCTTTTATATTTTTCCGTACTGCCGGAAAGATGTTTGAATGTGGGGGGGCTGGTGGTAAAGCCCAAATCGGACGAATGGATCACAATTCAACAAAGACTGTCATCCCATATACAGAAACACCTCAAATTAAATATCATCCCGGAAACAAACAGTGTTCAAGCCGAGGTAATGTATCTGTCTATGGGACCGGACGCATACAGGTTACGTTCAACCTACCTTGGAAATCCCGATAATCTGATCCGGTATTTAAAAGACAAAGAGCAAATCAATGCCACTGAGATGAAGGTTCCGGAAACAGGAGCCTTGAATAAGCCTTTCACTTTTCTCTTTCGTTTGGAGAATATGATTGATAACCATTCCGGAAAACTATTCATCAATCCTTTTTGTTCGCTGAATCTGAATAAAAACCCGTTCAGACAATCAGGCAGGACACTTCCTGTGGACCTGATCTATCTGAGAGGGGAGGCATATAAAAGTACGCTATTGATCCCCGAAGGATACAATATTGAATATATTCCGGCAAATCAATCGATAGAAAATGATTTGATTTCATTCTCCTATGCAATAGTAAAAATTGAGAATCAGTTAACCATTGATGCCCAATTCAATATGAAACAGTTTATCATACAACCCGAAAAATATGAGGAATTGAAAGACGATTTCAATAAAATGGTCAAAAGCTTTTCGGATATGATTGTTTTGGTGAAGGAATAAAAAAACCGGAGTTGCCTTTGCAGCTCCGCTACTCCTCATTCACATCCTTCATAATTGGAATTCCACGTTTCACGCTCTGGCTGAGCGAGATCATCGTCTCCGTAGCCACTACGCCGGGTATCTCCTGGATACGGTTATTTAACAAATCCATCAGATGTTCATTATCACGTGCAAATATCTTTACTAATAGAGTATAAGGACCGGTAGTGAAATGACATTCGGTCACTTCAGGGATCTTATCGAACTCCGGAATCACATTTTTATACATCGATCCTTTTTCGAGTTTCACACCGATATAGGCGCTGGAAGCATAGCCAAGCACCTTGGGGTTTACATGGTACCCTGATCCGGTAATCACATCGTTTTCGATCATCCGTTGTACACGCTGGTGTATAGCGGCACGAGACACACCACACTGCTCTGCCACATCCCGGAAAGGAATCCGTGCATTTTGGGAAATAATTTCCAGGATCTGCCGGTCTAATTTATCTATTTTTTCCATAGGTGTCTGTTTTTGATTGATTCCCCAAAAGTAATAAATTTCTATGATATTTTGACAAAATGGAATGATTTTTTTTAAATTTGTAGCGTTTCCCATACTATTTACTGAAGAAAACAGTATATTTCTATCGATTTGCCATGCATTGGTAAAAATATCCGGCAAACACCATATCCAAAGGAGTAGTGATTTTAATATTATTCCCCTCTCCCTCTACCAATTGAATTTCCATACCCCACTTTTCCGCTACCGAGGCATCATCGGTAAAAGAGGTGTCAAAGCCGGTCTCATAGGCTTTTTTCAATTCCTTGGCAGGGAACACCTGGGGTGTTTGTACCAGTCTCAACAACTTCCGGTCGATTATTTTACTTCCGGTTTCAGTAAGTTGGCGCACACTATTCACCTCCTCTATCACAGGAATTACACCGCACCGATTTTCGAAAGCCGTGTTGAAGCACCTTTTTATCAACCGGGATGTTACAAAAGGACGTGCCGCATCATGAACCCCCACTACACCTTCCTCCGAAATCTCGTCCAAACCGTTTTTCACAGAATGGAACCGCGTTTCTCCACCGGTCACGGTCGTATGCGGAATCACGAAGTGATGATGCCTGCATAACTCTTGCCATAATGAGTGAGCTTCCTCAGAAAGTACCACCACGATATACATCCTCCTGTCATAATGATGAAATGCATGGATGGTATGCATCAGCATGGGCTTGCCCCCGATGAGTTGAAACTGTTTAGGTAGTTCTCCCCCTGCCCGGAGCCCTTTTCCTCCAGCGACGATAATTACACTCTGTTTCCTTCCTGAACTCATGCGATATCATCTAATATTTTCTGCAATTCCTTATCGGTTTTGGTCAGCTTCTCCTTACAAAAAGCGATCAACTCCGATGCCCTTTTCACTTTTTCAGTAAGCGCGTCCACATCCAACTCACCTGATTCAATTGCAAAAACAATTGTTTCGAGTTCTTTTTTTGCTTCCGTATAAGTCATTTTTTGCATATTAATTCCTTTTGCATGATTATGATTGCAAGCTTCGAATGGAAATGATTACAATAAAACGAGTATCTTGAGATGAACGATTTAATTGCAATCACCATATGAAAATCCAACAATTCCTCTTTTACTATTCCGATTTTCCTATGCCGGTAACAACTGAAATAGACAAACCATCCCTAAAGCGGGTTTCAACTACGTCATCCACGGCGAGGTCATGAAGTGAAGTGATAATTTCCCCATTCTTTAAAGTCAGGGTATAGCCTCGTCTAAGAATATTTTCGGGAGAAACCATCTGTATATATTGTTCCCTTTTCTCCAACAGATGCAATTGATGCTGTAAGAAATGCTGTATGTTGTATTTCATCCTACCGGATAGCTGTTGCATAGCTGCGCTTTCACGCTGGATCATAAGTGATGATTGATGGATCACCTCTTTGCTCAGAGAGAAAAGGTCTGTTTGTTCTTTTATCAATCGGGATTCACTTTCTGAAAGCACTTTCTCCTCCAAATCGACAAGCTCCATAGCCGTTTTGGAGAGATGGTCAATAAAAAATCCGGCTACTGCCGTAGGGGTTTTCGCACGGGTATGCGACACAATATCCAGCACGGTCACATCCCTTTCATGCCCGATGCCGCTAATTACCGGAAGCGGGAACTGTGCTATGTTTGTAGCCAAAAGATAGGAATCGAAACAACGCAGATCTGATGAAGCGCCCCCACCCCGGATAACGGCTACCGCATCGAACAAACTCCGGTAATGGAATACTTTCTCCAATGCTGCAATAATGGAAGTCTCGCTCCTGTCACCTTGCATGATTGCCGGAAACAGTTTCGCATAGAAAACGAATCCTTCAGCGTTATTTGCCAACTGATTACAAAAATCTTCGTATCCAGCTGCGGTAGGTGATGAAATTACAGCAATCCGATTGGTCAATTCCGGCAACGCTAATTCCCTGTTAAGCGTTAAAACACCCTCCTCTTCCAATTGCTTCAATATAAGTTGGCGGTTACGGGCTATCTCTCCAAGTGTAAAAGAAGGGTCAATATCCACTACTGTAAGCGAGTAGCCATAAAGCTCATGGAATTCCACTGACACACACACCAATACATTGATGCCAGAGATAAACTGCTGACCCGTTTCATTTTCGAAATAGGCGGATAACATCTGGAACACATTCGACCAGATCACCCCCCTTGCTTTGGCAATGATGGATTGTGTTGCGGTATCTTTTTCTATAAATTCCAGGTAGCAGTGTCCATTGCGGTTACGGCGCACATCACTTGTCTCCGCCCGCATCCAGTAGGTTTCCGGCAGGTGATTGCGGATAGCATCTTTCACCCGGTGGTTAAGTTCGGATAATGTGAGGGATGATTCGTTCATGATCAAATCTCCACCTTATATACAGATTGCTTAAATGGCTCGTTCGTTACGAAATAAAGGAATCGGTTACTGTCAAGGATATCCTTCGTCAATGGCACAAACAAGGCATTACCATCCGGAAATCTGTACGTGGCAAGCAAGTGACCCGACTCATCGAGTACCCGGAAATTATAAGAAGAGGGAGAAAATAGAGGATCGGACAAACTCACCATATATCCTCCCCGGGGTTCAGGACAAATAATCCATCCGTTCTCAATCACTTGTTTAGGATGAACTTCCAACTTCAACAGCATCTCCTTCATAGCATGATGGAAATCAGGGATACCGTATCCATACAAGGAATCGGGATGAAGATATCTATCGGATGATCTTTTGACAATATTTACCAATTCTGAACGATGGAGAGCGGGGTTGATCGACCACAATGATGCTATCAGACCTGTCAGGAAAGGAGAAGAGAGCGAAGTACCACTCGTCTGTCCCATCAGTCCATCCTTTCCAATAGTCGCGGTTTCCAATCCTACCGAAACAAGATCGGGTTTTATACGTCCATCAACTGTCAACCCATGCGAACTGAAAGGAGCAATAATGCTATCCGTACCCACTGCACCTATGGACAATACGCTCCTTGCATCGGCCGGTGGAGTAATCTTCTGCCATCTCTTGTTACCTTCGTTACCTGCGCTAACTACCATCACCATTCCCTTTTCATAAGCCTTGTCAGCAGCCTGCGACATCAACGATACATTTCCATCCAGGCCGGCATGTGTATAACTCAGAGATTTATCGTCAAAATAGTTATACCCCAATGATGTATTGATCACATCCACGCCTATACTATCAGCAAATTCGACAGCCCTTACCCAATAATCTTCTTCTACGGGAAACTCACTCGACGTATCTTCGGATCTTAGAAGCCAGTAGGTAGCTTCGGGTGCGGATCCCATCATCAATCCCGGCAAATTCACTGCCATGGTCGACAATACTTTGGTTCCATGGTCACTGGATGAAAAGATATGGCCGCCAGGCACAAAATCCATCTGTCCACCCAACCGTACCGACCCAAAATGAGGAATCACGTCAAAATTGGTAAATCCGGCATCAATCACCCCTATCAGTATGTTTTTACCTTTGAAGCCGGCATCGGCCATAATGGTAGCATTGTGCATCATGAACTGATCACGTGTAGCCCCATATAGAGAATCAGTTCCTTTATTTTGCACACCGCTATATGATGCCAATCTGGGTCGGATATTTTCCCCGGGAACAGATTTATCCCCTCGCCAGACATATCTTACTGAATCGACAAACGGAAGGGATTTTATATTTTCAATCATCAGGCTGTCATTTACCTCCACCACCAGGGTTGTAAACCATTTACTGTAAGTAATTACTTTTCCCCCTGCTTTCTCCACTAACATGAAATAGTCACGGGAGATAGGCAGGTCAGACTTGTCAATCAACACCTTCTCTTTCTTTTTTCTCTCAATAGCCCTCCGGGCAAGGAAGGCTTGAGGATTTTCGGGTGAGTAGATAGAATTTCCTTTGTCTTTAAGATAGATACGAAACTTATATGTTTGCGAATAATAAGAGATATTCCCGTACGTAGACAGCGTAAAGAAAAATAAAAAAAACAGGCTCAACAATCTCATTGGTTCAAATCTTTTTTAGAGAACCGATCTCTTATTTTGTCTCTTTTTCTCAGAATAAAGAAAAGCAGCAACGCAAGGAGCAACGAAATTCCGATAATTCCAAAATATTCGGTCCACTCACCGGATGCCTTATACCTGGGATAAGCCATCACAGCCATAATAACGAGATAGACAAGCACCACTGCCGGAAAAACTATATATCTTTTAAATTTGCGGCTCATAGGCAGAACTCATTCCATTCACAAAATGCTCAATTCTCTCTTTTGAGATTGCAATAACCATATCTCCTTTTTTAATCATCCGACTCGTCACGATGCGTTCCCAAAAGCTCAGATTCAATTTGTCTACCTCCCCGCCAAAATAATCACGCACCACAGCCACACGGTTGAGGGCTTCGGGGAAAGCATCATCCAGTTGTTGTTGGGCCCTCTCTCCCGAATAGAGGCAGTTAATAAACAATCCGAGCCGCTTTGTGGTAAGCATCTGCAGATTATCCCTGCAAAAAGAAGATATCTCACTCTGGATTTCCCCCTGATGAATAGATCCCCCCACAATCACAGAATCATACCCTGAAAGATCAGGCAAAGAGTTTCTCTGCCTCAGGTTACAAATATCCACTTTTCCGTCTATCCGCCTGAATAGCTCCCGTGCACATTTCTCTACTGTTCCGTGGTTGGATGCAAAGACAATCAGCGTATTATCCATAAAATTTTATTTCAAATTCTCCAGTGTTTCGATAAGATAGTCATAACATTTCCTCACAGTACTTATCTGAACTGCTTCGTCCGGCGAATGTGCACCAATAATAGTCGGCCCGAAAGATACAATATCGAGTTTCTGTTCCACATTCGACTGGATAATTCCGCATTCCAATCCTGCATGAATCACCACTACCTTTGGTCTGTCTCCATATTTTTCCAGATAAATTCTCTCCATGGTATGCAACAGGTCGGAACCGGCATTAGGTTGCCAACCCGGATAGTCACCTGAGAACTCCACTTTAGCTCCTGCCAAGAGAAAGAGACTTTCTACGGAAGAGCAAACCCAGTTCTTACGACTTTCGGAAGAACTTCGCACCAGCAATTTTATCTCTACGCTATCATCGGTAGATTCCACAAGGGCAAGATTCAGTGAACTTTCCACTACGCCGGGAAAATCAGCCAAGAAACTGATTACTCCATTAGGACAACCCTCTACCGCATTGATAATATCATCCTGTACCTCTTCGGGAAGGAGTGTGCCAGGCATATCCGTCCTTTCTGCTTTGAATGATATATTTTCTTCAATACCTGCAAAATCTTCACGGAAAAGTGACTCATATTCATTTACCAAATCGATCAAATCATCCGAAAGTTGTTCGGGAATAGTCAATACCACAAATGATTCACGCGGAATGGCATTTCTCAGCGATCCTCCCTGTATACTGGCGATACGCCCCTCATAATTAGCCACTACATCTTTCAGGAAGCGGTTCATTAATTTGTTGGCATTGGCACGGCCTAAATGTATCTGAACGCCTGAATGTCCTCCTTTCAATCCCTGCAAACTCACCTTGAATGCCACATCCCCTTTGTCAATGTCTTTGTCGGGCTGAAACCTGAAAGAGACATTCACATCCCTGCCGCCCGCACAGCCGATGCAAAGTTCACCTTCCTCTTCGGTATCAAGATTCAACATCCTTATACCTTCCAGAAAACCTTTTTCAATCCCGTTAGCACCATCCATGCCTACTTCCTCATCTATAGTGAAGAGTGCTTCCAGCGGGGGATGCTGTAATGAAGTATCCTCCAATACAGCCATCATAATGGCACAACCAATGCCATTATCCGCCCCTAATGTGGTATCACGGGCTTTTACCCACTCCCCGTCAATACGTGTTTCTATGGGATCTGCTGCAAAATCATGAGTCACTCCGCTATTCTTCTGGGGTACCATGTCAAGGTGCGACTGCAGGATCACTTTTTTACTACTTTCGTATCCTTTGGACGCCGGTTTTTTGATCACCACATTCCCTACTTTGTCCTGTTTTGTTTCCAGGTTAAGCGATTTCCCAAAATCCCGGACAAATCCGGTTACCGCCTCCATCTGTCCGGTGGGACGAGGAATCTGCGTGAGTGAATAAAAATGGGTCCAAACTCTTTTCGGGTCTAAATTCAAAATTTCTGCTGTAGTCGTCATATTACTATATTTTCCCTAAAGTTATATTATTTATTTTCTCTTTTCACATAAGGCATGGCAAATACGCCAAAGAGACCATAAAGGATCTGCCATACTGATTGAATAATAAATACTGCGCCAGCAAAGGCGAGTGCTTCTTTTTCAGTAACCCCCAGAATAAGAAGGGAAGAAATCACCATAAAGTGCCATGGTCCAATACCTCCTTGTACAGGGACAGAGATACCGATATTGGTCATTGCAAAAACAATCAAACCGGCCAAAGGCCCGAGGTCTTTTGTAAAATCAAAAGCAAAGAAGCAAATGTAAAAATACAAATAAAAACAAAACCAGACCAGTATCGTGTAAATTATTATGCGTTTTTTCTCCTTCATTTGCGAAATAAGCTTTAAATCATTTTTCAGCGTACTGAAGAATTTACGGATTTTCTCCATCAATATAGTTCTTCTGAAAACTGTAAACATTAAAACCACCGCCAGCAGCAATATCGCCATTCCTATCTTCATCCAAATGGAAGAGAACACAGAAACAAAGCCGTTTGTCAAATCAGGATTGTCACGGAGATAAGAAACAAAAAAATCGATGTAAAGTAATACACTGATAAAGATAATGCCCAGCCCTGTTATAATATCCACCATCTTATCCACTACAAAAGTCTCAAGAGTTTTAGAAAAAGGAATCTTGTCATACCGGCTCACTACTCCGCAACGCCAGACATCCCCTGCACGGGGAAGTACAAAATTTACCGCATAATTACCCAGGGTTGCATAGACCACACTGGCTCTGGGGGGATAATATCCGAGTGAGTTGATAAACAATTCCCACCGTAATCCCCTGATATAATTCCCCATAAGGCCAAAAATAAGAGAAGAAGCAATTACACGGATATTAGCAGTCTTAATGATATACCACAACTCTCCCACATCGGTATTCCTGTACATTGCCCAAATAATCAGCAATCCGAGCGACAAGGAAAAGAGAGTCTTCATCAGGCTCTTGAAAGTATTCGAATTCACTTTCATCTGTTATTGATATATTGTCTTATACAACTACAATCATCATCCATAAACAAAGGCAGACAAACATAAACAGTCAGGCGGTTGTATCTCTTTTTTATGAACCCATTTATCCGTTTTACGTAATAAAATATTACCTTTGCGGCGGTAAAGATAAGGAATAATCGCCATATTGCAATGTTTCCGGTAAAAGCAAAAAAAAACCTGGGTCAGCATTTCCTTAAAGACAAGGATATCGCACGTCGTATCGCTGCTACCCTCAATGAATACCCCACGCTACCCGTGCTGGAGGTGGGACCGGGGACGGGTATGCTTACCGATTTCCTACTGGCGGATAAGAGAGAACTCACCGTGGTGGAAATCGACCGCGAATCAGTGGCTTACCTCAAAGAGAAGTATCCCACCCTGAAAGGTAAGATTCTGGAAGAAGATTTCCTACGGATGGACTTTAGCCGGCATTTCGACAGACCTTTTTGTATTATCGGAAATTATCCTTACCATATCTCATCACAAATTTTTTTCAAAGTACTCGACAACAAAGACTCTGTTCCCTGTTGTTCGGGTATGATCCAAAAGGAGGTTGCGGAACGCATGGTAGCTTCACCGGGTAGTAAGACCTATGGTATTCTCAGTGTCTTATTACAGGCATGGTACGATATCGAGTATCTCTTCACGGTAGACGAACAGGCGTTCATCCCTCCGCCCAAGGTCAAATCGGCAGTTGTACGGCTTACCCGCAATAAACGAAAGCAACTCAACTGCAATGAGAAGTTATTCAAAATGGTAGTAAAAGCTGGATTTAACCAGCGACGGAAGATGCTTCGCAACTCCATAAAATCACTACTAGCCGAAGAGAGCCCTTTGCCCGAGGATCCCCTACTAATGAAACGACCCGAGCAACTGTCGATTGAGCAATTCGAAGCACTGACCAACCTATTGGAACCGCTAGTCAGTTAAGCTCCTCCGGAAGAGAAATAAACCATCAAAAAGAGACACCATGGCGGAAGTAAAACTTTTTTATCATAAAGACGGCATCGTGAGATTGAGCCGCAGCCTCGATTTCTTAAAATCAAACCCCATCGGTAATTTTCTATGGATCGACCTCAATGACGTGGACGAGGAGATAGAAAACGAACTCGAAGATTTCCTCAAGATATACATCCAGGAAGAAGAAGAGATGATCGAGATCGAGATGTCATCTCGTTATATCGAAACCAACGACACGCTGGTCGTCAACTCCAATTTCTTGTTATCCAATTTCGAAACCGATCCGGTATCATTCATCCTTAAAAATAATATTTTGGTGACTGTCCGTAGTCAGGAACTGATTTCTTTCCATGAGACGGTAAAAAAAATATCGGCCAACCCTCGCAACTATCCTACCGGAGCACACGTGTTGGTAGCCCTTTTGGAAACCCGCGTAGAATTCGATGCCGATATGATCGAGAATATGACCCAGAAGATTACCCAACTGAGTAATTCTCTCACGCTACAGGAAGCGGATGAAGAGCTGCTGTCGGAGATCAAAAACCTGCAGGAAAAGACAATGATGCTCCGTGAGAATATTATCGACAAGCAACGTACCGTATCGAGTATGTTACGAAGTGAATTTATCCCGGCAGAATTACAGCCCAAGCTTACTATTATCATCAAGGACATCAATTCGCTGGTAGAACATATCAAGTTCAGTTTCGACCGTCTCGACTATTTACAGGACACCTTCCTCGGATATGTAAATATCGAACAGAACAAGATCATCAAGATATTCACCATCGTCTCGGTAATCTTTATGCCACCCACACTTATCGCAAGTATTTATGGGATGAACTTCGATGTCATGCCGGAACTTCAAGAAAAATGGGGGTATCCGGTAGCCATTTTATTGATGGTGATTTCCTCTCTCTTTATTCTTTACTATTTCAGAAAAAAGAAATGGTTGTGAGCGGGTGGTTATTCCAGCATAAAATGCATCTGAGGTTGTTTTTCGGGGAAAAGAGTCTTAAAGGGTTCTTCTTTTCCGGAAGTATGATATCCAAGAAGCAACTGCGCCAATTCTCTTATATCGGCTGCAAGTACAGGTTCAACATCAGGAGATTTTCGTTTAACTTTTCCCCCTGCTATGGTAAATACACTATCGTTATTTTCAACTAATTTATCATTTACGACAATCGAAAATGATTTCCGCTCGTAATGCGCGGCGAACAGTGAAAGGAGTCTTTCCGCATCGATCACACGCACCATTCCCATCAGATTCTTCACGGAAGGAAAATCATACAGTGCCGCTTCCTCAAATATAGCACAAAAATTCTCAAACGTTTTTTGTACGGTCATATCATTCTGTCGGAAAAAGTCATCAAATTCCTTAAAAGCTCCATAAAGATCGTTCGGGTATTTCTCCATCAATGCTTTCAACGAAGGCAACTCCGTTGTTCCGGCATCGAACGTCTGCGCAAAGCCGTACCGGTCATAGAATTTCAGCAGCCACTCTTCCTGTGGAACAAGCAACATCAACGGCACATTTCTATGGGCAGCCTCTTCAAAACTCCGGATCAAGAGTTGTCTTGTGTATCCTCTTCTCCGGTATTCAGGGAGCGTAGAAACACCGGCAAGATAAAGAATTGGAATTTCTGTTCCACAAAAGGTAAAACTGTAAGGTAACATCTGCAATGATGCGGCAACTTTACCCTTTTCTATATACACTAACGTATTTTCGTCACGATAGTTATACCGAAAATAGACATCCATATAATCGTCAAGGTCACCAAAGACGGTTTTCCACATCTCCCGCACTTGAGGTCTTGTCTCTCTATCAGCAAATTGAATCATACCCAATTTATTGTTATTCGGAGCGAATAAATAACGACAGAGCTTAAATTATTTAAATCTCGCATTATACTTTTCAAGAAGTATGTCGGGTTGATAGGACAATTTAGCCTGTCGAAGATTCTCCATTCCCATGTCCTCCTCCCTGTTCACATAAAGGTATTCAGCTGCTTCATGCTCCACAAACTGTTGATTAATGATGGTATAAGCTCCATGTATATCGGTAAAAGCTTTCTCCACATGCACCACGATGGTATCGTCTGTAAGATGTTCCGCAATAGTAAAGGCCGCAATTTCACCATCTACACAAATCATTCCACCTTTCAGGTCAAGATACTCAAAATTATTGAGCATCAACGTAGTGGCATGATCGTCATAAACCAGCGACGGATCTTGCTCCTCCTTGTGTACCTCCATCCATTGTTCGAGCATTTTCTTACACTCTTCCACCATTAAACGGTTTCCGGTAAGAGAATAATACTTCCATTCGTTTTCCCGTTTAAACCGGTTAATATGATTCCTCTTACTCTGTAATTTCTTACCGGTTAGATGGATCAATTTCTCAGTCGTATAAATATAGTCGGAGACAGATCTGTTTAGTTTATAGTCAAACCGACCAGTCACTACCGATTCAATTTCAGTAATCATTTCTTTTGTCAGTCCCCTCATCTGAAAAGGGGTATTGAATGACGAATGATCTTCCTGAATAAGGGCGATAGCCTCCTTAAGGTCTCCTCTTCCGACTGGTTTGAGATAAGAATTCCTACCGTTATTATCCTTAAACCGGATAAACAACCAATCGGGAGTTATAGCAAATTGGGTTCTGAATTTTTCTCCCCAGCAATATAAATTGGCAAAGCAGAGGTCTGATGCTCTGTAATTTTGTTCCCGGAGATAGGAGTTAATAATATCTTTGTCTTTTAATTCAAGCGATTTAAATGTCAGCATAAGGACATATTTTTCTTTTTACTTTTGGGTGAACAATCAACCCGCTGAAAAGTTTTCACAAACACAGAGAATGATCCGACTCATTCTGAGCTTTTAGTTCTCCCGGCAAAACCTGCATTATTTGTATTGGACAGAGAATACCTTATTTTTAAAATGGTTTGAGCCCTACTATCCGTCTCACTTCCTCTATTGTTTTACGGGCACTTTCCCTTGCTCTCTCGGCTCCTTCAAGGGTCACTTTGCGCAGGTAAGCGTCGTCTTTCTCTATTTCCAGGATTCGCTCCCGTATAGGCGTAGTTACCTTAATAATATCCTCTGCCAGTTGTTTTTTCAGGTCGCCATAGCGGATAGCGCAGGAATTCCATTGTTCTTCGTAATGTGTTACTACCTCGGAAGTAGAAACCACACGGAGCAAGGTAAAGAGATTCTCGATATATACGGGTTTTACGGAATTGGGCTCAGTTGGTCCGGCATCAGTGAGTGCTTTTTTCACCTTCTTTTCAATCTCTTTAGGGCTATCACTCAAATAGATGGCATTCCCTTCCGATTTTCCCATCTTTCCACTGCCATCCAGTCCCGGAATTTTTACTAGTTCTTCCCCGAAATTATATGCTACCGGTTCCTTAAAATAATCTACCTCATAGAAATTATTAAAACGGCGGGCAAAACGGCGGGTCATCTCAAGGTGTTGCTCCTGGTCTTTTCCCACCGGTACTTTATCGGCACGATGGATAAGGATATCTGCCGCCATGAGCACGGGATATGTAAGCAATCCCGCATTCACGCTGTTCTTATTGTTTTCATTAAAAATTTCTCTTTCAACATCACCTTCCTCCGTATGCATGCGGTCGATATGTAATTGCTGGCGGGCTTTATCTTTAAAGGAGGCTGTGCGCATCAATTCCCCGATTCCCACATGCATATTGAGATAAAGGTATAATTCAGCTGTCTCATGCAAATCGCTCTGAATATAAATTACCGACTTCTCCGGGTCGATACCCGCGGCCAGATAGTCTACCAACACATTCTTTACATTCTCATGCAGCATTTTGGGATCGGGATGCGTAGTGAGGGAGTGTATATCGGCTATAAAAAAGTAACATCTGTTTTCCTCTTGCATCCTGATAAAGTTGCGCAGCGCGCCGTAATAATTACCCAAATGCAGTTTTCCGGTAGAGCGAATACCGCTTAATACTATATTCATAATGATTCAATATCGTTTTAGTTGAAGGTGCAAAGATAACAAAATATCAGCAAAAGAGGGCACCCAAGGAAGCAAAGGGCTATTAAGGAAAAATTTCTTTAAACAGTACTGGGAAAACAGATAAAAAGTTGTACTTTTGTATTGCTGAACAAAGGCTTTATTTCGGCAACAGCAAAACCGGGACGTAAAAAATTAATACATCTAAATAATTAAAAAAAGAGAACTTTATGAGTTGGCTAATCAAATCATCTATCGGGCGGAAATTTGTCCAAAGCATTTCCGGCCTTTTTCTGATTCTGTTCCTGTTGTTCCACGTGTCGATGAACCTTGTGTTACTCTTCAGTTATGAGACATACGACTTCCTCGCCAATGACATCCTCGGTGCGAACTGGTGGGCTATTGTCGGAACAGGAGTAATCGCGGCAGGGTTCGTGATCCATATTATCTGGGGAATTATCCTCACGATACAGAACCGGAGGGCACGCGGGAAAGAAAGGTATGCATCCGCCAGCAAGACCCAAACTACCTGGTCTTCGCAAAACATGCTCGTGCTGGGACTGTTTCTATTGTTCTTCCTGATTGCGCACTTTATGCAATTCTGGTATCAGATGCAGTTCAAGGAACTCTTCATGATTGAAGGCGCGCGGCATGACAGTGCCGAATTAGTGGCGGAGGTATTCTCCAACATCTGGGTTGTGATTTTCTATGTGTTAGCGTTCGTGGCGTTGTGGTTCCATCTGACGCATGGATTCTGGAGCGCCCTTCATTCCGCCGGGCTGAACAACGGTGTATGGATGAAACGGATTAAAGTGCTCGGGAATGTAGTAGCAACCGTTATTTGCCTGGGATTTGCCATTGTAGCCATAGCCGTCCACCTCGGCTACTCTAACCTATTAGGATAACTAAAAAAGAATTGAATATTATGAACAAGATAAATTCCAAAATACCCGAAGGGGCTCTTTCCGAGAAATGGACCAATTACAAAGACCATCAAAAGTTGGTAAACCCGGCCAATAAGCGCCGCCTCGATATTATTGTCGTGGGTACCGGATTGGCCGGTGCGTCAGCAGCCGCCTCATTGGGCGAGATGGGTTTCAACGTACTGAATTTCTGCATTCAGGATTCTCCCCGACGCGCACACTCCATCGCTGCACAGGGAGGTATCAATGCAGCCAAGAACTACCCGAACGACGGCGACTCCGTCTATCGCCTGTTCTATGACACGATAAAAGGGGGCGACTACCGTGCCCGTGAGGCCAACGTGTACCGTCTGGCGGAAGTATCGAACAGTATTATCGACCAGTGCGTGGCACAGGGTGTTCCTTTCGCCCGTGAATACGGTGGTCTGCTCGACAACCGTTCTTTCGGCGGCGCACAAGTATCGCGTACCTTTTACGCCCGCGGCCAGACCGGCCAGCAGCTCTTGCTCGGAGCCTATTCAGCTTTGAGCCGTGCCATCCACAAGAAGCAGGTAAAACTTTATACCCGCTACGAGATGGTCGACCTGGTAATTATCGACGGTCGCGCACGCGGTATTATCGCCCGCAACCTAATCACCGGAAAACTGGAACGTTTCGCCGCCCATGCCGTGGTGATCGGTACCGGTGGATACGGCAACACCTTCTTCCTTTCGACCAACGCGATGACCTCCAACGGTTCGGCTGCATGGCAATGCTACAAAAGAGGTGCTTACTTCGCCAACCCCTGTATGGCACAGATACACCCGACCTGCATCCCGGTACACGGTGAATTCCAGTCGAAACTGACCCTTATGTCGGAATCGTTGCGAAACGATGGCCGCATCTGGGTACCCAAAAAGATAGAAGATGCCCAAGCTATCCGTGAAGGCAAGCTGAAACCGACCGATATCAAGGAAGAAGACCGCGACTACTATTTGGAACGTCGTTATCCGGCATTCGGGAACCTTGTTCCACGCGACGTGGCATCACGCGCCGCCAAAGAACGTTGTGATGCTGGTTACGGCGTGGGTAGCACCGGGTTGGCAGTTTACCTCGATTTCGCCGAAGCCATCAACCGCCTCGGCAGAGACGTGGTGGAAGCCCGCTACGGCAACCTCTTCCAGATGTATGAAAAGATCGTAGACGACAATCCGTACGAAACCCCCATGATGATCTATCCCGCCATTCATTATACGATGGGAGGTATCTGGGTGGATTACGAACTGATGACCAGCATCCCCGGACTGTTTGCCATCGGTGAAGCCAACTTCTCCGACCATGGTGCAAACCGCCTGGGAGCCTCCGCGCTGATGCAAGGACTGGCCGACGGTTATTTCGTACTTCCCTACACCATTCAAAACTATCTGGCCGACCAGATCAGCGTGCCACGCTTCAAGACCGACGCGCCTGAATTTGAAAAAGCCGAGAAAGATATCAACGACAGGATCAACCGCCTAATGAATATAAAAGGGAAACACTCCGTGGACCATATACACAAGGAACTGGGACACGTTATGTGGGAGTTTGTCGGTATGGGCCGCAATGCCGAAGGATTGAAAAAGGCGATCGAAAAGTTGAAGGAAGTGAAAAAAGATTTCTGGACCAACTTGCGTATTCCGGGCAACAAGGAGACGCTCAACGTGGAACTCGAAAAGGCGTTACGCTTGGCGGACTTCATCGAAATCGGCGAACTGATGGCCCACGACGCACTCGACCGAGAGGAATCCTGCGGTGGGCACTTCCGCTTAGAACATCAAACACCTGAAGGAGAGGCGTTACGCCACGACGATCAGTTCTCCTATGTTTCCTGCTGGGAATACCAGGGAGAAGACAAAGATCCGGTGATGTATAAGGAGCCGCTTGATTATGAGTTTGTAGTCCGTCAACAAAGGAATTACAAATCATAATTGTGGATCAAAACGGGTAAACTTTAAAACAACAAAACGATCATGGATAAAGATATCAATATAAAAGTAAAAGTCTGGCGCCAGAACGGGCCGAAAGACAAAGGGCACTTCGAAACTTACCCACTGCAGAATATCTCACAGGGGAGTTCATTCCTGGAGATGCTCGATATCCTGAATGAACAACTGATCAACGAAGGCAAAGAGCCGGTGGTGTTCGACCACGACTGCCGCGAAGGCATCTGCGGTATGTGCAGCCTCTATATCAACGGGCACCCGCACGGGCCCGACCAGGGGATTACTACTTGCCAACTCCACATGCGCCGCTTTGATGACGGCGATACCATCACCGTGGAACCATGGCGTTCTGCCGGATTCCCTATCATCAAGGACCTGATGGTAGACCGCTCGGCATTCGACAAGATCATCCAGGCAGGTGGTTATGTATCGGTCAATACCGGTGGTGTACCCGATGCGAATGCCATCCCTATTCCGCGTGACGATGCCGAAATGGCAATGGACGCAGCGGCTTGTATCGGCTGCGGTGCCTGCGTGGCAGCCTGCAAGAACGGCTCAGCGATGCTCTTCGTATCGGCCAAAGTAAGCCAGCTCGCCTTGCTTCCGCAAGGACGTGTGGAAAGGAAACAGCGTGCCAAGGCGATGCTGGGAAAGATGGACGAACTGGGCTTCGGCAATTGCACTAACACCGGCGCCTGCGAAGTGGAATGTCCTAAGAACATCTCCATCACCAACATCGCACGGTTGAACCGAGAGTTTTTGAAAGCAAAATTTGCTGATTAATATACCTTCGTAAACTTTTTCACATAAAATTAGCAGATTAATATCTCCAAAGAACTTTCTTATAAAAGAAGTTTAAAGAAAGAAGTTTAGTCGTCTGACGGTTAAGCTTCTTCTTTTTTTCAAGACTTTTTATTCGGTTTTCAACAAAAAATCCATTCAAATGTTATAGCTTTGTAGAAACCAAAACAGAGAATTATACTCACTAACTGAATTTTAAAAATGAAAACAACAAAATTATTCACCGGCATTATCTTGTTCCTGATGGTAGTAACGACTGCTGATGCACAGGTGCGCTTTGGACTGAGAGGCGAAGTAGGGCTCAACAAGCCTTCTTTTTCCGAAAAAGTAGTAGAAGTAGAAAACCTAACCGGATTCAAATTGGGGCCCACGGCCGAATTTACCATCCCTTTGGTCGGACTTGCAATCGAAGGGTCTCTCATGTATGGTAACGACAAGATGAATGTGAGAGGTCTCACCGAAGAAGGAGTTCAAAGCACAGTACAGAAAATATCCAATCATTATCTGGATGTCCCCGTCTACCTAAAGTACAAGAAGGGATTTATGCTACCCATAAAAGTCTATATGGCAGCAGGACCTTATGGACGCTTCCTCCTATCAGGAGATGACGTAAAAATCAGCGATGCGACAAAGAATATAAAAGCTAAAAACTTCGAGGCCGGGATTAACCTGGGAGCAGGTGTTGAGCTTTTCAGCAGGTTGGCAGTAGGCATAAACTATGGCTTTATCCTTACGGACAATTATGGCACAGACAAGCCCGAATGGAAAGACGCGCTCAATGGTAAAGATGGAAACTGGGCATTGACAGCGACCGTATTTTTCTAATTGCATGTATGCCGATGTAATATTACCGCTTCCCCTTTCCGGGTCGTTCACCTACTCCATCCCAGCAAACATGGAAAAGAGTATCCGACGGGGCATGAGGGTGACAGTACCTTTCGGAAGTAAAAAATATTATACCGCTATCATTATAAAGATACACCGGCAAAAACCGGGTAACTTTGTCATCAAGGATATCCATTCCCTTCTCGATTCAATCCCCGTCGTCATTGAACATCAGTTAGAATTATGGGAGTGGATATCTTTTTATTATCTATCATCACAGGGTGATGTATGCAAGGCGGCACTTCCACCTCCTATGCTGCCGGAAGACTTACAAATAGGATATATACCCAAAAGCGAAGAGTGGTTTCGAATAAACCCGGCACTCAAAGATACCGAAATCTCCACCGCCGTTGAAAGGGCTCCTAAACAACAAGTGTTGCTGGATGAAATTATATGGTTCTTTACTGAAAACGAAAAGGACAATATCAGCAGGAAAGAGGTAAAAGAACTGAACGGATACTCTCCGGCGATATTAAGCAGTCTGATTAAAAAAGAGATATTATTCCCTTTCACGATAGAAAGGAGTCGACTCCATCGGGAAACCACATCTAACCACCCCCCCTACCCCTTGAGCGAAGAACAACAGAAGGCGCTGGATACCGTTCAACATAGTTTCTCCGACAAACATACTGTCCTTTTACATGGCGCGACTTCCAGTGGAAAGACGGAGATCTATATCCATCTTATCGACCAACTGCTCCAAGAAGGGAAGCAGGTACTCTACCTCCTTCCGGAAATTGCCTTGACAACAGAGTTGACCCACCGTCTACAGGCTGTTTTCGACGATAAAATAGGCATCTATCACTCCGGAATCGACGACCAGGAACGAACGGAAATATGGCTGAAGATGTTGTCCGACAAGCCTTACGAAATCATACTGGGCGTACGCTCCTCCCTGTTCCTCCCGTTCCGGCGGTTAGGACTGGTGATTGTGGATGAAGAGCACGAGACAAGCTATAAGCAACAGGATCCTTCACCCCGCTATCATGCACGCGATACGGCCATCATGCTGGCACACCTGTCGGGTGCAAAAACATTGCTGGGGTCAGCTACTCCCTCCATCGAATCCTATTACAACGCCCAAACCGGGAAATATGATTTGGTAACGCTGAATGAACGTTTCGGTGGGGTCGAAGCCCCCTTAGTCAGGCTACAAAACACCAAGGACCTGCGCCGGCGAAAAAAAATGAAGAGCCTACTTGCACCGGTGTTGATGGACGAGATAAACGCCGCACTCGAAAATGGGGAGCAGGCTATCCTCCTCCGGAACCGTCGCGGTTTTGCACCTATGATAGAATGTGCGGAATGTGCCTGGACGCCAAAATGCGACCATTGCGACGTCACACTTACTTACCACAAGAAAGTAAATAGCCTGGTGTGCCACTATTGTAATACCACCTATCCTTTACCCACCGAATGCCCTTCGTGCCACGCAGGAGAGTTGAAAACCCTCGGAACCGGTACGGAACGGCTAGAGGAGGAAGTAGCACAGCTTTTTCCGGGTGTGACAGTAGGAAGGATGGACAGCGACACAACACGCGGCAAGGATTCATTCGAACGTATCATCAACGACTTTCAAGAGAATCGCATCCGGATATTGGTAGGTACACAGATGATTTCCAAAGGTCTCGATTTCGGGAATGTGCGGGTGGTAGGTATTATTGCCGCGGATTCGATGTTGAATTATCCCGACTTCCGGTCCCATGAACGTGGTTTCCAATTGATGATCCAGGCGGCAGGACGTGCAGGGCGCAGGGATACACAAGGAATGGTGATTATCCAGACGGCCGATCCGGCACAACCCATCTACCGGTTTATCACCCGCAATGATTACGACGGTTTTTACCAATCCCAGATTGTTGAAAGGAAACTGTTTAAATATCCACCCTACACCCGTCTGATTTCCATTGTATTGAAACATAAAGACGAACAAAAGGTAGAATACGCGGCAAATGCTTTCTCTCAATTATTAAAAAAATCACTTGGGGACAGAGTGTTAGGACCTAATAAGCCCGTGGTGAGCCGTATTCAACAACAATATATCCGTGAGATCTTACTGAAAATTGACCACGCCATCTCACCCTCCCATGTAAGGCAAATAATAAAATCAGCTGAATCCCATTTCCGCGAGAACAGCAAATTCAAACAGATTCTGGTATACTATAACGTGGATTGGGTGTAAAGACGCAAAAAACCGGTACCCTCAATAGAATACCGGTTCTTATTTTGTTTTCTGTTCCGTTAACACGAAACATTACTTCATTTCAATTTCTTCTTTCAGATCTATTTCGTTTCCTTCCTTGTCATAAAATTCATACTGCAGGAATCCGAGTTTCTGGTCGGGAATCACATTCATGCTGATTTTGAATTTCTTTTTCCATTTGTATTTCAACGAAAAGAGACCCTGCTGAACATAAGCTGCCACATAGGGGTGTATGTGCAGACTGAATTTCTTCACTTGTAACTTGGTCGTTAAATAATCGATCTTTCCCTCTAATGTATCGGTAAAAAGTATCGATGATTTTATCTTTCCTTTACCAAAGCAGGTGGGGCAAACCTCGCTTGTGGCAACTTCCATTTCCGGACGTACACGCTGGCGTGTAATTTGCATCAATCCAAACTTACTCAATGGCAGGATATTGTGTTTGGCTCTATCTTTAGCCATCAACTCCTGCATCCTGGCAAGCAGTTTGTTACGATGCTCTCCTTTATTCATGTCAATGAAGTCGATCACAATAATACCACCCATATCCCGCAACCGTAACTGGCGGGCAATCTCTTCGGCGGCGGCCACATTTACCTCGTAAGCGCTGTCTTCCTGACCGAGTTTCGATTTATTGCGATTTCCACTGTTTACATCAATCACATGCAATGCTTCGGTATGCTCAATAATCAGGTAGGCACCATTTTTGAATGTCACAGTCCTTCCAAAGAGCGATTTGATCTGTTTGGTAACACCGAAATTATCCAAAATTGGAAGTGCTCCTTTATATTCCTTGACCACATTTTTACGGTCAGGAGCAATCACACTCACATAATCGGCAATCTGCCGGGCTATTTCCCGGTCATTCACATGGATTTGTTCGAAAGAGGGGCTAAAAATGTCACGTAACAACGCTACGGTACGTCCTGTCTCTTCATAAATCAAAGAGGGGGCTTTGGCTTTCTGGATTTTTCCGATATTATCTTCCCATCTCTTTACCAATACTTTCAACTCCGCATCAAGGTCTGCCACCCGTTTACCCTCGGCATTAGTGCGTATGATCACGCCGAAGTTTTTCGGTTTGATACTCTGCATCAACTGCCGTAGCCGGGCGCGCTCCTCGCGTGATTTAATTTTTTGAGATACCGATACCCTGTTGATAAACGGGATTAACACCATGAATCGTCCTGCAAAAGAGATTTCGGCCGTCAATCGCGGACCCTTCGTTGAAATAGGCTCTTTGGCAACTTGTACCAGGATTTCCTGTCCTACTTTCAATATATCCGCAATAGATCCTTCTTTCTCAATTTCGGGTTGCAGCTTCATCTTCTGGAGTTGCGGCATCTTTTTCTTGTCTTCAACTTGTTTCTGAAAAGAGAGCACAGAGTTGAATTCTACCCCTAAATCCAAGTAGTGAAGAAAAGCGTCCTTTTTATGTCCCACATTCACAAATGCAGCATTGAGGGCGGGCATCAGTTTCTTAACCTTACCCACGTAGATGTTTCCAACCGCAAATGAGCCGTCTTGGCTCTCCTGTTGCAATTCTACCAGTTTTTTCTCTTCGAGAACCGCAATGGTTATTTCTTTTGGTTGAACATCCACAACAAGTTCGCTTGTCACAATTGTTCGTTTTATAAATTAATTTTAATATTTTAGGCTTCTGTCGTCACAACAGAAAGGAGGTTCTCGCTCGAACCTTCGCCCTGTTTTATACACAAAGAACAAACTTAATAGCCGATTGGTTCTTTTAAGTTTGTCCTATATGAAGTAAAAAAAGTATTCGGCGTTATTTCTTCTTCTTATGCCTATTCTTTCTCAATCTTTTTTTACGCTTGTGTACAGACATCTTATGCCTTTTTCTTTTTTTTCCGCTTGGCATATGCTTTTTCTCCTTGTTTAATGATTGTTATTTATCACCTTTCACCTGACTCACGAAAGTTTTGGCAGGTTTGAAGGCGGGAATATTATGTTCTGGGATAATGATGGTCGTATTTTTGGAAATATTACGAGCTGTCTTCTGCGCTCTTTTTTTCACGATAAAACTTCCGAAACCTCTGAGGTATACGTTTTCGTTACTTGCCAAAGAGTCTTTAACTACTTCCATGAAAGACTCTACTGTTGCCAATACCGATGCCTTATCAATGCCGGTTTTTTTTGCAATCTCATTTACAATGTCTGCTTTAGTCATTTTATATATATTTTAATATTAATAATAATCCCTCAGGTAATTGCTTAGTAAAATTTTGGACTGCAAATATATAGCTTTTTTCTCAACGTGGAAAATAAATGAAAGGAATTTTTCTCAATTTCCTTTTTTTTTAGAACCAAGCGCAAAATTAAGGTGCCGATTATTTCAAAAGATCCTTTCAATGAATCTCAACTCCCATATTATTCTCATTGGCACATTACAATCAACATTCCCACTTTTTTTATTAGCTTTGCCCCAACAATTACCGACACATACGAGAAATGACAAAAAGATATAACACTTCAATAATTACAGCGGTTCTACTCAACTGGTATAATGAAGAAGGTCGTGATTTGCCCTGGCGTGAGACCACTGATCCTTACAGGATATGGATATCGGAAATAATTTTACAGCAGACCAGGGTTGCACAAGGGAAGGATTATTATTTCCGCCTCATTGAAAGATTTCCCAATGTAGAATCGCTGGCCATTGCCGAAGAAAATGAGATATTAAAGTTATGGCAAGGGCTGGGTTATTACACCCGCGCACGGAACATGCATACTGCCGCAAAACAGATAATGAATAATTTCAACGGTATATTCCCAGCAACCCATTCAGATATCCTTTCATTGAAAGGCATCGGAGAATATACAGCAGCAGCCATCGCTTCAATCGCTTTTAATGAACCTTACGCCGTAGTGGACGGGAATGTTTTACGGGTAATAGCCCGTCTCTTTGGCATTGCTTTATCCATCCATAGTTCAGAGGGGAAAAAGGCTATTAAAATATTGGCCCAGTCGCTGCTTGACATTAAAAATCCCGGTCGATATAACCAGGCTGTGATGGATTTCGGCGCTTTGATATGTACTCCTGCACAACCACAATGTATGCGATGCGTACTCCAGGATTACTGTATTGCATTTGCTGAAAACCGGGTGAACAAACTTCCGGTAAATAATCGGAAAATCACGCTCAAAAATCGCTATTTCCACTATTTCCATATCCAATACAACGGCAGCACTTTTCTACACAAACGCGACGAATCGGATATCTGGAAAAACCTGTTCGAATTCCCGTTAATTGAAACCGCTGAATCATTAGATTTTACGGAACTGGAAAAGACAGAAGCCTTCCGCCGACTCTTCGGCGGAGTCTCATTTTTATCTGTCGACCAGTATATATCCGTCAAACATCAACTTACACATCAATCTATCCATACCCGTTTCTACCGGATTATCATTCCCGATGATATACCTTACAATCCGCCGGTAGGAATATTTACAATTAAAGATGAGCTGCTTACCGATTACCCCGTATCAAGATTAATGCATAAATACATAGAAACTATTTAACTATTTCGTATGGATAATTACAAATAAATGCTTAATTTTGTTTTTGCAGTGAGAGCTTTTCTAAAAACAAAAATTTTTAAATTATGTCGGTAAACAAAGTAATCTTAGTTGGGAATGTAGGAAGAGACCCTGAAATGAAGTATTTTGACAATGATGTTGCAAAAGCAAATTTTTCGCTTGCAACCAGTGAAAGAGGTTACACAACTTCTGGCGGCACGCAGGTGCCTGAACGTACGGAATGGCATAACATTGTATGTTGGAGAGGATTGGCACAAATTGCTGAAAAATTTGTAAAGAAAGGAACTTTGGTGTATGTGGAGGGAAAGATTCGGTCCCGTTCATATGACGATCAAAATGGGATGAAGAGGTACATCACCGAAGTGGTTGCCGACAGCCTGGAACTCCTCGGTCGCAAAGGAGGAAATGAAGAAGGCTTCGGAAATAGAGAACATGAAAACGGCAATAATTATACCCCGTCAACGGGTGCTGCACCCCGTGACGAACAGGATGAAATCTCAGAGGTAGATGATTTGCCGTTTTAAATAAAACATTGTAATTTTGTGGGAGGATGTTTTACCACTTTGTCGCTTATATTTTTGAAATAAAGTGTTGGAACATCCTCTCTTTGTCTCACTAAAAAACTGACACTTGGACCCTGACCCTTTATCATTATTAAGTATATACCTGACGGTAGATCCGTCTGTTGCGTTATCAGACTATATAATAGCAGCATTATTACTCCTGCTCATAATTTCCAATGCTATTACCTCGGGTGCTGAAGTAGCTTTTTTTATACTCGAAAAGAAATTTGCCGACGACATTCACACTTCTGAAGAGCCAAAGAAAATCAAAATTTCAGCTCTTCTCCGAAAGCCGGAAAAACTACTGGCATCACTTATAGTTGCCCAATTATTTCTGCAAGTCACCATTACGGTGAGCATTATTTATTTGTTAAGCCGTCCAATCCTTTTCGGAAGGGACATGATCCATTTCTCCCTACTGGGAATGATAATCTCCAGTTGTGTCGTTATATTGCTTACCAATATACTTTCAAGGTTGTATGCTTCTCATTATCCCTTGCGCTTTGCAGGCAATCACTGTTTATTTATACGTTTGGTAAATACTTTGATGAGTCCGTTTTCGTCGCTGCTCACAAAAAACGTGATGACCTTCAGCCGTACGAAATGGCAACATGAGATTTCTGCAGACGACCTTTCAAAAGCTCTTGAAATAAGATCTAACGATATTGCCCATGAGCAGGAAAAAGAGATGCTCGAAGGGATTATTCGTTTTAAGGATAAGTTGGTGGATGATGTATTGGTCTCACGAAGCGATATGGTCGCCATTGAACTGCAGAAACCATTCAATGAGTTAATAAATTTCATCGTAGATGCCGGTTTTTCACGTATTCCTGTTTTTGAGGAAAATGCCGATAATATCAAAGGAATCCTTTACGTAAAAGACCTTTTGCCTCATTTGGGAAAAGCTACTACTTTCAAATGGCAAACCCTTATCCGCCCGGCTTACTTCGTCCCAAGGACAAAACGGATTGACGACTTACTCGAAGAGTTCCGTACCCAAAAAATACATATGGCCATTGTGGTAGACGAATATGGAGGCACCTCGGGACTGGTTACAATGGAGGATATCCTTGAAGAGATTGTAGGTGACATCAGTGATGAATATGATGAGGAATTGCCTTTTTACACGGTTGCTCCGGACGGTTCATATATCTTTGAAGGAAAAACCCAATTAGAGGATTTTATCAAAATTACCCGATTACCGGCAAAAGATTTCGCAAAAATGTCGGAAGAGGTAGATACACTTGCCGGTCTATTGTTGGAACTGAAAGGTGATTTCCCTAAAAGAAAAGAGAGTTTTATTTATAAAAACTATACTTTCCAGGCTGAGGAAATGAGTAAAAAAAGGATTACCAAGGTACGTTATATCCCGCCAAAAGCACATGAGGAGAAGGAGTAAATGCTAATCAGAAAAGAACATACTGATGGCGGAGGTATTCTCGGAATCTGGAAAATGGATGAATCACACGAAACGCTGTTACAGCTCCTTCCGAGGCATACGCGTAGTGATGCAATTGAACATATAAAAGAGATGCGGTCTGAAAGACGTGTCATCGAATGGCTCTCTATCCGCGTCTTGCTTTTCACTCTTTTGGAAAAGGAAAAAACCATTCTGAACCGTGAAGATGGAAAGCCTTATCTGGAAGATGGCTCCTATCACATCAGTATTTCTCATACCAGAAATTATGCGGCAATCTATCTGCATAAAACTCGTCCGACAGGCATCGATATTGAAGTCCGTTCAGAACGGATAAAAAAAGTAGCGGGAAAATTTATCGCCGAAGAAGAGTATATCGATCCCACTCAAAAGACGGTGCACCAACTGTTACATTGGTCGGCAAAAGAAAGCATGTTCAAATTGATGGAAGAAAGTGAAATTGATTTTAGACACCATCTCCATATCCATCCTTTTACCCCTTCAATAAAAGGAATTATATCTTCTACAGAGACTAAAACCGATCTTAACCGCATCTTCCAAATACATTACGAAGTTCACCCTGATTACGTACTTACGTGGATTGATGGTTGATATGACAACTTAATGACCTGATGATTAATGGAGTAGGGAATAAGAGATTAGTTCCCTCATTGTCCTCTCACACCACCTGGCATACCGTTCGGTACCAAGGCGGTTCCTTACTTACGATACTACTTTACGATTAACATAGCCGACTTTCGTCTTATTACGATTTACTCGCAGATAAAGCATGTATTCGATGAAGTGGGTGATACTTTCCTTCGTCCTTTCCGCTGCCTCTATTAGACATAACCCGTTTATAGGCTTTGTTCATGTTCTCGGGCGAAAGAATACGTTCCGTCCTGTTGTACCCTTTTTTTTCAGTAACAGGCTTGTATCCACACTACTATGGCTTCTGCTAACGGTTGGTCGCTACATACCCCCGTAATGGACTTACACCACCAAGTTTGTAATCATGCACGGCACACAAAAAAAAGCGCCCCGAAAAATCTTTCGGAGCGTTTCTATTTATAATTCGACAAGTGCACGATTATCTATCATACGTTCAATGATACACGTTTGAATACTGTAACTTCCAACTCCTTATCGCTTTCTTTGAGAAGTTGCTCGATGTTTTTCTTGGTATCTTTCACATATTCTTGTTGAAGAAGTGTAGATTCTTTGTAAAACTTCTGTAATGCTCCTTCGGCGATCCTGTCGAGCAGATTCTCCGGTTTACCGGCTTCACGGGCTTTGTCGCGTGCAATCTCTAACTCTTTTTCCTTCACTTCCGCAGGAATTCCCCCGGGAGTAACCGCGATTGGGTTCATAGCGGCAACCTGCATAGCCACATCTTTGGCTACATGCTCGTCTACTTCCGCCTTATTGAAACCAACGATAGTCGCCAACTTATTTCCCATATGGATATAAGAAATAACATAAGGAGCGGTAATATATTCATAGAAACCTAACTGCATCTTCTCACCGGTAGCCCCTATCTTGTCGGTAATCAACTGGGCAACCGACCCATTAGGAAGCTCTACAGCGAGTAGCTGTTCGAGATCCTCAGGTTTGTGTGCAATCGCGGCATCGAGTATCTGCTGCGTCAAAGCTATAAATTCTTCATTTTTTGCGACAAAGTCAGTTTCACACTGCAATGCTACAACTGCAGCAAAATTACCCTCTGTTTTAGCCAATACACAACCTTCAGATGCTTCACGATCTTCCCGTTTTGCAGCGACTGCCTGTCCTTTTTTACGGATTATTTCCATGGCTCCATCGAAATCCCCGTTTGATTCATTCAGTGCATTCTTGCAATCCATCATCCCCGCACCGGTCATTTTGCGTAGATGCTGGATATCTGCCATTGTTACTGCCATATTTAAATATGTATCTTTGTTATTATAATATTATTCGTCAACTTCTTCATCCTTTGCGAACTTGCTTACTACAGCCGCTTTCATCGCCTCGGTATCTTCTTTCTTCACGCGTTCTTTCTTGGCTGCTTTCGATTTGCGTTCCCGACGTTGCGGAGCGTCTTCGTCCTGTTCTTCAGCAGCAGCATCAGCTTTTTCCACTTTGCGTTCATCCAATCCTTCTTTGATAGAGTCACACAAGAACTCAAGGATCATATCTACCGCTTTGGCGGCATCGTCATTGGCAGGAATCACAAAATCAATATTGGAAGGATCAGAGTTGGTATCCACAATACCAAACACAGGAATACCAAGACGTTCTGCCTCTTTGACAGCAATCTGCTCCTTCATCACATCTACTACGAAGATAGCAGAGGGGAGACGGGTCAGATCCTGGATAGAGCCCAACATCTTTTCAAGTTTGGCCCGTTGACGGGTAATTTGTAATTTCTCACGTTTTGAGAGGGTATCAAATGTACCATCCTTGATCATCTTATCAATATTACCCATCTTTTTCACCGCTTTGCGGATAGTGGGAAAATTGGTAAGCATGCCGCCCGGCCATCGCTCAATCACATAAGGCATGTTTACACTTTGCGCTCTCTCTTCCACAACAGGTTTAGCCTGTTTCTTGGTTGCCACGAAAAGGATTTTCTTTCCAGCTTTGGCTATTTGCTTTAAAGCGGCAGCAGCCTCTTCTGACTTAGCGATCGTTTTGTAAAGGTCAATAATATGGATTCCGTTACGCTCCATGAAAATATAAGGAGCCATTGCGGGATTCCACTTTCTCTTTAAATGACCGAAGTGCGCTCCGGCCTCAAGAAGTTGGTCAAATTCTAATTTTGCCATTTTTGTTTTTTAGTTTATTCGTTTACATTCTTTTTCTAAATCGAATCGTAAGGTAAATTACTCCATTGTTATTTCTGATACCGACGGGGAAACGTCCTTACGATTTAGATACTAAACGTTAAGCCGCAATACGGCTTTTTCTGGTCTTTAACGGGAGATGGATCTCGTTAAACACGTCAACTTCGATCTTCCTTCCCGATTGTATTGCCAAAGTATTAACGCTTGGAGAACTGAAATCTCTTCCTTGCCTTGGGTTGTCCCGGTTTTTTGCGTTCTACCACACGTGGATCACGGGTCATAAAACCAGCGGCTCTCAATGCCGGTTTATCTTCAGCATTGATTTTCACTAATGCACGGGCAATACCTAACCTAGCGGCTTCCGATTGTCCTTTGTAACCACCTCCATCAAGATTAATCCTGATATCATATTTATCCGATACATTCAGGGTATTGAGTGGCTGTTTCACAATGAACTGAAGGATAGAAGAGGGAAAATAACTCTCCAGATCGCGTTTATTGATCACAATCTTGCCGGTACCTTCCGTAAGAAACACACGGGCTACGGCTGCTTTGCGTCTTCCTATTGCATTTACTGCTTCCATATTATTTGAGCGTATTAATATCTAATTTTTTGGGTTTCTGTGCCTGATGGGGATGTTCGTTTCCTGCATAAACATACATATTCTTGATGATGGCATCACCTAATTTATTTTTCGGCAACATTCCTTTCACCACTTTTCTAAAAAGCCTGTCGGGACCTTTTGCCATTAAATCGGCAGGGGTAAATTCGCGCTGTCCGCCAGGATAACCCGAATAACGCAAATATGTGCGATCTGTCCACTTATTACCCGTGAGCATTACTTTATCAGCATTCAGGATAATTACATTATCGCCACAATCTACATGAGGAGTGAAACTCGCTTTATATTTCCCTCTCAGCAGTTTGGCTACTTTGGAGCAGAGACGGCCCAATGACTGCCCCGTGGCATCAATTTCAACCCATTCTTTCTGTGCCGTTTCTTTATTGACAGAAATGGTTTTATAACTTAGTGTATCCACTTTTGTTGTTTTTAATTAGTAAATTACTGTGAAGTTGACTCCCAGCACCTAATTTACTTACCCCGGCTAAGGTGGATTTGGGTAAATAAAAAGCTATGAATCAAACTTTTAATTGATAAAAACTAATAATCGGACTGCAAAGTTACAATAATTCAGAAAATTAGCAAACTATTCACCCGATTATTTTAGGTCTTATTTTGTTATAGTGCTTTGGAAATAATCATGTTCAATTTGACAGCTATTGTTTTTCCGGTTGTAAATTCAGTAATCAATAAAATATTGCTAACTTGGCATAGAAAAATCACCCTACTATACAGAAAAAAATTATAAGGCCAAAGAAAATAAATGCAATACCGTCTCAGAACCTGTTATGAACTATCAAAAGCCGACAGCTGGAACTTCTCGTGAATAGAGAAAGAATTTAAACAATGGAAGAAGGATTATCTCTCAACCGGCTGAATCAGACAAGCCTCACTCATATCTACGATTTGTCTCCACTATGCCGTAATATCTGAAGGGATTCATGTCTCTGATAAACTAAAAACAAATCATCAAAATTATTTTGCATTTTGACAAAAATAGTGTATTTTTGTACCCGCAAATGAGGGCTCCGTAGCTTAACTGAATAGAGCATCTGACTACGGATCAGAAGGTTACAGGTTTGAATCCTGTCGGGGCCACACTGAAAATCAAGCACTTGCAAGTAAATTTCTTGTAGGTGCTTTT
>NZ_DHOS01000015.1 GCF_002410825.1 Proteiniphilum sp. UBA5384 | reverse complement strand
CCTTTTTTATGGGACACTAGTGATTAGAACTTATGAATCTTAATTATATAGCTTATGTATTATATTGATTACGTTAACGCTGAATTTTCTCATTATCTCAACAGGTATTGTACGGGTATAGTGTTATTAAAAGAAGAAATCAAGAAAATCGCAGTTTCTTTCTATCTTTCCAATGCCTATTCAAATCACGCATGCCGTTTTTCTATAGATATTGATTTGTTTGATTTTAAAAAGTTATCAAAAGAGAATAAGGATAAGGCAAATCAATACTTTTATAATTCTAATAGTGAAACTGGAAGCCAATTCGTCTCTTTTATCTATAAGTCTCAAAGAGACCATGATATTGATATCAAGATGATCAAAGCTTTTATTGCCAATTATTCATTCGCTAAAAATCTTTTTGAAGGTTTCATCAAAAATATTATTAATGAAAGGTGCGTACTGGAAATAGAATCATTAGAGAAAGAACCTTTTTTCAATTATATAGGAGAATACATTAGTCACGGTAATTACAATGAAAAAGAAACCTCTTTCTCGAAAAAATATTTTGAGTTGAAACATAGAGATTTTGACTTTGACTGTCATTATCATAAAATACTGGTTGAGAATGCAACTCGAGAGCCCGTAGATTATGAAACAATAACAGATAAAGAATTATTCAATGCATCAGGAGGAAATATTGATGATATCAGAAGGTTTGTCATTGATGAGAAGATTCCTTATACTTTTAATAACTACCTAAAAGTAATTGATAAAATCAATATTCATGTTCCGAAACTGAAAGAAAAAATACAAAACTATATCCCTAAATATCCTTTCGAAGAGATTTATCCTCAATCGATTCTTCAAAAAATCTATGAAAAGGAAAGGGAAAAACTGGATAAGCAAATACTTATAAAACAGAAATCCGAAAAAGTTGGAGTTGAATTAGATGATATTATTTTTGTAGATGATGAATGGTGTAAAAACAAACAGTATATTGGAGTGGTACAAGAAATAAATTTACTAGGAGCCTCTTTAGAAATAAAATATATCCTTTTAAATAATGATCTGTCCAAGAGTCGATTACCTATTGAATATGCCAAAGAGGAGGATGTAAAATATATTCTTAAAAAAGGGATGCTGAAAGATCGGAATATAAAAACAAAACTTCAATTAATAAATATTCTTAAAAGGGAAGGATTTAAAAATCCCTTGTTCAAAACTCGAAAGAAACGGAATTAATTTGCTGACTGTAGAGTTTGGTTTGAGTATTACAAGTTTATTTGCTGAATATCCATTTTAAACTTTTATACTTTAGTCTACACATCCAACTTATCTATTAAAACAACAATTCAGTTTTTTCAATTTATATCTTTTCGATCAGAACAGAAAAATTTTATTTTACAAATGCCGACATGGACACGAATCCATACATAGTGAAATAAAATTAACAAGTTGCTGTTTTTTAATAATGAGGCAATGAATCAGTCATTTAAGCTGATTCAGGAAACTTAGAACAGATATAAGGTGTTCAAACGAGACCCTTCTCACTCCGCTGCTATGAATCCGGAATATATCAAAACGGTATATCATCAATCTCATTAGCATCACTGAATGGATTTTCCGGTGGGGGTATCTCATCATAGTCATCATTTGGATAGGTAGTCGGGGCGGCTTTTTGTGTAGTTTGCGCTTCCACTCTCCATGCTTTCACGTCGGTGTACCATCTTCCGTTGAATTCCCTGCTTTCCACATCAAAATCGATGGTATACATTTCCCCGGTATTGAGTGGGACATGCTGGAATTTGGTTCCCCACAAGGAAACACAAATCTTTTTAGGATATTGGTCCTGTGTCTCCACAATAATATCTTGTTTCTTCCACTCGCCGTTTCTACCCGTGCCGGATTGAAGCGGCAGAATTTGAATTAGTTTCGCTGTCAGTTGCATTATTTTTCTCGTTTTAGCCTACGAAAATAGTACGAAAAAGGGGAATTGCCAAATTAAAAATAAATGAGATGCGACTTACTAAAGTTCCACGGCTGATAATTCCGCGAATGCCTTTTGGTAATCCCTTTCGGTTTCTAATGCCTGGTTGATGGTTTCGTAGTATAACCCCATCTCTACCATATATTCCAGCAGCGATATTTCTCCCGCATCGAGGGCTTTCTTCAGCAGCTCTGTGTTGTTGGCAGTTGTCAACGATTGTCGGTACTTTTCTGATGCTGCCTTCAAGCCTGCGGCACGGTTGTAGAGTATCTGCAGCCGGTTGTAGAACTGTAAGCGGCTGTCCGTTTCCCGTGATTCGGCCGCCCTTACCGATGCTTTTGCCTGCTTTACACGGTTCTTGTTCTCCCACAAGGGGATGGAAATGCCGACTGAAATTCCCTGAAAGCGTTCGCCTACCACCTTCTCACTCATATATCCGGCGGAGAGACTGGGCAGTCCTTTCATTTTACTTAGAGAAACCTGCTGCTTGCTTACCTCTATCTCCTGCCTGGCATACGCCAACACAGGGCTTTTCTCTGCCGCTTGTCCGAACCAGTCGTCAAAACGAGGCGGAAGCAAAATGTCATCATAGCGCACATCTTCCAACAGGATATCCGTTCCTCCGTTGAGCCTTTTGAGTTGTTCCAGCAGTGCATTGCGTTCCACGTCGATACGGGATATTTCTCCCCGAACGGTGGAGAGGTTGAGTTGCACCTTATTGTATTCCAGTCGGCTCACATCGCCTGAATTGAGACGTCCTTCGTAACCGGCGGCAATCGTTTCGGCATGTTGCAGGCGCAGGTCGAGTTCCTTTTTTAGTGCATTATAGTAAATCAGGTCGATGCAGTATTGTTTTGCTTCCAAAAGGATATTCATCCGGTCGGCTTTGTATTGCCAGTCGACCAGGACATTCTGTCTGTCGGCCACTTTTCTTTTCGCGCCGGTAATGGTCGCCATGTCGAATGACTGCATCACGCTGATGTCGGTGCGGTTGCCAATCGCTGAAGGATTTCCCCAAAGGTAGTCGAACCCGACTTCCGGGTTTTCGAGATAGATATCGGTCCTGTTTTCTAATTTCTGCGCTTCGGCACTTTCCCGGAGGGATTGTAAGGTAGTATTGTGTTCTTCTATCGAAGTCAACACGGAGTTGATATTTGTCTGGGCATTCAAAGTGACGCACATGAACAGTATCAACAGGGTGATTATGATTGTTCTCATCTGGATTTTATTTTTAAATCTCTTCATCGTTTACAATTTCTGTTTTAGTCACTTTCCTTTTAGTAATCAGGTACATGATTGGAATGATAAAACCATTCAAGAAAGTGGATGTGAGCAATCCGCCCAGGATAACCTTTGCCATCGGGCTTTGTATCTCGTTACCCGGCAGGTCTCCCCCTAAAGCGAGAGGGATCAGGGCGAGCGCGGAACAGAGTGCCGTCATCAATATCGGGTTGAGACGGTCTAAAGAACCATGCATCACACATTCAAACTTCGAATAGCCTTCACGCTCCAGGTCGTTGTAACGTGATATCAGTAACATCCCGTTCCGGGTGGCGATGCCGAACAGGGAGATGAAACCGATAATGGCCGGTATGCTTAATGTACCGCTGGTGAAGAATATGGCGAAGACTCCGCCAATCAGGGCCAATGGCAGGTTCAGCAGCACGACGGCAGCCTGGTTGATGCTTTTGAACTGGCCAAACAGAAGCAGGAAGATGATCATAATGGCAAACAGGGAGGTGACTAATAAAGTACGTGATGCCGCCTGTTCGCTTTCAAATTGTCCGCCGTATTCGATATGGTAGCCTTCGGGCAATGTGATTTTCTCACCGACATTCTTCTGGATATCGTTGACGACTCCCCGTAAATCACGACCGGCCACGTTGGCCGAAACGACTAACTTTCGGGATACATTCTCACGGTTGATTGTGTTGGGACCGGTAGATGAAGTGATCTCGGCAATGTTTTCCAGCGGGACTTTCCGGCCGTTGGCATCCACGATCAGGTTCCTGATCCTGTCGGCAGTCGAGCGGCTTTCGTCATTCACTTTCAATGTCAGGTCGAATGAGTTATTACCCTCGTAAACCTGAGAAACCACTTCGCCGGCCAGCATCACGTTGATAATCTCTGCAAATTCGGGTAAGGATATCCCGTACTTGGCCAACAGTTCCCGCTTGGGTTCTATCTTCAATTGCGGACGCTCGATCTGCTGTTCCACGTTCAGGTCGGCAATCCCCTCGACATCCTCGATGGATGCTTTGACTTGATTCCCGAGGCTGTACAGCTTGTTCAGGTCGTGACCGAATATCTTGATGGCGATATTGGCCCTTGTACCCGAAAGCATGTGGTCGATACGGTGGGAGATCGGCTGTCCGATTTCGATATTAACGCCCGGAAGGAGCTTCAGTTTCTCTCTTACCTCTCCCAATACTTCGTCCTTGGAACGCTTGTCGAGTATGAACGGTGCTTCTATCTCCGACAGGTTTACGCCCAAGGCATGTTCATCCAGTTCGGCACGTCCCGTTTTGCGCCCTGTCGTTTGTATTTCCGGTATCGAAAGTAACAGCTCTTCGGCAATCCTTCCTAATTTATCCGACTCTTCCAGCGATATGCCGGGCATGGTGCTGACACTGATGGTGAACGATCCTTCGTTGAACGGCGGAAGGAAATCACGGCCGAACGAAAAGAAAAGGATCAGGGTGACGATCAACACGACTCCGGTTCCGCCAAGCACCCATTTCCTGTGGTTTAGCGTCCACCTAAGAGCTTTCTCATAGAGATATTTCAGTTTCAGGGCGACGAAAGACTCTTTTTCCACCGGCACATCACTCTTCAACTTTGATTTGGCACTTCTTTTCCCGGGTCTCCCTAATAAGTAACTACACAATACCGGCGTCAAGGTGAGGGCGACCGATGTGGAGACGATCATCGCCACGATAAATGCGATACCGAGCGGGACCAGCATGCGGCCTTCCATTCCCGAGAGGAAAAAGAGCGGGACAAAACTGGCGATCATGATCAGTGTTGAATTAAAAATCGGCATACGTACTTCTCGCGATGCATCGTACACCACCGCTATCACGCTCCTCTGCTCCTCCTTCGGCTTTAGCCGGTTCTCCCGCAGTCGCTTGAACACGTTCTCCACATCCACGATGGCATCATCTACCAATGACCCGATGGAGATGGCCAGACCTCCCAATGACATGGTATTGATGGTCAGCCCCATATATTTGAGTACGAGGATGGAGACGACCAGTGACAGGGGGATGGTGACCACGGAGATGATGGTCGTACGGACGTTCATCAGGAAGATAATCAGGATTATCACCACGAAAATACCCCCTTCGTACAGCACTTTCTGGATGTTGCTGATGGAGCTCTCTATAAAACGGGACTGTCGGTAAATGTCGGTAGAGACTTTCACGTCGGCGGGAAGCGACTGTTGAAGATTGGCCAGCGCATGGTCTATCTTGTCGGTCAGCTCCATTGTATTGATATCAGGCTGTTTGGTGACCGTCACCAGTACGGCCGGTTTCCCTTTTTCGGAGGCGACCCCCAGTTTGGGTGCCTTGTCGCCGATTTGCACGTCGGCGATATTTTCAATCAGGACAGGCATATCGCCCACACTCTTTACCACCGATTTTCCCAATGCTTCCACCTGGTTCGTGGAAAGGACGCCGCGGATGATATACTCGTTCCCGTATTCATACAATACGCCTCCGGAAGCGTTCTGGTTCATGCCCTGCACCACGTTGATCACCTCGTCCAGACTGACGTCGTAATGCTTCATCTTTTCGGGATTCAGCAATATCTGGTACTCCTTGATCTCGCCGCCGATGACGGTCACCTGCGCCACGCCGCCGATCGACAGCAGTCGTGTGCGGATAGTCCAGTCGGCCAGTGTGCGTAAATCCCTAAGCGAAGTGGAATCGGATGTCAATCCGATGGTGATTAGTTCGCCCAGAATGGACGATTGCGGGCCTAACGTGGGGTTCCCGACATAAGAGGGTAGGGCGTCTCTCACTTCGGACAGCTTTTCGGAGACGATTTGCCGTGCGAGGTAAATATCGGTCCCCCAGTCGAATTCCACCCATACGATGGAGAATCCCGTTGTGGAAGAGGAGCGGACACGGCGTACGTCGGTCGCCCCGTTCAGGGCAGTTTCTATGGGGAAAGTGACCAGCCGCTCTACCTCTTCGGGAGCCATCCCCTGCGCTTCGGTCATCACCACAACAGTCGGCGCGTTCAAATCAGGGAACACATCCACTTCCATATTGTCGGCGGTATATAATCCTGCGACCATCAGCAAAACTGCGGCGACCAGCACAACCATCCGGTTGTTCAACGAAAATTTGATTATCTTATTCAGCATAGCGTTTCGTCTTTGCGGTTAGTGATTGTGGGTATGACCTTCCGGCATCACCGACGAAACCGCCGCCAGCTTCACCTGATACACTCCTTTGGTAACCACCTTGTCGCCCGGTTTCAGCCCCGAAACGATTTGCACCCTCGTGCCATCGCTTTGACCCGGGGTGACTTCCTGTTTCTTATAATGCTCCTCTTCGAGTTGCAGATAGACGAAATAAAGCCCCTGCTCTTCGGTGAGGGATGAGATCGGCACCGATATCACATCGTTTTGCGGATTGGCTAACAGATAGACTTCGGAGAAAGCACCCGGAAGGAAGTCTCCCACGTTGTCGAATTCGAAAGTGACGGGAATGAAGAATGACTGTCCGTCCGCTGATCTGCCGAACGACAATAGCCGACCGTTCAAATCGGAAAGTCTATAGACCTGATCGTCGTAAGCCGGTTTGAAATTGGCTGAGGTGATGTTTTTAAGCGTCTTGTAATGGGATTCCGACAGTTCCGCCCGCAATTGCAGCCGCCTGTTTTGGGAGACGGTCGCGATGGGTTGCCCCACCGACACATATTCTCCCTGCCCTACCATCCGGTTTTTGATATATCCGTTGATGGGGGAGGTCACCCTCACGCCGTGGGCGGTCATGTTCGACGCCTGCGCGTTGTAGGCCGTTCTGGCGGTTTCGTAGCGGAGGCGGGACTGTTCAAACTCTTTGGTCGAGATAATCTGGTCCTTGACCAACAGTTCCGCCCGCTGGAATTCCTTTTCAGCCGTCTCGAACTCAATCTTGGCTTTGGCCGATGGATCTCCTTCTAAAAGGTCTTTGGCGGATATCGTCACGATGGACTGGCCGGACTTGACAGCACTTCCGTCGGTGAGGGAAGGGTTGGTAAATGAGACAATCCCGTTGGAAGTCGCCGCGATAATCGCCTCGTCACCCTGTGCCGCCCGGATATGTCCGCTGGTCTTGATCACGTAGCTGAACGGGCCGGGAGCGACCTCCTCTGTTTCCAAGTCGACCGCTTCGGCCTGTTGGCGGGAAAAGTGGATTTCATCGGTATCCCCGGATGAGTGGTCGTGGTCATGATCATGCGAGTGACTGTGATCATGGTCGTGTTCATCCAGATGCTCATGTGACTCTTTCGCATCCGCAGATGATCCGTTTTTACTCCCGGCATGACAACCCGAAATAAGCAAGGCCATTGCGATCAATGCGCCTATAATATAAGTCTTCATTTTTGATGGTGTTTTATGACTGCTTTATGGTGAATGAAAAATTTGTACCGGAAATAGTACAACAAGGCAAGCCTGCAATAGAATCAAGACAAATTAGAATAGGATTGGATGAGGGTAAAATGTGATATTTAATGGAATTGTATCACGCTGCCTATCCGCTCCGGTATTTTTAAAAGATGCAGGCAGTTCAGGAAAGAACGAAAGGGGGAGCACGCAAGCCATGGAATCGGCTAACTTCGGCAGACGTATAAAATAGCAGATATTCTCCCTGTTTCGGTTTTGTATAGGTATTATATGCAGGATTTATCAGAAAGTCGGATACAAGATAAAACACCGGGCAAAACTGGATCTGCACCGGATTATCGTCATTATCGAATGAGGGTGCTTTGATTTTTATCTTGCCATCCGGATTGGTATAGTAACTTGTTTCCGCAACACAATTGGGGTCGTGTTGACAGCTATGGTTGTTTTGAACCGGATACTGTCCCTCGTTCGCTGCGTCATGACCATCACTCCCACCATGATTCTCGATACAATCTATCACATGAAAACAGATTGCACCGTTATCATGATGATGATGCGGTATCACTCCCGCCACCAACACGATTAATATCGCTAATACAATGGGTGATATGGCAATCTTTTTCTTCAATTCAATCCGTTTTGCAGCAAAAGTACAGGTTTATTTTCTTTTATCCAAGTAACACAGAAGATTTTCAACGGGTTGGGGAAGCTAAATCAGATTATGAAATTTGGTTTTGTATTTTTTACCATTGTAATTAGTTGCCAAGAAATCGATAGAGGTTCATTTTTCTACTGATATGTCGGCATTCCTGTTAGTTTTTATGTTTTGTTCTTTTGGAGTATATCAGATGTTCAGAAGAAGACAGGGATAAAAATATCCGAGATGTGTTGAAGACAGTCTGTAAGAACAGTACCTGTGTTGCATCCCATCAGATCTGCTCACGGGTCTTCTTTTTTTATAGGCTTAGTTCAATCCAACGTTTCCGCCTTAAATCCTTTACTTTGGACGATGGCGATTATCTGGTCGGCAGTGATACCATTGGATTGTACGGTCAGGATTTTATCGGGATTGTCGATATCCACATTCCATTCACGGATGCCTGCAGCATTATCCAGTCCGGGTTTTACCCTTGATACACATCCGCTGCAGTTGATGTTTGTCTTGAATTGCAATTTTTTCATTTCCATGTTGTTCATTATTTTTTAATTGATATATTGATATTTTTCCATTTCAGTCGTAGGCTATTGGTTACCACGCTGACGCTACTCAATGCCATGGCTGCTCCCGCAATCATCGGATTCAGCAGAAAGCCGTTGATGGGGTAGAGGATGCCTGCCGCGATGGGGATACCGATCATGTTATAGATAAATGCCCAGAACAGGTTTTGCTTGATGGTTGCCACGGTCTGCCTGGAGAGCCGGATCGCCTGCGGTATTTTGGTGAGGTCGGATGAGATGATGGTCATCTTGGCAACGTCTATCGCTATGTCGCTCCCTTTCCCCATGGCGATGCTCACATCCGAAGTGGCAAGCGCCGTGCTGTCGTTGATGCCGTCGCCTACCATCGCTACTATCTTGCCTTGCTGTTGCAGTTCCTTGATAAACTCAGCTTTGTGCTGCGGCAGTACTTCCGCCTTGTAATGATGGATGCCGGTCTGCTGCGCAATGGCTTTTGCCGTGGCCTCATTGTCGCCGGTCAGCATATAGAGCTCGATGCCCATTTCCTGCATCTGCCGGATGGCTTCTATCGAGGTCTCCTTGACTTTGTCGGAGATGGCGATCACCGAAAGTGCCTGCCGGCTATCGGCAAACCAGATGACGGTCTTCGCCTGGTTGCCCCACTCATCGGCATATTGCAAAAGTTCGTTGGCGATGGAGATATTGTTTTCCGTCAGAAGCTTCCTGTTACCGGTGAAATAGGTCTCATCGTTATGATCCGCTTTCGCTCCTTTTCCGGTGATACTGTCGAAGCTTGTCAGTGTTGTGGCGGCGGTTCCTTTCAGGTGTCTTACCACTGCTTCTGCCAAAGGATGCTCCGATTGCTTCTCGATACTGTACAGGATATCTTTGCCGGAGTCATCGTCATTCAGCCACCGGATATCGGTCACCTGCGGCCTGCCTTCGGTGATGGTGCCGGTCTTGTCCAGCACGACTGCATTAACTTTCTTTGCCAGCTCGAGGCTTTCGGCATCTTTAATCAGGATACCGTTCTCGGCGCCTTTTCCCACACCCACCATAATGGCGGTGGGCGTGGCCAATCCCAATGCGCAGGGGCAGGCGATTACCAGCACCGTGACGGCGGCGAGCAATCCGTGTACGATACCGTTGTCTCCACCCAGAATCACCCAGATGATAAACGTGAGAATGGCAATGCCAATCACTACAGGAACGAAAATCCCCGCAATCTTATCGACCAGTTTTTGCACGGGAGCCTTGCTGCCCTGTGCATCCTGCACCATTTTAATGATCTGGGCAAGCATCGTCTCCTTGCCCACTTTCACGGCCTTGAACCGGAAGCTTCCCTTCTGGTTGATGGTGCCGGCAAATACCTTTTCATCTTTCTCCTTCAATACGGGGACGGGTTCGCCGCTAAGCATACTCTCATCCACGTAAGAATTACCGGAAGTCACTATACCGTCCACCGCTATTTTTTCTCCCGGCTTGACGAGGATGATATCGTTCACATTTACATTGTCGATGGCGACTTGCTCTTCTGTTCCGTCGGATCGTATGATTACCACAGTCTTGGGTTGCAATCCCATCAGTTTTTTGAGTGCCGTGGAGGTATTGCCTTTGGCTTTCTCTTCGAGCAGACGCCCCAACAGGATAAAGGCGATAATAACCGCAGCTGCTTCGAAATAGACGTGGGCGTGCAATCCCCTTTGGAGCCAGAAATCGGGAAACAGCATGTTGAAGACGCTGAAGAGGTAGGCGATGCCGGTACTCAAAGCGACTAATGTATCCATGTTGGCGGAGCGGTGTTTAGCTTGATTCCAGGCGTTGACATAAAAATCCTTACCCAGCCAGAACACCACGGGAGTGGCGAATAACCACATGATTAGGTTGGCATAAGGCATATCCATAAAGAACATGCCGATCACGACCACCGGCAGTGCCAGTATGATTGCCCAGATGGTTTTCTTTTTGAGTTCCCGGAATTTCTCGGCATGGATATTTTCTAGTGTTTCCTGCTGTGTGGACTCGTCTTCAATCAACAGGTCATAACCGACACCTTGCACCGCTTTTTGCAGCTTTAAAATATCGGTGATATCGGGCTGGTATTCAACAGTCAGGTTGCCCGTACCGAAATTGACGGACGCATTCACTACTCCCGGTTCATGTTGTACAATAGTTTGGGCACTGCTGGCGCAGGATGCACAAGACATGCCCAGTACGGGAAGCGTTTGCTTTATTGTTTTTGTATTGTTTGTTGCCATAGCTTTCTTATCAGCATTTCGTTATGGCATGCCTCAAACACGTTGGCTATCGGGCTGTCTGCTATAACGAAAAGGTTTACTTTATTGTTGACAATGCAAAGATGGCGATAAAATGGAGTTATCCTATTGTAGTTTTATGGATTTGATTTGTAATATTTACAGATGTCGGAAATTTGTTGCGGTTCTTATTTGTTTCTTTTATCTCCTTACACCTTATCCAGCGGTTTTCTTTTGTCTTCTCTGATCTGTTTGAAGTGGCTCGGTGTGAGTCCGGTTACTTTTTTGAACTGATTGCTCAGGTAGGCAACGCTCGAATAGTTGAGTCGATAAGCGATCTCACTCAACGATAATTCATCGTAAACCAACAACTCCTTGACTTTCTCAATCTTCTGGGCGATGAAATACTTTTCGATGGTGATGCCTTCCACTTCCGAAAATAGGTTGGACAGGTAGTTGTAATCGTGGTGTAACTCACTGCTCAACAGCTCTGACAGGTTTACATTGGTGTCATCGTCGTGGTGATGCACCCGGTCGATGATGAGGGTTTTGATCTTTTCGATAATCCTGCTTTTTTTGTCGTCGATCACCTCAAATCCTAACGGGACTAAAACGGATTCTATCTCTCTTCTTTCTTCGGATGTCGGTTCTTTGCCGAGGATCACCTCGCCCAGCGTGACACTTTTCACGTCCAATCCCAATTTTTCCAATTCCTGCCGTACAACCATGATACAGCGGTTGCAAACCATATTTTTTATGAAAAGTGAACCCATAGTCATTGTTCGTTCATAGTTATCCGTTTACAATAAAATCAAGTAAATGCCTGCGCACGATAGATTCCGTGCGCAAGCTGAAAATTAAGGGGGTAATTCCGGCTTACCCTTAACCTTTCAAAGAGTTCATATCGATCACGAATCGATATTTGACATCGCCTTTCAACAACCGTTCGTAGGCGGTGTTGATATCCTGTATATTGATCAGTTCTATATCAGAGGTAATGTTGTGCTTGCCGCAGAAATCAAGCATTTCCTGTGTCTCCCTGATGCTTCCGATGGTTGATCCGGAAAAGCTCTTACGTTCGGAGACCAGACTGAATGCAGCGATTGGTAATGGATGTTCGGGCAAACCTACCAGTGCAAGCGTGCCGTCCACTTTGAGCAGCCGCATGTATGCGTTTACATCGTGCTGTGCCGAAACACAGTCCAATATAAAGTGCAGCGTGTTGTAGTTGGCTCTCATTTGTTCTTTGTCTGTGGAGAGAATGACTTCGTCAGCCCCAAGCCGTTTGGCGTCATCTACTTTCGACGGGGAAGTGGTGATAACTACCACCTGAGCTCCCATCGCTTTGGCCAGCTTTACACCCATATGACCCAATCCGCCGATACCGACAATCCCTACTTTGTGTCCCGGACCTATATTCCAGTGTTTCAGAGGAGACCATGTGGTTACTCCTGCGCAAAGCAATGGTGCGGTAGCGGCCAGGTCCAGGTTTTCGGGAACATGTAATACGAAATCTTCATTTACCACAATACGTTCCGAATAGCCACCGAATGTCTGTTTGTTAAGATAGACGTCCTCTCCGTTGTATGTCATGGTATTCCCGTTTTCACAATACTGCTCGTTCCCATGTTTGCACTGCTCACATTCGCGGCAGCTGTCTACCATACAGCCGACAGCAGCAAGGTCTCCCACTTTGAATCTGGTCACGCCATCACCCACTTTTATGACCCGTCCCACAATTTCATGTCCCGGCACATTGGGATAGACGGTTCCATGCCACTCATTCCTTGCCGTATGCAGGTCGGAATGGCATACGCCACAAAATAGGATATCGATCTCCACATCTTTTCTTGTCGCTTCGCGACGGTCGATATTCATCTGCTTCAAGTCGGCTTCGGGAGCTTCTGTCCCGAATGCTTTTACTGGAAATGTATTCATAATTGGGAAGTTTTATTTATATTCTTTATGCCACTTGGCAATGAAGCAAAGATAAAGATTTCGATCCAAATGAGCGTAGTATGGATGTTAAAATCGTTATTTATCCGATTGTAGTTTGCTGTAGATTTCCAAATCAGTAAAAATATTTCCGGTGAGTAGCTCTCCGTGCCGTTCGATCCCCTCGAATCGGAATCCTAATCTTTTGGGAACATTGATACTGCGCTGGTTGCCGACGGCACATTTTATCTGAACCCTGTGTATGCCCAACTCGTTGAAGGCGAAACCACAAAGCTTCTCAACGGATCTTGTGATAATTCCCTGTTTCTGGTATTTCTCTGAAAGCCAGTATCCGATTTCTGTCTTTTTGTTGGCTTTGTCGGTATCCTTAAAACCGATCAATCCAATGAATTGATCCTGCTTTCGGATGGTAAATTGCAGCTCAAATCTCTCTTTCGGGGCATTGACGACTGAGTCTACAAATTCCTGTGTGTCGGATACTTCTTGGGTGGACGCTACAAATGGTAGCCACTTTCCTAAATATTCCCGTTGGATATCGATGGCTTCAAAAATATCAGTTGCGTCTGTTTGCTCCAACTGTCTTAGTTCGATATCATTGTCGATTTTTATTACCATACTGTTTTGAATTATCGATTCGCTATTTATTTCTTATGATTTATCTCTAATTAACACTGATTACTCTTTCAATGTTTATCTGTTCCAGGAATATCTCATCGTGGGAAATCACCAGCAATGTTCCTTGATACTCGTTGATTGCCTGGGTCAGTATCTCGATGTTCTGGATGTCGAGGTTGTTGGTCGGCTCGTCCAAAACGATGATGTCAGGCGATTTGTCGGCTATGTTTAAACAGCATATCATTAACCGCATCCTTTCTCCGCCACTCAATGTCGTGCAAGGTTTGTTCCAATCTTCTTTCGTGAACAGAAAGCGGTTCAGCCTGATTTTTATTTCATGTTCGAGCAAAGTGGAACTATTAAACCGGACAGCCTGTTCATAGATTGTCAGTTCGTTATTTATCAGCGAATAATCCTGATCGATATAAATTGATTTGTTTTCCGCGGCAATTGCAGTTCCGGTTTGGGGTATGAGGTCCCCGAGGATTATATTGATCAGCGTTGTCTTTCCCGAACCGTTAGATCCTTTAATGGCTATCCGTTCGCCGCTCGTGATCTGCAGGTTCAAAGGTTCACTCCAGACATATTTTCCGTTTTCGTAACTGAAATTGATGTCGGTGGCAGTAAACAGGATTTTCCCCTGATGCAACCCCGAATCGTCGAACCCAAATTTCATCTTGTTGATCCCGGGTAAGGAAGAACGCAACTCTTGCAATTCCTGTGAAATATTTCCTGTCTTCTCAGAGTGTGCGCTCTCGATTTTGGCAGTACTTCTTTCTGCGTTGTTCCTCAATGTATTGGCTACTATTTTGGGCAATCCCGCATTTGCCAGGTTTTTCTTTGCACGCGCGTCCAATTTCTGTCGGCGTTCGATGGTCTCACGCTCTTTCTCTCTAGCTTTTTTCAATGCTTTTTCTTTACTTTGGATGTCTTGCGTCAAAGCATTCGCCTTTATCTGTTTTTGTTCTTTGTAAAAGTCATAATTGCCACCATAGACGGTTATTCCGTGCTTGGTCAGCTCACAGACTACATTCAAATGGTTGAGTAATTTCCGGTCGTGGCTTACGACGAGCAAGGTGCACTTTGTATTTTCTATAAAATCATACAAATATAGTCTTCCCTGAATATCCAGATGGTTGCTGGGCTCGTCCAATAATACCAGTTCAGGTTGATGGATGGAGATACCTGCCAGGAAAACCTTTGTTTTCTGTCCCCCGCTCAGTGACTCTATTTTTTGTGACAAGTCCAAGCCGCTTAACTGCCATTCGTTCAAAGCAGCCGTACAACGTTCTTCGACTGTCCAGTCGTCGTCAAGCAATTCATAACTCTTTTCAGAAACATTTCCATTCAGTATTTCGTGCAAAGCATCCAACTTATGGTCTATTTGCAATGCTTCGGCAATTGTGAGATGGTCATATTGGCCGAAGATCTGGGGAATGTAGTAGGGTTTGGCATCCGTTTTCAATATTCCGTCGGAGGGTTGCAATTCCCCTGCGATGATTTTCAGCAATGTGGTTTTGCCGGAACCGTTATTGCCAATCAACGCAATTTTCTCATTCGGATTGACTGTCAGACTAATATTGCTGAATAATAGAATCTTATCGGGATGTGTATAGGATAGGTTTTGAATTGTAAGCATAATTTCTTTAACTAAAGTTAGTCGTTTTCAAATTATTTGCACTATTTCTACGCTCAACATGGTCAAAATAAGTTTTGCCTCTGTCTTCGCTCATCGAAATATTTTTCGCAACGACATAATTCAAGCAAGCTTGTCTTCTGTTCGTACTGCTTAACGAAAACGTTCTTTAAATAGATGAGTAACCCGGCAAACCGTTTTTGCGATTTACCTCATTAAAAGATGGAAAGAAATTATTTTATTTCATTGGACCTTACTTATTGATTTGTGCTGCAAAGGTAAAGTTTTTTAGTTACATATTATTGATTATCTCGTCGTCCATGATCGATATGCTGCAAAGAAGTTTGAATTTCCTAATTTCTCAAGAGCAATTTTTGAGTTTTTATATCTTGAAAGGATATAGTAAGATGTTGCAATTGAGTTAGAAGATGTGTATACCTGAACTGTCTTCTTGTTGGCTAAAGTCAATATTTTTGCTGCTGTGTCATAAAAACCTTCCCTCTCTCCCCAAAAATCAAGGATAATATTGGTGTCTAAAAATATTTTTTGCATCTCATTGGTGTTTTTTGTCTAAAAAATCGATATATTCTTCCCTTGCCTTTTGATCATCGATATTTGCGGAAATACTCTTTCCGCTTGAAATACTTTTAACGAAAGGAGATATTTCAAAGTCATCATCTTCTTTAGTTATTCGCGAGAGAATCGAGATAGTTCTCGTTTAATTTTAAAGTCAGTTTAGTATTCATATTTACTTGGTTTTGTACGTGTAAATATATACGGATATTCAAAATGCTATTTTACCGCCCGCAGTATTTCCCGTTTTCCGGGAGGCCCGGAGAGGCGTTCCACCACAAAGCCGGAGGCTTGAAGCATCCTCCTTACCACACCTTTGGCGCAATAGGTAGTGAGGACGGCTCCTTGATTGCTGAGAGCATATAAACGGTTGAATATTTCTTGAGTCCACATGGCGGGTTGTTTTTCCGGAGCAAAAGCATCGTAATAGATCACATCGAAAAGCTCTTCCGGTTGGAAATTCTCCGGACTGCTTGCATCCATTTGCAACTTTTTTAGATGAAAATGGGAGGTTATCTCCACCCAGTCTCCCCAAAGGCAAGAATGAAGCCGCATAAACTTCTCTTCTTGCGTAGGATCCACTAATTTGCTGTAATTGAACATCTGTGCGTCCACAAACGATACCGGATATCGTTCAAGAGTAGTGTATCTTATTGTTTTTTCCGTTTTTTCAATGTCGAGTAGGGTGAGAAAGGCGTTTAGTCCCGTGCCAAAACCTATTTCCAATAGATTGACCTCCGATTTACCGCAATGGTGTAACGCTGCCTCCAGATAAACATGGAGTGACTCACGGATGGCCCCGTGCGTAGAATGATAATGTTCATCCAATTCCGGCACATAGAGTGTATGTGATCCGTCTTCCGTTATTTCTATAATATGTTGCATACTTTTCTTATGCGTTTAAATATTCAGTTTCCGCTGATGTAGGTTGAGTCTGACCCGATTCAGAATGAAGCAGGTATTATTCAAAATCACAACAAAAATAGAAACTATTTGTTTATTGTATCCATTGCCAGTTACTGATTTTGGTATTTGCGGTGGAGTTGTGTAGGAAAAAATTACTACATTTGTCTACTAAAACCATCTTATGCAAAAATATTTGTATATCACCTTATTATTGGCACTGGCTATGGCTTGTGGTTCCGGTACGAAGAAAAGCAATGTTGAAGGACCCCGGATATTGACGGTAACGATTGAACCACAACGTTATTTTCTCGATCAGATTGTAGGCGATATGTTTACCATCAATACGCTTGTGCCGCCCGGAACCAGTCCGGAGACGTATGAACCGGCTCCGTCGGTAATGGTTGATATGGCAAAAAGCAATGTCTATTTTATGGTGGGTGATCTCGGTTTTGAGAATGTCTGGAGCAAACGTCTCGCAAAAAATAACCCGAACGTGACTATTATAAACTGTTCGGAAGGTATTGTGAGGATGGAAGGTCACGACCATGATCATGATCACGGACATGATCTCCACCATACACATTTGCATTCCCATAGTGGAATAGATCCTCATGTGTGGTCGTCTCCATATGCAGTTAAGGTGTTTACACGCAATATGTTGAATGAGATAGTGAAAATAGATCCTGATAATGCCGGTACTTATGAAGCGAATTATGAAATATTATTGGCAAAGATAGAAAAGACGGACAGCCTGATCCGGGATTTGTTGAAGAATGTGTCCTCTAAGTCATTTATTATCTACCATCCGGCATTGGGTTATTTTGCACGTGATTACGGTCTGAACCAGATCAGTATCGAATTTGAGGGAAAGAGTCCTTCTCCCTCTCAGATCAAAGAGATTGTAGATGTTGCCCGTAAGGAGAAGATCAATACTATTTTTATCGAGCGTAGTTTTGATACGAAGAATACGACAGTTATTGCCCACGAGATCGGAGCCCAAGTGTTCGAGATTGATCCCCTTCGGTATGAGTGGGATGTGGAATTGTTGAGGATTGCTACTATTTTAGCCCGCGAAGTAAAATGAATATTTGTGTTAAGTTAAATGGGGTAAAAAATGGATAAACTAATCGACATAGTAAATCTTACTGTCGGCTATGACAATAAGCCGAATGTATTGCGGGATATTAATCTCAGCATCTATCAAGATGATTTCCTCGGTATTATCGGGCCTAATGGAGGAGGAAAGACTTCTCTTCTGAAGGCGATTCTGGGATTGATAAAACCTCAATCGGGTTCCATTACGTTTTATGATACAGGTGAAAAAACGGGTTCGATCAATATCGGTTATCTGCCTCAAATTAATCAGATCGATAAGAAATTTCCTATCTCCGTATCAGAAGTGATTCTGTCAGGGCTGACTCCCGGAATGAATGTTTTCAAGCGCTATTCTCATACGGATAAGCAAAAAGTGAAGGAGGTCGCGCAACGACTTGGTATAGAAGATCTATTGTTGCGTGCCATTGGAGAACTTTCAGGTGGACAGTTGCAGAGGGTATTACTCGGAAGGGCTATCGTGGATAATCCAAAACTGATTATTTTGGATGAACCTAGTACTTATGTGGATAAGCTTTTCGAGACTAATTTCTATAAATTGCTGGGCGATATCAATAAAGATATAGCCATTGTACTGGTTTCGCACGATGTGGGGACGATTATCTCTCTTGTGAAGAATATTGCTTGTGTGAATCAGGGATTGCATTATCATCCAGGCACAGATATATCACAGGAGTGGTTGCTGAATGCTTATGAGTCTTGTCCCATAGAAATACTCGGTCATGGCTCTTTACCTCACCGTGTGTTGATGGAACATGATCTCCCGGGAGAGGGATCACATACACACAATTAAAAATGGGAGATACGGTCTGGATTATCCTTGCAGGCTTGTTGGTGCTCATGGGTGCTATTGGTACCATTTCTCCGGTTCTTCCCGGCATCCCTATGAGTTGGGGCGGTTTGCTGGTATTGAAATTTATCCCCTCTACACAGGACGATATTTCCTGGAGAACTATTACTATCCTGGGGATATTGACGGTGGTAATCACTATCCTTGATAATATGCTTCCGGTATGGGGCACAAAAAGACTGGGTGGCAACAAACAGGTAGTATGGGGTGCTGCCATCGGGTTGCTAATAGGCTTTTTTCTGGGCCCATGGGGCATCGTTTTTGGTCCGTTCGTAGGTGCTTTTGCCGGAGGATTAGTTTCCGGCACGCAGTTCATACAGGCTGTGAAACAGGCTGCCGGTGCTTTTGCCGGTTATATTGCAGGGCTTGTACTCAAATTGACCACGGTTGGTTTACTTATCTTCTTTTTTATCAGAACGCTTGTTCTTTAAAAAATTACCTCCCTTTAGTCTGCATTTTTGATAAGGTATTCTGCGATCTGCACAGCATTTAGTGCGGCTCCTTTACGAATCTGATCCGAAACGCTCCAGAAAGTTAATCCGTTTTCATTGGCAAGATCCTTACGGATGCGACCTACATAGACAGGGTCTTTTCCTGAGAGGTCCAGCGGCATCGGATACTCTTTGTTGACAGGGTTGTCGATCACTTCAACCCCTTCAGCATTGTTGAAGGCTTCCCTGGCTTCTTCTACAGAGATAGTGCGTTCAGTCTCGATCCAGATGGCTTCGGAATGGGCACGCATCACCGGTACCCGCACACAGGTCGCACTGACTTCTATATTAGAGTGCATGATCTTGCGTGTTTCATTGTACATTTTCAACTCCTCTTTGGTATATCCGTTGTCCGTAAATACGTCTACCTGAGGAATCAGATTGTATGCCAATTGATAAGCGAACTTGGAAACGGTTGGCTTTTCCCCGTTCACTGATTGCCTGTATTGGTTTTCCAATTCCTGCATAGCGGCGGCACCGGCTCCTGAGGCAGCTTGGTAGGTTGCTACATGTACCTTTTTTATATGCGAAATATTTTCAATGGCCTGTAATGCCACTACCAGCTGGGCGGTGGTGCAGTTGGGATTGGCGATGATGTTGCGGGGAGCGTTCAGCGCGTCTTCCCCATTCACTTCGGGAACCACCAAAGGCACATCTTCCTCCATGCGGAAGGCGCTGGAGTTGTCGATCATGATAGTCCCGTGTTTGGTAATGGTCCCGGCAAATTCCAGTGAAGTGCCTCCTCCGGCGGATACGAAGGCAATATCGATTCCCTTAAAATCGTCATTATGTTGCAATTCCTTTACTTCGATTGATTTACCCCTGAAATTATATAATGTTCCGGCACTTCTCGACGAACCGAATAAAACCAGTTCGTCCAACGGGAAATTTCTTTCATCCAGTACGCGGAGTAATTCCTGACCTACAGCTCCGCTGGTACCCACAATAGCAATCTTCATAATGAATATAAGTTTTTAAATAAAAGTAAATGGCAAAACCTAAAACATACTTTTATCCAGTTTACACCACAAATGTACATAAAAGTTCAGATATATACACAGATCAATAAAAAATGCCCCACAAATTTATAGAGGAAAGATAGTGAAAAGCTGATAAATGTAATAAAATGAAGAAATTTAACGATAATAAAATTTATTTGATAGCGATTTTTTGGGTAATTTTCCCGATTTTAATGATGTAGTAACCTCTTGGGAGAGATAAAGTATATTGGTTGGTGCCAGCCTTTACGCGGCGGTTAAATACTTTTGCTCCCATGATATTATATATATCGAGCACTCCGTCTTGGGAGAGGTCTTCAATAATAAGTTGATTGCCAGTTATCTTGATTTTGGTTTTTTCCTGTGACTCTCCTTCATTTCGCCGTTCTTCCTTGATTTTCGGCTTCTCATTATTTTCCGTTAGTATTTCTTTTTGTTTTTCCACGACAAGCGTATCGGGATTTTCCTGCGCAAACAAAGAAAATCCAATCCCGAAGGCAAGGCACATCAAAAGGAGAAAACCGTATCTCTTCATGAAAACCACGTTTATATCACAAAATTATAAAAAAATGTGAAACTTTGTATGGTTCTGATATAATTATTTCTAGCGAAAAGCTTCAATATGAAGGCTTGTTGCGTTGGGCCGAAGAACCAAAGCCGATCACGGCGATGCCTTTTGCCAGATTGCTTATTATTTCTCTCCCTAACAGGTTGTCACTCCTATTATTTTATCCATATATAAATCGTTAATTTCTATTGATTGTTGACTTTATATTAGATATATTTATCTGTTATCTGTGCAATAGTGCCTGATATGTGGATATATATCAAATACCTTACCTTCAGCGGCAAGTTCCGTATTCGGGAAAATAGCGGTTGCTTCTTTTAAAAGGACTCCCAGTTCGTTGTACCGGGAAGAATAATGGCCAATCACCAGATGCTTCACTTCTGCCGCCTTGGCGATCTCTGCCGCTTGACGGGCAGTAGAATGATAGGTCTCGCCGGCGCGGGTCAATTCGCTTTCGGCGAAAGTAGCTTCATGATACAGTATATCCGCATTTTTTATATAGGGAACAATCTCGGGAGCATAGGCCGTGTCGGAACAATAGGCATATCTTCGCGGAGGATTGCCGGGTGATGTGAGTATTTCATTGCGGATGAGGGTACCGTTGGAAGTGATAAAATCGGCTCCTTCTTTAATTTGAGCAATCTGTCTAACAGGAATCTGATAGAAATCGATCATCTCACGGATGATATGTTTGGGTGATTCTTTTTCTTCAAAAAGAAATCCATTGGTATCAATGCGGTGTTTCAGCGGGAATGAGGATATTCTGATTGATTTATTTTCAAAAAGGAACTCTTCCCGGTCTGGATTTAAGTGGTGTAACTCTATCTTATATGACATATGTTTCCCCATATAAATCAGAAGGGGTTTTATCAGGATGCTAATCTCTTTATGGGCGTAAATATGAAGGTCGGCAGTTCTTCCCAACATACTGAGTGTAGAGAGTAATCCTGGTAATCCGAATATATGGTCACCATGCAGATGTGAAATAAAGAGGCTGTGGAGTTTATTTATCCGTATTTTAAACTTTCTCATCTGAAACTGTGTGCCTTCCCCACAATCAATCATGAACAATTTTTCGTTCAGATCCACTAATTGCGAAGGCGGGTGGTGCATTGTGGTGGGTATGGCTGAACCGCACCCTAGTATAGTTACCTGAAATTTGTTCATATTAACGGATACCGATAAGTTTATGTATCTGTAGGCTCAATGCCCATGAGGGGTTCTGTTTAACCAGATATACACAATAATCTATATTTTCCTGGATGAGATTGTTATTGTCGAAAATGGGACTTAGGAAATAATATTTTGCTTTAGGGAGGATGTTGACATCCGGTAATGGATCTCCCTTTTGAATAGGAAAACGTAATTCATCCACTTCAGGGATCAATTCCCTGACTCTCTCAAATTCCTGTTTGGGACTACAGGTGATATAATCGACTCCCTTGGGAACTTTTCTTGTGCCGTTGGTTTCTATGGCTTGGAGGTATCCTCTTTCTTTGAAGATGGCAACGACAGTATCGTTAAGCTGTAGCGTGGGTTCTCCCCCGGTCCAGATAATCCATTTGCATTCATACGGCTCAATTTCATTCAGTATCTCGTCGATAGTTTTCTTTACGCCCCGTTCGAAATCGGTGTCACAGAAACTACACGTCAGATTGCATTTAGCCAATCGGATAAAAATAGATGGTTGTCCTGACCGGCCCCCTTCACCCTGAAGGGAGTAAAATATTTCATTCACATTCAGGTTCATAGATGGCTGATGTTTTGGGTGTCTCACTCACTTCTACTGCGTATAGCTCCGGGATCAGGGGCTTAAATTCGTCGTATAGCATCTTGGCAATATTCTCCGCCGATGAATTGAGTGGTGCGAGAATATCATTCAGATTCCGGTGGTCCAGTTTAGTGTCGATATGCTCCTTTACCACTTTCAATTCGGTATAATCGCGGACGAAACCCTGTTTAGTCAATTCTTTCGCACGGAGATGAACAGTCACCACATAATTATGCCCATGCAGGCGACTGCAAGGGTGATCGTCAGGCAATCCCCAAAGGGAGTGTGCTGCTGAAAAAGAAAACTGTTTACTTATCTTGTACATTGTTCTGATTTACTGATTTACTAATTAGGATTGAGTTTCTAGCCCATCATCACATCAAGGAGTCATTTATTCCACCTTCAGATAGGTTCTGAGTGGATAATGATCGGAATATTTCACCTTCCCCCTTTTTGTCTTGTAAGCTTTTATATTATCGCTGTGCATGATATGGTCGATACGGAAAAGGAACATATCTTCGTGGTAGGTGATGCCGGGTCCGAAAGCAGTGGAAACGTATGCATCCTTTAATCCTTTTTTCATCCTGTAATAGGCGTAGGATATGGGTGTGTCGTTGAAATCACCACAGATAATAGTTCCGTGCGTATCTTGCCTGTCGATAAACTGTCTCACTTTCTCAACCTGTTGTGCACGTATCCTGTATGCGGTCCCCAGTCGGTTACGAATATTACTGGCCACCTGCTCGAGCCGCACCGAATCGGCATTCAGGAGGAAATCACTGTATAATTTTTTATCTTCTTCCTTAATACTGTTCGATTCCAGATGTACATTGGCCACTGAATACCTTTTCCCGTCTATACTGATAGTATAAACTGCCGCTCCGTTATATGACGATTCGAACAGCACTTTATGTGTCTTCTCGATGGGATATTTCGAGAAACATGCCAATCCGAAGATATGATATTTTCCTGAAGATTCCAAACCTGTGACCGAGTGGTAGGGATACCGGCTTAAAATCCTGTTTACCTCGTATTGGGAGATCATCGACTGTCCTGTTTTACTGATCAGGTATTCCTGGAGGCAGACAATATCGGCATCGGTATTGGCAATGTAATCAAGGATGGGATGTTCAGCTGCATTTTTATCCCTTTCATTTGGGAACCCCTGTACGTTGTAAGTCAATATCTGAATCGCCGCCTCCGGTTCCTTCCCACTGATAAAATGCAGCGGGAAGAATGTGGTTACCGGCTTGTAACAAAGGAGAATTGCCGAAAGGGATATCAATGCAAATTTCCACTTTGAGAAAATAATCCAGAGAGCGAGATAGCAGATATTGGCAAGTAGGATGAGTCCAAATCCCAATCCTATATATGAAAACAAGTTGGTCTTTAATGGTGAAACCCTCCAAGAGAGGAATGAGAAGAAAAGCAAAATGATAGCCACTACGTTCGTAACGAAAATGATCCATTTGACCATATCATTGAACTTCAGTTTTTTATTTCTTGCTCGCATCGAAAAGTTTCCTTTTTTCTTCTGATGATAGACCGTTGTAACCCGATTGTTTCAACTTATCCAGAATAGTATCGATCTCTTCCTGTTCGGTATGTTTACGTTCGTTATATTCCCAATCGGTTTCGTGGCGTGCATATTTCACTTTCATCTTCGAAGCATGTTTGCGAGGTTTAAACAGTCCCACAAACCAATCAATTGCCCGACTCATCCATCGGGTAATGTCTTTTCCGTTCTTATACCGGATAGCGAAGAAATAGCCTAACAATGCACCTCCTATATGTGCGACATGTCCCCCGGGATTCATGGGATTACTAAGAGAGAGAAAGTCGAGGACAAATGCGAAGATAGCAATATAGACAATCTTTATAGGTCCCAGAAAGAGGAGATTCAATTGCACATCGGGGCGATAGAAAGCAGCTCCCATCACAATGGCCATTACTGCTGCCGATGCACCGATCATCACCGATCCTCTCTCCATTGCGGTATAATAGGGGATGGAGTTGAATGCAACTACATAAAGTATTGCGCCGGCCAATCCCCCTAAGACATAAAGGCTGCCGAGTATCCGTCCGGTAAAGTATTCCATGAAAATCTTTCCGAACCAATAGAGCCAAAGCATATTGAAGAGCAGATGAAGAAACCCTTCATGTACGAACATATAGGTAATGGGGGTCCATATTCTGTGCAGTAATAAGGGAATATAAGAGGGTATGCCGAGGAAGGAAATCATATCTACAGCGTAAAGATTGAACAGGGTAGACACTACTGAGACAATCTTCAAGGCAATAAAAACGAATACGTTGATGAAAATTAGCCTTGTCATCACGCTGCCATTCTTATATTGCTGCTTCAGCCTTTCAATAAAATCTGCCATATTTCATATCCTTTCTTTTCCAATACAGAATCATGAAAATTCCGAAAAGCATCCCTCCCAGGTGTGCAAAATGAGCCACATTATCGCCCGTACGGTTGGCAACGCCGAAGAATAATTCCAATAAGCCATATCCAATCACAAACCATTTGGCCTTGATAGGAAAAGGAAAGGGGATGATAAAAAGTTGCGAATTGGGAAATAACATGCCGAATGCCAATAGCACACCAAAAACAGCTCCCGAGGCTCCTACAGTAACACTGTTCACCATTGAAAACATCTCTACGGGCACGACTGCCTGCACCCTTAAAAGGAGAACGATCATCTGTATTAATCCTGCTCCGATCCCGGTAACCAGGTAATAAGTAAGAAATCGTTTGGGTCCCCACACCTGCTCCAATGTCCTGCCGAACATAAAGACTGCGAACATATTAAAAAATACATGGGAGAAGGAGTATGGGTCATGCAGGAACATATAAGTGACAAGCTGATAAATATGGAAATAATCCGACTTGACGAAATGTAATCCAAGCCATTGAGACAGGTCTATGCCGAATCGATTAATCAGTACAAACTGTGCCAACCAAATGATTACATTTATAATGATTATATTTTTTGTTACCATGGGAAGTACCCCGGCGAAGCTATTTCTTGAATTATCCATTTTTCTTAATTGAATGTTGGGCTGCAAAATTACGTATTATTTCGTTGAGAATGCGGATTTTTACCCCAGAAAAGACTTTTTTTTACTAAAAACAAATACTTTTTATCTTTTTTCTTGATTGTTTTCGATTTATAGTTTATATTTGACGGCAAAATGAGGCTCAGCCTTGACTTAATGTATGTTTAATTTTTTTATTTACGTTTTATGAACAAATCAGAACTAATTAGTGCTATCGCTGATAAATCAGGCCTTAGCAAAGTGGACGCCAAGAAAGCGTTGGATGCTACCCTCGAC
>NZ_DHOS01000045.1 GCF_002410825.1 Proteiniphilum sp. UBA5384 | reverse complement strand
GTAATTAGTGCCCTTGATATGTTTTATAGCCTTTGTGCTATCACGGATACTCATACTCCAAAACAGTTCGACAGTGATGGAGAGGACATGAGCAGGGCGATGACAGGTATGCCACAAGACAGAAAGAAAGCAATATTCTGGGAATATAAAAGAAACGACAGTCCGGCATTTCCGAAAGCAATGGGCGCGGACGCAAGTCCCAATGTGGCGATTCGTGAGGGAGAATGGAAGCTTTTAGTAAATAAGGACGGATCTGATGCGATGTTGTTCAATTTAAAAGATGATCCCTTTGAAAAAAATAATGTCAAAGATAAATATCCGGAGATTACTGAGGATTTACAAAATCAGGCCATAGGGTGGAGAAATAATCTGCCAAATTTAAAGTAAATATAAAAGCCTTGCCCATGAAATATGAGATTGATATTGCAATCTTTGTTGCCATGCGATAATGTGATTTATTAATTCTGATTTCTTCCCTTATGATACGAAGATCTTTTTACACTGTAGCTGCTGCCGGACTTTCAATTTTTTCATTGTCGGCACAAAAAAACCATAAACCCAATTTGGTGTTGTTTATGGCGGATGATTGCTCTCATTACGACATAGGCTGTTACGGTAGCGTTGATTCAAAAACACCCCATATCGATGATTTTGCCAGTGAAGGAATGCGATTCACGAAAGCATATCAGGCGGCTCCGATGAGTTCGCCAACCAGGCATAACTTGCTGACCGGTTTATGGCCTGTAAAAACAGGTGCATATCCCAATCATACAATGGCAAAAGAGGGAACCTTAAGTGTTGTTCAGCATTTAAAGCCTGCAGGTTATAAAGTAGCACTAATAGGAAAATCACATGTAGCGCCTTCTGCTGTTTTTGATTGGGATTTGTATGTGGATACCATGAAAGGAGGGGATCTGGATTATGACGCAATTGACAAATTTATCAGCGAATGTCGGTCGGAAGGTACTCCCTTTTGCCTGTTTGTCATGTCGAGACAACCGCATACGCCATGGAATAAAGGGAATCCCAATCAGTTTGATTCAGAAAAAATTAAACTTCCTCCGTTCTATGTCGATATTCCGGAAACAAGAGAAAAATTCTGTGATTATTTGGCTGAAATAAATTATATGGATGCTGAATTCGGGAGGTTATTGAAAATTTTGGACGAAAAAAAAGTTAAGAATAGTTCGGCAGTAGTTTTTTTAAGTGAACAGGGAAATAGTTTGCCATTTGCCAAATGGACTCTTTACGAACCCGGTGTGAAATCGGCTTGTATCGTCAGATGGCCTGGAGTTATTCAATCCAACACCACCTCGGATGCCATCGTTGAATATGTGGATATTCTGCCTACATTCCTGGAAATGGGAGGAGCAAAAGCAAAAGGCAATCTGGACGGGGAAAGCTTTCTGAGCGTCCTGACCAATAAAAAGACCGTGCACAAGCAGTATACATTCTCTATCCATACCACACGTGGAATTTTCAGCGGGAGTAAGTATTATGGCATCCGTGCGGTTGCGGACAAGAAATATCGCTATATCGTAAATCTCACGCCGGAAATGACTTTTCAGAATACAGAGACTGAAGGGAAATTATTCAATCGATGGAAAGAAGTGGGTGAAAATGATCCGTTTGCAGCCATGATAACTCATCGGTATCAGCATAGACCGGCCATTGAACTATATGATATAGAGAACGATAAGTATTGTATGAACAATATTGCTGATTTGCCGGAAAATGCTTCTGTTGTCAAAAGGATGGATCAGGTGCTGAAGCAATGGATGAAGTCATGCGGGGATGAGGGTCAGCCGACAGAAATGAAAGCCACCGAACATCAGTTCCGGAATTCCAGGGGACAGATAGGAGAAGAATAGATTTTACATCCAACCTAAGATGAATATAAAAAAAATATCAACAATCTCAATTGCAGCAACTTTTGCAATGAATGGGTTTGCCCAAAGACCCAACATTATTTTGATCATGTCGGATGACATGGGCTATTCTGACCTTGGATGTTATGGAGGAGAAATCAATACTCCCCATCTGGATGCCTTGGCAGCCAAAGGAGTAAGATTTTCCCAGTTCTATAATGCAGGAAGGAGTTGTCCGACGCGGGCCTCCCTGATGACGGGCCTTCATCCTCATCAGACCGGGATAGGGCACATGACCAACGATCCGGAGAACCCGGTCGCCTTCGATGTCAACCTTCCCGGATACCGCGGTTTTCTGAACAGGAACAGTGTCACAATCGCAGAGGTATTGAAAGAAGCCGGATATACCACACTGATGACGGGAAAATGGCACCTTGGCATGCATAAGAAAGAACAATGGCCATTACAAAGGGGGGTCGACCGTTTTTACGGAATACTGGCGGGAGCCGCCAACTTTTTCAAACCGACACACCCAAGAGGTATTACTCTTAACAACAAGGAAATTACTATAAGCGATCCGGATTATTATACCACAAACGCTTTCACCGATCATGCGATCGATTTCATCAGGGAAGCCCACACCGATAGTGACCGACCTTTTTTTCTTTATTTAGCCTATAATGCTCCTCATTGGCCCATACAGGCGCCGCAGGAAGTTGTGGATAAATACAAAGGTAAATATATGAAGGGGTGGAGCGTATTGAGGGAAGAAAGATATCAACGGATGGTGGATATGGGATTGATAAAACCAAGCGGCCTGTTCTCACCGGATGATTCAAAAAGTTGGAAGAGCCTGGATGAGGATAAGAAAAAAGAGATGGATTTGCGTATGGCAATCTATGCTGCACAGGTTGAACAGATGGATACCAATATTGGAAGGTTGATGAATTATCTGGATTCAAATAATTTAACAGAGAACACAATCATCATTTTTCTTAACGATAACGGGGCTTGTGCCGAAGGAGGTATGCTGGGGGGAGGACCTGCATCTCAACTGGAAACCAAAGAGGGTTATTTTCTTACCTATGGACAAGCATGGGCAAATGCTTCAAACACTCCGTTAAGAAGGTATAAACACTGGGTGCATGAAGGGGGGATATCTACACCTTGTATTGTTTCATGGCCAGGTGGTATCCCTGAAAAGAATCAGGGAGGCATTCTCGGACAATTTGCCTACTTACCCGATATCATGGCAACCTGCGTGGATTTAGCAGAAACAAAGTATCCAAGAAAATATAATGGACACGAAATCCATCCGTTACAAGGAAAAAGTTTTACAAATCAATTAAGAGGCAAGAACAAGCCTATACATAATGAACCTATTTTTTGGGAGCATGAGGGTAACAGGGCTGTCCGGTCAGGAGATTATAAACTGGTAATGGCATGGGATAACAACAAGCCTGAGAAGTGGGAGTTATATAATGTAAGGAATGACAGGACGGAGATGATTGATCTTTCAAAACAAATGCCCGACAAAGTGGAAGAAATGAAAAAAATGTGGTATAACTGGGCGAAAAATTCCATGGTAGAAACGGATTGGTCCAGGATACAGGAATTAGAGAGAGCACAAAGGAATAAGAACTGATAATAAAATGAAGTAATGAAAAAAATAAAGTTGATTTTTTTTACATTATTGGGCTATCTCAGCAATGTCTTTTTTTTATCCTCAGCTACAGAAAATGTAAAAAATTACAGACCAAACGTGCTGTTTATTATGGCTGACGACTGTACTTATAATGAAATCGGATGCTATGGAGGTAAAAATGCCCGAACTCCCAATATTGATAAATTGTCGGAAGAGGGTATCATGTTTAACAGGGCTTATGTGGGGATGTCTATGTCCGTGCCCTGCCGGCATGAGTTGTATACAGGATTGTATCCCTTGGAAAGTGGATGTGTATGGAATCATTCCCAGTCGAGACCCGGAACAAAGAGTGTTTTTCATTACCTGAATGATCTGGGATACAGAGTGGGTTTGACAGGGAAAAAGCATATACAGCCACGGGATGTTTTCCCTTATATTGCTGTTCCGGGATTTGAAGAGAATTGCGTATTGGCCAAAGAGAAAAAAGAAGATCTTTCAGGAATAAAATCATTTATGGAAAAAGACAGAGACCAACCTTTCTGTCTTTTCGTATGCTCCACAAGTCCACACGCTCCATGGACTTTAGGTGATACGTCTGCCTATCCGCCCGAAAAATTGATTCTTCCTCCTACATTGGGAGATACACCTGAGGTGCGGGAGGCATATTCTCGTTATCTGGCAGAAGTAACCTATTTCGACAGGCAAGTAGGGGAGGTCCTTAAAACGCTTGAGGAGACAGGATTGGCTGAAAATACAATCGTGATGCTATCTACGGAGCAAGGCTGGCAATTTAGCGGAGGAAAGTGGACCAATTGGAACCAGGGCGTACATACGGGACTAATTGTCAGATGGCCGGGAGTAATTGATGGTGGCAGAAAAACAGATGCACTGGTACAATTCGCAGATATCACACCTACACTGATAGATGTTGCCGGTGGAAAAGCAAAAAAGAACCTGTCTGGTAAAAGCTTTCTGGAGGTTTTACGCGGCAAAAAGGACAATCATCGGGAATATGTTTACTGCATGCACAATAATGTACCCGAAGGAAAACCCTATCCTATAAGAACTATTATCAGTGAAGAGTATCATTATATCCAAAATTTACTTCCAGATAGTACTTACTTTGAAAAGCATTTAGAGGCCGCGGCCCATAATGAAAGTTGGTGGCAATCATGGAAGAATGCAGGAAAGAGAAGTGAGAGGGAGCGTTTTCTGGTCGATCGGTTTTATCACAGGCCCGCTGTAGAACTTTATTCAGTCGAAGATGACCCGAATCAATTTCATAATCTGGCCAATAGCCCCGCATATGCCGGTATCATGAAAAAGCTATCCCGGGAACTTGAAAAATGGATGAAAAAACAAAATGATCCGGGAATCTCTGTAGACACACAATCAGCTTATAAAAACAAATATTATCATTTTATGAAGTAATCTTATTGTAGGTGCGTATTCTCTAAAAAAATAAGAAAAGTATATATAAACTAAACCCGATAAGATTATCGAACCTGTTTTTATTGAGCCGGCCGGAACCCGCCCCGATCCAAAGAATCTCGAGAGCACAATAAGTCGTATTGGGCATGAGGGATGTGCCATAAAAAAAATTGGAGGTAAATATGTATTGTTTGGAACGGCCTGACCCACCGATATGGGTAGAAAAGGATCCTATAATCTCTACATACTGTAGTTGGATGAGGGGATTTATCGACTTCTTTCAACTTTATGATTCAACCAAAGTACTGCTTGAAGATGAGAAGATTCTGAATTATCTTTCACTCCATAAGGAAGGATATAAAACAATCCTGAATATAAAATGGAATTTCAGGGAGCGTGATGAATCCCTTCGTTTCTGGTTGCCACATATGCCATTCGGCAAAGTTTTCCATACAACCAGTATTTTAAAAGTACCAATGATCCCTGGGTGCTAAATGGCTTGTTTGCAAACCGTACTATCGTGCAGGATACACTTTTAAAACAGAGCCAGTATAATTACTCGTTTATTGACAATTTTATTGAATTCCAGAAATATGGAAAGTGACACAGAAAATAGAAATACTTTTAATGATCATAAATGACTAAAATTAATTTACCCTTTTTTTTTGTACTATTGATGCTCTTATTCACAATCTCTTGTGCCGATAAGAACAAAGATATTCCCGTGATTCCCGTAGATCTCACATCCGACCTCAGGGCACCGGCCTACCCGTTGGTAACTGTAGACCCTTATTTCAGCGGCTGGTCGTATACAAACAACTTGTACGACGATCAGGTCCGTCACTGGACCGGAAAAGAGTTCCCTTTGCTGGGGGTTTTAAGGGTCGATGGGGAGACATTTCGTTTCCTAGGAAAAGAGAACTTACCCTTGAAACCACTTCTTCCGACTGTACGCGAAGAAAAGTGGACAGGTAAATATACTTTTGAACAACCGAATGGGGAGAAATGGAAAAGTATCGGTTTTAATGATGCTGGATGGAAGGCCGGAACCTCCGCTTTTGGTACTCCTAACGAACCTAATTTATCTACCCTGTGGCAAACCAAAGATATCTGGGTGAGGCGTGCGTTCAATCTTGAAGTGGATCTGGCCGGTAAAGCTGTTTTTTTGCATTATTCACACGACGATATTTTTGAGTTGTACATTAACGGAATTCAGGTAGTGAAAACCGGTTATTCCTGGAAATATGATGTGGTGGAAGAACTTTCGGAAGAAGTGAAGGCAACATTGAAAAAAGGGAAAAATATCATCACAGCTCACTGTCATAACAGAACCGGCGGAGGATACGTTGACTTTGGCCTGTATGAAAAAGAAGAAAATAAAACATCTTTTATTCAGACGGCCATTCAGAAATCGGCCAGTGTGCTACCTACACAAACCATATATACCTTCGATTGCGGCCCGGTTGAGCTGGATGTGATCTTCACAACCCCCTTGCTGATGGACGATCTGGATTTGCTTTCACGTCCTGTGAGCTACGTTTCTTATCAGGTAAAGTCTAAAGACAATATGTCGCACGAAGTGCAGATATATTTGGAAGCCACACCCCAATGGGCTGTAAACGATGATAGTCAGCCTGTTGATTTCGAAAAAATAGAAAAAGAGGGCATGACTTTTCTCAAGACAGGCACCACGGAACAACCTGTCCTTGAAAAGAAAGGTGACAATATGCGTATCGATTGGGGACATTTTTATCTTACCGGAAACAGCGACAAAAATTCGAATTTTAACTTCGGTGATTACTGGGCTATCAAGAAGGAATTCCAGAACTCGGGACAAATAACCGAAACACCCGTCGAAGAACTTTCCGGGAATATGACAAAAAAGATGACGGCTCTCGGGTATAGTAGCGACCTTGGAAAAGTTGGCTCCGATAAGAAATCCGGTTTCGTTATGCTGGGTTATGACGATATCTATTCGATTCAGTATTTTGAGAAGAATCTGAAAGCGTACTGGACCCATGAGGGAAAGACCGATATTTTTCAGGCATTTAAAAGTGCAAAAACCGACTATGCAACGATCATGCAACGTTGCGATAGTTTTAACCGGGCCATGATGGCGGATGCAGAAAAATCCGGAAGTAAAAAGTATGCTGAATTGTGTGCCCTGGCTTATCGTCAGGCGGTATCAGCCCATAAATTGGTGAAACAAGAAGACGGGACCCTGTTGTTTTTCTCGAAAGAAAATAACAGCAACGGTTCCATCGGAACTGTGGACATCACCTATCCGTCATCACCGCTTTTTCTTATTTACAACCCGGAGTTAGTAAAAGGATTGATGAACCATATCTTTTATTACAGTGAAAGTGGAAAATGGACAAAGCCTTTTGCGGCACACGATGTGGGCACTTACCCCCTCGCAAATGGTCAAACTTACGGAGGAGATATGCCCGTGGAGGAATCCGGGAATATGTTGATCCTGACAGCGGCACTCGCCAAGGTGGAAGGCAATGCCAGGTATGCTGAAAAGTATTGGGAGATACTGACTACGTGGACCGATTATCTGGTGAAGGAAGGGCTCGATCCTGCCAACCAGCTGTGTACTGACGATTTTGCCGGACATTTTGCACACAATGCCAATCTCTCTATTAAGGCGATCATGGGAATTGCCTCATATGGCAGACTGGCTGGAATGTTGGGGAAAAAGGATGTCTCCGACAAATACATGAAGTTAGCCGAAGAAATGGCTGCGGAGTGGAAAAGAATGGCTGATGATGGGGATCATTATAAACTTACTTTTGATAGATCCGGTACCTGGAGTCAGAAATACAATTTAGTTTGGGATAAATTGTTAGAATTTAATATCTTTGATCCGGAAATAGCAACAAAAGAGATGGCTTTTTACAGAACCAGACAAAATGAGTTCGGATTGCCTCTTGATAATCGTGCTACTTATACAAAGTCAGACTGGATTTTATGGACTGCTACGCTTACAGGAAACAGCAACGATTTTGATGCATTGGCCGATTTGGTTTACAAATATGCAAACGAAACACCGTCCCGTGTACCTTTGAGCGATTGGCACGATACTGTCGAAGGCAAACGAGTGGGTTTCAAAGCCCGCTCTGTTGTAGGAGGTTATTTCCTGAAGATGCTTGAAGATAAATTGAATGAAAAATAGAATGGGACAATTCAGATACATACTCCTGTCAGTAGTATTGCTCTTAGGGTATGTTAATTTATATTCCTATCCCAACTACTCTTTTAAACACTATAATATCAATAACGGATTGTCTCAGAATACAGTTCGTTGCATACTCCAGGATAAAACGGGGTTTATGTGGTTTGGCACCAAGGATGGATTAAGCCGTTTTGATGGTACTGCATTTAAGATATTCAAATTTTCACCCGGTGGTGACCTGAGCAACAATGTCTTTCATCATATTCTGGAAGATAAAAATGGCAATATCTGGGTCGCTACAGAGGGAGGAATCTATATTTATAATCCCCTCATGGAGAAATTTGAACGGTTCCGTGTTGTTACCGGAAATAATGAATCCATAGATGGATGGATCAGTGATCTCGTGTCGGATTCTGAGGGAGATATATGGATATCGGTTGAAGAAAAAGGTGTTTTTCATTATAACTTCGAAACGAAAGATCTCATCTTATACCCTGTCAAAACTGTTCCTGGCGGAATGAGAATGATCAATTTATGTGTGGGAAAGAATAACGATATATGGGTTTTCCCTTACGGACTTCCCTTGATGCGCATCGATAAGGAATCGCAACAAACATCGGAATTTCAAATAAAGGATGATCCCGATTTTTTTTCTGGATTGGGCGAAATACGAAACGCAATTTCCGATGAAAACAACCAGTTGATTGTACCCACATCCAATAAAGGACTGATAAGTATAAATACGATTAACAAGACTTATCGTATTTTGCTCGACACCGATTCTTCGGGTGAACCTGTCTTTGCACGTACAGTGAAAAGGATTGATAGTCAGACCTTCTGGGTGGGAACTGAATCGGGTGTCTATATATTAAATACGTTGGAAGGAACGGTCGTTAATCTGCGTCACGACAATTTAATCACCACTTCATTATCCGATAACGCAATATATTCAATCTATCAGGATCGGGAAGGAGGAATATGGGTTGGGTCATATTTCGGGGGGGTAGATTATTATTCTGAGCAATTGAATAAATTTGAAGTGTTTTATCCGATTCCTCAAATAAATGATATGAAAGGATCAAGGGTGAGAGAGTTTTTTCCTGCAGATGATGAG
>NZ_DHOS01000073.1:48735-157354 GCF_002410825.1 Proteiniphilum sp. UBA5384 | reverse complement strand
GGGTGCATATCATCGGAATATCAATCAGATAGCCTGCAAACGGATTGATAGCTAACTGACCTGAATTGCGGGCAATGGCAACAATGTGTTTTACACCAATCATATAACACCATATCGTATTGGTAGAACACTTACGTTCCGTCCGCAAATAATGTTCAAAACCATTAATAAAAGCAAGGTTCAATTCTTTCAGGAAAATATCATTCCGATTGTATTCCTGCTTGATATAGTCTTCCATGTGTTTATACAGGGTGCAATATTTGGAATAAGTCGCTTCCGTCCTGTTGTAGCCTACCTTTCGGGAAAATTCTTGGTTGTGTTTGGCAAACAGAGTTAAGAACGTGTCCTGCTTTACTCCCAATCCCAGATAGGCGTTTTTCACTTTATCCGCTGTTACAAAGCCATCCGTTTGCATCACATCCTGATAGTGGCGGTTGATATCGACACGGATTTTATCCAGTGCAATGTTCGTCTTTACCGCTAATGCGCTTTTACCCGTCAATCTTCCCGCTTTGGTATCCCAAAGGTTAGGCGGGACTGTCATTTTACAACTAAATTGACTGATTGTTTTGTCAATCGTTATCCTGCCCATTACGGGTACTGTTCCGTCGGGCTTGGGGTTGTTCCGTTTAAGATAGAACAGAATTTTGAATGTGCTACGCTGCATCATAACTCAAAGTTTTTACAGATTACAAAATTAGTTTACTTCGAGTTAAGAGAGGCTATACGAAATGGCGCAAACAGCAGACAACGAGTTCCTTATAGCCAAATTGCATTTTGTAGCGCAGGTAATGATGTGGTAATTGAACTTTGTCCTACCTTTGTCTATCGGTGGCTTTGACCGCCTAAAAGAAAAGCCAAACAAAGGACTTTATCCGCACATTTTCAATCGGTTGTCCTCGCTTGGCTTTGACTTGCTTTTTTGTTAGACTTTTATTTTAAAAGAAAGTACAAATCCACTATAATTATCATGTAGGATTAATAATTCATTGCAACTGGTATAATTACCTGCAGATATTGGAAAACTAAATGTATTTTCAATAATCGTGCAATTAATTTTCAGATAATAAGACTTATCAATATTCAAGCCAATTACAACTGTATTCTCATTATCTCATAAATCACAGTAATATGTACCAACTTCCTTAGCAATCAAGGAAGAGGTTGACAGCTGGAAAATTAAATATCCGATTAAATATGTATGATCTACTCTCATATTGATAAATATGAGTTCCCTCCGAAAACCCCATTTTCCCAACTCCATCCTCCCTACAGAGTATTGTGGAGGGGATATTTTTAAAGAAAACGATTTATCGGAGTGGACTTAAATATTAAACAATTACAAAAAACTACCTGTTATTGTCATTTTTGTCATAACTATACATCTTACATAGGTATCTACGTTATTATGAGCTAGCTGTTCTATAGCTGTTAAGGTATTACTTCTTTTTCTGATTTTATTTCGATTACATTGGAGGTAATATGCCCTTTAAAGCGTTTGAATCCTAGTTTTTGTAAAGTTTTCCCCTCTTCTATAAAGATAGTATCGTTAGTTTTAAAATCAAAAGATAAGAGATATGTAGCCTTTTGCAACAACAAATAGCTCGCATTAATCGAAAATGTTTTAATTTGATTTGGTTTTAGAATAACGACTTCCTCGTAAAAGATTGTTTTCTGCTCCTTGATATTTTCCCGTTGAATCAAATTATATACTTCTATATCAGTATAAAAATATTTAGCAATTTTGTCTAAATCAGGTGGATCAGGAGCTAATTTATCTCTACGTAGGACATAATAAGCATTCTCTAGTTTATCAATCCTGTCATATATGTCAACTTTATCTCCCAAATGATTTTCTTGGAATTGCTTATTCACCTTTGGTAAGGTAAGGTAGAATGTGTCTTTTACATTACTACGTTCATTATTAGCTTCTATAAAACCCCGCGCCTCATTTTTTAAGTTTTCAAATTCTTCTTCAGCCGAGCCATTATAGTTTACTAATATTGCATTATCTACTTCAATCACAATTTGATTCGCTTTACAAACTAATAAAAGAGGTATATTAGAATGATTTTGTAGACTTACCAAAATGACTAGACTATCTGCTTTGGGTGTAACAAAGTCTAGCTCTGCAGTTATTCTAGGTTTTTCACAACTTTGTATTGTTACCAGAATTGCAATTATTAAAAAGGGGGTACAAATTTTATTTATCATAATAATTAGTATTTTGCATTTAAGAGCCATCCAAAATAATCTTTTCTCCACCAGTGAAATCTCCCCAATTGTCGCTCGTATATTCCATACCCGTTTTGTACTCCCCACACGTGATTTTCCCAGTGATGTGCAGAAATTTCTGTCCATAATATTCCTTCATGCTTCGCATTAGCATTTAATATACCCCTGCTAGCCATGAAATTATGAGTAGCATGTATATATTCATGTCCTATAGTCATTTTTAATTGATCCATACTCACAAAAGTAGATTTAGACAAATAGACTGCGGAATTACCCTTACCCAATGATTCAGTCAGACCATCTATAATCCTACCCTTTGCATCAAGAATACTCCCATTCTTTATAGTATACCCTCCTTTAGATGGAACTTTATTTGTATTCATATCTTTTACATAATCTAGTTTTGTATAGGTTTCATCCGCAACTTTTTTAGCGAAATCTGAAGAAAATTCCACATCTTTGCCTACTTTTACATCTTCAGGGCGTAGTTTAGGATCTCCATAACTCGCTAAAATTGTACCTTTCCCAGTCCAGAAATCTCCATGATTTCTACTTGCATGTATACCATTAGATAACCCTCCTAGTAGGGCTCCGCTCGCCAATCCAATTCCACCTCCAATTAGGCCAGCAGAAAGTCCTTGTCCAAAGTTGGCCCCCTGTAGAAGCCATGCGTTTCCTGAACCGCCAATAAAACCACTCAGCCCTCCACCGGCTCCACCAGACACCGCTCCTCCAAAGAATCCTCCAAAGTTCAAGGCGCCTGAAACCGCACCCCCTGCCCATGCTCCTGCGGCACCTGCAGCGCCTCCTGTTAGAGCTCCTTTGAACATATCGCCAGCAAGCCCCCAACCAGATTTATCGCTGTTTATCATGGCTTGCCCCATGCCTATCCATGCTCCAATAATTGCGGCAACCAGTATAAAAGACTCCCCATCCTGATCGATATACAGTAACGGGTTATTCAGACAGTAACACTATACCGGTTGAAATTCTGAGTAAAGTCCGTCATCTGCACATTCGGATCGGGGCTTAAAAAGCGTCCGAGAGCCGGATCATACAATCTTGCATTCATATTTACCAACCCGAACCAAGGCAGGTATTCATGACCGATATATCCTCGTCCAAGAAACAAGGCCGGTTCATTTCCCGGAGCGTACGCTACCTGTGTGGAGGGATTTCTTAACCGTCCCCACGCGTCATAACTGTATTCATATAACTTTTCTCCATTGGTATTTGCAATATGTGTTATACTACCAAGGTAATCCCTGCAAATATAATAAATTTTCCAGTTTCCACCTTCTTTTACATAAACAGCTGGTGCAGAGTATACATTTCCTCCAAGATATAACCTTTCGGTATTCGAGGGTGCATCCAGTTCATATTGACCACCTATGTAGTAGCGTGTCAACACAGGTGTAGTTCCGTTGGCAACGTACATCTTAACCCTTTCTCCTGTTGAGTTATATGTAAATGATGCGCTCAACCCGTTTTCATCTATGCGTGACGGACGCAGGAAGGAGGTGTACGCCACGCTCTGGTTGCGTAACGGCACCGCACTTCCTTCAGGACTGAGCATGGTTACCTGATAGGGTTTGGCCGAGTTGCCGTAGGTCATCGTACCGACGCCTTGGATACGTGTTATGTTTCCATTGGCTGCATATGTAATTGTATTACCGGCAGCACCGGTCAACCGGTTCAGGTTGTCGTAGGAGAATGTTTCTGTTTTGCTGTACCTGTTGTCGGTCCGGCTCAAAAGGTTGCCTTTCTGTACGTCGAAACTGTACGTGAAGTTTTGGATGCTCCCTGCAGTTCTACCTGTTGATACGCCATAGACGTTATAATTATAGCTTCTACTCATATTACCTGTTGTCGCTGATGTGGGTTGTCCGAGTGCATTTTCAACAGTCAGCTTCCAGATGGTGGTTGAACCGTTTAGCTTAATCTCTGTATTATATCCATTGGCATACACGAAATTTTCGGTAGCAAGCGTACCACTCTGTGCCGAATATTGTACTGATGACACATTCCCTCCACTATAAGTATATGTCTTCTGTAACCACTTGCTATCGGGAACCGTCTCTTTTTCTGTCAGAAGCCTGTCATAGATGTCATAGGTAAATGTTTTTGAAGTCCCGTTTGTAGAGGTTTCGTTCGCTAGTAATCCATCTACACTATACCCATAAGTAGTGGTGAATTCACCCTGTCGCTGCAGGCTGGTGATACGGCCGTATTTATCAAAGACCGATATATTGGTCCCCTTCGGGCTGGTTTCAGTGAGGGTCAATACACCTGCTACAGTATATGAATAGGCAGATGTCTGGCGCCCAGCGCTCGGGTCCACCAATGCTGTCTGCCTGCCGAAGGCGTCATACTCGAACGAAGTTACCACACCCCCCGGGGCAGTAATGGACGAAGGTTGCCCGTCTGGCCGCAAAGTATAAGTGATGGTGCCTCCGGGATCTGATACACTGACCAAAGCCCCTGATACATCCATCGTCCTGGTGGTAGCGATGCTGTTATTGGTTTCAGTAGTGCTTAAACCGGAGTAAGTCCATGAAGTAATTTTGCCAGAAGCTTCGGTCAACTTTGTAGGACGGTTGTAACTGTCATAATTATAACTGCTCCACTGTGTAGCAGAAGTGCCCTTGAATGGAAGGGAGGTCTTATATGATCGGCCATAACTGTCGTACTCCATGTCTACATATTGCCACTGTCCATCAAAGCGTTGATTACCAGTTCGTATTTCACGTCCCAGTGCATCGTAATGAGTGATAGTGGAAGGTTTACCGGTACTTAAGGTGCTCACACTATATAGTCCTTTTTCTCCCCACGTAATAGTGGTAGAATCGATTACCCCACTTGGATGCACTATAGAAGTCAAATGCCCTCATTGATTATATTTTCGAGAAGTAGTCCGATAAATTATAAATTGTCCATTTCTGAAATTTACTAAATGCTCTAAATAAGTTGCTTTGAAATAATAAATTTTGATTATAGAAGTCGGCAGCAGCATGGTTAGCATAGATACAAGAATAGGCTCGTGTATGTCCGAGATTGAGAGCAGATAAAATAGAATGTAATTACTTGTCCTGTTAGATGTTGAAGACCAGTCGGAAAAACAGGTATCTCCAGCTGTTTTCCGGAGAAATACAGCGAATTTCAAAAAAACAAGATAGATTAAGCCAAAACATCATCAGGTAAAAAAGGAAAAATAAGTATTGCTATTCCTCAAATATTTATTAAATTTGGCGACGAAACAAACTTATAATGAAAACAAAACTACTCACAATCTCTCTCTTATTGGTAATATCATTATGCGCCAACTGCCAGTCACAATTCAAGTTATGTAAAGAATTTTATTCTGCTTTGCCGGATTCACTTACAAATAAAATCATTAACTCGCTTGACAAATTATTAATCAGCATTGATAATTCTCAATTGGACACCACCCTGGTGGATACAAAAGATAAGGAATTGAACCGCAATTTCTTTTCGCACCTGAAAGGTGTTGACGAAAAAGATACCATTCCTCACTATTTTCAGGCACAATTAATCAACCTATATCCTGTGGAAGATAATCAATATCTACTTACAATGAGTTATCAGAAAGAGGAGGAAATCGGGAGGATTTTCACTTTTCTTGTTAATAACCAGAAGACAAATATAACCTTTGCTAATCCATTAAAATACAATACGAAATTTTGGAAAACAACAACTATCGGAACCGCTACATATTATTATCCTGATACAATTGATACTAAACGGGCTGAACTTTTCAATCAGAAAAATATTTCGATGGCCCGGAATTTGAACTTACCTGTTAGAAACTGGGATATTTACATGTGTCGGAATTTTCAAGAAGCACTTCAACTTCAGGGATGCATGTATGACTTTTCGCGAATCGGAGTGTACAATAGTGGCTATATCATGGATCCCAAAACTCTTTTCACTTGCATGAATGATGAAGATTTCTCGCATGATGTCCTGCATATTTACGCTTCGCAAATCCGGGAAAGACCGCAAAGAAATGCGAACGGAGAGTGTGGCTTAGCTTATTATTGGGGAAACGCCTATCATGCAGGAACTGTTGGCAAATCTCCGGAGTTAGACGAATTAGTAACTGCATTGCAGTATTATCTCAAATCGCACGAAGAGGTGAGTTTATTAGAATTGTTTGAAAAAAGCCCCAATATCCTTGCCGAATATGGTTATCCTTGGCCAATACACCTAAATAGAATCATATCTGGGATTATTTGTCGAGAAGTTGAAAAGCAAAAAGGGACAGAAGGGATTAATGAATTACTAAAATGTGGTAGAGGTAACGATAATTTATTCAAAACCACAGAAAAACTAATTGGAATTAATAGAGATAATTTCAATGAAGAGGTTTATAAACTAATATTCATTCAATAGCTACTGAAAAAAGAAAAACGAGAGTATATATCCTTAACCTTTTATTTTCGACACTGTCCGAAAACGAACCCTGACTGTTCGTTTTCGGACAGTTATTGTTTTATTATAATCTAATACACAATTGATTATATTTTTGGCACATCCTTTGTTTATGGCAGGATAGATTTAGACTCAATGACCCTTGTATGACTCTTGTATGCAAAAAATAAATTTCATAACTCTACTTTTTTTATTTTCTATGGCAACGGGGGTGCCGGCACAGCAGGTGCTGACACTTCCCGAAGCCATTGAGATGGCGCGACTACAATCGGTAGACGCCGCGGTGGCGCTTAACGAGTTAAAGACATCCTACTGGGAATACCGCACCTACCGGGCAGATCTGCTGCCGGAAGTGAATTTCTCTGCCACCCTGCCGGATTACAGAAGGAGTTATAACCTATACCAAAGTGACGATGGCTCCTATAAATTTGTCAGGACCAATTCACTGAGTGTAAACGGTGATATCTCCATCGACCAGAATGTATGGTTAACCGGCGGAAAACTGTCCCTCAACACCTCTTTGCAATATATCGATCCGCTGAATTCGTCCGGAGCCAACCGCTACTATATGAGTGTGCCGGTAGGGGTTACCTATTCCCAGCCCATCTTCGGCGTAAACAACATGAAATGGAAACGGCGTATTGAGCCCATCCGCTATAACGAAGCGAAAGCCTCTTATCTGGAAAACGTGGAAATCATCACGCTACGCACCATCACCTATTATTTCCAGCTACTCCTGGCAAAGGAAAACCTGCATATCGCCGAACAGAACAAGAAGAACGCCGACCGTATCTACGAAATTGCACAGGCACGCCGTAAAATGGGGCAGATATCGGAAAACGAACTGCTGCAACTGGAACTTTCAGCCCTGAAAGCAGCATCCAACCTCACCAAAGAACAGTCGTCCCTCAATGGTGCGATGTTCCGGCTACGGTCGTTTTTGGGACTGAGCGAAACCGACACCATCGATCCGGTAATCCCTGAAATGACACAATATCCGGTGATCAGTTATCACGAGGTGTTGGAAAAAGCGCAACAAAATAACCCGCTTGCCCAAAATATCCGTCGCCGCCAGTTGGAAGCTGATTATGAAGTGGCAAAAGCCAAAGGGGCACAACGCGAAATAGCCCTGTTCGCTTCGGTAGGATATACCGGGCAGGATCAGGCATTCCGGGCAGCATACCAGAACCTGATGGATTACCAGGTGATACAGGTAGGCGTAAAGATACCCATTCTTGATTGGGGTAAACGCAAGGGGCGCGTGAAAGTGGCGGAGTCCAACCGCGACGTGATCGCTTCCCGTCTCAAACAGGAACAGATGGATTTCAACCAGGATATCTTCCTGTTGGTAGAGCAATACAACCACCAGGCAGCACAATTGCGTATATCCCGGGAAGCCGATGTGATCGCACAGAAACGTTACAACACATCGGTAGAATCATTCATGATCGGAAAAATCAACACCCTCGACCTGAATGACGCTCAACTCTCGAAAGACAATGCCCGAGCCAATTACGTTTCGGAAATGCATTTATACTGGTATTATCTCTATCAACTGCGCAGCCTCACATTGTATGATTTTGAAAAGGGCGTAAATATGGATGCTGAATTTGAACGGTTGGTAAGGGAATAATGTGTCAATTTTCTTAGGAACGAACACATAGCCAAACTTGTTTGCGCTTTGTCGAGTGACGACAGAAAATGGACGAAGTCAATGAGTTAATGTGGATAACCCCGATAAATCGGAGCAAGTAATGCCAATGAGATAAAAATAGTAACTTTGCGCTCATGATAATCTTGATAATTGATGACGATGCGATTGTACGTTCTTCACTTTCACTACTGCTGAAACGTGCGGGATATGAAACCGAAGCGGTGGCTTCTCCCAAAGCGGCGCTGGATTTCGTACGCCATACCTCGCCGGACCTGATGCTGATGGATATGAATTTTTCACTGACCACCAAAGGTGAAGAAGGATTAGAGTTATTGCAGAAAGTACAGGTCTTTTGTCCAAGGGTGCCCGTCATACTGATTACCGCATGGGGCTCCATATCGCTTGCAGTACGAGGGATGAAAACCGGTGCATTCGACTTCATCACCAAACCCTGGGATAACCGCCAACTATTGAAGTCGGTAGAAACCGCACTCGAACTGAAAGCGCGGAGAGCTATTGACAATCTTCCTCAGACACGCCGGGAGCTGGATGGTCAATATGATTTCTCTTTCATCATCGGACAATCGAAGGCATTGGTCGACGTACTCTCCACCGTAGCCCGAATCGCCGACACCAATGCTTCGGTATTAATCACAGGAGAAAGCGGTACAGGGAAAGAACTGATTGCGGAGGCCATCCACAAAAACAGCTCCCGCAAAAAACAACGGTTTGTGAAAGTCAACCTGGGCGGCGTATCCCAAAGCCTATTCGAAAGCGAGATGTTCGGGCACCGCAAAGGAGCCTTTACCGATGCCCAAGCCGACCGTACCGGACGATTCGAATTGGCGGACAAGGGAACCATCTTCCTGGATGAGATCGGTGAACTCGACATCACCTGCCAGGTGAAACTGCTACGTGTATTGCAGGACCAGACCTTCGAGGTGCTGGGCGACAGTACTCCCCGAAAAGTGGATGTACGGGTGGTGAGCGCAACCAATGCCGACTTGCAGCAAATGGTACGGGAAAAGACATTCCGTGAAGACCTTTTCTACCGCATCAACCTGATTCAAATTCATCTGCCGGCACTCCGCGAACGTAAAGAAGATATTCCCCTGCTGGCACAATTCTTTGCCGACCGCCTATCGGCACAAAACAGGCTTCCTGCCATTTCATTCACTCCCGACGCTTTCGAACTACTCCAAACGCTTCCGTTTCCGGGAAATATCCGGGAATTGAAGAACTTGATAGAGCGCACCATCCTCGTAAGTGGAAAGAGCCGCATTTCGGCAGACGACCTGCGCAGCCAAACACCCATGCAGGGGGCTCAGGGGGTGCAGGGAGTACAGGAAAGGCGAGGAATCCTGCCCGGCAGCTACCATACAGACCAGCCCATGACGTTGGACAACTTGGAAGCACAAACTATCCGCCATGCGATCGAACAACATAACGGCAACCTGTCGAAAGCCGCCCGCGCGCTGGGGATAAGCAGGACCGCCCTCTACCGGCGCATTGAGAAATATGGGTTATGAAACTGAAAGTCTATTTCTATATTCTGGCAATTTTACTGCTGCTGGTCTTCGGGTTTACACTTTACGAGAACTTGGATGCTCCTTCGTGGAAAACATTGGCGCTTGAGGGGCTTATCCTGGGAACTGTGGTATATCTGGTCATTTTCTACCGGAAAACGGTGCGCCCCTTGCAAACGATCAGTAACGGGATGGACCTGCTCCGGGAACAGGATTTCAGTTCCAAACTCCGGGAAGTGGGACAATACGAAGCCGACAGGGTAGTCGCCATCTTCAACAGGATGATGGCGCAATTGAAGAACGAACGGCTCCAACTCCGCGAACAGAATGAATTCCTCGACCTGCTCATCACTGCTTCACCCATGGGTGTCATCGTGCTGAACTACGACCACCAGATTATCGACCTCAACCCGGCGGCAGTCAGACTGTTAGATGTGAAGAATGCGGATGGGGTGAGAGGCAAGACAATCTCCGAAATAAAAGAATCGGTGCCGATCGACCTTTCAGAAATACCGATGCACGAAACCCGCTCTATCGGCCTGAGTAATGGTACCGTCTATAAATGCTCACTGGAATCATTTGTCGACCGGGGATTCCCTCGTCCGTTCTACTTGATCGAAAGTCTTACGGAGGAAGTACGCAGGGCAGAAAAGAAAGCATACGAAAAAGTGATCCGCATGATATCCCACGAGGTAAACAACACCACCGCGGGGATCACTTCCACCCTCGACACCGTGATTGAAGGACTTGAACCGGTCCCCGAAGCAGAGGATATGCGACAGGCCATGCAAATCTGCGTGGAGAGATGTTATGGGATGAGTCGCTTTATCACCAACTTTGCCGATGTAGTAAAGATTCCGAAAGCAGAGCGGGAACTGATCGACCTGAACCGGTTAATCACCAACCTGATACGTTTTATGGAAGTGATGTGTACACACAAAAACATCCGGCTCACCTTCAAGCCGGACGAGCACCTTCCACCGGTACTGCTTGACACATCGCTCTTTGACCAGGTAATACTGAACATCATCAAGAACGCGGTGGAAAGTATTGAAGAAAATGGGGAAATCATCATCACCACAGAGGCGCAGTCGAAAAAATTGGTCATTGCGGACAACGGGAAGGGAATCAGCAGGGAGGTCGAGAAAAAGATATTCAACCCCTTCTTTTCCAGCAAACCCCAAGGACAGGGGATCGGACTGCTTTTTATCCGTGAAGTACTCGCACAGCATGATGTCCAATATTCCTTACGCACTTACCCCGACAACTGGACACGGTTTATTATCCGGTTTGATTAAGGATACTCACCCTGCGATGGTGTCGAGCATCTTGTCGAGGTTGAGGCTGCGGGCAGAAGCGTCGAATATCTTGCGGTATTCCCCGTTCAGTTTATAGAGCGACTCATGCGAGCCGGTCTCCACCAACCGTCCTTCTTTTAATACGTGGATCACGTCGGCATCCACGATCTGCGAAAGTGAGTGGGAAATAATCACCACCGTGCGGCCTTCCTTGATGGCATCGAGGCTCATCTTGATATGCTCGGTGGCAATGGCGTCGAGGCTGGCGGTCGGCTCATCAAGGAAAATCACCGGCGGATTCTTCAGGAACAACCGGGCAATGGCGATCCGTTGCTGCTGTCCGCCACTCAGGTTGGAAGCGTCGGTATCGTAACCGTCGGGCAGCAGAAGCACCTGGTCGTGCAGAAAAGCACTTTTCGATGCTTCGATCACCTCCTCACGCGTAGCATCGAGTTTCCCGTAAAGGATATTGTCATAGATGGTTCCCTTGAAAATATGATTCTTCTGCAATACCAGACCGATATTGTTACGCAATGACCCGTTCTCATACTCTTCCAGGTCGATCCCGTCCAGCAGGATCTCTCCGCGATCAGGCTTATAAAATTTACAAAGAAGATTAATCAGGGTACTCTTGCCGGCCCCGCTTAAGCCGACAATAGCCGTCGTCTTGCCTTTTTCAAGGGTGAGACTGACATCCGAAAGCGCCTCCTTCCCGTTGGGATAGGTGAAGGTCACATCACGTACTTCAAACTGTCCCTTCACATCCTGGGCTTTTATGTCACCACCCACCTCTACCGCATCGTCGTTGGCAAGCACCTCGAAAAATCCGTCGGCATAGATCAGGGCGTCATTCACCTGGTCATAGATACGATGCAACTGGCTGATGGGAGCCGACACGTTGCGGAAGAGCATGATATGCATCATGATGGCACCGATTCCCATCTGTCCATCAAGCACCAGAAATACGGTAAGGATAATGATCAGCACCACCCCGATCTGCTGTATAAACGATTTCAGGCTCTCGTAGACATAACTTGTCCGGCGGGTCTGCAATTGGTTGTTGAGCATCTCCATCTGCACATCATATTGTTTCTTTCCTTCCGGTTCTTCCCGTACGAAGCTCTTGATCACCGTGATGGAATCGATAATATTGATCAATCCATGGTTCTTGCGTTCGCGTTGCCCCCGCAACTGGATGCGCCATCCTTTCAACCTACCTGCCTGTTTCTGGCTCACATAAAAGTAAGCCGGAACTATGATCGTAGCCAGCAACCCCACATAGAGGTTGGCGTTATACATCACCACAAGGGCGATGATAGCGGTTGAAAACAGGGGCAGTATATCGAGGAAGAAGTTCTGTACCAGCCCAATAAGGCTCTCAATTCCCCTATTAATGCGGGTTTGCAATAATCCGGTCTGGTTTTCCGGTTCGGAAAAAAACGACATCTTATATCTCAATATACGATCTACAGCAGCCTGGGAAAGGTCGCTTCCCACTTTGATACGGATTTTCTCCCCGAAATATTTCTGTCCGAACTGGATACCGATGTTCAGCAACTCATTGGCAAGCATGATGGCGGAAATGATCAACAGTAAGCGCACCCCGTTCTCAAACGGGTCGGACTGCCTGAGCAACTCTTCCACACGATTGATCGTCTCGTTCACTAAAAGCGGATTTACCTGGGCGGCAAACGATCCCACCAGCGTGAGAAGGAGTGTCCCCGCAATCATCTTCCTATAGGGTTTCACATATGGGACAAGGTTTCGGAAAAGGGCTTTAAAAGACTGGCTATAAGTTTCTTTATTAATCATCGACCATTGGACTTAACAAGTTGAAAAGGGTTTAAACTATTTCATTATAATTCAATTTGGATAGCAAAAGAAATAATTTAAGAATAATTTGCTACCTTTGAGACCAAAATACTTTCAATTATACATACCGAAACAGGTAAACAAAATCCTGCCGGAATAAGTATTTTCAATTAATTATAATATATAAAAAATTGTAAAGGCATCATTTGACTATAATATGGACAATGAACAAAAAAATGACGTATTATTTTTTCTCGCACACCTTTTGGAAGTGAACAGGGAAAAAATCATAGAAGTAAACAATACTGATATGGATACGTTTCCGGGAATGGACGAGTCGATGACAGACCGGCTGAAGGTAGATAATAAAAAGATCGATGGAATGATCCGTTCATTAGAGGAAGTCGCTTCACAATCCGATCCAGAAGGGAAAGTCCTTTATGAGTTCGTCCGTGAAGACGGAGTAAAGATTACAAACCGGACAGTACCGTTCGGAACCATCCTGATCATATATGAATCTCGGCCCGATGTCACTATCGAAGCTGCGGCTACTGCATTTAAAGCGGGAAATCGTATTTTGTTGAAAGGAGGCAAAGAGGCACGCCATACTAACCTGCTGCTTACCGGACTGTGGCAACAAGCGCTTGCAGGACATAATGCTGATTCGAATTACATCAGGTATCTCGACTTGTCCCGTGAGGAGACACAACGCCTCATCAGGGAAAACAGCCATCATGTGGATCTTATTATTCCCCGGGGAGGAGAAGGATTAATCCATTTCGTACAGGCAAATGCTTCAATGCCGGTCATCGTAAGCGGCAGGGGCAATAACTTCCTCTATATCGATAACGATTCCGATTTTGAAATGGCCGTACGGCTTGTGGTAAACGGTAAAGAACGTATCAGCGTCTGCAATGCGATAGACAAGATTCTCATAAACAGGAATATAAACAAACTGAAGGAAAAACTCTCTGAGTTGGTAACACATCTTACGGAAAAAGGTATCGAAGTATGGGGAAACCAAGAAATAGTATCACTACATAAAGATATCAAGGAGGAAAATGATGCTGCCACACTTTGTGAAGAATACCTGGCTCCAAAACTATACCTTTCCCTTGTGGATGAAATACAGGAAGCTATAGGAATGATTAACCGCTACTCCGGTGGACATACGGCTGTGATTGTAACAAACGATATCGCAAAAGCCGATATATTTATGCAACAGGTGGATTGTGCCGCGGTCTACCACAATGCGTCGTCACGTTTTACTGACGGCGGACAGTTTGGCGTGGGTGCAGAAATCGCTATAAGTACGCAAAAACTCCATTTTCGTGGCCCCTTAGGTGCACAGGAACTGGTAACCAACAAGTGGTTCGTATATGGAAACGGACAGGTGAGGGACTGAGAGACTGGAAGAGCGGGAAATGGAAGAATAGGATGCCCAAATGGTTGGGAAGATAAGACTAAGGACATAGAATGAAGAAGAAATTGATCATAAAAATCGGAACATCTACACTAACAGCCGGAACAAACCGTATATCATTTGCGGTGATAGAGAGTTTGGCACGACAAATCGTAGAATTGAAAAAAGAATACGATATCGTGATCGTCTCATCAGGGGCGATTGCTACTGCAAGACAATTTGTGGAAATTAACGGGTTCTATAAGCATGTCGACTCCAAACAAGCGCTGGCAGCTATCGGGCAGACCAAATTGATGGAGTTGTACGACACCATTTTCAGCACGTTCGGATTAAATATTGCACAAATACTTTTGACTTACCGCGATTTCGAAAATCCGACAGCCAATGAAAATACGCGTAACACCATCAAACGACTTTGGCAGGTCGATTACACCCCCATTGTCAATGAAAACGATACTGTTTCCATCGAAGAAATCGTACTGGGTGATAACGACAAACTTTCGGCGCTGGTGGCAGTAATCACGGAAGCAGATCTGTTGGTACTTGTCTCAGACATCGATGGTATTTTTAACCGGAATCCGCACCTGCATGCCGATGCACAATTGATAGCCGAAGTTTCCGACTTAAACTCCATTAGTGAATATATTGAAGAGAAAGAGTCTTCACTGGGAACCGGAGGCATGTCGTCCAAAGTACATGCAGCGGAAATATGCATGGCACACGGGGTAGAGATGTGGATTGTAAATGGACAGCGTGCCAATTATATCATCAACGCCATGGGCAACCGTATCCCATTCACTCGGTTTTGTAAAAAATGACTGGAAGACTTAAGAGAATAGGAGGATGGGGACTGGAAGGTTGAAAGTGAAATTGAATAAAGATTGGTAAATGGTAATAGTAATTGGTAATTAATGAAAGTAAAACATGGATTTATAGGCTTCGGCAATCTGGCCAAAGCAGTATATCAGGGATTGAAAGACGAGGCGGATATTGAGTTCGCCTATTATGCAAGAAACCGGAAAGAGGTAGATATTCCCTTTTATGAGCGGATGGAAGATCTCGTTACTTTTGCCGATGTGGTCTGGTTAATGGTAAAACCACAGGACCTATCCCTCATTCTGGGAGAATTAAAACAGCTCAACAGGGCAGGTAAAACTATCGTCTCACCGGTAGCAGGAAGAACTATTGCTTATATAGAACACTATCTGGGCACTGAGCAATTAATCATACGTATTATGCCCAATTTGGCGGTAGCTTATCGTAAATCGGTGACGTCCTTCGCATCCAACTATCCCGATAATATAAAAGCGGTGGAGATCTTTCATCTTTTGGAAAAACTGGGAAAAGCAGTAGCACTGGAAGAGGGCGGTTTCGACCTTTTCACCGCTGTCTTCGGTAGCGGGCCCGCTTTTATCCTCTCTTTCATCCATATCTTCAAGGAGAAAATGCAGGAGTTCAACTTATCCGGGGAGCAGCTTGACGGACTTCTACTGGAACTTACACAGGGAACAACTATCTACTTCACACAAAACCAGAAGAATCATAGTATCGAACAATTAATAAAAAATATTACCAGCAAAGGAGGTACTACCCAGGCAGGGCTTGATTATTTCCGTACCCACGAGATAGGAAAACATTTCAAGGGTGTATTGGATGCAGCCAGAAACCGATCGGAGAAAATGAGTAAAAACGAAGATTAAAATAATGATTTAAAGAGAAGCATTTTTCAAAGGAGGAGATGGAAGCCTTGCAATCCTTGCGTTAACGGCTCTTTAGTATTTCAAACTGGTGAAAATCAAAGCGAAGAACATATTTATTTTGTTTGCGCCATTATAAAGCAGATCAAAGCAAGATACAATCAGGGCATTACTCTATCCTGCGGGGCACAAAGTGAAGAAACTTACCGTCGTTTCTTTGAGAGCGGAGCGCATCATTACTTCCTCCGCATAGAGACATCTTCTCCTCAGTTATATAAAAAATGGCATCCTGACGACAGGGTACATAGCTTCGATACGCGTATAGGTATCTGAAATCGTTGAAAAAAATTGTTTTTCAGGTAGGTTCAGGAAGTATGATTGGCGTACCTTGCCAAACCTACCAGGATATAGCAGGTGATATTCTTTTCCTTCGGGACATGGAGATAGATATGATGGGGGGTGGTCCTTTTATTGAATACTCAGGAACCCCTTTCTGCCGTGGTGAGACTTTTTCCACAGCTATGCAGGCATTGGATAAATTCGGAAGGGAAAAGGGATTCTTATTCGGCGCCAATGTAATGATGCCTAACCTGACTCCAGCCAAACAACGAAAAGATTATCTCCTCTACGAAGACAAACCCAGTCTTGATGAAGAACCTTTTCAATGTAATCATTGTCTCTCTGTACAAATTGCCTCCGTGGGCGATACGATAGGATATGGACAAAGGGGAACTCCCGCCACTTCTTCCGGCGGACCAAAACACTCTGCTGAAATCTCAAATCTCAGACTTGACACATCAATAAATCATCGAATCATCTTTGGCTTTATATGCAATGGCATAAAAACGGATCTGTTTGATTACCGAAAGCAATCCGTTAGACCGCGTAGGGGAAAGATGTTCGGTCAAGCCGATTTCTTTCAGAAAACGAAGATCGGTATTGATAATTTCATCGGGAGTACGTCCATTAAATACCCGAAGTACCAACGCGAGTAATCCTTTCACGATGATAGCATCACTCTCAGCCTGGAGATAGAGTTTTCCCTCATGGTAATCAGTCTGCAACCAGACTCGGCTCTGGCATCCTTCTATGATATTTTCGGGTATTTTATATTTTTCGTCAATGGGTTGCAAGGCGTTTCCCTGCTCGATAATAACAGCATATTTATCCATCCAGTCGTCATATATACTGAACTCATCAATAATCTCCTGTTGTACTTCGTCTATTGTCTGCTTCATTTCTCTTTAATCTATCTTTACCGGTTCACTATAAATCAATTCCATTACGGTTTGTCCAACCACCTTCAGGCTATTTCGGTCGATATTGCGCATATCATCCCTATGCGTATGCCAATGTTGCACAAATCCGGTATGGGAGTCGGTTCTCAAATTGATAATATTGATGCTCGGGGCCCGATGATGGCGATTCACCAACAAATGATCGTCAGTAATATAACCTCCATTTTTCGATTGGAAATAGTTTCCATATCCTAATTTTGCTGCGATACTCCATACTTTTTCCAATACAGCCGGGGCATACTGCTTAGAGTATCCTTCTTTCAAAAAAGTGGCATTGGCACTACCCACCATATCGAGCAGGATACCATACTCAGCTTTATAATTTTCTACATGAGGCTGCTCTGACCAATATTGTGAACCACGACACCACCATTCACCCTGCACCCAATCGGTCTCAAAAGAGGGCTGCCCCCAATCTTCCATGTCGAAGAAGATAATATCAACACCCCTCTCAACGGGATCGTGATGCAAGCTTCGGGCAATTTCGAGCAATACCCCTACCCCGCTTGCTCCATCATCAGCACCTGCAATGGGTTGGTACTGGCTACCGGCATCGGGTTCTTCATCGGCAAAGGGACGCGTATCCCAATGGGCAAAAAGCAATACTCTTCTCTCTTTTTCAGGATGATAGCTTCCGATTATATTTCGTATATATAAATCTCTACCATCATAATGGATGATCTCCGCCTTCTGTTCTGTCACTTGTGCGCCAAATTCCGACAGTTTCGATACCAAATAATCACCACAGGCTTTATGAGCCGTTGAACCGGGCACCCTCGGACCAAAGCCAACCTGTTTCGCCACAAACACATAAGCACTATCGGCATTGAAATCCGGAGAAACCTGCCGGTATGGCTCCATCACCAGTGTACCTTTTTTGGACTGACAGGAATTACACGATATAGAAAACAACACGCCGGCTATGAATAACATCAGTATAAAAAAATTTCCTACTTGTTTCATATAATAAATGTGTCAATTTATTAATATGCCAATCAAATTATTATTCATAACTTTTCCTGATAAATCGGGATTAGTCTTATTAACACCTTCGTCAAATTACTACTGGTTCTTTTGATATGAAAAATTAGAAATCCCGATATTCTGATAAGTTTCCCTTAGCGCCTCTTCATTGTCGGAAATAACCAATAATTTATCCCCTGAATACAATTCAGTCTGTCCGGTAGGCACAAAATAGCGCTCTCCCCGTTTCACCATTACCACCAGTGTTTTGTCGGGCAAAGGCATCTCAATTAAATTTTTCCCATATTGTAAAGTCTCGTCGGTAATCAGTATTTCAGTCATTGCCGACTTGATCTCTTCGGCAAATTCTACATCAAAATCTACCAAAGCCTTATGGTCCTCCGGTTTTTCAGCCAACTTCAGCCATTTTGCAACCAGAGGAAGCGAAGTACCTTGCACAAGCAGAGAAACAATAGTGATCACGAAGACCATATTAAATATCCAACGTGCACCCGGAATTCCGGCCGCCAAGGGCAGAATAGCAAAAATAATAGGAACAGCTCCTCTCAAGCCTACCCAGGAAATATAAATATTATCCCTGACGCCTATTTTACGGAATGGAATAAGTGTAAGGAATACTGTCAACGGTCGTCCGATAAAAATAAGGAAAGCAGAAACAATTAATGCCGGAACCAATACATCAAGCAGTTCGGCAGGATTTACAAGTAATCCCAATGTGATGAATAGCAATATCTGGCTCATCCAGGCTACTCCATCTATAAACTTCATGGAGGTCCGTTTATGGGAGAACTTCGCATTGCCAATAACCAATCCGGCAATATACACTGCCAGATATCCATTTCCTTTCAGATAGTAAGTAGAGGCAAAGATAAATATCCCTAACGTCAGCAATAGAATAGGATAAAAAGAAGTATTGTCCATACGGATACGGTTGATAATCTTCACCGATCCTTTTCCCAATAGATAACCCATCCCGGCACCCACTACGAGTTGCACTACGATGGTAAGGGCTACCATACCGATATTGGGATCGGATCCCGACTGGATAATCCCCATAAACACGATTGTAAGCATATAAGCCATTGGGTCATTACTTCCACTCTCCAACTCCAGCAATGGTCTAAGGTTATTCTTAAGCGACAATCCTTTGGAACGCAATATACCAAAAACAGAAGCCGAATCGGTAGATGAAAAAGTAGATGAAAGCAGCATTGCCGTCAATAGGCTGATTCCCAAAGAAGGGAACATATGTCCTGATAACCAGTAAATAAATACTCCGGTGACAACCGCTGTAATAAGTACCCCTATTGTGGCAAGCATTACTCCGGGCCAGATAATCGGCTTTATTTCAGAAAACTTGGTATCCAAACCACCGGAAAAAAGAATCACAGTCAGACAGATTGTGCCAATCGTTTGTGCCGTCTGCACATTTTCAAATTGTAAACCAAATCCGTCTGATCCAAAAACCATTCCCACCACAAGGAAAAGCAATAATACCGGGACACCAAAACGGTGACCTGCTTTCCCAACCAACATACTTATAAAAAACAGGATAGATCCTACCAATAATAATAATTCAGGGCTTACTGTCATCTTCTTATATTCGTTTATTGTACGAATGAACTAAAATCATTTTCTACTCTCAATATTGCTGTTGCTCCCATGAGCAACGGAAAATTCAACCTCACATGACCTGCCGGAAAATTAAAGCAAACAGGAAAATCATACTCGTTGACTGCCTCCCAAATAGATTGATGTAACGGGGCATACATGAGATTATCCTCCTCATAACCGGTAAACTGCCCGACAATCAAACCATTGATTTTTCTGAATATTCCTGCAAGTTTTAATTGATAAATCATTCGATCCACACGGTAAGGCGCTTCTCCAATATCCTCAATGAATAATATACCCCCACGGGGAATTTTCAGGTACTTAGATCCCAACAAACTACAGAAAACCGAAAGGTTTCCGCCAAATAATCTGCCTCTGGCACTTCCTTTTCGATTCAAAGGGAAATTATTTCCCACAGGAATCCGGTATTTTACGGGTTGACCGGCCAAGATACTTTTTGTATAGCGTACCGATATGTCTCCGGCTCCTTCATCAGAGAAATGCTGCGCCATCGGCCCGTGAAGAGACGCTATGCCATGGGTCTGCAACGCCGCATGAAGTGAAGTTATATCACTATAACCAACCACCCATTTTGGATTTTTCCTGATCTCCGAAAAGTTGAGTTTCTCGATCAGATGTATCATCCCGTAACCACCACGAGAACAGAGGATAAGTTTAATTAACGGATCGTCAAATGCATTTTGCAGATCGGAAAGACGTTGTTTTACCGAACCACTGAACCGCCCTTCGTCACACAAGGCGTTTTCACTGATTTTCGGACGAAGGCCCCAATTCTCCAACACATCCGCAGCATCCTGCACAATATAACCCTCTATTTTCCCCGCGGGGGAGAGAATGACGGCTCTATCATTAAAGTGCAGTGTTGGCGGTCGCTTCATCCGGTTATTATCATCTATGCATCTATATTGGCATATGTTGCGTTCTCTTCTATAAACTCGCGGCGAGGTGCCACTTCTTCACCCATCAACATAGAGAAAATCACATCTGCATCGGCAGCATTTTCAATTGTCACCTGTTTCAGGGTGCGGTGCTCAGGATTCATTGTTGTTTCCCAGAGTTGCTCGGCATTCATTTCCCCAAGACCTTTATAACGCTGCGTATGAATAGCATTTTCGTTACCCTCTCCATATTTATTGATAAAGGCCTGTCGTTGCTGATCGTTGTAACAATACTCTTCAACCTTACCTTTCTTACAAAGATAGAGAGGTGGAGTAGCTATATAGACATATCCATTTTCTATCAGTAGCCGCATATAACGGAAGAAAAAAGTAAGAATAAGGGTATCAATATGGCTACCGTCCACATCAGCATCCGTCATCAGAATAATCTTGTGATACCTCAATCGTTCTATATTGAGTTCTTTGGAATCTTCCTCGGTCCCTATAGAAACACCTAAAGCGGTATATATGTTCTTGATTTCGTCACTTTCCAGCACCTTATGCGGCATCGCTTTCTCCACATTCAGGATTTTACCGCGTAAAGGAAGGATGGCCTGAAATATACGGTTACGACCTTGTTTGGCCGTTCCTCCTGCAGAATCACCCTCTACCAGGAAAATTTCGCTCTGTACCGGATCTTTGCTTGAACAGTCAGCCAGCTTTCCGGGCAATCCGGCTCCCGAGAGCGGCGATTTACGCTGTACCATCTCACGGGCTTTACGTGCCGCCTGACGTGCTGTCGCCGCCAGGATAACTTTTTCCACAATTACCCGGGCTTCTTTGGGATGTTCCTCCAAATAATTTTTCAAGGCTTCTCCTGTTGCCTGGTCCACCGCTCCTATTACCTCACTGTTCCCCAATTTTGTCTTGGTTTGCCCCTCGAACTGAGGTTCGGCTACCTTTACTGACAGTACGGCAGTGATTCCTTCACGGAAATCATCGCCACTGATCTCCACTTTCACTTTCTCAAGCATCTTGGAGTCTTCGGCATATTTCTTGAGTGTACGTGAAAGTCCACGTCTGAAACCGGTAAGATGTGCTCCTCCTTCAATAGTGTTGATATTGTTTACATAAGAATGGATATTCTCATTATACGTATCATTATAAGTAAGCGCAATTTCAATGGGAATACCGCTTTTCTCGGTAATAATATGAATAGGTTCCGGGATGAGCGGTTCCTTATTTTTATCAATATAACGAACAAATTCTTCCAGTCCCGTTTCGGAATAAAAACGGTCTGTCTTAAAAGTACCCTCTTCGGTAGAAACCCGCCTATCGGTCAGTGTAAGGGTAATACCGGCATTCAGGTAAGCCAGTTCACGGAGGCGGGTTGCTAATATATCGTGCCTGTATTCGGTCGTAATAAAAATAGTATCATCCGGTTTGAAGGTAATGATGGTACCTGTCTCGTTAGTCTCCCCTACCACCTTCACATCGGCATAAGGTTTCCCTTTTGAATATTCCTGTACATAGACTTTGCCGTCTTTATGTACTTCAGCTTTCAAATAAATAGAAAGCGCATTCACGCAAGAAACACCCACTCCATGAAGACCACCCGACACTTTATAAGTTCCCTTATCAAACTTACCGCCTGCATGCAGCACCGTGAGTACAACCTCTAAGGCCGATTTCTTTTCCTTCTCGTGATAATCTACAGGAATACCCCGTCCGTTGTCTTTTACAGTAATGGAATTATCTTCGTTGATAGTCACATCAATCTCGGAACAGTATCCGGCCAAGGCCTCATCAATAGAGTTGTCCACTACTTCAGACACCAAATGATGCAATCCCTTTTCGCTTACATCCCCGATATACATCGCAGGGCGTTTACGTACTGCTTCAAGCCCTTCGAGTACTTGAATATTTTGTGCGGAATAATTTCCGCTTCCATTTTTTTTCTCTTCTTCTGACATTTCTTTCAGTATATATTAAAATCGACTATAAATCAGATATTTATTAATAATCCCATAAATTTTTCAAAACTGAACAAAAGTACGAAAAAATAGTCATTTTTCCAATCCCTTTTGTTTTTTTTAGTGAACCATTACCGGGTCGATACCCAACGATAGGAGAGAACTCTGATTACTATACCAGAAAAAGCCAATAACAATAAAAGCGGACGATTTGTCCGCTTTTATTGTTATTTTAAAATAAACCTCTCTTAGATTTCGCAGTCAATAGCTGCCCTGCCAACCCTTACCTTAGCTATAAATCCAGTCACTTCCTGATGGGCAGGATGGATCGTATAATATTCCAGATCTTCCAGCGAATCAAACTCGCTGTCGAGCACAATATCATAATTTTCCGAAGAAGCCAAAGGATGATTCGACAAGACCTCTATCTTACGTATTACAGATATTACCTCCTTGAGAGCTTCTAATTTCTCCTTGATAATAAGGATGTTTTCCTTTTTGGAATTCCCCTCAGCCTGTTCGGCCAATTGAAAGAATACCAAATGCCGGATCATCTCAATTAAGACTGTTTACATGAGAAGCTAACTTCGACTTGAGGTTGTTAGCCTTGTTCTGGTGTATCACGTTCTTCTTTGCCAACTTATCAAGCATAGAGCAAACTTCGGGATACATCTTCTGAGCCTCTTCTTTGGAAGTGATGGTACGTAATTCGCGCACTTTATTCCTAGTAGTGCGTGACACATATCTATTAGACAGACGACGAACTTTAGCTTGTCTGATTCTCTTTATAGATGATTTATGATTTGCCATTTCTATTGACGCGTATGTTTTATTTTTTCAATTAATGTAGCCCATAGGGGAATCGAACCCCTCTTTCAAGAATGAAAATCTTGCGTCCTAACCGATAGACGAATGGGCCTTTTCAGGCGTGAACCTATTGTTAAATATCTCGCTGTCGCAATTGCGGGTGCAAATATAGAACGTTTTTCTGAAAGCACAAAACTTTTCATTCAAATTTCTTCATTCATTTCCTCCATTTTTTGATTGCAATTGTATAAAGGGCTGAAAAATAGAAAAAAACTATTTTTATTCCGCATCGGATTGGTTCTTTCAAATATTTTGTCTAATTTTGCACGCCATTATGACAAATATTCCATACAACGAAATAAAAAAAATAAAATAATCGTATGAAAAGAACATTTCAACCCTCTAACAGAAAGAGAAAGAATAAACACGGATTCCGTTCCAGAATGGCTTCCAAAAACGGAAGGAAAGTGCTTGCTGCCCGTCGTTCAAAGGGCAGGGCAAAATTAACCGTGTCGGACGAATATTGATAGACTTATCATTAAAAAAACAGGAATAGGACAGTGCTATTCCTGTTTTTTGTTTATTCTAACCTATATAATATAAAATGTATTCGTCTTTCTTTTTCCATAACTCTACCCTCCCACTCTCATTATTTTTACTACTTTTGTATCTCTGTATGTGCATACGTCCTTATGAGCGATTGTTATGAGTAAAAAACAGACTAAAATATCTTTCTTTAGCGACGGTATTGTAAAAAATCTGTTGCTGATTATAGCCAGCGGTATATTACTTATTATACTGGCATTGCTGCTCTTAAACATCTATACAAGACATGGGCAAAATGTGATTGTACCTGCTCTTGAAAATCTTCAAATCGAGGAAGCCAATACTATACTCAAGGGCAAGGGTCTCCATGCCGAGATCGTAGACTCCGTCTACCATCGTGACGCCGTACCCGGAGCCATCATAGATCAAACACCCAAGGCTGGTAATAAAGTAAAAGAGGGACGTGCCATTTATTTGACAATATACTCAAAGAATCCTCAGATGATTGCAGTGCCGGAATTGGCGGACTACTCGTCCCGGCAAGCATCAGCATTGTTAAACTCACTGGGATTTAATCAGATATCCATTCAGGAAGTACCGGCTGAATATTCCGGGCTGGTGGTAGCTGTGGAATACAGAGGGAAAAGGTTGATAGCCGAAGAAAAGGTGCCGGCCGGCTCTCCTCTCACTCTGGTGGTTACCAGTGGGATACTTGCCGATTCATTGAAAATCGACAACGAATATATTGTACCGCCCGGACGGTTAAGCGGCAATTCTCAACCGGAAGGCGATGGAGGGATAGACGATTCATTTTTCTAACTGATTGTTTGTGACGAAACAGAATTTAGACGATATCGATTTTTTACCGGAAGATGATGATGCCATAGCGGAAGAATCCCGGAACGAAAATCAGAAATTCGAGCATTACAGGTTTGTAGCAGACAAAGGTCAAAACATGCTTCGGATCGATAAATTCCTGTCTGTCAGGATAGAGGGAATATCCCGAAACCGCATCCAGCAGGCAGCTGAGGCAAACTGCATCCTGGTGAATGGACAGCCGGTTAAATCGAACTACAAGGTAAAACCGCTAGATGTAATCTCTATCGTGATGGATCAACCACGACGGGAACTGGAGATCATACCGGAAAATATTCCCCTTGACATTGTTTATGAAGATGATGCGTTAATGGTGATTAACAAACCTGCGGGCATGGTAGTACACCCCGGACACGGAAACTATACCGGAACACTTGTCAACGCGGTAGCATACCATCTTCACCATGACAATATCAGTGATATGAATGATCCAAGGCTGGGTTTGGTACATAGGATCGACAAAGATACATCGGGCTTACTGCTCGTAGCCAAGACACCCGTGGCCAAGACTACCCTCTCCGCCCAGTTTTTCAGAAAAGAGACAAAAAGGATGTACATAGCCTTGGTATGGGGAAATCCGGCAGACGACCACGGTACCATTGAAGGCAATATCGGACGCGACCCGAACGACCGCATGCGCATGCGGGTTTTTCCCGACGGTGAGCATGGAAAACCGGCTGTCACCCACTATAGTGTGCTTGAGCGGTTTGGCTATGTGACATTGGTGCAATGCCGGCTTGAAACAGGACGCACACACCAGATCCGGGTACATATGAAACATATAGGACACCCATTGTTCAACGATGAGCGATATGGAGGAAATGATATCCTTCGCGGAACCCATTTCGCAAAATATAAACAATTCGTATATAATTGCTTCGACCTGTGCCCCCGGCAATGCTTGCACGCACAGACATTAGGGTTCATTCATCCCTCCACGGGTAATGAACTTTTCTTTGAAAGCAATATCCCTGAAGATATGCAATCGGTAATCGATAAATGGAGAGCATACAGTAAGGTTGGGAAATAATGATGATATGATGATAAAAAAGAATATAGCTATTGTATGGGGAGGTTATTCTTCGGAATTCGTAATATCCGAGAAGAGTGCCGCCGGTATTTTTTCCTTTATCGACAAGGAGAAATACAATGTCTACAAGGTAAAAATAGACCGTAACTCTTGGGAAGTAGAAGCTCCGGACTGTGTTTACCCTATAGACAAGAACAATTTCAGCTTTACCGACAGCGATGGCAAAAATATCAGGTTCCATTTTGCCTATATTACCATCCACGGAACTCCGGGAGAAGATGGTGTAATTCAAGGCTATTTCGATATGATGGGTATCCCCTATTCAAATTGTGGCGTACTGGCGTCAGCCCTGACATTCAATAAATTCATCTGCAACAGTTTTTTAAAAAGTTTTGGTATTGATGTAGCCGACTCGATTCTTTTGCGGAAGAACGATCCTTACAGGATCAACGAAATTATCTCTACATTGGGGTTGCCACTATTCGTAAAACCCAATCTGGGCGGTTCAAGTTTTGCCATCACCAAAGTGAAGGAAAGTTCTCAACTTGACAATGCCGTTATTACAGCTTTCCGGGAAGCACCGGAAGTAATCATAGAAAGTTTCCTGCAAGGAACAGAGGTAACCTGCGGTTGCTTTGGGACTAGTATGGGCATTACGGTATTACCCCTCACAGAAGTGGTTACCTCCAACGAGTTTTTCGATTTTGACGCAAAATATAATGGCCAGGTAGAAGAGATCACACCTGCGCGGCTTCCCGAAGAAATTACTTTAGCGATTCAACATAAGACCGAAAAGATTTATCGTCTGGTCGGTGCAAAGGGAATCATCCGGGTCGACTTCATTCTGACCGGTAACGGACCTGTTCTCCTTGAGGTGAACACCACACCGGGAATGACTTCCACCAGTTTTATCCCTCAACAGGTAAACGCTGCAGGGCTCTCCATGACAGAGATCATTACAGCAATTATCGAAACTTACTCTTTTTAATCCGTTAGAATGTTATGACAGAGACAAAAAACAGATTCGAAGATATCAGCCCGATTCTGGATAATGAAGTTCCGGCAACCATTTCCAGTCTCATCGCCAATAATTACTTCAGACGTGCGGCAGAGGCATTCGTGTTACAGGCCTTCCCCACATGGGAAAGGTTTATCCAAGTGTTGAAACAATGCAAAACGAAGGACGATTTTCAACGCCAGATTATCTATCCGGTAATGAAGCAACTGATTATCAGGACGACTTCTGAATTGAAGGGAGAAGGTTGGGAAAACCTTCCCGAAGGAAAGGGTTGCCTGTTTATTTCGAACCATCGGGATATAGTATTGGATGTTGCTTTCCTGAATATGCTTCTAATTGATCAAAATCACATCACTACTGAGATCGCAATTGGCAATAACCTGCTTATCTATCCCTGGATAGAGGAAGTGGTACGGCTCAACAAGAGTTTCATTGTGAAGCGGGGTGTTTCGGTACGCCAGATGTTGGAAGTATCCACGCATCTTTCAGAGTATATTCATGATACCGTAAACCGTAGACAACAACCGGCATGGATTGCACAACGCGAAGGGCGGGCAAAGGATTCGAATGATAAAACACAGGTAAGCTTACTGAAGATGCTCACTCTACACGACAGCGCTAACCCGGCGCGTGCGTTGACAGACCTGCATATCGTCCCTCTTTCCATCTCATACGAATTCGATCCGTGTGACTATCTGAAGGCCAAGGAATTTCAGCTGAAACGGGATGATCCGACTTATAGAAAAACAAAAGGAGATGATATAGAGAATATCATTACCAGTATATGGGGATTCAAAGGATATGTCTCTTTGCGGTTTGGAAAATGTATTGACGAAGAAGTAAAGGCCCTTGCCGAAACAATCTCTGATAGAAATGAATTGTTGAAGCAGGCAGCCTCTCTTGTCGATAGGGAAATCTACCGTAATTACGCTTTCCGGCCATTCAATTATGTGGCTTATGACTTGATGACGGGTACCAATCGGTTCTCATCGCAATATACGGAAGAAGACCTCTCTAATTTTAATGAATATCTTCAGCAGCAAATAGACAAGATAAATATTCCCAACAGAGATGACGCCTTTCTGCGTGAAAAAATGATAGGGATGTATGGGAATACGGTGCGAAACTATCTGGAAGCACAATAAATGAACAATGAGAGGTCGCGTCTATTCTTTTCTGGTATTATTCTTGTTTTTCCTCCTGCCCGGATGTGAAAAGGAGTCGGTACGAATGGACAGTTATTTTGTGGATTTTGCCACAGTGCTGGTAGAAAATTCAAATTTTCGTTTCAGACTCGATAACGGCCGCGTACTTATCCCGGAAAAAGTTAATAATTTCTCGGCAGAAGAAGGGCAGCGTGTCATCATCAATTATGTCCCGATTGAAGAAAACATGATCAGGATCAATTATGTGACTGCCATTTTTACCGGCACCATCCAATCGGATGGTTTTCCTGAAAATTATTCGGATGACCCGGTAAATATCCAAAGTGTGTGGGTAGGCGGAGATTACCTCAACCTGATCATAGAGACAGAATATTATAACGCACCTCATCGCGTTTCACTGCTCCGGAATCCTTCTTCCTCATCTATAGATCTTTATTTCAGCCACTCTTTGAACAACGATCCTCCGGGATATCCAAAAAAGATGTACGCCTCTTTCCTACTCTCTGATTTAAGGAATCAAACAACCACTTCTTCCGTTCCTTTCCGGCTTTTTATCAATACTTATTCCGGACTACGCACCTTTGAACTGGTTTTACAACGTTAAAACCTATGCACTATTCCAGCTAATTACTTACTTGTCAACGGCGGGATCGGCTCCTCATCTATTACAAAGTCTATCGGCAAGAGACATTTCACATGCACTTTTTCGCCATTATTTTCGCCGGGAATCCATTTGGGCATTAGTCCCAATACACGGACAGCCTCGTCATTGAGAGCTTGGTTCGTTCCTTCCACAACTTCTATATTTGAAATAGCACCATCATTACCCACAATAAATGAACAGAGTATTCTTCCTTCAATCCCTTCCTGCCGGGCTTCACGCGGATAACGGATATTATGTCCTATAAAAGCGGATAATCCCGACTCACCATAAGTGTACTGCGGCATTTTATCTACTATGGTATAAATAGTATTATCTTCCATGATTGTAGGATCTGTTTTAGAGTAATTACGGGTTGGTTGCACGGCGGGACCGGATGCAGCCACATTTTGATTGAGCCTGAAATACATAGGAACATATGTCTCTGCGCGTACTATCTCACCATTATGCCGGGCGGGGCGCCATGGCGGCATAGCCTGCAATATACGCAAAGCCTCCTCATTCAACAACGGATCGGCGCGGTGGATAATATTAAAGTCTGAAAGAGTACCATCTTTTTCCACCACGAAAGTATATACTACCAACCCCTGCTCGTTGCGTTCCCTTGCATCCGCCGGGTATTTCAACGTGTTCGCGATAAACCGGTGCATCTCCGCACTTCCCCCCGTGTACATGGGAATGATATCGGGGTTCTCGAAAACCTTGTCGCTTTTTGAAACCGGCACTTCCTGCGCCATGACTGCTGATTGTTTTGCCACGGCGTTTCCTATAAGGATACATGCTGCCAAAACAAAGAGAAATTTACCTATATTCATCTGACCTTAAATACTCTGAAATGATTACTATTGAATTCAGAGACAAAGGTATAAAAAAGCATCGGTTTGCACAAAGGAAATATCTGTTTTGGATGCGTAATTGGATAACCTTAGTACACCAAATAAATGTCACAAGTTTCGAAATTTATTTCTCAGTTACCTTTGGCCGAACTCTCCCATTGGTATTTGGCAGACATATCATCCCAAAATAAAAAACATGCTGGATATGTTGTAAATTTGCCCACTTAAAACAATTGCCATCCTCCGCCATTGTAAGCCTCAAACCCTTGCCTTTTCAGCAAATTCACCGCCTGGGCGCTGCGAGCACCACTGAGACAAACGACCACAACAGGCCTGTTCCTGTCGAGCCGGCTCATTTCACTCGGCAAAAGGAACAACGGTATATTGACCGATCCTTTGGCATGTCCCGATTCATATTCCTCTACTTCTCGCACGTCCAATAATAATGCTCCCTTCTGAATTTTTTCCTTTAATTCGCCCTTGCCCGGCGACTTGAACATATTTCCCAAAAATCCCATATTCTATTGATTATTATGTATGTTAAATTGTATGATGACTGAACTCTATATAAATAAATTGATATTCGACTTCTCTGCCCTTTCCAAGTAAGTTGCCACTCCACCGATGATCACTCCATCCACCAACTCTTCTTTCTGGATTCCCATCACATCCATCGACATGGAGCAGGCAATCAGTTCTGCGCCTCCCTCAATGGCCTGCCGTATCAGATCCTCCAGACTATCGATATGTTTGTCTTTCATCACAGACCGCATCATCTTTCCTCCCGCACCCATCATATTGATTTTTGATAATCCCAGCTTACGGCTGTTCGAAGGCAGCATCATGCCAAACATTTTGGAGATGAGATCTTTTTCCACGGCCGGTTTATCCTGTTTTTTAATCACACTTAATCCCCAGAAGGTAAAGAATATACTCACCTTCTTACCCGCAGCCAACATGCCATTCGCAATCACAAAGGTAGCCAATGCCTTGTCGAGGTCGTCGCTGAAGACAATCAATGTCTTTGTACCACTACCACTCATCGGGTTGCCAGGCATAGGAACAGTCATGTTCTTCAATTCTGCTTTCTCCACCGTAGCCGTAATAACGCCTCCCGAATGCTTCATGTCGATCAGTTTCGCTCCCACCATATTACACCATGCATTTAAATCCTGCCCGAAAGCCTGGTCGGTTACCTTAATTGTCAATTGCTGCCCGGCCGATAACGTATCATAGTGCCTTTTCAATTCCCTGATGGGGCCCGGGCACTGTAAACCACAGGCATCCACAATCACCTTTTTCTCAGGCTCCACCATCATTTCCCCGTCATCACGAATCACCGGAAAGAAATCGCATTCTACGCCGGTATTTCCATTATTACTCTGTTGATCCTGCAGCACACATGAATAGGTCTTATATCCCCCCGACAAGTTATACACAGCGGTATATCCGTGTTGCAAAAGGATACGTGAAGCAGTATATCCCCGCAATCCCACGGCACAGTACACATATACCGGCTTATTGGTGGGGATTTCAGGAAGCCTGCCCCGCAATTCATCCACAGGAATATTCACCGCATTCTCTATATGGCCGAAATCAAATTCCTCCCTGGTCCTTACATCAAGGATCATGGCACCATTCTCCACCTTCAGCATGTCACTCCATTGGATAACCTTTACCCGTCCGGACAGTATGTTCTCCGCGATAAATCCCGCCATATTCACCGGGTCTTTCGCAGAAGAGAACGGTGGCGCGTATGCATGTTCAATCTCCTGCAGGTCGTAAATGGTTCCCCCGTTACGGATAACCTGAGCCAACAGGTCTATACGCTTGTCAACCCCATCAAAACCTACCACTTGCGCTCCAAGCAGTTTCCCATCGAGTGCGAAATTGATCTTGACGGTTAACGGCAGAGCGCCGGGATAATATCCGGCATGCGAACCGGCATGGCTAATCGAAGTCATATAGGCTATTCCTTCCCGTGAAAGCAACCTTTCAGATGCACCGGCAGAAGCGACCGTCATGTCAAATACCTTGGCAATGGAAGTGCCGATGGTTCCACGGTAAATCCGGCAGTTTCCTCTTACAATGTTATCTGCGGCAATTCTTGCCTGTTTGTTGGCCGGCCCGGCAAGCGGGATCAATGCGGGTTTCCCGGTGACAAGGTTTTTCACCTCCACCGCATCACCCACCGCATAGATATCGGCATTGGAGGTCTGCATATAATCATTTACCCTGATTCCACCCAAACTACCGATTTCCAACCCCGCGGCTTTGGCCAGACTGTTCTCCGGCGTTACCCCGATACTCAGGATGACCATATCGGCCGAAATAGCCTTTCGGCTCTCTGTCTTAACAACAATAGCATTTCCATCCGGTTCAAAAGCGGTGATTTTTTCTTTCAGCAAAAGATTGATTTTTCGTGTACGAAGATATTGATGCACCATGGCCGCCATGGGATAATCAATGATACCCATTACCTGGTCGGCCTGTTCAACTACAGTTACCGACAGCCCTACATCTTTTAAGTTCTCTGCCATTTCAAGCCCGATAAAGCCCGCACCGACAATCACTGCCGATGTGACGCTTTTCCCGGTGACAAACGATTTGATCCGGTCCATGTCGGGCACATTCCGCAACGAAAAAATATTTTCATTTTCTATACCGCTGATGGGCGGTTTTACGGGTCTCGCCCCGGTTGAGATGACCAGTTTATCATACGCTTCCTCATACTGTGCTCCCGTTTTCAAATCTTTTACGGTAACATACTTCCGCACAGTATCTATCGCCATAACTTCCGACTTGATACGGACATCAATCCCGAAACGGCTTTTGAAGCCTTCCGGTGTCTGTAAAAACAACTCGTCACGTTCCTTGATTGTACCGCCTATATGGTACGGCAAACCACAATTGGCATAAGATACATACTCATCTTTCTCAAAAAGTACAATTTCAGCCTTTTCATCCAATCTCCTGAGGCGCGCTGCCGCAGTAGCCCCTCCGGCTACTCCCCCGATAATGATAATCTTCATATTGATGTGTTAATTAATTTGTCGATATACATATTTGCCAGTAGCAATCACATAGGTAAAATTTTTTATTCTTCTGCGATGGTTGTCAATTTGACCATCAAAGAATGCACGTCTATAGTATATCCTTGCATCTCTTTTATTTTTTTTCTTCCGGCATCGGTCAGTGTAAAAATCATCTGGCGCTTATCGGAAATCCCTATCTCCCGCAAAATAAATCCTTTTTCTTCCATAGCATGGATAATACGTGACACCCTTGAACCGGAAAGCCCGATAAAATCGCTTAATTCGTTTGCAGATTTTGGCTTACCATCCTTCATGCAACAGAGCAAAGCTCCCTCATTGATGGTAATACCCGCATCTTCGGCAAACTGCTTTTCGTAAGCATACAGCGCTTTATATATGTCTTTTAACCTGCAAATTGATTCCATTAAAAATAATTGCTAATAGAAATTATTTGCAAAGTAAATATTTTTCCGGTAAACTTGCAAATATTTTTTAATATGGTTGTATAGTGAACAACACTTTTGCAGGGCTAATTAACAAACATAGTATTAATATTGAAGCAACAATAATTCCTGCGATTTTTAAGTTTTTACTCTTAATTGCCAATGCAGGCAAAATATAACTTATATTCCGTAAAATCGACAAAATTAGAAGAATAGTTGCTATTGCTTTTTTATCATACCAATTATCGACGAAAGTTTGTAGCATCATAATGGTAATACTGGTAATGAATAGCACTCCTATAAACACAATCAATAAAACACTTGATCTATCGTATTTAGAATTTTTATTTTCCATGACTTTTTACATTATAAATTATACATTTATTCCAGTCTCATGAATACTTGTTTTGACAACTTCTCTTAATTTTCCATTGCTTCTCACAGTCAAAACAGAGATAGGAGTTTTTATATACCGGAAAAATAAAACCCACGATCAGGTAAGGTATCAATGTGAGCCAACCGGGCTTTTTGCTATGGCCAATATTTTCAGAATGGCAAAAAGGGCAGATATCCGTTCCGTCAAGTTCTTTCTTCGAAAAGACAACTACCTCCCGGGGAACCTCTTCCACACTGTTGACAATGTTTAACGCCTTTTCGGCATCCTCTTCGAGGACCTGTAACTTTACTCCTCCAATCGCATTGGAATAGAAATTATATACCTGTACCGTCATTTCATCCTTGAGAAAAGTCCGGATCCCTTCCGATTCCAGTTTTCCCCTGATCACATAAGCTTCATGCGGATAAGTAAATGTTTTTATTGTGACAAACTGTTCCATATACAACATTTCAAAAGCATTTTATTTCGGTTTACAGGAATGTCAGCCCTATGTTCCTAATTTTCCATGATCCAATTCAATAAAGTGATTTTCGTAGAAAATTATTTTTCTGCTCATCCGACAAAGCTATCACAAAAGATAACAATCTCCAAGTTTTGAAGTAAATATCTTGGTGATAAAAGAAAAATAAATGAGATATAATGCGATTATAACAAAGCATATAATCAATTTCTCGTTGAAAATCCGTACCTTTGCGTCCCTAAAAAGATTGTTTACATGCAGAATATCCGAAATATTGCCATCATCGCCCACGTCGACCACGGCAAAACCACCTTGGTGGACAAAATGTTGATGGCAGGCCATCTCTTCAGGGACAACCAGCAGACGGAGGATTTGATCCTCGATAACAACGACCTGGAGAGGGAACGGGGTATTACCATCCTCTCAAAGAATGTCTCTATACGTTACAACGACGTAAAAATAAATATTATCGACACGCCCGGCCATGCCGACTTCGGCGGTGAAGTGGAACGGGTACTCAATATGGCGGACGGTTGCCTACTGGTGGTCGACGCTTTTGAAGGGCCTATGCCGCAGACCCGATTCGTACTGCAAAAGGCACTTGAAATCGGATTAAAACCCATACTGGTGATCAACAAGGTGGATAAGCCCAACTGCCGTCCCGAAGAGGTGCAGGAGAACGTGTTCGACCTGATGTTCAGCTTAGACGCCACCGAAGAACAACTCGATTTCCCGACCATCTATGGGTCGGCCAAGCAGGGATGGATGTCCGACGACTGGAAAAAACCGTCCGGAAGCATCATTCCATTGCTGGATGCCATCATCAAATATATCCCCGCACCCAAAGTGCTGGAAGGAACACCGCAGATGCTGATTACTTCCCTCGACTATTCCAACTATGTAGGACGTATCGCCGTAGGGCGTGTACATAGAGGCATCATCACATCCAATAAGGATTACGCGCTCTGCAAACGGGACGGGAGCATCAAGAAGATCCGCATCAAGGAGGTGAACCTGTTTGAAGGATTGGGACGGGTGAAAGTGGATGAAGCTACCTCGGGTGATATCTGCGCACTGATCGGGATCGATGGCTTTGATATCGGAGACAGTGTTACCGATGTAGAAAAACCTGAACCGCTCGACCCGATCGCCATCGACGAGCCCACCATGTCGATGCTCTTCACCATCAACAACTCTCCCTTTTTCGGGCAGGACGGGAAATATGTGACTTCGCGCCATATCTACGACCGGTTGATGCGGGAGCTGGACAAGAACCTGGCACTCCGTGTGCAGGAGACCGACAGTTCCGATTCCTGGATTGTATACGGGCGGGGGGTACTGCACCTCTCTGTACTGATAGAGACCATGCGCCGCGAAGGGTATGAACTGCAGGTGGGACAACCCCAGGTGATCATCAAGGAAATAGATGGGGAGAAGTGCGAACCGATAGAACAACTCACCGTCAACCTCCCCGAAGAATCGGCCAGCAAAGTAATCGACGTCATTACCCGCCGCAAGGGCGAGATGCTCACTATGGAGAACAAGGGCGACCGCATGCATATCGAATTCGTGATCCCTTCCAGGGGTATCATCGGGTTGAACAATACCGTGCTGACGCTTTCTGCCGGTGAAGCCATCATGGCGCATCGCTTCCTGGAATTCCGTCCATGGAAAGGAAATATCGAAAAGCGGCAGAACGGTTCCATCATCGCCGGAGAATCAGGGAATGCGTATGCCTACGCTTTGGACAAGTTACAAGACAGGGGACGTTTTTTTATTGAACCGCAGACCGACATATATGAAGGACAGGTGGTAGGTGAGCACAACAAGGAGGGCGACCTTGTGGTCAACGTGACCAAATCGAAAAAACTGACCAACGTGCGTGCATCGGGAACCGACGACAAGGCGCAATTGGCACCGCCCATCGTCTTCAGTCTGGAAGAAGCGCTGGAATACATCAAGGAAGACGAGTATGTGGAAGTAACCCCCAAGCATATGCGTATCCGCAAGATACTGCTGGATGAGAACGACCGCAAGCGGGTTTCCAAGAAAGGGTAATAAAAAAAGGTGACTGCCCAACGGGCATCACCTGTAACGGATAGCAAGCTTACGCATTGGATATCACCCAAAGCTGAGCTTGTTCTATTTTTTAATCAACGCGATAAACTCTTCGCGTGTACGCTGTTCACGAAAAACACCGGTAAAATCGGAAGTGGTGGTAATGGAATTTTGTTTTTCCACTCCCCTCATCTGCATGCACATGTGTTGTGCTTCGATCACCACCATCACACCCATCGGATTCAGTGTCCTCTGAATGCAATCTTTGATCTGGGTAGTAAGCCGTTCCTGCACCTGCAATCGCCGTGCAAACACATCCACCACCCGTGCGATCTTGCTCAGTCCCGTAATATATCCATCGGGGATATAGGCCACGTGTGCCTTCCCATAGAAAGGAAGCATATGATGTTCACACAATGAAAAGAGATCGATATCTTTCACGATTACCATCTGCCGGTAGTTTTCCTTGAAAAGGGCAGAACGAAGGATCGTTTCAGGATCCTGCCAATACCCTTTTGTCAGATGTTGGTAGGCTTTGGCAACCCGATCGGGTGTTTTTATCAATCCTTCGCGGTCGGCGTCCTCACCCAGGAGAGAGAGAACATTCCGCATATGATCGGCTATGGCCGACCTGTTTTTATCTAATTCTTCGGAAGACATCTGTTTATTATTGTATAGGTTACAACCTTACTGTTCTCCACTGTAAGGATGATTGACAGGGATCTTTACCTCATCCGTTACTATATACATCTCTTTTCCAAATGAGGGAAATGACTTGACCATCTGTTTCATTACTTCTTCGGCCTCATTCCTGGTCTCGAAATTACCCACTCTCAATCGCCAGAAAGGCGAATCAAAAAGGAGAACTGTTTCAAGATCGGGATATGCATTGTTGATAAGCTGTTGTTTATATTGAGCTTCGTTTTTGGAGGTACGTTGATTGTTTCCCGAAAAAGCCTGTATCTTAAATCCCCTTATCCGGTAATACTGTGTAGACCCATCGGCATTGGAGTATATTGTCCTGGGAGACCCCATAGGACGCCCCAATATATGTGCAATGCTTTCGTCTTCATAGATGGAAACTTTCCCCTTACCGGGAACAAAGGAGTTCAGTTCACGAAATATCTCTTTCTTTTGTATTGACGACTGCTGAGGATAAACTCCTACAGACACCCACAAAAACAAAAAGAGAATCGTATAGTGATAAAAATAGTTCATTATTAAAACAGACTTTTAGAACCAAGAATAAAGACTCCAGTCACAATCCCGAAAGTCGGGACAAGTTATCCCGATTTCCCGACATCGGGATTGGCACAATAAATTGCTACAAAGATAGTGAAAGCTGAGAGAAATCGTAAAAATTTACTCTCAAAGATATAAAAATACCACAGACCCGGATCTGATCTGTGGTAAAATTCTGTTAATTGGGTCAGAATGCCTCAATAATAGGCATAAATTTATCCACACCCAGGGAAGCACCGCCGATAAGGCCGCCGTCCACATCAGGATTGGAGAAAAGTTCTTTTGCATTGCCGGCATTACAACTTCCCCCATAAAGGATAGAGGTATTGTCGGCTACGTCCTGACCATATTTTTCGGCTAAAGTCTTACGGATAAAAGCGTGTATTTCCTGTGCCTGATCAGCCGTAGCAGTTTTTCCCGTACCGATAGCCCATACCGGTTCGTAAGCCAGTACAATCTTGGAGAAGTCCTCGGCAGAGAGGTCGAATAACGATTCTTCGATTTGTGATTTTACCACATCGAAATGTTTATTCGCTTCTCTTTCTTCCAATACCTCTCCGATACAGAAAATAGGAGTAAGACTGTTGGCAAGTGCCAGTTTCACTTTTTCTTTTAATATTTCAGGCGTATCATGATAATAGGCACGACGTTCGCTATGTCCCAAGATCACATATTTAGCACCGGTAGAAGCGATCATAGCGGCAGAAACTTCACCCGTATATGCGCCTGATTCCTTGTCCGCACAATTCTGGGCAGCTACCCCAATTTTATTCGTGTCAATACTGTTTACCACACTTGCCAGGTGAATAAAAGGCGTACCGATCACTATATCGCAGTGCACAGTTTTGTTTTTTAAAGCCTCATTCAACGCTGTCGCCAGTTCAACTCCTTCTTGCAGGTTTTTATTCATTTTCCAGTTACCTGCTACAATGTTCTTTCTCATACAAATAATATATATAATTAATAAAATTTATCGCCCCCTTCTTCCTATCATTTGATCGCATGAAGAGCGTCATCACCCGGGACACTGCGACCATCCCATTTATTGATAATTGTTCCTTCTTTCAGCAACATCAACCCGGGATTAGCCCGAATCATGGTCTTCAGTACCCGCTCATCAGCGTGGCCGAACTGGAACCCGGTATGGTGCTGTCGTTCCCATTCTCCTACCTCATCAGTGGACGATGAAGTCAGAAGGTAAAAAGAATATCCTTTTTCTACAGCATAGCGGTATACTTCCCTGAACCGGTCGAGATGTTTCATATTCATCTTTTCCAATGAATAGGCAACCATGAGAAAAGTATAGGAAGGATCGGAAAGGACAAGATCGGTGATATCACCACCTATATTCCATATACCAATAGCCTCATCATAATACAACGTTTCTATGGCAAAGTCCTCGATTGCAGGTTTCTCTCCTTCCTTCACCAGTTTTGTCTTCATTTCAACAAACGTCCAGGTGGAATCGCTCCAGGGATAATTTTCTTCTGTAAACTCCTTCACGACCCCATCTTTACTGTAAATGAAAATGGTTTCCATTACGTCAGCTTTCTCCGGATCCACGAACATCTGCCCGGGAATATTGGCTCCAATCTTGTAGGGTCGGAAATCAATCACCGGCAACCGGTACACATTATGGAGAGAAAACAGCACGCCAAAAATTACGATTGTCAAGCCTGCTACAGGTGCCATTTTTTCTGAAAAGAGCGGCGTTATCTTCCGCCATTTTAAAACCAGTAAAATAGTTCCCGCAAGAAGTATCAAGTTCTTATAAAAAGTCTGCCAGTTAGTAATAACGAATGCATCGCCAAAACATCCGCAATCCTTCACAGGATCTGCTATGGCAATCCATAATGTAAGGGGCGTGAAGAATGCCATAAACAAGGCTATCATCCGGACAGTCCATTTCCGGTAGATGCCGGACAATAAAAAAACACCCAATGAAAATTCGGCAGTCACCAGAATAATGGCCACCGGCAAGGCCAGGGGAAAGAGGCCGGTAAGCCCCAATTCGATCAGATAATCCTCTATTTTATAAGTAAAACCCAATGGATCGACAGCTTTCACAAAGCCGGAAAATACAAATGTAGCTCCGACAACAACCCGCGACAATTCAACTAAAAATTTCACTGTTTTATTTTCTGATTCCATTTTGTATTGATATTCAATTTTATTGCTATTCGGCTTCGCCATTGGGTAAGTGCAGCAAACATCTAAATTTACGTTGTAAATTTGAATTACTATTTCCCAAAGTGAAGTTTAATTAATCCGAAAACGGCATAATTGATCATATCCTTATAATTGGCATCGACTCCCTCAGAGATAAGGGTCTGTCCATCATTCGCTTCGATCTCCTTCGTACGCTGAATCTTCATCAGGATGAGATCGGTGTAGGAACTCAGTCTCATGCTTCTCCACGCTTCGCCGTAATCATGATTTTTAGCTTCCATCAGCGCTTTCGATTCTGCCACAAACCGGTCATATAACTCCAACGCTCTCTCAGCAGAGATATCCACTGAATCTACATCACCCAAATCCAATTGTATCAGCCCAATAATACCATAATTCACTATCCCTATATATTCAGGAAAGATGCCTTCATCCACTTTGTTATCTTTTGTCATCTCAAGTGTACGGATACGTTTGGCCTTGATGAAGATCTGGTCGGTCACCGATCCCGGGCGAAGAATTCGCCATGCGGCTCCGTAATCCTGAAGTTTCTTGATAAACACGTCCCTGCAGACAGCCAACACTTCGTCAAATTGATGGAGGGTTAAGTTCATAATTATCTACTATAATTGATCGGCAAAGTTAATAAAAAAAGGCACAAGTTAATCAACCTGTACCTTTTTCTGCTTACCTGTCCGTTTTACAAATTATGAAATGCGGATAGATTTTCCGACATTCAATGTAGTTTTAGGAGTGATATTATTCAACGTGCAGATTTTATTCACTGACGTGCCATATCGTCTGGCAATAGCTCCCAGCGTATCTCCTTTACTGATTCTGTGATATTTTACATCACCCGCAACATATTTATTGTTAGCAGTGTTGGCGGATGGCTTATAGTTCGAAGAACCCGTTTTACTTCCTACAACCACACGACTGCTGTTAGACGTTTTCCTGTAACTGGAATTAGTCACCAGATATTCCTGTTCGTGCACTGCTTTTTTCTCAAAATCAATAATGAAATTAGGGTTGATGGCTTTTCCAAGGAAACGGGTTTCGAAATGTAAGTGTGATCCGAATGAACGTCCCGTATTACCGGCCAAACCGATAGGGTCACCCGACTTCACCACATCATTCTCATTAACAAGAAATTTGGAAAGATGCCCATACACCGTCTCCAAACCGTTCAGATGCCGGACCACAAGAAAATAACCATATCCTTTCCTTTCATATCTCTTCACTCTTACCTTGCCATCGAAAGCAGCATAAATAGTATCGCCGGTCTGCGCTTTCAGATCAACTCCATAATGGTAACGACGGCTCCCCCTTCTGCCAAAATTGGATGTCATATGACCGTCCACCGGCATCGTGAAATTTTCCACATCCACAATAAAAGTATCCGGAGCATTTTTCAGGTTCCCATACATATTCACATAACTGTTCTCCCAGAGACCGCCATAGACGTCATCTGCCGGAATGGCATCAGGATCTAGCTCGAACCTGTCTTCTTCCACTTCCTCCAGGACAGACAAATCCAGCTTAAGCTTCAGCCCATCTGCAAAAAGTCCGGACTGTTCACTCAAAGTAGAACTATGTAATTGTTTATATGTGAGATCAGGCCTATGGTTAGCGGTCGACTCCGAAGATTGTTGTGAAAATGCGTTCAACGTAATGAACATCAAGCCTGCTGATAATAATATACCTGCTTTTGTCTGAATTTGATTTCTCTCCATTGCTGTTTTACTGAATTTTTTGATAATCCAATTAAAAAACACTTTTACCTTTATATCTCATCATTCGCATAAAGATACGGGATAAGATAATGGGAATAATTAAAAATTTCGTTTTCCGAGAAAAAACGTCTCAACTCAATTTCAGCTGTTTCTGGGGAATCGGATGCATGTACAATATTTTCCTGTATACTCATACTATAATCGCCCCTTATTGTGCCGGGATCCGCTCCTCTTCCATTTGTCACACCAGAAAGTTTTCGCACTGTATTCACCACATCCACCCCTTTTAATGCCATTACCACGACAGGACTTGCCTGCATGGAATCTTTAATACGACCAAAAAAAGATTTTCCAACTAAATGAGAATAGTGCTCACTAAGCATTTCATCGGTCAATTCTATCATTTTCATTCCTATAATCTGAATTCCCTTCCTTTCGAAACGGGAGATAATTTCTCCCATGATTCCGCGCTGTACCGCAGAGGGTTTCAAAATTACTAATGTAATCTCCATGAAGTAAAAAAATGATAAACTATTAATGAAAACGACCCTTTAATTATTGATTTTTTTCTTTAAATCATTTCCAAAGTAAACTTTTTATTATCTCTTCTCCAAATAATCGAATCTTTTTTTTGTGGACTATTTCCTCACCCAAAACAAAACATATCCATATACAGCAGATTTACAGCATATTACACAAAAACATGTTTTACAACATATTTTACTGATATTAAGCACAATAGACAAATTTTAACCATATTTTTATCTCCGTCGGGGGATTATTCGGCTTCATCATACTCAACTTTGGCATTCTTCGGCTTGACATCTAGTACAACCGCCTAACCATAAATTAAAGACTACCAAATTAGAACTGAATCATACCAAATTACTACCGAATTGTAACTGAATCACACCGAATTACAATTGAATTACAATTGAATTACGCCCAAATTACCTCCAAGTAACCACTAAATTACCAATGAATTACCATCGAATAATGATTGAATATCAATTGCGTTATTTTACTTTTTTTAATACCCCGACTATAAAATGGGGGTTCATTCATCGCCAAAATAAAGAGTTTTCAGTATCTTTGCGCGGAAATTCGCAATCAATCAGCGTGATTCGGGTTGAATATTAAAACTATACATCAACCATCAAAAAAAGAATAATGATCAAGTATAAGCTTATCAACAACATCGTTGGCTGGGGTGCCTTTACTGTCGCAGCCATTGTTTATCTGCTAACCATTGAATCCACTGCAAGTTTTTGGGATTGTGGTGAGTTCATCACAGCAGCCTATAAATTGGAAGTGGGTCACCCCCCCGGTGCTCCTATTTTCATGTTGGTAGGCAATTTATTCTCCCAGTTTGCGTCCGATCCCTCCCAAGTGGCCCGGATGATCAATATCATGTCGGCACTATTGAGTGCATTTACAATACTGTTTCTTTTCTGGACCATTACCCATTTGACTCGCAAACTCATTGTATCCCAAGAGCAAAACGAACTCACGCTGGGACAAACCATCGCAGTAATGGGGAGCGGTCTGGTAGGGGCACTGGCTTATACTTTTTCCGACACATTCTGGTTTTCGGCAGTGGAAGGTGAGGTATATGCTTTCTCGTCTATGCTTACTGCCCTGGTATTCTGGCTGATCCTCAAATGGGAGGATAATGCCGGCAAGGCGCATTCCGATAAATGGATCGTACTGATCGCTTATGTCTTGGGACTATCCATCGGGGTACACTTGCTCAACCTGTTATGCATCCCAGCTATCGTACTGGTCTATTACTTTAAAAAGAATGAGAATCCCGACTGGAAAGGTGGCATTAAAGCACTTCTGCTCTCTTTTGGACTGATCGTCATACTGATGTGGGGAATTATTCCCGGTTTCACCAAAGTAGGAGGTTGGTTTGAGTTGTTTTTTGTGAATTCATTAGGATTCTCTTACCATACAGGCACATTCATATACCTTATTTTATTAATAGGGGTAATCGGATGGACCCTCTATGAAACTCTTTCTCCAAAGGGAAAGGAACGTCGTGCCAGGACCGCATTCTTTATGAGTCTTGGAATGACGGGAATCCTTTTCATCGGAAGCAGTGCGTGGTTGTGGGTATTGCTCATTGCAGCAGGTGCTTATTTCGCATTCCGGTATAAAAAGCTGGAGATACATTTTATCAACCTGGCTGTAACCAGCCTGATGGTTATTCTGGTAGGGTTCTCCGCCTATGCAATAATCCCTATTCGGTCAAGTGCCAATCCCCCACTCGACCTGAATACACCGGAAGATATCTTCTCGTTAGGAAGTTTTCTGAACCGTGAGCAGTACGGACAAACGCCGCTCATCTACGGTACCACCTATGCCTCAAAGATAGAGCGTTCCGCTGATGGATCGGCAGTAATGAAAGGCGAACGAACATCCTACCAACAGATAGTAAAAACCTCACCCGATCAAAAAGACAGGTATGAAAAGGTGACTCAACCCAACTATAAATACACCAATACCATGTTGCTCCCCAGAATGCATTCCCATTCCGGTAATCCGTCATTCCGAAACCATAGTATCGGGTATGAACGGTGGGGCGGCGTGACCGATATGAACCAGATGCCCTCTTTGTGGCAAAATATTAAGTTCTTCTTTAATTACCAGGTCAATTATATGTATTGGCGGTATTTCATGTGGAACTTCTCCGGAAGGCAGAACGACATACCGGGCGACGGTGGCATTACATCCGGCAACTGGATTACCGGAATTCCGGTCGTCGATGACCATGTACTGGGTCTGGGGCCGCAAGATAATATCGCTCCCGATATCGTAAACAACAAGGGACATAACAAATACTATATGCTCCCGTTACTGTTGGGAATCATCGGCATCTTCTACCAGTTCCAACTGAAAAAGAGAGGCCAGCAGAGTTTTGCCGTTGTCTTCATGCTCTTCTTCATGACCGGACTGGCCATTATCCTTTACCTTAACCAGACGCCCTTCGAGCCCCGGGAACGAGACTATGCCTATGCAGGCTCCTTCTATGCCTTCACCATCTGGGTGGGAATGGGTGTGGCAGGTGTCAGTTACTTCCTGAAAAAGTATATAAAAAACACCACTGTGGCTACAGCACTTGCCACTGTAGCCACCTTAGGTATACCGATACAGATGGCTTCGCAGAACTGGGACGATCACGACCGTTCAGGAAGAACTCTGGCAAGGGATACCGGAATGAACTACCTGAGTTGCGTGGGTGAGAATGCCATCCTCTTTACCAACGGTGACAATGACACCTATCCGTTATGGTACGTGCAGGAAACTGAAGGGTTCCGCACCGACGTACGGGTTACAAACCTCAGCTTCCTCCAGACGGAATGGTATGTGGACCAATTACTTCGTCCAGCTTATGAATCGGAACCGCTGCCTATCAAATGGGCAAGGCCACAGTACTCGGGTGAATCAGGAGCTGCAGCGCTGATCATAACTAAACGGGAAATTGAAGACGTGCTTCGACAAAATAATATTCCTTCCGTTTCTTTCAGCACTTATTACGATATGAATGCTTTCAAAGATACATTATCACTGAAACAAACGATGGAAAATCTGAGGACAGGACAAAATACAAAGCCGAATAATCCATTCTCTACAGGTAATACCCAGATCATTCCGGGAAATGTACTTTCATTGGATGTAGATACTGCAAAGGTAAACTGGAAAGCGCTTGCCGCAAAACCCGCGCACAAGATGCATATCAATCTGGGAGAAAGATCGGCTGTGTATCGTCAGGAACTGATGATCATGGAGATGCTCAATAATATCAATGATGAAAACTGGGAACGTCCTATTCATTTTGCCACCACAATCACTCCCGACCTCTACATGAACCTGCAAAACCGTAACTTCTCGCTTAACGGACTCACCTATCAGGTAGTACCGGGAGCCCCTCTATATAACGGTGTAAATATAGACACGGCCTACGACAATATGGTAAACAAATTCAGGTGGGGAGGGCTTGAAAAGAATTCCGATATCTATCTCGATGAGACCTGCCGACGGATGCTTTCTACGTTCCGACTTTACTTCACACACCTTGTAAATGCATTGGTTGAAGCCGATGAGAAAGAGAAAGCACTCACTGCCCTGGATAAAGTAACCACGATGATTCCAGCTTCGGCCGTTCCTTACAGTAGCGATGGACTGCTCTTCGCAAGAGCTTATTATCGTCTGGGTGAAAAAGAGAAAGCCGAAGCACTTATCGCGGACATCAGCGACAGGATCAACCGCAACCTCGATTGGTTCACACGATTAAACCCCATACAGCTCTCCAATACATATATAGATGTGATGGGAAACAATATCAATCCTATGCTGCTCATCTCAACCATTTACCAGCAATACGACAAGCAAAAATACAAGGTAATGGTCGATGACCTATTACAACGGGCACAGACTTTCTACACGCTGGGAGCCCCCTATTTTGGGGATGCTCTCCTGAAAGAAATTACCGACAGCTCGGTACGAGGATATTACTCCACTTCTCCCGATGACACATTACACCGGGCTACCGAAGAGGAGACTATGCAAAAAGCACTCAATATGATGCAGCAGTTCAGTCCCCGTTTACTGGAACAATACCAGCAACAATCGGCTGAATAACTCACAACAACGATTCATGTTAATAGAGCAACCCCCAAAGCTATACAGGCTCCTTTTTCCGGAAGCCCGCTGGCGGATTACGGTTCCCGGACAAAAAACGGTCTATCTCACTTTCGATGATGGCCCCATCCCCGAAGTTACACCCTGGGTACTGGATATATTGGACCAACACAATATAAAAGCCACCTTTTTCTGTGTCGGTGACAATGTCCGCAAGTACCCCCACCTATATCGTCTGCTACTTGAAAAAGGCCACCGGACAGGGAATCACACTTTTAATCATGTACAGGGATGGAAACACAAGACCTCCTTTCTTTTGAAGAATACGGCAAAAGCGCGTGAACTGATCAGTTCACCCCTTTTCCGGCCTCCTCATGGACATATGCGGGTGCCCCAGAATTATGCCTTGTGGCGTGCCGGATACAATGTCGTAATGTGGGACGTAGTAACACGAGATTATAGCCGATATATGACACCCGAAAAGGTACTGGAGAATGTAAAGAGATATACGCGGGACGGGTCCATCATCGTGTTTCACGATTCATTGAAAGCGGAGAAGAATATGAAATACGCCCTTCCTCGTGCCATTGAGTGGTTGCAGCAAGAAGGATATGCTTTCGAGTTGATCCCGGATATAAATTCCATTTCCTTTCCGGCCCGACAAACTGCCTATATTTAACAGAACGCCTTCCTCATATCCATTCAAAAAACCTACAGGCAATGAAAGCCGATTCAAACGCTTCGAGCGGCAGCTTATATTCCCTTTATTTCCCTGCAAAAACATGTTGCAGCCAGTCCGTTATGTCCGACAAAAACCGGGGTGATATTGTTTGCTCAATCTTTCCATATTCTCCCACCGAACCGGTTTCACATTCCTGGAAAAGGTGATTCAGGCCGGGGTATGGTTTGATCGTATAATTTTTATTACCTCCTTTTTCCAACGACTTCCTTATCATCTCCAGATTTTGCCGGGAGTCCACTTGTATGTCTTTTTCACCATTGACAGCCAGCACGGGGCATTTCACTTTTTCAAGGTATCCGGCGGGATTTAATGATAAAAAGGTCCGGTACCATGGCATGAGCATCGACCCCATATTCCTGTTGATAAATTGTTCCCGGCTGTTTGCCCCACGGGATGAGGCAGGCATTGCTTCCCACAATTTACCGAATTTATCGCTGAGTTCTTTTTTCTCGTCTTCTGTCCCTTTCCAATTTTTCAGGCTTGGATAGACCGTCTCTAACACTGCCAGTATCCGATCGATGGTATCCTGCCGCACCTGTCCCATCTTCAAGAGGTCCGCATTCTGTTCCAGGAGAAGCCTGCTTCCCTCTACTCCCATTCCCGCCATCAATACTATCGCTCCGACCGTTGTATCGTTTGCTGCCACCATGGGTGCAATTGCTCCCCCTTCACTGTGTCCGATCAGGGCTATCCGCTTTTTGTCGATACGAGTTTGCGCTTGGAGAAAATGAAACGCCGCCTCGGCATCAGAAGCAAAATCTGCCGTAGTAGCATTGGCATAATCACCATTCGATTGGCCAATACCCCGTTTGTCATAGCGCAAGACCGCAAATCCGTTGCGTGTCAGATGGTCGGCGATCACCCAAAAGGGTTTGTGACCGAAAATAGCCTCATCGCGGTCATTTGGTCCACTTCCGGCTATGAGGATTACCGCCGGGAATATCCCCGTTTCGTCCGGAACCGTCAATGTGCCGGACAGTCTGTTTCCGTTCACCCCATTCCGGAAAGTAACATCTTCTGTCATATATGGGAAAGGCGGTTTAGGTTCCTGGGGACGGGACAAGTCAGTTTTTTGAGTGGGCTTCAACACCAACGGCAATTGCAGTCCACCCTGACGAAATATACCCTCAATAGAATCACCCTGAAAAGTTCCGATATAGGAAATACCCATTCCGCCTGCTGAAATTTCCAGCCGATTATTTGAAAAAACAGTTTTGGATGTAGCCAGTCCGAAAGCGCCCTGGTCGGGGCTGTCCATCTTTGTTTCGTAAACTGTGTCGTTTTTCACGATATGGAAAACAATCCCAAGTCTGGTATTTTGAATTTGCAGCTTTCCGCCCCATGAACCTGTTATATCCTGGGAGAAAAGAGCACCTGCGAAGCAGATGCAAAGTACGGCAATAATCAATTTCTTCATAGGCTCCTGCAATAAGGACTAAACAACGAAAATGTGCTTCATTTTTTCGTAAACTTACAACAAATATTCATTAGTATCAACTATTTTTTCCAATTCAACGATTCAACACCCCTCTCCCAGTCCCCCAATCTCCCCCTCTCCCAATCCCTCCCTCTCCCAGTCTCCTATTCTCCCAGTCCTCCAGTCTTAGCCACCTAACCACTTTTCCACTAAATCACAAACAATGTTAAAAATAAAAACAATACAGTATTATGTATTGCATAGTACAATGTTTTGACATACATTTGTACCGTGCAAATAAAATAAGCGAAAAATCCTGTAACCATTTTGAGTGAAAGATGGTCTAAGCAGAAGAAAGAACTATAGAGGTCACAAGAAATATTATTGTATGATTGAAATCCGGCAACTACATAAATCCTACCGAACAGAAGCCCTGTCGCTTCATGTCCTGAAGGGGATCGATCTGGAAATAAGTTCCGGTGAATATGTCTCCATCATGGGTGCATCAGGATCGGGAAAATCCACCCTGTTGAATATCCTGGGTATTCTAGACACATACGATTCGGGCGAATACTTCCTGAATGGCACACTGATTAAAAATCTCAGTGAGACACAGGCGGCGCTTTACCGCAATGAGATGATCGGTTTTGTCTTCCAGTCGTTCAATCTGATCAACTTCAAGAACGCATTGGAAAATGTGGCGTTACCGCTCTATTATAAGAAGGTGAGCCGCAAAAAAAGGAATATCATCGCGTTGGAACATCTCGACAGGATGGGTTTGAAAGACTGGGCACACCACATGCCGAACGAGATGTCGGGCGGGCAAAAACAACGGGTAGCTATTGCCCGTGCCCTGATCTCGAATCCAAAGATCATCCTGGCCGACGAACCTACGGGCGCCCTCGACAGCAAGACTACGGTGGAAGTAATGGAAGTGTTGACGAACCTCAACAGTGATGGGATCACCACCATTATCGTCACACATGAACCGTCGGTGGCAGATGCCACTAACCGCATCATCCACCTGAAAGACGGTATGATCGAATACGAAACACGCAAGGATAACGGTGTACATATCCCCACCCCCTCCCAAAAATCACAAATGGTATGACCGACCAGCTTCAGGAAATACTGTCCACGCTGAAAAAGAACAAGATGCGCACTACCCTCACCGGGCTTTCGGTGTCATGGGGTATCTTTATCCTTATTGTCTTGCTGGGGGCAGGTAACGGACTGCGGAACGGAGTAATGCAAAACTTCAGTTCCCGGGCAGTGAACCGGGTCAACCTCTGGCCCGGCACCACATCTATGCCCCACAAGGGACTGAAATCGGAAAGGAACCTCTATTTTACAGAGGACGAACTGGATTTTATCAGGAAAGAAGTAGAGGAGAGCCGGCTCATTACGCCCCGGTTCAACACATCCCAAACCATCTCTTACGGGAATGAATACGGCTCCTATCAGGTGAGAGGAGTAATGCCGAACTATTTTGATATTGAGAAACTGACCATTGCCCCGGAAGAAGGACGTTTCATTAATCAACTGGATATCAACCAATCGAATAAAGTAATCGTACTGGATAAAAAAGTTGCCGACCTTCTTTTCAAAGAAGAATCATCACTCGGCAAATATGTCAAGGTGGGACAACTGATGTTCAAAGTGGTAGGAGTGAATTCCAAAAAGGAACAATGGGGCGGATCGAATACTTACATTCCATTCTCTACTGCACAGACCATTTTTAATCCTAACCGTAAGTTCTATCAGATCACTTTCACCGTGGACGGACTGGTGACGGAAGAGGAGAACGACCGGTTCAATGAATCCCTGAGGGCACTGATGGGACACCGGCTGAATTTTAACCCGGAAGACCAGCAAGCGCTCTGGGTATATAATGCACAAACGGAATATGTGGAGACGATGAAAATATTCGGGGGAATCACCTTCCTGGTCACTATTATCGGTATCCTCACACTCATCGCGGGGATCGTAGGCGTAAGCAACATCATGCTGGTATCCGTCAAGGAACGAACGCGCGAGATCGGTATTCGGAAAGCCATCGGCGCCACACCGTCATCCATCCTGAAGACCATTATCCTGGAATCGATCTTTATCACTACTGTTTTCGGGTATATAGGACTGATACTGGGAATCGGGCTGACCGAAACGGTCAACTTCTTTATGGAACAGGCGGCCAACGCACAAGCGGTGTCCGACGAACCGCAGATGTCTATATTTTCCAATCCTACGGTGAATGTGGGCTATGCGCTGTTCGCCACACTCGTGCTGATTATCTCCGGCGTAATTGCCGGTTACCTGCCTGCCCGCAAGGCAGTGAAAGTGAAGCCGATTGAAGCAATGCGGCAGGAATGATCAATGTGGTGCTAAAAGTCTTGATTCTTTACTCTTTACTCTTAAAAAAATGTTTGATTTAGACAGGTGGCAGGAAATATGGATCACTATCACGCACAACAAATCACGGAGTGCGTTGACCGCCTTCGGTGTTTTTTGGGGAATGCTGATGCTGATACTGATGGTGGGAGCAGGCAATGCGCTTGAACAAGGGATTTTTTCGCAGATCGAAGGGTTTGCCACCAATTCCTGCTTCTTCGAAGCGGAGCGCACAACCGTTCCCTACAAAGGATTTCAGAAAGGCAGAAGGTGGAATATCACCAACAGCGATATCCCGGTGATCAAAGAAAAGGTGAGTGAACTACAGTATATCTCTCCCATGCTGTTCAGCGAGAGCAATGACAAAAACGTGGTCAGGGGTGATAAAAACGGCTCCTACCGCATAAAAGGCAGTTATCCGGAATACGACCTGATAGAGAAAAGCAAAATGGTCTACGGACGATATATCAACGATATCGATATTGCGGAAAAACGAAAAGTATGTGTGATCGGTGAGCGAATCTATGAAGTGCTCTTCCAGAAAGGGGAAGATCCTACCGGAAAACAGGTACGTGTGAACGGCATCTACTTTCAGGTAATAGGAGTAGCCCGCGGCACCTCGGGTGTCAGCATTGGAGGTAATACCACTGAATCGGTCGTACTCCCATTCTCCACCATGCAGCAGGCATTCAACCAGGGAAATATCGTTCATCTACTGGCTGTCACTGCCAAGGACGAAGTACCGGTAAAGAAAGTGCAGGATCAGGTTACCGAGATACTGAAACAGCAGCATCAGGTTTCACCCGACGACAAGGATGCAATATGGACTTTGAACATAGAGGAACAATTCAAGATGTTCAACTACCTCGGCATCGGCATCGCGGCCCTGATATGGATCGTAGGATTGGGTACGCTCTTCGCCGGCGCTATCGGTGTGAGTAACATCATGCTGGTCACTGTCCGGGAGCGCACCAAAGAGATCGGTATCCGCCGGGCTCTGGGAGCCACCCCCAGGAATATCATCGGCCAAATCCTCAGTGAGAGTGTGGTACTCACCGTATTGGCGGGACTACTCGGCATTGTGCTGGGAGTGGGATTGCTACGGGCAACGGGGATCGTACTCAGCCAGGGCGACCAGTTCTTTAAAGACCCACAAGTCTCCTTCGGCATGGCCGTGGGTTCACTCATTATCCTTATCGTGATTGGTGCCATGGCGGGATATATACCCGCACAACGTGCCATGATGATCAAACCCGTGGAGGCGATCAGTGAGGAATGATAATGTGCCAATGTGAATAATGTAATAATAACCCAATTGTCTTGGATCTTGGTTCTTGGCTCTTGGCTCTAAAAAAATAATATGAAGAAAATATTGCGAATTGTTGGATTGTCCCTGTTAGGGCTCCTGGTCATATCTACTTTTGTGTTTCTCTGGCAGAAATCGCGTCCGAAAACAGTGACTTACAAGATCGAAGCTGCCACAAAAGGCGATATCGAAAAACGAACCGTGGCCACAGGAAAAGTGGAACCGCGTAATGAGATCCTTATCAAACCACAGATGTCGGGCATTATTGCCGAGGTCTACAAAGAAGCAGGCGAAACCGTGCAGGCGGGAGATATTATTGCCCGGATACAGGTGGTGCCCGACATGGTGAACGAGAGCAGTGCCGAGTCGCGTGTCGAAAGGGCCCGGTTAGCAGCCAACCAAAGCAAAATCAACTATGAGCGTGATAAAAAACTCTTCGACAATGACGTGATCTCAAGGGAAGAGTTCGAGAAGGTGGAACTACAGTACAAAAACGACCAGGAAGAACTTCGCGCCGCCAACGACAACCTGAGTCTGGTACGCACCGGGATTACCAAGAGTTCAGCACAGACCAGCAATACGCTGGTACGTTCCACAGTGAGCGGTACTATCCTCGACGTGCCCGTCAAAGCGGGTAATTCGGTGATCCAGTCGAATAACTTCAACGACGGCACTACCGTGGCCTCGGTAGCCGACCTGGGGGACATGCTTTTCGTGGGTAAGATCGACGAGACGGAGGTAGGCAAACTTTCGGTAGAGATGCCCATGGAGATTACCATCGGCGCCATCCAGGACTTGAAGATTCCCGCCTCATTAGAATATGTCGCACCCAAAGGTGTAGAAGAAAGCGGGGCCATCCTTTTCGAAATGAAAGCTGCCCTGAAACTACCGGAAGATCTTTTTATCCGGGCAGGCTACAGCGCCAACGCCGAGATTATCCTGGACCAGCGTAAAGAAGTGGTGACTATTCCCGAGAGTTCAGTCGAATTCAGTGGCGACTCTGCGTTCGTTTATATGGTAAAGAGCGAAAAACCGCAGGAATTCGAACGGAAACATGTGAAAATCGGACTTTCGGACGGAATCCGCATCGAAGTGACCGAAGGACTGAAAGAGAATGACAAGATCCGTGGCACGGAGATTATTGAAGATAAGAAAAAGTAATTACCATGTATATCAGAACTATTATCATCGCCCTGTTTATCAGCACCCTCCTGTTTCCTGCAAAAGCACAGCACAAGTATACATTACAGGAATGCATTGGTATTGCGCTGGAGAACAACCGCAATATCAAACAGCAGGAACTGAGCCGGCAACAGCGGGAGATCGCTTATGGCCAGGCTCGTGCCGACCTGCTGCCTAACCTGAACGCGTCGGCGGGGCAGAACTTCGTATTTGGCCGTTCCATCGGCCTCGACAATGTCTATCAGAACACCAACTCGTCCCAGACCAGTTTCAATCTCGGGAGTGATATCACCCTTTTCGACGGTTTGCGGATGAAACACAACATCGATGCAAGAAAAGCTGATATGTACGCCTCGGAAGCCGATCTGGAAAAGATGCGCGACGACGTCGTCATGAGCGTCTCCACCGCTTTCCTTCAGGCTTTGCTCAACCGGGAACTGCTCCAGATCGCCGAGAACCAGATCGAGACCAGCAGGGCCAACCTGCAACGTCGTAGCGAATTGGTAAAAAGCGGCAAGATGGCACAGGGTGAACTCTATGAACTGGAAGCGCAAGTGGCAAAGGAAGAACTGAACCGGGTACAGGCGGAAAGCAACCTCAAACTGGCGTTGCTCGACCTTGCCCAAATCATGGAATTGGAAGAATTCAACCATTTCAACATCACGGCACCTCCCGCAGAAACGCTGATCAATGAAGCCACCCTTCTCGGGTCGGAAGCGGTATACGAAAGTGCGTTGGTGAATCGTCCGGAGATCCGGGGAATGCGCTACCGGTTAGAGAGTAGTGAGAAGGAACTGCTGATGGCAAAAGCGCAATACTCCCCTTCCCTCTCGTTCGGTGCCAATATCGGAAGCGGTTACTACAAGATGAGCGGCAGGGATAACGACTCTTTCGGTTCGCAATTGCGCAACAACAGGAGCAGTTCGCTCGGGTTCAGCCTCCGTATCCCCATCTTCAACCGGTTTCAGGTCAGGAACAGTGTCCATAGTGCCGAACTGGCCATCACCAACACACAACTCGAGATGGACAAGGCCAAAGTAGAATTGCGCAAACGGATTGAGCAGGCCTACTACAATGCTACCGGCGCCAAAAGCCGGTGGGACGCCGCACTGAAATCCATAGAAGCCAGTCGGGAAGCCTACCGTTTCGCGGAAGAGAAATACGAGAGCGGACGGGCCAACTCTTATGAACTGTTCCTCGCCAAGAACAACCTCACCCAAGTGCTGGGAGAAGAAGCGCAAGCCAAATACGAATATGCGTTCCGCCTCAAAATCCTTGAATTATTAAGGGATTGATTTCACTGTCCATTTTCCACTCTTAACTTTTCACTTTTAGTTCTTAGTTCAAAAAATATGAAAATTTCAGCTATATTAATCCTCATCGCAGTGCTTTTCACAGCCTGCATATCCGTAGGTACCCAATCGCGCCAGGCTGCGGATCAATTTGAAGTAAGTGAATTTACGGCCATCGAATCGTCGGTGATAGCCAACATTCACATCAAGCAATCCCCTACTGTCAGCGTAACTGCAGAGGGTAGTGAAGAACTGCTCAATATCCTCGACGTAAGGATGGACAACGACAAACTCATCCTCACGATGGACGACCGCCGGCTAAAAAAGAAAAAAATGAATAAGAATTCCGACAAACTGCTGATCTCCATCTCGACCCCCACCCTTAGCAAACTCGATTTCGACGGCGTAGGGAATATTGAGATCGAAGGTACTTTCTCCACTCCCGAACTGACCATTGACTCGGAAGGAGTAGGCAATTTCACAGCAGACAGGCTCGATGTCGGCTCCATTTACATCTCTTCAGAGGGAGTGGGCAACACCACATTAGGCGGCAAGGCCGACAAAGTGGAAATCCAATCCGAAGGGGTGGGCAACGTAAATACCACAGAACTCACCGCGCGAAGTGCCGTTGTCACCTCCGAAGGAGTAGGTAATGTTAGCTGCTATGCCTCAGAACACCTTAAGGTACGTTCCGAGGGTATAGGGAGCGTCAGGTATTATGGTAACCCGGCGGATAAAGAACTCAACAAAGAGGGATTAGGAAAAATAAAAGCAGGGAATTAACCCCTTGCTTACTCAATAAATACTCTACTTCTACTTTTAATTACAAAAAATTTCGAACCCGGAGGCTTGTGAAAGTATCCGGGTTTTTTCGCTTATTCTACTTCATTTGTTTCTGTATCATGTTCTATATATTTCAGCATATAAGAATTTCAACCATTCACTATCTCTCCTCCATTGGGATGCAAGCATTGACCGCTCATATAGGACGAGTCGCCGGACGCCAGAAAGAGAAAGCAGGTAGCCACTTCATTAGGTTCTCCCGCCCTGCCCATTGGGGTTTCACTGCCAAATCCGGCTACTTTTTCCTTATCAAAAGTGGAAGCAATCAGCGGTGTCCATATTGGCCCGGGTGCTACGGCGTTCACCCGTATTTTCCTTGGAACCAAGTTCTGGGCAAGACTTCGGGTGAAACTTACGATAGCACCCTTGGTAGCAGAGTAATCGATGAGTTTGGCACTCCCCCGGTAAGCGGTCACAGAACTTGTATTGACTATGGCAGCGCCTTCTTTGAGATGCTTCAGGGCATACTTGGTAACCCAAAAATAAGAAAATACATTATTGACAAAAGTACGCTCCCACTGTTCCGTTGAGATCTCCTCCAGGCTTTCCTTTTCCCAATGCAAAGCCGCATTGTTGATTAAAATATCGAGTTTGGAGAATCTTTCAATCGTCTTAGCGACCGCCTTTTTACAGTTCGACTCTTTGGAGAGGTCCCCCTTTATGAGCAGGCACTGTCTTCCCATTTCCCGAATCTCCTTTTGGGTAGCTTTCGCATCATCGGTTTCACTTAAGTAAGCGATAGCAATGTCTGCGCCGTTCGTCGCAAAAAGCAATGCCGTGGCCTTCCCGATACCGCTGTCACCCCCGGTTATCAGGGCAATTTTTCCTTTGAGTTTATTCTCTTGTTTTACAGGCTCTGTTTGAGGGACCGGTCTCATCTTCGACTCTTTTCCGGGGCGACGCTGCTCTTGTTTCGGTCGCAATTTTTTTTCTTCGCTTTGTTTCTGCATAATCCCGCATTTTTTATCTTTCAACTGATAACTAACTACATATAAAACCCTTCCCTTGAAATATTTGTTCGCAAAACCCACTTTATTATGACTAATTAACCTTATCTTTGCACTTCAAATATAATTGCAGCAAATGGAGCAAAAACAATATCTTCTGGGGATGACGCTTGCCGAGATCACCGAAAGCGTAGCGGAACTGGGATTGCCCAAATTCACCGGCAAGCAGATTGCCGACTGGGTCTATGAAAAACGGGTGAAGCAGATCGATGATATGACCAACATCTCGCTGAGGAACAGGGAGCTCCTTTCGGAGAAATTCGATATAGGAAGATCGGAACCGTTGGATATACAGACATCGGTGGACGGTACGCGTAAGATGCTGTTCAGGACTTCGGGCGGAAAATTCATCGAGACGGTGACCATCCCCGAAGAGGACCGCCTTACCATCTGCGTCTCTTCGCAGGTGGGATGCCGGATGAACTGCGACTTCTGCATGACGGGAAAACAGGGATTCCATGATAATCTCAGCACCAATGAAATATTGAACCAGGTCTACTCGGTGCCCGGCTCGGAAGAGATCACCAATTTAGTGTTTATGGGAATGGGAGAACCGCTGGATAACTACAAGAACGTAAAGAAGGCGTCGGAACTGCTCCAGGCTGAATATGGACTCAGCTGGAGCCCACGGCGCATCACCCTCTCCACCATTGGACTGACATCCAACTTGAAAAGGTTTCTCGAAGAGAGCAAATGCCACCTGGCAGTGAGCCTCCACAACCCGATACCGGAAGAACGACTCACCATCATGCCGATCGAAAAATCGGCTCCCTCGACCTCAGTAATTGAGATGCTGCGCGAGTACGACTGGAGCCGTCAACGGAGACTTTCCTTCGAATATATCATGTTTGACGGCGTGAACGATTCGCTGCTCTATGCACGGGAACTGACCAAACTGCTTGCCGGTCTGGACTGCCGTATCAACCTGATCCGCTTCCATGTGATCCCGATGAGCAACCTGAAACCCTCCTCCAACGAGAATATGGTAAAATTTCGCGACTTCCTTACCGCGAAAGGATTCATCTGCACCATCCGCGCCTCAAGGGGAGAGGATATCTTCGCCGCCTGCGGGATGCTGTCGACGGCGAAGCTGGTAAAATAGACTTTAACGATTATTTTAGCCTCAACAGTTTTATTTCACCCAAATAATCGTATATTTGTTTTCAACTTTTAAACTACGTCGATATGAAGGAACAATATGCAGTTTTACCGGCCATTATGGCTTTATTTGTGCTGTTTACATCATGTGACGGTGGAGGGAGTTTTTTTTCCGCTTCAGGATCTACTAACGAGGTAATCGTCATAATGGACAAAAACGCATGGGAAGGCGCTGCGGGACGTGCTCTTTTCGGTGTACTTAATTCCAATGTAAAGGCGATTCCCCAACCAGAGCCCAACTTTCGGGTAGTGCAACTTACTCCGGATAACTTTACCAGTACTTTCAAAGTAGCGAGGAATGTGATTATCCCCGAAATATCGGATATTTACAGTTATCCCAAACTCACGGCGGATCTCGATAAATATGCCATGGGGCAGGTCATCATGAATATTCATGCACCTGATACGGCCAGTTTTATACAATTCGTAACAGAAAACAAGGAAAGTATCATAGACTACTTTATTTCCAAGGAACTGGAACGCAATGCAAAATATCTCATGACCCAGTCGAAAGAACCGATAGCCCGTGTTAAACAGGTTTTTGATATTAATATTCATTTTCCCAAAGGATTGCCCAACATCACTGAGCATGAGAATTTCTACTGGGCGACCAACAATGCTCCCCGGGGACGTCAGGACATCGTAATATACCAATTTCCCTATACTTCCGAGACTGTTTTTGAAAGAGACTCACTTATTGGAATCCGGAATAGGGTATTAGGAGAATATATCAAGGGTTCGTTCGATTCGCAAATGACAACCACCACTGTTTACTCACCCGATTATCGTAAAATGGAAACAGACGGCCTTTTCCGTGCAGAGTTGCGCGGCCTCTGGGAAATGTCCTCAGATATGATGGGAGGCCCGTTCGTGATGCATGCCTTCGCTAACGAAAATACAGGTATGGTGGTGGTAGTCGAGGTATTTGTATATGCTCCGGAGATGAATAAGAGAAATCTTATGCGTAGTCTTGAGTCGACCCTCTACACTATCAGTATTCCTGAAAGAGAAGGAGAAAAGGAATCTTGATCATTAATTCATCACGGATTTTTATCCATAATACATTTTTAATTAACATATATACATGTCAGATTTAATCAAGGTGGGCATCACGCATGGTGATGTGAATGGCGTAGGATATGAGATTCTACTGAAAACCTTCTCCGATGCCAGAATACTCGAGCTGTTCCACCCTATAGTGTACGGTTCATCCAAATCGGCGTCTTATCACCGCAAAGTACTCAACAGTGATACACCTAATTTTCATATTATCTCCAAGGTAGAAGAGTCCCATGAAGGGAAAATCAATCTGGTCAATTGCATCAAGGAAGAAATCAAGATAGAACTCGGATCGGCAAGCACCGAGTCCGGGGGCGCAGCTTATACGGCGCTGGATGTTGCTTGTCAGGATCTGGCCAATGGTAAAATAGACGTATTAGTCACGCTTCCCATCAATAAAGACTCTATTCAAAATGATCGCTTTCAATTTCCCGGACATACCGAATTTTTAGAAGAGCGTTTTGCCGTAAACCGGGAAAAGGCATTGATGATCATGGCAACGGAAACAATGCGCGTGGCATTAGCCACTACTCATGTTCCTCTTTCGGAGGTCTCGTCAAAACTCTCCAAGGAATTGATTATGGAAAAACTGAAAACCCTTGATTACACGTTGAAACGTGATTTCAGGGTAGAAAACCCACGTATTGCCGTATTGGGACTAAATCCACATGCCGGAGAAAACGGACTGTTGGGAAAAGAGGAAAATGAGATCATTGCGCCCGCAGTAAAGGAAGCACAGGACCAGTGGATACTCTGTGCAGGGCCATTCCCGGCCGACGGTTTCTTTGGATCGGGACGATTCAAGGAGTTCGATGCCATCCTGGCGATGTACCACGACCAGGGGCTGATTCCTTTCAAGACCCTCGCCATGGATTCGGGCGTCAATTATACGGCAGGCTTACCGATCGTGCGTACTTCGCCCGATCATGGTACTGCTTATGATATTGCGGGAAAAAACATGGCTTCCGATGAGTCGTTCCGCCAGGCTATTTATATGGGTATTGATGTTTTCAGGAACAGGCAGGCTTATGACGAAGCCCGCAAAAATCCACTGAAAAAAATGTTCTTCGACCGGGGTAAAGACGACGAGAAACTGGATCTTACCCAAGAAGAAGAGATGTAGGATCTGGGATAAAAAGAAAGAGCCTGACGGTCTGTCGGGCTCTTTCTTTTTTAAATTACCGTATTTATATTCAGTATTGCAGTAATCAATTATTCTCCGGACGCAATTTTCTCACGACGGCTCCGGTCTGCCACATTTCACTTTCGCGAAGGGTTTTCAGCTCCTCTTCCAGTTTTTCCCGATAATCAGCTTGTGAATTACTATCGATAGAGCGTTGTGCTTCATTACCGCAGGCTACTTCCTCATAGAGTTTCTGAAAGACAGGCTTAGCAGCATCATGGAACGGTCCCATCCAATCGAGCGCACCCCGTTGTGCGGTAGTGGAACAGTTGGCATACATCCAGTCCATCCCTTTCTCGGCGAATAACGGCATCAATGACTGGGTAAGTTCTTCTACCGTTTCGTTGAATGCTTCAGAAGGGGTATGTCCATTTTCACGTAATACTTCATACTGAGCCAGCAACAGGCCTTGGATAGCGCCCATCAGCGTACCCCGTTCACCGGTAAGGTCGGAATATACCTCACGTTTGAAGTCGGTTTCAAAAAGATATCCCGATCCTACACCTATCCCAAGGGCGATCACGCGGTCGAATGCTTTTCCCGTAGCATCCTGATAGATGGCATAGCTTGAATTAAGGCCACGTCCTTCTAAAAACATTTTCCGAAGGCTTGTCCCCGATCCTTTAGGAGCTACTAAGATCACGTCCACGTCAGCAGGCGGGATGATACCGGTACGTTCTTTATAGGTAATACCAAAACCATGAGAGAAATAAAGAGCCTTCCCCGCAGTCAGATGTTTCTTTACCGTGGGCCACAGGGCAATTTGTGCCGCATCAGAAAGCAAGTACTGAATGATGGTACCCCGTTCGCACGCCTCTTCAATTTCGAAGAGCGTTTCACCAGGCACCCATCCATCGGCTACCGCTTTATCCCAGGTCTTACTTTCCTTCCGCTGACCTATAATTACATTGAATCCATTATCACGCAGGTTAAGCGACTGTCCGGGGCCTTGCACTCCATAGCCGATCACTGCTATTGTTTCATCTTTCAATACTTCCCGTGCTTTCTCCAAGGGAAATTCATCGCGGGTAACTACATTTTCTTCTACCCCGCCAAAATTCATTTTTGCCATTTTTGTTTCTATTTTTATTGATTTTATACTGCATTTTCCGCTTTTTGCAAGTCGATCCTCTGCTGTTCCCATTTGGACAACATATCACTCAGGCGTTCTACCTTCGACTTGGTGATGGCAATCCTTCCCGAGCGGACGAATTGCAACACGCCAATGGTCTCCGCCAATTCTTCAAAAAGACTTTGAGTCTCTTCATAATGTCCCGCCTTTAAAAAGACCACACAATCTTCATTCACCTCCAAGATACGGATATTGTATTTTCTCACCAGGTATTCAATGGAACCATGTTCCATTACCTTATCGGTCGAAAGTTTATAAAGTGCCAGTTCCTGATGTACCAGATCTTCGTCGGTATTGAAATAGGCTTTCAATATATCCACCCGCTTGTCGATCAACCGTACCAGCTTTTTCATCACCTCTTCGTCATCCGAGAAGGTAGTAATAGTGAATTTATGGATTCCCCTGATAGCAGATGGCGATACCGACAATGTCTCGATATTGAGTTGCCTGCGGGTAAAGATGGTTGTAATCTGATTGAGAACTCCTACCGTATTTTCTGAGAAAATAGTGATAGTATATAATATTTTATTCCCGTCCATGCTTACTTTTAATTTTTAATTTTCACTCTTAACTTTTACTTTCACAAAGTATGCCCGTTCCCCAACAGTATATTGGTAATTGTTCCACCCGCAGGTACCATCGGATAGACCATTCCTTTGGTCTCCACCAACACCTCAAGCAGGTATGCTCCTTTGTGTGCCAGCATCTCCTGTATAGCTTCATCAAGTTCGGCACGCTGAGTCACTTTGCGTCCTTTTATATTATAAGCATCGGCAATCTTTACAAAGTCGGGATTCTTCAGATGTGTTTCCGAATAGCGCTCGTCAAAAAAAAGTTCCTGCCATTGGCGCACCATCCCCAGGAAATTATTGTTCAGCAGGATAATTTTCACATCTATACCATATTCCATAATAGTACCGAATTCCTGGATCGTCATCTGTAACCCACCATCTCCGACGAAGACACAGACCGTCCTGTCGGGAGCACCATATTTGGCTCCGATACCGGCAGGCAAGCCAAATCCCATCGTACCTAATCCACCCGAGGTGACCATACTGCGTGATTGATTGTATTTGAAATAGCGGGTAGCCATCATCTGGTGTTGTCCTACATCGGTGACGCAGACAGCTTTATTGTGGGTGGCTTCGGTCACTTTGTTCACCACCTCGCCCATTTTTATTGCTCCCCCATTTTCGGGATAAAGTTCATTTTTGATGATACAGTCAAATTCCTTTTGCTCGTAGGATTTAAACTCTCCGGTCCATTCGGGGTATGATTTCTTTTCGAGCAATGCGGTTACCATTGGTAATGTTTGTTTTGCATCACCCAGTACTTTTACAGTAGTTTTCACATTCTTGTCCATTTCGGCCAAGTCTATATCGAAATGGATTACCTTTGCCTGTCTGGCATAGGTTTTCAGATCACCTGTCACCCGGTCGTCGAACCGCATTCCTATAGCAATCAGCACATCACACTCATTGGTCTTCATGTTGGGTGCCACATTGCCGTGCATACCCAGCATACCCTGATTCAGGGGATGATCGGAAGGCATGGCTGAGAGTCCCAGAATAGTAGACCCAAACGGAATACCTCCTTTTTCCAGGAAAGCGCATAATTCTTTTTCAGCTTTTCCAAGGATTACCCCCTGTCCTACCAGGGCCAACGGCTTTTTGGCATTGTTGATAATGTCGGCTGCTTTTTTTATCTTATCTTCTTCCACTTGCGGTAGCGGATGATAGCTCCGCAGGAAGGTCGTTTTCTCATACACAAAACCGCATTTCAGCACCTGTGCGTCTTTGGCTATATCAAGCACCACCGGTCCGGGACGTCCACTTGAAGCAATATAGAATGCCCTTGAAACCGCCCATGCGATATCTTCCGCTCGCCGTACCTGGTAAGCCCATTTGGTAATGGGTTGAGTGACGCCGATCACATCGGCCTCCTGAAAAGCATCTGAACCCAGCAGGGTGGAATTGACTTGTCCCGAGATCACCACCAACGGGGTACTATCCATCATGGCATCGGTGATACCGGTGATGGCATTGGTTGCACCGGGACCGGATGTAACAAGGGCTACACCCACCTTTTCCGAGACCCTGGCATATCCCTGCGCTGCATGGAGCGCTCCCTGTTCATGACGTACCAGGATGTGCCGGATCTCATTCTTATGATCATACAAGGCATCGAATACGGGCATGATAGCTCCACCCGGATAGCCGAATATGGTGTCTACTCCTTCGGCGAGCAGTGAACGAATAAGTATTTCACTCCCGGGAATAGTTTCCGTTTGAATAGTTTTGTCCATACACTCTTCTCTTTAAACTTGAACCTAAAATTGTATCTCTTATCTTAAATGATTCTTACTGCCCCAAGGTCGGCCGAACTTACAAAAGCGGCGTACGCTTTCAATGCCTTCGAAATTACCCTGTCGCGCCGGGGTTTAAAGGCATTTTCTCCTTTGGCTTCTTCCTGCCGTCTTCTCTCCTGAAGTTCTTCGTCCGATATTTTTAAATTGATGGAACGGGAAGGGATATCTATTTCGATGATGTCGCCCTCCCGTACCAGTCCGATACTGCCGCCTGCAGCCGCCTCGGGAGAGACATGGCCGATAGAGAGCCCTGAGGTACCACCCGAAAAACGCCCATCGGTAATCAACGCACATTCGGCACCCAGATGCCGGGCTTTGATATAGGACGTAGGATAAAGCATCTCCTGCATTCCGGGTCCCCCTTTGGGGCCTTCGTACACGATTACAACCACATCACCGGCCTGCACGTCACCATTCAGTATACCTGTACAGGCATCATCCTGAGAATGAAACACTTTGGCTTTGCCGCTAAATTTCCAAATGCTCTCATCTACGCCGGCCGTCTTTACCACGCAGCCGTTTTCTGCAATATTTCCTTTCAGGATGGCCAGTCCACCATCTTTGGTATAAGCATGTTCTATATTCCTGATACAACCATTCTCCCTGTCGGTATCCAGTTCTTTGAACTGTGCGTTCTGCGATGCCATTACAATATTATACCGGTTACCGGGTGCGGACGAATAGATTCTGAGCGCTTCTACACCGGGGCTCCCATTGGTAATATCGTATGCTGACAATGCCTCAGCCAGGGTATGTCCGTCGGCACGGTGTACCGAGGTATCCACAAGTTCTGATTTGGCGAGTTCATTGAGTATACCCAAAATTCCTCCTGCCCGGTTTACATCCTGAATATGGTATTTTTTTGAGTTAGGCGCCACCTTGCAGATGCAGGGTACCCTACGTGAAAGGGCATCAATATCATCCAAAGTAAAATCTATTTCCCCTTCATGGGCGATAGCCAGTGTATGGAGGATCGTATTCGTGGATCCCCCCATGGCGATATCGAGCGTCATGGCATTCAGAAATGCTTTACGGGTAGCGATATTCCGAGGCAATACCGATTCATCACCATCAAAGTAGTATTTAAAGGCATTTTCCACGATCTGATGCGCTGCATCTATAAACAGTTGCTTGCGGTTGACATGTGTCGCCAAAATGGTACCATTTCCGGGTAAGGCCAATCCGATCGCTTCATTGAGGCAGTTCATGGAGTTGGCAGTGAACATACCTGAACAGGATCCACAGGTAGGACAAGCCAGCTGTTCGAGTTGTTCCACCCTTTCATCGGAGATTGATTCGTCCGCCGACTCGATCATGGCATCGATCAGGTCGACCTGTTCTTCACCGATTTTTCCTGCTTCCATAGGTCCTCCCGATACAAAGATCGCAGGTATGTTCAACCGCATGGCAGCAATCAGCATACCCGGCGTGATCTTGTCACAGTTACTGATACAGATCATCGCATCGGCCTTGTGGGCGTTCACCATATATTCTACCGAATCGGCGATCAGGTCGCGTGACGGCAGTGAGTACAACATACCGTCGTGTCCCATTGCAATCCCGTCATCCACAGCAATTGTGTTAAATTCGGCTGCAAAACAACCTAATTTCTCGACTTCCTGTTTCACCAGTTGCCCGATTCCATGCAGATGCACATGGCCGGGCACAAATTGCGTAAAAGAGTTGACGATCGCAATAATGGGCCTGCCCATCTGCTCACGCGTCATCCCGTTGGCATGCCAGAGAGCACGGGCACCCGCCATCCGACGCCCTTGCGTACTGGTCGCACTCCGCAAACCGGAATTATTTTTATTTTCGTCCATTTTTTACATATTTTTCAATCCACTCCCCTACTTCAGAGGTACTATATGCTTTTCCGCCATCGGCGATATCTTCAGTAACAACTCCCGCTTCAAGGCTCGCATTCACCGCTTCACGGATAAGTGCTCCTTCCTCCATAAGGTTAAAGCCATATTCAAACATGAGGGCCGCAGAGAGGATCATGGCTACAGGGTTGGCGATATTCTTACCGGTAGCCTGCGGATAAGACCCGTGAATCGGTTCGAACAGCGATGTATGTAATCCTACTGATGCCGAAGGAAGCAACCCTAGTGATCCGGTGATGACAGAAGCTTCGTCGGTAAGGATATCACCGAACAGGTTTTCGGTTACCATCACATCAAAGCTTTTAGGCCACTGGATGATACGCATGGCGGCATTATCCACAAAGAGGAAATCGGTTTCGATATCGGGGTATTGAGGTGCGATCTCCTGTGCAATCTGACGCCAGAGCCGTGAGGTAGCAATCACGTTTGCCTTGTCTACCACCGTCACTTTCTTGTGCCGCTGGCCGGCAAATTTATAGGCGAGATGCAACACCCGCTCTATCTCTTCTCGGGTATATACACAAGTATCATAAGCTGTATTGCCATCTTCGCTCCTTCCCTGCGGGCGACCGAAATACATACCGCCCGTCAGTTCACGGATACAGATAAAATCAGCACCTTCTACCAAATCAGCCCGCAGAGGCGACTTATGGATAAGAGAAGGGAAGGTCATTACAGGACGGATATTCCCGTAGAGCCCCAACTGTTTGCGCATACGTAGCAATCCTTGTTCAGGACGTACTTTCGCATTGGGATCATTATCATATTTGGGATCACCGATAGCGCCGAAAAGAACGGCATCACTCTGCATACAGAGTTTATGCGTCTCGGCAGGATAAGGATCACCGGTTGCATCGATGGCACAAGCACCCACGACAGCTTTTTTACAGGTCAATGAATGACCAAATTTTTCACAGACAGCCAAAGTAATATTCAGTGCCTGTTCCATGATTTCCGGACCTATTCCGTCGCCCGGTAGTACAGCTATATTTAATTGCATATAAAATTGATTTACTGATTTGTTGATTACAATTTACCAATCATCACTATTTCCCGAAGGTCGGGACAAGTTGTCCTAATTCATCAGGATCATCACATCAATCAAGGTAATCTCATATAATTCATATTGGGAATATTCCCGCTCTCAATCATATTCAACATTTTCATTGTCGCTTTGATGGCCGCTACGGTCTGGTCGATATCTAGCGCACGGGTCTTGAAAACCTTGTCATCAAACTTCCAGGTAATCACGGTCTGCACATAAGCGTTGGTTTTTCCACCCGGGGGAATCACTACCACATAATCAATCAATTCCGGCGCCGGCTTGTTCAATTTCCTGTATATCTTGTACATTGCTTTGGAAAAAGCATGGTATTGCCCCTCTCCTGCAGCAGTCTCCTGATAGACTTCCCCTTTGATAGATATCTTTACGGTGGCGGTCGGTCTCAACCCATCAGTCAGTGTAAGTGAATAGTTGAGCATCCTGATATCCTGATTTTCAATCCCGTTCTTCAGCACATCCGAAACGATATAAGGTAGTTCATCGAGATTTACGATTTCTTTCCTATCACCGAGTTCAATGATACGTGCGGTCACTTTACGGGTTGACTCATCATCGAGTTCGATCCCCAATGCTTCCAGATTTTTAATAATATTGGAACGGCCCGCATTTTTACCCAGTGCATATTCACGGAAACGGCCGAACCGTTCGGGCATCAAGTCATTGAAATAGAGGTTTTTCTTTTTGTCGCCATCCGCATGTACACCCGCCACCTGGGTAAACACATTGTCGCCAATTACCGGTTTGTTATTAGGGATACGCACACCGGAGTAACTCTCTACTACTTTGCTCACATTATAGAGTTTTGATTCATCTATATTGGTACGTAACCCCATATGATCGTGGATAAGCGCCACCACACTGGTGATCGGTGCGTTGCCGGCACGTTCGCCCAATCCGTTCACGGTGACATGCACGCCATGCACACCTGCCTTGATGGCTTCATATACATTTGCCACGGCCAGGTCATAGTCGTTATGGGCATGAAAATCGAAATGAAGACCGGGATAACGGGCAATCATTTCCGAACAGAAACGGTTTGTTTCGTCGGGATTGAGCACGCCCAACGTATCGGGCAGCATAAAACGGGTGACAGCCTCATCCTTTAAACCGTCCATCATCTGGAATACATATTCTTTGGAATCACGCATCCCATTGGACCAATCTTCAAGATAAAGATTGACTGCCAAACCCATTCGTTGCGCATGGACAATAGTGTTTTTCACATCTGCCAGATGCTCCTGTTGCGATTTGCATAACTGGTAGGTACAATGTTTCAATGAGCCTTTACATAGTAAGTTGACCACTTTGCAGCCGGCATTTACAATCCATTCCAGGGAAGTAGTGCCATCTACGAATCCGAGCACCTCGAGACGATCTATAAATCCGTGTGCTTGTGCCCATTGCGCCATCTTCTTTACAGACTGGAATTCACCTTCGGAAACTCGTGCCGAAGCAACCTCCACCCTATCGACCTTCAACTCCTCGAGCAAGAGCCGTACCACACTAACCTTTTCCTGCGCGGCAAAAGAGACTCCCGAGGTTTGCTCACCATCGCGAAGGGTGGTGTCCATGATTTCTATTTTCCTTGCTTCTCCCAAAACAACCTATATTTGATGTGATGATTTACTGATGTAATAATGATAAGACTAATTACTCGTACGCAAAAGCACGGTTTCTCTCATATTCTTCAATCTTATCCTTATTGGAGAGAAGAAAGTCTATATCATCCAGTCCTTTTAGCAGACACTCTTTCTTATAGGGATTGATCTCGAATGATTCTGCTGACCCTGTTCCGTTATTCGTAATTGTCTGTTCCTCAAGATTGACCGTCACCGTGGCTTTTGGATTTTTATCCACCGAGACAAACAACTCGCCCAGGAACTTCTCACTCACTACCACGGGCAGGATACCGTTATTGAGGGCGTTATTGCGAAAGATATCAGCAAAGAAACTCGATACGACCACTTTAAATCCGTAACCACCGATTGCCCATGCGGCATGTTCACGGCTGCTACCACTACCAAAATTTTTTCCTGCTACCAATACTTCTCCCGAATAGACCGGATTGTTCAGTACAAAATCGAGTTTAGGATTTCCTTCTTTATCATAACGCCAGTCGGCGAACAGGTTATCACCAAATCCTTCGCGCGTGGTTGCTTTCAAGAAACGCGCAGGTATGATCTGGTCTGTATCCACATTCTCAATCGGAAGTGGCACATATGTGGATGTTATTGTTTGAAACTTTTCCATTTTATTTCTTTACTTTTTTAGTATTTTTTATCCTAATTTCCCGCCAATACACTGACATATAAATTGTTCACCTTCTCCAATCAGCATATCAGCACATCATCACATTCATTTATGGTTCCGTGATTTTTCCGTTTATGGCAGCGGCAGCGGCCACCAGAGGTCCGGCAAGGATAGTCCTCGCACCCGGCCCCTGTCTCCCCTCGAAATTACGATTGGAGGTAGAAACTGCATATTTACCTGCCGGCACCTTGTCATCATTCATCGCCAGACAGGCTGAGCAACCGGGCTGACGGAGTTCAAATCCGGCTTCTTCGAGTATCTTGTCCAATCCCTCGGCTTCAATCTGTTTGCGCACCTGCCAACTGCCCGGCACCAACCATGCAGTAACATTTCCTGCTTTCTTTTTACCCTTCACATACTGGGTGAATACCCGAAAATCCTCGATACGGCCGTTGGTGCAGCTACCCAGAAAGACATAATCGATTTGTTTTCCTTCTAACTTCTCTCCCGGAGTGAATCCCATATAATTCAACGACTTCTCGAATGATATCTTTCCTGCTTCCCCGATATCATCCAGATGAGGAATAGTGCCATCGATAGGCATCCCCATTCCGGGATTGGTACCATAAGTGATCATCGGGCGTATTTTTGCCACGTCGAAAGTGACCTCCTTATCAAAGGCAGCTCCTTCATCACTCTTCAACGTTTTCCAGTAGGCCACCGCTTTTTCCCATTTATCTCCTTTGGGGGCAAATTCCCGCCCTTTGATATAGTTAAAAGTGGTTTCATCCGGGGCAACCAAGCCTCCACGTGCCCCCATCTCTATACTCAGGTTACAAAGGGTCATCCGTTCCTCCATAGAAAGATTTCGGACTGCTTCACCGGCATATTCCACAAAATAACCGGTCGCACCTCCTGTTGTTAATTGAGAAATCATATAAAGTGCCATATCCTTGGCGCTTACATTTTCTTCCAGCTTCCCGTCAAAATTGATCCGCATAGTCTTGGGACGGGTTTGCAGTATACATTGTGATGCCAGCACCATTTCCACCTCGCTGGTACCGATACCGAAAGCAATAGCACCAAAAGCCCCGTGGGTGGAGGTATGGCTGTCACCGCAGACAATCGTCATTCCGGGTTGGGTATAACCATTCTCGGGACCAATCACATGCACAATTCCATTCTTGGGGTTATTAAGCCCATAGTATGTCAATCCGAAATCTGAAGCATTTTTCGCAAGGGTTTCCACCTGAAAACGGGAAACGGTATCACGAATAGGCTTGTTCTGCCACATTGTGGGGATATTATGGTCAGCCGTTAACGTGGTTTGCTTCGGGCGATACACATTCAATCCACGAGCCCTGATACCGGCAAAAGCCTGGGGACTGGTTACTTCATGACACAAATGCCTGTCGATGTATAATTGGGTGGGACCATCTTTCACGGTTGCCACTACATGTGCATCCCATATCTTATCAAAAAGAGTCTTCATATATAATTGATTTGTTAATTTACGAATTTATTCACCGCATCAATAAATGCTTCCACGGATGCCGCCACGATATCGGTATTGGCAGAGAAACCATAATAATGTATATCATTATGTTCCACCTGCATATGCACTTTACCTATATCATCACTACCATGGTCGATGGCCTGTATAAGGAATTCCTTGATTTTTATTTTTCGCCGGATGATATTTTTTACAGCACGGATAGCAGCATCTACCGGTCCGTTGCCACTTGCCGTGGCTTCGAAATGCTCCCCTGCAATATCAAGACCTATGCTGGCCACGTCACGTACTCCAATACCACACAATACCTGCAGGTATTCTATTTTGATCCTGGTCAGGCGTCCATCCTTACCCACTAACATCAGTATATCATCGTCATTGATACTTTTCTTCCTGTCAGCCATTTCCAGAAACTTCTGATATACCTCGTCGAGTTCTTCGCCTTCGAGTTTTACACCAAGGATAGCTAAACGGTTTTTCAGTGCGGCGCGTCCGCTGCGAGCTGTCAATACGATGGCATTGTCATCGATTCCCACATCCTGGGGATTGATGATCTCATATGTTTCTACATTTTTGAGTACACCATCCTGATGAATCCCGGAAGAATGCGCGAAAGCATTTCTCCCCACAATAGCTTTATTGGGTTGTACCGGCATATTCATCAAGCTCGATACCATCCGGCTGGCGGAATAGATATGCTGTGTATTAATATTGGTATCGAATCCGCGATCTTTATGGCTTTTCAATGCCATCACCACCTCTTCGAGGGAGGTGTTCCCCGCGCGTTCACCGATACCGTTGATGGTCACCTCTATCTGACGAGCCCCGTTCAACACTCCCGCGATAGTATTGGCGGTGGCCATTCCCAGGTCCTGGTGACAATGGGTGGAGAGGATGGCATCTTTCAGATCTACGTTATCAATAAGGTATTTTATTTTTGCACCATATTCATCGGGGAAACAATAGCCGGTCGTATCAGGTATATTCACCACCGTGGCTCCGGCATTCACCACAGCCTGTACCACACGGGCAAGATATTCATTCTCGGTACGACCTGCATCTTCGGCATAAAACTCTACATCGTCCACGAAATTACGGGCATATTTTACGGCTTTGACAGCTCGTTCGATGATTTCTTCACGGGTGGCATTGAATTTGTATTTAATATGTGAATCGGATGTGCCAATGCCGGTATGGATTCTTTTTCTTTTGGCATATTTCAGTGCTTCGGCAGCCACTTCTATATCTTTCTCCACCGCGCGGGTCAACGCACAGATAGTAGGCCATGTAACCGCTTTGGATATTTCTACCACCGAATTAAAATCGCCCGGACTCGATACGGGAAAACCGGCTTCAATCACATCCACCCCCAACAACTCAAGAGTTTGTGCTACCTGGATCTTCTCAATAGTGTTCAATTGACAACCCGGCACCTGTTCGCCATCTCTTAATGTTGTATCAAATACATAAATACGTTCCATTTTATTCACTTTTTTTTATCCTTACACAAAAAGATAACCTTTCCCACCGGGTGAGAAAGGTTATCCCTATTTTTTTTACCTAATGTAAATCACAGATATGCCAGTCTCACCCTCCGAATTTTTCCAGAAGTAGAATAGAAATGACTAGAATACCGACCTGATAATACATATGGCAACTTGAAATTGTTCTTGTTTGACGGTTGCAAAGTAAATGCAAAAAATGATATCAACAAAATATTTTCACGATTTTATTCAAAAAATTTTCATTTTGATTATTATTTCAGCCTGAAATTTTCGATTTGAAACTTATCGATCACCCAAACTAAACAAATAATCAATGAATTATCCCTACCTCCCCATTTCATCTTCCACGTGTTCCATACAATGTCTTTCGATAATGAATTGTTTATATTTATACCTTCTTTATTTTATAAAAGAGATATCCGGATACAATTTTTCCAGTTTTTAAATGATTCCGGTTTTGTAAAAAAGCGCCCAATTTATGAAACCGGACGCTTTTCAAAATTGATTTTCCAATAAAGATTTATTGGGCGATAGTGGTTGCTTCAACCCACTCAGACGAACCTTGCGGGCCCTTCAAAGTGGCAATATGCCGACCGGTCACATCCGATATCGTTGTACCCTGAGGTTGTGAACCATGCACTTCAAAATCCCAGGCGGCGACGAGATTCGGATCGTTGGGATCAACGTCATTGTTACCTTGTGCCGAGGTCCGGATATCATCACGGCTCCTGATTCCTTTCCAGATACGTATATATTTGATATAACCGGAGAAATATTCTTCACGGGTTGCTTTATCGGCATCTAAGCGGCAGAAGGCTGTCATCGGCATTTGCTGCTCTACACAACCGTCTTCAATATATGTGCGCCATGGCTCTCCTACCCGGATGACTTCACCCGTTTGGGAACCATTCACAAATACACACGACTTTGTGTGTTCCTGCGGAGGATCAAAACCCGGGACGCCATCGTCAGCCACAGCGAAAGCAAAATGGGTCCATTTGTCTTTTGGATTACTAACGATAGCTCTCGGCTCCCACCATTGGGGATCACTTGGTCCCTCGTTTTGCCAGTGTGCCATGGAACCTCTCAGCCAGTGTTCGTTCCCATTGTTTACCTTACGGTATTGCACACGCCATCCGCTTCGCGGCGAGTTCACGAATGAAGCCAGGAATGTACTGTTATCTTCACCGGGCTTACTGCAGAACTCTTTGACATTCACCCAAAGTTCAATGGTAAAGTTCTGATGATCATCTCCACCAAACCTCACAAAATCCTCCTTATACCCGAAATCAATATATCCCCCGTTATTACCATCCACAAACAGGTTCCATATCAGGTTATCCTCCGGCCAGGCAGTAGCTTTCACTTCGTCCAATTTTTTGTCGCCCGCGGCAATAGCCTGATCGTAGATTTCCTGTGTCATATCGGTAATAGCTCCTGTCCTGATCCTGTCTGCCAGCGCTTCTAGTTCTTCCGCAGCACTCTCGAGTGCAGCTTTCCCCTCCAAGGGATACTGCCCTTTGTGGTTTCCCCATAATGCTTCGTCGGAAATCATTTCGCGTAACAGATCGGCTTTCGCCATCAGGTTGCTGATGAACTGTTGTGCTACAGGTGACAGATTGTAATATTTCGAATTTTTAAATTCGTCAATTGCCTGGTTTGCTTTTGCCACAATGGCCTCCAATGCAGCCTCATCAAACAGTTCGCCGGACTTCACCTTGGTAATGGATGTCTCCAATTCGGCAATCGCGTTACTGAGGATCGTTTTGCTTGCTTCGGGATAAGTACCCGGCGCAGTACCGTAAGTAGAATTTTTCAGCAAATAAGTCAATGACGCATGGTTTTCCTGCAAAATACTCAACTGCGTATCGGTGATATATTCATTTTTATCATCCTCCGAACAGGCCGAAAAAGCTCCTGCCAAACAGAATATCATCAGGAGGACAAGAAACATACTATTGCTCTGTTTATTATTTATTTGTCTCATCGCTTTCATATTTATTATTCCACAATACGCTCCCATTTATATGTCCCTATAATTTTGGCCGTATGCCGTCCGGTCAGGTCAATAATTTCATTGTCTGCTCCGGAAGGTTTGGAGGTAAAATCCCATCCTGCCGCCAGGTCGGTTTCTTTTCCGGTCACTTCTACCGCACCCTCATAAGACTTTTTGATATAATCGGCACTTTTGGCAGTTTTCCAGATACGGATTTTCTTCATATATCCCGAGAATCCTTCTTCAAATAAATCGTCAGTAGTCCTCATATAACGTCCGAAAGCGGTCATCGGCTTTGAATACTCGGCATAATGTGCCGATTGGTACACTCTCGTCACGGGAGAAACAATTTCATCTTTCATCCATTCGCCATTCAGGTAAAGTTTGGCACGCAGGGTTGAATTGCCGCCCAATCCTTCATCGCTATACACAGCTACAAAGTGTTGCCATTGATCCAGGTCGTCCGATACCCTGAAACTGGGTTCCCAAAGATCCCTATCGCCATTGGTCGTATTCAGTCCGCCCCATGTAGTACGATAAATCCCGTTATCTGACTTGCGCCAATACATCATCCAGCCATTGCGCCAGTCATCGTTTGATATATATGAGCAGAGGAACAAGCAGTTATCCCATCGTCCCCGTTCGGTAATTTTCACCCAAAGTTCCACTGTAAATGCTTGTTTCCCTTGTTCGCCGAACTTCACATATTCCTCACTGCGACCGAAGTCAATAAAGGAGTTACCACCTTTACCGTCGACAAACAATTCTGCCGGAATAGTCTCGGCATCTTCAGTACGGACTGAATTCCTGAATTTCTCCATAGCAGCTTCCGTATTTATGATATAACGCTGTTTTTCATTTTCTGAAGGAGCCGGGTTCTGATACTTGATCAATAACACGGCGCGGTTGGCAGCATCTATCGCATCCGAAAGAATCGCCCGGCTTTCAGTGGGGTATTGACCTTTCTTTTCCCCATAATCCGAATTTTGTTGCAAATCCTGCATTTCGGCAATCAGCTCATCTAACTGATGGATATATACATCTTCAATCTCAGGCGCTGCGGTATACTCATCATGCTTCTCTTCTGAGCATGCAATAAATTGCAGCATTAATACCACACATAGCAATGTATAGCGTCCCATTTTCCAAATCGAATATACGGTATTCATTTTTTTTGTTTATTAGTATTCAATCATTTATCTACAGGAAACAATAACATCAGTGCGGGAATACCTGAAGCGGCATAACTTTCTACTGCATCACCTTCCACGACAGCCTTGGTATAGTCGCCACCGCAAATATCCCGTGTTTTATCACGGTTCGCCCATCCATAATTGATATTGCGCCTGATGAAAGGAATATATTGTTCCTGTCCGCAATCATATACCAGCATGGCGATGTATTGGGCAAAAATAGCTGTATATATACCTTGTTCAACACCCGACTCGAAAGGTAGCAGATCGAATGTCCCCGACATAGTCTTCATCGTATAATCTGCAGCCATAACGGCATTGTCCAGATATTGCTGTTCTTTGGTCGCTTTATAAAGCAATATGGAAGCACCGATATATGTTGCTTGGTTATATACATGATCTTTCCATGCCGGATTACCGTTTCCATGCCTGCTGTCGGCAACCTGTCCGGTACTGATATCCACCAAATTATTTACCGCCCAATCGTAGATTTCTTTTCCTTTTTCCAGATATTGCTCTTTTGTCTGATAGACAGGTCGAAGGTCGGAAGATTCGGTTCTCCCTTCCGGCACATTATTATACAATGTAAGTGCCGCCACAACGGTCGGAAAATTGATACAAGCCATTTTACCGTTGTCAGCCTCATTCGGTCTCGGGTTCTGGATAGGTTGCCATTGCCAGAACATACCGCCGCCCAGTCCTTTTTCGGGATCGGCATACGATCCTGTATCACCTACTTTTTCGGAACCATACCAAACACGGCCGAAACTTTTTTCCGACAGGTCCAGATACTCTCCCACACCAAACTCTTCATAAGCACGTGCCAAAGAGATGGTCCACCACATGATATCATCATAAATAAACCATCCGGTATTGGTATTGTTATCATCAAAGTCGAAATTGGCATAATGTGCTTTATTTCCGGCGAAGAGTCGATCGGCAAGAGTTTTATATTTCTGCTCCCTTTCGGTGTTACTTTCGGCCTTGGCGCGTTTATAGGCATTAATGGCCATATCCCAATAAATAGGCTGGCACCAGATCGCTGCCGCTCCATTATTACGATCCACGGCGGCTTCATTGGCCGTACTGGCTTTATAGATATATTTGTTGTTATCCAGCAAATATTGATTAAAAGCCTCGTAAGCTATCCACGTATCGGCATCAGTATATTGCGGTACGATTTCGTAATCCGGAATATAGGGTTTGGCTTCCTTGTCATCATTGCATGCCGACAAAAATGCAGCCGACATCAAACATATTATGGTAAATATATATTGTTTCATTATTCTATTGATTAATCAGTTTTATTAAAATCCGGTATTTTGCATCAGGTTTTTGTCAATATCTATTTCGCTTTGCGGTATCGGGAAAAAATACTGACGGTCGAAATTGCGTGAAGTGATTTCCGTACGTTTGTAGAACTCGTTTCCATCGTAGTTCACATTCATGCCGTGCACCGGTTTATTGAAAAATTCGGCTGTCAGCCCCCAACGACGCACGTCGAAATAACGGCAATTCTCAAAACTCAACTCAATGCGTTTTTCTTTCCGGATCAATTCCATTATCCCATCCGTAGTAGTCGGTTTCGGCAGGTTTGACGTTCCGTATTCAGGAATGCCGGCACGTCTGCGGATCAGATTCATATACTTCCAAATATCTTCATGGGTAGGGTCTGCATGTGCCAATGCTTCCATATAATTAAAATAGATATTCGGCAAGCGGAGCAATACGCAAACCAGGTTTTGGTTACGGTCACCGGAATCCATATTCTTCCGTACCAGGTATCCGGTACTGGTAAAGTCATTGTTCCCTTGTGCCTTTCCACAGTTTCCACTATAGGTGAAATCGGTGATGTAATCGCCTTCGGTACCTGAAAACCATTTTGAATTACTAAAAGTAATATCGGCATAGAAGCGCGGCTCACGGTTCACGTACATATTACGCGTACCCGTAGGTGCATACAGCGTTCCATCTTCAGCTTTATAGTCCGAAGCAGAATAGCCGTCTTCTTTATAACCGGAAAGCGGATTGGTAATGGGCGTCACGCCATCGGCGGCATAGCCGGTGATAGGCGATATCCCATTTGCCATAAAGTAGGCATCCACCATTTCCTGGGTAGCGCCCAACAGACTTCCTCCCCGGTAATTGGATGTGTTGCCCGATTTATTGGGCATACGGTCGTACTGCATGGTTCCTGCAGCATTATCCATCCGATAAAAAATCATCTCCCTGTTGTTTCCCATCTCCGAAAATAAAGTCCTGATGGCGCGACGATAGGATTCGTAGGGGTTAAACCCCTCGGCATCGGGACCGGCGACGGGTTTTCCTGACTTATCGGTATGCATCAACTGAAAACGGCCTTCGTAATCATTCAGAAACTGGCGGCATTCGGTAATTACTTTTTGCCAATTTGCCTTGATGGTTGCCGCGTCCGGCTGATCAGGAAATAATTTTGTTCCGTCCGGATTCATCAGATCGGAATAATAACTGCACTCACCATTAAACAGCCAACTGGCACGATATGTCAACACCTCAATGATAAATGCCTGTGCTATAGCTTTATCGATACGCCCGACACCCGTAGTCCTGTCAGAAGAGGCATCTTCCAGCAGACCGCTATTCTGTGCAGCTTTCAATTCCGAAACGATGAAGTCGAAGCACCTGTCTACGGTACTGCGTGGCAATTGTAACTGGTCACTCGGCGTATTCAATGGAAAATCGTCCTCCAGAATGGGTACAGGACCATAAGTGCGTACCAGATAGAAATAGTAGATAGCACGCAATGCACGCGCCTCGGCTTTCCATTGTGTTCTCTCTGCTGTTGTAAGCGGGGCCTGGTCCACATATTTGGTAAATACAGCGGCCTCATGTATCCCCGAATACCAGCTTTTCCAACGGTATAATACCATTGTATTTTCGGTGGCATCGATCGTATTGTTATTGATCAGCTTGGCTTTATTTCCCGATGAGGTCCATTCAGCTTCGTCGGAACCACCGGTCCATGGGCCGGGCGTACGATAAAGGCTTGTTTCATGCACCTGTCGCTGATTGAACTCATCGGGCAGGAATGTATAGACATTAGAAAGATATTTCAAGGCTCCGTCTCTTGTTGTAAAAATCTCTTCCAACGACAGACGGTCATCAGGTATCTGGTCGAAATAGTCAGAACAGGAGGTTACCGCCATGAATAGCGACAACATACCACAGAATATATAATTGCATTTTTTCATCGTCACTGTTTTTTAGAATGTAAAATTAATACCGGCCGAATAGGACGTCGTATTGGGATAAGAGGCTCCGTTATCCGTATTTAATTCCGGATCCCACAACTTAAACCGACTGAGTGTAAATAGGTTATTCCCCATCACGTACACAGCAGCATTTTTCAGGTGTAATTTATTGACCCAATCTTTTGGCAGGTTATATGATATCTGCATAGTTTTCAAGCGCATGAAACTAACATCGCGTACCCACCATGTACTCGGCTGGAAATTATTGATATTACTGGAAGTTTCCGCACCATATGACAATCGCGGATAGAAAGCATTCTGGTTCGGGTTGTCTTCCGTCCACCGGTCGGCAATGTTGCTATACAGGTTGCCGGCACCACCACCGCCATTAAATGGCTGGATACTGCTTCCACTCATGATACGTTCAGCATCGTGAGCCCCCTGGAACATCATCCCCACTTGCAGGCTTTTCCAGCCTACCGTAAATCCGAAACCATATACCATTGCCGGCACATCACCACGACAGATGTATGTCTGGTCATAAGCATCAATCTGTCCATCGTTATTCAGATCTTTATACTTGATATCACCGGCTTTTACGGTGCCGAACTGGGATGCAAACGGTTTTGGCGTAATAGCTTTATTTGCGTCGGACAATGCGTTCCAACGGGCCATATCGTCAATTTCAGCCTGCGTAAACAGACCTTCGGCGATATAACCTTTCTTGGCGAGGATGTTACGACCATACTGGTTCATCCACTCATACCGTTGTTCCGGTAACTCGCCCTGGATCCATTTGTCTTTATTGTAGGTAAAGTTACCCCGTATCATCAACATCCAGTCCTTATTGAAATGCTTGGTATATTCTACCGTAGCATCAAAACCTTTGTTCTCTACGATACCGATATTTCCATAAGGTGCAGAAGTATTGTATCCGAGAAAAGAGGGTATTGAGTTTTCCCGTTTCAGAAGGATATTCTCGCGGCGTTCTTTAAAAATGTCGAAGATAACAGAAAGATCATCGTCAAGCAACTTCAGGTCAATGCCGAGATCTTGTTTGCGTGCTTCTTCCCATATCAGGTCCACAGCCATATTCAGTGTCTCATATCCCGAATATTTTGTACCGTTAGGTCCTAATTTGTACCCATAACTATCGTTTTCTTTCATTTGGTCCAGATACATAAAACGGCGGTCAGACACCTCGCTGTTACCTACTTTTCCATCTGTATAACGAATCTTAAAGAGTGATACCGCCCGTGATAACGGTTGCCAGAATTTCTCATTGGAGATCACCCATCCCACTCCAAATGCGGGGAAAGTTCCATAGCGATTCTTCGGTGAGAAGTTCTCGGCGCCATTGTAGCCGATATTGAACTCTGCAAAGTAACGGTCTTTCCATGAATAGGTAGCACGACCCGCAATACCCATCAGGCGATAGGGAATGGCCTCTTCCAAAGTACCTTTCGGGTAAAGAAGCCTTTGCTGCTGGTTGAAAAGAAACAGACCACTCACCCGGTGATCGTTAAAAGTCCGGTCATAATTCAACGAAGCTTCGAGATATGTTTTCTTATTGCCACTGGTCTCCTGACTGTAGCTTAATACATTGGTACCCGTATAAATCCTTTGCAGGATGGGTTGACCATTCAGGTCGTAAGGAACGTTGGTATCCAGGAAATAGTAAGTCGATTCGGCACGATCCTGATGCACATGTATTTCATTGTACACGTCAAATGCATACATGGCTGTCAGATTGAGACCCTGGATAAACATGCCCAGATCCTGGGTAACACGTAAGTTGGAGTAAATCTGGTTTTTGGTCAAATTATCGTACCCCCGGCGTGTGGCTTGCGAATAAGGATTATTGAAGTTATTATTTGAAGAACGTCCCGGCACGAATGGCTCACCATTTACAAAAAACATCTTCGGGTATTCTACCGGCGACACCGACATGGCGGCATTATATAAACTTGCCGAAGAGATAGCCGGATAGTTACCCTCACCCAGATATCCCTGGGCACCGATTTCCACTTTGGTGGATGGTGTGGCCTCAAGGCTCAGGTTGGTCGTGAAATTATAGCGGCTATATTTCATTTTCGAATCAAACGCACCTATATTCTTATCGGTGACCGTCATGCCTGTTTCGTTGAAATAGCTGACAGAGGCATAATAAGAGGCCTTCTCGCTACCTCCACGCACATTGACATTCACACGACGGTTATGTCCCCAGTCATTGAATATCTCGTTCAACCAATCCACATTCGGATACAGATAGGGATCTTTTCCCAGAATTGTATTCTGTATCTGCGACTCGGTATACCTTGTCGCCAATCCGTCATTCCTCAATGCCTCGTTGGCGGCTTTCATATAAGAAACCCCATCGGTGAGGTCCACCATTTTCGTAAACCGGGTGAATGACTCGTAATAGTCGGTACTGATAGTCGGTTTACCAATTTTACCGGGTTTTGTTTTAATGATGATCACACCGTTCGCACCCCGCACCCCATATACGGCCGTAGCAGAAGCATCTTTCAGGGTTGTCAGTGATTCTATGTCTTCCGGGTCAATATCATTGAATGACCGTTCCACGCCATCTACCAGGATCAAAGGTTTTGCCGTATTGGGAGTGGCAATACCGCGAATCCAGATATCCGCGGCATCCTTACCCGGTTCACCTGTCCGCTGCACAGCCACTACACCCGCCAATCGTCCGGCCAATACTGTAGTCAAACTTGCCGAAGGCGATTTGATATCTTCGAGTTTCAACGAAGACTGGGCCCCTATATTACTGATTTTACGCTGGGTACCATAACCGATGATAACTGTCTCTTCCAGTTCATTCACCTGTTCTTCGAGAATCACATCGTAAATGCTGGAGGAAGAATTGGTCCTGATCTCCACCGGGGTAAACCCTATGTAGGAGAAAAGGAGCACAGCATTTCTCTGGTCGATATGCAACTCATACAGTCCATCCAAATCGGTTATTGTACCGCCGGTTTTTCCTTCCACGGTAATATTCACCCCGATCAGGGGTTCACCTTTGACATCGGTAACGCGTCCACTAATCCTCCGCAATTGTGCTTGTTGAGCAACTTCACGGTTTTCGACTGTTCGTTTTTCCGAAATAAATACCTGACGGTCCGAAATGCGATAAGTGCAGGAAGTCCCGGACAATAATTCCGTCAGGATCTCTTCTATATTTTTCCCGCTCTGGTTGATAGACACCTTTCGGTCCAAATCTGATGTATCGTCTAAATAAAAAAAGACATACCCGAAGGTCTTTTCAATCCGATCCAACACTTCACGTACCGTTTCATTGGTGGCCCGAATCGATAGAGTCTTGTCATTTTGCGAATATACGGTATTACCGGCAAAAGACAGTGTCACACTCCAAAAAAGGAGGCAATACAGCACATAGGGAAATTTTTTCCCTCGTGCGTTCTTCACAATAAAGTTAAAATTTTTCATAACACTTTCATTATCATCTCAACTAAAGTTATTTATATACAAAAACTCACATTATCTGGCATTGATATAATAAGTTGCATTTGAGGTTTCGTACCGATAAGATAGGGGAATAATGAAATCCAGTCCGTCCAATACGGTTTCCAACGGATTATTCAAATCGATCTTTCCGGAGCATTTTACTTTTTCCAATGTAGGATCCACTTCGATATCAATCCCGTAGTACATTGACAACCGATTTATCACAAAACCAAAACCGGCACTCTCGAAATTATAAAATCCCTGTACCCACGAAATATATTTCCCGGCATCTACTTTTTTCACGGCATCGACACCCTCTTTCACGGCATATTTTTCGTCAGGCTTCAGAATAACTGCGTCATTGGCTCCCGACTGTACCTGCACTTTTCCTTCCGCTAACACCACCTGGCTGAATGTTTCCGATTCATAGGCCGTCACATTGAATTTGGTCCCCAACACCCGCACGTTCATATCTTTTGTTTTCACAAAAAACGGACGGTCGGGATCTTTGGAAACCTCCAGATAAGCCTCCCCATCTACGTAAACTTCCCGTTGTTTTTTATCGAACCGGGAAGGATAGACAACGCGGGTACCGGAATTTACCCAAATCCTTGAACCATCTGCCAGAGTCAAAACAGAGCGCTTACCGTGCGGCACAATCAGTTGGTTATAATTATCATCAACCTCTTTGCTGACAGTTTCTTTGCCCGCCCTGATTTCATGTTCTCCATACATAACAGAAGCCTCTTTATCTTCGATACGAATGATGTTATCCTCCGACAAAACCAATAAAACATCTCCATCAATATCAGAGACGCTATCTTTTGTATGAACGGCATATGAAGCGATATCCCTTTTGGTATTGCCGTGAAAATTCATAAAAAAGAAAATGCCAAGTATGGCTGCGACGGATGCAGCAGCCGACCATTTTACGATCCTGTAATTCCGGGTCCTTACACGCTTATGATTGGTTTTATCTATCCTGTTCCATAAATCGGCCACTTCATTATCACCCAACAGGATCCCGTCACCGGCTTTAACCGTTTCCAGATACTCCTTTGCCAGACAGAACTCATCAATATTGGCAGGATTGGACTTTTCAAAATCCTGCCAAAACAGAGCGGTCTCTTCATTGGGAGAATGAATGGACCGGATAAAAAACTCATCTTGCAAAAAATCTTCAAAAGCGTATACCGAAAAATCGGCATGTTTCTGGGTGAATTTCATATTTTGTCTAATAACAATTATATTACATTCACATCAACAGAAAGTATATCATTTTATACTCTTAATTTTTGCAAATAAACATTAATTAGACAACTTTTAGGGAAGACTTTGCTTTTTGATCAAATTTTTGATCCGGATCAGCGATCGTTGAATTGAATTTGCCACCGATTGGTATTGGATATTGGTAATTTTGCAAATCTCTTCTATACTCAGGTTCTTTACAAAACGGTAATACATGATTTCCCGTTGTCGTAAACTCAAGACGGACATGGCGGATTGCCATGTTTGGTTCAACTGACCATCTGATTCTTTACGGATATAGGAAGATTCAGGCGTTTCGGCATCGTCGCCGGTTTCGCCCCACTCATCCATTTCCTGGAGGGAAGAAATGGACCGATTCTTTTTAAGTTGATTAATGATTGTATTTTTGAGTGAAGTATTGAGGTAGGCACTTACATTATCGGTCATACTCAATGAAACCCTGTTGGCATATATTTTTATAAAGACATCATGAATGCAATCCTTCACCAATTCCCTGTCCGAAGAGAACAGCAACCCGTACCGGAAAAGGTCCTGTACCGTTTGCTTATAAATTTTTGCATAAGCGTCGGCATCTCCTTCAAGGAATTTTCCCCACAGATATGTGTCGGATTGTTTATTTTTTTCCATTTAAATCAGGGAATTCACTTTTTGCCCGGCAAAAATAAGACAATATTATCAGATATAAACGTCTACAAAAGAGGAAATGTATCAAAGTAAAAGCAAAAATCTATATCCGCAAAATATTTTACTGATCTCTTCAAGAAATTTTCAATACCCCCGATCCTTCCACCAATATGTGACACCTTATTGAAGGCAGTAAGCATAGTCGATATGAAATAAACCTTACGCATTCAGCTTAACGAAATAGTTCACTATATTTGTAGCATGATTTTCCAATGCAATGATATAAAGGTGAAGATGAACGAAGCGGGAAAAGAGAGAAAACCGTTTCTGTTTGCAATCGATTTTGAAATGGAGGAGGGATTCTTTATCTCAGATCCGATGTGCCAGTTCCAAATCCTGTTTGATATAAAAGGTACTTCCAATGCTTACACTTCGCTTCCCACCCTTCCGGAAGGATACCTGTTCGAGGCTAATCCCGAAAACTACGATACCTACCGGGCACGTTTTAAAGTGGTGATGGAGGGGTTGAAAAGGGGGGACTCCTACCTTGCCAACCTCACAATCAAGACCCCGCTGCAGAGCACACTTTCGACGGAAGATATTTTCCGGTTCAGTAAAGCTACCTATAAACTCTGCGTCCCCGGCAGATGGGTCTGCTTTTCTCCGGAATGCTTTGTATGCATAGCAAGGGGTAAAATACTCACTTTTCCCATGAAGGGAACAATTGACGCACTTTTACCCCATGCCCGTGAAGTTATCCTGCACGATCCGAAAGAGACGGCTGAACATAATACCATCGTGGATCTGTTACGTAACGACCTGAGCAAGACTGCTACCTCAGTAAAAGTAAACCGTTTCAGATATATAGATAAACTAAAAACAAACAAAGGACCAATACTACAGGTGAGTTCCGAAATCGAAGGTGCACTTCCGGAGGATTATTTCGATCATCTGGGTACGCTTTTCTTTGAACTATTGCCGGCTGGATCGGTATCGGGAGCCCCCAAGGAAGCGACCCTCCGGCTTATCAAGGAAGCAGAGAAGGAGCCACGGGGCTACTATACAGGGGTGGCCGGTTATTTCGACGGAGAAGTACTGGAGTCGTTCGTGCTAATCCGGTTTATCGAACAATGCGGTTCACAACTCTTTTTCCGCAGCGGCGGCGGTATTACCGCAAACAGTGATTGCCGGAAAGAGTATGAAGAATCCATTAAAAAAATATATCTTCCTTTTTAAATTTCACATGCTATGTTTTTAGAGACCATTTGCATACTTCAGGGTGAGATTCAAAACGGGCGGGGACACGCAGAACGGATGCAACGGACAGCCTCCGATTTCGGATTTAAATCTCCTTCACTGCCTGACGTCCGGGAACTACTCCCGGCTGAACTCAAAGATACGAAAGTAAAATGCCGGATACTCTATTATGATAGCATTGAAGAGATTTCATTTGAAAAATATATTCCCAGGAAAATCTCCTCATTAAAGTTGATGGAGGCTTTCGTCGATTACCCACTCAAGTTTGCCAACAGGGAACCATTTAATGACTTACTGGCAAAGAAAGGAGATTGCGACGAGATCCTTATTACCCGTGACGGTTTTATCACAGACACATCTTATAGCAATGTGGTGTTCAGTCAGGGGGAAAAGTATTTCACCCCGGAGAGCTCGCTCTTAAATGGCACTAAACGGCAGAATCTTATTCGCCAAGGAATTATATCGGAAAGAGTTATCCACCGCGATTCCCTCCCTGAGTATGACCATATCCACCTTGTCAATGCCATGCTGGATATAGAAGACGGAGTATGCCTCCCTGTCTGCAATATCATATATTAATCAAAAAACGGCATCCCTCTCTATGGAGGAATACCGCCTGACTATATATAGTAAATGTAATAAAATCTGCTGTTATCCGAAATCGTCGAACATGATCATTTCGGGTGGTACACCAAGACTGTCGAGCATTCGCTGTACAGCGGCGGCCATCGGGCCGGGACCGCACATGTAGTATTCGATGTCTTCAGGAGCATCATGGTCTTTCAGATATGTATCGTAAATCACCTGATGGACGAATCCGGGAGTGTACTTCACACCTGCTGCATCGGCTGCCGGATCAGGCCTGTCGAGTGCCAAATGGAACGAGAAGTTAGGGAATTCCCTTTCGAGTTCGTAGAAATCTTCCAGATAGAAGGCTTCAACCAATGCCCGTGCCCCATAGTAATAGGACATCTTGCGGTCGGTTGTTTTCAACGTTTTGGTCATGTGCATGATTTGCGAGCGCAGGGGAGCCATACCGGCACCACCACCGACCCAAAGCATTTCGCGTTTACTGTTGAGGACAGGATGGAAATCTCCATACGGGCCCGACATCATCACCTTGTCTCCCGGTTTCAGTTTAAAGATATAAGACGACACGATACCGGGATTCACATTCATCCAGGCACCTTTTTCCCGGTCGAACGGTGGTGTTGCCACACGCACATTGAGGGTAATGATATTCCCTTCGGCAGGATAGTTGGCCATAGAATAAGCGCGCACAGTATCCTCATCGTTTTTCGCTACCAGTCCCCACATGTTATTCTTATCCCATTCACCTTTATATTCTTCGTCGATGATGAAATCGGAATACTTGATCTCGTCATATTTAGGAACCCTGATCTGGCTGTATGAACCCGGTTTAAAGTCGATCTTTTCACCTTCGGGCAATTTCACTACGAATTCCTTGATGAATGATGCCACGTTGTGATTGGAGATAACTTCACATTCCCACTCTTTGATACCAAAGACCTCTTCAGGCACAATGATAGACATATCCTCCTTTACCTTCACCTGGCAACTCAGGCGCCAGTCATTCAACTGCTCCTTGCGGCTGAAATGCCCTTTCTCCGTGGGAAGGATTTCGCCTCCCCCTTCTACTACGCGACAGCGGCATTGGCCACATGTTCCCCCACCTCCGCAAGCGGAAGAGAGAAAAATATTCTGTGATTGTAACGTATTCAACAGGGTGCTACCCATCGGCACATCTAATTCTTTTTCATTATTCACTGTGACCTTTACATTACCTGATGGCATTAACTTTGCTTTGGCTATAAGAATGATCACCACAAGCACCAAAATGATCAGCAGGAACACAATGACACTCGCCCATATCGTCAATCCACCCGCGCTCAATAATACACTCATATTATAATAAATAATTTATTGTTGTCTGTTGTCGATTAAATGTCAATCCCTGAAAAACTCATAAAACCAATGGCCATCAATGCAGTAACGATAAAGGTTATCCCTAATCCCTTCAAAGGTTTGGGAACATTGGAATACTCCAGCTTTTCCCTGATAGCAGCCATACCGACAATAGCCAGCATCCAGCCGATCCCGGAACCAAAAGCATAGGATGTGGCCATCCCTACATTGGCAAAATCACGCTGTTGCATAAACAATGAGCCACCAAGGATCGCACAGTTTACAGCAATTAGGGGAAGAAAAATCCCCAATGAGTTATAGAGGGCGGGACTGAAACGCTCAATAACCATCTCTACAAGCTGGGTAATCGATGCAATGATAGCTATAAAGATGAGCAGACTAAAGACACTCAGATCAACGTCGGCATACTCTTCTCCCAGCCATTGCAAGGCACCCGCTTTCAACACATAATTTTCCAGCAAATAATTGACCGGCAAGGTAAGTACCAATACAAAAGTAACTGCAATTCCCAAACCTAATGCTGTTTTCACGTTTTTCGACACCGCCAGGAAAGAACACATTCCCAGGAAGTAGGCGAAAATCATATTGTCGACAAATATCGATCGTACAATCAAACTAATTGCATCCATAATATTTTTTTATTTAATTGGTCTCTTCCTGTAATTCCTTATTTTTCGACCTGTGTACCCATATAATACAAGCCACTAACAATATTGCCATTGGAGCAAGCATCATCAAACCGTTGTTTTCATAACCGGCATCATAGAGCCCCTGCGGTATTACCGGGTAGCCCAGCAAGGTACCGGATCCCAGAAGTTCGCGGAAGAATCCTACTACTATCAATATCGCTCCATAACCTAATCCATTGCCGATTCCATCCAGAAAAGAAGGCCACGGACCGTTACCAAGAGCGAATGCTTCAAGGCGCCCCATCAAAATACAGTTTGTCACAATCAATCCGACGAATACCGAGAGTTGCTTATTCACATCGTAGGCAAATGCTGCTAAAACTTCACTGACAATGGTCACCAATGCCGCCGCAACCACTAACTGCACAATAATACGAATACGGTTAGGAATTGATTTGCGCAACAACGATATGATCACATTGGCAAAAGCCACTACAATGGTCACAGCAATCGCCATAACAATCGAAGGTTCGAGTTTAGAGGTTACTGCCAGTGCGGAGCAGATACCCAATACCTGTACGATGACAGGATTATTTTTATTCAACGGTCCCAATAAAACCGCTTTTGTCTTACTTGATAATGCCATTTTCTTTCTCTATTATATTTTCATTGACAAAATTGTACCACCCTTATTGATTGGCAGTGCGTAAGTTCATTAAAAAATTCTTATATCTACCCACGCTATTCAACAACATATCATCTACCCCTTTACTGGTAATAGTTCCACCTGAGATACCATCCACATAATCTCTTCTGGTATTGGTTTGTCCGGGTTTTACTACAGCTACCGAGGTGAATTCATTCTCCCTGAAAAGATTCTTACCCTGAAACTGATTTCTAAAATGAGGCGTTACGATTTCGGCTCCCAACCCCGGGGTTTCTCCCGCATGACCAAATTCTGAACCGTAAATGGCACTTCCATCAGCCTCGATGGCCAGATAACCCCAGATAGCCCCCCACAGACCGGTACCGCTCATAGGAATAATATACTTGGTAGAACCGTCTACTTCGGCTTCATAGACCGGCAATCCCTTTGCCTGGGCATCACCCAACTCAGTTGAAAAAGCCGGATCATCAGGCGTAATTCCTTCAGTGCCTTCCAGCCTCTTCCCCTCATCATTGACAAGATAGGCGTTCTTTACCAGTTCGCTATATTTATTTTGTGTATCCGCAGCGGTCACCTCCAAGTTGAGAGAACGTAATATCTGCTGCATTTTATCGGTATTTTCGTTTGCAATCTGCTTATCACTCAGTACCTGATGAGTGAAAGCCAATCCAAGCGCCACTATAACCACCATTACTGATGCATATATGATCGTATATCCACTACTTTCTCTGTTCATAATTGTTCGATTATTAGTCAATTGATTTTCAGTTGTTATTCAATTGTTATTCAGTTGTTCGATGATATTTACGTGCGAAGCACAAAATAAAGTGAAGCATGAATAACGGCGAAACCGAAAGTGAATAACTTATTTTGTAACTGTTGCCCGTTTCATACGACGTTTGATATTGGCGTCGATCACATAGAAATCGATCAACGGCGCAAACGCATTCATAAAAAGGATTGCCAACATCATTCCTTCAGGATATCCGGGGTTGAACACCCGGATGGTTATTGCGAGTAACCCGATAAGGAAACCATAAATCCATTTTCCTCTTTCAGTCCTCGCGGATGTTACCGGATCAGTCGCCATAAATATGGCACCAAAAGCAAATCCACCTAATAGAAAATGATAATATACAGGCATCTCCATAATAGCATTTTGTGCGAACGAGTTCACCAGTAACACAGCAACAAGACCTCCGATAAATACCGAAAGCATGGTCTTCCAGCTCCCGACTCCGGAGGCTATCAGGATAACCGCTCCTAGCAAGATGGCCAAGGTGGATACCTCTCCGATAGACCCCGGAATGAATCCGAAAAACATATCGCTGAGAGAGAGAGGTTGACCGGTAATACCATTGAAAGCAAAATCGGAAAAATTTCCTGCTTCGGTAGTAGCAATTTGTCCTAACGGGGTGGCTCCCGAATAACCATCGATTACAGCACCTTTCCCCATTCCGAAAGTATCGGCAGTACGAACCCATACCTGGTCACCCGACATTTTTGACGGATAGGAAAAGAAAAGAAATGCGCGCGTAATCAATGCCACATTGAAAATATTATATCCGGTACCGCCGAATACTTCTTTCGCAAATATCACAGCGAAGGCTGTAGCCACGGCAATCATCCACAAGGGAGTATCTACCGGCACTATCATCGGGATAAGTATTCCGGTAACAAGAAATCCTTCAGCCACCTCTTCTTTTTTCATCTGGGCCATAGCAAACTCGATTCCGAGTCCGACCACATAAGAAACAACTATCTGGGGCAGTACTGCCAGAAAGCCATAAAAGAATCTGGTAAGGAATGTTACTTCCTGACCGATGGCCATATAATGTTGTAATCCCACGTTATACATACCCACCAGTAATGCGGGGATCAATGCAAGAATCACAATGATCATCGTGCGTTTTGAATCACGCGCATCATGGATATGTACACCCGATTTCGATGTCGTGTTGGGCACGAAGAGGAACGTCTCAAATGCATCGTATGTAGAATAGAGCCAATGCAGTTTTCCGCCTTCCTCGAAATTCGGTTTGATCTTATCAAGATACTTTCTTAACGCTTTCAAAGTTCTGTTATTTATGAGTTATATATTCTTTTTCGATTTTATTCCATCTCTTTACGCAGCAAGTCAAGCCCCACACGTACAATACGCTGCAATTCCAGTTTGGAAGTATCCACAAACTCGCACAAGGCGAAATCTTCTGGTGCCACTTCGTATATACCCAATTGCTCCATTTTATCGATATTGAATGCGATAATGGATTTGATAAGTTGTTCAGGATAAATATCCATGGGGAACACCTTATCATATTCATTGGATACGATAATAGCCCTTGGTCCACCTAACAGACGGGCATCAAGGCGATATTTCTTCTTGTTATAGGTAGGATAGGTACATCCGGCACTGTAACGCTTTGGAGAAAGAGATGCCCAGCCAAAAGCTTCATGCACATCATCGCCTTCGGGAATAACGGTGAGTTGCGCATCATATGCCCGGAGAACGCCGTCCGCATCAATCTTGGTGCCTGTAAGGGGGTTTCCACTGATGTATCTTAATGAGATTCCTTCCGTCACGTTGTCTTTAAAAATCGAATTCAACTGTGTTCCTACCGACATCTGGTAGTATCCGGTCTGTTTCACTTCAGAGCCGGTGAGCGCCACTGTACGGGTAAGATCCACAATCCCTTCGTTGAAAAGACGACCGATCAGCGCTACATCCGGCGCACTAAGCGTCCATACGGTTTCGCCCCTGTTTATCGGCTTAATATGATTGATCTGCACACCTACATTTCCAGCCGGATGCGGTCCGCCGAATTCAGTAATCACTACATTTCCTGCTTCCCGCAATGCCTTGTTGGTGGTTTTTGGACTGACAGAGAGGTATACTTTCCCCGGCGTCAGTTTTGCCAGGGCATCGAATCCGGTTTGCAGGTCGGCTTCACGACCATTCAATATAAAATCGAAGGAAGGAGCCAGCGGCGCCGTATCGAATCCGGTCACAAATATATCGCGTGGTTCTTTTCCCGGGACAGCTACCACATCATAAGGGCGCTGTTTGATAAGGAACCAGATGCCGGCATCAAGAATGGATTTCTTTACCTCTTCACCGGAAAGAGAGGCTACTGTTTTTTTACCAAAATCCTCATATTGCACGGCACTGTCGGCTTTCACCTCAACGTAAAGGATGCGCCGTTTTTCTCCGCGTTCAATAGCCGTTACAATACCACTGACGGGTGATGCAAAAGAAATTTCGGGATAATTCTTATCATAGAACAGGGAAGTTCCGGCCTTTACGGTGTCATCTACTTTGACGGTTAATTTGGGTGTAACGCCATGAAAATCTTCCGGGCAAATTCTCACATATTCACTCGTCACCTTGCCCCTTAGCGTCCCTTCAGCTTCGCCAAGCAGTGGAATTTGTAAGCCTTTCTTAATTTTTATTCGATTAGCCATATAAAATTATATATAATCTTTTTGATTAACCAATGATAAATCAAAGGGTTAGAAATAAGCTGTGTATGATTACGAAAGGAGCGCCTCCTTCAGTGTCGCAAAGATACATTTTTTCCCTTCAAAAAAAGAAAAAATAAAAAGAAATTGGAGAAAAAATTCTCCAATTAAGTTTTCTAAAATGATTTTGAAGGATTTTTATGACAAAATGTACTTATTTTTCAGAGATACCAGCCATTTCCGGGTCGATCATGATCCTCCCACAGTATTCGCAAACAATAATTTTCTTGCCCAGTTTAATATCCATCTGTTTCTGAGGCGGGATCTTATTGAAACATCCTCCACAAGCACCACGCTGGATAGGTACAACGCCCAACCCATTACGGGCGTTCTTGCGAATTCTTTTAAACGCTGTTAACAAACGGGGCTCAATGGTCGCCTCGGTCTTTTTTGACTTCTCACGGATTTTTTCTTCCTGAGCTTTGGTTTCCGAAACAATATCGTCGAGCTCTTTCTTTTTATGCTCCAAATCCGATGTTTTATCTTTCAGAAGGCCGTTGGCTGCCTCAATCTGCTCTTTAATGGATGTTGACTGCTGCGCATATTCACGAATATGTTTTTCTGAAAGTTCTATTTCAAGGGTTTCAAATTCAATCTCCTTTGTGAGGTGATCATACTCCTTGCTGTTACGCACATTTTCAAGCTGTTTGTTATATTTCTCAATTTTTGATTTACTGGTTTCTATTTTCCCCTTCTGCAACTTCGAGTTTTCATCGAGCTGTTTGAGTTCCAGTTCAAAATTGTTGATACGTGTCCCCAACCCTGCAATCTCATCATCGAGGTCCGCCACCTCAAGCGGAAGCTCCCCCCGCAAGGTTTTAATCCGGTCTATTTCGGATAAATACGATTGAAGCTTGTAAAGGGACTTCAACTTATCTTCTACCGACACTTCCTGTTCAACACTTTTCTTTCTTGTCGCCATAATCTAAATATAATTTTTATTGATGATGCTGTCTATTCAGCAAAAAATGCAGCAATAAACGACTTTACAATCGTCTTATTACCACATCTTTCCGTAACTGCGGGAACAAGTCTGACCGCTTTCTTTTACAGATATTTCACCGGATTCGAATCGAACGCCGATTTATGTAATGCAAAGGTAGGGAATTTTCCGGAAATAAGATCAAAAAATATCTCTTTTGTACAGATTTCCGATTCATAATGTCCTACTACTGCAAGTAGTATTCGTCCCTCCACATCGTAAAAATCATTGAATTTTGCTTCGCCGGTAATAAAGGCGTCAGCTCCATAAGCAATTGCCTTGGGGATAAGAAATGCCCCTGCTCCTCCACAGAGGGCCACATCACGGATTTCCCGCCCCTGCATTTTTGAATGTTGTATGGTAGGCAAATTAAAAATATCTTTGAGTAAATAGAGGAACTCTTGTTCAGGCATCGGTTCCGGAAGGACTCCCACTACCCCGCTGCCGTGCCGGGGCCAGTTATTGGCAATAGGATAAAAATCAAATACAGGTTCTTCATAAGGGTGCACCGCCAGGAGTGCCCGTAATACCTCATCCCTTTTCATGACAGGGATAACAGTCTCTATCCTTACCTCCGATTCAAAATGAAGACGGTCGATCTCACCCACGTGCGGGTGGGCACCTTCCTTTGCGCGGAACGTACCTTCCCCTGATAGGTTATAACTGCAACTATCGTAATTCCCGATATGTCCTGCCCCTGCATTGAAAAGGGCATTCCTCACGCTTTCCACATGCTGGAGCGGTACGGTGGTGACAAATTTCAACAATGCATTCTCAAGGGGTTGCAGGATTTTTACATTTTGCAGTTCAAGCATCTCTGCCAACTTATAGTTGACACCCCCCCGCGCATTATCCAAATTGGTATGTGCAGCATAGAGTGCGATATCATGCCTGATGGACCGCATCATACATCGCTCCACATAATTTTTTCCGGTAAGTGATTTGAAAGACCGGAAGGCGAGGGGATGGTGTGAAATAATGAGATTACAACCCAGTGACAATGCCTCATCTATCACATCCTCGGTTACATCGATACATAGTAGGATACCGGTTGCTTCCCGGTTCACATCGCCCACTTGCAATCCGCTATTGTCATAACTCTCCTGCAACGGCAGTGGAGCCAATTGCTCAATTACCTGAATAATCTCTTTTATTCTCATTCTGGAGTGAAGGTTATTATAAAAATCATTATGCTGTGGCAAATATACAAAATTTTATGAATTCTGATAATCGACATCCAAGCATTCAGAGGATATTATTTAAAAAATCATTACAATTAATTTGCAATTATTTAATTTAAATTTATCTTTGCATTTTTAATACAAAACGATGTAAAAAAAGCCATAAAACACAACAAGCATTAATATATATTTATGAAACATTTATTTATGAAGTTATGAACTCAAAAATTATTTTATTATTCGCAGTGATTTCCGTGTCATCTTTATCTTTTGGTCAAATAAACAAAGGTAATTGGATCGTTTCCGGAAATTCAATACTCCAAGTTTCTTCCTCAAAAGTTGAAGGATGGGGCTCATCTACTACCACGGTTGTCTTCAGTCCATCTGTGGGATACTTTGTCACTGACGGGTTATCTGTAGGAATTTCTGCAAGTATATTAAACACAGAAGGTAGCACACTATATTCCGTCCTCCCCTCTGCCTCTTATTATTTTGATAATCAAAGCAATATAAAACCGTTTATCGAAGTTGGCATTGGATATGGTGGCCTAAGTGAGGATGGCGAATCTATAGGAGGTTTGGCACTGGGTGCGGGAGCAGGAATCATGTACCTTATCAATAAAAATATCGGATTAAACCTTGGATTTCAATATCTTAGAGGAGACTATGATGGGTTAATAAATAATACTTTCGGTGGTACAATAGGATTTTCCCTTTTCTTTTAAGAAATTCAAGGCTAAACTGAGTTGTAAGGGAGGCTTATTCAGTACTTCAATCACTGTCCTTTAGTATCAGCCGCAACGAGTTGTTTTTAGTAACATAATTCCATGCCCAGTTGATAAAGACAACCAGTTTATTACGCACACTCAAGATCAGCATCAGGTGAAGGAACATCCATACAAGCCAGGCAAACCATCCCTTAAACTTCACGAAGGGAAGATCTACCACCGCCTTGTTCCTTCCCACGGTAGCCATCGTACCCATATTACGGTATTCATAGGGTTTCAGTCCTGTTTCACCCTTTACCATCTTTTGCAGGTTCTTCGCCAGGTTCTTCCCCTGTCCGATTGCCACATTGGCCAGCTGCGGATGCCCTCTGGGATATTTCTCGGTTTCCATATAGCCCACATCACCAATAGCGAATACATCATTCAACCCCTCTACCCTATTGACACGATCGACTCTGATTCTGCCGTTGGGCAATACCGAACCCGCAGGAATACCTTCAATGACATTTCCCGTCACGCCGGCCGACCAGATCACATTCTTAGTCGGGATAATCTCCCCATTATTCAAAATAACCTTCTCTCCATCGTAATCTTTTACGATAATGCCGGTTTTCACGATCACTCCCATCGACCGGAGATAACTCTCCGAATATTTCTGTGCAAAACTACTCATATTGGGAAGGGTGTGCGGACTTCCCTCCAACAAATAAACATTTACCTTGTCGGAATCGATATTGGGATAGTCTTTCGGCAATATCTCCTTGGTCATCTCGGCAAAAGCACCCGACAACTCCACGCCGGTTGCACCTCCCCCCACGATTACAATATTGTACAACCCGTCCTTGTTTTCGGAATACAATAATTTCTCGAAATTGGAAAGGATAGCGTTCCGCACATTGATGGCCTGATAGGTGGATTTGAGCACAAGTGAATTATTCTCCACCTGTTCATTGCCGTAGAAGTTAGTACGCGTACCTGTAGCAATCACCAGATAATCGTAAAGGAACCGGCCTACCGATGTTTCTATATATTTATCCTCGCCATTTACAGCAAGCACATTGGCAAGGCGTATACGCACATCCCTTCTCTTCTGGAATATCTTCCTGATGGGAAATGAAACGGTGGAAGGCTCTATCTGAGATGCAGCTACCTGATAAAATAACGGGGGAAACTGATGATGGTTTATTTTATCGATTATAATGATATCGAACTTCCCCTTTTTCAAATGATTGACGAATTGTAATCCGCCAAATCCACAACCTACTACAACAATCTTCTTCATGCATTTTATTATCATTACCTGAATTCCGGCACCTATTTTCTAAATTTCTCAATACAATACCCCATGAATTCACCCTTTTCCGGAGCATTTTCGTAAGGGTATTCGTATAGTAAACAGTTATCGGTTTAAAAAGTTGATGCCAAAGGGGGGAAAAAGCAAAAAAGCGCTACGAATCACTCGCGGCGCTTTTCTTTAATGTTTAACATTTTAAAAATCACAGCTTCGCTGCAAATACATTATCGACTGAGTTTTTTAGGCCTCCGTCTTTACGACGATGTACCTACAGCGTTTTATCTTGAGAGAGAAGGTTTTACTTGACCTCCTCTGCCTCCTCATTTTTTTCTTCAGCGGGAGCTTCTTCTGCTTCCTTCTCAGCCACAACCTCTTCCGTTTTCTCTTCAGTAGGCTGTTCTACCACTTCAGCAGTTTCAGCAGCAGGAGTTTCTTCTACCACCTTCACGGCTTTTTCCTGCGCGTGCTCTTCGGCTTCTTTTACCTCTTTAGTTTTGGAAGCTGCTTTTGCTTTGGGCTTATCAGTTGTAGCGTCAGCTACAGCGTCAGAAGCTTTCCGGCGTGAACGGCGAGTTTTTGTTTTCTTGGCCTTGCCATCGCCCAACATGTTTTCGTTGAAGTCGACCAGTTCTATAAAGCACATGGCGGCGTTGTCACCCAAACGGAATCCGGTTTTGATGATACGGGTGTATCCTCCCGGACGGTCTGCTACTTTCTGCGACACCGTCTGGAACAATTCCGTCACAGCAGTTTTGCTTTGCAGCTTACTGAATACTTCACGGCGTGAGTGGGTGGTATCCTCTTTGCTCTTGGTGATAAGAGGCTCTACATATTTTCTCAATTCTTTGGCTTTGGGCACAGTTGTAAAAATGCGCTTGTGCATGATGAGCGAACTGGCCATATTGGATAACATGGCCGAACGGTGCGCAGTCTTACGTCCCAAATGATTATTTTTCTTATTATGTCTCATTGCAGTTTTTTAGTCTTTATCTAATTTATACTTCGAAATATCCATGCCGAACTGGAGCTTGAGGCTGCTAAGCAGTTCTTCCAACTCGGTAAGCGATTTTTTTCCGAAGTTACGGAATTTAAGCAGATCGTTCTTATTATGTGAAACCAATTGTCCGAGCGTTTCCACGTCGGCAGCTTTCAGGCAGTTCAATGCCCTTACCGACAAGTTAAGGTCAGACAGTTTACGCTTCAGGAGTTGACGCATGTGAAGTACTTCTTCATCGAATTCCTCAATGCTTTCCGCGTCGGATGTTTCCAGCATGATCTTGTTTTCATCCGAAAACAAGACAAAGTGTTGGATTAATATCTTGGCGGCCTCTTTCAACGCTTCTTTGGGTTGGATGGATCCATCGGTCGTAATTTCAATGGTTAGTTTTTCGTAGTCCGTTTTTTGTTCTATACGGTAATCTTCCACATCAAAACTTACGTTACGGATCGGAGTGTAAATAGAGTCGATCACCAAGGTCTGCACATCGTCCGGTGCCACCAGGTCGCGGTTCTCATCGGCCGGCACATACCCCCGCCCCTTGTTGATAGTCAACTCAAGACGCAAATCAGCCTTTTTGTTCATCCGGCAGATTTCCAGTTCGGGGTTGAGTACTTCGAAACCGGTCAGCAGTTTACCAATATCTCCGGCTTTAAACACTTCCGTTCCCGAAATAGCGATGCTTACTTTTTCCGTTTCGAACTCTTCTACTATCCTTTTGAACCTTACTTTTTTCAGATTGAGGATAATACCTGTTACATCTTCTATCACGCCGGGGATGGTCGCAAATTCATGATCCACTCCCTCTATCTTCACCGATGTAATAGCGAATCCTTCCAGCGAAGAGAGCAGAATGCGGCGCAAGGCGTTGCCTATGGTAATGCCGTATCCCGGTTCCAGCGGGCGGAATTCAAATTTACCGGAGAACGCATCCTCCTGTAACATGATTACCTTATCGGGTTTTTGGAATGCTAATATTGCCATGAAATTATTGTTTAGAATATAATTCTACGATGAGTTGTTCTTTGATGTTTTCGGGGATATCTGTTCTTTCGGGTATGTGCAACACCTTACCGCTTAAAGAAGTTTTGTCCCATTCCAGCCAAGGATATTTACTGTGATTGAATCCAGCCAGCGCATTTGCCACGACCAGTAATGATTTGGATTTTTCCCTTACACCAACTACATCTCCGGGTTTTACTGTATAAGAGGGGATATTCACTATTTTTCCGTTTACTACAATATGACGGTGTGACACCAACTGGCGTGCTCCTGCCCTTGTGGGAGAAATACCGAGACGGTACACAATATTATCTAAACGCGATTCCAGTAATTGCAACAATACTTCACCGGTAACGCCACGGCTACGTACTGCTTTTTCAAATGTAAGGCGAAATTGTTTTTCAAGTACGCCATACGTATATTTTGCACGCTGTTTTTCACGCAACTGGATACCATATTCAGATGTTTTTCTCCTGCGCGAATTACCATGCTGTCCCGGAGGATAGTTCTTTTTAGAGAGAACTTTATCGGGGCCGAAAATAGGTTCGCCGAATTTACGGGCGATTTTTGATTTTGGACCGGTATATCTAGCCATTTTACAAATTAAACTTTTTAAAACTGAAGCCTAAACTGTGCAGCCGCGATTACAGAGAAGTTGTGGTGTAATCAAATCACAGCTCAAGTTTCAAGATGAAACTTAAATTATTCTACACTTACACTTTTCTTGCTTTGGGCGGACGGCATCCATTGTGCGGAAGCGGAGTCACATCCACGATTTCAGTCACTTCAATGCCAGCACCATGAATGGTCCTGATAGCCGATTCACGTCCGTTACCCGGACCTTTCACATAAGCCTTTACTTTGCGCAACCCTAAATCGTAAGCTACCTTGGAGCAATCTTGTGCAACCATCTGTGCTGCATAAGGGGTATTCTTTTTAGAACTTCTGAAACCCATCTTCCCGGCGGATGACCAACTGATCACTTCACCGTTCTCATTGGTCAACGAAACAATGATATTGTTGAATGACGATGAAATGTGCGCTTGTCCGACAGCACTCACTTTCACATTTCTCTTTTTTGCTGCAACTGTTCTTTTTGCCATGTTACCTATCTGTTATTTAGTAGCTTTTTTCTTGTTAGCAACGGTTTTCTTTCTTCCCTTGCGGGTACGGGCATTATTTTTTGTGCTTTGTCCGCGTACGGGTAACCCGATACGATGACGAATGCCGCGATAGCAACCGATATCCATCAGTCGCTTGATATTCAGTTGTACTTCAGAACGAAGATCTCCCTCTACTTTAAATTCGTTAGAGATGATCTCACGGATGCGGGCTGCCTGGTCGTCAGTCCAGTCTTTCACTTTGATATTCTTGTCAACTTCTGCTTTTGTCAAAATGGTGTTAGCTGCACTACGGCCGATACCATAGATATATGTGAGCGCTATTTCACCCCTCTTATTTTGCGGCAGATCGACACCTACAATTCTTATTGCCATATATTTTTTTAATTATTTTGATTTATCCCTGACGTTGTTTGAACTTGGGATTCTTCTTATTGATAATATATAAACGACCTTTTCTCCTTACTATTTTGCAATCGGCCGTACGTTTTTTCAATGATGCTCTTACCTTCATACGATTATTTCTGTTTTATTTTTTCAGACCTTTTTTGGCTCCCGAAGGGTACTTACCCCGAATCGTGAGCACAAAGATCAGAAAATTATCTATATTTTTATTCTTTTTTTACACTGTTTCAGGTTTCAAAGACGAAATTACGTATTTTTCACTACAATACGCTCTTTATCGCCTTATCTCCCGGTCTTACTTATACCTGAATGATATTCTTCCTTTCGAAAGGTCATAGGGAGACATTTCCACTCTTACCCTGTCCCCGGGAAGTATACGTATATAATGCATACGCATCTTACCGGAAATATGAGCAGTTATCTCATGTCCGTTTTCCAGTTCCACACGAAACATCGCATTGGATAATGCTTCGATAATTGTTCCGTCTTGCTCTATCGCTGCTTGTTTAGCCATGAATCGATACTCCGTTTTAGTTATTTTCCTGAATAAACTCAAATGTCGATAATATATCGGCTTTTCCGTTACGGATAGCGACAGTATGTTCGAAATGGGCTGACGGCTTACGATCTTTGGTCCGCACCGTCCATCCGTCATTTTCAAAAATCACCTTTTTGCCACCCATATTGATCATCGGTTCAATAGCAATACACAATCCGTTCTTGATGACCGGTCCGATTCCACGCCTACCATAGTTAGGGACATCGGGTGCTTCATGCATTTCCCTTCCGATTCCGTGCCCCACCAGTTCGCGTACCACACCATAACCGTGTTTTTCGCAATAGGTCTGTACGGCTTCACCGATATTTCCAATCCTGTTTCCTTCCTTTGCCTGCTCGATACCTTTGTAGAGCGATTCTTTTGTTACACGAAGAAGCATTTTCACTTCCTCGTTCACCTCTCCCACACAAAAAGTATAGGCAGAATCTCCACAAAACCCCCGCAGCTTGGTACCGCAATCAACCGATATGACATCGCCCTCCTGCAAAGGCTTATTATCAGGTATACCGTGTACTACATTTTCATTGACGGAAGTACAGATTGAATTGGGAAAACCTCCATATCCCAGAAAGGTGGGATAAGCACCGTGATCCCTGATAAATTCTTCCGCAATCCGGTCGAGTTCAAGCGTGGTAACTCCCGGCCTGATGTGTTTAGACAACTCTCCGAGCGTCATTCCCACCAGTCGGTTCGCTTCACGCATAAACTCAATCTCTTCATCGGTTTTCAATATGATCACTCTGCTATTCATTTATTCAGATAAACCTTGGTTTTTAATAAGCAGCTATTGAGCCGGTACGGCCTTTTATCTTGGCTCCCGATTTCAGGAACCCGTCATAATGACGCATCAACAGGTGACTTTCGATCTGTTGCAGAGTATCGAGTACCACTCCGACAAGGATCAGCAATGACGTACCTCCAAAAAATGCGGCAAACTGGGAGTTGATCCCCATTAACCCGGCGAAAGCGGGCAAAATGGCCACTATAGCCAGAAAAAATGAACCGGGCAGCGTAATTCTCGACATAATAGTATCAATATACTCAGCCGTTCTTTTCCCCGGTTTCACACCCGGTATAAAGCCATTGTTTCTTTTCAAGTCTTCGGCCATTTGCACGGGATTCACAGTGATTGCCGTATAAAAGTAAGTGAACGCGATGATCAGCGTGGCAAAAATGAAGTTATACCAGAAACTGGTAAAATCCATCAGCGAAGCCCAGAATCCACCGCCTTCACGTGCGGAGAACTGTGCGATAGTGATGGGTATAAACATGATTGCCTGGGCAAAGATGATCGGCATAACATTAGCGGCATTCACTTTCAGCGGGATGTATTGTCTCACACCTCCATATTGCCTGTTGCCTACGATCCGTTTAGCGTATTGTACAGGTATTTTCCTTACGCCTTGTACCAGCATAATAGCTGCGGCAGTAACAGCCACAAGGAACAGGAGTTCGAGCAAGAGAAGAATGAGTCCTCCCGGAGCATCGATCAACCGGTCGTATTCAGCTACCAGGGCATGAGGCAAACGGGCAATAATCCCGATAAGAATGATAAACGAAATACCGTTACCCACTCCCTTATCAGTAATACGTTCTCCCAACCACAGCACAAACATGCTACCACCAGCGAGAATAATTGTAGAAGGCAACACCCAATTCCAGAAACCACCGGGAATAGCACTACCTACCGCTCCATAAAGATAAGCAGGTCCTTGTATCAACAGGATAAGCACTGTAAGGTAACGGGTATACTGGTTTATTTTTGTACGTCCGCTTTCACCTTCACGTTGCATCTTCTGGAATGCAGGTACGGCAATACCCAGCAACTGCATCACAATGGATGCGGAGATATAAGGCATAATCCCCAATGCAAAGATAGAAGCATTGGAAAAGGCTCCTCCGGAAAACATGTCGAGAAGACTCAACAAACCCGTACTGGCATTTGCTTGTAATGCCACAAGCTGCTCCGGGTTGATTCCCGGTAGTACGACGAACGAGCCAAACCGGTAAATAGCAACAAAACCTATGGTGATAATAAGCCTTTTCCTAAGGTCTTCTATCTTCCATATATTCTTTATTGTTTGTACAAATCCCATTTTATTAGAGTTTTACTGCGGTTCCACCTGCTGAAGTAATGGCTTCTTCAGCTGTCTTGGAAAAGGCGTGTGCCGATACTTCCAACTTAGCTGACAACGTACCTCTGCCAAGAATTTTCACTAAATGCTTGCGGGAGATAAGCCCTGCTTCCATCAACACCTCGGGATTAATTTGGGTGAGATTTTTTGCCTCAGCCAATGCCTGCAATGTTTCCAGATTGATTGCTTTGTATTCAATTCTACTGAGGGGTTTGAATCCGAATTTGGGTAAGCGCCGCTGCAAAGGCATCTGTCCCCCTTCGAAACCGACTTTCTTTGAATAACCCGATCTTGATTTCTGTCCTTTATGTCCTTTGGTAGAAGTGCCTCCTTTTCCCGATCCGGGGCCGCGGCCGATCCGTTTGCGGGTTTTGGTTGAACCTTCAGCCGGTTTTAAATTCGATAAATCCATTGTATATTATCTTTATTTATTGTCAATTAATTACTATTCCACAATCGTAACCAGGTGCTGTACCTTACGTACAAGTCCCCGGATAGAGGGAGTATCTTCATGCTCCACCACGCGTTGCATTTTGGTGAGTCCCAATGCGTCCAACGTTTTCTTCTGATCTTTAGGAGCCCCTATCCTGCTTTTTGTCTGTTTAATTTTTATTGTTGCCATTTCAAGATCGTTATTTATCCGTTAAACACCTTTTCTAAACTCACACCCCTGTTCTGGGCTACCGTGATGGGATCCCTCAGTTCGGTCAACGCTACAATCGTTGCTTTCACGAGATTGTGCGGGTTGGATGATCCTTTCGATTTGGCCAGCACGTCGGTAATACCTACACTCTCCAATACAGCACGCATAGCACCTCCGGCTTTTACTCCGGTACCTGTGACGGCCGGTTTCAGGAATACTTCAGCTCCACCGTAATGGGCCTCCTGTTCATGGGGGATAGTTCCCTTATATACCGGGACCTTGATAAGGTTCTTCTTGGCAGCTTCCACACCCTTGGCGATGGCTGTAGTAACTTCACCTGCCTTACCCAAACCCCAGCCAATGATGCCGTCTTCATTTCCTACCACAACCATTGCAGCAAATGTGAACGTACGACCTCCTTTTGTCACTTTGGTGGTACGGTTGATTGCCACTAAACGGTCTTTCAGTTCAATATCGTTGGTTGATTTTACTTTATTTATTATTCCTGCCATGATCGTTAAAATTTAAGTCCGCCTTTACGGGCTGCATCTGCCAATTCTTTAATACGTCCGTGATAAAGGTAACCATTCCTGTCGAATATCACTAACTCTATCCCGGCTTCCCGCGCACTCTGAGCAATCAATTCGCCCACTTTGGCAGCAATCTCTTTCTTGGGAAGTTTCTCTTCCATTTTCAGAGAAGATGCCGATGCCAATGTCTTACCGTTAGTGTCGTCAATTACCTGCGCATAAATCTGTTTATTGCTTCTGAATACCGAGAGGCGGGGTCTCTCGGGGGTACCGTGTACTTTACCCCGTACACGGGTCTTTATCTTTAATCTTCTTTCGTTCTTTGTCAACATAGTGAATTCAGTTTACATGTTATTTAGATGCCGTCTTACCTGATTTGCGACGTATCTGTTCACCCACAAAACGAATTCCTTTCCCTTTGTAAGGTTCAGGTTTACGGAATGAACGTATCTTGGCACAAACTTGTCCCAGTAATTGCTTGTCACAGGACTCCAGGATAATAAGCGGATTCTTGTTTCTCTCCATTTTGGTTTCCACCTTCACTTCGTCAGGAAGCTGCATGAAAATGCTATGCGTATATCCCAATGATAATTCCAGTACCTGGCCGTTGTTGGATACACGATAACCCACACCCACGAGTTCGAGTTCCTTACGGAAACCTTCCGAAACACCAATCACCATGTTATTCAATAAAGAGCGGTAAAGTCCATGCAATGAACGACTTTCCTTTTCATCGTCCGGGCGTTCAATGGTAAGTATACCATCGTTTACTTCAACCTTCATATTACTTCCCACAGGCTGGCTCAGCTCACCTTTCGGGCCTTTCAGCGTAATCACATTGTCTTCTCCTACAGTCACTGCAACTCCTGCAGGTACTGTGATGGGTAATTTTCCTATTCTAGACATACTCTCTCTCCTTCAAATTAATAAACGTAACATAATACTTCTCCACCCACTTTCTGTTCGCGGGCTTCTTTATCGGTCATTACTCCATTTGAAGTAGACAGGATGGCAATACCCAAACCGTTAAGCACACGGGGCATGTCCTTGTACCCCACATAGCGGCGCAAACCGGGAGTTGAAATGCGTTCCAGTTTTTTGATTGCATTCACTTTGTTTACCGGATCGTATTTCAAGGCAATCATGATGCTGCCCTGGGGACCGTCCTCTACGAACTTATAGTTCAGTATATATCCCTTTTCGAAAAGTATCTTAGTGATATCTTTCTTTAAATTTGATGCGGGTATCTCCACCACTCTATGCTTGGCCATGATGGCATTTCTTAGCCGCGTCAAATAATCTGCTATTGGATCTGTCATATATAAAAAATTTAAATTGATCCCGACTGTCGGGACAATATTTATTCAATTTACCAGCTTGCTTTCTTCACCCCTGGTATCAAACCTTTGGATGCCATTTCGCGGAACTGGATACGTGAGATGCCAAACTGGCGCATGTATCCTTTGGGGCGGCCGGTAAGTTTGCAACGGTTGTGCAGACGTACCGGTGAGGCATTCTTCGGTATGGATTGAAGCGCTTCATAATCGCCTTCCGCCAGATATTTAGTTCTTTTCTCGGCGTAGCGGGCAACCATTTTGGCTCTCTTCACCTCGCGGGCTTTCATTGATTCTTTTGCCATTATCTACTGATTTTTAGTTCAATTTCATTTAGTCAATCGCTCGCTATGGCATAGTACAAGTAAACTTGCCCTATGCTCACTTAGCTCACTTAATTCATTGCGATTGTTGTGCATTTTTAAAAGGTAGTCCGAATTCTCTCAGGAGGGCATATCCCTCTTCGTCGGTAGCAGCTGTGGTCACGAATGTGATATTCATTCCCAACAAACGGGAGATATTGTCGATATTGATTTCCGGAAAGATAATCTGCTCTTCGATACCCAGCGTGTAATTGCCTCTTCCGTCGAGTTTGGCATTGATTCCCTTGAAGTCACGAATACGGGGTAATGCCACCCGTACCAATCTTTCGAGGAATTCATACATCTTGTCGTGACGCAGTGTTACCCGTACGCCGATAGGCATTTTCTTACGCAGTTTGAAATTCGAGATATCCTTACGGGATACAGTAGCTACCGCCTTTTGTCCTGTAATGGTGGTCAGTTCGTTGATGGCTGTCTCGATAATTTTCTTGTCGGCCACAGCGATCCCCAATCCCTGGTTGATGACGATTTTCTCCAGCTTGGGCGCCTGCATGACGGTGGAGTAATTGAATTCTTTCACCAACGCAGGAACAATACGTTCTTTATAATCTTTTTTTAAGCTTACTTCGTATGTTGTAGTACTCATTTAATTTCCTCCCCCGATTTTTTAGCGTAACGAACCAATTTGCCTTTACTATCTTCTTTGCGTCCAACGCGGGTAGGTTTACCTGTTTTGGGATCTACCGGATTCAGGTTTGAAATATGCACAGATGCTTCTTTCTTCTCAATTCCTCCGTTTGGATTCTGGGCGTTGGGTTTGGTATGTTTCGATACCATGTTCACTCCTTCCACCACGGCGCGGTTCTTTTTTACCAGAACCTCAAGCACGCGGCCGGTCTTTCCTTTGTCTTCGCCGGAATTGACGTAAACCGTATCGCCTTTCTTTATATGTAATTTACTCATTGCCTGTGATTGATTAATAGATTATAATACTTCGGGAGCTAAGGAAACAATCTTCATATTGGTTGCACGCAACTCACGGGCAACCGGTCCGAAAATACGGCTTGCTCTTAACTCACCGGCATTGTTCAGCAGCACGCAGGCATTGTCGTCGAAGCGGATATAGGAACCGTCGGCACGACGGATTTCTTTCTTCGTACGAACGATGATTGCTTTTGAAACAGCGCCTTTCTTAATATCACTCGAAGGGATTGTGCTCTTGATAGCTACAACAATCACATCCCCTACCGATGCATAACGTCTTCGGGTACCGCCCAGAACACGGATACAGAGCGCTTCTTTGGCTCCACTATTGTCGGTTACTGTTAATCTTGATTCTTGTTGTATCATCTTACTTGGCCCTTTCCATTACTTCAACCACTCTCCATCTCTTCGTTTTACTCAAAGGACGGGTTTCCATTATACGCACTGTATCACCGATATTACAGTCGTTCTTCTCATCATGGGCGTGAAATTTCTTCGTTTTATTAACGAACTTCCCATATATAGGGTGTTTCTCTTTCCATTTTACAGCAACAGTGACGGTTTTATCCATCTTATTACTGAAAACGACCCCGATTCTTTCTTTCCTTAAATTTCTCGTTTCCATTCTGTCTATTATTGATCTTTTTTCAATTCTCTTGCACGCAGTTCCGTATGAATACGGGCAATATTCCTGCGCTTGTCCTTTAATAAGCCTGAATTGTCAAGGGGAGTAATGGTGTGGTTGATACGCAACTGCGTGAGTGCAATCACTTCAGCATCCAATCTTTCCTTCAGGTCTTTATCGGATAATTCTTTTAATTCTTCTTGTTTCTTCATCTCGGCTTACGATTTTTGCTCATAATTATAATCTCTTCTCACCACGAACTTAGTGGTAACCGGCAATTTCTGAGCCGCTAAACGCAAAGCCTCCTTTGCCACGTCGAAAGGAACACCTTCTATTTCAAAGATAATTCTTCCGGGGGTAACGGGCGCTACATATCCTTCCGGATTACCTTTACCCTTACCCATACGCACTTCGGCAGGCTTTTTGGTGATAGGCTTATCGGGGAAAATACGTACCCAAACCTGTCCCTGACGCTGCATATAGCGTGTTACGGCGATACGCGCAGCTTCGATCTGACGTCCGGTAATCCATTTAGATTCCAGTGATTTAATGCCGAAAGAGCCAAACGCCAGCTGGTTGCCCCGTCCGGCAACACCTTTCATACGGCCTTTCTGCTGCCTTCTAAATTTTGTTTTCTTTGGCTGTAACATATTCTCTTCAATTAAGCATTGTTTTTATTTCTTCTGCGTCTGCCACCTCTTCCACCGCCTTCGTTGCGGTTGCCGCCACGATTACCGCCGCCGCTATTACCACCGCCGCGGTTTTCCTTGGAAGTGGCGAATGAAGGAGCAAGGTCTTTCTTGCCATATATTTCACCGCGACAGATCCATACTTTAATCCCGATCAGGCCCACCTTGGTGAGGGCTTCTGCCTGTGCATAATCAATGTCGGCACGGAAAGTGTGGAGCGGAGTCCTTCCTTCCTTGTACATTTCCGAACGTGCCATTTCAGCTCCGTTCAAACGGCCTGACACCTGAATCTTGATTCCCTCGGCTCCCATCCGCATGGTGGAAGCGATGGCCATCTTTACGGCACGGCGATAGGCAATCTTACCTTCGATCTGGCGTGCTACGTTGTTGGCAACGATCACTGCGTCAAGTTCCGGTTTCTTGATTTCGAATATATTGATCTGGATATCTTTATCGGTGATCTTCATTAACTCTTCCTTCAACTTGTCGACCTCCTGTCCACCCTTACCGATAATAATCCCGGGACGGGCCGTACAAATGGTGATAGTCACCAGTTTCAGTGTTCTCTCAATCACGATGCGGGATACACTTGCTTTGGCAAGACGGGCATTCAAATATTTGCGGATCTTGCTGTCTTCCAGCAAAATATCACCATAATTATTTCCGCCGTACCAGTTAGAGTCCCATCCCTTGATGATCCCTAAACGATTTGCTATCGGATTTACTTTTTGTCCCATCTTCTTAGTTTTGTTCTTGTTCTTCTTTTTTGAATGTATCTACCACGATCGTCACGTGATTGGAGCGTTTGCGGATCCTATAGCCGCGTCCCTGTGGTGCAGGACGAAGACGTTTCAGCGTGGCGCCTTCATCTACGGATATGGTCTTTATATACAGTTCGCCGGTTTCGGCCTTACGTTCGTTCTTCTGTTCCCAGTTGGCAATAGCCGAGAGCAATAGTTTCTCAACCTTGCCCGACGCTTCCTTGTTGGAGAATTTCAAAACGCCCAATGCTCTAAACACTTCCATGCCACGTACCATATCTGCTACATAACGCATTTTACGGGGCGAACTGGGAACGTTCTTCAACACCGCGAAAGAAATTTCTTTACGCTCTTGTTTTCTTTGTTCGGCTGATATTCTTTTTCTAGCACTCATCTCTTTTTCTGTTTTTTATTTCGTTAAGCGCCCTGATTATTTCTTGCGGTTACCTGCGTGACCACGGAATGTGCGGGTTACGGCAAATTCGCCAAGCTTGTGTCCCACCATATTTTCAGTGACATATACAGGGATAAATTTGTTCCCGTTATGTACGGCAATGGTGTGTCCCACAAAATCAGGTGATATCATCGAAGCGCGCGCCCAGGTCTTGATCACGGTTTTCTTGCCGCTCTCATTCATGGCGTTCACTTTTTTCTCTAATTTCAGATTGATATACGGACCCTTTTTTAATGATCTGCTCATAGTTGTTTATTAATTAATCAGATTACTTCTTTTTTCTTCTCTCTACGATGTATTTCGAAGAATGTTTTTTAGGCGCTCTTGTTTTCAAGCCCTTTGAATATAAGCCTTTGGCTGATCTGGGATGGCCTCCCGACGCGCGACCTTCTCCACCACCCATCGGGTGATCGACCGGGTTTTTCACCACACCACGGGTGCGGGGACGACGTCCGAGCCAACGAGAACGACCGGCTTTACCTGATTGTTCCAGAGCATGGTCCGAATTACCAACACTTCCAATAGTAGCTTTACATGCCGACAAAATTTTGCGAACTTCACCGGAAGGCATTTTAATAATGGCATAATTCTCTTCACGAGATACCAATTGTGCGAATGTTCCGGCAGAGCGTGCCATCTTTGCTCCTTGTCCCGGACGCAATTCAATGTTATGAACTACCGTACCGATAGGGATAACCGACAAGGGAAGAGCATTTCCAACTTCAGGAGCCGCTGTGGGCCCCGACATCACTGAGGTTCCTACTTCAAGGCCGTTGGG
>NZ_DHOS01000073.1:44298-48502 GCF_002410825.1 Proteiniphilum sp. UBA5384 | reverse complement strand
CTTTTTACTACGGCCGGGATACCATCTTTTGTTCTCTTGAAATCGATGATCCTGAAACGTCTTTTGTGTCCGCCGCCTATATTTTTCACGGTCATTTTACCACGATGATTGCGGCCACCCGACGCTCTCTTACCAACTACAAGAGATTTCTCCGGTACACTTGCAGTGATCTTATCAAATGAACCGATAATCTTGTGTCTTTGCCCCGGTGTTGTGGGCTTTAATTTACGTATTGCCATTACTTTTAGATATTGCTAAATAAATCGATTGTCTCGCCTTTCTTCAAGGTGACGATTGCTTTTTTGTATGACGGTGTACGTCCCTGTACGACGCCCGATTTTGTATACCGGCTTCTCAGCTTGCCATCATACTTCATCGTGTTCACGCTTTCCACATGTACATTGTAAAGCGCTTCAACGGCATTTTTAATTTCAACCTTATTAGCAGAAGGTAGCACGATAAAACCGTAGCGATTATCGAATTTCTCGGTTATCGCGGTTTGTTTCTCTGTGAATATGGGTTTTACTATTACACTCATCTCTATTCTCCTTATGCTTTAAACAGGTTATCGATTACAGCTACCGATGATTCCATCATCACCAGACCGGCACAATCCATAATTCTGTATGTATTTATGTCCGAAGCTGTTATCACATTGACACCGCTCAAATTTCGGGCCGACAAATATACGTTTTTATTTTGATTCGGCAAAACGAAAAGTAGCTTTTTATCAGCCAGTTGCAGTTTTTTTGTCAACTCTACAATCTCCCTTGTTTTGGGGGCATCAAAAGTAAAATCTTCCACCACTACAATGGCGTTATTTTTTGCTTTTAACGAAAGAGCTGATTTACGTGCCAACACTTTTACTTTCTTATTCAGTTTGAAACTATAATCACGCGGTTTGGGTCCGAAAACACGACCTCCCCCTACCAATACGGGCGATTTGATATCACCACGACGTGCACCACCACTCCCCTTCTGGCGGATCAACTTGCGTGTACTTCCTGTAATTTCGCTTCTTTCTTTCGATTTATGCGTACCCTGACGCCGGTTGGCCATGTATTGTTTCACATCCAACCAGATAACATGATTATTAGGTTCAATCCCGAAAATGGAATCGTCGAGTGTCACCTTTTTATCCGTTACCTCTCCTTTGATATTATATACGCTTAATTCCATTTTATTTCTCTATTGCTACGATTGAACCTCTGCTTCCCGGTACCGAACCCTTTATGAGCAAAAGGTTGTGTTCGGGAATCACTTTAATTATCTGCAGGTTCTGAACGGTTACCCGCTCGTTACCCATCTGTCCGGCCATTCGAGTTCCTTTAAACACTTTTGCGGGATAAGAACAGGCTCCGATCGAACCGGGGGCACGTAATCTGTTGTGCTGACCATGAGTCGACTGACCTACACCACCAAAACCGTGGCGCTTTACTACCCCCTGAAATCCTTTACCTTTCGATTTTCCGATCACGTCTACATAGACAGTGTCATTGAAAAGATCTACTTTGATTTCGGATCCTGCCTTGTAGTCGTTTCCAAAACCTTTGAACTCGGCCAAGTGTCTCTTGGGGCTTACTCCGGCTTTTTTAAAATGCCCTTTCTCAGCGTTTGGGGTGTGTTTGTCTTTCTTGTCTTCAAACCCGAGCTGAATAGCATCATAACCGTCTTTTTCAACGGTCTTCACCTGAGTTACCACGCAAGGACCTGCTTCGATAACAGTGCATGGGATATTTTTCCCCTCGGCACTGAAAACGGATGTCATTCCGATTTTTCTTCCTAATAATCCTGGCATTTCTCTCTTTTTTTAGATCCAAGATGTAAGATTCAAGATTCAAGACAGATTCAAGACTTTCTCGTCTTGGCTCTTCCATCTTGGCTCTTGGTTCTTTTGTCTTGGTTCTTGGTTCTATTAATCTATTATATCATACTTTTATCTCTACTTCCACACCACTGGGCAATTCAAGCTTCATCAATGCATCCACTGTTTTAGCCGTTGAGCTGTAGATGTCGATGAGTCTCTTGAAAGAGGCCAGTTCAAACTGCTCGCGCGATTTCTTGTTGACGAACGTGGAGCGGTTTACGGTAAAAATACGCTTGTGCGTGGGCAATGGTATTGGACCACTTACTACAGCACCCGTAGCTTTTACGGTTTTTACGATTTTTTCGGCAGATTTGTCCACCAAGCTGTAATCGTAAGATTTCAGTTTAATTCTGATTTTTTGGCTCATAAAATATGTTGCGTAAAAATGTTTATTACTTGATCAAATCTACACGGCCCTTTACTTCCGTCAATACCTGCCTTGCAATAGAAGCCGAAACTTCTTCGAAGTGCGAGAACGACATGGTAGATGTGGCGCGTCCCGAAGTGATGGTACGTAACGAGGTTACATAACCGAACATTTCAGAGAGCGGCGTTTTGGCTTTCACCACACGTGCTCCGGAACGGTTCGATTCCATTCCTTCTACTTGTCCGCGACGTTTGTTCAGGTCGGAAATTACATCTCCCATACTTTCTTCGGGAGTAACTACTTCTACCTTCATAATCGGCTCCAGCAATACCGGACCTGCCTTTTCTGCTGCAGATTTGAAAGCCTGCATCGCACAGATCTCAAATGAAAGCTGATCGGAGTCCACAGGGTGATACGAACCATCGATCACCGTTACTTTCAAGTTATCCAACGGATAACCGGCAAGTACACCATTTTTCATTGCCCGTTGGAATCCTTTCTGGATAGAAGGAATATATTCTTTCGGAATATTCCCCCCCTTCACTTCATCCACGAATTGCAATTCGCCTTCGAAATCTTTATCAGCCGGTTCCACGCGTACGATCATATCGGCATACTTACCCCGGCCTCCGGTCTGTTTCTTATAGGTCTCACGCAACTCAACCGGTTTGGTGATAGCTTCCTTATAAGATACCTGGGGACGGCCCTGATTGGCTTCTACCTTGAACTCACGTTTCAAGCGGTCGATAATAATCTCGAGGTGAAGTTCACCCATACCTGAGATTACGGTCTGTCCGGTATCTTCGTCAGTTTTTACGGTAAAGGTAGGATCTTCTTCCGCCAGCTTGGCCAATCCGGTAGAAAGCTTATCCAGATCTTTCTGCGTTTTGGGCTCTACCGCGATACCGATCACCGGATCGGGGAAGTCGATCGCTTCCAGGATAATGGGGTGTGCTTCGTCGCAAAGGGTATCTCCCGTACGGATATCTTTGAAACCTACACCGGCACCGATATCACCGGTACCTATGAAGTCTCTCGGATTCTGTTTGTTGGAGTGCATCTGGAAGAGACGTGAAATACGCTCTTTTTTGCCGGAACGGGCATTATATACATAAGAACCGGCATCCAATTCTCCCGAATAAACGCGGAAGAAGCAGAGACGCCCCACATAGGGGTCGGTGGCAATCTTGAATGCCAACGCGCACATCGGCTCGTTCGGATCGGGGTGGCGCACCAGTTCCTTGTCGGAATCCTTCGGATCGGTACCGGTAATAGCTTCCGTGTCACTGGGGCTGGGCAAATAAGCACAAACCGCATCGAGCAAAGTCTGTACCCCTTTATTTTTGAAAGATGATCCGCAGATCATTGGATTGATCTGCATGGCCAGTGTACCTTTGCGGATAGCTGTCCTGATCTCATCCTCCGTAATGGTGGAAGGATCGTCGAAATATTTTTCCATCAAAGCATCATCACACTCTGCAATGGTTTCGAGCATCTTGTCCCGCCACTCATTGGCCTCATCCTGTAATTCTGCGGGGATATCCACTACATCGTAGTCGGCTCCCATGGTTTCGTCGTGCCAATAGAGCGCTTTCATGGTGACCAGGTCGACCACTCCCTTGAAAGTCTCTTCCGCGCCGATCGGTATCTGGATAGGACACGCATTGGCGCCCAGCATCTCTTTTACCTGACGTACTACGTCGAAGAAATTAGCACCCGACCGGTCCATCTTGTTGACGTAACCTACACGGGGCACTTTATATTTGTCTGCCTGACGCCATACGGTCTCCGACTGCGGTTCCACGCCACCTACGGCACAGAATGCAGCAACCGCCCCATCGAGCACACGCAGTGAACGTTCAACCTCTACGGTGAAGTCCACGTGTCCCGGGGTGTCAATCAGATTGATTTTATATGTCTTGTCATCATATTTCCAGCTCGTGGTAGTAGCAGCAGAAGTAATGGTAATA
>NZ_DHOS01000073.1:25988-44095 GCF_002410825.1 Proteiniphilum sp. UBA5384 | reverse complement strand
CTCCTGTTCCATCCAGTCCATGGTCGCAGCGCCGTCGTGTACTTCCCCGATCTTGTGCGTCAACCCCGTATAAAACAGGATACGTTCGGAGGTGGTAGTCTTACCGGCATCGATATGCGCCATGATACCAATGTTACGAGTGAATTGTAATGCTTCTTTTGAACCCTTAGCCATCTTTTTTACCTTCTTTCTAAATTAAAATCTGAAATGGGCAAAAGCACGGTTTGCCTCTGCCATTCTGTGCATATCTTCTTTACGTTTATAAGCACCACCCTGACTGTTATAAGCATCCACAATTTCAGCAGCCAACTTATCAGCCATCGTCTTTCCGCCTCTTTTTCGAGCATAAAGAATAAGATTTTTCATTGAAACGGATTCTTTTCTTTCCGGTCTGATTTCTGTAGGAACCTGGAATGTAGCTCCGCCCACACGGCGAGATTTTACTTCCACTTGGGGGGTTATATTATCGAGAGCGGCTTTCCATATTTCGAGAGCCGGTTTTTCTTCATTGGGCATTTTAGCCTTTACACTTTCCAATGCGGTATAGAAAATATCATAGGAGATACTTTTCTTACCATCATACATAAGGTGGTTAACAAATTTTGTTACCCTTACATCACCATAAACAGGATCAGGGAGAACCTGTCTTTTTTTAGGTTTAGTTTTTCTCATTGCTTAAAAAATTATGTGTTGTTTGGTTGCCTTTGCAAAGTCTTCAACAAATTCCTCTGAATTTATTTACTCAACCCTCATAAAATAGCGTATCCCAAAAATTCAACAGCGATTCAACTTTTTTTTAATTATTACTTCTTTGCTGCCGGTTTAGCTCCCGGTTTAGGACGTTTAGCCCCATACTTGGATCGCCTCTGGGTACGACCATTTACGCCGGCGGTATCCAAAGTCCCACGCACAATGTGATAACGCACACCCGGCAGGTCTTTTACACGTCCACCACGTACCAGTACGATAGAGTGCTCCTGCAGGTTGTGTCCTTCTCCCGGAATGTAAGCATTTACTTCCTTTGAGTTAGTCAAACGTACACGAGCAACCTTTCTCATTGCTGAATTCGGTTTCTTGGGAGTAGTGGTATACACTCTCACGCAAACCCCACGACGTTGCGGACAGGAGTCCAAGGCGGGTGATTTGCTTTTGTCCGTAAGGGTAGTACGTCCTTTTCTTACTAATTGTTGAATTGTAGGCATCTTCTGCTTTCTTTTATCTATTTCAGTTTTTTAATAATACACTGTCTCACTTATTCTTCTATGCGATGGGTATAATATAATACCTTGATTATCATCTAATAACCATTTCCTTCGCATGAAAAACGGCACAAAATTACAAATAATCAATCAGATGTGCAAGTCTTTCACGAAATAATTATCATCTTTGCGGATGCAAAAAAAAAGAATTATCCGGCTGTAACTTTTTGATCCCTCACCCGTCATTAAATAATGAACATTGATTCTTTCCATAGCATCATCCTTCCAATGAAGGATAAACTCTTCAGGCTTGCATACAGTATTGTAAGAGAACAAGCTGAAGCCGAAGATATCGTGCAGGACGTAATGGTAAAGCTTTGGAGTAAGCGTGATGAATGGAAATACATAGAGAATCTGGAAGCCTACTGTTTCAGGATCGCCAAGAACACATCGCTTGACAGGTTGGCTTCCATGGCAATAAGAAAGACGGGCGTAATTGATCCGGAAAGAGAAAATCTCTTTTTTATAGATCATCGTTCACCTCACAGCGAAATGGAAAGGAAGGAACAACGTTCAGTCATTGATCAGTGTATTGATACGCTTTCGGAAAACCAGCGCCTGGTCTTTACCCTCCGGGAGATCGATGGGATGAGTTACCGGGAGATAGCGGAAGCGCTTGCCATCAGCGAAGATCTGGTAAAAATAAGCCTCCACAGAGCAAGGCAGAAAATGAAGGAAATGTTATCGGCATATCATCAGAATGAATAGAGAAAAGATAGATAGTTTATTAGAAAAGTACTGGAATTGCGAGACGTCGGTACAGGAAGAGGAAGAATTGCAGAGGTTTTTCTCTTACGGAGATGTGCCCGAAGAACTCGGTCAATATATCCCCCTCTTCTCCTATATAAGGAATGAGCAGTCGGTCACATTGAGCAACAATTTCAATGAAAAGTTGCAACAAGCACTGGAGACCCAGTCAAAAAAACGATATATCACCATCCGTATTTTTACTCCCTTATTGCGTATTGCAGTTTCCGTCTTGCTTCTCATAGCTGTGGGGATCAGCTTCTATTTTATTTCGAAGCAAGATAACCGGCCGAATTTTGTGGAAACATTTGAAGATCCCAATGCTGCCATGCAACAAGCAGCTTTTGCACTCGAAAAACTTTCGCACGCATTACAAAAGAGCGAGACAGCCTCGAGAGAGACTATCCAGTTTATAGATGACCTGGATATTGATTGGGCTGCTATCGACTCATTGAATAAAACCAATCCGGTTGAAACGGATAGTGTAAGAATGAAGAATAAAGAATGAGATTGATAGTGGATGAAAGGTTAGACTACGTCGACCTGCACTCCTAAATCTCAAATCCTAAATTATAATATGAGAATAATAATAACGTTGCTTTCCCTCCTTTTGTCGGCTACACTGTCTGCCACCAATTTTGTATCGATATTTATGGACAGATATGCTGAGGATGATCGACCTTTAAACAATGTAAATATTGGGAAGACTATGCTCGACAAGATGGCGGCAAACGCCGACGACGAAGAGTTGAAAAGTGCTTTCAAGGATTTGAACAGCATACGTATTGTAAGTTCTGACAATGAGAGCGATTCCAAATATTACTTCAAGAAAGCCAACGAATTGATGAGAGAATCGTTCAGCGACTATGAAGAGGCTGTCTCGGTAAGCGATATGAACTCCAAGATTTTTGTCTGGATGAAAAGGCATAATGAAGAAAAGCAGGATCTTATCCTCATTTCCCTCGACAATGACGGAAAGCTGTCTATCATTACTGTCTCTGGAAAGATCAATTTCGACTCTATCTCCAAATTGTCGCAATCACTCCGGAATGGGCAACAACTACCCTAAACGGTTGAAGTGAGGAACTTGTCCAATTTAATTGACAAATGGCGCTTCAAAAACGGCATTCTGATTTTAAATTACATACATTAATAGTCTTTATAAAATAACTTTTTTCTTTTTTATATTTAAACGATGAACAGGCAGCCGAGCGTGAGTTTAGCTGCCTGTTGCTTTGTTATATTATGAATTTACTTTTATGCCTGCTACCATCCTGGATTCTGTGCCAATCCGGGTGTCCGTTTCAATTCATCTGTCATGATGGGGAATAAATAACTCTGAGGCGTTTTAAATACCCGTTCATCGGGAACGTCAATCCGTACCATCTTATATTTTTTCCCAGCTACTACTATTTTTCCGTCGGGATCCTCTACAGGTCTCATTCCATGCGACCAGCGCTGGGTTTTAGGATAAGGCCAACTATCAGCATCCACATAATTTTGCTCTTTTGTCAACTCCACAGCATCATCGGCTTCAAGGTATAAACGGGTATGCCAGATACGGTGGTTTTCAAAGAACAGTTCAACCCGGCGCTCCCTTTGAATATAATCATTCATCAGGGCTTTATCTGCCAATGCTGCCGGAGGAATGGGAGCCATAAAAGAGCGGGCACGCACTTCATTCAGCAAGTCGTAGATTTCCTGGGTAGGACCAGTGGTCTCATTGACCGCCTCACAATACATATATATGAATTCGGGTAATCTCCAGATAGCTGGACCATTGATAACGTGGGTACCACTTCCTTTCAACCATCCGTCCTTATAAAATTTGCGCAGATAATAACCTGTATGAGAAGATGAACTCAGGTAATTAGCTCCCACCGCATCGTTACCAGAAGCCGTATTGAGTACTGCATTGGCATAAACCGATCCATGATAGCGGATATCGCGATAAAAACGGGGATCACGCCTGACACTTTCATACGGATTTTCGTCATCATATCCATCAGAAACAGCTCTATCGGCATATATTGGATAACCGTAGCCGTCGGGAGCAATGTATTCATATTCATCCACCTGTTCTTGAAGTGGCCGTTGGCGGGCATGTCCACCCTGGGTAGGGGGTAAAACGTCTCCCGACCAGCCGGTATCTTTATCCCGGGTTACAAACCAGACCCACTCCTGTTGGATGGATTGCATATCATAGAACATATCCCACAAGCGTCTGTATACTTTACTGTTGCTGGTGTTATTTCCATTGATATCCCCAAAATCGGTTTCATTGGAGGATTTATAAAGAGAATACCGCGGTTTTCCACTATTATCTTTGGCTTCCATCACAGCCTTGGCGGCATCTCTGACAGCGATCCATCGGGCAGGATTATTAGAATACTCTTCTTTAAATAACCGGGTATCACCAGGGAAATTTCCGCCGTTCCACATGGGAGTGGCAGCAATCCATAATGCCATCGCCTTCAATCCGAGGCATGCCCCCTTATCCACCCGTCCAAAATGGGTTCCGCCATTGGATGCATTTACCCGTTCATAAGCAGCATCCGCATCTGCAATGATTCTTGCCACCACATCGTGTACCGACAGTTTCTCAAACACCATCTCATCATCCGGCTCCACCACATAATCTATATAAGGTATTTCACCATAAGCCCTTAATAAGAGAAAATGTAAATACCCTCTCATAAAATAGGTTTCTCCTATACGCCGGCTGATGTCTCCTGCTCCTCCTGATTCAGGATTATCAGGAGTATTGTATTTCTCCACTCCCGACAGGATGACATTGGCCTTCCTTACTTTCGTCCATAAATCCCACCAGTACTGGCCTACACTACTCCGATCGGGCATTCCTTGCGAAGGGCCATAATTCCCGATATGAAACTGGTGGGGAATAGCAGATTCGTGGCTACTGGCACTACATTCATCCGTGATGGCTGAAGATGAAAAGTGATTGAAAAACAGCAACGGCCTGTTGGCTGATTTGCAGTTCGCATACAGGTCGGTCACTAATTGGTTGACATACCCATAACGCGTAAAAACATCCCTTTCATTTTTCTTATCATCCGGAGCACGGTCCAGATAGTTGTCATCACAAGAGGTAATGAATGAAAAGCCAATAATAAAGAGTATTATAGATATTATTCTGTTCATTTTTTCTAAGTTTAATCGTTAATAAGTAATGTCCACACCAAAATTAAAGACTCGTTGTACCGGATACCAGTCTCCGCTGCCTTCCCTTATTTCAGGGTCCACATCCAGATCATTCAACTTATCGAAGGTCAATACATTCAGTCCCTGCACATATAACCGGACATTCTGGAAGCCGGCAAAACGTATCATGTTCTGAGGCAATGAATAGCCTATTTCCACGTTCTTCACCCTCAGATAAGAACCATCCCAAAGGGCAAGACTACTATTCGGATTTTTATTGTTCTCATATGCACCATAGGTCAATCGGGGATAGGTTGCTATATCTTTTGTCTCTTCCGTCCAACGGTTCAAATGCCATTTTTTCACTTTACCTACCTGGTCTTGATAATAATCGGGGAAGTCATACACGGCAGCTCCATTCAACAGTATACTTGAATGAAGGGCTCCCTGCAATAAAACGGAAAAATCCAACCCTTTATAAGATATTCCCAAAGGAATACCAAATTGTATTTCGGGATTCCTCGGATAGCCATAGTGGGTTCGGTCATGCTCATTATCAATAATACCATCCCCGTTCAGGTCCTTATACACCACATCGCCGGGATAGAGTTTTCCCCACGGCTGGAAACCCTTCTGATCATTCATCGCATTCAATCTGTCCGCCTCTGCCTGATCATACACAAAATGGTCCACCACATATACAAAGTGTTCACCGATTCTTCTTCCGGTATTCCGCCTCCATTCGTTATCGTAGGTAACCTCATTCATAAACTTGATTTTATTGCGGGCAAAGGTGAAATTAGGTTTTATATAATAACGGAAATTTTTACCGATCCGGCCATTCCACCCAATCTCAAGATCAATACCCCGGTTCTCTACAATACCCGAATTAATAAATGGGGCATCTTTCCCTGCTATATCAGGAAAACCGATTTTATCTCCCCCACTTAGACCGGTGATAATATCATAACGATATTCAGAAAAAGCATCTATACTTACAGATAATCTATTTTTTAACAGGGTAGCATCCAATCCGATATTCAATTTACGGGCTTTCTCCCAGGTCAGGTTAGGATTGGCAAAATTACCTTCTGCCAGTCCACTGTAGCCGATTCCAAACTGATCGATCCCGAAATTATATCCACTACCGCCGGAATAAAACTGCAAATAAGCAAACCGGTCTGCATCATTATCTGAAATTTTATCGCTACCCACCAAACCATAAGAACCTCTGATTTTCAAATGGTCGAGCCAGCTACGGCTATTTTTCATAAATTCTTCTTCGCTCACTACCCATCCCGCCGAACCGGCTGGAAAAAAGCCGTAGCGTTTACCGGGTGCAAAATTCTCAGAACCGTTATAACCCACATTAAACTCTGCTAAATATTTGTTGGCATAAGCATAGGTAGCTCGCCCTGATATCCCCTGGTAACGATATTCCACCCTATTGTCATAAGTACGGTTGGACCGGTTAAATAAAGCCAGACCGGAAACATCATGCTTGCCAAATGAACGGGCATAATCCAGTTTCAGCTGATAATAGGTTTTGCTTTCCGTAGGATTATGCGAAAAACCGTTACCAATGGTTTCATCTATGTCATACCAGGGATTTCCCTTTATATAGCCGCCATCATACTCTCCGTTCGGGTGTTGGATATAGTATTCGCCATTATTGCCGATAGCAGGTTGAAAGGTGGCATATTGTCCGTAAGTAGCATAACCGTCGGCCCTGGTAGCTAAGACCCGGTTGATCCATCGCCCTTCCTGTGCATCGTATGAGAATACTCCTTCGATCTTCAATCCTTTGGTAATAAAATCGAGTTTATGTCCCAATGTAAACGACCCGTTCAGATAGGTTTTCTTTTCATTCAAAAATCCGGTTCTGGACAATTCCCCTAGAATATTAAACCGATGAATGGGATCACCATATAATAATCCATAAGGATTATTCAATACGAAATTTTCATTTTCATGATTTCCATTATCGGGAAGAGTAATAGGCAGGTATGGTGGCTGTGTATTGGCAATATAGACAACTCGGGCAGCCGTCGTTCCGGGGGCATTCCGGTCGGTGATACGTGCTCCCAGGTCTACTTTTGTATAAAAATTCTCGGTAATATCCACATCCACGTTGGCACGGAAGTTATACCGCTGGAAAATCGCCTGGGTATCGTATTGTGTCAGGTTAGTATATTTATAGTTTCCACTTTGATTATAATAATTTGCCATTACATAATAACGGGCCCTGTCCGATCCCCCCCGCACCGATAAACTGTAATCCTGCTGTGTACCGGTTTTGAAAGCATAATCAAAATAATCCCAGTTATAGCCCAATCCGTCTGAATTATCGCCTTTGGCTTTCCGGTAATTGGCAATCGCCTCATCGCTGAATAATTTCAATGAAGAGGGATCATCTCCGGTATACATATTTCTGGTCGCTTCATTATAGAGGAGTGCATAATCCGCCGAACCCAGATATCTCGATAAATTGATGGGCTTGTTAGTACCGTATGATGCTTTAAAACTAATCGTTGCCTTGTCTTGGGCTTTCCCCCTTTTAGTGGTAATAATGATTACGCCATTGGCACCACGAACACCATAAGGGGCAGTAGCAGAAGCATCTTTCAGGATCGTAAATGTCTCGATCTCTTCGGGGGCAAGATACTGCATATCCCGTTCCACACCATCTACAATTACAATGGGAGAACTATCTCCATAGGTGCCGAAACCGCGGATTTTAATATCGGATACATCTACTCCCGGCTCACCTCCACTATATTGATTTACCATTAATCCCGGCATTCGTCCAGCCAAGGCATTATTGAGATTCGCAGTCGGACTCTGTTTCAAGTCTTTTGTAGTAATGGTCGACACAGAACCGGTAATCGTTGCCAGTTTTTGGGTACTATAACCCACCACAACAACCTCCTCCAGTGCTTTACTGTCTTCTACCAACGTCACATCGATCGCATCTCTTCCGGCAATTTGAATTTCTTCAGGTTGGAAACCCACAAAAGAATAGATTAATGTCGCATTTGAATAGGGAACAGTAATCCTGTAGTTTCCGTCCATATCGGTAATTGTTCCGACCTTGGATTCACCTCTTACAACCACATTCACACCTGGAAGGGGATCACCCAGGTTATCCACGACTTTACCCCTTACCACATGTTCCTGGGCAAACACACCTAAGGAGAATATCCACAATAAGGTGAATAAAATTCCTTTTACAAACATTCTTTTCTGTTTTCTTTTCATTTCATTTTCATTTGTTTAGATTAATAAATTATAAATGGTATTACTCCCTGTCTGTAATCTTTTTTTGTCTCTCCTCAATCACACTCTCCAAGGCGGCCACTACTTCATAATGATACTTGGAATGAATACGCCTGAAAGCCATCATCGCGTTCTCACGACTAATTCCCAATTCTTCAGATACTTTATCCCAATCCCCGCGACGTTTTAAATGAAGAAGTTCTTTTAATCTCATGGTATATTTTGCCTCTTCATCCTGAAAATCCTGATAGTTATGCTGTTGATCTTTTTTCTTTTTTTTGCACATAGGTCTTACAATTTTAAGTTTTTGTTATACTTTTGTTAGACAAGTGTTTTGTATCAGCCCTGCAAATTTACAAACATTTCAATAATAATACAAACATTTAAGTATATATTTTATGCAAATACCTAAAATTAACGCAAGAATTATGCAAATAATTGACTATAAAAGCAATGGGAACAGGAAGAAATTTGCTGAAACAATCGGCATTGCACAGCAGTCCATCAATAGATTATTCAATATAGATAATAGGACGAAAAAATATCCTGTCGCCACTACCGACATGCTCATTGCTATTACTGAAATGTTTGTAGATATCAATGCGAGATGGCTTCTCACCGGAGACGGTAAAATGTTACAAGTGGATAATTTACAAGAAAATCAACTTACGTATAACCTGATACAAGAGATAAAAGATTTATCGGCTGAAAATGCCTTGTTAAAAAAGGAAAATTCAGAATTAGTGAAAAATAAATAAAAATCAGGCTTGTTTATTCAGGAATTGGTGTGCCAGTAAAACAGTATTTTTAAGGTATTCATATTCCAATTCGAAACATTCGGAAAAGATTTCGGTGCCCATATTATCTTCAATCTGAGATGTCGTCCATAGCTTCCCCCCCTGCAAACGCAGGCTGGTAAAAGTCTTTTCATCTTCAATCGTGGATACATAAAGAAAAATAAGGCGTTTAGTGATTTCATTCTCAAATGTGTACTTCAACAAAAAGCGCAAAGGGATCTCGTCACTGCCACACTCTTTGCGAATACTATTCCGCAAAGTTTCATCAACTTTGTGATTGTATTGCATATATTTCTCAAAGGGATAGTCGAGCTTACCCGGGTTTAATAACCTGTCGTGATCTCGTGGCTGCAGATAGATTCGTCCTTTGAAGATCAATGCAAGTCGTACTACAGGATGCATAAATCTGTTTTTGAGGTCTTTTGTGATCGATTTTGCAACCCTTCCCGTCACATCTCCTTTCTCTGTCACCACGGGTAACCATTCTTCTTGGTACAGTTTCTTATCCAGGATATGTAACCGTACTGTTTCCATAATCATAATAACCAGCAGTATTATCTGACAAGCAACCACCATGAGCGTACTGCTCACAAAATGGACACCAGATGCATCAAACAGATAAAACGCCAGTACAATCAGGAGATGTACCGACAATCCATATTGAGTTTGAAAAGCTACTCTCAGCGATTCTTTGATATAATTCTTCAGCATCAGGTCACGTCCTTTGGCTACCTGTGAGACAATTTTCCCCCTGGAAAGTCTCATAATTATAAGGGATATTACAAAAATAATCTCCGTAATTGCAAACCGGTTAAATACCGGAAGTCGGGGAAAAACCGTAAAAGAAAACAACAGAGTTACAGTAAATGTAATAATGGAAATATCATAGATAAGCCGGCTATACCTTTTCACTGCAATATAACCTGCTATCGACAATGCCAATGCAACTCCCGCTGCAATACGCGCATCCGTATACAATACCAGAATTGAGAAAATAAGCATCGACACAAGTCCAAATGCCGGGTTCCTTAATATTTTTTGCATATTACACTATCTTAGACTCTCTACCATCGCACCCATTAATAACAATAAAATCTTCTTTTTGTTTAGCACATAAAAACGTGGCCGGATAGTAAAAAAACCATCCGGCCACAAATTTTCACCCATAGAAGATAAAAGCTTCAGCTTACTTCAGATTCTGTTTAAAATAAGCAATCACCTTCTCATAAAGATATTTCCTCGTATTTTCCCCTCTGATGGAATGATCCTTGTCGGGAAAGAAAAACATATCGAAGTGTTTGCCTGCTTCAACCAGTGCGCGGGTGTATTCTACCGAATTCTGAAAATGCACATTGTCGTCGGCCATACCATGTATCAACAGCAGGTTTCCTTCCAACCGGCTTGCAAGTGCGATGGGCGATCCATTTTCGTATCCCTGGTTATTCTGTTGCGGTGTACGCATAAAACGTTCGGTGTAGACAGTGTCATAAAACCTATAATCGGTTACCGGTGCGATAGCTACTCCCGCTTTAAAAGTACCATTTCCACGGCTCATGCTCATCAGCACATTATATCCCCCATAGCTCCATCCCCAAATACCGATACCATTTTTATCGATATAGGGTAATGAGGCGAGGTAACGGGCAGCAGCCACCTGATCATCTGACTCTTTGATACCTAAATTCATATAGGTACTCTTACGGAATTCTTCTCCCCGGGCACCCGTACCTCGCCCATCGACACAGGCCACCACAATATCTTCATTCAACAAGGCATAGTACCAGTCGCTGCCATACCGGTCTGTCACTTGCTGCGAATCAGGTCCACTATACTGGATCATCACCACAGGATATTTTCGGGCAGGATTAAAATTATATGGTTTGAGTATCCATCCATTCAAGCGGGTAATACCGTCGGCAGCCGTCACAGTAATATACTCCCTTTTGGGAAACTGCACAGAAGCCACCTTTGCACGGACGGACTGGTTATCTTCCAATACCCGCATTTGTTTTCCGCTCCCATCGTGGAGGGTGATCATCGTCGGCGTATCGGCATTCGACCAGTAGTTCACAAAGTATTTCCCTTGTTCACTGAAGGAGGCCGTATTATAACCCGTTAACTGTGACAGTTTCTGTGATTGCCCCTTATTGATGTTCACCTTGTATATGTTACGCTTCAAAGGCGATTCGTCGGCTGCTTCGTAAAAGACTGCCCCATCCTGCTCGTCCACAGCCAGGAGTGCCGTCACATCGTAGTTTCCGGTCGTGAGTTGTTTTTGCAATGTACCCGAAATACCATAAATATAGATATGGCTGTAGCCATCTTTTTCGGAGACATAGGTAAAACGGTCTTTTAGGAAATGGATCGAGTTCAACCAGCCCGAATCAATATAATATTTACTTTCCTCCCTTAGCACCAATTTGGATACCGTAGAGCGGGGATTTGCAAAATACATGTCGAACCGGTTCTGATCGCGGTTGAGTGTCATCACCGCCAGTTGGTCGGAATCATGTGTGAACTTGATACGGGGTATGTAGCCATTTGCCTCCAGCGGCACATCCAAAGTACGCGTTGTGCGCGCTTCTATATCGAACACACGGCATTCAACCGTAGAATTGGCTTCTCCCGCCTTGGGATATTTAAAACTATAATAATCCGGGTATAACTGTTTATTAAAAGTCTGGAAAGAGAATTCTTTTACAGCCGACTCATCGGTACGCACAAAAGCCAACAACCGATTATCGGGAGAAAACTCCATCAGTCCGGTAGTCCCGAATTCCTCTTCATACACCCAGTCAGTGGCACCGTTGATCACTTTGTTTATTTCTCCATCTTTGGTGATCTGAGACTCGGTATCAAAGTCGAATTTTGTTAGCCATATATTATTCTCTATTACATATGCCACCATTTTCCCGTCGGGAGAGAAAGTGGGAATCATCTGTTTAGATGTTTGTCCGGAGAGTTTTCTTACCATGTTCCGGCGTACATCATGGTAATAATAGTTGGCACGGAAAGAATGACGATAGACCTGTTCCCGGTCCATATAAACCAGTATGCGGTTCTCATCGGGACTCACCAGAAAACCCTGGAAACTATCGAAATTGCAGTTTCGCGCCGTCCGCGTATTGAACAAGGTGTCAACAGCTTCGCCGGTAGCATAGGCATATTTAACTACTGCCGTTTGCTGCGGGTCAGCCTGGTAGTAATGCATTCCGTCTTCCGACGATACCATCGCCCTTATACCCCGGGGAGTAAATTTCCCGCTCAACAGATCCTCCAGTGTGGCATGCTGTGCGGAGAGTGTCACAACAAACATCGCAGCCATGACTGTAAAAATAATTTTTCTCATCGATTTTACCTTATAGTTTCGGAATACAAATATAGCACTTTATTTGAAAAGTGATGATTAGACAAAGGGAGAGTGGTCAGGTGTAGATAAAAGAAAAATAGCTTTACACATTTCATACGATTTGACTTTTATTCTGAAAAAAGTCTCCAATAAGGGCTTCATTCACATATTTTTTTGTACTTTCGGCAAAAATTCCGGAAGACAAGCCTTTACTTGTCCGATTTATCGGGATTGGCGCATTAGTCACATTTAACTACATTTCGTTCCGTTGAACGTTGTTTGTCACATTAAAACATGGAATCCGAAGAAAAGAAAATTACAGAATTACCCGAGAACGCTTATCGGGAACTAGAACCGGGGGAAGAGTATAAGCCGGTATTACCTGCCGACAAGCCGGTAACCGAAGTAACTTCATGGTCGGTGGGAATGGGATTATTGATGGCGGTCATCTTTTCGGCTGCAGCAGCTTATTCAGGCCTGAAGATCGGACAGGTGTTTGAGGCTGCGATCCCTATCTCCATCATTGCTGTGGGAGCGTCGGCTGCGTTCCGTAAAAAGAACGCATTGGGGCAAAACGTTATTATCCAGTCCATCGGCGCTTCTTCCGGAGTGATCGTCGCCGGAGCAGTTTTTACCATTCCGGGGCTTTATATCCTGCAAGCCAAGTACCCCGACATCCAGATCAATTTCTGGCAGATATTCTTTTCATCACTGTTGGGAGGGTTCCTGGGAATTCTTTTCCTGATCCCTTTCCGCAAATATTTTGTGAAGGACATGCACGGGAAACTGCCATTTCCTGAAGCTACAGCCACCACCGAGATCCTGATGACCGGGGAGAAGGGTGGTAACAAAGCAAAACTACTGGTTACCAGCGGGCTTATCGGAGGGTTGTTCGACTTCTGTTTCTCTGCTTTCCGCCTTTGGAGCGAAGAGATTACCACCCGTATCATCCCGGCCGGCGCCCTATTGGCCGAGAAATTCAAGATGGTACTTAAATTCAACGTGAGCGCCCTTATCTTCAGTTTCGGTTATCTGGTGGGATTGCGGTATGCCCTGATCATTGTGGTAGGCTCGCTACTCTCCTGGCTGGTACTGATTCCACTGGTAAATGAAATTGGGGTGCTGGTCGCCGGCATGGGCGGAGGAATGAACCCGTTTGAAGCGATGTCGGCTGAAATGATCTTCGCGGAGTATGTCCGTCCGATAGGTATCGGCGCTATCGCGATGGCGGGAATTATCGGCATTATCAAATCTGCCGGTGTGATCGGCAGTGCCTTTAAACTGGCTACCGGCAAAAAAGTGGCTGGCACCACAGGAGACACCGATGTAAAACGTACCAACCGCGACCTGAAGATGTCTTTCGTGATGCTATTCCTGTTTTTAACCCTGATTGCCGTATTTATCTTCCTGATTATCGGTGTAGAAATCACACTTATACAGGCTATTGTAGCTCTGCTGACTATTACCATTATTTCATTCCTGTTCACCACCGTCGCTGCGAACGCAATAGCGATTGTAGGATCCAACCCTGTATCGGGAATGACGCTGATGACGTTAATCCTGTCCTCGGTAATCCTGGTAGCTGTGGGACTGGAAGGCTGGCAGGGCATGGTCAGCGGATTAATCATCGGAGGCATCGTTTGTACCGCACTTTCCATGGCCGGTGGTTTTGTTACCGACTTGAAAATCGGTTACTGGATTGGTACTACTCCCGCAAAACAGGAATCATACAAGTTCCTCGGAACACTGGTATCTGCTGCAACAGTAGGTGCGGTCATCTTTATCCTGAATGAAGCATACGGTTTTGTAGCCACGCCCGAACATCCCAACCCGATGGTAGCACCGCAAGCCAATGCCATGGCGGCTATTATAGAACCGCTGATGGCCGGTAGCGGCGTCAGTTGGATGTTGCTCGGTATCGGCGCGGTAATCGCTGTACTTGTAAATTGGCTGGGCGTACCGCCTTTGGCCTTCGCCCTCGGCATGTTTATTCCTCTCCAATTGAATACTCCGTTGATTGTGGGTGGATTGCTCAACCATTGGATCAATAAGAAAGGTGCCGACAAACAGTTGACCAACGCTCGTCATCAGCGCGCTATCCTGATCTCTTCGGGATTCATTGCGGGTGCAGCGCTGTTCGGTGTATTAGGTGCACTTATCATATTTATTACAGGGGATGGTAACGCACTTAATTTCAACCTGTGGAGCGATCCCAACGGTACTGGTGCTCAAATCACCGCATTTGTCGCCTTCCTCGGATTAATCGCATACTTCATCTGGGAAACCAAACGGGCGAAAAGGGAGGATTAATTGATGTAATGATTTACTGATGGTAATTAGTAATCGATAATTTTTAATTTTTCACTATTAACTTTTAGTTCTTAACTAACATACAGACAGATGATGAAAATTTTCAGACAAATAAAAACAATCCTTTTTGCCGTAATTGTAGCGTCAGTTGTTTCTTGTACTCCGGCACAGCAGGATAAGGGGGATAAGAAGGATTTCACGCAATATGTAAATCCTTTTATCGGGACAGCATTTACGGGACATACTTTTCCTGGAGCCACCTATCCCTTAGGTATGATGCAACCGGGGCCACAAACAGGTAATTTCTCCTGGGACTACTGCTCCGGCTACGTCTATGACGATGACCGTATCTCCGGCTTTACCCAAAACCGATTGAACGGTACGGGTGGAATCGACCTGGGCGACCTGCTGATGCAACCTTTTTCCGGTGAAAAAAGGAACGATCTGAGTAGCCGATTCGATAAGGCTACCGAAAAAGCATCACCGGGTTACTATGCTGTGGAATTAAAAGACAATAGGGTAAACGTGGAAATCACCACTGCCCCGCATGTGGCATTCCACCGCTATACCTTTGCCGAAGGTGAACCGACCCATGTGTTGGCAGATTTCCAAAGCGGGCTGGTATGGGGAGAAGACCATCTCTCTACCCATATCCTGAATAATGAGGTCACTTTCGAAAGTGACCGCCTGATTACCGGATGTACGCAACGTCGTGAATGGGTAGAACGGACTTATTATTTCGCCATAGAATTCGACAAACCGATTATATCTTCTGAACAACTCGAGCCGAGAGACCCAAGGGAAAAAGCGCCCCGCTATATCCTCACCTTTGATATGCAGGACGATCCTACTTTGCAGATGAAGATCGCGATGTCCACCACAGGCGTTGAAGGTGCAAAGAAAAACCTTGCCGCAGAAGTAAACGGATGGGACTTCAACGAAGTGCATCAGAATGCGAAAGAAGCATGGAACAACTATCTTTCGCGGGTAGAGATAGAAGGAACACAAGATGATAAGGTAAACTTTTATACCTCCATCTACCATCTTTATATACAACCCAATAACATTGCCGATGTGGATGGGCGCTATGTGGGACCCAGCCGGGAAATCTCACAATCGACCACAGGGAAGCACTACTCCACCCTCTCACAATGGGATACTTTCCGGGCCGCTTTCCCCATGTACACCATCCTCAGTCCGGAAATCATTTCCGACTTGATAAACTCCTTCGTCGACTACAGTGAGCAGAAAGGACATCTCCCCATCTGGGCACTAATGGGGCAGGAGACCTACACGATGATCAGCAACCACTCCATCTCCATGATAGTGGACGCCTATCTCAAAGGTTTTGAGGGTTTTGATGCAGAGAGAGCTTACCGCGAGATCAAAAGATCAATCACCGAAAGTACTCACCCTAAAACAGATTGGAAAGTATATGACCAATACGGTTATTATCCTTACGACCTGATCAAATTAGAGTCGGTTTCCCGTACACTTGAGTGTGGTTTCAGTGATTATGCTGCAGCACAAATGGCAAAGAAATTGGGAAAGACAGAAGATTACGAGTTTTTTATGAAGCGGTCCGGTTACTATAGGAACCTGTTCGATAAAGAAACCAACACCATGCGCCCCAAAGACTCCAAAGGCGGATGGCTCTCTCCTTTTGATCCCTATGCGCTGGCACACGCCGATTCACAGGTGGGAGGTCACTACACCGAAGCCAATGCATTGCAATATACCTGGCATGTGTTACAGGATATTCCCGGCCTGATTGAACTGATGGGCGGAAAAGAAGCAGCCGGAAAACTGCTTGATTACCTCTTCAATACCACCCAGGAATCATCGAACCAACTCTCCGACGTGACGGGACTTATCGGACAATATGCACATGGCAATGAACCGAGCCATCATATTGCCTATATCTATTCCTTCCTCGACAGGCCGGAAGAAACCCAGCGATTGATACATCGGATTACTACCGATTTCTACCAGAACAAACCGGACGGATTGATCGGCAACGACGATTGCGGACAGATGTCGGCATGGTATATGTTCTCTGCGATGGGCTTCTATCCTTTGAATCCGGTAAGCGGCGAACTGGTTATCGGCGCTCCACAACTTCCTAAAGTTACCCTCCATGTAGGCGATGGAAAACGCTTCACCATGGAGGCAAAGAATCTTTCGAAGGAAAATATGTATGTAGAGAAAATAGAACTGAACGGGCAGCCTTACGATAGGAAATTCATCACGTACGATGATATCATCAACGGCAGCACATTGGTGTTTTACATGACAAACAGTCCGAAAAAATAAAAGAGAAGAAGCTATAACAGGCTTAACGTGAAAAAATAGAGAGACGTATGATTGCCATGCGTTTCTCTATTTTTTTATACAATCGGCACATAGGCCTTCCACGACAACAAACACCTCCTTAGATATAAAACCTTTGGGCAGTTCCGCATCAAAGTGCGTTACGCCATCCAGACACAATACCTCATCACATTTCTCACAATGAAAATGAGAATGCAACTTATCGTCTTCGTGATGATGCCTGTTCAACGCATATTTCACCGTATTGTCGTTCAGCACAATACGATGGATAATCCCCCGGTCTTCCAATGTCTTCAGGGTCCTGTACAAGGTAACCCGGTCGAACAGGTCGGGGTATGACTCCTTCAACTCATTTTCCGACATCGCCGCTTCACTTTTCAGCAGCTCTCCAAGAATATACTTCCTGCAGCCGGTATTTTTTAAATCGTGGGCATGTAAAATCTCTTCTACCGTCATAATGCAACAACACGTCAATTGATATTGGACTACGAATGTACAGCTATTTTGGCTATATTCTATGTTTTTTACGCAAAAAAACATTATTGCATCATTGTTGCAATTGAATATTTTGTATATTTGCAAAGTTTTTCAATTCATAGATAGACTCGGATGAAATTTTGTTTATTCATACTAATCGTCATTTTCCTGTGCGGCAAATCAGCCGCTCAATCCACAGAGCCACAGCCGACTTCGGAACAATATCACTTATCCTGCCAGCCACAACAGCCCGACACAATCGGCAGAGGTATACCGAATGAAGATGGCGAGGCCATAGAATTAGACGAAGTGGTCGTACGAGGTGACCGCATACGAAACATACAAATGAAGTCTGCAGAGAATATTGTCCATATCGACAAATCCTATATAGAAGCCAAC
>NZ_DHOS01000073.1:9084-25763 GCF_002410825.1 Proteiniphilum sp. UBA5384 | reverse complement strand
GCGATGACCATCGGATCGGGACAGTCAAAGCCTGCTATCCGCGGCCTCGGGTTTAACCGGATGATCGTGACTGAAAACGGGATAAAGCACGAGGGGCAGCAATGGGGCGAAGACCACGGGCTGGAGATAGACCAGTTCTCAGTGGATGAGGTGGAAATTATAAAAGGGCCGGGATCTCTTCTGTATGGCTCGGACGCTATTGGCGGAGTGATCCAGCTTCGTAATAGTTATATTCCCACAGGAAAAGCCGAGGGCAATATCAACCTCTACGGAAGAAGCAACAACGGGTCGATGGGAGTTTCGGGACAGGCCGGCGGGCGGTTCAACAAGTGGTATTACAAAGTAAACGCCACCTATATGGATTATGCAGACTATAAAGTGCCGGCCGACAGCATACAATATTACTCTTATCATATTCAATTAAAGAATCGTCGTTTACGGAATACTGCGGGTAGAGACCGGAATGCCGGAGCCACACTGGGTTTCGTCGGAAACAGCTTCCGTACCCGCCTGCTGGTTTCGAATATCAATGTCCGGAGCGGTTTCTTCGCCGATGCGCACGGATTAGAAGTGAGGCTATCTGATATAGATTACGACAAATCTTCCAGGGATATCGACCTGCCCTATCATTCTGTTAACCACTTCAAATTAGTCAATAATTCGGCATGGCGTACCGGCAGCATCACCTGGGAAAGCAATATAGGATTCCAGAAGAATCTCAGGAAAGAATTCTCCGAACCGGTGTCGCATGGATACATGCCGATACCTCCCAACGCATTGGAACGTCAATTCGACAAAAGCACCTATACCGCCTCTGCCCTTGTCAGGATGCCGGTGAAGGATCGGATCAGCCTGCAATCGGGGCTTTCGATGGAGCACCAGGACAATGAAAGGGGTGGATGGGGATTTGTGATCCCTGATTTTCGCACGACCAGCATGGGGTTGTTTGTCTATGGTCGGTACCATATTTCAGACAATTTGATCCTCAGTTCGGGTATACGCGGCGATAAAGTAAGCGTGCATATCGATAGTTACCGGGACTGGTATGAAACACCCGATGAGGATGGCAACCCGGTATACAAAGAACGGGCATCCGATTTACGAAAAACATTCGACAGTTTCACATGGTCGGCAGGAGTAAATTATCAACAGGACAAATGGATGCTGAAGGCCCATATCGGCAAAAGTTTCCGGGCACCTACTCCCAAGGAATTGGGTTCAGACGGGGTAAATTATCATATCTTCCGCTATGAGAAAGGGGATAAAAGCCTGAAGGCAGAAGAGTCCTACCAGGCTGACTTGGGAATCAGCCGGCAAAACCATATGCTGACAATCCGATGGGAACCCTTCTTGAATTACTTTCCCAATTATATCTACCTGAACCCCACTCCGGAGTATTACGAAGGACTACAGATGTATCACTATGCACAGGCAAAGGTGATCCGCTATGGTTTTGAAACGGATGTGGAGTTACGCATCACCCGGCAACTCACCCTGGGAATGCAAGCGGAATACCTGTATGCAAAACAACTTTCAGGAGACAAAAAAGGGTATTCCCTCCCTTTTTCACCACCCTGGTCAACCAACTTCAGTATCGGTTATCATCCGGGAAAAGGATTGCTCGGTGTCGACGGGGATATACTATTGGAGTACAAGGTAACCGGCGCACAAAACAGGATTGTTCCCCCGGAAGAGAAAACGGAAGGCTACCAACTGCTCAACCTGTCGTTGGGACGTAGCTGGCCGGTAAAGGGAAACAGCATCAAATTACGGTTACAGGCACAGAACCTGTTGAACAAAAGATATTTTGATCATACCGGGTTTTACCGGTTGATTGATGTTCCCGAACCGGGGCGAAATATTTCGGTCTTCCTGGGATTTAGTTTTTAATGAATCGAATATTTGGTTGAAACTAAATCGGAGACCTATAGATATTTTGTGGGGACCCATTGTTCGCAATGAGCGTACAAAGAGTCGTTAGCGAAGCGACTTCAACTCTTGTAGCGAATAAGGACTAAAATGGGTCACAAAATATCGGCAGTCGGATGATTTAGTTTCAATCACCATAATTATAAACCATTTAAAATTTTATTCGTATGAACAGAAAATTATTCCTGGGAGCAATGCTTCTTCTCAGCGCTAACGCCCTATTTTTCTCCTCCTGTGAGGATGATAACGATAAGCCTTTGTTGCCTATGGTCAAAATCACCGAAGTGGGTTCCGGGCATTCGAATGACGGAATTGGATACGCCGGCTCAGACGTACATATTAATGCCGAGATTATCGCCGAAGGGTTGATCGAAAGTATTACGGCAGAAATTCATCAGGAGGATGGAAATTTTGAATTCCAGGAAGTGTATACTGACGCCAAAGGCTTAAAAAATACCACATTCCATAAGCATCTGGATATTCCTAAAGAAGCACCGGAAGGTGAATACCATCTACATCTGGTCGTCAAAGACCAACAGGGTCAAACCGGTATGGATGAAGCACACCTGATCATAAAACCGGCGTCCGACAATGAAGATGATGGAGATGACCACGATCATTCTCGCTAATTGAAAAATCGGCGTATGGTCACCGGTCTTATCGTTGGCCATACGCTTTAAAAAGACAATATATGATCCGTAAAACATTATTTTACCTTGCCGTCTTTTTGTGGCTGCTCTCATGCAGCCAGGATGATGATCTCGATATGGAGAAGCCGGTGATCGACATGAACGGTGCATTGGCATTTCCTTTGACCTGCGATGTAGTATACAGGGGGGAGAGTTTTACCTTTAAAGCGCTTTTTACCGATAATGAGGAATTAGGGAATTACAATATCGAAATCCATAACAATTTCGATCATCACTCCCATAGCACCGATGATGTGGAGTGTGAACCGGATGAGAAGAAAAATCCTGTAAAACCTTTTATTTACAATAAGGATTTTAGCATTCCCTCGGGGTTGGTCTCTTATGAAGCCGAGAACAATATCTTTGTTCCCGAAGATGTAGACACCGGTGATTACCACTTTATGGTACGGCTGACCGACAAATCAGGCTGGCAACAACTGAAAGCCGTCGGTATAAAAATAAGGGACCGGAATTAATAGAGGGAGGGCTCCTCCATATATTTTACCGGCACTACTGCAAGGCTTTATAGAACTGCAATTCGCTGTGTAACCGTTCTATTTGCGATTGTAAGGATCGCACTCTTTCCAGCATGTTGCGGAGCGCATCGATGCCGGGCACATTGATGTCCATCTCGTAGTGCCACCGGATAAACTGCTCCAGGTCGGAAAGGTCGTCGTATTCTATAAACCTATTGTCATCCTGGTCAATTACATGAATCAGTCCCACGTCGCTGAGCGATTCAATAAACGACTCTTCTATTTCATAGATCCTCAGACATTCGCTATATAGTAATCTGTTTCCACTCATGATTTCCTGATTTTTGATAATTCGGTGAATAGCTCTTTTTCTCTGTCAGAAAGGTGTTCAGGCAGATGCACTTTCAGTGTCACATACAAATCACCGAAACGTCCGTCTTTCTTATACAAGGGAAATCCTTTACCCTTTAGCCGCAATCTGGCATTGGGTTGGGTACCCGGCTTAATGGTCATTTTCACCTGTCCGTCAATGGTATTGATCATTGCCTCTCCCCCCAACACGGCCGTATAGAGTTCGATGGAGGCATCGGCGTACAGATCATCTCCCAGACGTTTAAAGACAGGATCATCCTCAATGGTGAAGGTGATATAGAGATCGCCGTTGGGACCTCCATTTATACCCGGTTGCCCGTATCCAGCCAGTTTGATCTTCTGTCCGTCGGCCACACCCGCAGGAATAGTGATACGCACATTCTTCCCGTCGATCGACAAAGTCTGCTGGTGCGTTTGCATGGCTTGACGAAGCGTCAGGCGCAATTCCGACTGATAGTCCGCCCCTTTGAACCTGTTACGGCCCCCTCCTCCGGCCCGCCGGCTGCTAAAACCGCTGCCGAACATGGAATGAAAAAAGTCCGAGAAATCATCATCCGAGAAATCACCTTCGGTATAAAATGTCTGCCCGCCCTGACTGCTCCATTGCTGTTGACGGTGACCCTGCTGCTGTTGCTGCCGGTATTGCTGCTCCGCTTTTTCATACTCTTCGCCATGCTTCCAGTTCTCGCCGTACTTGTCATACTTGGCACGCTTTTCCGGATCGCTTAACACCTCATTGGCTTCATTCAGTTCCTGGAATTTCTTCTGTGCTTCCTTGTCATTCGGATTCAGGTCGGGGTGTAACTTACGCGCCAGCTTGCGGTAAGCTTTCTTGATATCATCTGCCGACGCATTCCTGTCGACTCCCAAAATCTTGTAATAATCAATATATGCCATTTTTCTTGCGTATTGAAAAACAGCCCTATACCTAAATCACGGTTTTCCGTGACCGGCATAAAGCTGTCATTATCATGCTAAACTTAATGATATGGATCAACGGGTTGCCTTGACAGCCTCCTCAATAGCTTTACTGAATACCGGCAAATCGCCCGGTACTCTCGATGTGATCAAGTTACCATCTATAGACAGTGCCTCATCCACATAATTCGCACCGACTTCTTCCAGTTCCTCCCGAATAGATCCTACGCCTGTAGTGGTCACGCCTTTAAGTACTCCTGCAGTAGCCAATACCTGAGGACCATGACAAATGGCAGCTACGGGTTTACCGGAATTGTAAAAGTTTCTGGCAAACTCTACTACCGTGGGATCTTGTCTCAATGCAGCAGGTGCTTTTCCACCCGGCAGTACCAACACATCAAAATCGTCGATGTTCACTTCACCGACTTTTTTTTGCACAACTATTTCAAAATCGCTGTTATAAGCTTTCACCCGCCCCGTCTCAGGACCTATCACTGTAATATCCATATCTTTATTTTCCAGATAACCGATAGGCATATAAGCCTCGGCATCCTGAAACCCTTCAGTTAGTAATACTGCTACCTGAGGGCGGCTCTCTGTACGTAAACCCTGCGCAACCGCTTCCGATTGCCTCTCTCCGTTGCTACCGCCACCGGTGCATCCGGCGGCAAATGATATAATCCCTGACATAAATAACGCATTTAAAATGAAACTTTTCATACTGATTAATATTATGGGTCTGAAATTGAAATATCAAATCCAACCATAGGGTTAACATCTGTTTTTCTGATATTGTTCACTCCCGCTTTAAGATTGAATTCCCATACCTGGAAAACCAAAACTCTCCAAGCCCATAGTCCCCCCATTCAGTAATTTAGAAAAACATCCGGAATGTTTATCCGTTCAAAAATAGGATGAAACATTTGGATTTTAATCTTATTCCTTAAGAGCCTGCTCCAAATCGGCAATCAGGTCATCCGCATCTTCAAGGCCGACAGAAAAACGGAAAATACCTTCACCGGCAAACCTGTTCCAGGAATCCAACTGCGCAGGAGTGGAAAGATGAAAAGACGTCTCATGCAAATTCTTGCTATCCATATAGAATATAAGGGAACGGTGGTGTCCTAATGAGACAGCATAGTGGATGATTTGCAATTCTTCTGCAAACCTTTGTGCCATTTCCCGCCCGTTTTCGACTTGAAATGTGATCATACCCGAGAAATTTTTCATCTGTCGCCGAGCCAGCTCATATTGGGGATGGGAAGGCAATCCGGGATAGATTACACGCTTTACCTTAGGGTGCTTCTCCAGATAGGTAGCAATCTTCAACGCATTCTCCTGATGGGCACGCATACGAATCGGGAAAGTGGCCAATCCCCTTAAAATCAACCAGGCATTGAACGGACTCAATATTCCTCCCAGGCGTATCGCCGTTTTTTTCCGTAATGATAACAAATCGTCTTTCTTACCCAGTACAACACCGCCCAAAGCATCTCCATGTCCTCCAAGATATTTGGTGAGGGAATGAATTACCAGATCGGCACCCAATGTCAACGGCTTGGTAGCCACGGGAGTGGCAAAAGTTGAATCTACCACCAATTTGGCGCCGGCCTTATGCGTGATTTCCGCAACGGCCGCAATATCGGTCAGGCGGAGTAACGGATTACAGGGTGTTTCAATATAGACCAGCCGCGTATTGGGTTGAATCGCATTCTTAATCGCGTTCAGGTCGGAAGTGTCTACTTTGGTGATCCCGATACCCAGACCCGGGATCATCTCATTGGTCAATTCCGACATAGCGGCATAAGCTACATCCGTTACCACGGCATGGTCACCGCTCTTCAACAGATGGAATAGTAAGGCAGAGATCGCTCCCATACCGCTGTCAAAAGCCACACCCATTTCCGCCTCTTCCAGCACAGCCAATTTTTCTTCCAACTGGTGTATGGTGGGATTTCCCCAACGGGTGTACATCCATGAATCGCCTTCCTTCATATTCTCTGCCGAAAATCCGGAATCGGCATCGGTTACGAACGTGGTAGACATCACTAAGTTGGGAGAAGAGGCACGTGTTACGGGATCGGGAAATTCTCCCGCATGGACCGCCTTTGTCTGTTCTCCGGTTTTCGAGAATTCTATTTTTTCTGACATATCAGTAATTTTAAATTTATAACAAAAGAGTCATGAAGCAATGCATTGACATGAATGACATATATGATACAATGGGAAGGTATCCTCCTTTTGAGTAAACATATTATTCGGTCTTTTGTTTCTTTGGATTGTCATTCGGCATCTCCATGGAACGGCCCAACCCCAACGGTTCAAAGTTAAAAGTTAGATTTTTTACCATTCCTCAATGGATAATAAACCTCTATATTTTGTACATTTGTATCGTAAGGGTCGTATATCCAAACCCCGGAAAAAAATGAAAGTAGAAATTATAACCATCGGTGATGAAATCCTTATCGGACAGATCATCGAGACCAATTCTGCCTGGATGGCAGCAGAACTCACCAAGGCGGGATTCGAGGTAACCCACATTCATTCCGTCGGCGATTCTGCACAAACTATTATCGACGCAATCGATCTGGCTTTTTCACGTTCCGACATCTTGTTACTGACAGGAGGGATCGGACCCACTCATGACGATATAACCAAAAATACCCTGTGCCGTTATTTCAATACGGAGCTGATCTTCAGTAATGAGGTTTTGGAAAATATATTGAATATCTTCGCCCACCGTAATATTTCGCTCAACGAATTAACGCGTAACCAGGCTCTTGTTCCTGAAGGCTGCACCGTAATCCAGAATAAAACAGGTACAGCCCCTATCCTATGGTTCCAGAGACAACAGAAGGTACTGGTCTCGATGCCGGGTGTCCCTTTTGAGATGGAGACGACCATGACAGACGATATAATTCCCCGTTTGAAATTACAGTTTCATCTGGAGAAATATCTCAAAGAATCGTTTTTAGTTGCGGGAATCACCGAGTCGGCGTTGGCTATGCGGCTTTCAGAATTCGAGAAAGAACTTCCCAATGGAATTTCGCTGGCCTACCTGCCTTTGTACGGATTGATCAAACTCAGATTATTTACTCGTAATACAGCAAATCCGGGGCTCCTCCAAGAACAGAAAGAACTCTTTCAGGAACAGACAGCGCTCTTTCAGGAACAGTCGGAAAAACTGAGAAATCTTATTGTAGACCTATTAGTCTCGGAAAATGAAAAATTGCTGGAAGAACTTTTGGGTGAGAAACTGCAAATGAGACAACTCACAATTTCCACTGCCGAAAGTTGTACCGGAGGATTGGTTGCCCACAAAATAACATCGGTGGCCGGCGCCTCTGCTTATTTTACGGGGAGCGTTGTCTCATACAGCAATGAAGTAAAGGAGCGTATTTTGGACGTCAATAAAAGCGATCTCGATACTTTTGGTGCAGTAAGTGAAGAAGTGGTGGTGCAAATGGCCCGGAACTGTGCGGAATTACTAAAAACCGACTGCGCCATCGCTGTCTCGGGTATTGCCGGTCCGACCGGTGGTTCGGAAGAAAAACCCGTAGGCACAGTATGGATTTGCACCTATTGCCGGGGTAAAAGCATCGCGAAAAAATACAATGTGGGCAATTCCCGCCGTGAGAATATTGAACGTTCCGCCAACATGGCAATACTACAGATGCTGAAAATGATGTGATGATGTGATGATGTAATGATGCGATGATATGTGCTATAGCCCCAAGTACATATCCTTTTGCTTTTCCGTTCATTGTTATATTTTGAATAAACGGATGTAAAAGTAATATTCTTTCCACTCATTCGATTTCAGTATCCAATTTTCTAAGCGTATCTTTGCACCCTCAAAAAAATGAAACAAACATGGTATCAGTTGACGGATTAGCCGTAGAATTCGGGGGAGCAACTTTATTTTCTGACATTTCTTTTGTCATCAATCCCAAAGACCGGATTGCCCTGATGGGTAAGAACGGTGCGGGAAAATCCACCTTATTGAAAATTCTGGCAGGCGTGAGACAACCCACCAGGGGAAAAGTTTCCATGCCCAAGGATTTCACCGTTGCGTACCTGCCGCAGCATCTGATGACAGAAGACGGACGTACCGTTTTTGAAGAAACGGCACAAGCCTTTTCGCGTATCCATCAGTTGGAACAGGAAATTGAACACATCAACAACGAACTTACCGTACGCACCGATTACGAGTCGGATGAATATATGCAACTCATCGAGCGGGTCTCAGCCTTGAGCGAAAAATTTTATAGCGTTGAAGAGATCAATTATGATGCTGTCGTGGAGAAAACACTGCTCGGATTGGGATTCAACCGCAGCGATTTCAACCGGATGACATCTGAATTCAGCGGCGGGTGGCGTATGCGCATCGAACTGGCGAAGATCCTTCTACAGGATCCTGATCTTATTTTACTGGACGAGCCGACCAACCATCTCGATATCGATTCCGTGGAATGGTTCGAAGATTTCCTTATCAACAGCGCCAAAGCTGTGGTTGTTATTTCGCATGACCGTGCGTTTGTGGATAATATCACCAACCGCACCATTGAAGTGACCATGGGACGTATCTACGACTACAAGGCAACTTATTCACGCTACCTCGAATTGCGAAAAGAACGCCGCGAACAGCAACAAAAGCAGTACGACGACCAACAGAAAATGATTGCTGAGACCAAAGAGTTTATCGAACGGTTCAAGGGTACCTATTCAAAAACCCTACAGGTACAATCACGTGTAAAAATGCTGGAAAAACTGGAGTTGGTGGAAGTGGATGAAGTGGATACATCGGCCTTGAAACTGCGGTTTCCCCCTGCCCCACGTTCGGGAAGCTATCCCGTGATTACCGAAAATGTTAGCAAATCATACGACGAAAAACTGATTTTCAGCAATGTGACTCTCACCATCGAACGGGGAGAAAAAGTGGCATTCGTCGGTCGCAACGGTGAAGGGAAATCCACCCTTGTGAAATGTATCATGGGTGAAACCGGGTTTGGAGGAGATCTGCAACTGGGACACAACGTGAAGATCGGTTATTTTGCACAAAACCAGGCATCGCTTCTGGACGAAGAGTTGACCGTTTTCCAGACCATCGACGATATTGCCGTGGGCGATATCAGGACAAAGATCAGGGACATTCTGGGAGCGTTCATGTTTGGCCGGGAAGATATCGACAAAAAAGTAAAAGTTCTCTCCGGAGGTGAGCGTACACGGCTGGCAATGATCAGACTGCTACTCGAACCGGTCAACCTGTTGATCCTCGATGAGCCGACCAACCATCTCGACCTGAAGACCAAAGATATCCTGAAACAGGCGCTGATCGATTTCGACGGTACGCTGATCGTAGTGTCGCACGACCGCGATTTCCTCAACGGATTAGTAAAAAAAGTGTACGAATTCGGCAACCAAAAAGTAACCGAACACCTCGAAGACATCTACGGATTCCTGACTAAAAAGAAGATGGAGAACTTAAGGGAAATCGAGAGGAAATGACCCCACGCTGAACATGTCATATTCAGACCGGGCGCCATCCAGAAAATTAGGACGAACAAAATTGTAACAATTTATATTACAATTAAAAAATTATGCTTATATTTGCACCCGATATGAATAATACAAGATTTGCAACGGCCATCCATATTTTGACCCTTCTGGCAAACTCTCCCGATGAATGGTTAAGTTCAGACTGGATTGCGGGAAGCATTAATATCAATCCGGTGATTGTCCGGAAGGAATTGGGCATATTGCAAAATTCCGGTCTTGTAATCAGCCGGAAAGGCAAAGAAGGCGGTTCAAAATTAAATAAACCGAGTGACGAGATCTCATTGGCGGAGATTTATCTCTCAGTGAAGAACTCGGAAGTTTTGGGAAAAAAGAATTTACACCCCAATCCTAAGTGTCCTGTAGGGAAGGATATAAATGAGAACCTTGAAAAGCTGTTTACAGAGATTAGTCATGTGGTGATCGATTCCCTCAGGCATAAAACATTGAAAGATTTTGTGAAACAATTTCACTGATTTTTTTATCTATATATGTAACAACTATTATTACAATTTAAAATTTTAATGTATGAAAACAGGAATTACAGGAGCTACCGGACAGTTAGGACATCTGGTGGTAGAGAGTTTAAAGAGAAAAGTGGCCGCTGAGAATCTCGTGGCATTAGTACGCACGCCTGAAAAGGCATCAGACCTGGGCATTGAAACCCGCGCATTCGATTACGAAAAACCGGAAGGTTTAATAGAATCATTGCAAGGTATCGACCATTTATTACTTATATCGGGCAATGAAATCGGGAAGCGCAAACACCAACATGAAAATGTAATAAATGCCGCAAAACAAGCCGGAGTAAAATGGATCGTATATACCAGCCTGTTACATGCGGACAAGTCGACTTTGAGTTTGGCAGGAGAGCATAAAGCTACAGAAGAGGCTTTGAAAGCATCCGGGATCGCCTACACTCTTTTACGGAACGGATGGTATACCGAAAATTATACGAACTCTGTTCCCGGAGCGGTGAAAGCCGGCGTCCTTGTCGGCAGTGCCGGTGAAGGAAAAATCTCTTCGGCCACCCGCGGAGATTTTGCTGAAGCAGCAGCCGTTGTATTGGCAAGTGAAAACCAGGAAGGGAAAGTGTACGAATTAGCTGGCGACGACTATTTCACATTGACAGACCTGGCTGCAGAGGTTTCCCGCCAGACCGGCAAAGATGTTCCCTATAAGAATCTTCCCGAAACAGAATATGCCGAAATGCTGAAAGGTTTCGGACTACCGGAAGAGGGAGCAAAAGCAATTGTAGGATTTGATACCGGAGCAGCCAAGAACGACCTGTTCGACGACAGCAAGCAACTTTCCCGGTTAATCGGCCGCCCCACAACTCCCCTGGCGCAAGTTGTAAAAGATATATTAGGGAGTTAAACAAAAGAACTGTCTCATAAGGAAACCATGCCTAATCCGCTGGTTTCCTTTATTTAATTACCTGATACCGTCCTTTTCCGAAGTAACGGATTGTTTCTCGATTTATTGAATATCATTCGACCGCGATCCGCTCCTTTTCTCAATTTCTTACGCTCTTCCTCGGGTAACCGTACCACATGCTTACACTCGTCGGAGCAGCAGCCGGCCATCTCCTCAGCACATTTCTTACACTGGATAAATAACAGGTGGCATCCCTCATTTTTGCAGTTAGTGTGCGTATCGCACGGCGCACCGCATTGGTGACAGCGGGCAATTACATCTTCCGATATTCTTTCTCCCAACCGTTCATCAAACACAAAATTCTTCCCGACAAACTTCACCGGAAGATTCTCTTCACGCGCCTTATGGACATACTCAATAATGCCCCCTTCGAGATGATATACATTTCTAAACCCGTTATGAAGCATATAGGCACTTGCCTTTTCGCAACGTATACCGCCCGTGCAATACATCACGATATTTTTGTTCTTGTGCTCTTTCAGCATTTCAACTGCCATCGGCAACTGCTCGCGGAAAGTATCGGATGGAACCTCAATCGCATTTTCAAAATGTCCCACCTCATATTCGTAATGGTTACGCATATCCACCACAATCGTATCGGGGTCTTGCGTGATCTCGTTATATTCTTTTGCCTTGAGATATTTTCCTGTTCTGGAAGGATCGAATGTCGGGTCATCAATACCGTCGGCCACCACTTTGTTGCGCACCTTCATCCGTAATACCCAAAACGATTTGCCATCATCATCCACCGCCACATTCAAACGGATACCGTCCAGTGCCGGATCGGCGGCATATAGGGTATCACGAAAAGCATCCATATTACCCTTGGGAACAGAGATTTGTCCGTTAATCCCCTCCTGTGCAATATAAACCCGACCGAACACTTTAATAGACTCGAACCGGGTATAAAGGTCATCCCTGAATTGTTGCGGGGCGGAAATATGAAAATATTTGTAGAATGAGACCGTGACACGAGGTTCGGTCTCCCGCAACATCTGCAGCTTAAGTTCAGCATTGGAAATACGATTATGGAGTACAGCCATATTAAATAAACTCTTTTGAAAAACTATCCTCTTGGAACAAAACGCAATCTCTTCATTCCAAACTGCGTTGAACAGGAGAATAGCCGGATTAAACTTTGTGAATAAAATGATAAACATACATTTGCCGAATTATCCCATTACCGGATAATTACATATTCGACAAGACAAAAATATAACAAAAAGATAGAATATTTAGTTTATTAACGTCCACCTATCCACCTATCCTGTTTCCATTTCATTTACGAAGGCATCTGGTTGGTTACAGTACAATTTTGTTCTTGTCCCACGTATTCTCTTCTTTCAATCACCATATTCCACCCTTTTCTGAGGGTCAGGTCGTAGACCGTATGATGTCCCCACCAGTCTTTTCCTGTACCGAAGATATTCACATCACGATCACAATAGATATATTCCAGTTCATAGTGTACATTTTCCGAACTCTCAGTCATATAAAGAAAGTTCGAAAAACTATTCTGCTCTGAGACATTACAAGCAATTTCCACAAATGCGACCGTCTTGGCTTCAGGATCACTTACCTCGAAACCACTGGGAAAATCCGATTGAATGTCTCCTAAAATTTCACGAGGGGGATTTTCAGGAAGCATCAACGTTGTTTTCTTTGCATTAAAGGGAACTTTCATACTGAACTTATTTTCACACCTCTGTGTTTGCATAAGAATAAAATTAACAGGATTGGATAACATCATATTATATTATTGCATACCTTTGCTTTAACAGATAACAAAAGTTTATATACCAATAAAAAATAGAAGATTATGGAGACAACGTATTGCCAAAGCTGTGGGATGCCACTGCAAAAAGAGGAAGAACTGGGAACAAATCATGATGGGAGCAAAAATGATGAATATTGTTGTTACTGTTTTCAGGATGGTACATTCACAATGGATTGCACCATGGACCAAATGATAGAACATTGTGCCCAATTTGTTGATGAGTTTAACAAAGACTCCGAAATCACTTATACCAAAGAGGAGTCCATAGCCAGTATGAAGACCTATTTTCCAACTCTTAAACGTTGGGCGGTTCATTAAAACCTAATATATAGAAGATTGAAAGCTCTTCCGGTACTGGTAGGGTGTAACCTCAAAGAAATTGAGGAACTGCCGGCGTAGGTTTTCGCTTGTTTTCAGTCCACAGTGATACGCTATCTCATCAAGAGACAATCGTGTTTCTATCAAATGCCTGCCCGCATTCTCCACTCGTAGTTTATTAATGAATTTTGCAGGAGTAATCCGTAATACCCGTACAAAAACCCGGGCAAAGTTACGCGGACTCATAGCGGCCTGTTCCGCCAGGTCTTCAACCGTAATATCTTCCCGTAAATGGTCCAATATCCACTCGCATACTTTCCGCATAGTAGGGTGTCCTATCTTTTTGCAATCCAGATAGGTATTGAACTGAGATTGATTTCCCGGACGTTTGAGGTACAGGACTAGCCATCGTGCCACATCCAGCGCAAAAGACTGCCCGAGGTCTTCCTCTATCAATGCCAATGCCAAATCCATACCCGAAGTAATTCCCGCTGCGGTATAGATATTCCCATCTTTAATAAAAATACGGGCTATCTGCACATCAATTGAAGGAAAGTCCTGTGCCAGTTCTTCGTTTTTCGACCAGTGGGCCGTTGCTTTTCTTCCGTCAAGTAGGCCCGCTTCGGCAAGGACGAAAGCACCGGAACATACCGAACATATCCGCCGAATACGCCCGGATTGGTTTTTCAACCATTCCAACATTGCTACTTTTTGACCGGGATCAAGATAACATCCCAATCCTGTAACAAGGATTGTATCAATCGGATAATCTATTTCAGTATAAGAACCTTCACTCAATATGGGTAAACCCGACGATGTATTTATCTGTTTTCCGTTATCCATCGATACAACATGCGTCTGATACCTGAAATTCATATCACCCCGCCCCGAATCAAAGAGATCTATCGCCTTGGCAAACACCTCCAATGGACCCACCGTAGTCAGCAACGTGGTATTTGGAGGAACCAAGAAAACTATATGCCTTATTCCTAATTGTTTATCCATCTATCCTTCATCATTCAAAAATTGTTTGGACTCTACGAGACACACTTTACCTTCTCCCTCTCTCCCCGCCTTTCCTCCTTGTCTCAATTTTAAATTCCTAAAAGTAGATATTCTTTCCTTATAACCCATCCTTTTTGGCAGGAATTACATATTTTTTGTCATTTCAGACAACAATAATATAACGTATCTTTGTAGCAGGAAAAAATATTGTATAACTTAAAACCAATTTATTATGAATACGATTAAAGTAGGTATTAACGGTTTTGGACGCATTGGGCGTTTGGTATTTCGTGCTGCTCAAAGCAGAAATGATATACAGATAGTGGGGATCAACGATCTGGTAGACGTTGAATATATGGCTTATATGCTGAAATATGACACTGTTCACGGTCAATTTGATGGGGTTATTGAAGTTAAAGACGGCAGGTTGATGGTAAACGGCAATCCGATAAGGGTAACATCGGAAAAAGATCCGGCTAACCTAAAGTGGGATGAGATAGGGGCTGAATATATAGTAGAATCCACCGGACTGTTCCTTACCAAGGAAAAAGCGCAGGGACATATTGCCGCAGGGGCTAAATATGTGGTCATGTCGGGCCCGTCTAAGGACGACACTCCGATGTTTGTTCCGGGAGTAAATGACGACAAGTATGTCAAAGGAACGCAATTCGTTTCAAACGCCTCTTGTACAACCAACTGCCTGGCGTTGGTAGCAAAAGTGCTGAATGATAAGTTTGGCATAGAAGAAGCTTTGATGAGTACCATACATTCGACTACAGCCTCTCAAAAAACGGTAGACGGTCCTTCGATGAAAGACTGGCGGGGAGGGCGCGCTGCAGCTTCTAACATCATCCCCTCTACCACAGGAGCCGCAAAAGCAGTAGGAAAGGTTATACCGGAACTGAACAGAAAACTCACAGGAATGTCGTTTCGCGTTCCAACCCTCGATGTTTCCGTGGTAGACCTTACAGCACGATTATCCACGCCCACCACCTACAAAGACATCTGCCAAGCCATGAAAGAGGCCTCGCAAGGTCCTTTAAAGGGCTATCTGGCATATACAGACGATGAAGTAGTATCATCCGATATGATCGGTAATCCGCACACAGCTATTTTCGATGAAAAGTCCGGGATTATGCTAAGTCCTACATTCGTTAAAATAGTTGCCTGGTACGATAACGAATGGGGTTTCTCCAGTAAAGTGCCCGATACGATTGCCTTTATGAAAAAAATGAACGGGTAAGGATATTCCTATCCGGAAATAAATAGAACAGGTTATATCGTTAAAGATACAGCCTGTTTTTATTATTCATACTATTTTTTCAACACATCACTTTTTTCAGCTTGAATAATCATCTCCTTTGCGTCTTCATCGAGTAAGAAACCTTCTGACTCCAGACCATGTACGACTTTGGTTACGGCGCGGCAACATATCCGTCGTGAGTGTCATCCGAGACCTTTTTTGTCCGGCTTCATCAAGGTGCCATCTGCAATAACACGATATTTACTGTCGGGCGGCGACGTACCTTTCAGCACCCATTGCTCAAGAGCAATCAGTAAAGCCCTGTGCGTTGGGATTTCTGCGAATGCCGCTCAATGGATTAATCCCGTCCGACGGACTATGCTTCGTATCGCTAAAAAGATAAATACGCACATTTTCGGGGATAGGCAGGTCACGCTGCCCTTCTCCATCAGTATGCGTCAGTGCCGCTCTCGACTGCCAGTATTCCGAAGAGGTGAACGTTTGCATAATCAACGGGCAGGCATTGTCATGCGCACATTGAGCGATATTCGGCGAGGACCAACATGCGCATTGATGCCATCAAACACTTTCCTGTTTTTTCATCGCATAATTGAATTTCTGGATTTGATAAATGCCCTTTGAGGTATTAAGCATGTCGGTATCCATAATCATATTTACAAAAATTACAAAGTTAATAAAATTGGTGCTTACATTACAAAAGGAACAGACTGCAGCTTGAACCTATTTAGTGATGTTATTATGATTAGTAGTATCTTTACTTCTTTACCTTTATTTATAAGGAACTTATAATCAGAACAAGTTGAATATTTTTCAAAAAATTCTCCTCAAAAATTTTGTAATTCTGAAAATATCCTTACCTTTGCACTCGCTATAGAAATGACAAGCCACAGTGGTGGGGAGTCTCGCAAGCAATTAAAATGGTGTGGTAGTTCAGCTGG
>NZ_DHOS01000073.1:0-8914 GCF_002410825.1 Proteiniphilum sp. UBA5384 | reverse complement strand
TGGTTAGAATACCTGCCTGTCACGCAGGGGGTCGCGGGTTCGAGTCCCGTCCATACCGCAAAATAAAGCTCTAAGTTAGTTGTTATCAACTACTTGGAGCTTTTCCTTTTTGCTTAGGGACGAAATAAGGGACGGTTTTTTATTTTAGTCAACTGATTGGTTTATTGATATTTGGCTTGTTTTTCTTCGTGATAAACTTTTGAAGATATTTTTCTAATTACAGAAACTTTACTAATTTAGTCCATGAATTGAGGATTAAATCAAGATTATATGAAACCATATTCAGTAAACCCCTGCATCAGAAAAGATAAATTGCTTAAAAACGGCAACTATCCCATTTACATTTGGGTTAGAGTCATGGGTGAAGAGATAAGAGTTCCTACAGGCTACGAGATAGAAGAAAGTCTTTGGGATAACAAAGCTAAACTACCAAAGAAAAATCCACTCCGCACAGTTATCGGAAATATAAAGTCTGATTTAGAAACTCTCTTACTGACAGAACAAGGAATGGGTGGTGATCTATCTCTACAGCTTGTTCGGGATTATTTTGGAGGCAAGAAAAAAATTAAGCCTGAAAATGGTTCTTTCTATGATTACTATCTTGAATTTGTAGATGATAAAAAGAAATCGGGCAAGGATGATGACACTATCAGAATCTACAATAACACTTATGCAATGCTCAAAGAGTTCGCCCCGAAACTAAGAATCTGTGATGTCAATCTCAAATTTATCGAAAAATTTGACGCTTTCCTTCGGAACGAAAAAAACAATCAAGACGGCGGAAGAGAGAATAAACACAAGAATATTCGTGCCGTTATCCTTGATATGATTCGCCACGATATAAACATCAAAAATCCATACGCAAGTGATAAATTCAAAATGCCGAAAGCAAAAATAAGGGAAACTTATCTTGAATTAAATGAATTGGTTGCAATGAGAAACCTTCTTCCTCAATTTGAAGCCTTTTCTCCACGAAGGATGTCTATGCAAATGTTTCTCTTAGCTTGTTATACGGGCTTGCGTATTTCTGATATATTAGACCTCAAATGGTCGCATATTGACTGGGAAAATCAACGTATCAATAAAAAGCAAGTTAAAACCAAAGATTCGGTCACAATCATTATAGAGCCTTGGGCAAAGGCTATCTTATTGGAGTTTAGCAATAGTAAAAAGAATATTGGAACAGATAAACCAGTATTCGAGAATCCAGTTACCTCTAATACGGTGAATCTTCATCTAAAAGAATTTGCGAAAATGGCAGGGATAAAGAAGACAATCTCATGCCACGTTGCCCGCCATACCTTCGTAACACTTCAAATTTTAGCAGGCACTGACGTTTTAACCATCAAAGCATTAGCAGGACATTCCAAGATAACCTCTACAATGGTTTATTTTAATGACTCTAAGAAGTTAGTAGATGACCACGCAAAGAAATCACAGCTATTCAAAAGCAAAAACGACTGATAGATAATTTCTTCAAGATAAATTTGATTTCAAAATACGGCTCAACAAGTCGTATTTTTTGTATCTTTATGGCAAAATAAAGGTCAAATGAAATCAAAAGAGTTGAAGCAATTATTTTCACGACAAAGAAAGCTAATGAAAGCTGCTCTTGTTATTAATGAAAAGCTCTCCGAAGTTCAGCAGGAGATTAACACCTTAATGCTTCGCCAAATTAGCTCCTCTACTCCAAAGGCTTCGAGTGACAAAGACTTAATGACAGAAAAAGAGGTTTGCGACTGGATAGGCAAGTCCAAAGCTACCTTATACCGTATGCGCACCTACCACAACTTTCCTCATTCTAAAATACCTGGACAGAAGGCTATTATTTATAGTCGCAAAGACATAGAAGCCTATATTAAAGCGAATCAGGCAAACAAATTTTATTAACACAAATATAATGTCTCAAATAAATCAATAAACTCGTTTTTAATAAATTGATTATTAGTTTGGGAACGGCATAATAAATGCAAAATTATTATCTTATCTTAGCTAACACGAATATTAATTCCTATACTAAATTCAATAATGATGGATTCTTCATATTATCAAAATCAAGTAAACCGCATCGAAAAAGAGATTGCAGATTTGCAAAAGAAAATAGCTGACGAGAGCGGTAAAGAATTGACAAAAAACAAACAGATTGATACAGTAACTCGCAGTATCAATAAAAACACGTCCACATCTTCTTTTAATATGAAGCAACGACAAATACAAGGATATGAAAAAGACATAATAAGTTATCGCTCAAAAATAGCAGATTATCAGAAAAAAGTAGCTTCCAAATCAACTGAATTAGGAAAAAAGAAACAAGAATTATTGAAGGCTCAGCAGAAGGAACAAAAAAAGATGCAGGATGACCAATTGAGTTTTCAAAGAAAATTACAAGAAGATATTGCAACCCAAAAATCCCAATTAGAAACCCTTATTGGAATGAATTACTCAGCACAAAATAATTCCAAAAATGAAGAAACGGCTCTTGCGATTAACAAACAATACGATTTTTTTATTTCTCATGCTTCTGAAGATAAAGATGACATTGTTAGAGACTTAGCAGAGGCTTTAAGAAATAGTGGTTTTGAAGTTTGGTATGATGAATTTGAACTAAAAATTGGAGATAGTCTCCGAAAGAAAATTGACTATGGTTTATCAAATGCAAATTATGGGATAGTCATTATATCTCCTTCATTCGTTAAGAAAAATTGGACTGAATACGAACTGAACGGCATGGTTGCAAGAGAAATGAATGGACATAAAGTTATTCTACCGATTTGGCATAAAATATCAAAAGACGAGGTCTTAAAGTTTAGTCCAACATTAGCGGATAAATTAGCACTGAATACCTCAATTCACACAATAGATGATATAGTCCAAAATTTGAAGAACCTATAAAATGAATTAAGTTTTTAAAAATCAAGTCATTACATAGCTAATCCATTCTACCATTGATTTCTCCTATTTCTTGCGGCTAAATTTCGGTACATCTCGCTTTGTCTTTGCGAATATGCTTCATCTTTAGCTTCATCATAGACTCCAGTATTTTCGCAATGGGTACATTTGAAAGAGCCACTATCGTAACATTTTACTTGTATCAGCTTCTCTTCATGCCCCCAACAACGAGAACAATATAATATCAGTTCAGTATCTCCTTTTAAGGTTATATAAGGTTCTGAATGCCTTTCTATCTTGCTATCAATATCTTTCGACTTTTTCAATTCTGAAACCTCAGCATTAAGTGATACAATCTCATTTTGCATATCTAATGCTTGAGAACTCAAATCTATAAGCTGAGCGTATATTTCAATATTGCCTTGCTTTTTTATTTCTTTTGCGACATCTTTTATTTCTTCGTAAAGTCCCATATTCTATTAAGTTAATTTGAAGTGCTGAATATGCTCATTTTGATTACTAAAATCATCTTCCCAAGTCAGTCTGACTTTTAAAACATCGGTAGAATTATATGCGTATAAGTGCATAATAATATCAAAGTGGTCATTGGTATTCAAGAATTCATACGGAGTGGGATAATCCATTACAATTACCTTTTCCGCTGAATTGTCATGCCCTACATAATTATCTAAAAATTCTACATAGATATTTTTAGCGGGAGCTTTTCCTGTATTATAGATTCTTAAATCACGCCTTCCCTTGTCTCCTTTTATGACATTGCCCTTCACTTGAGCTTTTTTATTTTCGGATTCCTCTTCATCAATCTTTTTCAACTGATAGGCGTTTAGTTTTTCTTCTTGCTTTTTCAATCGCTTATCATGCTTAAAATACATTATAATCGTCAATGCAATTGCGAAAGCCGATAAAACTATGCTAACAATATCCATGCTCATTTGAATTTTATATTCTTATTTCCCTTAAAAGCTTTTTTGAACATATCGGACAATTCTTTTTGTAAATCATCTTGAACTTCACTTTTCATTGCCTCGACACTCTCGTTGATATTTTCTTGGTTAAATTCGACCAATTCGTCATATCCGCCAAAATATTCCCGATTGCACAAATTGCATTTAACATAGGACTTGTCTTCATTGAAATTAAAATCCTCTCCACCGCAAGTGGCACACCTAAGTTGAATATGTCTCTGATAGTTATCTTTCATATTATATTGATTGCTATTTACATGACGAAATTACTTATTTATTTTCGATTTACAGCACTTCTCTATTGAAAGCGAAGCCGAATAAGCCCACGAGGGTGAAAAGCGAAAATTCGGCACGAAAACGATTCGGGCGAAAATTTGCCCCAAAATATACTTCGTAAACCTACCTTCTAAGGCTTCGCTTCACTCAGCCTTAGAAATACGCCCAACCTCCAATAAATTAGATGCCTATAAAGCCAGTATCACATTTCGGTACTCCTACTATCGTTTACCGAGATTAAAGCTCAACGAAGGGCAAACAATATACTGTACTCCCAATCTATAAGTCTTTGCGTTTAGATTTCCACAAAGGTTTTATATTATCTGGGTAGAGCTTTGCGTTTCAACTCCGATTATAGAGACTTATCTTTGTTATTCTCTGCTATTCGTTGCGTTTCGATTGTATATTACGGCTGATATGCTCTATTCTCAATAGCACCCAATTATATAAGGGTTGTTCTGTACATTCCATATTGCATTTCCATATTACATAAATACAAAGAACTTATTGTTATTCACAATGCAATAATCCTTGAGCTAAAGTTAACAATATTAGATTTCCCAATACAAGGGTTTTCATATTCAGTATATTCCAATATAGAGTTTTCTTATAGTGCTTTCCTTACTTTCTCTACTTATTAGGAAGGGAAAGCTTCTTATTACCCTCTAAAATGCATAATAATTCAGGAAAATCTACCTTTTCATCCTTACTTTTTCTAAATAAGGTTTCTTTTATATCATTTTTGAAGGTTTCAAAATTATAATCATCTGGCGAAGCATACTTTTTCAAAACGGTAATTACACTTTTATAAGCATCACTTTTAGCTGACTTTTTAGTGTCTGGTTTAGAAGCTCGTTCTACAAACTCTGCCTGATAATCTTCCAAAAACGTTTCATACCCAAAATTTTCTAATCCATAAATAATATGTCTCTCTTTAGGGGTTAAATATTCTTCCTGGTAGCTCAACTTATTGAAGAGTATGAACCGATTGACTTCTCTTGCAAAGAACCGATATAGGTCTGAATAGTTATCCACTAAATCTCCCAAATTCTGGATATGCTTCATTTTATGGTGATTGAAAGACTTCTGATACTTTAATGTAAATTCGATTCGCAAAAAATCATTTCCTTTCTCTTGCATTATTTTGAATGCCTCTCTTCGTCGCTCTTGCTTTATTACAGAAGATTTATCTGCAACTTCTTTTGGTTTTGCGTAGAGTTTTGCGATTTTTTCAGTTCCTATAAAATACAATGTCCCTTCATCTATTCTCTCAGCATGTCGCTCAATATGATTGTAGTTCACTACCATTGGTAAAATATCTATTGCTTGAATGCTAACATTAATATTTAATCCAATTTCGCATTGAGTGAAATTCCCTTGTCTTAATTCCTCAAAAGAGATATTTAATTCTTTTGCTATATTTCGTAAAGCTCTTTCAAATGAAGTTTGGGTTAAATCAAGTAAGGTCGCATTGTTATAATTCCATTTGCGAATACTCCCCTCAATAGTTACAATGCCAGTTCTCTTTGTTTGAGAAATACTTAAATCATGCCTATCAAGCTCCGTTTTATTGCGGAGGACAAAATTGTCATATTGTTTCCTGTCAGGATATTCGATAAATTCCTTTTTGGTAATATTCTCGCAATTCTCAAAATTCCCAGAGAAATCCTTTAATGTTATTTTTATTCTATCTACCATGCGACCTTTGGATTATAGACTCCAAAGATACGAATTATAGAGCTACCAACCTCTCAAGCATTACTTTATAATAGGAATCTGAATAGAAATCGTTCCAAACGTCTCCGATAAATATATTTAGGCAATCATCTATCTTTTCGAGGTCGGGGCGATTTACATTTGAGAACATTATTTTTTCGTCCGAACTAAAAGACTTCAATTTATCTATTTTATTGCTAACCAGATTTATATCAGAAGTATTAGACACTTGGGCAGCAACAATTCTATTTTGATTATTTACTCCCAATACATCGACATCGGCAAAGTTTCCCCCAGTTCGTATTATCTGATAACAAATCCGATACGATTCGCTTGAGAATCGGGAGCGCAACCACTCGGTACACATTACCTCAATCGCAGAATCAGTCATTAAAGATAAATCTAACGGATATTTAACTCCGTAGTAAATGCCGTAAATAGCATTTTTTCTCTGGTTTACAGCACTAATGGTTACTTGTTGCGGTATTATACTCTTTAGAATTGGATAAGTCCTTAAATCAATGCTATCAAAATGCTCTCCCCAATTCGGAGTACAATAAACGCTTTTCATCTTTAGACAAAACAACTTAAATCCGTTTCCTTCTCGGCAAAACATTTCAGAACCTTTCTTTATCAAGCCTATTTTCGGATTCCTCCCAAGAAAAGAAGCTATAACAATAACATCTTGCTCATTGGCTAAATTTACAAGATTTACAAAACGCTGAATATAGGGTAACTTGCTATTGTACGGAGGGTTATTGCCGTTTATCAAATCATCAAAATACTTTTGGTCTATCATTTCTTCTTCTTGAATACAAATAGAGACAATATTATTCTCATACAAATATTCTAATTCGGAAGCCGATTTTCCTGTATAGTTACAACGAACTAAATAAATAGGCTCCTCAAATAGAGGTTCATTCAGCCAAAGAACTCGGATTATCTTTTCGGCAAATTCGCATAATCGTTCCTTTCTAAGTTCTGCATTTGCTTTTAATAATTCGTGGTCTTCAACAGGAAGATATTTCTTTATAAAGACATTTGCTATTTGCGTTGCCGGCATTTCCAAAGAAGGAAGCCAATATCTGATATTATTATTCCGAATATCGGGCATCAAAACATCTTTGAACCAAGAATATAACTCAACATATTTCCATAGCGGTTGCGAGTTCTCTTTTTCGTCTTTTTCTTGTAATTGCTTACTTATATCTTTTCCCAAATCAATGCCTATTGCAGAGCTTAGAGATAAATAGTCTTGGGAGTTTTCAAAATAAGTAATCAATAAACCTCTGATAGTGAATCGTTCTTTTATTGCAATAGCAAAAGCATTTATCGCTTCTTGCAGTTTCTTTGGCTCGTTTTCTTCTTCCTTATCTAAGATTACATGGGTATATAGATTGAAAGTGTCTATTATCTCGTTCTTGCGTATCTTATCTGATAGAGCATCTTTGCCTTGCAGATAATCATTTACAACCTTATTGAGATTATAGCCTGCATATATAATTTTTGCAAGCACTTCTATTCTCTTTTCTACTTCGACTTGGTTTGCTTCATGAGAATAAGCCTGAAATAAGGCTTTGGGCTTAATTGAGATACTTAACTCTTCAAAAGGATTATGTTTCATTTTATTGCTATTGTTCAATTAGATACAAATTTCAAAATTGGACAAATATAGCAATAATCAACAATAAAACCGCATATATGCAAACGTTATTTATGCGGTTACATAGATGCGGAGTTAGCCGTAATTTCGTGTAAAATATATGATTAAGAAGAAAACTCAAATATCAGAAGATAGCCGTTTATCTCAAATAGGCAATAGGGTTCGTGCTTTGCGAAAGGCGAATACAAGTCTTAGTGCCGAAGATTTTGCCAACGAGAAAGGCTTTGACCGTGTTCAATACTCCCGAATTGAAAACGGAGCAAACATCACAATGAAAACTCTTCTAAAGGTGGTAGATGCTCATAATATGACATTGGAGGAGTTCTTTAAAAATTTAGACTAAAGATTTATTTTAGCATTAATCTTAGGTATTCTTCATCTTTCAGCAATCTTTCCCTCCTTTTTTCTTCGGTTTCCCCAATACAGGAAAGCAATATTATACTGATTATCGGAGTTAAACAAAAAGAGAAAATGACCCAATAGAAAGCACTTCTCCCATTTTTACAAGCCATTTCGTAAACATAATATAGCAAAATCAAAGCGTTTACAATGATTGCTATAATAATGACAACAGCGAGAAAACCCATAGAATTAAATTCAGTTTGCATAAAGATAAAATTATTAGTCGGTGAAAATTGATTAACATTCATGACCTAAATTATATATTTTGTCAATGAGGGCAAAATTTTCTTCAAAAAACGCTTGCGGAAGAATAACGTTATTTAACTATCAAGAAAAAGGATTGGAAAATTCAAGGGACGGTTTAAGGGACGGAAAATTTGATAACGAATGATATCCTCACGTTCCTGACTTCAAAATACAAATCACATAAACAATTAAAATACACCAAAATATCAATCAATAAAAATCATTTACATGCAATAGTGAGCTACCGTCCATACCGCAAAAATAATTCGAAGAATGAAGCAAAGCTCTGAAATCCAATGGTTTCAGGGCTTTTTCTTTATACCCCCTTGCCCTCGAAAAATAGCGATTTAACGCACTGTTCACGGCACAATTCGTGGGCTTTTTTATCCTGATTTTTTTGCCCACGATTTGGGTTTTTATTCGTTGATTTTCAACAATTTGCATATCTTGTTAATGGGCTGCATAAAGTAACTTTGCAAAACTAAATTTTAAAGCCCATGAATGTAGTAAAATCAACGTTCAATTTGCTTTTTGTAATCAGAAGGCACAGGCTTCTTAAGAATGGAGAAGCCCCTATTTATTTACGTGTTACGGTGAACGGAGAGGTTGCCGATATTACCACTAAACGGAGTATCCATGTCAAGATGTGGGATCAACGACGGGAATCCAGTTCCGGAAAGACGGTAAAAGACCGTGAGTTGAATCACTATCTCGAAACGCTCAAAATGCGGATGTA
>NZ_DHOS01000036.1:415-4636 GCF_002410825.1 Proteiniphilum sp. UBA5384 | reverse complement strand
ATGATAGATCGTTAATTTACTTCGACATATCTTATTACCATGAACAATTTCTCCCGGTCCTACAACGATTCGGGGAGGCCTGGACAAAGGTGGCTGATATGACTCATTTCTTATAACTCTCCAAGATTCTCCGGTATTAACCAAAGCTTCGGCAGATTCATTTCCCTGAAGCAGAAACGCTGTTTGATAAGACATTTGTGCCAGCGGCTGATATTCCCCAAAATTCCAAACGACGGTAGCCAATACATTCTCCCTTTTTTAACCAATCGGCAATATCGATTGTTTCAAAAAACCAATTCGCCAGATCTCCACCGAGCTGGGCATTACAAACCTCCGTGCCGTTTATATATAATCTGTATCGATTATCTCCTGAAACGTGGATTATAAATTTTTCGGGATGATCATTCAACTGAAATGTTTTCCTGAAATGATAAACACCAAAGTCCGTTAATGAAACGCTGGGGCAAGTGATCCATTAAGCATCCCATCTGTTTTTTAATAATTCCGGATTAATTAAATAGGGATTTTGTCCATTTACTGCCAAACAGATAAGGAACATTCCCAAATAAAAAGAGATTTTATTCATCATCAATCTCCTCTTAGTCTTTTTTGTATCTCTAAATTTAGCTCTCATTTCAATTAATACATTGCTGTAATTAGGATTATCCTCGTTCTATACTGCCTGGAACTCCAATATGAAAAATATTTGAAACTTTAATAGATTTCATTCTGTTTATTTTGATGTCTTCGATTGCCTTCCTTTTTAGGATCAGAGATGACAATATTAACGGGTCCTAATAATCCGGAAGGCTGCAGAGCATCTTCTTTCCGATAATGTTTCACTGTTGTGAAGGTGTAACGACCACTGGAACGAACTGCTTCTTCCAAGAACCATTGTGGCCATCTCTTTAACCTAATCCAATCGATCCACTCACAATCTTCAGGTAGATGTTCATCTCCAATCATCCGATTTACCCAAGTATTGACCACTTCTATTTCTATCCGATTTTCTCCTGAGTGAACAGCTTCTGTTATATTGACTCTGTATGGAGGTTTCCAGGCAATTCCACACTCTATTTCATTTATGAATACTTTTGCCATAATTTCTATCCTGCCAAGATCGATAAACATTTCTGCGGGTGAATTAACCTGTTCCGGTGTTAGAACGAACTTGTTCTTATAAGTGGCTGTTCCTGAATAAAATTTAATACCAATATCTTCATGAGATCTCCAATCTGCTAAATCTTCAAAAAGAATTGATTCTTTGGGTGCTCCCCAGTTCGGATCAAATTGTACTTGCCATGATTTGGATATATCTATAATCGGTTTGTAATTTTTAAAAATTTGTTTTTCAGAATTTGCGATGAAGTTATTATTTGAAAAAATAATAAACCAACTCTGCATTGGATCAAATGCCAATTTCAAAGAAATTATTTTTCCGTTCTTATGAGTAATAGGCAAAGAGCTTATTTCTCCTGTTTCCGGGTTCCACAGCCATGGGGTTTTACTTTCTACTCGAAATTCACAAATAGACTCTCTATAATCCGGTAACGGGTTTGAAACAAAATAAATATCCATTTCATCAAACTTACGATGTATGTAATCCAGTCCTTCACCTACAAAATCCGGTAAATTGTTGTTATTCCTGAATATAGTTTCCCAATTATCCGCCATTTGAATTTTACCACTATTCCAAAGTCGATCTGCCAGTTTCTTAACTTCTTTATCATTTTCCGGATACCCGGTTAAACCGGGAGTTCCGATAACCCTTTCCTGCCCGATAACTTTGGCTCCTGCTTGAATAAGGTCATCTATTTTCTGCATAGACGGGAGAGTCAGGTATGCATAGTTTGGTAAAAGTAAATATTCATATGACATACCAGAAGGAAGGACAATTCTCTCGTTTTTCACTTTCATCTGCTGAAGAATATCTGCGGAACAAAAATCATAATCATATCCGGGGGGTAAATCCAAGGTCATTTCGCTTACACTTAACGGGGCTCCCTCCCCATAAAAGTAGCATATGTCTGCGACAAATTGTCCTTGCTTTAATAAGTATTGGCATCGAGCAATATAGTCGAACCAAGGCTTACTAAATTTCCACCAAGTATTGAATCGATTGAAATGCCCTCCCCATTTTTGATGAGTAAGTCCCGGGATCATATCTTCATATGCTTGATGAGCAGATAAATGAAGGAAAAAATGGTTCACCCCCCGACAGAAAGCTTCGTCGCCTGCACCTTTAAAGATGAATGGATGATCTTGCCAACCGCGATTTCCCGTGAAGGCTTCTGCTCCAACATGGACTTTTCCGGTAGTATGAGCGGAGGATGCCATTGCTTTCATGCTATTGTAATACTTGTCAGAACTTATTTCAGGGAATTTATCATCTCCCAAAGTCCAGAATTCACTAATAGGGAAATCACCCATTTCTGCAAACTGTAATGTGTTTATACTCAGTCTTCCGTATGCCTCTACCGAGAATTTCATTCCATATGGCTCAACCAATTCTTGTAAGCGGTACAAATAATTATCTAAGAACAATTCGCTTACTGTTTGTCGGAAATCCCAAAGAAAACGTTCAGACATCATCGCGCTTTCTACCACGCTTCCTGTTAGTACAGGTAGCCAGGGCGTAATGTCATATCCGCGGCGATTTTTGAATTCTAATGGCATTTCTTGCGTCCAATTCTGACAACCGGCTTCCCAACTATCAAGAAAAAGGTGGGTCAATGTTTTTCCTGTCAGGGTATCACTCTGATCAAGGATTGGCTGTAAAAAGTGTTTAAAGTGTGAATCAATTCCTTGCTTGCTTAATCGATTGCATTCTAGCCCGACGGCACTTTGAGGGCATGGCCTGGTCATTAAAAAGTTGGATGCGTGCCCTATCCTTATAATCCTCCATTTTCCAAGAGGAGCGTTCCAGTTTAGGTGGTTTTTTGAATCAAGTAATTCCGAAAGATCAATAAGTTCATTTTGTTTGATAACCGTTCCTGTTGGCGGAGATATTTTATCCAGATTATTGAAGTAGGTTTTTATTCCGAGTCCTGATCTTAACTCCAATTGAGGAATTTTATAAGATGAACTATTTGTTGAATATGGAATTGCCAAAATTGCGATGTCTCTATATGAATCGATCAATTCGATATCAGACAATACTTTATCACTCAATTTTTCACCTGGCCTCAACCATGCTTTGGCAATATTTTCGTCTGGGATCGCAGGGATCCTCAAGTCAATATTAACCTGTGAGCCTCCATCAATGACTGTATCATTCCAAATCAGCTGTTGCATAGAATTATCGGGTGTGATATGGGGGCCTCCACTGCCATATCCAAAGTCTTGTGAAATAGTAAACCCTATGCCTAAACGATCGGCTTCTTGTATTGACCATTGCATCAAATTATTCCATTCTGGAGTATATGGTTTTGCCTCTCCCTCCGGTGCCCACCATAAACCGCCTATTCCGCGCCAAACTACTCCACCGATCCCAACTTCTTTCATAGACTCCAGATCGTTGGTTATACCTTCTTGTGTCACGTTATCAGAAATCCAATCCCAGAAAACCCATGGCTTTACAGAATCAGGGGGATGTATAAATGTAGCTTCCATAATCTTCAGATTTCTTTGCTCCTTTCGAGTTGACTCTTGAGAACAAGCATAAAATATTATAAGAACAATAATTAACTGAAATTTTGTACGACATGTCATAATCTATAGTTTTGTATTATGAATAGACCTCCAGAACAATTTATTTATCACCCTTCATGAGTAACAAAGTGAAAAGAAAAACAGGAAAAACATTAAATAAATAAGATTCCGAATATTTAGGGTCTGCTTATTAATTTCCAATCAGGCACAAAAATTCATTTGTGGTCTGAGTGGATAAATGTTTATATTTCTCACTTTCATCAGGTTCAGTAGTAACGAGACAAAATAAAGCAGGGGAATATCACTTATGTGCCGGATCAGGTTCATTACAAAAATGATAGTCCCTATCCAACTGTTTGATTTTGAGGAAAATCTGGTACGGATATCATTTAAACCATATCCACGCTTGCCCTGACCAAACTTTCCTTCTACCTGGTTGCGTTCTGCCGCTTCCTGTCGCTCCTTACGTTTCCAGTATCCGCTCATGATCTCTTTTACCGTCGGCTCACTGGCTCCCCGGTGTAGCGGATTTCTTTCTCTTTTAAAAACCGTCTGTTCTCCCGGGTAAGA
>NZ_DHOS01000036.1:0-213 GCF_002410825.1 Proteiniphilum sp. UBA5384 | reverse complement strand
TCCACCTGAACCAGCTCCGGATACTTCCCGGTCAGCTTCCTGAAGCGTTCAACCTGTGCCTGAAGATCCTTCCCCTCGTTGAAGGCATCCCAGTCAAAATGATCTACCCTGGCATAGCCATCCAACAGGCTGATATTGATCTTCGCCCCGAACTCCGTCTTGGCCTCGGCCTTGCCACGCACGATGGGACGAACATGCGGCTGATGAATGCTC
>NZ_DHOS01000021.1:5046-7189 GCF_002410825.1 Proteiniphilum sp. UBA5384 | reverse complement strand
CAGGATAACATGCCTCAAAATTTTCCACTTATTCGCTTAGCTGACGTAATACTGATGTATGCGGAAGCAAAAAACGAAGCCCTCGGCGCTCCTGACCAGTCTGTTTATGATGCTATAAACTCGGTTCGTGCCCGTGCGGGCATGCCCACTATACCTGCAGGACTGGATAAAGCGCAAATGTTCGAAAAAATTCAGCACGAGAGAATGATAGAGTTTTGTGGGGAAGGGCAACGTTATTCAGATATCCGGAGATGGAAGATTGGGAAAGAGGTGGTAGATGGGGTTTGGATGACGGAATTTACCGGAGTAAAAATCCGTCAAAGAGGGTTTCCTGACCATTATTACCTATGGCCCATACCCCAGACAGAAATAGATTTAAATCCTAAATTAACGCAAAATCCGGGCTGGAAATAAGGAGAGCGACGGGTCTCAGATCAATTGCTATCATGGATTTTATTGTGCTCTTTATAGTATCGGATGACACTTATTTTATGGTTCATAAATATGTTTTTTCTACTTTACTTTTGTTATTTCTCAGCGCCTCTTTGTTCTCTCAACAAAAGGGCAACAGCGCTGAGTTGTTGCTGACTCCAAAAGAGGCACGTATTAATCCTAATACCGTTAGGAGAACGAGTAATAACCAATTGTTAGAACTAAAAGATAGCATTAAAAGGGATGCGGAGGGTGAGGTTTGGAGAGAAGCCGATATAACATTCCCCCTTCGTATCCCTCAGGGAGGGAGGTATTTATTGAGCAGTCACGTGAAACGGACCCAGTTTCCCAACGGCCCCGTAAATGATCTGAATATCGAGATACAAATCGGAAATCAGCGCATTACAAAAAGAATTGTATCGGATGCAAGAAATTACACATACCATGTCTTGGGGGATTTTGTAATAACCGAATCTGATTCACTTCTAAGAGTTTGGCTTCCTAAAGGTATCCAGTTTGAAAAGATTGTAGTAAATGAATATTGTCCGGTTACAGTTCCAGAAACGGTTCAAATTTATCAACCTCCCATTGTTCCTCCTGAAGGCCATCCCCGCCTTTGGGTTAACGGAGAGTCGTTACCGGTTGTTAAAGCACGTTTGGACAAAGGTGAAAATCACCGTGTATGGCAACAAGTAAAAAAGGATGCTCTGCAAGAATTCACCTTTCACTTTTATCCGTGGAAAGAGATACCCTATTCTACCGATTTAGAAAAAACGGTGCAAACTAAAGCTTTCTACTATTTGATGACTGATGAAAAAAAGGTTGGGCGGGAAGCGATCAGCATCCTAAAAAATTATTTATCCGTATTGGAATACGGAAATATAAACTATGGAGATATAACCCGAGACATAGGACACACAATCTATGTATCGGCTCTTGTGTACGATTGGTGTAACGGTTTATTGACAAAGCAAGAAAAAAAACAGCTTTATGAACGTATGATGGATTTATCCCGAAAAATGAGTATCGGCTGGCCTCCGTTTAAAGAAAGCATTGTAAACGGACACGCTGCAGAAGCTCAGGTAAATCGTGATTTATTGTCCATGAGTATTGCCATTTATGAGCAAGACCCTATTCCGTACAAATATACATCCTACCTTATTTTAGAAGAACTGGTTCCCATGCGCCGGTTTCAATATCAATCTGCCCGCCCCAATCAAGGCGTAGACTATGGGGCATACCGGCATATGTGGGAAATGAATGCGGCCTGGCTCTTTTATAGAATGTCCGGCAGGCAGGTATTCGACGATAACATAAAAAAGCTGCCGCTTTACTGGATGTATATGCGGCTACCCAACGGAAGGCTGTTCCGCGACGGCGATGTGTTCAGAGAGGCAACCCGAATGAAGCCTTATTATTGGGGGCAACCCGAAATGCTGTTGTTGGATTACTGTTATTCTGAGAATGCAATTTTGAAAGCAGAATTTCAACGCCAGGGAGGGATACCCGACAACCCGATCCTCTTTTTGTTGCTGAATAATCCGGAATTGATCCCCTCTGAAGATTACAGTCATTTCCCATTAGCTTTTTCTACGGGAAATGTTACCGGATCCCTCATTTCCCGTACCGGCTGGAATATGAAGCCGGGGAGTGATGACGTAGTGGCTGAAATTAAAGGAGGAGGATATCTTTTTGGGAACCATCAACATGC
>NZ_DHOS01000021.1:0-4816 GCF_002410825.1 Proteiniphilum sp. UBA5384 | reverse complement strand
ATCTCATACGGATCGCCTTACGATTTTAATTTCAATAAACGATCCGCCTCCCACAGTATGATGCTCGTTGTTGATCCCGATGAGGCGTTTGGAAATAATCTGCTCAATGACGGCGGAACCCGATTTAACCAGCGGAGTCCTAAGTCGGTTTTTGATACGCTACATGATCCTTGGTTCAGTAACGGTGTTGTCCTTGCCTCAAACATAGAACATAATAACAATAGCTTTCAGTATAGCTATTTTAAGGCCGACCTTACCCATGCCTATTCATCCAAAGTTAGAAACTACACCAAAACATTCTGCTTTGTGAATACAGGGAATAAGCAGGTGCCTGCCTTTATTGTAGTATTGGACAATATCACTTCTTCAAACGCCGATTTTAAAAAATTCTGGAAAATAAATACAATAAAAGAACCTCTTATTTCCGATTCTTCCATTCTACTGCACAATAGGGAAGAGACCGGACCTACCGGATGGACTCATATTAAAACATTACTGCCTGCAAAAGCAAACCGGAAGACGGTGTATTGGAACAGCCAGGATACCGTTAATCCGATTGCACCTTTGCCTGCAATCAGCACGCATGAACCTGAAACAAAGGGGTACCAGCTTGTGATATCCCCCCAACAAGCCAATAAAAAAGACACTTTTTTGAATCTATTCCTGATGGCAGCAGACGGTGTAAGGCCCCCGTTGGTTCATTTTGATGAGACGAGCATGGAATACAGAATTAAAGTCCTTGACTATCTTGTTGTACTGCCCTCAAAATCGGAGTTACTTCCCGATTCTTTTGATATCACCCTTTTGGATCATTCCGACCAAAAAGTCATATTGGCAGGATTGAAGCCGGGCCTGTGGTATGTATGTAAACAAGATAACAATACACATTTTAAATTTAAGGTTAAAGAAAATGCCAATTCATTGCAATTTTCAGGAAATCATGGAACATATAAGATTTGGCGCAACAATCCGGATTCGGAAGGAGAAACGCAATGAATAGATCGAAGCCTCAAAAGCATTTAATTGCGGAATTACTTTTCACACAACATAAACATATGAATCACAAAGATATAATACAAATAATTTACAATAAACACATTATGCCACACAACTTTTTTAAACCAACCATCACGGTCATTATCGTAGTGTTTTTTTTCATAATGCTCATTTCATGTAAAAAAAAGGATTCCATTCAATACGACAAAGTTAACCGTATTACACGTCAAGAATCAATAAAACCGGTAAGGCCTTACGAAGATCTTTTTTGGAACAAATACTCCCAACAATTTATTTATGCTCCATACTTTAAGGTTGAGCCTGCTCCTAACGCACAAAAATATGTTTTTGCAGCAAGAGGTGTCGACAATAAAGAATACACTTTTGAATCGACAAACCCTTGTGAAAGTTTATCCCCCATATGGGCCGATTTACCTGTTGGTTTCATGAAGTTGACTGTTTCCGGGATGGATGAGGCGGGGAACGAAATCGACAAGCATGAATTTTCGTTCTATAAAGCCGCTTTTTTTAATGGGCCTTATCATCAAAAAATGTTGGACTACCGAAAAAGCGCCGAAATGGCATTGGAGTACGAGTTTAATCAACCGCACATACAAAATTGGGCACTCAACGGTACTCCAGATACCACCTCATACAATTTATACTGTTATCCGTCAAAAATAATAGGAGCAGTGATTGAAAGTATGGTTGAGTATGCAAAAATCTCAGAGCCGAATCGGGAAAAAGCGCTAAAAATAGCCATGAATGCAGCGGAATATCTTATAGGCGTAAGTGAGCCTGTAGGTAGCCCATTGGAGTTTTTCCCTCCCACTTATGCGGGAGAGCAGCGCACATCTAAAGCGTTTAAAAATCAATTCATGATAATTTATCCGGCAAAAACTGCTTCTACCTATTTAGACCTGTATGAAATAACCGGCGATAATAAATTCAAGGAAGCTGCTTTAAAAATCGCGCAAACGTATAAAAAAATTCAGGAACCATCGGGAACCTGGAAGCTGAAATTATGGATAGATGGCTCTCCCGTAACGGAAAACGACTGTATCCCCATTGAGATAATCAACTTTCTGGATCGATTAGAATCGCAGTATGCTATAACAGAATATGTCGATACGAGAAAAAAAGCTTATGATTGGATCATCAATAATCCGTTAAAGACATATAACTGGTCCGGTCAGTTTGAGGATGTTGCACCGGTAGAACCGTATAAAAATTTATCGAAAGATGAAGCAAGCGCCTTTGCAATATACCTGTTTCAAAACATACATCAAAAGAAGGAATTTCGTTCAGTTGCTGATGATCTGTTGCGTTTTTGCGAAGATCAATTTATTATCTGGGAGAAACCAATGCCTCAGAAGCAGTACAACGTAGAAGAGTGGATAACCCCTTGTGTGTTGGAACAATATGCATGCTATGAACCCATCAATGCAAGCGTAGCCAATATGATGGAAGCCTACCTGACCGGTTATAAGGCAACAAAAAATGAGGTTTATAAAGCTAAAATGATAGAGTTGGCAAATGCCGTAACAGTAGCTCAACACGCAAACACAGGGCGGTACCCTACTTATTGGCAATTGAATGAACGCCAAAAAAAGGAAAGCGGGTATATTGATTGGCTAAACTGTACCAGCTACTGTGTAAAAGTCATGTTGCAAATTTCAGATTCACAATAATAAAATTCAATAAGAGAGGTACGTATGAAAAGAAGGGATTTTTTGATGGGGATTTCAACTGTACCCATCCTGGGTGCATATTCAATAGGGTCGACCAAAAACATACTGAAAGTGTTGGATGATCGTCGCGTCGATTCAAAACGACTGCTGGACATTGACCAGTTTGATGTGATGAGCGAGAGATTACCTGGCTCTACGGGTAATGAACAAACAAGAATAAAAATAGGACTTATCGGAAACGGCTGGCGGGGCGAATCCCTGTTAAACTCTTTCGGTTATTTTCACCCGGATTATGTGGATAAGATGAAGACTGACGGGCAATATGACCGGTGGCTGCCTTATCAGAAAAGACATGAAAACCTCTATGTGGACATCGCGGGTATCTGCGATACATTCGATATTCACGCGGAAAGAGGAATAGAAGTGGGCAGAAACAATATCCGGGAAGAGAGGAGTACCCCGGAAATCTCGTCCGGAATTAAACGGTACAAAACCTATCAGGATATGATCCACAGCAAGGATATTGATGCGGTCATTGTGGCAACACCCGACCATAGCCACGCTCAAATTACAATAGATGCAGTGAAGGCGGGAAAGCACGTATATTTAGAAAAACCGATGTGTCACAGCATAGAAGAAGCGGTCGAATTAAAAAAAGTTGTAAGCGCCTCCAACATCGTCTTTCAGATAGGCCATGAGAATCGACAACAGATGAGTTATAAACTGGGAAGGGAATTGTACCGCAAAGGAGTATTGGGCGACGTATCAATGATCCAGACATTTACCAACAGGAACTCCCTTTTCGGAGCGTGGATCCGGGAGAGAGAATTTGACCATTTGGGAAACCAGCAAACAATAGACTGGAAGGGATTTTTGTGCAATGCCCCCTGGCATGAGTTTGACAGTAAACGCTATTTTAACTGGCAAAGATATAGCGATTACGGTACGGGCATGATAGGAAATGATTTTTCGCACACTTACGATTGTGTAAATCAAGTCTTCGAAATGGGCATTCCGGAATCTGTGATGGCGATGGGTGGCCATTTCTTTTATAACGTGGGCATTGATGATTTGCCCGACGTATTCAACGCTATATTCTATTATCCGGATAGAGCATTGACGATGACCTACGATGGCACCTTAAAAAGTGGTATTTATCGACAAACCAAGGTATTGGGCTCAGAAGCGACAATGGAAATAGACCGGGCAATTATGCTCTATAAAGATCCAAACTCCCAGCGATATAAAGATATTGCGGAAGATTCGGAAGAACCGTTTTATTATTATGCGCCAAATGCCCGCGTAGGGGTAGATGGCATCACTTCTGCAACGGCGACCAGTTATTTTAAAAGCGGCTATGGCCCTACATTTATCGATGGAAAGGTGATCGATGCGACTTTCTTACACCTAAAAGAATGGATAGATGCCATCAGGGGACAGGGAAAAGTAAGTTGCGGCATTGATCAGGGGTTTGAAGAAACCGTTACTTTCTGTCTGGCTAACCTATCATATTTACACAAAAAACCTATTTTCTGGGATAAACAAAATGAACAATACCTTATTGGTTAAAAAAATGGATACAAAATATTCTTCCATGCAGATTATAACCCTAACTGCATTAAGGGTAGTCATCGGGTGGCATTTCCTCTATGAAGGAATGTTTAAATATATCGGCGGTGTCTGGTCATCGCGCTCTTTCCTGTTAAACAGTACAGGGCCGCTGGCTTCTTTGTTTAAGATGTGGGCACAATCCGACAAGGCAATACATTATATTGACATGTTAAATATATGGGGGTTAATTTTAATTGGATTGTGTCTGTTTTTGGGATTTTTCGAAAGGCCTGCCAAACTGCTGGGCATCACACTATTATCCCTTTATTATTTTACCTATCCTCCTTTGAGCAGTGCCGCGGCCGGACTTTATGCAGATGGAAATTACTGGATTGTCGACAGGAATCTGATTGAAATTGCATCTCTACTTGTCTTGGCATCATTTCCCACAGGCTACCGTACAGGTCTGGATCGGTTTATGGCAAATTATCCCGTTCGTAGTTTTTTTAATAAAATTACCGGTAAGCCCTTAAAAAATAAATAAATTCCTCAACTTAAGCCATCCCATGAACCCCTTC
>NZ_DHOS01000046.1 GCF_002410825.1 Proteiniphilum sp. UBA5384 | reverse complement strand
ATACTCAAAAGTGTGGCTCGCTAAAGTGACTTCTAAATTATTTTTTTTCAATCCTTGAGCTATACTGGCTCTTTCAGATATTGGATTTGCGGCAATAGGGTCACTGTCTGTAATAATTGCACATTTTGAAAAAAGACGTTTTTTTTCATCATCATGGTTAAACAACTTGGCAAAGTGCTCAAAAGCAACACCTCCAATAATTACAATTTCGATTCCGTTCTTTTCCAAGTCAATTTTATGAGGATTTAAAAATTTGCGTGACAATATTGGTAAGAGTATTGCTTCAGATATTCCTTCAACTAAAATCACACCATTCGCAAAAAACATCTGGGATTTTGTCGTATCTAAGAATTTACGGAGATACTTCTTATTATCGTCTGAATAATCGATTTCGCTTAGTGTATTGAAGCAAAATGCATTCACTGAATTGCCTTGCCGCTGTAAAACTTTCACATTCCCTATATTTGATTTAGCCGTGATAGTAGGAGAGTGTGAGGTGACAAATACCTGTAATCCTTGATTCGTTAGCGTATTCAAATATTGAAAAAAAGTATTTTGATATTGTGGATGTAAATGTGCTTCCGGTTCCTCAAGCAGCAAGGCATTGTAAATCTCCAATTGCGGATCTTCACATCTATTCATAAGATCGCCGAGTACAACTGAAGAATAAATTAAGTTATTCTCTCCTAATCCATTCTGAAATATCTCAAAGTATTTCTGGAGTCGAGGTTCTATTGGCTCTGTATATATAGGTCGTCTAATCTCTATTCCTCTTACAACATCAGAAAACTTTCGTCCAATAAAATTCATTTCTATCCGTGGAAACTTGTCCAAAATGCCGGTTCCCCTAAGATGGTCATTAACCTTTCCTTTTCCTTCATCCAATATAAATTTCCAATCATGGTCTGCACTTTCAAATACGCTATATAATCTTTCAGCTAGTGACGTCTTAAAGTCCTCATCTAGATTAATATCCTCATCTCCTCTCTTAAACTTTGTCAATTTATTAAATAGTTGCGCCGTTTTGTTATCATAAGAATAAGGCCTAAGTCCTGTCACCGCATCCCGGAGAGGGCCTAAATAAGTAAAGAAAATCTCTTGTAGTGCTTCGTATGGAATTTGCTGTCCTTCATTGTCACCACCCCAGACGGATCTCTTAAAAAAAGATCTTCTTCCATTCTGATCTAGTGAATATTTGAGGTGAAATTGAATTGTTTGTCGTTCAGTATTTTCGTGGTCTTGTGATATAAAGTCATAAAAGCACTGTCTTTCAATATCTGACTCTATTTCGAAAATAAGATCAAATTGAATCTCGGCATTTCTGTCATCAGGATTTGATGGATTGAGATGAATATCAGACTCCTGAATATAGATATTAGTATCAGATTTACCATATCCCAAACATATTCTTAACGCATCTATAATCGAGGTCTTTCCCGAATTGTTTTCTCCAATTAGAATGTTAATCCCCTTATTCAGGTATAAGGTTATTTCATCAAAAACCCTGAAATTCCTAATTCTTAGCTGACTTATATACATACAATTGGATTTTATATTTTTAAATCGATAACTATTCATCAAAATTATAAGATGATTCTTCATTTCCCTTAAGCCTCATACAACATTCAATTTCTTGATCCTGCAATTCTCTCAAAAGAGTATTTAATTTAATTACTTTATTAAATTGCGTTTCGCATTTTAACTCTCTGATAATCGTCTGCTGTTCAATCCTATTAAGCTTTAACTCTACAATTATATCCTGATAATAGCCTAAATCAATTGAGCTCAGCTCTAAAAAGCAATTTGCTTCTTCTGATATGGTCAACATCATCAATCTATTGTTCAGTATATCAAACAAATCTTTCAATGACATACAGTTGAATTTTGTCATATCAAGTGAATGAAGCCACTTGTGAATAATTGAATTGTTTTCTAAAGTAGAAAAAAAGCGAGTCATGTGTTGCTCTTCAATTACCCGTTTGCTTTTATCGGCCTGGTTGATTCGCTTGATACACCAATTGACACAATAGTTCTCCTGATAATTCAGGATTAAAAACATAGGTGACGGAAACGCTTTCTGTACCATCCCTGCGATAGCTGATGCCTTGGCTTGATTCTTTATATTTACTACAGCAAAAATGATCTGATCGTAAGAAAACTCATCGTCAATGTAGGATGCAACACCGACTGTACGGGTTTGCAACAAACCTTTCATCACAATACGGTCAATGTCTTCACGCAGAATTCGTTTTTCAACAGATGACAGGGCAACCTTTTCAGCAAAAAGCTTTTTGCTAATGGGCATATCAATCTGTGCCTGAGCCGGTATGTTGAAATAATCGATCATTTGCTTTTAATTATTACAAAAGCCACAATATCAAAATCACCTTGTGACGTTACTCCTTCTGCGTTCAAAGAGATTAGTTCACTCGAAAAGAATGAAGCAGCACCGACTTCCTGTGACTTCCCAATTACGCTCTCAATTGCCAACTTAAATGCAGAAGCATAACTATTCATAGAGGAGTAGTTCTTTGTTTCTCTCTTCAGGTTTTGAGCTAATTCGGTTAACACATCTGTAGTTCCATAGCAAAGTTTTTTAAGATAGTCCAAACAACGTTTTCCTTGCATATAGCCGAGAATTGTTGAACCATCTTCACCCATATAAACTAAATAATAGGGAGAGAGCAAACTAATGCCTTTTTGCTCTACTGTGCTTCGCATACAAAAAACTGTTCCAGGAAGAATTTCTTCGTCGTTTGTTTCAACGACAGTATGGATCCCCAATGGGGTTGATTTCAACTGGTCGAGATGTTTGTTTTCGTATTCGAAAATATCCATCCGGAAATCATTCAGATTGGTATCTGTAATAGTGATGCCTCCTTGTATATCTTCCAAATCCAACACAGTATTCTGAAGTTGTTCCAACTGCTTTCGGCGATACTCCAGATCTGTCATTTCGTCTGTGCCGTTCATCTCGATAAGGTTTTCCTCACCGGTTGCAGAAATATCGAGCAACACCATTTTCCCCTTTACACGACTCTCCAAATTAATATACTCATTCAATTCCATGTTTGGCCAAAAATTGACCAATTGAACCAGACCGTTTATAGAACCCAGGCGATCAATTCGGCCAAAGCGTTGAATAATACGCACCGGATTCCAATGAATGTCGTAATTAACCAAAAAATCGCAATCCTGAAGATTTTGTCCTTCAGAAATACAGTCTGTAGCAATGAGAATATCAATCTCTCCAACTGCTTTAGGAAAAGTTTTATGACGTTCCTTTGAATGTGGTGAAAAATGAGTCAGCAACTCATTCATGTCTTTGCTTTCAATGTTGGGGAAATTGGTTCTATTTGTTCCACTTCCCTTGATGAGACATGCGTATAGACCATAATTTGACAAACCCCATTTAGATATCTCCTGGTAAAGATAATTTGCCGTGTCAGCAAACGCGGTAAAAATAATTAACTTCTTATTGTTTTCATTGATCGGATTTTGAATTTTATCAGTAATGAGTTGTTTTAATCGTTGTAGCTTCTCATCACGCTCCTGGTTGATAGTTTCCGCGCTCTCCATTAATTTCTTCAGCTTATCGCGATCATACTCCAAGGCCTGTTTCCATTTGATCAGATTTATGTCCTGAAGCAGAACTTTAACCTTGTTGCCCACCAAAGCTTCGTTATCGTCATCCTCAATATCGATATCCTCAATGGTTATCGTCGAATCAGCAATTTCATCAACATGATCTATCTTGTATAATTGGTCTTCGACTTGAGCTAATAGAGCCTTGATGCTAAGACAAAATGAAAAAATAGAACTCTCCATTCGCTTCAGATAATTGACCCGCATCAAATGAATCAAGCTTTCCTCACGGTCGACTTGCTTAAATACACTACCTGAATTCAGTTTATAGTCGTATTTGGCTTCATACTCTGCAACCTTATCTGCTCTCAAATAGGACATCGGAGAAAAGTTGGCCAGATTCAATTTACGTATAGCATTGTTAATTTCCCTCAGCGAAGGAAAAAGATGCTTGCTGTCTATGTCAGTTTTTATATTAATCGGTTTCAAGCGAGTAGGGAACTTACCCACATCGGAAGAATGATAATACTTGGTTATATGCTTTCGCGACCGGGCAATGGTGAGCATATCCAACAACTTGAAATATCGGTTATCTAAACGATCGAACAAAGTATTAATATTACGGTCCGTACTTTTGGTCCAATCGGTAAATTGTTTTTGTGCCAACTTCATCACGTTGGTAATATTGTTAATACCCTCATCAACAAATGCCAAATCATTCCCTTCCGTTATGAATGATATCTGATTTTTCAGGTCGTTCATCCGATTGTTCACGGGTGTAGCAGACAGCATCAACAGTTTTGTTTTCACTCCCTTCCGTATGACCTCGTTCATCATTTGTGCGTAACGTGTCATTTCACCCTTTGCCGGATTGTTGTTTCTGAAGTTATGAGACTCGTCAATGACAACCAGATCATAATTGGACCAGTTGATAGCTGCCAAGTCAATAATGCCGGATTTACCACGTTTGCGCGTAAGGTCTGTATGATTCAATACATCATAGTTGAATCGATCGGTGAGGAAAATATTTCGTTTATCGTTTTGTGTATAGACAGTCCAGTTGTCACGGAGTTTTTTGGGACAAAGCACCAAGACACGATCGTTTCGGAGCTCATAGTATTTGATGATAGCCAGAGCTTCAAACGTTTTTCCCAATCCTACACTATCGGCAATGATACAACCTCCGTATTTTTCAATCTTTTCGATGGCTCCCATTACACCATCTTTCTGAAACTTGTATAATTTGTTCCAAATTTCCTTTTCTTTAAATCCTGTTTTGGTCTTTATTAGCTTATCACCTGAAAAATCAACAATAGCATAATGAAATAAATGGTGAAGAATGAAGTGATACAAGAAATCGGGAGCGTAATCTTTATATCCCTTATAAAGCTCATTTCTAATTGATTTAGTGATATCTGTGCTCTTTAATTTATCATTCCAAACGTTATTGAATATTGTTTTCAACGGGAGAATATTCTCATTTCCTTCCTGAAGAATATGATATTGTGAATTTTCAGAACTAATCGTCCCAAGTGTGGCTGAATCAAAATCAGACATACCATTATTAATCACACAATCAGCAATTTGATTTTGAAGAAAAATCAATTTAAAACCAAATGTGGTTGGAGATAACAATGTACGGATGTTACAATGTTCAAACAATTTCGAACATTCTTCAGAGGCGTGTCTCAATAATAGCTTTCTTTTCAATTCCCTTTCTGCAGGAGTTCCCCAAAGCGTATCTTCAGTAGTTATTGAAAGGCTTACAGGAGATTTTGAGATTGTGTTGTTTAATAGTAGGATATTCAGTTCTTTGATATTTTTGAACTTTTCCCTAAGAAAATAAAAAGCGTAAATACTGAACATGCCAGTACTTACAGAAACAGTGGTTTCGATATTGATTCTTTTATTTAGCTCACTTTCAACTGTACGCCCTTGTTTGTTATCAATTAATTCCATGGTATACAACACTGATACTTGTTTCTATGCTTTGTAATTCATTGAAAAACTTGGTTTGAGATGCTATGATAAGTCTATTGATAAAATGAATTCTTAAGATAATTAGATCTTTCTTGAGATTAATTATATCAAACACAGATAATCGATTCAACGAAAAACAAAGATAAGAAAAAAAGACCTTATCAATTATAAAATTCAATTATCAAAGCAATATACATTCTCGTTCGTAACACAAAAAAAGCTCATACTTTTGACAACTTGTGTCACAGTAGTTAAATATCAATAAAAATCAATGATTAACAAGTTGTATTAGTGTTATGGCTGCTGGTATGGTTGCTTGGTCACGAATATAATTGGAATTAGGGTGCGAAATATTATTCAGCTTACTGACATTCGACCAATTGAAATTCGTAGATGAGGGTTAATAGTGAGGAGTTGAGATCAATCATTTGTTGAAGTGTGGGGCTGAATGGTGCGGTCTTTTGAGGTGCTGGATCGTTTGTAGTTTGAGGTTGGGGAGTTGGAACGGATGTTTTTACGAGTTGAGGTTTTTTATTGTGATGGTTTGGATCTTCGGCGGCTGATGATGATGCAGATTCTGATGTTGAGTTTATTGCCTGTGGTGTTTTTGAATATTCAACTGCGAATTTTGAAAGTTGGTCGAGGATGTAGTCGGCAATGTCGTAACCGTCGTGGGATTGCTGGGGAGTTGCGTGGGTTTCTACCAAGTAGGAGATATTGATTTGACAGAAGATCTCGTTGCGGATCTCTTCTTTCTTCTTGTTCCATTTCTCGAAACAGCCGGCATCGGGGAAGAGAACGATGTTGCGGTCCCGAAGAACGGTTGATTTTTCTGCTGTAATGCCGTTGAGGTTCCCGGCCGCTAACCAGATATAGTTACCAAACAGCATGCTCGCGATGATGGCAGTCTTCTCTGCCTCAACGATTGCAACCGGTTTGCAGGGGTGCAATCGCAGCAGATGTTCTCCGAAATAGCATTGAGTGAGTTTGAAGTCGGCAAAAGTGGGATCGGTTTTCTTCAGCTTGTTGTGCACCCAGTTGATTGCACCGGATATGTTTTTGATTCGTCTGCCGGTCTCAGGGTTATATTGCATGATCTTACCGGTGCGGACCTTCCCATTGATATCGATCTGCCAGAAGATTACTTCGTTGTTCTTCGTAGCACCCAGGGAGTATTGATTGATTGCTTCGTTGATCTGCTCTTCACTAAAATGTTGCTGAAGGAAGCAGACGAAATGGGAATTGCAGGAAACTGATTTCTCCACAAGATAGTTAGGGATAAGATCGAACTCAACCGGATTTATTTGGGGATAATTTGGGGGAAACAGTACTGGATGGTGTTTGGGTTTGGGGAATCCGGGGTGAGGAGATCTGCATTGAGAGAATCCGGACAGTGAAGATTCTGTATGAGGGGATCCTGGATTAGTGGTTTCCAGATGAGGGGTTCCTCCGGGATGAGCGAATTCATTTAGAGGATTTGCTCCGGATGGAGCTGACGTTTGTTGTGAGTGGTTATTGGAAATTTGGGTCTTTGATTGGGTGTTTTTACATTCCGGGTGCTCATCGAAATATTGTCGTGGGGTGTAGTGGTATCCGCACTTGATCTCGCGGTTGCATATGCCCACGGTGGGGTGAATGGGCTGTCCGGTGTTGCCGTTGAGGTAGAGCGTGAAGGCGTACTTCGTCTTGCAGGTGGGGCAGGTGTGCCGGGTTGACTTACCCTTGTAGGGTTGCAGGTAGGGTCTTTTGTAGATCGACATAAAAAAAAGATTGTTTATTCAGCTACACTTTATTCACTTCGTTCACTAAGTCGGACAAGTTCGTTTTCATAAACAGGCAAGTTTGCATACAAAGTCGGAGAGATTCGTTCATTGATTTGTGTAAAAGGTGAAGCAAATGAACGACGAAAAAAAAAGTATTTCTTACCCAAACTAAAAAGGGCTGTTGCTGACATAGACCACAATGCCAAAATTCTTTCTTTCGATGATTATCTCCGCATTGCGGAGCCTTTCTGAGAAGTTCCTTTTGGAAACGGGATGGTAGCTGCCATCGAAACAGAAGGACTTGTACTGGTTGTAGAGATCCTTCAATTGGATAAAGGCATCGGGGGATTTCTGATACCCTTCCTCCTCCAGGAAGAGGATCACCGAGTTGGAGACCTTGATGTAGTTCTCGAGCGTTTCCTCCACCGCATCGCTGTGGGTGAACTGCTTTTGTTGCAGCAATCGTTTCAATCCCTCCAGGACCCAGTTGAATACTCCTGAAAGTTCCTTACGGATGATCTTCTGCGCCAGCTCCTTGTCCTGCTCCTCCTCGGGAATGGTGACATCGAACGGGATGATGAGGAAGCGGCGGAAGAAGGCATTGGTCTGCTCTACCTCCCTGGGTAGTTCGTTGCAGTTGAAGATCAGCTTCGCATAGTTGGTCAGCGTGAAGGGTTCACCGTAAGGCAATCGTGCTTCGACCGGTTCACCGGAGACCAGCTGCTTGAAGATGGATGCCTCGAGCTTGCCGTTGATCTCACTGGCGTAGTTGACCAGCCTGTTGGCCAGCATGGCCCGGTAGTATCCATTCTCGTTTGTGAGGTTCTGCAGAGAGTAACTGCTCACGTTCTCGGTGCCCCCCAGGAGCGCATTCACCACATCGAAGAAAACCGATTTGCCGTTCGCTCCTTTGCCGTAGAGGAGCAGGGCTTTCTCCAATTTGAGTACCGAGTGTTTGATGAAAAGATATCCCAGGTACTCCGCCAGGATCATCTGCCGGCCGGTATCGGGCAGGATCCGGTTGAGATACTTCTTAAAAATCGGGCAGCCGGCAGCTTCATCGTAAGAGAAAGGGAGCATATAGGTCAGGAAATCGTTACGGTCGTGTCGTCGCAGGGTATACTTTCCCTCATCAATCTCGAAGGTACCATTTTTGAGGTTGATCAGCACGACCTTGTCGGATTGCGGTGGCTTTGGCAGGTTGGCTACCGCGAGGAACTGTTTGAGCAGTTGTTCACGGAAGGTGTAGAGCCGTGCATCGAATCGATCGACACCCATCTTCTCGGCGGCAATTCCCAGGAACGTCTGGTATTCGATGTTGTCCAGCAGGTTCCAATAATCCCCGTTGTAGAGATAGATGAAGTCGTGGTTGCGACAGATACCCCAGTTGTTCCGGTTGGCCGTCTCGAGGATCTTCTCGATGCAGGTGACCAGGTAATGTTTTTTATAAAGCTTCTGTTCCTCGTTGGTGAACTCCGCCACCTGTCGGAAGTCCACCTGATCGATCTGATCGAAGAGAGAGTTGAGGATCTTCGAATGATCTATCTTCAATCCCTCCTCCTTCTCCCGGAACTGCATTTGGAACATCTGCAGATCCATTTCCAGCAATTCGATGAAACCGGTACCGTTCAATTTGGTGTGGTCATTGTGCGGGTTTGCTGGTACATCATCATGAAGAAATAATGAAGTTGATTTGGGTGGTAAGCCGGATTGTTCATTGGGTAGATTCGTCATTGTCAGCCTCCCTTCTTGCAATGTAAAATTTGTTGAGTAAAGCCAGGATATCTGATTTCCGGTAGTAGAATTTGTTGTTGATGCGCGAGTAGGGCAACAGACCATTTGTTCTCCAGGTCTGCATTGTGCGGACGGAGACATGGAGCTTCTGCATGACATCCTGGGCATCGATCCAGTCGTTCCACTCGTCGAGGTCGTCGGGTTGAATGATTTCGGTCATAGTCATCAAGATAAATTCCCCCTCGTTTTATTCATTGGTGTATTTTTTCTGCTGCCCGGGATCATGGTCATTTCCTTCGATTGTATCTGCGTACTTCGGGGAGCTGCAAAGATACTTTCGGCTTGTCATCTGCAAGGAGCCACTCATCGATTTCAGACTTCAGAAACTGGAGTTTCTTCCCCTTCTTGTGGTAGGGAATGAATTTGGAGCAGACCCAACCATAGACAGTTTGTTTTGCCGGTTTACCCGGAAGATATTCACACAGCTCATCCACATTCATCCATTGAACCTCATCCAACTTCTTGCCGGTGAGTGATTCTTCAATCATCAATTCCAGGGAGCTGATCTTATCGATCAGGACTGCAACCGCAACGGGCAGTTCATTAAAGGTAATCTCATTGTTATCCATAGTTTAAAAAAGGCATTAATTGATTCACCCTCGTGCCAATAGAAAAGTGAATCACTGCCTCAACGGTGAGACAGTGGCACAAATATAGATAGGCAAAAAAAGGTTGTAGCTGTTTATTTCGTACAGGAGTAGTACTAAATGGTTAATTTTCAGCTATTCTTTAATATCATTTAATATTTTCTCTGAGATCGTCGGGAACAATTCAACAAAAAAAGAGGCGACATATCGCATATTCTTGTGTGTTTGCTTGTTAAAAAAATCGATATTAAGTCCGGATCTGATATTTTGCTGGCACTTGCCTGTCAACTGATGGATAAATTTGGCCCATGCCGTTTTGTAGCTGTTATCGAAATTGACACCCAACTCGTTGAAGAGGTAATAGAAGACAAGCACCAGCTGTGGTACGGTCATTCCTTTGGGTGAATCAAACATCAGAGTATTGGTTTCATCAGCATTAATTACACCATCGTTGTCTTGAATCGAAGGTAGTTGCAGCAAGGATTCTTTCAGCTTCTCAATTTCCTGATCTTTCTGATTGATTTTCGCTTTCAGTTCCATGTTTTCATCCAGGAGAGCCTGCATGTCACAGGTATAGTCGGCCACGTTGTCATTCACCACATTCGAAATGACTGTTTCACGGAGTGAGTTGAAAAATGAGTTGAGGTCGTAAATGAAGATGTGGGGATTCTTCTGTTTCTCATCCCGGTACTTCATCTCGATGAGTTGTATAATGCACAATCTTTGCTCCTGGTTGAAAGCTTCGTGATTTACCCAGAGGGAGATGATTTCATAGTTGAATAGCTTGGTGGCTTTCACCCAGTTTACTTCCTCCAGCTTCAATTTGTTGATTCTGCTGAGGTAACAATCATCGATCCTGATGTAGTGTTCATCATCATACTCATTGATTTTGTCAGCAAGCAAAGCCAATTTTTTAATTTGGATATCAGACAGATCATAGGTACAATTGAAGATGAGGGTTTGCAAGATATCCACAATGGTACGTTCAAGTTCTTTGTTGTTGAGATAAATGTTCTTGATCAGATATTGTGCTTTGAATGGTTCGTTAAAAAGAATTCTGACCCGGTCGAATAATTCATACGCTTTGTTAAATGCAAATAGCCAACAATCCTCATCAAATAAAAGATAGTCCTGCAAGTCATTGTAGACTTCAAGATTGTACTTATAGAGTAGGAAGTCGGAGAGATTGGTTTTGGGGTAATCATCCCTGTATTTTTGACATTCCTGCTCGATCTGTTGAGTTGAAGTACCATTTTCATCCCTAAGCTTATAATCGATCAGCGTGAGTAGATCGTCAAATATCCTCGCTTTCGATATTATGATATTGTGAGCGAATAGAAAAGTCTTGTCACTATTGATGACTTTTAAGATGCTGAAGCGGATTTGACTGGCGATTGAACAGTCGATTGCGCTCTCCAGGTTCATATCAGTCGCAGGGGGACCACCTGTGGAGTTTGAAGTCTGATGATCTTGCAGATCGGTGAAGAGGTTTCGACTGCAATATTCTTCGGTTTTTTGCCTGTTGTTTCTCAAAGGATAAAGATCGTAGATCACTTTTTTAACCTGGTCGTAATAGGCTAGCTTCTGTTTGTTGACCTCTAAATATTCTTTTGCTCGCATTGCTACATTGTGATGTTCGACATGAAATCAACTTATCAATACTCAGACGAGATGTCCGAATAAAAAACGTAGATAATTCCTGCAGAGTGGAGAGGCAGGAAAGGATTCATCGCAATTTCAACAACCTGACGACTCGTCAAGAATGCGAAAGGTTATCGCAGCAGACTGTTTTGACTGATTCGGTCGTTGAGGAAAATCAGACAACCCCAAGTTCCGTTTAATCCTTACCAATCGTTTGTGTATCGTTGTGCTTGTATATCATACAAATGTAATGATAATTGGTTAATATGTTGGAAATGATGGAATGAAAAACGAAGCAACGAAAAGTTTTGATGAGTGGGATGGTTGGAAAGGGCCGTTTCATCTACAAAAAGTGAATGAATCCTGATACGGTTGATTTGTTGTTGGTGGTGGGTATTTATAGATGATTCAGTGAGAAAATATGACTAGAATATGACTAAAACGAAAAAGCACCCGCCGCTTTAGCGACAAGTGCTTGATTTTGAAGTGACCCCGGAGGGGCTCG
>NZ_DHOS01000018.1 GCF_002410825.1 Proteiniphilum sp. UBA5384 | reverse complement strand
AACAACCATTTCCGATTAAACAGACCAATAATAAAATTGCTGGTTTGAATAAAAATTTGCCCATATCTAATACATTTTACAGGTTTAAAAATTTCTTTTTTTCATCAAGTACTTTTTTGCTGATGTCAATATCTAAATTTCTTGTGGTCATTGTAGGATCATTTCCGAAGAAATCTTCTCCATCAACCATTACTCTTCGAATTGCTTTTTCTGCAACAGTGATTTGGCCATTCATATCAACCTCCACTCCGGGCAGCCTTTTCAATAAGTCTTCAACAACAGCATTCCCTTGCAACCGGTATCAGGCAGGATTGTATTCAAGGGTGTCTTCTTTCACAATAACTTCCGGCATTTTGCCCACCACTACAGCATCAGATAACATGATTGACAATTCTTTCAATTCAAGATCAGGGACAACTATTTCTTTTTTCCATGAAACTTTGTGCTTGAATAATGTGAAAAGATGTTTCAAAACTTTGAATAATTGTTTTCTTTTCATGCTATTTTTTTAGTGTTTTCAGTAATTATTGATTTATTTTTTTTATTCTTACCTATCTAATCCATATGGATTTGTTTTGATGTTTGTGTGCAATAATCATCCATTTATTTATTTATTTATTGCCACGACTATTCTGTTCTGTTCTGTGCTGATATTATTTGTAAAGTTGATGATTGAAAAATGAATCACTTAAATATCATTTACTTACAGGAATGATAATTCTTAAAAATATGTCAGTTTGTCGTGTTTATTGTTTTCTACTCTCTCAATCATGGGGCTGAGGGTTGGGGTTTGTATTTTTTTCGTATATATAGAAATCCCCCAGGAACAGCGATTCGTCCTTTATGCCGTTACTCGGTCTGTCGTCCGGATCGCTCAATGTCTTTCCGTAACTACGGTAAATGCCAAATTTATTACGAATATTCGTGGCGCCTTTTCGCCACATATCAATGTTGTCAGTGGAATAATCAATCAATACCTTATTGTCTCTTATCCGGGTAATCTTGATCCGGAAGAAACCATTATGGGCATAGTGAACCTCTTCCTGTACCTGCACCCATTCGTCTTCGAACTCCTCCATGGAAATATTGTCCACAACGGTCCCTTTGTTTGTGGAAGAAATATCCCCGGTATGGATTACCTGTACCCTTCTGTTTGTACCGTCGTTGTTTCCACGCAGCGTGATGGTGATGATGGGAGCTCCGTTATTTCCTTCCTGTGCTTTTAACTGATGAATATGGCAAAAACTTGTTGATGGACGAAATCCTTTGGGTATTTTGAATTTCCACTCCAACCATTGCCGTTCATCCCAGTTACCATTCATTTTGTACCAGCTGCCTGACGTCTGCGATTTCATCTCGTTACGCTGCCTGTCCTCCAGTTTACCCCTGTCGCCATCTAAGAAAGGGTTTACATGAATCATAAACTTGAATACATGTTGCTTCAACGTTTCGTCATAGATATTCACACAGTGTATCCCGTCATTATGATCCAGATCAGATGAATTAGGATGTTCTGAATAATCCCAGCCATATTGTTTCATATGGCTGTGAATCTGGGAATAATCTTTGTCCATCAGAGCCGGAGTACCCTGCATGGAACTTCGCAATGTATAACCAAGTGCAATTGGATCATCAGACACGGAATCAGCATTTTTGCCTTTTTGCACAATACGAAAGACACCTGACTTGTCGAATTTTTCCAGTTTAACCGTAATCTGGGCCGTACGGGATACTCTGGTAGGATTGGGCGCAACAAATACAGTCATAAAATCATTGCCGGTTTCCTTGATCTGTAACCATGAGGATGCTCCGCTTTCGACGTGTGCTTTCCAACCGGTCGTGGCCGTTACCTGTATAGTGCATATCCCTCCTCCGCTCTCTATGTTTTCATTGCCGCTGATCGATAACGTAGGTATTGTTTTCGCCTCTTCCTGTGAATTACAAGAAAAGAGTGGTGACAACATCACAAGAATAATTGATAGGTATTTTAAATAACTGATCTTCATTTTTTTCTGGTTGTAATCACAATTGCGCCGTTTGATCCTTTTATCCCATACATTGCCCCGTCGCTCTGTACTTCCAGTTGTTCAATATCGTTGACATTCACAGAACGGTCGGCATCGTAGCTTCCCCTGTATTCAACCCCGTCAATAATAAAAAGCGGTTCGTTGTTTAGATCAAAAGAACTCCCTCCACGGATGGTTACGTAGGTATTGCCATTGGCTTCGGAAACTGTCACCCCCGGGAGATTTCCTCTCAACAGATCATACAACGAATTTGCACCACTCTGTTCAATTTGTTTTCGGGTGAGGATATTCGGGTTGAATGGTAATATTGTTTTATTTGAATAGGGGACTGTGAATTCCTGCGAATTATCCTTTAAAAGGAATTCATTCTTTCTCAATGTAATTATTAACTCATTCCCTCTGTCCTTGATTGGAATTACAGCATCCTGTTTTTTTGTGACAGAGATGATCAGTGTATCTTTTTCGTTCAGATCCTGTAGAATAAACGCACCTTGTTTGTCCGTTTTAACTCCGTCCAACGAGTTTTTCACCCATACATTCATCCTGTGCACAGGCTTTCCTTTCTCCGACAATATCACACCTTTTATGGTATCTTGTGCCGTAAGGGTTAAACAAGATAGCAACAATCCAAATATCAATACTTCCGTTTTCATTTGCTTGAAATTATGAATATTACATTAAAATAGAGAAAGATCCCCATGATCCGGTACATACTTGACTGTTTGCCTCCGGATCACGGGAATATATCATTTTCACGGCTCAAAGGCCGGTTGTTGCATTTCCAATAAAATCTTATTTAAGTAACTCAGTGGTCGATGCATATGCATCATCAAAATAAAGCATTGGCCTGTTGGCCCCTCCATTTCCGTTCGGGAAAACAATGCGCCAGTTGTCAATGAAAATGCCGCCCTGTATCTGATTTAATGTACGCAGCTCGCTGATTACCGGTGTTGTGAGAACCTCTTCTCCTTCCATAAAGACATGAAGGTGGTAATTTTCATCAATAGCCATTCCCACTTTTTTGTAATTTTTATTGGTGAAGGTCGACATTTTACTGATCGTGTAATAATAGTCGTACGTGGTGGTCAGGCCCATGATGTTTCTTGTCTGAATTGAAACCCTTGAATTGTATGTGGTTGATCCATCCGGCGAAGTG
>NZ_DHOS01000075.1 GCF_002410825.1 Proteiniphilum sp. UBA5384 | reverse complement strand
TATGTCTTGGTAACCATAAAGTTACGAAATAATATCCAATCAACCAGCTGATATTCAATATATTATATTAATATTTCTAAATTCAAAACAGATTCTTAAAAAGAATTTATTGATTATGAAACAAAAAAAATTATTCATGGTCGCCATTATCTTGTTACTATAAGTTTCTTCATTGGCTGTTCCGACAAGGAAAATATTCTGGATGTCAATGATGTAGAAAATACTCTTGACAGGATAATTTTGCAAAAAAGGAATGCAAACTATCCTCTTCCAATTTATGATGAACCTAAGTCAAGAGCACTACAAACCAGAACCGAAACTACTGATTTTAAAAGTTTTCTTGGGAGTTCTTTCAGATTGAGAGAGTTTCCATATGAAGATGGTGTAAATATAGGCTCTCCAGTTATAGATATGCCTAAATATTTAGCTGATTATCCAAACGCCGTCAAATCTCTTCCCGCAAAAAAATCCGATACCGATTATTCTTCTTATGCAGGCTACGATAGATACGAAATAAAAATCAATAAAAGTAAGACTATCAGTAGTGGATTTAAGTTGGATTTTAAAGTTTTCTCAATAAGTTCAAAGAAAAAAAGTACCGAAATTTTTAAAGGTTCGATCATACAAGAAAGCAAACGGGTGAATGGCGAATTGAGTGTAAAATTTTATGATAGATATTATGAATTCGTATTACCCGTGAGCATTCGAGATGAAGTTTTTGAAGATTATATGGATAAATCATTTTTGAACATGCTATATCGACTTTCGACAGATGAATTAATCGAAGAGTATGGTGCTTTCGTCTTAATAAAATTTTATTCAGGAGCACAAGCATATGCTCTCTATGAGGCAGAGTCCAAAACAGACACTCATAATGAAGAAAGCATAATTGAGAAAAATCTTGATCGTGAAATCAATGCAACTATTGATTTGAAAGAAAATAACAATAAAAAAAGCACATTAAGTGCCTCCAATGATGATTATCAACGCTTCGTATTAGGAAGAACTCCCGGTACAGAACAATTTGAAACCAATTCGTTTACGAAAGTTCAATTCTCTATACGGACAGTGGGCGGATTACCAGCCTATTCAAAATTCACCACACCTAAAAACATTGATGAAACCAACTTTGATATTACTAATTGGTGTAATTCTTTAGCAAATAAAGAAGAACTTACTATAGCTGCTTTGCCTGAAAAATCGCTTATTCCTTTAGCCGACTTCATAGAGGAAGATAATTTAAAGAATGCTCTATACCGATACTATGAATTCGGTCCTACGCCCGAAAATAAATTCAAATATATGCAGGAGCCTTGCATAAGCATAAGAATGGTCTTTTATAATCAGCAAATAGCTGTTTATGAAACAAGCATAAAAACAAGATATGGAGAGTATATTCCATTAAAAAGAGCATCCATGTTTCCGACACAAGCTTCAGCATATTTAGTGGAAGAAGCCGAAAGAATAAAGAAAATTTTTCCAAATCTGGCAATTGAGGGTTTGCCAAACTATTACAAGACATTAGATGATAGTCAAAATTCTCTATATGCGAATGTTTCGGATGATATTAATGAATTTGATATGGATAATATGACTAAATTCATAGATTCAAGCACCGGCAAAATTTATCTTCTAACTTCCGTACAAGCCACCGGCAAAAAAATAGCTTATACACTATACAACGACAAAGTGGTCAAATCCTATATATTTCAAAACCTTATAAATAGTTTGCCAGTTAACAATAGTATCAGCTTAGAAACTATAAGAAAAAATCACTATAAAGTTGCTTTATAAGAAGAACTTTGTTACGCTAAATCGAAAAGAGCCCCCGTATTAAATCAAAAAACGTGGGGCTCTTTTTATATTCTCCTGCCACCGGAATAAACTACAAACCTCATGCCTAAACCGACTCATTCTCGAATCATCCACCCCTAAGCATGGGCGATAAAATCGCGAAATCCCATAATATTTTTCCATTCCATTTCAGAATATTGAGACAGTAATTCACTTCTACTCCGTCTCTCGATTTTCTTGATCTCTTCACCCACAGCCATAAGCCTTATCGCAGTAATGTCGAGTGCATCTACTCCGGAAGGGGTTTTAAGGAAATCATCAACGGTTTCAATCCACGAAGTACGATCAATAATATGCAATAGCGACTTTTCGATATTGTGCAACCCATTTATGATCAGTTCCAAATCATACATAAATAACCTCCTTTTCAATCTGACTCCTGAATTGTAAGGGCATATATTCAGTTTTACGTACTACATCTACGGGAGAACCTAATATCTCTTCCAAACGATGTTTTATACCTATGAGCGATAACAAGTCTAAGACGGGAGCTTCTATCAGAACGTCCACATCACTATCTTCTGTCTGTTGGCCACGTGCTACTGAACCGAAAATCCCAATCCGAGAAATTCCGTATTCTGCACCATGCTCTGAAACAAAACTGCGCAATAATCTTATATATTCTTCGCGCGTTGCCATTAATCTGTTTAAATCAGTTGCTACAAAAATAGTGAAAGGTGAGAGAAAAACCAAACTTGTTTGAGTTTTTCTAAGGGGCGCATCCTGATATGTCATTATAGTTGTTTCTATCCGATTACAAAATAACTAACTATTTGTAGAAGCTAAAGCCTTGCACTGAAAAAGTGCATGATTTTCACTGACGAACTTTAAAACAAAATAATTCGGGAAAGAATAGCTTTTCAACCTGTTTTGTGCTATTTTTGTATAGGAAAAGACTCTTTATGTGCCTGCATCTTGTTCGCACGATTTGACTTATGAAACGGAAAATATTTTTTTGCATGTTGTTGGCAATTACTTTTGCCTGCAGTTCGGATGACCCTATCAATGGTATTGATAATCCGGAGGAAATAGTAGATAATCCGGAGGACAATACTCCCGAAGCAAAAACCGATATATTTTTCACGCCTTATACCCATTCGGGAATCAAAGATGGCGACTACTCCCAATACTGGGGAACGGGGCAGAAAGAGGGTACCAGACTGAGAGGCGACTCCCTATCGGCAGACCGGCCGGTTATTGACATTGAAAGAGTCTTCACCGAAGAACCCCATTTTTTCGAGGCGAGAAAACTCCTCACCTCCGAATATCAATCTTTCGTAGTAGCTGATCCAAAACAATATGTGCAAGTTACCTCTTTCAGCGATAAAGGACTCGATGAATTGCTACCATCCGGTAAATTAAACCGACCGGGACGACTATTTGCGGAGGTGGTCAATGAAAGAATTGAAATATTATACAGGTCCATGGCCTCTACTTACATAAAAGGGATAATCGCCGAAAAATATCTCCTTCCCGAATTTTTAGACAAGCTGCATCACAACAGTATCGACAAGGTAATCGATGATTACGGTTCTTATCTTCTTATGAATTTCGTGACAGGATACAAAACTGTGGCATTCTATACCGGATTATACCGGGGAGAAGCCTCCGATTCCGAAAAAAAGGCGGCATTTTCTTCTTATATCTCCGGCATAAACCACACGGAAGAAGCCGTGGATAAGGAAGGAAACTCGGTCCGTAATGAATATATATACACTGACCAGAAAAGTAAGGATCCGAACATCACCGATGTGGAGATATCCATCCAAAATATAGGTGGAGGCGGAGAATTCCGGGAGTTGTCGCATCTGGCGAAGGTAGATAAAATCAAGGTGCACCTTACTCCCTGGGCTAAGACTTTTAATAACGACAACCTGGCTCTCATTGCGGACGAGGATCAAGGACTTCAACCGCTCTATGATTTCTTGTTGGAAGAGAATTTCAAGGAGAGGGCAAAAGAATATATCGACGAAAACAAAACGCCGCCTGCTATGCAGGAACCCCGTATCGAAATTGTAAACCAAAGCGATAACGGGAAGAGTTATCTCCATGTCTGTCTCGTAACCCGTTTCGGGGATAACGTGCTGATTGATTCCCGGGAACTCTCCCCGGGTGAAGACGCTACCCAACTGGCAGCGGAGATAAAAGAGGAGAAACAGAAGTTCTACCGGTTGAATATCCTTTACCGGGAAGCAAAACCTTCCGAAACCATCAAGGCTTTTTCATTCAATGGAATGGATGAGACGAAAATGAAAAAAATTGTCCGGAACGGGATGACCTATCTGCAGTATTCGAAGGGAACAGACCGGTATGCTTTTTCCGTTTATGACAAGCAGATAATGGATGCCTACGGGATAAAGGAATGGGTGGACGGAATGGAAGAGAGTGATAAATTATATTCCCAACGGTGTATATTCATAGGATTGTGACATGGAAAAAGTATTGCTACACTGCTGTTGCGCCCCTTGTTCGGCCGCTATCATAGAATGGATGATGATGCACGATATGCGTCCCACATTGTTCTATTTCAATCCCAATATCTTCCCGGAAGAGGAGTACCTGAAACGGAAGAACGAATGCACACGGTACGCGGAGTCGTTGGGTCTTGAGATTATCGATGGCGACTACGATCATGCCGAATGGCTCCAACGAATTAAAGGCCTCGAAAATGAACCGGAAAGGGGTAATCGCTGTCGCCGCTGTTTTGAAATACGCCTGCAGGCTACCGCACTCCTCGCCGCACAATCCGGTTTTCCTGTGTTTACCACTACCCTTGCCTCTTCCCGTTGGAAAAACCTTGTGCATATATTCGAAGCGGGCAACCGGGCCGCCTCCACGGTCGAGAATGTGACTTTCTGGGATAAGAACTGGCGAAAAGAGGGATTGACCGAACGACGAAATATATTGTTACAGGAGAATAACTTTTATAACCAGCAATATTGCGGTTGCGAATTCAGCATAAGGAAGTAAAATTCACCAAATCGATTTCGTGATCCGAGAAAACCGCACTTACGAGTGTGAAATATTCAGGCAAAACAAGATTTTCGCTCCATATAAGTGTGATACCCAGAAGCTCGGATGTGGTTCTCGCAATGTCGAACCCGTATGCTTCTAACGAAGATCGAGCTTTTTCAGGGAAAATACACTCCTGACCTTTACTCCGTGTACACTCTTCCTTACTGCATAGAAAACAACTTCCCGCAAAAAAAACCAGACTGCCGGGATATTGCTTCTCAAGACCGAGTAATCGTCCATCTATACCTTTACGGGTCTCTTCCATTATACAGTATGAAATATCCTTCTGCTCTTGAGGATTGGTCGGGGTATGGCGTGTAACTTCGTCTATAAACACTTTTGTTCCTACTATATAAACATATTTATAGTTTTCAATGCGGGAGAGCGGCTCAAACCGGTAAGGGGGACATACCCACATAGTACCATACTTGTTGCATTCTTTGCAATATTCTATAAAACGACAGGCGTCCCGGTAATTGTTTATATAATCACAGGCAGAAACCCGTTTTACGATGTTTTTAATTTTCAACATAAGAAACCGTGCAGACAAAATAAAGTCCCAAATATAAAACAAATAAAGAAAAGATATATCTTTGTTTCATGGAAAATAAAGGTTACATCCATATATATACCGGTAACGGACAAGGTAAAACTACTGCTGCGTTCGGGCTTGCAGTCCGGGCATTAGGTGCCGGCAAGAGAGTATATATAGGTCAATTCATCAAAAGTATCAAATATAACGAGACAGATATAGAGAACCTCCACTCGAATGTAAAAATTGAACAGTTTGGCCGGCGTTGCTTTATTGATGGCGATCCTACTTCTGAAGACTTTGATGCAGCCCGTCAAGGATGGAAGAAAAGTAAGCATCTGTTGCATTCCGGACAATATGACCTCGTAATACTCGACGAACTCAATATAGCGCTTCATTATAAACTGCTCGACATGCAAGATGTCATTGAAAGCCTTCAAAATCGACGTACTTCAACAGAAGTGATCATTACTGGAAGATATGCACCTCAAGAGATTATCGACATCGCCGATCTTGTAACCGACATGCGGGAAATAAAACATTATTACACTCAAGGCATTCTATCCCGCAATGGATTTGATAAATAATTTTTTTTGCAGATTGGAAAGGATTCCATATGAAGTGCGCATTATAATTTTCAAAAAGGAAAACTTTTTGATATAAAATAAAACTAAAGTTTTCCATTTATATAAACTTTGTCGATACTTCATAGAAAATAAAATATCTTTTAAGGTGCCAATTCCATTTTTTTATTCGATATTTGTAGCACGTTTTGGTGTTCCGGCGGAGAGGCCTCTCGACCGGAATGAAAAGGGAATCAGGTGTAAGTCCTGAACAGAACCCGCTGCTGTAAACTCATTCAAATGTTTTCGCAATTCTTTTTGCCACTTTTATTTATTTGTAAAGGGAAGGCTGCCGGAAACAGAGTAAGTCAGAAGACCTGCCAAAATAAAAATTGAATTTTCTTTCGGGATGATAAAGAAAATAACATTACGGGAATTTTAAACAACTCTTTCGGTATTTATTTATCAAATGTATGACAGGATTGTTATACGTATTACGTATATAGACTATATTAATTAATTACATACATAACAAATCAAAATAGAACCGACATAAAAGTCATTATGCAAAACAAAGATGATTATTGCGAGTTCCATATGATATGTTTAAAAATCAATAATTTACATATGAAAAAGATCGTCAAGTTTGAAAAAGAAGATTGCAATCCCTGCGTAATGGTATCTCAGTTTCTTGAGAATAAGAACATTGCTTTTGAAGCAATCAATCCGTTCAATAGCCCCGAATTGGCCATGAGGCATAGAGTACGCTCCGTTCCCACTACAATTCTGATTGATGGAAACGAGGAGCTGGCACGCATTGTAGGCTATGATCCGGAGAAGCTAAATGCAATGGCAGCACAGTTATGACCATCTATTACGACAGCAGGACGGGTAACGTGGAACGTTTCGTACGCAAGATAGCGGCCAAAACCGAATGGCAATGCCTGAAAATAACCGGTCAATTGGTCGCATTAAAACCCGGTCACTTGATCACTTATACTACGAAAATTGGTCAGGTCCCGGAATCCACAGAACGGTTCATGCAGACAAACCATTCCTCTATCCTCTCTGTCTCCTCGAGCGGAAATATGAACTGGGGAGCCAATTTCGGACTGGCAGCCGATAAAATTTCTGCAAAATACGATATACCGGTGCTGTTGAAATTCGAACTGTCCGGGTTGGAACGGGAGGTGAATAGCTTTATCGAGAAAGTGAATGCGTATCAGCCTATGTATAATTTTTAATGTACCAAAAGTCTGAATTCTTTACTATAAAAATAGTCTTGGCTCTTGGCTCTTGATTCTAAAAAAATGAAAGTAAAAAACTGGATATTACTCAACAACCAGGTGATGGTGAAAAAGGACGATGAGTTTCAGTTCGGGAAGGACAAAGAGGCGGTGCGCTCCTACTTCCTTGAATATGTGAACAAAAATACCGTCTTCTTTTATACGCTAAAAGAAAAGATTGATTACCTGATCGAAAACAATTATTACGAGAACCTGCTGGAATGGTACTCCTTTGAAGAGGTCAAGCAGGTATACGATTTGATGTACCGTAAGAAATTCCGTTTTCCCTCCTATATCAGTGCATTCAAGTTCTTCCAGAACTATGCGCTGCGGGATGATAGCGGCGAGAAATTCCTGGAGCGGTATGAGGACCGACTGGCGTGCGCAGCCCTCTATCTTGGTCGGGGCGATATTGACAAGGCGATGGAGTATGCCGAACTGTTTATCAATCAGGAATACCAACCCGCCACGCCCACCTTCCTGAATGCCGGCAAAAAGCGGTCGGGAGAGCTGGTCTCCTGCTTCCTCGATGAGATTGGTGACAACTTGAACGGCATCGGCTATGCCATTAACTCTTCAATGAAGCTCTCCTCCATCGGTGGCGGTGTGGCACTCAACCTCTCCAAACTGCGCGGACGCTCCGAAGCGATAAAAGGTGTGGAGGGACGTGCCAGCGGGGTATTGCCGGTGATGAAATTGTTGGAAGATGTCTTCTCTTATGCCAATCAGTTAGGGCAGCGGCCCGGTGCCGGAGCGGTTTATTTGAACGTATTCCACTCCGATATCGAGGAATTCCTCGATTGTAAGAAGATCAACGTAGACGAGAAGGTGCGTATAAAATCGCTTTCCATCGGCGTGGTGGTGCCCGACAAGTTCATGGAGCTTGCCGAAAAGGATGAACCGTTTTATGTGTTCTATCCGCATACCGTCTATCAGGCGTACGGGCAGTACCTCGACGAGATGGATATCAACGAGATGTACACCGAACTGATTGACAATCCCAAAGTGAGGAAGAAAAAACTCAACGCCCGGATGATGCTGGTAAAGATTGCCCAAACACAGAAGGAGAGTGGTTATCCCTACCTTTTCTTTAAGGATAACGCCAATCGTGGGCATGCACTAAAAGATATCGGTGAAGTGAAATTCTCCAACCTCTGTACCGAGATCATGCAGTTATCGGAAGTATCGGAGATCAACGATTATTACGAGGAGGATGTGATCCGTCGCGGTATTTCCTGCAACCTGGGCTCGTTGAACATTGTCACCGTGATGGACAACAAGCGGATCAAGGAAGCGGTAAAAACGGCCATTAGCTCCTTGACGGTAGTTTCGGATATTTCTAATATCGACATCGTTCCTTCCATCAAAAAAGCCAACGAGGAGTTGCACAGCGTGGGACTGGGCGCGATGAACCTGCATGGGCTGTTCGCCAAGAATTTTATCGCATACGAGAGTACGGAGGCGCTCGACTTCTGTAACGTATTTTTCATGATGATGAATTTCTACTCGCTGGAACGCTCCATGGAGATCGCCCGGGAAAGAGGAATTGTCTTCAAGGATTTCGACAAGTCGGAATATGCCAAAGGCACCTATTTCGACAAATATACCGAACAGGAGTACCTGCCTAAAACCGATAAGGTAAAAGCGCTGTTTGAAGGGATTGAAATCCCGGGGATCGAAGAGTGGAAGAGCCTGAAGGAGCAAGTAATGCAACATGGTCTGTATCATGCCTACCGACTGGCGATAGCGCCTAACCAGTCGACGTCGTACATCATGAGTTCCACCGCTTCGGTAATGCCGGTGGTGGATACGATCGAGGTGCGCGAATATGGTGACAGCACATCGTTCTACCCGATGCCCTACCTCACCAACGATAATTATTTCTTCTACAAATCGGCGTATGACATGGACCAGATGAAGGTAATCAGGCTGATCTCGGTGATCCAGCGGCACGTCGACCAGGGTATATCGACCATCCTGCATACCAAGAGCAGCCATACCACCCGCGACCTGGCAAGGTATTATATCTATGCCCATAAAGCGGGATTGAAATCATTGTATTATACCCGGACAAGGAAAACAACAGTCGAGGACTGCATCTCCTGCTCGGTGTAATTGAACAATTGGATTCTCACAAGCATATTTGGAATATGATTGCAAACTAAAGCGGAGACCTTTAGATGTTTTGTGGGGACCCATAGCTCGAAGTGAGCGTAAAAAGAGTAGTTAGCGAAGCGATTTTCTACTCTTTTAGCGGACAAGAGCTGCAATAGGCCACAAAACATCGGCAGTCGGATGCTTTAGTCGCAATCATACAACTGCAAAAAGAAGAATATAAAGAATCATATAATCCAAACAAAATAATGAAACAATTTAAAGCCGTCAACTGGAATACTCCCGAGAACGACTATGTGGAGATGTTCTGGGAACAAAACCTGAAACAGTTCTGGATCGACACCGAATACATCCCCTCGAAAGATATCGACTCCTGGAAGTCACTTTCACCTGAATTGCGTGAAGCCTATAAAAAAGCACTGGGCGGACTCACCCTGCTCGATACCCTGCAAAGCCATACCGGCATGCCAAAGGTGATCGACCATATCGAGGGATTGCAAAATAAATCGGTACTCTCCTATATGTGTATGATGGAGGCCATCCACGCCAAATCCTACTCCACCATCTTCACCACGGTGGCTTCCACCACCGAAATAGATGCCATCTTCGAATGGGCATCCACCAACGAACAGCTCCAATTTAAAGCCAAAACCATCGACAGCTATTACCGGAAACTCGATAAGGAGAACGTCTCGAAAGAAGAGATCTATATGGCACTGGTTGCTTCGGTAATGCTTGAGACCTTCCTGTTCTACAGCGGTTTCTTCCTCCCCCTGTGGCTGGCCGGACAAGGGCAGATGGTGGCCAGTTGCGATATCATCAAAAAGATCATTGCCGACGAGTCGATCCACGGCGTGTTTGTCGGCTTGCTGGCGCAGGAGATATTCAACACTTTCAGCGAAAAGAAAAAGGAAAAACTCAAAGCTGAACTATTCATCCTGATGGATATGCTCTACGAGAACGAAATGAAGTATACCGATCATGTTTACAGTGATGTAGGCCTCGGATCTGAAGTGAAGGAATACATCCGTTACAACGGCAACAAGGCGTTGATGAACCTTGGCTTCGAGCCGCGTTACGAGGTCAGTGAGGTGAATCCCATCGTGCTGAACGGATTGAATGTGGAAACGACGCAACACGATTTCTTCTCCAAAAAATCGACCAACTACGAAAAGACCCTCGAGGTGGTACATCTTCACGACGAGGATTTCGACATGAAAAAAGAATTGGAGATGGAGATTTGATAGTATTCATCTATTTTTCCTTATCTTTGCCGCACAAAAGTTCTTTTTATCATTTCTTCAACCGGTAAGGTGCCCCCTAAAAAGGGATAATAGGGAACCACGTGAGAATCGTGGACTGTCGCGCAACTGTAAGCACGGCCAAAGTTTCCGCCCATAGCAATCCACTGCCCTGTCAATCGGGGTGGGAAGGACGGCGGAAATCGTGCAAGTCAGGAGACCTGCCTTTATTCGGATTGACATTGCTTCGCGATAAAAGTATATGGTCAGGCTCATTCGTTTCTACCTAATTGATCAAGGGCAGAAGTATCTCCTGCATTTACTCCATCTTTTTTATCAGCCGTTGCATTGCAAAAGTTCGGAAAAGACTTTTAGCTTCATGGGTTATTCACTTTAATAAGTTAAAAGAAATGCAAACAAACATTCTTGGCTACCCGCGGATCGGTAGCCGGCGCGAACTCAAAAAAGCCTGCGAAAGTTTCTGGGCGGGCAACATCACCGAAGAGGAACTCCTCAAAACAGGAGCGGATATCAGACAACAAAACCGGTCGCTTCAGAAAGAGTCGGGTATAGACCTTGTCCCGTCGAACGATTTCTCTTTCTACAACCAGGTACTGGATACTACACTGACGGTTGGCGCCATTCCTGCCCGTTACGCTTCACTGCAAAACGACAGGATGGCGCTCTATTTTGCCATGGCGCGCGGTTACCAGCGCGAAGGCAAAGACATTACCGCGATGGAAATGACCAAGTGGTTCGACACGAACTACCACTATATCGTCCCCGAGTTTACCAAAAACCAACATTTCTCCCTCTTTTACAACAAGGCACTCGAAGAGTACCGCGAAGGGAAAGCACAGGGTATCGAAACCAAGCCGGTACTGCTCGGGCCGGTCTCCTATCTCTTGTCGGGCAAGGAAAAAGAAGCCGGATTCCACCGGCTGGAGTTGCTAGAACGGTTACTGCCCATATATATCGAATTACTGAAAGAATTGGAAGAGGCCGGAACGGTATGGGTGCAACTCGACGAACCGTTTCTGGTAACCGATATCGACGAAAAAACAAAAATTGCATATACCGCAGCCTACGATGCCATCAGGAAAGCCTGTCCACGGTTAAAACTGCTGGTCGCCACTTACTTCGAGGGGTTGGGGGACAACACGCCGCTGGCGGTTAACCTTCCGGTGGATGCGCTGCATATCGACCTGGTACGCGCGCCGTCCCAGCTGGATGATGTGCTGGCACAACTGCCGTCGGACAAGATCCTATCATTGGGCGTGGTGGACGGCCGCAATATCTGGAAGAACGATTTCGACCGGTCACTGGAGTTCATCTATAAAGCAGTTGCCGGACTGGGAACTGGACGGGTGATGATCGCCGGATCGTCGTCGTTCCTGCACGTACCCTACGACCTCGACCTGGAAACGGACGAAGAGGCGCTTACGCCCGAAATAAAACAGTGGATGGCTTTCGCCAGGCAAAAGGTGGAAGAACTGGCACTGTTGAAAAAACTGACGGAAGGGGATGCCTCTGTCCGGGGCCGCTTGGAAGAGAACCGTCGGGCGATGGAGAGCAAACGCACCTCCCCGTTGATCCATAACAAAAAGGTGGAAGAACGCTGTGCCGCTGTATCGGACAATGACGCCAGACGGAGAAACCCATTCCCTGTGAGGAAGAAACTACAGCAACAGGAATTGCAGCTTCCCTCCTATCCCACTACCACCATCGGCTCTTTTCCCCAGACGAAAGAGGTGCGCTCCTGGCGGGCGAAATTCAAAAAGGGAGAACTGTCGGCGGAAGAATACGACCGGCTGCTGAAATCCGAAACTAAAAAAACCATCGAATGGCAGGAAAGGATCGGCCTGGATGTGCTGGTGCACGGCGAGTTTGAACGGAACGACATGGTGGAATACTTTGGTGAGCAACTCGATGGCTTTGCCTTTACCCGGTTCGGCTGGGTGCAGAGTTACGGTTCACGGTGTGTGAAGCCGCCCGTTATTTATGGGGATGTGTCCCGTCCCCACCCCATGACCCTCTATTGGACAAACTACGCACAGTTGCTTACAACCAGACCGGTGAAAGGAATGCTCACCGGACCGGTCACCATCCTGCAATGGTCGTTCGTGAGGAACGACCAGGAGCGCTCCAAAACCTGCCTGCAAATAGCATTGTCTATCCGCGACGAAGTGCGTGACCTCGAACAGGCAGGAATCAGGGTCATCCAGATCGATGAACCGGCAATCAAGGAAGGGTTGCCGATCCGCCATAACGACTGGAAGAATTACCTCGACTGGGCTGTAAGATCGTTCTCTATTGCCTCCACGGGCGTAGAAGACAAGACGCAGATCCATACACACATGTGCTATTCTGAATTCAACGATATTATCGAACATATCGCATTGATGGATGCCGATGTGATCACCATTGAATGCTCCCGTTCACAAATGGAACTGCTGGACGCCTTTGTCCGTTTCAGTTACCCAAACGATATTGGCCCAGGAGTGTATGACATCCACTCTCCGCGCGTGCCAACTACAGACGAGATCGTCGACCTGCTGAAAAAAGCCGCCCGCGTTATCCCACAGGAACAGCTATGGGTCAACCCCGACTGCGGACTGAAAACACGAGGCTGGAAAGAGACGGAGGAGTCACTGAGAAGGATGGTAAAAGCTGCCCGATTGATGCGGGAACATTAAAAAATAAAACTAAAACCATATTGTTTTCGATCAAATTATGCACAATAGAGAACAAATTGTGCAAAAAAATTGTTTAAACAGTACCCTTTTTAGGGTGAATTGAAAATCAAGAGTTTCATCTGTTGTAGTTAGTGATGACTGCTATCATAACTTGTTGGATATCAACTATAACTTCTAAAAAATCATTTGGTGTAATTCCATTTTATAATAATGATACAAAAGATTTTAATTGCAAACCGGGGTGAGATTGCCGTACGTGTCATGCGCACCTGTAAGGAGATGGGAATCAGAACCGTGGCTGTTTATTCAGAGGCTGATCGCACGTCAAGGCATGTCTCTTATGCCGATGAAGCAGTATGTATAGGCTTGGCCTCTTCACAAGAGAGCTACTTGAATGTCGATAAAATCATTAACGCGGCAAAACAGTTCAAAGCGGATGCCATTCACCCCGGATATGGGTTTTTGAGTGAAAATGCCGACTTCGCACGCCGTTGCAAGGACGAAGGAATCATTTTTATCGGACCATCTGCAGAGAGCATTGAGGCGATGGGAGACAAGATATCGGCCCGCCGTACAATGATAAAAGCTAAAGTGCCTGTGGTACCCGGCACATCAGAGGATTTGAAACCGAGGGATCTCTTCCGTGTATGCCGCAAAATAGGGTTTCCTGTGATTATCAAAGCAACTGCGGGTGGTGGTGGAAAAGGTATGCGTTTGGTATATGAAGAGAGTCAATTACAGGCAGCGTATGATTCTGCCAAGTCGGAAGCAAGGGCTTCATTCGGGAACGACTCGGTCTATATCGAAAAATATATAGAATCGCCCCACCATATCGAAATACAGTTTTTGGGGGATTCGCATGGGAATGTGATACATCTGTTCGACCGTGAGTGCTCGGTGCAACGACGTCATCAGAAAATTGTGGAAGAAAGTCCATCCCCTTTTATCGATGAGAAGACCCGCCTGGCGATGGGCGCAATTGCTGTCAAAGCAGCCAAATCTATCGGTTATGTCGGAGCAGGCACCATTGAATTTTTGGTGGACGGGGATATGAATTTCTATTTTCTTGAAATGAATACCCGTCTTCAGGTGGAACATCCTATTACAGAAGAGGTATTGGGTGTGGACCTGGTAAAAGAGCAGATTCATATCGCCAACGGAAAAAAACTGCGCTTGCGTCAGAAGAATTTACACCAACGCGGACATGCCATCGAGTGCCGCATATGTGCGGAAGATCCCGAGAAAAATTTCGCTCCGTCGCCCGGTACCATCCGGCATATCCAGACACCTGAAGGAATAGGTGTGCGGGTGGATAGTTTTATTTATGACGGGTATGAGATTCCGGTCTATTACGATTCTATGCTTGGCAAGCTGATCGTGTGGGCTACCAGTCGTATTTATGCGCTGGAACGGATGCGCCGTGTCTTATATGAATACAAGATCACGGGCGTAAAGACCAATATCGATTACCTCCGCCGTATCATGGATACGCGTGACTTTGTGAAAGGTAATTATACCACTCATTTTATCGAGGACAACAGCAAGAAGTTGCATAAAAGTGCAGTGAATGACAACGAGATTGAAGATATGGCCATCATTGCCGCTTATATTGATTATATAGTAAATAACAATGATGCGCCGTCATCTTCGCTTACCGACAACCTTCCCATAAGCCGATGGCGTGCCTTTGGCAAACAAAAAGGAGTTTTGAGGATATAATTTGATCAGGAATAGAAGAATACTTAACTTTTATTTATCAAAAGTCTTGATTCTTAGTTCTTGAATCTTTAAAGAAACAAGGTTAAAACCCAACTGTTTCATCCCATTTTTAAACGGAAAAAAACGTTTCGGGATGCTTGGTTCTAAATTATAAAACGATGAAAGCTAAAATAGGAGACAGAACATGCGAGGTGGAACTGATTTCAAAAGATGAAAATAAAGTGGAAATCTCGCTGGACGGAAAAATATATGACATCGATGTGGTGATGTCAGAAAACGGATTCTGTTCTATCCTCCATGAGGGACGATCGTACAACGCCGAATCGGTGCGCCACTCAGAAGGGAAATACACCATCACTACCAATTTCCGTTATTTTGACATCGAACTGTCTAATCCGCAGAAAAAATACTTAAGAGGGCGGCAAGCAGCTGTGGAAGAAGCACAGGAAACCATCACATCTCCCATGCCGGGAAAAATCATAAAAGTAATGGCGTCCGAAGGTATGGAAGTGAAGCAGGGTGATCCACTTATTGTGGTGGAAGCCATGAAGATGCAGAGCACTTATACGGCAGCACAGAATGCCGTTGTGGAGAAGATACATGTTGAGGAAGGCGATTCGGTGGCACGAGATCAGTTACTCATCTCTTTTAAAACCGACTATTCCGACAAGTAAAGTAATAAGAACAGAACATAGGCGCTTGCTTGAGAGTTCGTCGTTACAAGCTTGAGAGTTCTGTCGTTACAAGAAAGAGCCTGATTTTAATGAATTAAAATAGCAATAATGACACTACAGGAAATATATCACTCTTTTGAGGAAAAAGACAAAGCTGCCGAATTGGGTGGTGGAGAGAAAGCGATTGAAAAACAAAAGAATGCCGGTAAACAAACAGCCCGTGAGCGGATCGACATGCTGTTGGACGAGAATACGTTTGTGGAAATAGATAAATTTGTGTTTCATGAATGTCATGATTATGGCATGCAAAACAAGCGCATAGCGGGAGACGGAGTTGTAACCGGCTACGGAAAAATAGAAGGGCGACTGGTATATGTATATGCCTACGATTTCACGGTATACGGTGGTTCTTTGAGCCGCACGAATGCCAATAAAATTGTAAAAGTACAAAAACTGGCAATGAAAAACGGTGCTCCTGTTATTGCGCTGAACGACTCGGGCGGTGCACGTATTCAGGAGGGAGTTATGGCACTCAGCGGATATTCCGATATTTTTTACCAGAACATCAAAGCTTCGGGTGTTGTACCGCAAATTTCCGCTATTCTGGGACCTTGTGCCGGCGGGGCCTGCTATTCCCCTGCTCTCACCGACTTTATCTTTATGGTGAAAGAGAAGAGCTACATGTTTGTCACGGGACCAGATGTCGTGAAGACGGTCACCCATGAAGAGCTGACCAAAGAGGAGTTGGGAGGTGCCAATACCCATGCTTCTAAAAGCGGCGTGGCTCACTTTGTGGGTGAGGATGAAGAGGAAACATTGATGATGATTCGTGAATTATTGAGTTTCCTTCCTTCCAATAATATGGAAGATCCGCCGATAGTGCCCACACAGGATAGCATTCATCGTGAGTCACCCGACTTGCAGACGTTGATTCCCGACGATCCCAATATCCCCTATGACATGAAAAAACTCATTGAGGAGGTGGTGGATGAACATTACTTCTTCGAGATCATGTCGCAATTTGCGCAAAATATTGTGGTGGGGTTTGCACGGTTAGGAGGTCGATCGGTGGGGATCGTCGCCAATCAACCGGCCTATCTGGCGGGGGTGCTTGATATCGATGCGTCGGACAAGGCAGCGCGGTTTATACGTTTCTGCGACTGCTTCGATATCCCTATCATCACTTTTGAAGATGTGCCGGGTTTCCTTCCCGGGCGCGACCAAGAACACAATGGTATTATTCGTCACGGTGCCAAAATTGTCTTCGCCTATGTGGAAGCTACCATACCCAAAATAACACTGATTACCCGGAAAGCCTATGGGGGAGCATACATTGTCATGTCGTCAAAAGAATCGGGCGCGGATGTGAACCTGGCTTATCCGAATGCCGAAATTGCAGTGATGGGTGCGGCCGGTGCGGTAAACGTACTTTATCGCTCATCGAATGAGGAAGAGCGCCAAAAAGCATTGAACGAATACAACGAATTGTTTTCCAACCCTTATCGGGCTGCAGAGAAAGGATATGTCGACGAGATTATCTTGCCGAAAGATACCCGCTATAAACTGATCCAGGCATTGGAAATGACGGCCAATAAAACAGAGACCAATCCACCTAAGAAGCATGGTAATATGCCGTTGTAGGAAAGTTTTTTTCAGTCTTATTGGCAAAACAGGGATTATATCACCTCGATAAGTGCACATCACAATTCCCAAAATAGAAAACTTTGTATAATTTTTCCACAGCCCATATTGGCACAATATAAATATAATATTCTGAATTTAAACTATTTAAATATTTGAATAAATATTGTTGATAACTTTTCAGGGAAACTTTGTATTTCATTTTCCAGGAAAAGTTATCTTTGTTTTGCATTTGGTTTTTATTCACACAAACTAAAAAAGAGGCTGTGAATAGAATGAAAAGGGAATGCCGTGAAAGTCGGCAACAGTTCCCGCTGCTGTAAGCTCTGTTTGGAAGCCGTTGTGCAATATTTTATATCCACTGACCTGACCTCTGCCTATGGGAGAGGACTGAAAAAGGCCGGGAAGGATGCACAAAGGGAGAGCGAGTCAGAAGACCTGCCAGATGTATACACTTTTTGATCTCTTTCGGGTAAAAAGAAGGTCGAATTGGATGATCGCCGTCCCGGCAGCTGTTTTCCCGTATCGAAAAGTGTAATGGCATTCGTATATACTATTCACGCTAAAACAAAATCGTATGGAAAATCCAGCAATTCAGATCGTGAAACGGGATGGTAAATGTGTCCCTTTCTCCATTCAAAAAATTGAAAATGCCATTGCAAAAGCATTTCTATCGGTAGGCACGTTCGCCACCCAGGATGATTTCATTGCTATCCTCTCACGTCTTCATGTCTCCGACGGGATGACAGTGGAAGAGATCCAAAACCAGGTAGAAACGGCACTGATGGCAGAGAAATATTTTTCTGTCGCCAAATCTTATATGCTTTACCGGCAAAAGCATACCGAAACCCGCGAAATACGCGATAATATGAACTTTCCGATGAACTATTGCGATGCACAGAATGCTGCCACAGGAAGTAAATTCGACGCGAACGCTAACGTGGAGAAGAAAAATATCGCCACCCTCATCGGGGAACTGCCCAAAAAGAGCTTTATCGACCTGAACCGGAAGATGATCACCGACCGGATAAAAGAGATGTACGGGAAAGAACTCGCGGATAAATATATCGGTATGCTGAATGAACATTTCATCTATAAAAATGATGAGACCAGCCTTGCCAATTATTGTGCAAGTATCACCATGTATCCATGGCTGCTGAATGGTACCTTGGGCATTGGTGGAAATTCCACCCCTCCTACCAACCTGAAATCGTTCTGCGGCGGTTTCATCAATATGGTATTTATGGTATCGAGCATGCTGAGCGGTGCCTGTGCCACTCCCGAGTTCCTGATGTATCTGGACTATTTCATCCGTAAAGAATATGGTGACGATTACTTCACCCATAGCGGGGATGTGGTGGATCTATCGAAACGGAAACGTACACTCGACAAGGTGATCACCGACTGTTTTGAACAGATCGTCTACTCCATTAATCAGCCGACCGGTGCACGTAATTTCCAAGCCGTCTTCTGGAATATATCCTACTACGATAAGTATTATTTCGAAAGCCTATTCGGAGAATTCGTGTTTCCCGACGGATCACGCCCCCTGTGGAAATCGCTCAACTGGCTCCAGAAACATTTTATGCAGTGGTTCAATAAAGAGCGTACCAAAACGGTACTCACTTTCCCTGTAGAAACAATGGCATTACTCACGAAGGATGAGGATGTAATGGACACCGAATACGGCGATTTTACAGCTGAAATGTATGCCAGGGGACACTCGTTCTTCACCTATATGAGCGATAATGCCGATTCGTTGTCGAGTTGCTGCCGGCTGCGCAATGAAATACAGGACAACGGCTTTAGTTATACCCTCGGCGCGGGAGGTGTTTCTACCGGATCGAAAAGCGTGCTGACTATCAACCTGAACCGATGTGTCCAATTCGCACGACGCACAGGACAATCCTATACAACCTTCCTCGAAGAGATAGTTGATTTAACACACAAAGTGCAGACCGCCTATAATGAGAACCTGAAAATGTTCCGGCAGAAAGGCATGCTCCCCTTATTCGATGCAGGGTTTATCAATATTAGTCGACAGTACCTCACAATAGGTGTGAATGGTTTGGTAGAAGCTGCCGAATCATTGGGTATAGAAATCAACGACAACCCCCGCTATAAGGTTTTTGTACAGGAAATCCTTGGAATTATCGAACGATACAATAAAAAATACCGGTCGAAAGAATTGATGTTCAACTGCGAAATGATTCCTGCCGAGAACGTAGGAGTGAAACATGCCAAATGGGACAAGGAAGATGGGTATCAAGTACGGCGTGACTGCTATAACAGCTATTTCTATCGGGTGGAAGACCCATCACTTAACGTAATTGATAAATTCCGACTCCATGGACGTGATTATATTGCTCATCTCACAGGCGGATCGGCACTTCATATGAACCTCGAAGAACATCTCTCCAAAGCACAGTACCGCCATTTATTGCGTGTCGCCGCCACGGAAGGATGCAATTACTTCACCTTCAATATTCCCAATACGGTTTGTAACGACTGCGGCAAGATTGATAAGCGCTATCTTAAACAATGTCCGGCATGTGGTTCCAAAAACTTAGATTATCTCACACGTATCATCGGCTATATGAAACGGGTAAGTAATTTCTCCGTACCACGTCAGGCAGAAGCATCTATCCGCTACTATGGCAAAATGGAATCGAAAAAGGAAATGGCGGCCTTTTAAAAAATCGGGATGTATAAAAGGAAGGGTAATCAATCCAAGTTTCATATGTAAGTTGGAGAACTGTAAAGGAGTGAATCTTGTCTCATATGGCGAATTTATGTAAAGTCGTTGCCAATAAGTTGTTTCTATGTTGAAGTATATCGATTATAATATTGTCTTTCAGGAAATTCCGGATGAGGTGACGCTGGCAGTAAACCTCTCTAACTGTCCCTATCGCTGTAAAGGGTGCCATAGCCCTTATCTACAACAGGATATCGGAAAAGAATTAACTGATTCAGAATTGAATGGATTGTTGCAAAAATACGAAAAGGCAATCACCTGCCTCTGTTTTATGGGTGGTGATGCCAATGCCGGCGATGTATACCAGTTGGCAGATTTCATCCGTGAGAGCCGGGGAGGGAAGATAAAAACGGCGTGGTATTCAGGTAATGACAAACTTACGGAGCATTGCATTGAACATTTCGATTTTGTGAAAACCGGCCCTTATATAGAAGCGCTCGGGGGATTGGATAAAATGACGACCAATCAACGACTTTACCGGATCGAAAATGGCAGTATTACAGACATTACACAACAGATACACAACATGGTTGTTCTGTAATTTTCCGTACCTTTGCCGCCATTAAGATTAGGCTTGTTCACAAAGACCTTGAGACCCTCGCTCCTTCAGGAGCAGAAAATATTCAGATGTTGATGAAGATTTGTAAAAAGATTGTTTTGTCACTGCTTACAGCCGCTATACCTGCCTGTGGTATCTTAGCCCAGGAGGTTGCTGACAGCCTGAGGTTACCTGAAGTGGTGGTCACAGAACGATATAGCGACCGGGAGATACGTTCTTCGGCACCGGTGCAGATATTCTCGCAAGACCAGATACGCTATCTGCATTCGCTACAGTTGTCGGATGCCGTGAAGCATTTCTCGGGGGTGACCATCAAGGATTATGGCGGTATCGGGGGATTGAAAACTATTTCTGTCCGTAGCCTGGGAGCACATCATACCGCCGTCATATACAATGGTATATCCATTAACGACGTACAGGCCGGACAGATCGATATAGGCCGGTTCTCTCTCAATAACGTGGAACTGGTCACATTGCATACCGGACAAAACGACCAGATTTTTTTGCCGGCAACGGCTTTTTCTGCCGCTTCCTCACTCGTTATACAAAATGTACGTCCTCATTTCGATAAAGGAAAACGTATCAATGGGAGTGGGTCTGTGAAAGCAGGATCATTCGGACTGTTTAACCCTTCGTTTTACGCTAACACGAGGATTACAGACAAGCTGACGATGACCGCAAGTGCCGAATGGCTTACATCGAAAGGCGAATATCCTTACCGGTTGCAATACGGTGAAAAGGGCGACAGCAGCTCCATGGAAAGAAGGAGGAATACCGATGTGGAGAATCTTCGTTTGGAAGGAGCGCTTTTTGCCGATTTATCCCCCGCAACCAAAGGTGACCTGCGGGTATACCATTACCGGTCGGAACGGGGATTACCCGGTGCCACCATCTATTATAATACGGAGAATTACTCAAACCAACGTTTATGGGACCGCACTTTCTTCGTACAAAGCAATATCGAACATATCTTTTCTCCGAAATGGGTGTTAAAGGGCGATGCAAAATATAACCGGGGATATTTGCGCTATCTCGACCCTGCCTACTTGGGTCCCGGGGGAAAGTATGAAGATATTTTCAATCAGCATGAGACCTATGGCTCCCTTTCGGCGCTCTACAGGGTATTTGAAAGGTTGTCGTTTTCTGCGTCAAGCGACTTGTCGTCGGCCACCATGCATGCTGAACGAAAAAAATTCACCACTCCCACCCGGCTCACATGGCGGTCGGTCTTTGCCGCAAAATGGGTGGAAGAACAGGTTATATCCACGGCAAACATTCTTTATACCCAAACGTTCGAGTCGGTCCGGAATGTAGAGGCTGCCGGAAACAGGAGCAAAGTTTCCCCTTATCTCAGCGTGTCGGTAAAACCATTCACCGGAACCAATTTGCGTATAAGGGCTTTTTACAAGAATAGCTTCCGCCTACCTACCTTCAACGACCTCTACTATCCCGCGGTCGGCACACGTGACCTGAAACCCGAAGATACCCACCAGTGGAACATAGGTGCTACTTATGCTGTTTCACCGGGTAAAAACCGTACTTCGCATTTCACCGCCACACTGGATGCCTACCGCAATCGGGTAAAAAATAAAATTGTAGCTTACCCTACCGGCAATTTGCATCAGTGGGCAATGATCAATGTGGGCAAGGTGATCATCACCGGCATGGACCTCTCCGTGGAAGGAACAATCACATTCACGGAGCAGGTCCGGTTACGGATGGGAGGAAATTACACCTTCCAGTCCGCGCTCGACAAAACCAACCCCGACAAAAATACATATAACCACCAGATAGCTTATACTCCACGTCATTCCGGTTCGGGGCGGGCTGTGATACAACTGCCCCGGGTAGATATAGCCTATACGCTGTTGTGGAGTGGCGAAAGGTATTACAATAACTATAACAGCAAAGAGTTCCTGATGAAAGGATACAGCGATCATGCCCTGTCGGTTTCAAAGGATTTTCGAACACGACTTGGTAAAATAGACTTGCAACTGGAGGTATTGAATCTGTTGGATAAAAATTACCAGATCGTGCGCAATTATCCTATGCCGGGACGCTCTTTCAGAATAAACGCATCGTTTAATTTTTAATTTTGTAGACAACAATGAATCAAAAAAAAATCTTTTTCTATCTGACGCTTCTTGCGGCATTGTTTATCACAGCTTGCTCTGATGATGATAATCCTATTGATAACGGAAATCCCTCAACAGAGGGAAAGACTTTACTTATCCTCTCTGAGGGGTCATGGAATGGGAATAATAGTACCCTTGCCCGTTATGACCTATCCACAAGAGATCTGGATAAAGATTATTTCAAGTCGGTAAATAAAAGAGGATTGGGTGATACCGGAAATGATATGCTTTTGTATGGTTCCAAGGTGTATATAATAGTTAATATGTCGTCTACCATAGAAGTGATGAATGTTTCCACCGGCATATCCCAATCGATAGAGATGAAAAAGGAAGATGGTTCCGGAAAACAACCTCGCCGGATTGCCTCGCATAATGGCAAAGTATATGTCACTTCATTCGATGATACTGTCACCTGCATCGACACCACTTCCCTTGCAATCAGCGGCTCGGTGGATGTGGGCATGAATCCGGAAGCTATTGTGGTTAAAAATAACAAACTCTATGTGGCCAACTCCGGGTTCGGGTTCGACAATACCGTGTCGGTCATCGATATAAGTGGGGAAACAATGAAAGAGGAGAAAAAAATAGAAGTCGGACCCAATCCGGTCAATATGGGGAGCGACAGCCAGGGAGATCTTTATATCTCTTTGATGGCGACTTATGATCAAGAGGGAAACATAACGGAAGCCGCATCGTTCAAACGGATAAAACCGGCCTCAGGCGAGGTGGAAACCATTGAAGCAGTGGAATCTCCCGACCGGTTCGTAATCGCAGACAACAAGGCCTATATCATCAGCAATGTAAATGGAACTTCTAAAATAGTAGTATATGATTGCTTGCAGGAAAAGGTGGTTTCTGAAAACTTCATACAGGATGGCACAAAGATTACAAATACCATCTATAATATTTCAGCGGATGAAAAATCCGGGGAATTCTTCATCACGGAGACCGATTACACCACTCCGGGATCGGTGTACTGCTTTGACAAGGATGGTAAATTACAATACACAATCGCTGACTTGGGTATAAATCCTACGACAGCGATTGTACTGAGATAAAAAAACCACACTATTGGCGCGGCATTTTTATTTATTATTTTGAGAAAAAGGCATTCCAAGTGATTGGCGTGCCTTTTATTATTCACATCGACTTCGTCCATTTTCTGTCGTCACTCGACAATACTCAAACAAGTTTGGCTATGTACTCGTTCCTAAGAAAATTGGCACATTAATCATCAGTCCAATTTCAACACTGCTAAAAACGCTTTCTGAGGGACCTCCACATTGCCTACTTGTTTCATCCGTTTCTTTCCCTCTTTCTGCTTTTCGAGCAGCTTACGCTTACGGGATATATCACCGCCATAACATTTGGCAGTCACATCTTTCCTGACAGCTTTTACCGTTTCACGGGCGACGATCTTTGCTCCAATGGCCGCCTGAATAGCAATATCGAACTGTTGCCGGGGAATCAGCTCTTTCAACTTCTCACACATGCGTCGTCCAAAACTCTGCGCATTGTCGATGTGGGTGAGCGTGGAAAGTGCGTCCACCTGTTCACCGTTCAGCAATATGTCCAGTTTCACCAGCTTGGACGGACGATAATCATGGATATGGTAATCGAAGGATGCATATCCTTTCGAAATACTTTTCAGTTTATCATAGAAATCGATCACAATCTCTCCCAGCGGTAGGTCGTAGATAATCTCTACCCTGTCACCTGAAACATATTCCTGTTTGATAAGTATACCCCGCTTGCCAAGGCAAAGGGTCATAATGGGACCGATATAGGCCGTATTGGTAATAACCGAGGCGCGGATAAAAGGCTCTTCGATACTTTCAATCAATGTGGGGTCCGGTAAACCGCCGGGATTATGCACCTCCTTCATATTCCCTTTCTTGTCATATACCTTATACGAAACGTTGGGCACCGTAGTGATCACATCCATATTGAATTCCCGCTCCAGCCGTTCCTGTACGATCTCCATATGGAGCAATCCGAGGAAACCGCACCGGAAGCCGAATCCCAATGCAACGGACGATTCGGGCTGGAAAGTAAGTGACGCGTCGTTAAGTTGTAATTTTTCGAGAGATGAACGCAGGTTCTCGAAATCTTCGCTCTCAATGGGATAGACGCCGGCAAATACCATGGGTTTTACCTCTTCAAATCCTTCGATTGCCTTGGCTGCAGGCCGCTTCACATGGGTAATGGTATCGCCCACCTTCACTTCTTTCGAGGTTTTAATGCCGGAGATGATATACCCCACATCACCACAGCCCACTTCATCCTTCGGCACCATATTGAGGCGCAGGATACCCACCTCGTCGGCATCGTATTCTTTGCCGGTATTGATGAATTTCACCATATCACCTTTTCGCAACGTGCCATTCACGATTTTATAATAAGCAATGATTCCGCGGAACGCATTGAATACAGAGTCGAAGATCAATGCCTGCAGGGGTGCCTCAGGGTCGCCTTGCGGAGCCGGCACCTTCTCAATGATGGCACGGAGGATCTCATCGATACCGATCCCCGTCTTTCCGCTTGCACGGATGATATCTTCGCGGGGAATACCAAGAAGTTGCACGATCTGGTCTTCCACCTCGTCGGGCATGGCACTCTCCAAATCGATCTTATTGAGAATAGGGATAATCTCCAGGTCATGCTCAATGGCCATATAGACATTCGATATGGTCTGCGCCTGTATACCCTGGGCTGCGTCAACCACCAGCAAGGCACCTTCACAGGCGGCAATGGAACGCGATACTTCATACGAAAAATCGACGTGTCCCGGTGTGTCAATCAGATTAAGGGTGTATTTCTCACCCTCATATTCATAATCCATCTGTATCGCATGGCTTTTGATTGTAATGCCCCGCTCCCTCTCCAAGTCCATATTGTCGAGCACCTGCGCCTGCAGGTCTTTTCCTTCGACGGTCCTGGTGAATTCCAGCAAACGGTCTGCCAGCGTACTCTTACCGTGGTCTATATGAGCAATGATACAAAAATTGCGTATATTCTTCATAGTTAAAAGTCCGCATTATTGGGCGTTCTTGGAAACGGGATCACGTCACGGATATTCGCCATGCCGGTGATAAACAACATCAACCGCTCAAAACCCAAACCAAAACCGGAGTGCGGTGCAGTGCCGAACTTGCGGGTTTCGAGATACCACCAGATAGGCTCTGTATGCATGCCGGTTTCCTCTATCCTTTGCATCAGCTTGTCGTAATCCGCTTCACGTTCCGATCCACCGATAATTTCCCCTATCTTAGGGAAAAGCACATCCATCGCGCGGACCGTCTTACCATCATCGTTCTGCTTCATATAAAACGATTTGATTTCCCTCGGATAATCAGTCAGGATTACCGGACGTTTGAAATGTTTTTCTACCAGGTAACGTTCATGCTCCGACTGCAGGTCGGCGCCCCAATAGACCGGGAATTCGAATTTTTGCCCCGAATCTTCCAAAATTTTCACCCCTTCGGTATAAGTTAGGCGGACAAAGTCATTTTCCACTACAAAATTCAGACGGCTTACCAGTTCTTCGTCATACATCTTGGATAGGAATTCAATATCCTCCCTGCAATACTCCAAGACGTAACGAATTAGATATTTCAGGAAATCTTCGGCCAGATCCATATTATCGTTGATATCATAGAAAGCCATTTCCGGTTCAATCATCCAGAACTCCGCCAGGTGACGGGGCGTATTGGAATTCTCCGCACGGAATGTGGGACCGAAAGTATAAATGGCTCCCAGTGCCATAGCGCCGAGTTCCCCCTCGAGTTGTCCGGAGACGGTCAGGTTAGTCTGGCGACCAAAAAAATCCTCTGTAAAATCCACTTTGCTTTCTTTATTGCGGGGTGGATTTTCTATATCAAGAGTAGATACTTCGAACATCGATCCGGCTCCTTCCGCATCGGAAGCAGTGATAATAGGCGTATGGAAATAGTAAAAACCTTTATCGTTGAAATATTTATGGATGGCATATGCCAAATGGTGCCTCATTCTGAAGATTGCTCCAAAAGTATTGGTACGCGGGCGCAAATGGGCTACCTCACGCAGGAACTCCAATGAATGTCCTTTTTTCTGCAAAGGATAAGTAGCGGGATCGGCCGGACCATAGACTTCAATCTCAGTTGCACGTATCTCCACCGACTGTCCCTGTCCCTGGGATTCCACCAGTTCACCATTCACATTGATACATGCCCCCGTAGTGATGAGACGAAGTAACTCTTCATCAAAATTAGCTATATCAATAACTATCTGAATATTATTGATGGTCGATCCATCATTTAAAGCGACGAAACCGACATTTTTGTTTCCTCTGCGGGTACGCACCCACCCTTTTACATTCACTTCCTCGTCAACACTGGCAAGTTGCAATGCTTCCGAAATTTTTGTTCGTTTTAGTTGTTTCATAAACTATATACTTCAATATCGCTGGCAACACGCATCAATCATGCACTTGTGTGCAAACAATCACGTGTACTCTTCATACGATTAAATTACCCTGATAAATACCCAATCTGTTCCTGTACAAAACCCGCACAGGAACAGAATAATCATTCAATTACATTTACCATTTTCCCGCAGAAGCCTGATCCAAGCAAATCCGGGTTTCTGCACATAGTGTTTAACGAAAACGTTATTACTATCTATAAATTTTTATATGAAGGGAGGTTCTTTAATCGAACGCCCCCATTCTGAGCATGTTCACCTCTTGTTCTGTGAGGTAACGCCATTTTCCGCGCGAAAGTTTTTTCTTGGTCAATCCTGCAAAATAAACCCTGTCGAGTTTCATCACCCGATAACCTAATTTCTCGAAGATACGACGGATGATACGGTTCCTTCCGGAATGGATCTCAATACCCACCTGGGTAAGGTCTTCCTCACTCACATAACTGATCGCATCGGCATGAATCTCTCCGTCTTCCAATTCAATCCCGTCGGCAATCATCTGCATGTGTTCCATTGCCACCGGCTTGTCGAGCCATACCTGGTAAATCTTTCGTTTTTCGTACTTCGGATGTGTTAATTTTGATGCCAGGTCACCATCATTGGTCAGCAGCAAAACACCTGTGGTAGCCCTGTCCAGACGTCCCACCGGATATATCCTTTCGGAAGCGGCACTTTTCACCAGTTCCATTACCGTCTTTCGGTTCTCGGGGTCATCGGTCGTCGTCACAAACCCTTTCGGCTTATTCAGTAACACATATACCTTGCTTTCAAGTTGGACGGGCTGGTTGTGGAACATCACAGAATCGGCACGGGTAATTTTGGTACCCAGTTCGGTCACGATCTCTCCATTCACCTTCACCACGCCGGCCTGGATAAACTCATCAGCTTCACGGCGTGAGCATACTCCGGCATTGGCCAAGTATTTATTCAGACGGATGGGTGCATTGGGATCAGCATTTTCCTTATACTTGACCTGCTTGAACGGCTTTTTCTTTTTCAGCTTCTTTACCGGCTTACCAGGACCATTTGGTCTTCCCGGACCGTTAGAAGATTGATTGCCCCAATTTCGGTTATTATAACCTCCACCGCCGGAAATCCTTTGTGGCGACTGTGGACGTTCCCCTACGCGAGGGCGGCGTTTCCTCATGGCCCCGTCATTATTCCCTCCATAATTTTCTTGACGCGAATCCCTGTAATTGGAATTGTACGACCTGTCGGAATTATTATAAGACTGCCTGTCCTGGCTGTACGACCTGTCCGGATTATAGGATTGCCGGTCCTGCCTGTCCAGATTGTATGATGGTCGGTCCGGATAATAACCATCTTGCTGTGATCTCCTCTCATTGTAATTTCTGTTAGAGGAAGGGTGTCTCTCATTGTTCGCGCTGTGATAACTCCGTCGTGGGCGCGATTCGTCATTGTTTGTTGTCATTGTTGCATTTACTTTTTGATTTACATAATGAAACCTCACGGTTTTTTCTTTATTTACAATCGCATTTTTCGAATTATTACCGACCGGTTTGCATGACCGGCAGCCTCTTTCATTTTAAATTCCCGTATAATTTTGGGGTGTAATTTCTTTCAATTCTTTTTTTATCTGATCATTCACATTCAGATTATCAATAAATTTCGATATACTTTCCCTAGTAATATGCGCATTGGTTCTAGTCAAAGCTTTCAGTGCTTCATACGGTTTCGGGTACCCTTCACGTCTCAGGATAGTCTGGATTCCTTCGGCAACCACGGCCCAATTATTTTCCAGATCCCTGTCTATTGCCTCTCTGTGTAATAACAATTTATGCAGTCCTTTTGTTGCGCTTTTAATAGCAATTAATCCATGTGCCATGGGAACACCGATATTCCTGATTACCGTAGAATCGGTAAGGTCACGTTGTAACCTCGAAACGGGAAGCTTTGCGGACAGGTGCTCCAGCAGGGCATTGGCAATGCCCAAGTTCCCTTCGGCATTTTCAAAATCAATCGGATTCACTTTGTGGGGCATGGCCGACGAGCCCACTTCCCCTTCCCTGATCTTCTGCTTGAAATACTCCATCGATACATATTGCCATATATCCCTGGTAAAGTCGATCAGGACAGTATGGATACGCTTCATCGCATCGAACGATGCGGCGAAAGCATCATAATTGGATATCTGGGTGGTAAATTCTTCCCGCCGCAAGCCCAGTTTCTCTTGCAGAAAACGATTACCGAACAGTTTCCAGTCGGTTTGAGGATATGCTACACGATGCGCATTAAAGTTGCCGGTCGCTCCGCCGAATTTCGCTTTAGAAGGAATACTTTTCAATACTTCTATTTGCCCGGACAGCCTATAGGCAAAAACTTTCATCTCCTTTCCCAGACGTGTGGGCGACGCCGGTTGCCCATGGGTACGCGCCAGCATGGGAATCTCTTTCCACTCTGCAGCCAGTGCGTCGATATCCGAGACCAGTTTTTCCAATTCGGGGATATAGACTTGGTGGAGGGCATCCCGCCACATCATCGGCGTAGCAGTATTATTGATATCCTGCGATGTCAATCCGAAGTGAATAAATTCCTTATGATCTGCCAACCGGAGCACATCGAATTTCTCTTTCAGGAAATACTCCACAGCCTTTACATCATGGTTGGTGGTTTTCTCAATTTCTTTGATTTGCCGGGCATCCTCTTCGCTGAAATTGATATATAAATCCCTTAATTGTGCAAAGATATTCTTATCTTCAACAAGAAGAATCCCCTCTTCGCACAGAGCGATAAAATACTCTATTTCCACCTGCACCCGGTATCGGATAAGTGCATACTCGGAAAAGAACATATCCAAAGCGACGGTCTTGTCCCTGTATCGTCCGTCTACGGGTGAAATAGCTGTCAGTTGATCTAGATTCATTATAATTAATGCTCGTATTGCTTATGAAAACGTTAAACTATCGAATAGCGAAAAATCACTTTTCTATCCATTCACTATAACCTTTAGAGTTCTGTATTATTATAAAATATCACCTCTATCATGAAAACGTATTCAATACCCTTTTTTCACGGTACAAAAATAGGGATAATTATAGAGCCATGAAAATTTTTAGAAAAAATATTTACAAAAAGTTTTGCAGAAAAATAAAAACGACGTATCTTTGCATCGCTTTTCAGGAAAGCAACCTCCACAGCGGTAGTGAGGACAGGAAAGCAAATATCGGGCGTTTAGCTCAGCTGGTTCAGAGCATCTGCCTTACAAGCAGAGGGTCGGCGGTTCGAATCCGTCAACGCCCACGGAAAGGCAAAAAGGTCGAAAGACAACAAAAGCCAAACAAAGACATAAAGTCTGTTAGTCAGTAGATTAACAGACTTTTTTTATTCTACCCTCGGACAATAAAAGTCAATTTAGGACAGCGGTTGAGTGAGTAAAACGTGAGTAAACTCACAGTACAAATTTTACTCACGATTAAGTATTTTATTCGCTGGAAATAAGCGGATTACAATGTCCTAATTTGGCGTTTTTAGGAGCTTTATTCTTTAAGTGATAGCAAGTAATTTTGTCAAATCATTAAAAAGAAAGAGCAATGAAAAGTACGTATCGAATCCTTTTCCTAATCAGAAAAAGAGACTTAAACAAAGATGGACTAGCCAATATTATGGTTAGGATTACTATCAGTAGAGAAACAGCAGAGTTTAGTTCCAAGATGTTTATTGACCCTGAAATGTGGAGTCCTTTAGGGAAAGCTATTGGCAGAACTAAAGAAGCCAAAAATATCAATGACGCTTTAGATAGAATCAAGATAGCTTTGGACAACCAGTATAAAACAATTCTTGAAAAAGACGGTTATGTCACACCAGATAAACTTCGGAATACTTATCTCGGCAAGGAAATTCGCAAAACCACAGTATTATCCTTATATGATACTAAAGTAGAACAAAAATGGAATCTTGTCGGGAAGACAATCCGGGATACTACCCTTTCAAAATATTTGGCTACAAGAAAGCGTGTTGGCAATTTTATGGTACACAAATACAAGAAAGAAATATGCCTTTTTCTTTATTCTGAATATTACGATAATGTGGAAGACAGATTTAGCTTTGTAAAATTCTACTTCAGTTTCATATTTCTTTTGCTTCAACGACTTCAACTTTATTAGTCCTTGTTCTTTCTCTGATACATTTTGCAAAATTTCTTTATGCCTTTTATGTCCATCCAAATCAGCTTCAATATTGTCTAAGCGTTTTTGAAAGTCTTCATATATTTCAATTTCTATTTGGTCGTCAAAAAAGAAATATTTCAAGGATTCAGAATCATGTTTGAAATCACGTCCCCTTGCAAATGAACGAAGAATACGTGCATAATTTTTTAGGCGTGTCTTGTCTGTTATCTGTATTGGCAATAACTCATGTTCCATCAAATATTCATGATAGGTTTTCTGAGTCATCTTTTGACAATTAAATTTACCATCTAATCGTTTTGTAACAGTATCAATATCTTCGACTATTTCGCCGTTTAACATATCCTTATATGATATGGGGTTCTGAAGAGAAACATATGCATCTTTACCATACCCTCCTTGAATAATGAAAGCTTCTGGGTTTATAGTTGCAGTAGAAATGAACATGCCAAGAACAATAAACTTACGTGTTTCTACATTGATAAATACATATCCATATCGACCAGTAGGCATTGTTTTGACAAGTCTTTCGTCTGTTCCTTCTGTTGCCGATAGGAATTCACTACCTACAAAAACTAATTGTAACATATCGGCAATCATTGATTTTCCGACTCCACTGTCTCCTGAAAAATCAGTGCGGAAATGATGAAACATATAATCTGTATGGAAGTGATGTTGAATTCCAACAGTGGACAAACTATATATTCGGGGATATTGTTTTGTCATAGTTACCTTTAATTATTTCTTCAATATTCATGATTATTTCTTCATACAAAGTGAGCAACCTTTTACAAGATGGCATCACTTCAAATACCTGAGAATCTTTGTCAAGATTGACCCATCCGATGTCATTAAAATCAGAAAGGGCACTTCGAATAATTTGCTGAATCGCTTTTTCATCGGCATCTATAGATATATCTTCATTGTTTTTTGCGAATAATCTGAACAGATTTGTTTTATATTCATCATAGTCTTCAAATATACGTTTGACGAAAGTATCGATTGATTGTTGATATTCAGAGGTTGGGTCTATAATGCAAATTCTTACCAATAGAAATCCAACTATTAGATGAGCTTCTTTTAATCTTTTTCTGTTTATTTCCGGTATATTCCCTCGGCTAATCCTTCCATTTTCATCTTTGCGAAAATCAATAAAATAATATTGTTCGCTATCTTGGCCTTCAGTAGATAAATACAAGTCAAAGAAATTCTCGTAATATTGGTGTAAACTAGGATAGTTGTACCTGACAAAACCAAAAATCCCTTTGGGTTTGCTTTGTTGCTGAATATATACTCCGTTCTTTAATGCATAATCCAATGGAGCAAAAAAATCTTTGGCATCGGAATGCTCTAAGAATTCATAGCTTACGTTCGTTTGTATATTGTTGTTTTCCATACTGTAATAGTTGGATATAATGAATAACTTATTTTCTCTTTTTGTATCTCTATTTGATGTGCTTTACTTTTGAAGTATTTTTCCATAGCGCGTGAGGCAAAACGGACAGCGGCATTCACATCTCCATGTTCTTTTTCCATAACTTCAAAAAAACACATCGAAAAATCAACTTCTTTCGAGGTATTTAACTGATATTCGAGTTCTTCAAGATATTGCTTGACCCGTTTGAACATAGCTGACTGTTCATTGCAACGTTTCAACTCAAGCGAAGAGGCTTCTTTATCGATTGTCGGAACAGCAACTTTTGAGCTTCGCTGAAGAGGAATTTGTTCTTGATTCCAATTTTCTTTTATTATTAGAAATTTTTGCAATTTATCAGGAAGGATGCATTCATTTGGAATATTAGTGGGCAAACACATTTCTCCGCTTTTATTTAGCTGAGCATTCTCCAAAGTGTATTTCAGAAGTAATTTAAACTTTCTATAAAAGTCCTGTTGATTGATGTTGTTGATGTACTCATCCAGTTTGGGCTTTATTCCATCAATTTTTCGACCAATAATTTGCAATTTATTTCTAATGTATTTGAAATACTGGATAACATCTGCAGTTTCTTTGAAGTACGTAATCCCCTTTTCTTCTTTTTGAAAATCAATCATCCAATCCTCAATCTGCCTTGAACTGCGAAAAGCGACATTAAGTTCCCGAGTTTGTTCACCTAAACCTGATAATATATCTACAATATTTTTGAGTGATGATATATTGTAATCATCATTCTGGTTTATTTCTGTACGAAATTCAGTAATTGCTTTTGCTACTTTCCGGTCTAATACAGATGTTTGTGCACTGACTTTTCTTCGATATCCGTCGAACGACGTGTATTGATACCACATATCGAAAGATTCAACATCCAATTGCGTTTGGATATGCTTAAAATCTTTTTCTATTTCTGTAGGATTGAATGTGTCTGATAATACTTTAGCGACCTCAGCACATAGTTGTTCCGCATAGGGGCGAAAACTATAGACTCCTTTGTTCTCATCTCGCCATAGAAAGAACTTTTGTAACGACCTTATGGTTTGATTGAACTGTTCTGTTTGCTCTGTCTTAATTTCGTTTCTCCTGACATACTTTATTGATTTAAGAATTTCATCTTCCGTAAATGTTGTATCAAGTTCTTTGTTTTCGATGCGTTGATATAAATGAAAGATTACCAACATGACTTTTTTGTTGGGTAGCAAGTTGTTATATTCTTGCTTGACTTCATTATATAGGTTGAATGCATCCATGTTCAGAAACTATATCATTTTAATCTTCATGCCTTTACTCCTGTTTTACTTTCCCAAATGTTTCTAATTCAATGTATTTCGCATTGAATCTATTGGAAGGAATTTTCTTTTGCAAAAGATTATGGAAGTTTTCATCATGTGTTGCTAAAACAATTTGTTTTCGCATATTGACAGAAATACTTCTTAACAAGTCGATAGTCGATAAGATATTAATGCTATCCATTGATTGAATAGGGTCATCAATAAAAATACAATCAACAGAATTGCCTTCATTATCTTTAGCATTTAATGCTTTAGCCAAAAAATACTTAAACTCAAAATATTCAATTGAGCTGTGCTAAAATATAGCGTTGGAACAATAGAGGCACTACTGTCTACATCTGTTACAAAAACGTTTAATCGGGGTTTGTCAGTACTGAAATCACATTTGAATTTAATCTCTTTATAAACAGGATGTGGGTCTATTTTTTGATACAAGGAATTAATCAATTTTCCATGAAAAAATGATTCAATTTGCTTATCAATATATTCCGAAAGTAATTTTCGTTCTTCTTCCAATTTAGGATATACGGATTTCTCTAAGAATGATTTGTCTTTCAAAATAGCGGTTTCTTTCCGCTTGAATTCTTCATGTTTCAAAAATGGCAATACGCTTTCCTTGTACACTTTTGTTTTCTCAAATGATTGAATAATATCTTCTGTTTGAGAAATTTTCTTTTTATAAAGTGAATTTGTATTATCCAGCAACTTTCCTAATTCATCCTTGGTTTTATTGAAGAAATCTATTTCTAATTCTGACTTTAGAAAATATTCAAAAGAGGTGATTTTCTGATAAAGGGATTCTCGTTCTATTTCAATTTGCTGAATATCTGAAAGTACAGCTGCTTCCTCGTTCTTCTCTAATGTCTTTTGATACTCCGTAATTGATTTGATATATTTTTCTATCTCATCTTTTACTGTATCTATCTTTGCCTGAAAATCCTTGCGTCGTTTGTTAAATTCAGCAACAATATCATCATCTCCAATTTGGTTTTCAATGTGGTGGAAAGGGGCGTAAAATAGAGATAAAACATTTATTAAACCCAAAATCATATTTTAAGATTGATTTTAGTATGAGAAAAAGTGATGGAACAGTCAACTCTGGTAGTACAGGTCAGACATATGCTGCCATCGCTTTGCTTTGTATTGCCCGTTTGTCCCTAATTGAGAAAAAAGCAAGTGGAGGAAAATTAGCGAAGGGATTGCGGATTATGCCAATAGATGAAACTGAGAATATTGGAAGTAACTTTACTATATTAGAAAAGATTGCGCAGGATTACGACTATCAGCTTGTCGTTATATCCCGACATCCTTTAGATGATTCCGGTGAACATGGTCGCTATCAGTACATGTTGAATGGACAAGCTGAAAGTGGTAAAATCGGCACATTTGCGATTTTCAATGAAGGAGAAGATGCGATAGAATACATGAGTCCAATTTCAAACTCATTATAAGATGAATAAGCAATTAACTTGGCGAGATATAAAAGCATTATATCAGTTATATCACGAAAGGAAAACCCGTGCACAAATAAGGGAACATCCATATATAGACCACTTATTTTCTTATCCAGATAAATGTTTGGAATACATGCAGAAGGGAACAAAAAAACTAATTGTTCCTACAAATAAATTCAATGTTGAATACGTAAAGCAAGGATTTGAACAATTGTTTCTTACTTATAAGCAATTTCTATCGGAAAACGAATTGCTGAAAATTCAATCGAATTATTCTGAGTTTGAAATTCGGGTGCTGATAACGATGAAAAATTCAGATACGATTTTAGACGAACTTAAGACTAAAATTGAAAAAGGTGAAGAAAGCAGAAAAGGTGTATCTAATCTGTTTTTTAAGTCGGCAAAATATATCCAAAAAGATAGTGCATTGGAACGAGCAGTCCTGAAAATCATTAGAGTGCAGGAATTTCCTCAAAACGAAAATCAAGGATTTTATCGTGTACCCTGCTTAAATCCTAAATTTATTATCATTTGCGAGAATATGTATTTTCTTACTCTTACAATCGCCCGTCAAAACAATGTTGAACTTTGGTGTGCGGGCGGGAATAATACAAAACCTTTTTGAAAGCATGCCTAAAATTGATTATCCGATATACTATCTGTGTGATTGGGATTATGATGGATTAAAAATTTATGAGCGTATTGCTAATATAATAGAATGTATCTCTGATAAAAAATCATCGTTAAAACTAATTACCCCCAATGGAAAAAGAGAAAATATTGTTGGCACATCTGACTATCATGATAGCCAATGGCGACATCATCTTTCTCTCTCTGGCTTAAGTCCTGAGAAATATTCAGAAGAACAAAAAGAACTGATAAATAATTTGATGGAACTAAATGAATGGATTGAAGAAGAGGGTAACGATATAAAAGAAATCATTGACTTTATTCGTGAATTCTAACGTTTTGTATAAGTATCCAATTCGGCAACCAGTTCCCTTGATTCTAGTCGCATAATAGTATCCTCAGAATTGCCAAAGTCAAAAAGACCAATGCTTCCATACCAAACGAGCCGATTATCTATAATGATGAATTTCTGATAGATATCAGGTTCTTGTATGAGTGTTAATTTTCGTTGAAGGATTTCAATACATTTTCTTGCCCGCTCTTGCTCTCTGTATGATTCGATTGGACGAGTAATAACGGTAATTGAAACTCCTTCTTGTAAAGGTACTTTCAGCCATTCAAGTGTTAAGTCGAGTTGCTTTTTCCGAATGAAAGGACTTACTATCAAAATTTCCTTTTTTGCTTCTGCAAAATCATGTCTGATAACATCTGCAAAAGTATCGCAATCGTAAATCATGCTGATTCTATCTGGTTCATTTTTTGAGGCTAAGGCTTTATATCCAATTTGAGCATAACCTGTTAACCGTTTATGATACATTCGTTCTAAAACGGGAACATGAATATCTACATAGTCATAAACGATAACATCTTGTTTGCCGGGATATTCACGGTGTAATCTTCCTGCATATTGGGCTAATGTGCCTTTCCATGCAATCGGTGAAGCAAGAAACAGAGTATCTAAGCGTGGATAATTAAATCCCTCTCCAATATATTTGCCTGTAGCGATTATAATAAGTTTCTCATCCTGCGAAATGGCTGCTAATGATTCAGTCATTTTGTTTTTTACTTTTGTTGAATCAGTTCCAACAAGCGTAATAACGTGTACATCTGTTAGATTTCTAATGATTGCAGCCAATTGCATGACATGTTCTTTCCGTTGGGTTAGAATAATTGGTGTTCTGCCGTCTATTACAGCTTCTTTTACATCTGTCGCTATCTGTTGATTCCGGATTTCATCTTCTGACAGATCTGCATATATTTTCGTTATATGCCAATCGGACTTCTTTTGTGGTAATGGCTTCTTAAATCCTGTAAAACAATGTATAACATAATGTTCAAAGCTTCGTTTAATCGCTTGTTCCTTTGCACTGACACTGTATCGTATCGATCCGCATTGCATAAAGGTTACCGGATGCTGTCCGTCTTGCCGTTTAGGTGTTGCTGTCAGACCATAAACATATAGGGCATTTGTTTCGCTAAGTACTCTCTCATAATTCAGGGAAGAAGCATGATGACATTCGTCCACAATCACCATCCCATATTTTTTCACAATATCATTTACTTCATTTTCATGAACTAAACTCTGAACAAGTGCGATATCTATAATGTTGGAAGACGTGTCCTTCCCCGAACCGATCTGTCCAATTATAGATCGCACCTTCTTTCTTCCCCGCTTTTTCTCCGGCTCCGGCAAGGATTCATTTATTTCGAGGAATTGCTCTAATGATTTCTTCCACTGATCGCACAACGTTTGTAGATGAACTAAAATTAACGTATTGCATTTTCTACTTGCTATAAGCGAAGCCCCTATTACTGTTTTTCCGAAAGCTGTTGGAACAGATAATATTCCGTTCTCGTATTGAAGCAAAGTATTTGCTGCCAAATCCTGTTCCTCACGCAGAGCACCTTTGAAGCAGACATTAACCTGTCTCCCTTTATTTCTTTTATCATCAAAGACATACTTTGCATTCGAGCCGTCTAATAAATCTATAAGAGAAGAACGGCAACCGCGTGGAATGCCGATGTATTCCTCTGTTTCGCTTAGTGAGTGAATAATTCTTGGAATGCCATAAGTGGACATTCGCATTTTTTGTGTTTTATAGAACAATGGATTCTGAAAAGCTGCCAGCCGTTTGATGCGGTTAAGTGCTCGTGGACTTATTCGTTCTTTAGGTACATACAACTGATTAGCTTCAACGATAGTTAGAGTCTCTGGAAAGTCTTCTCTTTCAAGATTTTGTTCAAGCCTCTTGCTTTCCCAAGGTTTGAATAAAACCTCCACTATTTTTTCTAGGCTCCCAAGTTCGCCCAATCCATTTCCCTCACAAAGTAAAGTAAGCAAGCTTTCTATTTCTGACAATTCCATTTTCCTAATAGAAGCTAAATATGCCCATTGGTCAGGATAGCTTTGAATATTCTTATCAATAAATTCACTGTTCCCGTTTTTGCGTGCTCCACCTTGCAGAGGCAATGCTATCAGGTTGCCAAAGCCACCCTTAGGCATAAAATCCTGATTGGGAAACATCCGATCATAAGAAGTGAAGCGTATTTCATGTCTGACTGACATCGCCTTTGTCAAAAGAGCATTTCCTAATTTTCGGGCAGATATTGCTGTAACAGGTTCTTCGAAAAATATCCAAGCATGAACTCCATTTCCCGAACGAGAGCGTTCTATCGCGACTGGAATATTATAAGTATAGCATACTGATCGGAATATCTTTATATCATCCTCCCATTTTTCTTCATCAAAATCAATAGCAAGAAACAGACATGTTTCATCTGGCAAGAGTGGATAAACGCCTACTATCCCGGCTCCGTTCTCATCATTGTTTCGCAAATGGGCATTAATAACCTCTTTTGTCAAGGGTAATAAGTCGCGATTAGCGCAATCTTTACATTTGATTCGTGTCCTGTCGCAAAGACCTTTTACCCATTCGTTTTTACATGCCGGGATATAATAACAGCTTCCATATTTCTTGCTATAGCAGCGTTTGGCATACACATCAGTCCGACCCCGGAATAAGGATTGAAATAATGCGATCTTCTCATCAGGACTACTATATTTGTTAATTGATGGTGTGGAAACCTCGTCGATATTGTCCTGTTCCGGGACTTCTGCCTCTTGGGGAATAGCGGTAACGTTTTTCTGAGGTAAACCCAACATCTCCCGTAATCTCTCATTCTCTGTAAGTAATTCAAGATTCCAGGCTTCCAGTTCTGCAATTCGCTTTAATAAGTCGGATTCGGACATGTGGATTTTTTATTTGCTATTCCTTATCTTCCACATTGCCATTGGATGATTTTTGACTCGCTCTACAATTTCAGTATCTTCAAACAATAACTCTGGTTGATAAACATTATTGTTAAAGTTTTCGATAAAAGACTTTTCTTCTTCGGTAAATGTCATCAATTTTTGAAGAAAAGCTTTCACTTCTACTTTCGCTGATTCAAAATCGAATCGTTCACTTTTCTTAAGAACCGGAAGTAAAGAACTTCTGATTTGTGTAAATTTCAGGTTATCAATACTTTCAAAATCATAACTGATAGAAGGCTTATCACTTCCTCCTACAGCAAGATAGAATAATACGATTTTACGAAGTTTGCCCATTTCATCAGGATAGATGATGTTATATTTCAACATATTTTGAATATCATACAAATCTCGGGAAGCTGTTCGTTCAATAAGAGCTTTAATTTTGCTGCCAAATAGTTCAAGGGTAGATAGAGTCTTTACTTCTGAATCAAATTGCAGAAATTCCACATTTACTTTCTTTCCGACTATTGGTAGGATATGGTTTCGCAAGGAATAGTTTATCTCTACCTTTAGGTTATCTTTATTCCCTCCTGCGTTCTGGAAGTAAAACACCCATGAATCAAGTGAATGTGGACTTTTCGTATTAGGACTTAAAGCATATCCTTGTGTAAACATATAGTTCAGAAAATCCTGATTGATATTCTCCCTGATTTTCATCATTTCATCCCGGGAACACTCTTTTGTGAAATCCAAGTCGATATCAACCGATAGACGAGGAAGATTAAATACGATCAGATTAATCGCTGTTCCTCCTTTTAATGCCAAATGATCCACAAATAAAGGATTTTCATTTAAGTGCTTCAAAACATCGCAAAGTCGGAATACTTTTTCTAAATTATCCCGAATAAAATCTGTACCAGAGGCTATTCTCTCCAAATCAGTTTTACTATAATTATACATTTACATTTCCTCCTTGTTCTAGAAATGAAAGAATATTTTCAGGAGCATAAAGCTGCCATTCATTAAAATAAATATTAGATTCTTGTCTGTCAGTCAGGTAACGAATGCTTTTCCCAATCTTGGATTTACAAAAGTTAAAGAAAACATCACTTAACTTCATTTCTCTTTGAAAATGACTAAGGAGAAATCCCGTCTTTTGATAAAGAGCCTGTTTGTTGAATAGTTTCAGATAATCCTGCAGCTTACCCTCATTAAGATAAGTGATAAGAGCAAAGCATTCTATCATCTCTTCCAGTCCTCCGCTTCGATCTATTCGATTAATACAATCTAAAACAGTACGTTCCAAATCGGTTACTCTGATCAGTGTATCGGCAGGAGGAGTAATAACTCCGGCATCCAATTTTGACTCCGAATAGATATAACTAATCCCATCGTACTCAAAGTTGTTGAACCTCTCTTTGGACGAAACTTGTATTTCATAAAACACCTGATGAGCCAGACCATGATATTCTAATGCTGCATGATAGGATAGATAAGATGAAGAGTTTATTTGACTGCCGATTTCGTACTTTGAAGCAGAGCTGACTTTTGTAGCCAAATCCGTCGCAACATAAAGATCTCGCCTTACTTGTGATATCAATCCTTGTTGTTTATACCTCCGTAAAAGTTCTTTTGCTGCATTTTCGCTATCGGTGAATGCAACAACGTCTTTTTTATGGAAGATTTTGAGTTTATGAAATTCTTCGATATATTTGATCATATCCTCTTGTTTTATTTTATTTCTTGCGCAAAGATACATGAAATTCACAATTATCGCGCATAAAACAAAATAATATTAGGAAATTCACAAATTTATTTCGTACCTTTGTTCTACCTACTTAAAGAGGAAAAGTTCTTTAAAAAACGCCTCCAAAAACGGAGTGAGTAACGAGTGAGTCGAATAAATTTCAGACAGCTAAATCACTGACAGCATACGGGTTAGATAGGACTGATAAAATCCGTCAACGCCCACTTATAATTAAGTACCCTGATAATCAATATGTAATAGTTGATTATCAGGGCTTTTTTATGCTTACTTTTAGGTAAAAATATCACGGGGATGTCCCGGATCAACCCTAAAAGTTGTGGAGGGATTTAAAACCCTTTATCTTTGTAGCCATGAAGACAGGATACGAGCTATTGTTGCCCCAGGGCATGACAGACTACTTTGAGGTAGTAGAGGTTGAAGAGACCGATAAGATTATCATTTTACATCTGGAAGAAAATAGTTTATCCCCATCGGAGGCGCCAGAGAGAAGCTTCATCTCTAAAGGTTTTTATCCTGCTGTTGACATTCATGATTTTCCGATCCGGGACAAGGGTTGCATCTTGCGTGTTCGCCGTCGTCGCTGGCAGGACAAGCAAAGCGGGGATCCCTACATGCGTGACTGGGATGTAATAGCCGACGGCACTCGCCTAACCCGTGAGTTCGCCGCTTTTTTAAAAGCATTACCTCGATAGCGAACCGGTCAACTGTACTGTATTCCGCTTGTTATGTGCGTAT
>NZ_DHOS01000066.1 GCF_002410825.1 Proteiniphilum sp. UBA5384 | reverse complement strand
ATTTATAAATTCAAAACAGGTTCTAAGCAACCCGGCAATCCGGCTGTTATTGGCGTTGTTGACCAGCATAAAGAGTATCAGCCGGTCACTGCCGTTAAAATGGACTTTGGAATCTTTTATATCCAATAATAATTTCATCTCTTCATCAGCGAAAAGCTCTTCAAGCAGCAGATTAAACTGCCGCTGCCCTTCTTTGAGCATGTCATCATAAGCATCACCCAACTCTAAATCCTTTGCCCGTATCTTGTTTGACATTCCCAATATATCCTGCTGTTGCCGGGCATGGAATTTCAGGAACAAGTCGTACCGGAACAATATCTGCCGTTGGTTTTCAGTTTGCTCACACGACAGTTTATATTCTGCTTCGGCTTGATGCTTTTCCGCATTCGCTTGCTGCATTTCTGCTTCCACCCGACGCATTTCTTCTATCAGTTTATCCTGCCGTAATTTTGCAATGGTTCGTTGTTTGCCAATATAGAGGATAAAGATAATCATGAAGAGCGCTCCAAAAAAGAACAATGCCAATGTAATCCGAAACCGGTTTTTAGCTTTCAATGCCCGATTTTCCACTTCTGCAAGATCGTATTTTTTTTCAAGTTCATTGATTTGGATATCAAGCCGGTCTTTTACCGACAGGTCATAGGCTTCCAAGGCCTGGCGCCGGTAATCCTCCGCGAGCCGGTAATCACCCATCTTTACCGCAATGTCAGCCGCTTTTCCATACAACAGCCAATTCAACGGGTTGGAAGAATTTTCTATATGCTCAATAGCCTTGCGGGCATAATAAAGCGCGCTGTCCAATTGGTTGAGATTATCGAAGCAATCAGAAAAAGAATAATAAACTCTATAATATGCCGGCTTGTTTTTCAACTGATCCATCATTGAAAGCTGCTCTCTCTCCTTTTGTAGCACTTTGCCATATTCTCCCTGTTCATCAAAATACACAGCCTCGGCATTCAATAAATAATAGTTATCATCCGGCGTACGTGAATAGATGGCCAGCGTATCTAAATAGAGCCGGGCTCTATCATACTCTTCACTGGACATCTGCAACCAGAATAGCTTGAGATAACCATCAAACAGATGGGATATATTATTATTCATCCCGGCATATTTAAGTGCCTCCTGATAATAATGTAACGCAGCGGTGCCACTACCCCTATCATCATGTATATATCCCATATAAGAACTGGCAAAATAGAGCGAGGAGAGGTCGGGATCTTTTTGTGCATACAAGATAGCGAGCGCTTTTTTCAACGGTCCGTATGCCATGCTGTCCGTGACATCCATACGTACACGGACAACTCCCTGATAAATCAATGCACGAACATGATTATGCGATTCACGATCGTGATGCCGGTAAAAAAGCTCCACGCTATTGATCAGCGAATCGGATGTAAACGGGATATAGGTTTTATCATCGGCAATGGTCTTTAACAAGCCATGCCATGCACGGTTGGAGGACGATAACCCGTGGGGATTCATCGTATCCAGGCTATCTTTGATTGCCTCGGGCAGGCTATCACAAAGGGCATCCCACTGCGCCAGGCGGTAAGCATCGGCTTTATCGTGCTTCCGGGAGCAAGCGAGGAAAAGAACCCATGCCACAAATATAGCAAGGATAAAAGTAACTATAACACGCATATACTGTGGTATAAAAAACAAATATACGTTTTATTTTCTTAAACCAAGCCTTTTAGCGCACCGTTTCTACTAATTTTTCGACAGCTTTGTCGATCGTCTCTTCACTCCCCAACAGCGAAATAAATTTACTTCCGATAATTGCTCCCGAAGCTTCCCTACAAGCGGCATCGAACGTCTCTTTATTAGAGATCCCAAAGCCGATCAGGCGGGGATTTTTTAATTGCATCGCGTTCACACGCCGGAAATAGGCCAGGCTCTCTTCGCCGAAACTATTCCTGGCACCGGTCACCGAAGCGGTTGATACCATATAGATAAATCCCAAAGTATGTGCATCGATCAGCCGTATCCGCTCTTCCGAAGTCTCGGGAGTGATCAGCATAATGATATGTATGCCATACTTTTCAGCTATCGGCTTATAACTTTCCATATATTCCGTGAACGGCAGGTCGGGGATAATCATTCCGTCGACACCGCACTTGGCTGCTTCCGCACAATAGTTTTCAAATCCAAACTGGATAATAGGATTGAGGTAACCCATCAATACAAGCGGGATGGAAACCTCTTCACGAATGCCTGCCAGTTGCCCGAAAAGGTGCTTCACGCTCATGCCGTTGTGCAACGCTCTCGTGCCGGATGCCTGAATCACCGGTCCGTCCGCCATCGGGTCGCTGAACGGCACACCAATTTCTATCAGGCTTACACCTTTCCTTTCCAGTGCTTTGATCACCGGTACGGTGTCGTCAAGTTGGGGGTATCCGGCAGTAAAGTACACCGACAGGATACCGTCCTTTTTTTCCTCAAACAATCGATCTATTCTATTCATTATCTATCTGATTTTTTCTTTCATTTATCTCTTTTATATACTTCTCGGGAATACAAAATACTAACGGAATGCACCTATAAATTCCTGCAATAACTGCACGTCCTTGACGGTCGGTTCAATCTCAAAACCACTGTTCAGGTCGATGCCGACGCATCTTGGATGGGAAAACCCTTTTACTGCCTCCACATCTTTTGGAGAGATCCCTCCACTCAGGAGAAAGGGGGTCTCACCCCGGTATTCTTCCAATAACGCCCAACCGAATTTCTTTCCCGATCCTCCATAAAGATCGGTCTTCGTATCGAAAAGGAAGTAATCGCAACACCCTTCATACTGCCCGATGAGTTCCGAAGGAAATGGCTTATCGGTGGCAATTCCGAACGCCTTGACCATAAGGAAACCTTTTTCTCTCAACTTTTGACAAATCTCAGGGGATTCATCGCCGTGCAATTGAAGGATATCCAGCCTATTTTTTTCGGCCAATGCAAGTACCCGTTCATGATCTTCATTGACAAACACCCCCACCCTCTTCACGTTTTCGGGGATATAGGGCAATGTCTCCCCCACATAACGCGGCGACTTGGGATAGAAGATAAATCCCATCCAATCCGTTCCTAAATGCTCCACTTCAAGGATGTTGGACGCTTCACGCATGCCGCACACTTTGATGATCATAATACTTTATTAATGGAAAATGAATAACTACTGAGCAACAACTGAATCAATGAATTCCTGCAGGCATTGTCCGGGATGGCCACTTTTCATAAAATGTTCCCCGATCAGGAATCCCCGGTAACCGGCTTGCCGCAGCTCTTTCACGATTCCGGGATCGGATATGCCGCTTTCCGATATCCATACCGCCTCCTTAGGTAGAAGCTCGGCCATCCGGAACGATTTCTGCAGGTCGGTCACAAAACTGCCCAAGTTGCGGTTGTTAATTCCGACAAGGCTATTGCCTGGACCGATATAATCGACCTCCCCTTCATCATGCAGTTCCAAAAGCACTTCTAATTCCAGTTGGTTCGCTTGTTCCGTAAATCGTTTACATTCCTCCGGTGTAATGGCCGCTGCAATCAGCAGCACCGCGCTCGCTCCGGCGAGTTTGGCTTCGAACAACTGGTATTCATCCACGATAAACTCTTTCCGCATCACCGGTATCTTCACTCCGGTAGTCGCCTGCCGCAAGTCGGCCATGGTTCCGCCAAAATATTCCTCATCCGTCAATACCGATAATACTGAAGCTCCTGCCGACGCATACTCCGTTGTCACTTCACTTACATCTGCTGTTTGAAATAGCCACCCTTTACTGGGCGAACGCCGTTTAAACTCGGCAATAATACCCGATTGTGAACTTTCCAAAGCCGCTTTCATCGAGTAAAAGGGAATATTTTCCTTTGTTGAGGATAAACGCTTTCCCAACTCTGAAAAAGACAACCGCTCTTTCTGCTGCGCCACCTCTTTTCTTTTATGTGCGATAATCTCGCTTAATATATCTTTCATAATTGTTGATGTGATGATTTACTGACTGATGTGATGATTTACTGATGTGATGATGTGAATATAAAAATCAAATCGTTAAATCGACAAATCATCGAATCAATTATTAATTTCCACAAACTTCTTCAACGCGAGCAGCGCCTTTTTCCCGTATAGTGAATCTTTGGCAATCTCAAGGCAATCGTGAATCGACTTATCCTGTTCAATCGTCTGGATTCCAAAGGCAGCGTTGACCAATACCGCGTTCATCTGTGCCTCGGTACCACGGGCGTGCAGTACATTCCTAAAGATAGTCGATGCCTCTTCCAACGTATTACCTCCATAGAGTTCCTTCTGGGCAAGCCGCTGAAAACCGAGTTCTTCGGGGATGTATAGCTGTTCACCCTGATTGTTCACCACCTTGAACTGCCCGGTCAGGGAGATCTCGTCATAACCGTCCATACTGTGCACGATACAGAATTTCTTCTTCTCCTCCTGATAGATATAACCGTATAACCGGGACATGGCCAGGTTATAGACCCCCAACATCTGGAATTCCGGCTGTACGGGGTTGACCAACGGTCCCAATACATTGAAGAAAGTACGCACCCCCAGGCTCTTACGCACCGGGGCGACCGCTTTCAGCGCCGGACTGAACAGCGGGGCATGCAGGTAAGCAATTCCACTGTGGTCAAGGCTTTTCCGTAGCTTGTCACTATCTGTGGAGAATTGAACTCCCTGTTGTTCTATCACATTACTGGCTCCACTGATAGCGGTCGCACCATAATTACCATGCTTCACTACATTGTAACCCGCGCCGGCGACCACAAAACAAGCCGCGGTAGAGATATTGAATGTATTCTTACCATCCCCACCGGTACCGACGATATCAAGCGCATCATAATCAGATAGATCTACGCCCACCCGCATATCGAGCAGCGCATCACGGAACCCCAGAATTTCATCCACCGAGATATTCCGCATCAGGAAAGAAGTGATCAGCGCCGCGATCTGCGTGTCGGGGACATCACCTTTTACTATAGAAAACAGCACCTCCTTTGCCTCATCACGCGAGAGGTATTGATAATCGAATAGTTTATAGAGTATTTCTTTCATATTTTCAGAACAAAGAATAAATTGATTTGTAGATTTATGGATGTGCTGGTTAGCTGATTATAATTATCACATCAAAATCATCTTTCAGTTCGTAATAAAATTCCGGATAATCCGCAACCCTTCCGGGGTAAGTATCGACTCGGGATGAAACTGTACGCCATGCAGGTCGAGCTTTTTATGCTTCATCGCCATAATGCTGCCGGCTTCGTCCACTGCGGTGATCTCCAAGTCCGGCGGGAAATTCTCTGCCGACACAATCCAGGAGTGATAACGCCCCACCTGAATCTCTTCCGGCAGGCCGGTAAAAAGATAATCGTTGCCGGTGATCTTCGCTGTGGTCTGCACGCCATGAAAGACAAACGGAATATTTTCCAGCGTGGCGCCGAAAGCCACTCCGATGGCCTGGTGTCCAAGGCATACACCCAGGATGCTCTTCGTTCCGGCATATTGTTCAATCAATGGTAGCATCAGCCCTGCCTCTTCGGGAATACCCGGCCCGGGCGAAAGGATGATCTTGTCATACGCGGCAACCGATGCCAAATCGATCTTATCGTTGCGGATCACATCCACTTCGTGGCATCCCAGCGACTTCACGGCATGGAGCAGGTTGTAAGTGAAAGAATCGTAGTTATCGAGGATAAGTATCTTACTCATTGCAAAAAAGTTTAGGCGTTATACAATGTGACCGCCATGTCGATGGCTTTCTTGAGCGCTCCCAGCTTGCTGTTTACTTCGCGCAGTTCATAGTCGTCACTACTTTGAGAAACGACACCCGCACCGGCCTGATACCATAATTCGTTATTTCTGCTGACAAAAGTACGGATAGTAATTGCCTGGTTCAAATCGCCGTTCAGCCCGACAAAACCGATACATCCGCCATAAGCGCCCCGGTTATGCGACTCGATTTCGGAGATCAGTTGCATGGCCCGCACTTTGGGTGCTCCCGAAAGTGTGCCGGCAGGGAAAGTATCGAAGAAGGCCTTGATCGGGTTGGCATCCTCATTGAGTTGGCCGCTCACACGTGATACCAGATGGATCACGTGTGAATAAAATTGGGGTTCCTTGTAAAAATCGACCTGCACATCGTGGGCATTGCGGCTGAGGTCGTTCCGCGCCAAATCGACCAGCATCACATGTTCGGCATTCTCTTTCGGGTCGTTCAGCAGGAAATCCACCGACTTCATATCTTCCTGATAATTGCCGGTCCGTTTTGTAGTTCCCGCAATCGGGTCGATGCTGATATGCGCCCCCTTGATCTTGCAATGGGTCTCGGGAGAGGAACCGAAAATACGGAATCCGCCGAAATCAAAATAGAAAAGATAAGGAGAAGGATTGATGGAACGTAACGCCCGGTAGACCTTGAAGTCGTCGCCGGAGAAGGGTTGTATAAACCGCCTCGACAGCACGATCTGGAAGACATCGCCCCGCAGGCAGGATTCCACCCCACTTCGCACAGACTGCTTGTATTCCTCATCGGTGATGGTGCTCCGTTCCGTCCCCTCGGTAAAGAAGTTGTACGTCGCGAAATTCCGCTGGTTGATCAGCGACTCCACCTTGAAGAGGTTACTGACCTCATCTTCTTCCAGCAACTCTATCAGGGTAATCTCATCGGTAAAATGATTGAACACCAGCAGGTATTTGTAGAGGATATAGAGCATATCGGGCGCGTCATTCCGAGCCTCTTTACTCTCACGGATGGAAATATTCTCGGTATATTTCACACAGTTGAAGGTGGTATAACCGAACAATCCGCACTGCTCTTTATCATCTCCTGTCACCTCAAACTGATCGACAAAGCCATTCAGCGCATCGGAGATAGTAAAGTCATCCGACAGCGGCCTTTCTTCTTCCCGGTCACCCGGCGAAAGAAACGTGCATATTCCCCTGTTCACTTCCACCCGTGCGATCGGTTTCAGCGCGATATAAGAGACACTGTTCTCGTTGGCATGAAAATCGGAACTCTCCAGCAGTGCCGACTGTGGATAGGCGTCCCTCACTTTCAGATAGATACTAACCGGCGTATGCAGGTCGCCCATTATCTTTTTACTATTTGTTTTAAATTTCAGTTTCATAATTTTATAGATACAAGAGCCAAGAATCAAGATACAAGACATATACCGATCCATTGGCAATTAATATTTAGCAATATGCTAATTTGCCAATTAAATTATTGTATTATTCAAATTCATCAGTCATATTAGTCACTACTTGTCCCGATCTCCCGGGATTAGTCACATTGGCACATTGAAATAGGTTTCCAGATCCTTGTCCCCTCTTCCGGAAAGTGTCAACACGGCTATATCTCCCGGAGAAAATATAACTTTGTCAAGTGCAGCCAAGGCATGGGCCGATTCCAATGCGGGAATGATTCCTTCATTCCGGGTAAGGTCGAAAGCAGCCTTGAGGGCTTCATCATCATTGACGGCCAATACCTGCGCTCGTTTCATCGATGACAGATAGGCGTGGATCGGCCCGATCCCGGGATAATCCAATCCGGCCGAGATGGAATAAGGTTCGGTAATCTGCCCGTCTTCGGTCTGCATCAGGAGGGTACGGCATCCATGGATGATACCCGCACTACCCAAATGGATGGTAGCAGCCGATTCGCCACTATCGATTCCTTTTCCGCCTGCTTCCGCCAACACGATACGTACCCGCTCATCATTCAGATAATGATAGATCGTCCCGGCCGCATTGCTTCCTCCACCTACACAAGCAAAGAGATAATCGGGATAGTCGCGCCCTTCTTCCCGGAGGAGTTGTTCCTTTATCTCACGGCTGATGACTGATTGCAGCCGCGCCACCATATCGGGATAGGGGTCGGGGCCTATCGTGGAACCGATGATGTAATGGGTATCACCCGGGTGTGCGCACCAGTCGCGTATCGCCTCGTTGGTAGCGTCTTTCAGCGTCATATTACCAGAGATAACCGGCACTACTGTAGCCCCCAACATCTCCATCTTTTTCACATTCACCTCCTGACGCTCCACGTCGGTCTTTCCCATATAGACGGTACAGGGCATCTGCATCAATGCACAAACCGTAGCAGTGGCCACGCCATGCTGTCCGGCACCCGTCTCGGCGATGATACGGGTCTTGCCCATTTCACGGGCGATCAATATCTGCCCGATGGTATTGTTGATCTTGTGTGCGCCTGTATGGTTCAGGTCTTCACGTTTCAGGTATATCTTGCAACCATAACGTTCGGAAAGCTGTTTCGAATGGTATAGTGGTGAAGGACGTCCCACATAATCGCGAAGCAATTTCTCAAAATCCTGCTGAAACCGGTCACTTTCCATGATGCGGAGGTATGCCTCTTTCAAATCAGTCACGCATTTATGCAGAATCTCAGGTATAAAAGCTCCGCCAAACTCCCCATAATACCCTCTCTCGTCTATTGCATATTTTTGCATATCATAAATTGTTATTCAATTGTTTAATTATTTCTTCCAATTACTACCCGGCTCTATTTTCTTCGTTACTCAATATAACCCTTATCAACCGGCCTATTACGAAAAGAGCCTGTCGCAGGATTGCGACAGGCTCTTTATATTTCTGATTTCACTATAAACGCATGATGCTCTTCCTTACGACTTTTTGAGTTGTAAGAAACGCCACCAATATCCGTTTAAAAGTGAATTGTTCATTTTCCCCTAATTTTGCTTGCAAAGAAAACTGTTTTATGAATATAATGCAACTGTTTTTTTTATTTTAACATAATTCAATCCAGCTCGAAAGTGAATTCGTCATAGGGTTCAGTTCTCCAGGCGTATTTCTGGGTGGTTGGAGAGATGGCGAACAGAGGTGAAAAAGTTTTCACCTTCACCGTTTTTCCATCGGGCAGGAATTCGAGGATACGCAGCCAGCCGTCGCCACCGTTACCATGCCAGCCGCCGCCGAGCGCCTGTGCATTGAACACCATCTGGCTCACTTTCTTTCCTGCGGCATTCTCGTCCACCCTGAAAGCGATATGACCAAGTGGATCATCCGGCTTACCTATATGGCCGGCAAGCACCATCCGGATATTCTTCGAGGGCTGTACCAACTTCTGCCAGATAGCTTCCCCATAATTCGGATTGGATAGTTTATACCCCTCCTTCACAATATGTTTGTTATTCCTATCCATATAGGAGTGGGTAAGCAGGATGACGGTATAATCCTGATACTGCTCTTTCTCTATGACACTCTTCGCCCACTCCAGGGTTTCATCACGGGGAGCGAACTCCAACACGAGCACCAGGAATTTTTTCCCATGCGGACTGACAAATTCATAGGTCGCATTGGCCAGCGTAGGCCTCCCATCTGCATTCAGTCCTACTTCACGCAGCATCTTCTGGTTCAACCGGTTTTTATTCGACGGAAAATATTCGTCAAAATGGGTGAAGCGATTTTCCGCGCTCAGGATGCCATAATCATGGTTACCGGTAGTCAGTATATAGGGCAGTATCCCGTCCAAACGCCCGAAAGCAGCAGACACGGCTCCCCATTGAGAGACGCTCGTCTGATTAGCCCTCTTCCCGTCGGGGTTGAAGAGATCGTTCTGTTCCACCAGGTCGCCTGTACACATCACCATCTTTGTATTCAACGCCCCCGCATTATTCGACACCCAAGACAGCATCAGATCCAGAATCGGCTGGTTGTAATCGAATTTCATATAGGTCTGCACATCAGGGAGAAGGATAAGGCTCCACGAATCCTTATCGCTCAATGCCGGTTTCACATAATCGTCCTGCTGTGCCGGTAGCGTATAGCACAAAATGGATGCAACAAAAAGAAGTAACAATGATTTTCTACGCATGATTATTCAGTTTTTTGAAGATTTTCCTTTTTCAACAAGAAAGTGTCAATCACTTCCCTGAACGATTTTTTGGGGAGAGCTCCCATTCCGATCTGCGGATCCCGATCCATGGGTATAAACAGGAACATGGGAATACTTCTCGCTCCGAAAACACCTGCCAGTTCTTTCTCCTTGTCGATATTGATCTTATAGATATAAATCTCATCGCCATATTCTACTGCCAGATCCTTCAGTACCGGAGATACTATTCTGCAAGGACCGCACCAGTCAGCATAAAAATCCACGATCGCCGGCTTATCCCCTTTGTAGCTCCATACCTCGGGATTACTTTCATAATCGAACACCTTTTCCAAAAAAGTCGCTTTTGTCAGTTCTACCAGTTTTGCAGCTTTCTTTTCTTTCGGTTCACTTGCGAAGACAGAAACTATCATCATCAACGCAACAAATAGTAGTATGAATTTTCTCATTCTCAACGCTATATTTAAGAAACTGTTCAAATTTCCCTGTTCATACACATCTATCTAACAAAGATAACACACACTAAACGATTTTACCAATCATTTTTGAATAAAATGAAACAACTCTATATCAATCTGCAATTATCTTTGTCTTTTACAAAGATTTCTTGTAATTTCGCTTTAAAACTCTGACTTATGCACTTTACAGCTTTCCTCAAACCCTTTACTCTTCTTTTTATCCTATTTTTATACACGGCAGTCGTCGCCCAGAAGAAACCGCTCGACCACTCGGTATATGACGACTGGAAGAGCCTTCGGAGCATCTCCATCAGTGACGACGGACGGTTTGTCGGCGCCATTATCAGCCCGCAGGAAGGGGACAGCACACTTTTCCTCCGCGATTTGCACAATAACCGGTCGCTGACGGTGACAGGGGTAAGGAACTACACACTCTCTCCCGATGGAAAATATACGGTAGGATTAATCAAAGCACCTTTCACCGAGCGACGGGAAGCACGTATCAAAAAGAAAAAGAGAGATGAGATGCCGGAAGATTCACTGGTCATCATCCGCAACAGTAATTTCGCCATTGAAAAAATTGCCGGTGCCAAGTCGTTTAAATCGGCAGAGAAATCATTTTCACATATTGCTTACACCATCACCCAAAAACCGGATACTACAGCGGAAAAGAACAAATCAACCAAACCGAAAGAGTTGCTTGTGATCCGCAATTTAATTTCCCAACATGAAGACACCATTCCCAACGCGAAGGAATACCTCTTCAGCAAATTCGACAATTCTCTGGCAGCTATTATCAAGCCCGACAAAAAGGACTCTACCGACAGAGACGGAGTACTCTTCTACGACCTGAAAAAGAACCTCTCTTCACGGATTTCAAACGAAAAGGCGGAATATAAGTCGCTCGCTTTTGATGAAGAGGGCAAACAACTTATTTACCTGGCGACGAGGGACACCTCGGAGATTGAACAAAAGGTGTTCGATATCCGCTATTTCCGGCAGGGAGACGACTCGGCCGTCATCATTGCCGACAAAAACACGGCGGGTCTTCCCGACAAATGGATCTTTAATGAATTCTCCGCACCCAAATTTTCCAAAAACGGGAAACGGATAATCCTGGGAGCGGCACCACAACAGGCTCCCAAAGATACCACCATAGTAGATTTCGAAACAGCCTCACTCGATATATGGCACTGGAAAGATCCTTTGATACAACCTCAACAATTGGTGGAATTGAGAAGCAGGCTGAGACGCACCTATACGGGAATAATCCTTCCCGACCAGCCGGACCGGTTTATCCCTATCGCCAACGAGAAGATGCCTTTCTGTACTATTTCAGATGAAGGGAACGGCCGATTTACCCTGCTCTGGTCGAATGAACCTTACCAACTCGAGAGCCAGTGGGATCTCTCTTCCAAAAATGACGTATGGGTATGGGATTCCCGGACGGGACAACTACAAACCGTAGCAACCTCCATGCCGGGCAGGCCGATAATCTCACCTCAAGGCAATTTTGTCTGCTGGTGGGATGCCGGCAAACGACAATGGTTCATATATGATAATCATGATGGATGTACGATGAACCTTACCGAAAATATTCCCGTCAACTTCTGGGATGAGAAGAATGACATCCCCTTCACTCCATCCCCTTATGGAATTGCCGGATGGGATGAGAACGACCGGCATATCTTTATCTACGACGCATTCGATATCTGGAAAATCGATCCCAAAGGGAAGAATAAACCGGAAAATATCACCGCTCAGGCAGGCCGCAATGACTCGATCACTTTCCGCTATGTGAATACAGATCCTGAGAAACGATTTATCGGGCCGGACGACCTGCTCCTGCTCTCGGCTTTCGACAGGGTATCAAAACAGTCGGGCTTTTATACCCTTGCGCAAAAAGGACGCAATCCACTAAAGAAAAGAACCATGGATTTATTCTCGTTCACGTCCATCTCCAAAGCAAAAGACAAAGAGGTGTATGCGTTCCTGAAAAGCAATTTCCAGACATCACCCGACCTGCATGTCACCCAAACATTTTGGCAATCGTCTGAGAAACTGACTGACATCAATCCGCAGATGCGGGATTATAACTGGGGAACAGCCGAACTCTTCTCCTGGACTTCGTTTACCGGCATACCACTCCAAGGCATCGTGTATAAACCTGAAGATTTCGATCCTTCGAAAAAATATCCGGTAATGATTTATTTTTACGAACAGCACTCCGATGAGTTGTATCGTTACTTCACACCGGCTCCCAGCCGCTCCACAATCAATATTCCTTTCTTTGTGAGCCGGGGATATATTGTCTTTACGCCCGACATCCATTACACAACAGGACAGCCGGGGATGGATGCCTATAACTCCGTAGTGGCAGGTGCCCAGGCACTGGCAGAAAACAGTTGGGTGGACAAAGCCAACATGGCCATACAAGGGCAAAGCTGGGGAGGATACCAGGTGGCTTATTTAGTGACGAAAACCGACATGTTCAAAGCAGCAGGTGCGGGTGCGCCGGTATCAAACATGACCAGCGCCTATGGAGGAATCCGCTGGGAATCAGGAATGAGTCGCCAATTCCAATACGAACAGACACAATCACGCATCGGTGCGTCTATGAACGATTCACTGCAACTCTACATCGAGAACTCTCCCGTTTTTTATGCCGATAAAGTCAACACGCCTTTGCTGATCATGCATAACGACAAAGACGGAGCAGTCCCCTGGTACCAGGGAGTAGAATATTTCATGACGCTCCGTCGACTGGGAAAGCCGGTCTGGATGCTGCAATATAACAACGAGGCACACAACCTGAGGGAACGACGCAACGCGAAAGACCTCTCCATCCGCCTGCAACAGTTCTTCGATCATTACCTGAAAGGCGACCCGGCTCCCGTCTGGATGACAAAAGGCCTGCCCGCCACGGAAAAAGGGAAAACATGGGGATATGAGACTGATGTGATGCTGTGATGAAAATTTGAACTAATGAACAAGATGTTTGATGAAGTAAAAGAACTCAGGGCATTGAGTAAGGGTTCGGATAAAGCGTTCGAGAATATTTACAAACAATATTCCGGAAAGCTGTACAACTTCATTATGGCAATTTCACATGGCGATCACTATATTGCAGAAGAGGTCGTGCAATCCACGTTTATCAAATTATGGGAAGTGAGGGAGCAAGTTGACACAAGAAAATCGATATTATCTTACCTTTCCTCCATCGCTAAAAATAGTCTGTTCAATAAGTACCAGCACCAAATTGTTGAGTTTCTATACCAACAGTTCTTATTGAAAGAACAACCTGTATACGATACATTTATAGAAAAAGAAATCGACAAAAAATGGCTTGAGAACTATGTAGATGAATTGATAGAACAACTACCCCCCTCGCGCAAAAGAATTTTCATCTTGCGACGAAAAGAAGAGTTTTCGACGAAAGAGATTGCCGATATAATGCAAATATCCATAAGCACAGTGGAAACACAACTCTCACTGGCTACAAAATTCATAAAGAGGCAGTTCGAAAAAAATTATGACAAACTATTTATTCTCTGCTTGATGTCGTTAATTTAATATAATTAATAATGGGTAAATAGAGGGAAGTGAGGCCTAAACTGTATTCTTAATACATGGGAGAAAAATAATGGAGGACAACCAGTACATACGTCTATTTGAGAAATACCTGCGAAAAGAAATTTCGGAGCCGGAATTGCAATTACTCGCTGGTGCACTCCGGAATAACGCCCGGATTCAATCTATTTTAGACAACGAACTGATGAATGCCAGTCCGGAAATGGACGAAGAAATGTCTAAACTTCTGTTTGCCTCTATCCACGCCTCCATCTCCCACAAAAAAAGATCTTTTTTCCCGGTAATGGACTGGAAAAAAACGTTGCGATGGGCGGCAGTGATCATGCTTCCCTTTATCTCAGCCTTTTCGGTATATTTTTTGATGACCAATCATATCGAAGAGCCCGCCCTTATCACTATTACAGCAGATAAAGGGGAAAAAGCCTCCATCGTGCTTGCCGATGGTAGTAGGGCATGGCTCAATTCCGAATCGACGCTTTCCTATAACGAGACTTTCAGCCGTAAAAATCGGAATGTATATCTATCGGGTGAAGCTTTCTTTGAAGTGTCAAAAGACACAAAATATCCGTTTACTGTGAAAACAAAAGAGATGGATATTGAAGCATTGGGAACCTCTTTCAACGTGACAGCTTATGACGATAGCCAACTCTTTTCTTCTGTGTTACTGGAAGGGAAAGTAAGAGTAACAGCCCACGGCTTAGAGCACGTCTTAGAAAAAAATGAACGTGCAATATATAACAAAAGAGATGGAACACTTACTACCGACATGGTATATGCTTCCTATTTCACAGAATGGAAAAATGGGAATCTTTACTTTCAAAATAATTCACTTGAGGAAATTGCCATTACCCTGTCACGTGTATTCAACGTAGATATCCGTTTTGCATCAGATGAACTGCGTGCTCTCCGTTTCTCGGGGACACTCTGCAGCAGTAGTATCATCAATACTTTAGACTTACTCACCCTTACCTCCCCAATGTGCTATAAAATGAACGGTACAACCATCGAACTGTACTACAAAAAGTGATCGTATACATTTCTCAGACATTACACCTTAAAATCATCCTTCTTTTTTATCGACAGTAAGAAGAAACTTCCTTTTTTGTCACTCTTGATATTACACAACATCGCATTACTAAATAATGATAATAAAAGTTAACCAATTAGCGGATTTTTTATATTATCCTGTAATAATATAACAGGTAGAATGAAAAATTTCATCTACTCTGTTACTAAAAAAGTTCAGTTTTCTATGTTGAGCAGGGTAAGGAAACAAACTCTACCTCCACTGCAGAGAGCAGGCAATTTTTAAATTTTTTAAATTAATTATCTATGAGGAAAACTTTATTTCGAGAAAAAGGCCTATCCGCAAAAACCATCTTATGTTTGCTATTATGGCTCATCACAAGTCAGGTTTTTTCACAAATCACCATTAATGTGCAAAACCAACCGTTAGTAGAAGCATTGAAAGCAGTTGAACGTGTTAGTGATTACAGATTCTTCTATAACGAAACACTTCCGGAGCTGGAAAAGAGCACCACTGTGCGGTTAACAGATTCTGATATCGATAATGCGATGCGCCAAATACTCGCAGGTACGAATATCGATTACAGCAAAAGTGATAATAACATTATCGCGTTATTCCAAAAGGAAGTACCGGAACAACAAGCTCACACATCAGACCAGAAAAAAGAAGTCTCTGTGAAGGGAAATATTGTGGATGCTTATGGAGAACCGGTTATCGGTGCCACCGTAGTGGATAAGAATAATCCTACGGTGGGAACGGTGACCGATTTCGACGGAAACTTTTCACTTGATGTTCCGAGTGGAGCAATCTTGTTAGTTTCTTACATCGGTTATCAGGACGTGGAAATATCGACTGCAGGAAAAACATTTGTCGATATCATATTGCAAGAAGATACCCGTCAATTGGATGAATTGGTGGTTGTGGGTTATACCGTGCAACGTCGTGAAAGTTTGACGGGTTCGCTGCAAACTGTTTCCAGCGAGAAATTAAGGAATATCACTTCCCCCTCTACCGAAAACATGCTTAATTCAAAAGCTCCGGGTGTATATGTAGCTCCCGGATCAGGACAACCCGGATCAACAGGAACCATTATTATCCGTGGTAAGTCGACTGTAAATGGGAGTACCGATCCCCTTTGGGTAATCGACGGTGTGATAGTGGGTAGCAGCTCCGGTTCACTCAATCCCGCTGATATCGAGTCGATCACCATCTTGAAGGATGCAGCTTCCACCGCCATCTACGGTTCTCAGGGAGCCAATGGCGTAATCGTAGTCACCACCAAAAGCCCCAAAGTCGACAAACTGACCATCGACCTTACAGCCAAGGCGGGAGTCAGCAATTTGATGAGGGGAAATCTCAAGATGATGAATGGAGCGGAAATGTATGATTACTTCAAATCATTTAGCAATCAGGAGGAAATCTTATTTCCCCGCTGGAGCCCTGAGTTGAGAGACAATAACTTCAGCTGGTGGGATCTGGCTTCACAAACCGGATTCTTACAGGAATACAACCTCACCCTTTCCGGGGGAACAGAAAAAATGCGTTCCATGATTTCTGTCGGCATGTATGATGAGAGCGGTGCTGTGAAGGGATACGACTACACCCGCTATAACCTGTTGTACAAAACCGATTATCGTCCCTACGACTGGCTTACTATCAGGCCTTTTCTTTCCGGTTCGAGGCGCGATATCGACAATCGCCAATATTCGGTTAGCGCCATGTACTCTAATCTCCCGTGGGACAGCCCTTATGACGAAGATGGCAATATCGTGGGACATAGATCCCCCTTATGGGTAAACAGCAATAGCACCAATTATTTATACGACTTGCAATACAACTTCTCCGAATCAACGACCTATGAATTTATGGGTAATTTCGACTTTGATATCAAGTTGACCGACTGGCTGACATTCTCGTCTGTCAACAACATAAAATACCGGAACTATAAATCAAAATCGTATATAGATCCACGTTCGAATGCCGGTGAAGGGGTAAAAGGTCGTATCCAGGAATACCGTTCCGATATGACCCGCCGTTACACAAATCAGATGTTCCGTTTCAACAAATATTTTGATAAACACTCCATCAATGCCCTGTTGGCATATGAATTCAACGACTATTCAAGCAAGAGTGTCATAGCCACGGGAACCGGATTTGTACCCGGATTCGAAATACTTGACGTAGTGGCAAAGCCGGAAGCCACCGAGGGTGGTGTGTCGGAATGGGCGGTGCAATCGTTCTTCTCCAATGTTAATTATGCATACGACAACAAGTACCTGGCCCAACTTTCACTGCGCCGCGACGGAGCATCCAACTTCGGTGACAATGCCAAATATGGAAACTTCTTCTCTATCAGCGGTGGCTGGAATATTCACCGGGAAGATTTCTTCAATATCGATGTGGTGAACGAATTAAAACTGAGAGCAGCGTACGGTTCTGTAGGAAACCGACCGACTTCTCTCTACCCACAGTACGATTTATATAATGTCGCCACCAGCGCGAGCTATAACGGCAACTCCGGGGCATTGATCTCTCAAATAGGGAACAGGGACCTCACCTGGGAAAAATCCTATACCACCGGTCTCGGGCTCGACATCGCTTTATTTAATCGTCTGCGGATGACATTTGATTATTACCTCAAAAACACCAGCGACCTACTCTACCGGGTTCCGGTACCGGGCGTTGCGGGTGTTACCCGCGTATGGAGGAATGTAGGCGAGGTACGCAACAAAGGTTTTGAAGCCACCGCAAGCGTGGATATCATCAAGCAGAAAGATTTACTTTGGAGCGTGGATGCCAACATCGGCTTGAACCGCAATAAGGTAACAGAATTATATGGCGTGCGCGATCCGGAAACAGGCCAGGTGCCACCTATTATCGGCGGACGTACCAGTGTAAATATCGCCGGCTCGGCCCAGACTATCCTGCGCGAAGGAATTGATGCCGACACATGGTATCTCCCCGAATGGGCAGGTGTGAATCCTGAAAATGGCGCACCCCAGTGGTACAAGACCGTAACTGACGCCAATGGAAATACAACAAGGGAAATTACCGAAAAATATGCAGAAGCCGATCAGGTAGAAATGGGAGCCTATACTCCGAAATTCTTTGGAGGATTCTCCACAAGCCTCTATTGGAAAAATTTTGATCTCAACGCTGTCTTTGGCTATTCGGTAGGAGGAAAGATTTACAACTACACCCGTACCGAATATGACTCTGACGGTATCTATACCGATCGTAACCAGATGCGTCTGATGAAGGGATGGAGCCGCTGGGAAAAACCGGGTGATATCGCCACCCACCCCAAAGCAATGTATGAGAATAAATCCCAATCCAACAGTTTATCCTCCCGCTATCTGGAAAGTGGCTCCTATTTCAAAATGCGTACCCTCTCCTTAGGGTATAACTTTGAATTGCCGCAATACAACCTGTCAAATGTAAGGCTTTTCGTTACCGGTGAGAACCTTTTCACTATCACCGACTATTCGGGTATTGACCCTGAATTACCTTCATACGATGATGATGGAACACTTAAAGTTGTGGGAATCACAACTACTGTATACCCCACTACACGTAAATTCTTATTTGGCATCAATATCACATTTTAAAGAAGATTAATCATATGAAGAAATTAGTTATATGTATTTTATTGATCACAGGCATTGGTTTTTCTGCTTGCGATCTAGAGAGGTTACCCTACGGCTCCATGCCGGATGAAAGAATAAAGCAGGATCCGGACGGATCTCTTTCTACCCTGCTTAACGGAGCTTATGCGCAAATGAAAGGGTGGTCAGACGTAATGCACCGTTGTGGCGAATATGCAGGTGACAATATCATGATCCGCGGTTCGTCCACCGACGCGTTTTATGAATTTATCTCTTATTCTCGCACACCGAACAATGGTCGTCTCCAGTCGTTCTGGGACAACAGCTACAAAGCTATTGCCCAAGCATCCAATATCATATCGATGATTGAGGAAGGACAAAGTCCCGAAGTGGATAACCAGATTGGGGAAGCTTATTTCCTACGCGGTTTGATGTATTTCTATCTCTGCCGCGCGTACGGAAGACCTTATTTCCAGAATCCCGACAAAAACCTTGGAGTACCCATCGTGAACGGCACTCCAGAGAATGTGTTCGGTGATTTCCCCGATCGTGCTACAGTAGAAGACACCTACAAGCAATCCATTGCCGATTTGGAGAAAGCAGCCGCTTTATTGACTATCAACAAAGGACCTGTCTATGCCTCCAAAACGGCTGCACAAGCATTACTATCCCGTATCTACCTCTATATGAGCGGCACATACGAAAGTCCTAATACACAATACGCTGATCTGGCCTTGAAATATGCCGATGATGTAATCAATTCGGGAGAATATGCCTTGCTCTCGCGTGATCATTTCATGCGTTACAACGAGCTCACTCCTGAAAACAACAGCGAGACCATTTTTGCCATTAAACGTGTTGCTTCGGAGTTTTCGGGTTCTGCCCACTACTACGGCGTCGGAGGAATGTACGCTGTGATTGGCGGTATGGGCTGGGGTGAAATGTATGCCAGTGGCAAATACCTGAGTCTTCTCGATGAAACAGGACGTAACGACTGGGCAAACAACAAATTGGTAGACGCCCGCGCTGCCTTTATCGAACCACAGTATTCAGATGATAATGTAGATGTATTCCGGTTTATCAGGAATCTTTATAATGATGCCGGTGTACAGACCAATTACACATACATCCAAGCACCCATTACAAGGTCAGGGAATACCATCACATGTATAGATAATGAAAAAAACTATACATTGACACCGGTAGATGCAGAACAGGGTATCTATTCTATCAATTATGAAGACGGCAACACTTATACAGGTGTTATCGATAAATTAATGAAACTGAACCGTTCCCACCCGATGTTTTATATCGTGAAATGTTCACGCGAGGGAGAAGACTCCCATCTCCACTCTCCTATAATCACCCGATTGGCAGAGATGTATCTGAACAAAGCGGAAGCCGCTGCCAAGAAAGGTGATTATGAAACTGCACGTACTGCATTGAATATAGTACGCGAACGCTCACTCCCCGGCCAGGGATACACCACACTCACCGCAGCCAATGCAGATGAGATGATCGACAAAGAACGTCAATTGGAACTTGCCTTCCAGGCAGAACGCAGCTATGATGTATTCCGTAATGGCAAACCGCTCACGCGTCATTATCCCGGACCGCACAATGCGATGGAAGAAGTAGCACCCACCGACTACCGTGTCGTATACTATATACCTCAAGACGCGATCAATGCATACGTGGGTACAGGTAACCAACTGACTCAGAATCCAACAAAATAACACAATAAGCAGAAGGCTCCATTGGGTTGCCTTCTGCTATGTTACTCGAAATTATTATGCACAAAAAAACGATGACATTGGCCATATTAGTGGCTGTACTGTTCCTGCTCGGCTGCACAAGCGGCACACAGAGGACGAAAGAAGGAGATGAGAAGAGGCAACCTATCCGCACGGAAGTACCCGAACGTCCCGCGGGACAAAAAGACGTATTGGGTTTAGTTGCCGAGAAGATCGACACGGTGCGCGTCGGCTTTATCGGATTAGGGATGCGTGGCCCGGGCGCAGTGCAACGTTTCACCCATATCCCGGGGACGAAGATTGTGGCCCTGTGCGATAAACATGGAGACAGAGTGGAGAAGGCGCAGGGTATCCTCGAGAGGGCGGGTTTGCCACAGGCTGCTTCCTACAGCGGTAGCGAAGATGCCTGGAAAGAACTGTGCCAGCGTGAGGATATCGACCTGGTGTATATTGCCACCGACTGGAAACACCACGTCCCGATGATGGTTTATGCCATGAAGCAGGGCAAGCATGTGGCTTGCGAAGTACCGGCGGCGATGAATTTGGACGAAATCTGGGAGGTGGTGAATACCGCCGAACGGACACAAAAACATTGCATACAGTTGGAAAACTGCGTGTATGATTTTTTTGAACTTACCACACTTAATATGGCGCAACAGGGCCTTTTCGGCGAGGTGCTCCATACCGAGGGAGCCTATATCCACAACCTGAGCGATTTTTGGGATGCGTATGAAGGGGACTGGCGGATGCAGTTCAACAGGGAATTCCGTGGAGACGTGTATGCCACGCATGGTTTGGGCCCTGCTGCCCAAGTGCTGGACATACACCGTGGTGACAGGATGACCACCCTGGTGTCGATGGATACCAAACCGGTGAATATTCCCGAATACCTGATTGAGAAGAGGGGGGTGGACCGCGACAGCGCCTATCTTTTCGCCAACGGGCAGAACACGATGACGATGATCCGCACGGAAAAGGGTAAAACGATCCTTATCCAGCACGACGTGGCTTCACCTCGCCCCTACAGCCGTATGTATCAGGTGAGCGGCACGAAGGGGTTCGCGAACAAATACCCGAACCAGGGGTACGCCCTCGAAGAGGATATGGTGCCGGGAGAGGGTATGCCCGACCATGAGAACCTGAGTGCCCACAGTTATATGCCGAGGGAGGTGCGTGATATGCTGATGGACAAGTACAAGCACCGCATCCATCGCGAATTGGAAGAAAAAGCGAAGGAAGTGGGTGGCCACGGCGGCATGGACTTTATCATGGATTACCGTTTGGTGTATTGCCTTCGGAATGGTTTGCCCCTGGACATGGATGTGTATGACCTGGCGGAATGGTGTTGCCTAGGGGAGTTGAGTCGCATCTCGATGGAGAACAACAACTCTTCAGTAGAGGTGCCCGACTTTACCCGTGGTAACTGGAATAAAATACAGGGATTCAGGCATGCTTTTGTGGATTAAAACCCGCGCTGCCGCATCGCCTCGAAGGTAAGCACGGCAGTAGATACCGACACGTTAAGCGAATCAATTTTCCCGCGCATGGGGATTTTGATTCGCTTTGTCGCATGCCGGAGCCAGAAGTCGGACAACCCATCCGCTTCGGTACCCATCACGATGGCCGAAGGTCCGGTGAAATCTATCTCCTGATAAAATTCAGCCGCCTGCAATTCAGCCGCAAAAGATGATATATACTGTTTTTGTAACCATGCAAACGCCTCTTCGGAAGTGCAGACGGCCGTCTGTACGGTAAAAATCCCCCCCACGCTCGATCGTACTACATTGGGATTATAGAGGTCGGTCTGCGGGTCACATATAATCACCGCATCCACTGCGGCAGCATCGGCGGTACGGAGAATAGCACCCAAGTTACCCGGTTTCTCCACCGCCTCGAGCAGGATAAGGAACGGATTTCGAGAAAGCTGTAGGTCGTCCGGCGTATGCGGTCTTGGTTTCGCCAACGCCACTACTCCGTCGGAATTCTCCCGGTAGGCGATTTTGCTGAATACCGCCGGTGAGATATCACACACAATCTCCGGGGGCAGCACATCCAACAGATCGGGATATTTTGTCTTTTCAAACATTTCCCGGCATAGGTACACCGCCTCGGGACGATAACCGCTTTGCAGAGCCAATGACAGTTCCCGCGCCCCTTCAATCACGAAAAGCTGCTGATCCTTCCTCTCCTTGCTCTTCGATAACTTTACGATATTCTTTATCGCCGGATTCTGTAAACTTGTAATCATTTTATCCTCTTTATCACCTAGCCACTTAATCATCTTCCCACTCACCCACTTAGGCACTCAACCACCGGAACACCCATCATTCACATCTATCTGATAATACGCTTTATACCAATCCACAAAATTTCTCACCCCCTCTTTTATAGAAAACCCGGGGTTATAACCATACCGTTCTTTAAGTCCTGACACGTCCGCCCATGTTTGCCTGACATCACCCGGTTGCATCGGCAGCATCCTTTTCCGTGCTTTCTTACCCGTTGCATCCTCTATCTCCTCAATAAAACGGAGCAATTGCACCGGCCGGCTATTCCCGATATTAAAGAGTTGGCACTTTTCACCGTCGGTCCGGTCATCCTCAAGAATAAGAAGTACTCCTTTTATTATATCGTCGATATAAGTAAAATCCCTGGAGAGATCGCCATGGTTAAAAACATCAATCGGCCTGTCATTTAAAATGGCATCCGTAAAGAGGAAAAGTGCCATGTCGGGTCTCCCCCAAGGCCCGTAAACGGTAAAGAAACGCAACCCTGTCACCTGTATACCGAATAAATGGCTGTAGGCATACGCCATCAACTCATTGCTTTTTTTCGTAGCGGCGTACATGCTTATCGGATTATCCACCCGCTGCTCCGTAGAGAAGGGTACTTCCGTAGAATTCCCATATACACTGGAACTGCTGGCATAGATCAATCTGCCCACAGTATAGCGGCGGCAACATTCCAGGAGATTCACAAACCCCGCGATGTTACTGTCCACGTAAGCCATCGGATTCTCCAGGCTGTAGCGTACTCCTGCCTGGGCAGCCAGATTAACGACATAATCAAACTTCTCCTTCCCGAATAAAACAGGCAGATTGGTCCTGTCTTCAAGGTTCATCCTTACAAAACACAATTGTGTCCCGTACTTCGATGAAACCACCCGATTATTGAATTCCCGGGATGATTCCCTACTGATTCCCATTTCATCCAGGCGCCCATATTTCAAATTGACATCATAGTAGTCATTGATATTATCTATTCCCACAACCTGATGCCCTTTTTCCATCAGTTTTGTGCACAAGTGGTAGCCGATGAATCCCGCTGCCCCTGTAACCAGTATTCTCATGTGAAATTTCAGTTATTGTCCGATACCATAATAGGTAAATCCCCACTTGTCGATATCCTCCCTGTTATAAATATTCCTGCCATCAACGATCACGGGTGTCCTCAACAACCGTTTCAATATCTCCCAGTTGGGCATCCGGAATTCCTTCCACTCGGTAACCAGTACCAGTGCATCCGCACCCATCACCGCGCCGTAAGAATCTTCCGTAAAGACAACCCTGTCTCCGTTCTCCCCAACCCGTCGCCGGGCTTCGGGAACCGCAATAGGGTCATACGCCTTTACCTGTGCCCCGGCTTCTAACAGCTGATTGACCAGCACCAGTGAAGGGGCTTCGCGCATATCATCCGTCTCAGGTTTGAACGACAACCCCCATAAAGCGATGGTCTTTCCTTTTAAATCCCCGTTAAAATGCCTGTTCAATTTATCGAACAGTATCTCTTTCTGTTTCTCATTCACCGCCTCCACTGCTTTCAACACCTTCATGTCGTAACCATTCTTCTCCGCAGTCCTGATCAGGGCTTTCACATCCTTCGGGAAGCAACTGCCCCCGTATCCACAGCCGGGATAAAGGAATTTGCTCCCGATACGGGTATCGGATCCGATCCCTTTCCGCACCATATTCACATTGGCGCCCACCAACTCGCAGAGGTTCGCGATGTCATTCATAAAACTGATGCGGGTGGCAAGCATGGCATTGGCCGCATATTTTATCATTTCCGCCGAAGATATATCCGTGAAGATCATCCTGTAGTTGGTCAGCATGAAAGGCTTGTACAGGCGGTGTATCAGCTCGCGTGCCCTCTCCGATTCCGTGCCTACCACCACCCGGTCGGGCGACATGAAGTCCTGCACGGCATCGCCCTCTTTCAGGAACTCCGGATTGGAAGCCACATCAAAGGGGATATCCGCCCCCCTCTTCTCCAGTTCCTCCTGTATAACCGCCTTCACCCTCCGGGAAGTCCCCACGGGAACCGTGCTTTTGGTAACGATCAGAAGGTAGTTGCGCATATTCCTGCCGATCGTCCTTGCCACCTCCAGCACATACTTCAGGTCGGCGCTTCCATCCTCGTCGGGAGGTGTCCCTACGGCACTAAAGACAATTTCCACCTCATCCAGCACCGATTCCAGGTCTGTGGAAAAATTCAACCGTCCGGCTTTATAGTTACGGACAACCATCTCTTCCAGTCCCGGTTCGTAAATAGGAATGACCCCCTCCTTTAGTTGATCGATCTTTGCGGTATCGATATCGATACAATGCACTTCCGTCCCCATTTCAGCGAAACAGGTGCCTGTCACAAGGCCCACATAACCTGTTCCTACAACAGCTATCTTCATCCTTTTATATTATCCGGTTAGATATTTTTATGTTTGGCTGCATTTTTATATTTGGCAGCGTTTTTATATTTGGCAGCGTTTTTATTTGGTACCCCAAATTCGCGGGCAGTGATATCCTCGAGTTCCACCTTCCATATCTTCACATTCCTGACGGCGGGGGCGGAATAGTTGAATTCCCTGTCGGAATACTGGCGCATGATACAATTCAACGCCTTCACCTTCTCATCGAAATCCTCTTCAAAAACCACCCGGCCACAACAGATCACACTCTCTCCACGCATCCGGTAGCTGCAGGCCACCTCTTCGTCCTGCCATGCCAGGCCGGGTTCGGAACAGAATGTGATGCACACCTGCGGGTTCTTCTCCAGGATGGAGATCGAATGCCCTTCCTGCGCCGAATGCAGATACACCACACCCGGCTCATATCCGAAATTCATCGGCAACACATAAGGCTTCCCGTTCTCATCCGCCATTCCCACATGGCAAAGCCGGCAGCTCTTTATAATGCGTTCAATACGCTGTTCCTCTTCTATGGAATATGTACGCATGAATTACAATTCTTTCTCTGTGGTAGACGGTCCTTCCACGGTAAGCACTCCATTCTTGTCGATCTTCATCGCATCGAGAAAGACCACCCTCTCATCGCCGGTCTTCCGTGTACGTCCATGATACACGCAATACAACTTCCCGCCCTCTTTCGACCGGAACACCATATTATGTCCGGTGCCGGTGACATCACCTCCCGAGGCGGTATTTTTTTCAAGCACGGGGTTATTTGCCGCCTTTACAAATGGTCCCAGCGGATTGTCGGCAATCGCATAACCCACCGCATAATTCTCTCCACCGAAGAAATTGGCGGAATACATCATATAAATCTTACCGTCGTATTCAAAAGCGAATGATCCTTCGGTCCAACGGCGGTTGACCTCTCCCGACGTCACCGAGCGGCTCTCCCACTCCGTCTGCGGATCCTGCATGGTAGACGGAGGTTGTAAAAGCAATACCGGCTCACCGGTTACCGAGGTGAAATCATTCGATATCTCCACGCCATAAACCCAGCTCTCCTCGATCTCATCGAAGAGGTTTTCATCCCGGGCCCACCCGGCGACCTCGCTCTCCACGGGATGCTTATAGCAACAACGGGAATAATAGAGATACGTCTTACCATCATACTGCAGGATATTGGCATCGATGACAGGATATCCCGGATCGAACAGCGGTGCGTCGGATATCTCGGTAAACGGCCCGGTCGGTCGGTCGGCCACTGCCACCCCGATACGGAAATTTTCCAGTTCATGGGTAGGGTTTTCCTTCCAGTCGGCACTGAAAAACATATAATAACGACCATCAATTTCATACACCTCGGGTGCCCAGTAATTCCCTGCCGTCCACGAACCCGGCTGCTCCCCTGAATAGACTTGTCCCTCGAACTGCCAGTCGACCAGGTTGTCTGAACTGTAGGCACCGAATCCTTTTTCCACACCACCCGTGCCATACATATAATACTTCCCGTCGGAGGCAGAGAGGATAAACGGATCGCCAAACGCTACCGGAAGCGGATTTGCGTAGGTAACCGTACCGGAAGTGGTTTTCCCACCGGCATTACAACCCACCGGCAAAACGGCAATAATAAAGGCTGACAACAGCACTCCGGTTATTATCCTAAAAAGTTTCATAATGGTCATATAATTTATTTTATCTATCTATACAGCAAAGATAACTTCTACAAAACAATTTTACCCAATCATTGTTGAACAAAATGAGTTTTGTTCATTAGAAAAATAAAAAAGGAGAACCTCTTCAGATTCCCCTCTCTATTCCGTATCAGCCGGATGTGAAAAGCAACGGCTACTTCACTTTATCCACGATCGCCTTGAATGCTTCGGGATGGTTCATTGCCAAATCGGCAAGTACCTTGCGGTTGATTTCAATTTCATTTTTGTGCAACGCACCCATCAGGCGTGAATAAGACATGCCGTGTTCACGGGCGGCGGCGTTGATACGCTGAATCCACAATGCGCGGAAGTTGCGTTTTTTGTTTTTACGGTCGCGGTAGGCATAGGTAAGCCCTTTTTCCCACGTATTTTTGGCTACCGTCCACACATTCTTGCGGGCACCGATATAGCCTTTTGTTAATTTCAGAACTTTTTTTCTGCGGTTGCGTGATGCAACATGATTGACTGATCTTGGCATAATGTTACTTGTTTTGAATGATAGCGTCCCTGTCGTGCAGAGCTCTTGGTGGCATACATCCTGTTACTAAATCTCTTATTGGAAACTCGCCCGGGGAAGGATTACTTCATTCCCAGCAGCGTCTTGACACTGTTTAAGTCAGATTTGTGGACCAGACCGGTTTGCGTCAGATTTCTCTTTTGCTTTTTGGTCTTCTTCGTCAAAATATGACTCTTATAAGCATGTTTCCGCTTGATTTTTCCTGTTCCGGTAAGGGCGAACCTCTTTTTGGCACCGGAATTAGTCTTCATTTTTGGCATTTTGCTCTCCTTGAATTTGTTATTATTATTGTTCTTTTCCGTCTTTATCCGACAAAAAAGTTTGCAAAAGTAATGATTTTATTCTCGTTACACAAGGAATCACTCCTTTTTTTTCTTTTTCTCGTCCCGATAGCCATAGCCATAGGTGCGGCCATACCCGTAACCATAGCCATATCCGTAGCCATGGTGAAACTCATCCACATCATTCACCACCAACACCATGTTCTTCAATTTCTCATGTTGCATCAGCTCATTGGCATATCTTAGATTACCCTTGCTGGAGTAATTGGCACGGCACATATATACCGTGACATCCGACACCCGGTTGATAATGAGCGTATCAGTCACCTGACTGGCAGGAGCCGAGTCAATGATAATCAAGTCATAATCCTCTTTCAATTTTCCGATGGCTTTATCCAGCGACGGGCGAGACAACAACTCAGCCGGATTAGGAGGAATCGGTCCCGCGGGCAACACGAACAGGTAATCCGTCAATCCGGAAGGCACGATCAAACTATCCAGGTCTGTATTAAAACCCGACAGGTAATTCGTGAAGCCGTCCTTGGTTTCAAGTTTCAGATGCTCCGCCAAACGTGGAACACGCAAATCCAGTCCTACCAGCAACACCTTTTTTTCAAGCAAGGAGAGGCTGATGGCCGTATTCAACGCCACGAACGTTTTCCCTTCACCCGACACGGTAGAGGTGAATACCACCACCTTATTATCCGCCCCCAGGGTAAGCAGCAGGTTCGTACGCAGCATCCTGAATGCCTCATCAATCTGTCGGGTCTGGTTCTCTTTCACTGCCACGCTTTCCCCCTCATCAAACGCCGGTATATCTCCTAACAGAGGCACTTTCGAAATCCTTTCCACGTCAGAACGGCTTGTAATCCTGAAACTCAGGATATCTTTCAGGTAAATAAGTCCCATCGGGATCAACAAGCCCAGAAGTAAAGCCGCCAAGCCCACAATCATCGTCCGGGGCTCCACTTTACCTCCGTTGGCAGGTTCATCCAATACCTTCGCCTTATTGGCAAAAGCCGCCAATGCCAACGCATTCTCTTCCCGTTTCTGCAGCAGCATCAAAAAGAGGCTCGCCTTAATCTGTTGTTCGCGGGAGAGTTCCAGGAACTCCCTCTCCTGCGTGGGCACGTTGCTCACCCGCCCCCCGAACAAGTTCGCCTGGTTACGTGTTTCCCTCTGTCGGATTTGCAATCCTTGTTGTACACTATTGATTGAAGAGCTGATGCTTTGTCGCAGCCCCTCAATTTGCTCGTTGATCCTGCGCATGGCGGGATTGTCGTCCGTCATGCTCGAGGAGAGTCGTTCCCGTTCCAGCAATAGCCGGTTGTATTCCGAGGTAGTTGCCTGAAGCGAAGGATCATTCACCCCGACATTGGCAGGGATTGTCTTATTTTGGTTTGAAGGGTCCTTCATGTAATCATCCAGCGAGCTCACCACATTCAGTTGTGTTTCCACTTCCACTAATTGTTGCTCATAAACGCTACCCATCTGCATATCCCTCTGCAGGTCGGTCTGGATATCAGTCAGCCCCTTCGCTTGCTTATACTCTTCCACATTGCGCTCCGCCACACCCAGCTCCCGATCGATAATGGCTATACGTTCATCGATAAACCGCTGTGTATTCATCGCCTCCTGATTCTTATCCTTGATTGCGTCGTTGTTATACATCTCCACCAAGGTTGCCAGGAAATCACGCCCTTTCTGGGGATAAGGCGTTTTCAGGTCGATCTTCAACACTGAAGCATTTTTAGATGTCTGCGACACGGTGAGGTTTCTCCTGTAATCGCCAATCACCGCATTCGCATGCTGGATCATCACGCGCAATTCACGATAATCCGGCTTCCCCCCTTCCCTTCGGGTAAAGGTGATATTCCCGTATTCAGTCGCGATCAGTGCCGGGAGGCGTGTCAGCAGCGTATCAATGATTTGGTTTTCCAACTTCCCGCGCACTTGCACAGAAGAGTCACCCCTGAGCTGCATCTCCAACTCGATATTGGTAGTCAGTCGATCCTGATCAGCCTGATTCATCGCCACCACCACGGGACTTGATGTATACAAGTCGGTTTCCTTAACCCTTCCCTTTACGATATACGAGGTATGAAGGTTCAAGCGGTTAATCACGGAACGGATCAAAGAGCGGGATTGCAGGATAAATATCTCGTTATCCACATTGGTCACGGTACCCATCATCGTCAGCTCTTCCAACGTGCCTATTTGTGCGGGTCGTCCTTTAGCACTCTCTTTCAGCACGATAGAAGCGGTTACATTATATACCGGAGTAGTATATCTCAGATAGATAAAAGCGACCACCACGGCAACGGCCAACCCTGCCACAATCCATTTCCAGTATTTAATAAAAAGGGATACAAGATCCCAGAGGTTCAGACTGCCCTCCTCTTCTTGTTCTATAGTTTGCAAATTTGTTTCGTTCATTACTTCACTTTAATACATTGACTAAAAGGGTAGCTACCGAAATCAGTATAGAAGTTGTCGTCAACCATATTCCTGTAGCGGATCCGATCTCCGAGTTTTTCGCCTTTACCTTGTTCGGTTCCACATATACCACGTCGTTCTGTTGCAGGTAAAAGTTCGGTTCAAAGATAACGTTCTTATCGTTCAGATTCACCATAATCACCCGTTTATACCCCGCCTCATCTTCCCGTATGATCTTCACGTTATCGCGCCGCCCCCAAATCGTCAGATCCCCGGCCATGGCCAGTGCTTCAAACAGATTTACTTTCTCGTTTTGTATGGTAAAAGTATTTGGGCGGGCAACCTCTCCCAGTACTGAAATTTTATAGTTCACAAATTTCACCGTCACAACCGGTTCCTCTTTCAAGTAATGACTTAGCAATCCTTTAATTTTGGCTTCCGCTTCCCTTTTGGTAAGTCCTTTCAGCGTAATCATGCCCGCCACCGGGAACTCAATCTGCCCGTTGTTATCCACCAGGTACGATTGCAATTGCCCCTGGCTGCCCGATGAGGTATTCAAACCTGTGTTCAGTATGGGTGTCACGAGGTTAAACGGTTTCGACGCTTCCGGGTCAGTAGTGCTCACAGTCACCGTAAGCAGGTCTTTCGGCATGATAGTGGCATCGTAGAGGGGAACAGTCTGCAATCGATATTCATCCTCGGTTGTATTTTCCACCCCCTGCATGTAGGCCACATTCTTCGATGATCCGCAACCTGTCAAGAGGCTCATACCCACAATAACCACAAAAATAAATGTACATTTTCTCATTCGATTAAAACTAGTTATTTTCAATTGTTTTTTTCAAACGCCACAAAAATAATATAATTAATTCAAACTACCCGAATTCTATTCTTATAGAATCCTAACGCCCTTCGGTCATTTGCACAGCTATTCACCATATTATTCCTTTTCTCAGAAAGGACTTTCGAGCAGATCCCTGAACTATTTACACATCAGTTGGCTGTTGAAAAATACAATTACCGACATATTACCGATCAGGATATCAAATATTCGCTTTTTTAATTCGTACATGAATCTTACATGTTATGATCCAAATATTTTCCGGCTTCAACATGTTCAAGATTGGGGATATAATTCCTCTTTAATATGCGAATCTAAGGATAATTTGATATTTATTTGTTTACACTGAAAAGCGTCAAAACGATGAGGTGCTGAAAATAGTTTCGGATATGTAGAAAGCTCTTATTGATGATTACTTTACAATTTTCTTCCGTTGAAAAAAACGTACTCTCCACTGATATGGTATTGGGTTTCAAATCTTGTTGTCTTTCAGTTCTTCAATTGAGTATGGTTCTTTTCGCTTATGAATCATAAAGTGCATTGTTTGTTTGCAGTGTGTTTAATAAGAGTAATTCGCCATGTTCCATGTGCAAGGGTGAGATAAATTCTTCTTTGCTTATAATCGTAACCGTGGAGTAAATCCGCTCATCTTGGTTACCGGCAATTTGCTCCCTTTTGAAGTCACTTCTGCAATAAATCTATCGCATTCTTTTTCAGTCATTACTTTGGAGACCATCGCTTGATATAAAAAGTCTATCGTCGTAAAATAGGTGATTTTATTTTCTTCGCAATAGTCCACTATATCTTTCAGATTGCTGCTGGCCAAGACATCATTCCTGTATTTACAATATACCATGGAAGCACTTTCACCCAATCCGAATTTTTTCTGGAGAATTATAAATTCCTGCCGTTCCTCTTTTAATGGTTCCCATTTTTCAATGGTTATCGTTTTTAAGAGATTTACGGTATTCTGGATAATCACCCGGTGTGCCGCAGCTAACTCATGATCATATACCATGTTCAATATCACAAAAGAATACATTGGCAATATTTGGGGAAGCAAATTCAGGCAACCACCTTTAATAAAATGAATGATCACATCCGAATCTAAAATTACTTTTATTGATTTCCCGTTGCTCATGGCCTGTCACTGATTAGTCGTGGTTTTGAGTAGGATCAACCCCAATTTTTGATAAAAGCTCGACATAATGACCTTCCGAAATCTTCCCCCGTTCAAACAAGGCCCTTGCTCTTACCCCATAATCCCCGACGACTATGCCATTATTCCCAGGCAAATACAATGTAGTATCGTAACCATACTCTTTGGCGGAACGAACTACCGGTTTTTCTGTCAAGCGATTAAAAACATCATTGGATATTAGTTTCAGGAAACTTAATCGAACAAGCAATGCACCTCTCGATACCCCAAAATAATGCTCCAATTTCAACAAGGTAGCCAAAGATACATCTTTCACCATGAGTTCCGGTTCAGGTATCATTTTTTTGATCCCCATTTGAGGCATCAATAAAACGGAGGCAAAGAAATCGGCCTCTTTTTCCTGTTTCGATGAGTTTTTACTTCCCGGGTTGCAGTAATGAACCTCAAAAGTTTCCTGCACAAAAAGATGGTAAAGCTCATGTGCGATAGTAAAGTGTTGCCTGCCTATGGGATGATTTGCATTAATTAAGATAAACCGGCTGTTGTTCCTTTTTAAACACATCCCCGAGAAATCATCATCCAAAGGTCTGAACAGGGTGAGGATGTCTAATTTCAACAGCAGAGGCTTGACCTGAATGGGTTCGTCGGAAGATAATCCCCATTCAGATCTCAATTCACTGGCTCTTATTTCAATGATATCCTTCGTCATTCTTGTGCTATATATCCCATTTTCAGATATGATTTGACGACCTCTTTAAAAGAGGATATTTCCTTTAGATCCTCATCAGACAAGTCTTCCATCCTGAATGAACAGAGTAAAGCGTCCTTCACTTTTTCCGGATCCATTTCATAAAAGTCGGCAATATCCACACCATACAAATCAGATAACCTGATAAGTACAGGCAAGGGAGTTTCACGGCTGCCTATCTCATAGTTGGCTAAAGCGCCTCTCTCTATGGAGAGAAAAGAGGCGACCCTTTCTTGCGTAAATCCGGAAGCTTCCCTGAATGCTTTCAGATTGTTTGTTGTTTTCATTTTCACCTCTCAGTTAGTTTGATGTTGCAAATTTACAACAAATAAATCAACCATAATATTTTTGCAACGGATTTTCTTTTTTAATTAATTATTTTGTACTCAATTGCCCATGTTGACCTATCACCCCATGACTACCAAAAGAACTCCGAATATACTTTTATCTTCAAAGTGCCCTCCGGGAGAACGGAAGGGGTCAACATCACCGGAATACGCTGTCGTGTCATGGTTCCCCGCAAAAAAGATTTTTTTCAACAATAACTATCCATATATTTTAGAACTTCAGGTATGGGCAAACGATCAATATCCTGTTGGCTAAATCTTTCCTTTGCTTTTTGGGTGCTATATTGCTCCTCTTCTAATAGTAAGAATTTTTTACGTTGGGATCGGTCTTCTTCATGATAAATTCTGCAGCCATAATCCAGGTCCAATTCAAAATCAGACTCCTTTTTTACTGTAAATCAATAAAGTAAAAAATGGAAGGAAGCAGTGGGGCATTTGCCGGTGGGGACAATGATTTACGTAATTAAAAACTTCTGTAATGCTTTCATTGGCCCTTTCCATTTTTCCTCTAATTGTTAAAGGTGACATATAGAGCAAATTAACTTCTCCGTAATTTTATACATATCAATCTACTTCATTGGAGAGAAAATTAATCTTTTCTATTCGTATTTAAGTTTTGAGGCAACATGAGTATTTCTTAATTTTTCTAATTGCATTTTGTCTCCAGGTCCTGCTAAGTTCATCATCCCAAGATATCCTCTTTGCCGAAGGGGATGTAGGGGCCGTCTTTCACCTCGAAGAGCACGGTGCCCGGCTCCAGTACTTCCAGTGTGTGCCATTGCCCGGCGGGGAGATGAATGCCGTATTCTTTTTGTTTGGGGTCGATGATGGATTCACCGGTCAGTTCTTTCTTGTCGTTATAGAACAATACTTTCATGCTTCCGCGGAGGACGATGTATGTTTCGGCTGTATTCCGGTGCCGGTGGATTGGAAGGACTGTGCCCGGTTCGAGGGCGTTTAACAGCCTCTGTGCCTTGGCCTCGAGGCTGTCGTGCAGGTTGAAATTCATCCGCAGCCGTTCGCTTATTTTCGCCTTGGCTGTCACTTCGTCTAATAACTGTTCGTTGATCAGCATAACAAATCTATTATTTACTCTATGAATTAAACTACGTTTTGGAAATGGAATTACTTAATATAAAAGAAAAATAACTGCTACAATAGTATTACAGATCAGAAAGGTCTTTCGGGCAAGTCCTTGAACCATTTATACATCAGTTGGCTATTGGGAGATACAATTACCCATGCGGTAAGAACAATGAGTTTCATATCGGTCAAAAATGAGTGGTGTTGTTGATACCACTGCTCTAATCGTCCTTTGAAGGGATAAATCGTATTTTTGTAAAAATCCCATATATCACCACCGCGCTCTTTCACCCGGGTAATCAGTTCTTCCTCATCACGGAATATGATAGACCCGATTCCTGTCAATCCCGGTTTCACATTGTAGATGACTGCCCGGATATCCTCTGGATAAGCCTCGAAACTCTGCGGCATCACCGGACGCGGACCGACCACCGACATATCGCCGATCAGGATATTGATCAACTGCGGGAGTTCGTTAATTTTCGACTTTCTCAAGAATCCACCCATCGGTGTGGTGCGCGGATCTTTTTTCGTCGTGATAAATCCTCCGGGCATTTTGCTGCTGCCTTTTAACATGGTAGCAAACTTAAAAATATTAAACCGCCTGTTTTTATAACCTACGCGCTCCTGAAAATACCAGATCTCCCCCTCGCCCGTCAGTTTTAAGCCGATAATTACCGGAATTAGCAAAGGAGAAAGAATAATTAAAGCGATCGCCGAACTCAAAATATCAAATGTTCTCTTTGTAAATTCGTACATAGTTCTTACATTTTCTGGTCTAAACTTTTTCCGGTCTCAATATGTTCAAAGTTGGGGATATAATTTTTCAACAAGTTAACAATATCCGCCTTATTATAATCTCCCGAATTCATCAATTGCTTCAGTTCGTCCAGCGTACGGTTGACCTTGGATATCGGTTCCTTTTTCGCATTCTTCACCACTCCCAGCCCGTTGAAAGAAGTCATATCCAACTCGTCATTCTCCGTATAGAATTCTTCATACAATTTCTCTCCCGACGTGTCGGAAGAAAAATAATAGACAGGATAAGGATCGTGTGGAGACACGGCAGCCGCTTTCCGCTTGGCTTCCTCTTCCGAGCTGCATTGATTTGTCTTCCGTCCCATCACCCTAAAGAAATCTTCGGTTATATCCCGGAAATAGATCATCTTCTCTTCTTCCAGCTTAGGAAAAAGGATATCTCCACTTTCGCCGAGCATGCAAGCCAGCATACAGATCTGTCCGCTCTCTTCAGGTGAGACAAAAAAGCGTTTCACATCCGAAGGGCACGACAAGGGCTGCTTTTTCATTAGCCGCTCCATATAACCAGCCAGCAATGAACCGTTGGAAAAAGCCACATTGGCGAAACGTGCCGTAGCGATATGCAATCGGTCGCTATAAGCCATGATTACCTCCTCCATCAATTTTTTGGAAGCTCCCATCACATTTACCGGATTGGCCGCCTTGTCGGTCGAGACACAGAAGAAACGCTCCGGTTTATGTTCCAGCAACAAGTCCAGAAATGCTTTCGCCTTGAAAACGTTATTCTCGATCATCGCTTCGATGGAGTACTTATCCTTTTCCGAGCGCACATGCTTATGTGCCGCAAAATTAGCAACAATCTCGAAAGGGCCTTCGTTCACGAACATTTTTTTAAACACCTCATCGCCGAACGACATCGGATAAGTCTTATAATCATCAGGGATATACTGGTCTGGTTTACTGCGTAGATGACGCGTGAGTTCGGTCAACCCGTTCTCATTGGTATCTACCACATACAGTCGTCCGGGTTTAAACTGCAACACCGCTTCGATATACGACGACCCGATGGTACCCGCTCCACCGATCACCAATACCGATTTCCCGTCGATCCGTTCCGACAGTATCTCCCTGTAATTCTCGATATCTCTTAAAAAAAGGCTCTCCGGCCTTTTGGTAATATACTCCTTTATAAATTCCGGTATATCAATATACATCATCTTACCTGTTATAAAAATGTTTGATTTGCTCCACCACCTCTTCCAGTTCCTGTTGCGTGATACCTCCCGAACTTGGGATACTGATACAACTCTCATAGATGCCGGCAGCCACATTATCTTGGGAGACATATATTTTTTTGGCAAACATGGGAAGACTGTGCATCGGCACCCAAAAAGGGCGCGACTGTACCCCGTTGTTATTCAGGAACTGCAGCAACTCCCACATACGGGCGGTTTTAAAGGTAAACAACCAGCAATTGGTCTCTACCCCGTCCGGTACCTGCTGGAAAGTGATGTCCCCCACCCCTGCCAGCTCACTGCGGTAGAAAGCATCCATCTTCCTCTTGTTGGCCAACAGTGCCGGGAACTGTTCCATCTGCGCCACGCCGATAGCCGCCAATACGTTTACCAACCGGTAATTGTAGCCTATCTCATCATGGTAATATTCTTCGGGGCTTGCTTTGGCCTGGGTGGTCAGATGCTTGGCCTTTTTCGCCAGTTCCTCGTCATCGGTCACCATCATCCCTCCTCCACCGGCGGAGATAATTTTGTTTCCGTTGAAGCTGAACACTCCGAACTTCCCGAACCTGCCGGTATGCTTTCCCTTGTAGAACGACCCCAATGATTCGGTACTGTCCTCAATCACTGCGAGGTTATATTTCAGTGCGATGGAGAGCAACTTGTCCATATCCCCCACGTTCCCGAGCACATGTACAGGAACGATGGCTTTTAGCGGCCGACGTGTCGACTGCAAATAATAGCGACCTTCCTCTTCCCCCGCACCGGGATTTCCCGGATAAGCATTTTTTCCGAGAAAATCCTCCAGCAAATCCAGGTCCATCTGCCAGTTCTCCGGGTTCACATCCACCAGGATAGGTTCCGCACCTGTGTAGGTCACTGCGTTTAGTGTAGCCACGAAAGTAATGTTGGGCGCAATCACATGATCGCCCTGTTTCACCCCCGACAGCAATTGGGCGAGGTGCAACCCCGCCGTACCGTTCATACAAGCCACGCCATAGCGCGCACCCGTGTACTCCGCGATCATCTGTTCAAACCGATTCACATAAGAACCGGCAGAGGATATCCACCCCGTATCCAGACAATCTTTTACATATTCCCATTCGTTTCCGTTCAAATGGGGCACTGATAATGGAATCATATACGTTTTAATTATTTTATATTTTTTCTCTTGCAGGATTACCCACGATGGTCACTCCATCAGGCACATCATTAATCACCACCGACCCGGCACCGATAATTACATTATCTCCCACCACAACACCTTGCTTTATCACCGCATTGGCACCTACAAATGTTCTTTTCCCGATCTTCACATTCCCGGCCAAGACGGCTCCCGGTGCAATATGCGCATACTCGTCAATCACACATTCATGCTCCACCACACAGGCTGTATTCAAGATCACCCCTTTACCTATTTTCGCCAAAGGATTCACCATTACTCCGGCTCCAACAAGGATATTTGCATCAGGTTCGAGAGACGCTTTTTGAGAAACAATCGACCGTGGATGAATAAGATTCACAAACACCTTATCGGGAAATCTTTTCATGATTGTCTCTCTCAAATTATTACTACCAACAGAGACAAAGAGCACCCCATTTCTTTCAGAAGAGAGATACTCCTTCTCCTTTCCCAAATAATCCAGTTGGAAAGGATTGACCTGTTTCTCTTCCGTATCGCAGTAACCGACAATATCATAATTATTCAATAACGCATTATCGGCACACACGTAAGCATGCCCTGAATAACCGATAAGAATTAAATCTGTAAGCATAAGAACCTGTTTTGAATTTATAAAT